>NZ_CP101987.1:1396970-2793940 GCF_024508315.1 Cellulomonas xiejunii
CGGAAACGCGAGTACACCGACGGGTTCAGGTAGCACGCGCGCACCAGGAACCGGCGCGTCAGGTCACCGTCGACGTCGGACCCCTGGCCGAGCTCGGACAACCAGTGGGCGGGGTCCGTCGCGAACGCCTCGGCCGCCTGCGGGTCGAGGCGCGCCAGGCCGATGTAGACGTTGTCGAAGTCGACGAACAGCGCGGAACGCAGACGTCGGGTGTGTTCGGGGGTGATGGTCACGCCCCTATCCTGCCGTGCCCGACGGTCGCTGCGTCGGTAGCGTGCCTACGAGGGGTCGCAGGACGAGCCGTGCGGACGTGGTCGAGGGGAGAAGACCGGGTGCGCAACCAGGACGCGGTCCGCCGGGCACGGTGCCGCGGGAGCCGGACGTGACGTCACCCGCGTCCCCGCTCTCCGTGGCCGCTCCGCTGCGAGGGCTCCAGGTGGACCCTCAGGACGTCGAGGAGATCCAGGAGGTCCCCGACGGGGCGACGACCGCACCGGCCGAGCCCGACGTGACGACCGCTCCGGCACCCGTGCCGGTCGAGCCGACCGTCGACCCCGCGACGGACGCACCGGTGCCGCCGGTCGACGCCACTCCCGCCCCAACCCCGCAGGTCTCCACCGCTCCCGCGCTCGAGCCCACGCCCACCGCCGTGACGGGCGTCCCCACGTCGACGCCGCGACCGACCTCCACGTCGGGTGCGCTCGTGCAGCAGTGGCCCTCGGGGCCGGCGGTCACGGAGTCGTCGTTGCCGTGGGGCACGGTCCTGGCGGCCGCGCTCGTGCTCGTGCTGGCCGCCGCCGGGATCGCCTGGTGGTTGCGGCGGACGAGCCGTCCACGGCTGCCGACGGGCACGGCGACGCTGACGAGGGTCCCGACGGCGACGAGTACGGCGACACCGGACGGTGACGACACCCCGACGCTCGAGCTCCCGCCGCTGGGCGCAGCCGACACCACCCTCGTGGTGCCACCCGGCGCGTCGCGCGCGGACGAGCGGGTCGTCGGTGAGCCGGACCACGGCGGGCCGGACGACGGCGAAGTGCGCGACGGAGTGCCGCACGACCGCGAGATGCACCACGGCGAGCCGGGCGAGGACGTCGACGCGCTCAGCGCCCGCGCCGACGTCACGGTGCTGTTCCTGGTGCGCCTCGGCGAGGCCATGATCGACACGGGCTCGCCGATCGTGCAGGTCGACTCGACCCTGGAGCGTGTCGCGACGGTCAACGGCCTGCCCGACGCCGCCGTGGTGACGTTCCCGACGGCCCTGATGGTCTCGGTGCCGCAGCACGACACCGTGCGGACGGCCGTGAGCGCCGCCGGGAGCCGGACGCTGCGCCTCGACCAGGTCGCCGACGTCCTGGACCTCGCCGACGCGGCCTCGCGCGGGGACGTGCGTCCGCGCGAAGGGCTGGAGAAGCTGTCGACGATCGTGATGTCGGAGCCCACGTCGTCGCTCACGCGGCGCGCCCTGGGCTACGTGGCCGTGGCGGCGGGGCTCTCGCTCGTCCTGGGCGGCGGGTGGCTCGACGTCCTCGTCGCCGCCGTGCTCGGTGGCGTGGTGGCTGCCGTCACGACGGCCACGCGGCGCGTCCCCGCGGTGTACGAGGGCCTGCTCGTGGCGTTGTGCGCGTTCGTCGTCGCCGTCCCGGTCCTGCTGCTGGTCCGCACGGGGTGGCCGGTGGGCCTGCTGGCCCCGCTGGTCGCGCCCCTCGTGACGTTCCTGCCGGGGGCGCTGCTGACCACGGGTGTCATCGACCTCGCGACGCGTCAGATGATCGCGGGGTCGTCACGGCTCGCGGCCGGCGTCATGCAGCTCGTCCTGCTGGCGCTGGGCATCACGACCGCCGCCGGGCTCGTCGGGGTGCCCGCCGCCGATGTCGGTACGGGGAGCACCGGTCAGCCGCTCGGATGGTTCGGACCCTGGGTCGGCGTGCTGGTGTACGCGGTCGGCGTGGTGCTGAACAACGCCGCGCGCCAGGGGTCGCTGCCGTGGATCACCCTCGTGCTGCTGGTGGCGTACGCGGGCCAGGTGATCGGGGGCGTCCTGTTCGGTGCCGTGGTGTCGTCGTTCGTCGGGGCGCTGGCGATGACGCCCGTCGCGATGCTCGCCGCGGCACGGCGCGGTGCGCCACCGTTCCTCGTGACCTTCCTGCCCGGGTTCTGGGTCCTGGTGCCCGGTGCGCTCGGCCTGGTCGGGGTGACGTCCGCGCTGGGGCGCTCGACGGACCAGGCGATCACGACGATCATGACGACGGGTATCTCGATGGTCGCGATCAGCCTGGGGGTGCTGGCCGGACTCGCGCTCGGCGGCCGCGTGCAGCGCCGGTTCGCGCCCGACGCGCCGCGGATCGTGTGAGCGCTCGCCGCGGTGGGCGGTCAGGACGAGACGTCGCCCGTCGTGAACCTCGCCCACGCCAAGGTGCCGAACACGACGACCCAACCAGCCTGCACGGCCAGCCCCTGCGCCAGGACGTCCGCCGACGGCACGACGCGCAGCATCTCCGCGAAGTCGAACCAGTGGTGCGTGAGGAGCGCGGGGTGGATGACCGCGACCTGCGGCAGCTGGTCCAGCACGCTCGAGACGACCGCCACGACGACCGTCGCGGCCATCGCGCCGACGGGCACCTCGGTGAGCGTCGAGAAGAACAGCCCGACGGCGACCAGGCCGGTCATCGACAGCCCCACGTACGCCACGACGCCCGCGACGCGCAGCACGCCGTCGGCGAGCGGCACGGTCGTCCCCGACAGGAGCGTCAGGTCGTCGATGCCGAACAGCGCCGCTCCCGTCACGAGCCCGACGACCGCGATCCCGAGCACGGACGCCGCCGCGAAGGCCAGCGCACCCAGCGCCTTGACGGCCAGCAGCCGGCCGCGGCCGACGGGCACGACCAGCAGGTAGCGCAGCGTGCCCGTGGACGCCTCGCCGGCGATGGCGTCACCCGACGCGATCCCGATGGTCAGCGGCAGCAGGAACGGCGTGCACAGGAAGAGCGACGCGACGACGAGGAACAGGCCGTTGCCGGTGACGCGCGCGACGAACGGCGGGCCCTGACCCGCGAGTCCGGCGTCCTGCGCGAGGTAGAGGACCACGCCGAGCAGCAGCGGCACGAGGGCCAGGCCGACGAGCAGCACGATGTTGCGCCGTCGCCCCAGGACCAGCGCGAGCTCGGACCGCACGAGACGGGCCGTGGCGCCGCGGTAGCGGACGGGGGCGTCGGCGGGTGCCGCGCCCGTCGCTGCGGTGTCAACGAGCGACATCGAATCCCTCCCCGGTGAGCTCGACGAAGACCTGCTCCAGCGACGGGCGGCGCACGTCGAACGTGAGGATCCCGACACCGGCGTGCACGAGCGCACCCGCGATGTCCTGCGGCGCGGGCAGCGCGCTCGACGCGCCCGGCTCGTCGTCGGCGAGGGCTGCGGAGACCGTCACGACGCCGTCCGCAGCCACGGGCTCGACGGCCGCGTCCGCCAGCCCCAGGCGCCGCAGCTCCGCGAGCGCCGCGGCGCCGTCGGCCTGCGGCGTGCGCACCACCACGCGTGACCCTCGCCGGGCCGCGAGGTCCTCACGCGGGCCCTGCAGCAGCAGCCGTCCGCCGCCCATGATCCCGACGTGCGTGCACACCTGCTCGATCTCGGCGAGCAGGTGCGAGGACACGAGCACGGTGGTGCCCGCGTCGGCGAGCTCGCGCACGAGGTGCCGGACCTCGCGAGTGCCCTGCGGGTCCAGACCGTTGGTCGGCTCGTCGAGGACCAGCAGGTCCCGTGGTCGCAACAGGGCGGCCGCGAGACCGAGGCGCTGCTTCATGCCCAGCGAGTACTGCCGGTAGCGCTTGTCGGCGGCGGCCCCGAGGCCGACGCGCTCGAGCGCGGCGTCGGCCCGCGCGCGGGCGGTGCGCGGGTCGGCCGACCCGTCGACGGCGTCGAGGCGCGCGAGGTTGGCCCTCCCCGAGAGGTACGGCTGGAACGCCGGGCCCTCGACCAGGGCGCCGACGCGGGGCAGGACCCGCGCCGCAGCCTGCGGCATGGGTTCACCCAGCAGGTGCACCTGCCCGGCGGTCGGCGCGACCAGCCCCAGCAGCATGCGGATGGTGGTCGTCTTGCCCGACCCGTTGGGCCCCAGGAACCCGTAGACCGCGCCTCGTGGCACGGCCAGGTCGATGCCGTCGACCGCGACCTGACCCGTGCGGAACCGCTTGGTCAGCCCGTGCGTGCGGATGGCGTCGTCGCTCACGGCACCAGCCTGCGGCACAGCAGGCGCCGGTGCGGGGGCGGCCACCGGGGCGGCCGCCGCCCGGACCGTGGTCACTCCCCGGCCGCCGCGCGCAGCGCGTCGACCGGGACCGCGCCGACCAGCACCCGGCCGTCGTCGAGCACCAGGACCGACAGGAGGGCCGAGGACAGCGCGCGGCCGCCCTCGACGGGCGTGGTCAGCTGCTCGTAGAGCGCCACCGTGTCGAGGTCCACGCCCGGACCGTCGCCTTCGGGTGCGAACTCCTCGTACAGCTCCTGCGCGCCGGCCGACCCGAGCTGCTTGTCGACCTGCGGCAGCCCGGCGACGGCCCCGGGGTCGCCCGCCACGAGTGCCGCGACGTCGACGTCCGACAGCTCGACGACGGTGTCCCACCCGGTGCCGGTGACCCGCGTGCCCTCCGGCAGGGGCGCGTCGGCCGGGTCGTCCGGCAGGGACGTCGGCAGGTCGCTCGGTGCGAGTCCCGCGAGCGCCGCGTCGTCGGGCAGCGGCAGGACGATCTCCCGCACGCTCGCACCCGGGGGTGCCGAGAAGGTCAGGACCGCGTCGTCGGGGGCCGCGAAGGTCACGTCGGTGAAGCCGAGCTCGAGCGCCGGTGTCGCGGCGTCGTCGCTGCCCCACACCTGCACGCGCAGCGGTGACCACGTCCGGGCGTCGACGGCCACGACGATGCGGCCGACGAGGGTCGTGCTGCTCCGCGGGGTCACGACCACCTGGTAGGCGTCCCGGCCCGCGACGGTCGTCGCCGCGTCCACGCTCACGGTCGCGTCGCGCTGTGCGCGCTCGAGCGCCTCGCGTCCGAGCTCGTCGGGGGTCGGCAGGTCCGCAGGCGGCCGGGCGGTGGCCCGCATCTTCTCGGCGCGCGCGGCGTCGTCGGGCGACAGGGCGTAGTGCACGACCTCGTCGTCCGACGACGAGTACGTCCACGCCTGCGTGCCGTCGGCCACGACCGAGTACTCCGAGGCCGTCCCCAGCAGGGAGACGCGCGAGCGCTGCCCGCCGTCGGACCACACGCGCAGCGTGGTCGAACCACTGAGGAGGCTCACCGGGTCCGCACCGGCGACCTGGGTCATCGACAGGTCGGGCAGCCCGAGGCGTGCCGTGTGGACGACGGTCCCCGACAGCGCCTGCGGCTCCGACTCCAGGACCCGGGTCAGCAGCTGCTCGGGCGTGAGCTCCGCCAGCGTCGCCGAGCCCGCCGACGCGAGCAGCGGAGGAGCCGCGAACGCCCCGGCGACGGCCACCACGGCGGCGGTGGGGACCGCCCAGGCAGCGCGGATCCGTGACCGGGTGGGCGAGACAGGGGTGGTGTCCATGGCCCCACCGTGCACCCTGCGGCCTGAGCGGACACTGAGAGCGCGGCGACCGCGGGCGGCGTGCCGCCGCGCGACGGGTGGGATGCTGCCGGGGTGCGCGTGCTCGTGGTCGACGACGAGGTCGGGCTCGTGCGCGCCCTGCGCCGGGGGCTGACGGCCGAGGGGTTCGCGGTCGACGCCGCGCACGACGGCGACACGGGCCTGGCGATGGCGGTCGACGGCGCGTACGACGTGCTGGTCGTCGACGTGATGCTGCCGCGGCGCAACGGCTACGACGTCGTCACCGCGCTGCGGGCGCAGGACGTGTGGACGCCCGTGCTCATGCTGTCCGCGAAGGACGGTGAGCACGACGTCGCCGACGGGCTCGACGTCGGCGCCGACGACTACCTCACCAAGCCGTTCTCGTTCGTCGTGCTCGTGGCCCGGCTGCGTGCGCTCGTGCGCCGCCCCGTCGCCCCGCGCCCGGCGGTGCTGCGGGTCGGCGACCTGACGCTCGACCCGTCGTCCCGCGCCGTGACGCGGGCCGGCCGGCCGGTCGAGCTGACGCTGCGGGAGACCGCGCTCCTGGAGTACCTGCTGCGTCACGCGGGGCGGGTCGTCGGCAAGATCGAGCTGCTCGACCACGTCTTCGACACCGGCGGTGAGGACCCCAACGTCGTCGAGGTGTACGTCGGCTACCTGCGCCGCAAGCTCGGGCGCGACGCCGTCGCCACGGTGCGCGGCGCCGGGTACCGGGTGGGCGATCCGTGAGCGCGTCGCACGAGGCCGGGTCCCGGCCGGCGCGCGGGATGTCGCTGCGTGCGCGGCTCACGCTCGTCGCGACCCTCGCGGTCGCGGCCGTGCTCGTCGCCGGCGCGCTGGCGCTGTCCGCCGCCCTCGGCACGGCACGGACCGCCGCGCTCGACGACGTCGTCCGCGACCGTTCCGCGACGCTCGCGGCGCTCGTCGCCGACGACCGGGTCCCCGACGCGCTGCCCGTGGTCCAGCCGGGCGAGGTCGCGCAGCTGCTCGACGCGGACGGGGGAGTGCTGGCGACGTCGACGACGGCGACCCGCACGCTGCCGGTGGTGGACGCCGCGACGCTCGCGGACTGGCGCGCACGTGCCGGGGAGGAGCCGCTCGTGCTGGGCACCGACGCGAGCGCCTACGACGACGTCGCGCGGGCGGCCGTCCGCGCTGTCACCTACCGTGGCGCGCCCGCGACGCTCGTGACGACCGTGCCCGCGACCGACGTGCAGGCCGTGCTGCGCGCGCTGCGCATCGCGCTGCTGCTCGTCGTGCCCGTCCTGACCGCGGGGTTCGGCCTCGTGCTCTGGACCGTCCTGGGCCGGGCGCTGGCACCCGTCGAGCAGCTGCGTGCGGCCGCCGCCGAGGTCGCGCTCGCGGGTGGGCCGGGTTCCCTGCCGGTGCCGGCGGCCGACGACGAGCTGGGCGCGCTCGCCCGCACGCTCAACGCGATGCTCGACCGGCTGGAGGTCGCCGCCGCGCGCCAGCGCACGTTCGTCGCGGACGCCGCGCACGAGCTGCGCTCACCCGTGGCCGCCACCCGGGCCGCGGTCGAGGTGGCCGCGGCCCACCCCGAGGCCTACCCGGTCGCGGACCTCGTCGCGGACCTCGCACCGCAGGTCGCGCGCATGCAGACGCTCGTCGACGACCTCCTGGTCCTCGCGCGCGTGGGCTCCTGGGACGTGGCTGCGGGTCCCGTGGACCTCGCGACCGTCGTCGCGGACGCCGTGGCCGCCGTCGCGCCCGACGCCGCGGCACGGGGGGTGCGCGTCACCGTCAGCGGCGAGGCGACGGGCACCGGGGCCCCTGAGGCGGTCGGCCGGGTCGTGCGCAACCTGGTCGCGAACGCCGTGCGGCACGCGCGCTCGACCGTCGAGGTCCGGGTGGGGGTCGGGGCGGGCGAGGGGACGGCGCGTGCGCAGGTCGTCGTCGACGACGACGGGCGCGGCGTGGCGCCCGCCGACCGCGAGCGCGTGTTCGAGCGGTTCGTGCGGCTCGACGAGGCGCGCGAGCGCGACACGGGCGGGGCCGGCCTCGGGCTGGCGATCGCCCGTGAGGTCGCGCGCGAGCTCGGCGGCGACGTGCACCTCGACACCGCGCCGACGGGCGGTGCGCGGGCCGTGCTCGAGCTCCCGGCGGGTTGACCGTGCGGCGGCTACGGGGCCTCCTTGAGGTGCGTACCGCGCGCGGGTCAGTGCTGCCCGTGCGACGATCCGGTGGCGCGTCCGCCCGGGCCGCGCGCGACGGGAGAGTCATGCCGCTGACGGTCCGAGGTCCACGCACACCCGACGGGGCGACGGTCAACGACCACCGGATCGACGGCCTCACGCTGCGTGCCTGGACACTCGCGAACGCCTCGCCCGACCAGCCTGCCGAGGCGCGCCGCGACGTCGTGCTCGTGCACGGGCTCGGGGCGTCGTCCGCCTCCTTCGAGCACCTCGCGCAGCACCTGGCCCGCAGCGGCACGGTCCACGTCCTGGACCTGCCGGGCTTCGCGGGCCTGCCGCGCCCCGGTGACCGTCTCGAGGTCGAGGACCTCGCGCGCCTGGTCACACGGTGGATCGAGCGGGCCGACCTGGTGCGCCCCACGCTCGTGGGCCACTCGATGGGGGCGCAGGTCGTGACCGAGGTCGCGGCGTCCGCACCCGGGGTGGTGTCGGGACTCGTGCTCGTGGGCCCGACGACCGACGCGGCGGGGCGCTCGGCCCCGCGTCAGCTGCTGCGGCTCGCGCGCAGCACGGCGCACGACTCCGCGGCGCTGCAGCGCGTGCTGCTGCGCTCCTACCTCGAGTGCGGCCCGCGCTGGTACCTGACGGAGCTGCGCGCGATGCTGCGCCACCACATCGAGGTCCGGCTGCCGCACGTCGACGTGCCGGTGCTGGTCGTGCGCGGTGCGCGGGACAGCGTCGCGCCCGACGACTGGGCGCAGCTCCTGGCGGGGAGCGTGCCGCAGGGACGTGTCGTCACCGTCCCCGGCGGCGGGCACGCCGTGATGTACGACCACGCGTCCGAGGTCAGCGACCTGGTCCGGGAGCACGTGGGGTGAGGGGAGTGGTGCCGCGTCGGCTCGAGCAGGGGGTGGCGTGGGCGCGGGACTACGCGTGGGTCGTCCGTGCCCAGGCGCGCGCGACGCTCCGCCCGCCGCCGGTCGACGCGCTGGCGACGGGGGACCGCGTACCGGTGGTCCTGCTGCCGGGGATCTACGAGACGTGGCCCGTGATGTCCGGGCTGGCACGGGCGCTGTACGCGGCGGGGCACCCCGTCCACGCGGTCCCCGCTCTCGGGATCAACCGCCGGGGGCTGGAGGAGTCGGCGCGCCTCGCCGTCGCGCGGCTCGAGGAGCTCGCGCTCGGGCGGGTGGTCCTCGTCGCGCACTCGAAGGGCGGGCTGATCGGCAAGCTCGTGCTGTCCGACCCCGTGGTGGGGCCGGACGTCGCCGGGCTCGTCGCCGTCAACACGCCCTTCGCGGGCTCGGTGTACGCGCGCTGGTTCCCCGCTCGGCCCGTGCGCGCGCTGTCGCCGCTGGACCCGCACGTGCTGGCCCTCGCCCGCGAGGTCGCGACGCACGCGCGGATCTGGTCGGTCTTCGCACGGTTCGACCCGCACGTGCCCGGGGGCAGCGAGCTGCGGGGGGCCGTCAACGTCCGGCTGCCTCTTGACGGGCACTTCCGCCCGCTCGACGACCCGCGGCTGCACGCCGTCGTGCTCGACGCCGTCACGCAGCTCGCGGCCGCCGGTCAGAGGCCCGCAGGCTCCTGAACGGCGGCCACGCGCGGGGCGTCAGTGGTGCGCCGGGACGGGCGCCCCCGCGGGGGCCGGGCGCACGGCGAACGCGGCGACGACCGCCGGGAGCGTGATCACGGCACCGACCAGGAACGCCGCCCGCACCCCGCCGGCGGTCGCGACGACCTCGGACGCACCCCCCGCGACCAGGCCCGCGGCGGTGGCGGACAGCACCGTGACGAACACCGCCGTCCCCGCGGCACCGGCCACCTGCTGGACCGTCCCGATCACGGCGGACCCGTGCGAGTACCGGTCCGGGGGGACCGACCCGAGGGCCGAGGTGAACAACGGCGTGAAGACGAGCGCCAGGCCGGCGGACATCGTCAGGTGCGCGCCCACCAGCAGCCACGGCGAGCTGCCGGCGCCCAGCAGCAGGGCCATGCCCCACGTGGCGGCGCTCACCAGCAGCGTGCCGGGGACCAGCAAGGGCCGCGGCCCGACCCGGTCGTACGCGCGCCCGACGGCCGGTGCCAGCAGGCCCATGAGCAGGCCACCGGGCAGGAGCATCAGACCCGTGCGCAGGGTGTCGACCCCCAGCACGTCCTGCGCGTAGATCGGCAGCATGATGATGACGCCGAAGAGCGCCACCATCATCACGGCCATCAGCGCCACGCCCACGGCGAAGGTGCGGGACCGGAACGTGCGCAGGTCCAGCAGGGCGTCGTCGGTGCGCTGCAGCCGGAGCTGACGCGCGACGAAGAGCGTCAGGCCGGCGGCCCCGGCCAGCAGCGCGCCGAGCGTGACCGCCTCGAGACCGCCGGTCGCTGCTTCACCGATGCGGGACATGCCGAAGACGAGCCCGCCGAAGGCGACCGCCGACAGCACCACGGACACGACGTCCACGCGCGCGCGTCGGGGCTCGGTGACGTCCGGCAGCCGCAGCGCGCCCAGCGCGAGGGCGCCCAGCGCGATGGGCAGGACGAGACCGAACATCCAGCGCCAGTCCAGGACCGAGAGGATCAGCCCGGAGATCGTCGGGCCCAGCGCCGGTGCGACGGAGATGACGATCGAGATGTTGCCCATGGTCCGGCCGCGCGACGCGGGGGGCGTCACGGTCATCACGGTCGTCATGAGCAGCGGCAGCATGACCGCGGTACCGGTGGCCTGCACGACGCGCCCGGCCAGCAGAACCTCGAACCCGGGGGACAGCGCGCACACGAGCGTGCCGAGCGAGAAGAGCCCCATGGCGGTGAGGAACGCGCCGCGGGTCGTCGTCCGCTGCAGGAAGAAGCCCGTGACGGGGATGACGACGGCCATGGTCAGCAGGAAGGCCGTGGTCAGCCACTGCGCGGTGCTCGCGGTGATCGCGAGGTCGTCCATGAGGCGCGGGAGCGCGACGCCCATGATCGTCTCGTTGAGGATGACGACGAACGTGGAGACGAGCAGGAGCGTGACGGCGAGCCGGTCGCGCGCCGACATCGTCGCCGGCACGTCGGGCGCGTCGGAGGTCGGGTCCACCAGAGCGGTGGGTGGAGCGGTGCGGTCGGTCACGTGGTCGCCTGTCGTCGGTGCCCACGGGCACGGGTCTGGTGCGGGCCGGACGGGGAGAGGGTGCAGGAGAGCACCCCGACAGTCTCTGTGGGCAACCCGCGGAGGGTCGACGCAATTCCGTCCACCCGTGCAGACCGGCCCGGCCGCGCGATCTCGTCGCCGGCCGCGGCCGGTGGTCGCCGACGGGACGAGTTGGCGTCGCGGGTGAGGCCTACGCCGTCGCGAGGAACGCGTCGAGCAGGCCCACGACGACCGTCGCCGAACGCTCGGCCGCGTCGTCGACGTGCGCGCTGAAGTCGACGCCCGCGATCGGTCCGCACAGGTCGGAGATGCCGCGCACGGAGAGGAAGGGCACCCCCGCCAGGTACGCCGCCTGCGCCAGCGCGGTCGACTCCATGTCGCACGCGAGCGCGTCGGGGAACGCCTCACGCATGCCCACGGCCCGCTCCGCGTCGACGAAGACGTCGCTCGACACGATCAGGCCGGTGCGCACGGTCGGCCCACCGGCGTCGACGCCCGCCGCCGCGGTCAGCAGGGCGGGGTCCGCATCGAACCGCGCGGGCATGCCGGGTACCTGTCCGAGCGCGTAGCCGAAGACCCGCGCGTCGGCCGCGCCGAACACGGTCGTCGCGCCGACGACCACGTCGCCGACGCGCACGTCGAGCCCCAGGCCGCCGGCCGAGCCCGCGCTCAGCGCGACGCGCGCGCCCGTCCCGTGCAGCGCGAGCGTCGCGGCCGAGGCCGCGTTGACGATGCCGATGCCGCAGGTCACGAGCAGGACGCGCGCCCCGTTCATGTCGAGCACGCGGCGCCGGGCGCCGACGACCTCGACCTCGTCCCCGACGGCGGACGCCCGGTCGAGGAAGGGTGACGCCTCGACGCCCATCGCCGTGACGACGACGGCGTCCGCACGAGCACCGGATGCGGCGGACAGCTCCGCGATGCCGCTCACGCCGTCACCGAGCTCCACTCGTCACGGGCCGCGAGGAACGTGCGGGCGACATCCTGCGCGCCGGCGAGGGTGTGGTGCGCGCCCCAGCCGCACTGCACCTCGTTGGCCGCGGGCACCTCGTCCGCGCCGAGGACGTCGGTGAGCGTGGCGGCCACGAGGTCCGCGACCTGCTCGGTCGTCCACCGGCCCTCGAGCATGAGGTAGAAGCCCGTCTGGCAGCCCATGGGGGAGAAGTCCAGGACACGGTCCGAGTGGTTGCGCGCGTGCTCGGCGAACAGGTGCTCGAGGGAGTGCACGGCGTCCATCTCGAGGTGCGCCACGTTCGGCTGCGTGAACCGCACGTCGAACTTCGACAGGACGTCCCCGTGGGGCAGCTCCTTGAGGTCCGCGAGCCGGATGTACGGCGCGACGACGGTGCGGTGGTCCAGGTTGAACGACTCGACGTTCATGCGAGGTGTGTCCACGTGACCAGTGTGCGGCATCCCGCACGTGGTCCGCCGGTGCGTCCGCGCACAGCGGAGCGGGCGCGGGCTCAGCGCGCGCGCAGCTCCACGAGCACCCGCGGGAGCTCGGCCAGGAGCTCGCGCGCCAGGTACCCGTGCGGCCCCACGGCCGCCGCGAGCCGGTCACCCGCCACGCCGTGCACCTCGACACCGAAGCAGGCAGCCTGCGCCGGGTCGGCGCCGCGTGCGAGCAGGCCGCCGACGGCACCCGCCAGGACGTCCCCGCTGCCCGACGTGCCCAGCCCGGAGTACCCGGTCGACGAGCGCCAGCGTCGCCCGTGCGGCTCCGCCACGACCCCGGCGCAGGCGACGACGACCCCGTACTCGTCCGCGATGCGGGCGGCCGCGGGGACGTCACCGTCGTCGCGTCCCTCGTCGGTGGTGCCGGCCTCCTCGCCCAGGAGGCGACCGGCCTCGCTCGTGTTGGGCGTGAGCACCGCGCGCCCCTGCAGCGCCTCACGGACGTCCGCGGCGTCGCGCAGCACGCCCAGCGCGAACGCGTCGAGCACGAACGGCGTCGCGTCGGGAGCGGCCCGCACCGCGGCACGCAGCAGGGCGAGCGTCCCGTCCGGCTCGTCCAGTCCTGGCCCGACGACGACGACGTCGGCACGCTCCAGCTCGCTGCCCAGCGTGTCGCCGGGACCCGTGACGGAGCCCGTGGGCCCCTCGTCGAGCGCGACGACCCCTGCCTCGGGGACCGCGACGGCCAGCGGTGCGGCGACCGACGCGGCCACGCCGAGCGTGAGCCGACCCGCGCCGACGCGCAGCGCCGCGAGCCCGGCCAGCAGGACGGCGCCCGGCGTCCCGCGCGCACCGCCGAGCACGAGCACGCCCCCGCGCGCGTCCTTGCCGCCCGTGGGCTGCGGCAGCGGGTGATCCCGCAGCAGCGCGGGGCTGAGCACCAGGTCACCCACCGGAGTCACCCGTTCCCGGGTGCTCGGTCACCGGCGCGTCGAGCTCCGCGAGGTGGTCGACCTCGTCGAAGGCGACGAGCCGCCACGCGCCGTCGACACGGTCGAGCCGGGTGACCGAGGCGTTGCGCACGCTGCGTTCGCGCACGACGGCCATGAGCTCGTCCTCGGTGAGCTCCTCGAGCGCGAAGCGCAGCAGCATGACGACCGCGTCGTGCGCGACGACGAGCACCCGTCGGTCCGCGTCACGGGGCGCCAGGTCGCCGACGGCGGCGCGCAGCCGCAGCGCGACGTCGGCCCACGACTCGCCGCCCGGCGGGCGGTGGTACATCTTCCCGAGGTGCCGGCGGCGCTCGGCCTCCTCGGGGTACCGGTCCCGCACGCCGCGCCACGTCAGGCGATCGAGGATGCCGAGCTCGCGGTCGCGCAGGCGCTCGTCGCGCCGCACCGTCAGGTCGAGCCCCGCGGTTCGGAGCGCGATCGTGGCCGTCTCCAGCGTCCGCAGGTACGGCGAGCACCAGACGACCTCGGGCTGCTCGTCCGACGGCAGCGTGGCGAGCCAGACGCCGAGCGCCTCGGCCTGGGCGCGCCCGAGGTCCGACAGCGGGGTGTCGGCGTCCCGCGTCGCGACGTCGACCACGGGCGCAGCCTCGCGGTCGGCGCGGGTGGCCGCGACGTTGCCGACGCTCTCACCGTGGCGCACGAGCACGAGGCTCGTCGGGGTGGCGGCGGGCGTCGTCACAGGCGGTCGCGGTCCTCGAGCGCCGGCAGGATCGTCGTGGGGATCGCGTACGCCAGCCCGAACGCCAGGATGCCGGCGGTGACGAACGCGGCGCCGGCGAACCCGTCGGAGTCGAAGCCGATCGTCAGCAGCGCGAACGCGCCGACGAAGAGCAGCAGGCACAGCACACCCGTCGCGGCGCGCGAGGGAGCCTCGGGTGCCGCGTCGGTCGTGGGCGCGGTGTCGTCGTGGGCCATGGCTCCTCCTGGGTCGGGGCGGGGTCGGGCCCAGTATCGCCGGGTCCCGCGAGGGCGGCACGTCAGTCCACGCCCGGGGTCCCGCCCCGGCGGGTGCGTCAGCGCAGGGGCAGGGCGCGGCGGGCCCTCGGCCCGTAGGCCGGCATCCGCCCGAGGTGCGTGGTCTGCAGCAGGACGAGCACCCGCTGGCGGTGGCCCTGCCAGGGGGACAGCAGCCGCAGCATGCCCGCGTCGTCGGCGCGGCGGCCGGTGAGCGCCCAGCCCACCAGGTGCGGCAGGTGCGCGTCCCCCACCTGCACGGCATCGGGGTCGCCCAGCGCGCGTGACGTCACCTCGGCGGCCGTCCACGGGCCGATGCCGCGCACGGTGAGCAGGCGGCGCGCGAGCTCGGCGGGCGTCAGGTCCGCGTGGAACGCGTGCGCGACGGCGGCTGCCCGCCGCACGGTGTCCGACCGTTGCGCGTCGACCCCTGCACCGCGCCACTCCCACACCGGGAGCGTGGCCCACACGCGCGGCGGCGGTGCGACGCGCAGCCCTTCGGGAGCAGGCCCGGGCGCGGCCGTGCCGTGCCGGGTGACGAGCCGGCGCCAGGACGCGTGCGCGTCGACGCCCACGACGCGCTGCTCCAGCACCGCGGTGACGACGGTGGACCACACGTCCCCGCCCCGCGCGAGGCGCACCCCGCCGTGCGTGCGGTGGGCACGCGCCACGACCGGGTGCAGGTGGGCTGCGAACCCGCTCGCGTCGTCCTGCAGGCCCAGCAGGCCCGGGGCGTCGGACAGGGCGGCCTCGGCACCCGGGCCCCACGCGTCGGCGCGCACGCCGCCGGGCACGGGGCGCAGCCGCAGCGTCACGACGTCGCCGCCGCGTCGGGTCGCGTGCCAGATCCCGTCCGGCGCCCAGGACCACGTGGGGTCACCCGTGCCGCGCCTCAGGCGTCCGGTCGTGCGGCGCACGTCGAGACCCGCGGGGCACGGGACGACGACGTGCGCGTCGCCGGTCGCGTCGCTCGTCACGTCGCTCGTCACGGTCACGGTCACGGTCACCAGGATGCACCCGAGCGGGTGCGGCCCCGGGGCTGCACCTCACGCACCGGCACGACCGCCGTCAGTCGCCTGTCGTCGGCCGTGTCACCAGGGCGGCGAGGATGATCTCGTTGCCGTCCGGGTCGCGGACGTGGGCGTACCGCCCGTCGTCGTCCTGCGCCGTGTGGTGCGCCGGGGCGCCGAGCGCGGCACAGCGCTCGACGGTCCCGTCGAGCTCGGCCGGGTCGAGGTACAGGACCAGGAAGGGGCCGGTGCCGCCCTGCCGGCCCACGGGGTCCTCGGACGCCGCCGGTCGCAGCCAGAGTCCCGCGTCCGTGAGCCCGCCGGGGCCGACGTGCAGCAGGGGATAGTCGCCGAAGCTGCCCTCGAACAGGGTGCGGAACCCGAAGGCGTCGCGGTAGAAGGCTGCGGCGCGCCCCAGGTCCGGGGTGACGAGCGCGGCCCGTCCGAGTGTGATCATGGCCGCAACGTAGTGGCCGCCACCGACACCGGCCGTCGAGGCCGCGCGCGGAGCTTCACCCTCGGCGTGCCGGATGCCGGTGACGTGGGGCACACTCTGCCGATGGACGCACGACCGGCGCTGGGCGGGCACCTCGAGGTTCGTGACGAGGGCGCCACGCTGCGCGTCGTCCTCGGCGGCGCGATCGACCTGGCGGTGCGGGAGCGGGACGCGCCCGCACTGTGGGACGCGCTCGACGCGCCGGCCGTGCGCGGGGTGGACGTCGACGCGTCGGACGTGACCTTCCTCGACTCGACCGGGCTGTCCGTCCTGGTGCGGCTCGCACGGGACGCAGCCGAGCGCGGGCTGCCCCTGAGGCTGGCCGCGGTCAGCCCGCGGGTCGCGGACCTCCTGGAGCAGACCGGGGTGGGGGACTGGATGGCGGCGCTTACCGACTCCCTGACCGACGCCCGCTGACGCAGGGGCGGCACGCCGCCGGGCTCAGTGCCCGCGCAGCCGCTCGATGGCGCGCCGGTCGCGCTTGGTGGGGCGGCCGGCACCGCGGTCGCGCTGGGCGGCGACCGCCACCTGGTCGCGCGGCGGCGGCACGGGCGAGCGGTCGAGGTAGGACGCCTGCGCGACCTCGGCGGACACGCGCTTGACCAGCAGGCGCTGCACGACCACCAGCCGTTCCCGGTGGCCGCCGCGCACCTGCACCTCGTCGCCCGGCACCACCTGTGTGGCCGGCTTGGCGCGCTCGCCGTTGACGCGCACGTGACCGGCGCGGCAGGCGGCACCCGCCGCCGACCGCGTGGGGAACAGGCGGACGGCCCAGGTCCAGGCGTCGACGCGGACGCGTCCCTGCGGCTCGGCCATCGCGCCACCTCCTCGTCGCTGTCCCGTCGACCACCGACGTCAGCCTGCCACGACGTCCGGGTGCGACGCCCGCAGGCCGCGTGGCCGCCGGGGCGGCGGCCACGCGGCCGCGGGGCGTCGGTCAGCCGCGCAGCTCGAGGTACCGGGCGATGAGGGCGCGGGTGGACGGGTCCTGCGCGGCCAGCGCCGCCTCGTCGCCCTGCACTGCCGGTGCGATCTGCGTCGCGAGCTTCTTGCCCAGCTCGACGCCCCACTGGTCGAACGAGTCGATGCCCCACACCACGCCCTGCGCGAACGTGATGTGCTCGTACAGCGCGATGAGCTGACCCACCACCGACGGCGTGAGGGCGGGCGCCAGGATCGAGGTCGTGGGGCGGTTGCCCGGGAACACGCGCGCCGGGACGATCTCCTCCGCCGTGCCCTCCGCCCGCACCTCCTCGGCCGTCTTGCCGAACGCGAGCGCCTTGGTCTGGGCGAAGAAGTTGGCGAGGAACAGGCTGTGCACGTCGGTGTCGCCGTCGCGCAGCGGGTAGGCGGGGTTCGCCACGGCGATGAAGTCCGCCGGGATCAGGCGCGTGCCCTGGTGGATGAGCTGGTAGAACGCGTGCTGCCCGTTGGTGCCGGGCTCGCCCCAGAAGACCTCACCGGTCTGCGTCGTCACCGGGGTGCCGTCCCAGCGCACGGACTTGCCGTTGGACTCCATCGTCAGCTGCTGCAGGTACGCGGGGAAGCGGTGCAGCAGCTGGGCGTACGGCAGCACCGCGTGCGTGTGCGCGCCGAGGAAGTTGACGTACCAGACGTTCAGCAGGCCCATGAGGAACGGCACGTTCTGCGCGACCGGGGTGGTGCGCGTGTGCTCGTCGACCGCGTGGAAGCCCGCGAGCAGGTCGCCGAACGCGTCGGGGCCGATCGCGATCGCCAGCGACGTGCCGATCGCGGAGTCGACGGAGTACCGCCCGCCGACCCAGTCCCAGAACCCGAACGCGTTGTCCGGGTCGATGCCGAAGTCGGCGACCTTGTCCAGGGCCGTCGACACGGCGACGAAGTGCTTCGCGACGGCGTCGCGCCGCGCGTCGTCGGAGTCGTCGATGTGGCCGCCGGCGGCCAGCGAGTCCCACAGCCACTGGCGCGCGAGCCGCGCGTTGGTCAGCGTCTCGAGCGTGGTGAACGTCTTGGAGGCGACGATGAACAGCGTGGTCGTCGGGTCGAGGTCCGCGGTCTTCTGCGCGAGGTCGGTGGGGTCGATGTTGGAGACGAACCGCACCTCCAGGTCGTCGGCGACGTAGGGCTCGAGGGCCTCGTAGACCATGACGGGACCCAGGTCCGAGCCGCCGATGCCGATGTTGACGACGGTACGCACCGCCTCGCCCGTGACACCCGTCCACTCGCCGGAACGGACCTGCTCGGCGAACGCGAAGACCTCGCCCAGCACGGCCTGCACGTCGTCGTCGACCTGCTGGCCGTCGACGACCAGCGGCGGCTCGGCGTCCGCGGGGCGACGCAGCGCGGTGTGCAGGACGGCGCGGTCCTCCGTGACGTTGATGTGCTCGCCCGAGAGCATCGCGGCGAACCGGTCGGTGAGGTGCACCTCGTCGGCCAGGCGTGCGAGCAGCGCGATCGTCTCGTCGGTGACCAGGTTCTTCGACAGGTCGACCGTGAGGTCGGCGAGCTGCAGGGTCAGCCGCTGCGCGCGGTCGGGGTCGTCCGCGAACCAGCCGCGCAGGTCCGGGTGCAGCGTGCTCTCGTGCTCCGAGAGCGCCTGCCAGGCGCTCGTGGTCGTCGGGTCGATCGGCGGCGTGGGCACGTGGCTCTCCTGGTCTCGACGAGCGGGGCCCGGCGGGTTCCCCCGGTCAACCGTAGGGCCGGCGGGCCGGTGCCCGCACGGGACGTCCGGCGGCGGGGGACGGATACCGTGTGCGGCATGCCTCGCCTGCCTGTCGCCCTCGTCGCCGCAGTCGGTCTCGTCGCCGCGTTCGCGCTCGCGCAGGGCACGGGTGTGCGGTGGCTCGGCGGCGTGATCCTGCTCGCCACCGTCGTGGCGTGCCTGGTGCTGGCCGTGCCGCGGGTCGGCTGGTGGCGTCCGCTCGCCGTGGCGGCGGTGGGCCTCGTCGTGTTCGTCCTGTCGCACGTCGCAGCCGACGTGCTGGGCCCGTGGCCGGCCGTGCTGACGGCCGCGGCCGTGCTCGGTGCGACGGGCTGGTGGCTCGTCGACCGGGCACGGCCGCGGGTCGTCGCGGACCGCTGAGGCGTCAGCGGTAGGTGATGCTCGACGTGCTGTAGCCGCACGCGCTGCTCGGACCCGACCCGACCTTGGTCGGCTCCCCGGACGTGACGCCCCGGTACTCCTCGCAGATGACGATCTTGCGCGACGAGTCGTTGAGGATCGTCACGCCGGAGATCGTCGCGCGGTCCCCGAGGTTCGGGTTGATCCCGACGAGCGCCTTGCCAGGAGCGGTGACCTGGATGTTGGAGATCTGCACCGTCCGGGCGTGCTGCGTGGAGCAGTTGCCGCACGAGCGGTAGAGCTTGCCGAAGTCGGAGACCTGGAAGTTCTTGATGACGAAGGTGCCCGGGCCGTTGTGCTGGAACACCTTGTCGGACGCGTACCGGGCACCGCCGCCGTCGACGGTCATGGTCTGCGAGGACGACGAGCCCTTGAAGGTCGCGGCGTCCTCGCCGACGTCCTCCCACCAGACGTTCTGCACGGTGCACGTGCCCTTGCAGTGGATGCCGTCACCGGCGCCGGTGCCGATGATGACGTTCTTGATGGTCGCGCCGTCCGCCAGCTCGAACATCGCGGGCTGGCCCTCGTCCTGCCCGCCCGAGGAGATGCCGTAGTACCGCACGAGGCGGCCGTCGAGCGTGCCGCTGACCTTGATGGTCGAGGACACCTTCTGCTGCCCCGTGGCCGACGGCCACGACACGTTGCCAGTGGGCGGGGGCGTCGTGGGGGACGTGGTGGGGGCGGTCGTGGGCGTGCCGCCGCCCGACCCGACCTGTACGAGCTGCCACTGCTGGTTGTACTGGTTGTTGTCGGTGAGCTGGGTGACCGTCGCGCCGTCGGCGGTGGAGCGGTCGGTGACCGTGACGGCCTTGCCGGAGTGCCGGTTGAGCAGCCGGACGTACGCGCCGCTCGCGGAGTCGGACAGCTTGAACTGCTGGTTGGTGCCGTTGAGGTCGGTGTACTGGCGGAACTGGCCGCCGTCGGCCGTCGACCACTCCCACAGGTCGAGGACCTTGCCCGAGTGCCGGGACTTCAGCCGGTAGTACCCGGAGCCGGAGTCCACGAACTGCCACTGCTGCCAGTTGCCGTCGTTACGGGGCCACTGCTGGATGACGGCGCCGTCGGCCGTGGAGGTGTCCCTGATGTCCATCACCTTGCCGCTCTGGCGGTTGACGAGGACGTACCAGGCGTTCGTGTCGACGCTGGCGGCGGTGGCGCTCAGGGCCGTGGCCAGGCCGAGGGTGCCACCCAGCGTGAGGGCGAGGGCGGCGGCGAGCAGGACGCGGAACGAGCGTCGGGTCGCCGGTGGTCTGCTGGACATGTCTGCCTCTCGTAGGTGAAGCGCTTGCGCGGCCACCCAAGCACGGCAAGCGTTTGGGGTGAAGACCCTGAACCCGGATGAAACGCTTCGCTGTGAACGATCACATGGCGTGTCGTCGCGCCGAGGTCGCATCCGCGCGGAGGCGGGGCTGCGAGGATGCCCGCATGCCCGCTCCGCTCGTCTGCTGCGGCCTGACGACACTCGACGTCACGCAGACGCTCGACCGCCTGCCCGCCGCCGACGAGAAGGTCGTCGCCGACGGCCTCGACGTCACCTTCGGAGGGCCCGCCGCCAACGCAGCGGCCGTGGCCGTCGGCCTGGGTGTGCCGACCACGCTCGTCACCGTCCTGGGCACCGGTCCGTTGGCGGACGTCGCGCGTGGGGGCCTGGCAGCCGCGGGCGTCGCCGTCGTCGACCTCGCACCCGACGCGCCCGACGTCCTGCCCGTGTCGACCGTGCTCGTGACGCGCGCGACCGGCGAGCGCGCCGTGGTGTCGGTGAACGGCGCGCGCACGCCCCGGCTGCCCGCGCCCACGGCGGACCTGCTGACGGGCGTGCGTGCGCTGCTCGTCGACGGGCACCACCCCGACGCGGCGATGGCGCTCGCGCGCGCCGCCCGCGCGGCGGGCGTCCCGGTCCTGCTCGACGGCGGCAGCTGGAAGCCGACGACCGCGGACCTGCTCACGGTGGTCGACCTCGCCGTCCTGTCGGGCGACTTCCGGCTGCCGGCGCCGGGCGACGCTCGAGGGCTCGGCGGCGTGCTCGACGACGAGGCCGTCGACGCGCTCCTCGACGCCGTCGCGGCGTACGGGCCGTCGTTCGTCGCGCGCAGCGCGGGCGCCGGGCCGGTCCGGCTCCGCCACGCGGGTCCCGACGGAGCGGTGGCGAGGTCGGTGCTCCGCCCTCCTGCCGTCCCGCGCGGCGCCGTCGTGGACACCCTGGGTGCCGGTGACGTGCTGCACGGCGCGATGGCCGCGGCGCTCGCACGGGGGGAGGGGCCGTCGGACGCCCTGGCGGAGGGGGTGCGTCGGGCGACCGCCTCCGTGCGCTACGCGGGCGCCCGGGGATGGCTGGGCGCGTCGCGCGACCGGTTCTGACGCGCCGCGCGGCGCTCGTGGGCCGTACGTCACCGGCAGATGACCTGCCTCGTACGGACGTGTGACGTGCCGGTCACGATGTGATCACGGTCACGTCCGGCCGTTGACGCCGATTTGTAAGGAAGGTCTACTAACAAACATGCCGAGGTCGTCGCAACCGCTCACCGCCCGCACCGCGGGCCCGGTCCGGCACCGGCTGCGCCCGACCACGAAGGTGCTTCCCGAGCACGCCCGGGCCCACAACCGGTCGCTCGTCCTCGGGCACCTGTTCCACGACGGACCGTCGTCCCGCGCGGACATCGCGCGCAGCACCGGCCTGACCCGCGTGACGGTCTCCGACCTGGTCGCGGCCCTGCTCGCCGAGGGCCTCGTCGCCGACCTCGGCGTGCGCGCCGAGAGCCGGGTGGGCAAGCCCGCGACCCTCGTCGGTCTGCGCGCGTCGGACCACCACGTCGTCGTCGTCGACCTCACCGACGACGCGACGGTCCACGGTGCCGTCATGACCCTGGACGGCCAGGTGGTCACCCGTGAGCACGTGCCGAGCGGCGGCGCGACGGGGTCCCAGGCCGTGACGCTCGTCGAGGAGCTGTGCCGTCGGCTCCTGGCCGGCACGACCGGGATCGTCGTCGGCGTCGGCATCTCGTCACCGGGTGTCGTCGACGCCGCGGGGCGCGTCGTCGAGGCGCCCAACCGCGGGTGGTACGACGTGCCGCTCGCCGCACGCCTGTCCGCCGCGCTCGGCGCCCCCGTGCACGTCGCCAACGACGCCAACACGCGCGCGCTCGGGGAGTACACCTACGGCGGTGCCGCGTCCGACGCGATGGTCGTCACCGTGGGCCAGGGGGTGGGCGCCGGCATGCTCGTCGACGGTGCCCTCGTGCGCGGGCGCGGCCACGCCGCCGGAGAGATCGGGCACGTCACCGTCGTCGACGAGCAGACCGCCGGTGAGACCCCGCTGCCGTGCGCCTGCGGACGCACGGGCTGCCTCGAGACCGTGCTCAGCGCGCCCGCGCTGCGCCGCCGCATCGGTCTCGCCCCCCAGGACGCCGACGCCGCGCTGGCGTCGGTCGGACGGATGCTGGGCCGCGCCCTGGCACCCGTCGTCAGTGCGCTCGACCTCGCCGAGGTCCTGCTCTCCGGCCCGCCGGAGCTGCTCGACGGACCGTTGCGCGAGGCCACGACCACCACCCTCCGTGACAGGACGATGCCCGTCATCGGGCAGGGCCTGCGGGTGCGGATGGCGGCTCTCGACGAGGACGCGGCGCTCGCAGGCGCCGCCGTGCTCGTCCTGTCCGGGCAGCTCGGGATCACGTGACGGTCCGGAGCGACCGGGGCCGGCCCGTCGTCACGTGACGACGACGAGCCGGCCGTCCAGCAGATCGGCAGCACCACCCACCGGCGTCGTCGTGACGACGACCGCCTCGCACACGGGAGGAACCCCCACGTGAAGATCCTACGTTTCGGCGCCGTCGGCATAGCGGCGGCACTCGCGCTCACGGCGTGCTCCGACGGCGGCGACGCCGGTACGGGCGCCGCGTCCGGCGGGTCGCAGGGCACCGAGATCCGCGTCTGGCTCGTCGGCACCGACACTCCCGACGAGGCCCGGGAGTACCTGACGACGACGTTCGAGAAGGAGAACCCGGGCTCGACGCTCACGATCGAGGAGCAGTCCTGGACCGGGCTGGTCGACAAGCTCACCACCGCGCTGGCGTCGTCCGACTCGCCCGACGTCGTCGAGGTCGGCAACACCCAGGCCGCCACCTTCACGTCGGCCGGGTACTTCGCGCCGCTCGACGACATCGCCGAGGACCTCGGCGGGGACGACCTGCTGCCCGGGTTCGTCAAGGCCGGCACGTGGGAGGACACCTTCTACGCCGCGCCCTACTACGCCGGCTCGCGCATCGTGTTCTACAGCGAGCAGGTCCTGGGCGGCACGCCCGTCCCGACGACGCTCGACGAGTACGTCGCGACCGCCAAGTCGCTGAAGACCGCCGACCGCTCCGGCCTGTGGTTCCCCGGGCAGGACTGGTACAACGCCCTGCCGTTCGTGTGGGAGAACGGCGGCTTCATCGCCGAGCCGGACGAGGACGGCACCTGGGAGGCGGGATTCTCCTCCCCGGGCGGCATCAAGGGTCTGACGCAGGTGCAGGACCTCATGGTCAACGCGTCGAACGCCCCCAAGGACGGCGACGAGGCCGAGCTCCAGGTGCCCTTCTGCGCCGGTCAGACGACCTTCCTGTCCGCGCCGAACTGGATCCGCTGGTCCATCCAGGCACCCGCCGACGCCGAGGCCCCCGGCTGCCCCGACACGTTCGGCGCCGACCTGCAGGCCTTCCCGCTGCCCGGCACCGAGGCCGGGACGACGGCCAAGGTCTTCGCCGGCGGCTCGAACGTCGCGGTCGCCACGAAGTCGGGCGACATGGACCTCGCCAAGAAGGCCCTGACGATCCTGCTCTCGGAGGAGTACCAGACGATCCTCGCGGAGAACTCGATGATCCCGGCCCGCAAGTCCCTGGCGGCGGCGCTGCCGGACGACGAGTTCACGCAGGCGTCGGCCGCCGCCGCGGCCAACGCCGAGCTCACGCCCGCGACGCCGAAGTGGGGCGACGTCGAGGCGCAGAAGGTCATCCAGGACGCGCTCGTGCAGATCGCGCAGGGTGGTGACGTCGAGACGATCGCGCAGCAGCTGGACGCGCAGATCGAGTCCATCCTCAACGGCTGACGCGGCGCCACCGGCCGGGGCCAGCGGCGTACGCGGGCCCCGGCCGGGTCCACCCGGAGGGACACCATGAGCTCGACCACGCTCCAGACCGCGCCGCCCGACGCTGCGCCGGCCCCTCGGACGAGGCGCGTGCCCACCGCGACCCGGCTGCTGCCGTGGTTGCTGCTGGCGCCCAGCCTCGCCGCGCTCGTCGTCATCACCGGCTACCCGCTCGTGCGGATGCTGTGGCTCTCGCTGCACGAGTACGAGCGCGCCCAGCTGCTCGGCGTCCCTGCGCCGTTCGTCGGCCTCGACAACTACGTCGCGACCCTCACCGACGCCCGCTTCTGGACCGTCACCGCGCGCAGCTTCGTGTTCATGCTCGTCTGCGTCGTGCTGACGATCACCGTCGGCACGCTCGTCGCGCTGCTGCTCATGAAGCTCGGCCGTGTCATGCGGCTGGTGCTCTCGCTCGGGCTGCTGCTGGCGTGGGCCATGCCCCCGCTGGCCGCGATGCTGGTGTGGGGCTGGATCTTCGACAGCCAGTACGGCGTGGCCAACCACCTGCTGACGTCGCTCACCGGCGATGACTGGATGGGGCACCTGTGGCTGATCGACCCCGTGTCGTTCTTCGCGGTCGCCGCCCTCGTCATCGTGTGGGGCGCGATCCCGTTCGTGGCGTTCACGCTCTACGCCGGGTTCACGCAGGTGCCGGGGGAGGTGCTCGAGGCCGCACAGCTCGACGGGGCGAGCGCCCGGCAGCGGTTCTTCCGCGTGCAGGTGCCGTACGTCCGGACGATCTACGTGGTGCTCATCGTGCTGTCGATGATCTGGGACCTGAAGGTGTTCACGCAGATCTTCGTGCTGCAGGGGATCGGCGGCATCAAGTCCGAGACGAGCACCCTCGGCGTCTACATCTACGAGATGGGGATGGCCCAGGGGCACTACGGCGCCGCGAGCGCCATCGCCGTCATCTTCACCGTGATCATGCTCGCGATCTCCGCCTACTACGTGCGGGCGACCGTCAAGGAGGAGCAGCTGTGAGCCTCGCACCCGTCGGCGCCGCCGCGGCCGGCGCGCCCGTCCCCGTCCTGGCGCCCGGGGCCGTGACCCGGCGCCGCCCCGCCCGCCGCACTGCGGCCTCGTTCGGTTGGGGAGCGGTGGCGGCGCTGCTCGCCGCGGCGTTCGCCTTCCCGGTGTACTGGATGGTCAACACCTCGCTGCTGCCGACCAACCTCGTCTCCGGGCCGGAGCTGCACCTGTGGCCCGACGAGCTCACGTGGCGCAACTACGACACCGCGATGTTCGGCCAGGTGCGCTCGCCGTTCGTGCCGGCCCTGGGCAACTCGCTGCAGGTCACGTTCCTCGTCCTCGTCGCCTCGATGGTGCTGGCGTTCTTCGCGTCGCTGGCGCTCACGCGGTTCCGGTTCCGCGGGCGCAAGGCGTTCGTGCTGTCGATCCTGGTGATCCAGATGGTGCCGGGCGAGGCGATGATGATCTCGGTCTTCCAGCTCGTCGACTCCTGGCAGCTGCTCAACACCGTCGTCGCGCTCGGCATGGTCTATCTCGCCGGCGTCCTGCCCTTCACCATCTGGACGCTGCGCGGCTTCGTCAACGGCGTGCCCGTCGAGCTCGAGGAGGCCGCCATGATCGACGGCTGCTCGCGGCCGCGGGCGTTCTGGAAGGTGACGTTCCCCCTGCTGGCACCGGGCCTGGTGTCGACCGGCGTGTTCGCGTTCCTGCAGGCCTGGAACGAGTTCATGATGGCGCTCATCATCATGACCCGGCCCGAGTCCATGACGCTGCCCGTGTGGCTGCGCACGTTCCAGCAGGCCACCAAGGCGACCGACTGGGGAGCACTCATGGCCGGATCCGTGCTCGTCGCGATCCCGGTCGTCGTGTTCTTCCTCGTCGTGCAGGGGCGCATGACCGGCGGACTGGTGTCCGGGGCGGTCAAGGGCTGAGGGCATGGACGTCACGACCCCGGGGGGAGAACCCGTCGTGCTCACGCGCACCCGCACCACCCGCACCACGAGCACCGGTACCGCACCGGCCCGGCCCGGCCGCGAGGGCTGGTCCGTCGGCGTCGACGTCGGCGGCACCAAGGTGCTCGCGGCGCTGCTCACCGCGGACGGCGCCGTGGCAGGTACGCACCGGATCCCCACCGTGCCCGGTCCCGACGGTCTCGTCGCCGCCGTGCGCACCTGCGTGCGGACGCTCGCCGCGAACCACGGCCTGCCCCTCGACGCGCTGAGCGGCGTCGGCGTCGGTGTGCCGGGGGTCGTCGATCCCGCCACCGGGTCGGTCGAGCACGCCGTCAACGTGGGGGTCGAGCGTCCGTTCGGCCTGGCGGACGCCGTCGGCGCCGCGCTGGGCGGCGGGGTCCCGGTACGCGTGGAGAACGACCTCAACGCCGCGGTCCTGGGCGCCGCCCACACGGTCGACGCGGTGCCCACGCCCCGCGACCTGGCGTTCCTCGCGCTGGGCACGGGCGTGGCCGCCGGACTGCTGCTCGACGGCACGCTGCGTCGCGGGGCCCGCCGGGCGGCCGGCGAGGTGGGGCACCTCACGCTGGTGCCCGACGGGCTGCCGTGCGGGTGCGGTCAGCGCGGGTGCGTCGAGCAGTACGCCTCGGGCCGCGCGCTGCAGGCGGCGTGGCCGTCGCCCGACGACCGGCCGGCACCCCTGGTGCTGTTCGCGGACGCCGCCGCGGGGGACGTGCGCGCGGTCGCGGTGCGGGACCGGTTCGCCTGGGCCGTCGCCGGCGCCGTGCGCATCCTGGTGCTGACGTGCGACGTCGACCACGTCGTCCTGGGCGGGGGGGTGAGCGGTGTGGGGGAGCCCCTGCTCGAGGCCGTGCGCGCCGAGCTGGAGCGCGAGACGTCGGGGTCGTCGTTCCTGGCGTCGCTGCGGCTGGCGGAGCGGGTGCACCTGGCGCCCCGGGACGTGCCCGTCGGCGCGGTGGGCGCCGCACTCGTGGGGCGGGGGGAGGTCGTCTGATGGAGGTCGTCATCGCACCGCCGGCCGAGCTGGCGCGCCTGGCCGCGGACGTCGTCGAGCGGCTGCTCGCGGCGCGGCCGGACGCCGTGCTGGGGCTCGCGACGGGGTCGAGCCCGCTCGCGGTGTACGACGAGCTGGCCCGCCGGCACGCGGAACGGCGCGTGTCCTTCGCGCGGGCCCGGGCCTTCCTGCTGGACGAGTACGTCGGGCTCCCGGCCGACCACCCGCAGCGCTACCGCAACGTCATCGACGCGGAGCTGGTGTCGCGCGTCGACCTGGCGCCGGTCGCCGTCCACGGGCCCGACGGGCTGGCCGTGGACCTCCCGGCGGCGTGCGCGGCGTACGAGGCGGCGATCGCCAGGGCGGGGGGCGTGGACCTGCAGCTGCTGGGCATCGGTACCGACGGGCACGTCGCGTTCAACGAGCCGGGTTCCTCGCTGGGCTCGCGCACGCGGGTCAAGACCCTGGCGCTGCAGACGCGTCAGGACAACGCCCGCTTCTTCGACGGGGACGTCGACGCTGTCCCGACGCACTGCCTGACGCAGGGTCTCGCCACGATCACCGAGGCCCGGCACCTCGTCCTGCTGGCCACCGGGACCAGCAAGGCGCGGGCCGTGCAGCAGCTCGTGGAGGGCCCGGTCAGCGCCCGGTGGCCCGCGACGGTCCTGCAGCTCCATCCGCACGTCACCGTGCTGGTCGACGACGACGCGGCCGGCCTGCTGGAGCTCGCCGACCACTACCGGGAGGCCTATGCGGCCAAGCCGGAGTGGCAGCACCTCTGACCCACCCGCAGCCCGGCGGCCACCCCGATCGTCCCGCACCGGTCGAGCGCTGTCAGGTGAGCAGGGCGCCGCGGACGAGGTCGAGCGTCTCGTCGGGCGTCAGGCCCGCCGCGCGCGCGGCGCGCACGTACGCGGTCGCGGCGTGGCGCGCGGTGACGTGCGCCGGTGCGGCGTCGTCGGCGACGACGGTGCCGCTGCGTCGCCGGGTGACGACGACCCCGGCGAGCTCGAGCTCGCGGAAGGCGCGGGCGACAGTGCCGGGCGCGACGCCCAGGTCGGTGGCCAGCGCGCGGATGGTCGGCAGGCGGTCGCCGGGCCGGAGCCGGCCCGCCGCCACGTGCGCGACCACCTGCGTGCGGACCTGCTCGTAGACCGGCACGCCCGAGGTCATGTCGACCTCGACGTGGACGCTCACGCGGGCACCACGGACGTCCGGTCCGGTGCGGTCTCGTGCGAGGCGCGCGTGAGCGCGACGCCGGTGACGACCAGCGTCGCGACGAGCACCACGAGCGCGGCGACGAGGCCGGCGACGCCGAGCGCGTCGACGACCGGGTCGATCGACTCGACCCACCCCTCGCCGACGTCGTACCCCGATCTCGACGCGTTGCGCAGCGAGGTTCCTGTGACGAGCAGGACACCGGCGAGCGTGGCGCCGACGACGAGCTGGACGGCGGCGAGCACGCGACGGGCGCCGGCACGCCGCAGGCGGGCGTCGTCCGTCGTCGACACGTGTGACACCGCGGGGCGGGTGGCGACCAGGTGCAGCGTCAGGAGGGCCGCCACGAGGAGGAGGGCGACCGACGCGGCGATCGGGACGCCGTAGGGCGTGCCGGGGTAGGGGCCGGCGCCGGAGGTCGCGTCCGCTCCGTGGCGCACCGTCACGGAGCGCCCGTCGTCCGTGTCGGCCGTCAGCGCGGTCGCGAGCAGCACGAGCAGGAGCGCGGCCGACCACGCGAGGGTGAGCACCGCCGGTGCGTGCGGGGTCACGTCCCGGACGGTGCGCCGCGCGAGGGACGCCCGACGCACCGGATCCGCGGGGCGCGACCACGTCCGCTCGCCGACAGCCGCCACGAGCAGCGCGAGCACGCCGGCGACCGCCGGTGCGCACCCGAGCACGATGCCCTGGTCGGGTCCGGTCGGGATCGTCTGCGGCAGCGCCAAGGCGACGATCACGAGCGCGGCCCAGGACACGCCCGCGACGACCGCGGCGTGGCGACGGGCACGCGCGTACGCGGTGGGTGACGTCTCGACGTCCGTGCGCGAGCCGGGCACACGGGGGGTGCGTGCCGTCGCGACGGCGGCCGCGATGGCCCCCAGCGCCGCGAGGGGCAGGAGGAGGAGCGGGAGGAGGAGCAGTCGCACGGCCAGGTCTCCGATCCGATGGTCAATGTATCGAGACTTTGACACAAAAGAGCGTCGCTGGGGAAGTGCTGTCGACAGACCCGAGTCGCGTCAAGAAATGCTTGACACCGCGCCTAGCGTCAAGCCAGGATTGACACATGACGCACCACACGCTCCGCGACCACCTCACCGCCGCTCTCGACGCCGCCGAGCCAGACCTGGCCGGGCGGCTCGAGCAGGACCCGCGCGCCTACCTCGACCTCGTGTCGCTGGTGCGCGACGCCTCCGGCGCGACCGACGCGATGCTGCGCGACGCCGTCGCCTCGGCTCGCGCCGCCGGATGCACGTGGAACGACCTGGGTGGCGTGCTGGGCATGTCACGGCAGGCCGCCCAGCAGCGCTTCGCCCCCGCCACCGAGCCGGCCCCCGACGACCGCGCACGTGACAGTGCGGTGCTCGCACCGCTGACCGCGTTCAACGAGATGCGGGTCCTCGCACGTGCCGGCCGCTACGGCTGGCACTGCGTCGGGTACGGCGCCGGCTACCACGTGGTGGAGCGCGACGACCGGCAGTGGGAGCACCTGCGCACGTCCTTCGGCCGCCACCCGGGCGGGGACTGGCAGCGGGTGGGTCAGGGCTGGGGCTGGTGGGCCTACTGGGCCCGGCCGACCGACCTGCCCCGTCTGCCTGGCGACCCCTCGGTGGCGGCGTTCCTCGTCGGCTGACGGCACGACGTCGGACCGCCAGGGTGCTGCCGGGCTGTCCCACCCCCGACGTACGATGGGCGCCATGAGTGAGCCGACCCCGCCGACAGGACCCGACGACCCGTTCGGCCCGCAGGGCGGCACCTCCCTCCTCGAGCGCACCGAGACCGACGAGCAGGTCGAGCCCGGGGACCACGAGCGCTTCGCGCACTACGTGCGCAAGGAGAAGATCATGGAGTCCGCGATGACCGGCAAGCCGGTCATCGCGCTCTGCGGCAAGGTCTGGGTGCCCGGCCGCGACCCGAACAAGTTCCCCGTGTGCCCCATCTGCAAGGAGGTCTACGACGGCCTGCGCGAACCGCAGGACGGCGACGGCGGCTCCGGTGGCGGGGGCGGCGGCGGGCGCGGGTTCTTCGGCTTCGGCCGCGGCAAGGGCTCCGGCTCCGGCACGGGCGGCGCGTGAGCGCGGCCCGTCGGTCCGCAGCCCCTGTCCACACCCCCCAGCACCCCTCGACGTCGGCAGCGCAGCAGCTGCCGCCGGCGTTCCCCGCGCGTGCGCCGTGGGGGGCCGCGGGGAGCCTGCGGGCGTGGCAGGCGCAGGCCATCGACCTGTACCGGGAGCGCTCGCCGCGCGACTTCCTCGCCGTGGCGACGCCGGGCGCGGGCAAGACGACGTTCGCCCTGCGGATCGCGACCGAGCTCCTGGAGTCGCGCGCTGTGCGTCGCGTCACGGTCGTCGCCCCGACCGAGCACCTGAAGAAGCAGTGGGCCGACGCGGCGGCTCGGGTCGGTATCCGGCTCGACCCGCGCTTCAGCAACGCGCAGGGGCGGCACGGAGCCGGCTACGACGGCGTCGCCGTCACGTACGCGCAGGTCGCGAGCAAGCCGGCGCTGCACGCAGCCCGTACCACGGCCGAGCGCACGCTGGTCATCCTCGACGAGGTGCACCACGGCGGCGACGCGCTGTCGTGGGGCGACGCGGTCCGTGAGGCGTTCGAGGGGGCGACGCGCCGGCTCGCGCTGACCGGGACGCCGTTCCGCTCGGACACCGCGCCCATCCCGTTCGTCACCTACGCCCCCGACGCCCACGGCATCCGACGCTCGGTGGCCGACTACACGTACGCGTACGGCGACGCGCTGCGCGACCACGTCGTGCGGCCCGTCATCTTCCTGTCGTACTCGGGGTCGATGCGGTGGCGCACCAAGGCGGGCGACGAGATCGCGGCGCGCCTGGGCGAGCCGCTGACCAAGGACATGACGTCGCAGGCCTGGCGGACCGCGCTCGACCCGAACGGCGAGTGGATCCCGTCGGTGCTGGCCGCGGCTGACACGCGCCTCACCGAGGTCCGGCGCGCCGTGCCCGACGCGGGCGCCATGATCATCGCGACCGACCAGACCGACGCTCGCGCGTACGCCGGGCACCTGGCGCGGCTCACGGGGCAGTCACCGGTCGTCGTGCTGTCCGACGACGACGGCGCGAGCGACCGGATCGAGGAGTTCGCGCAGGGCGACGCCCGCTGGCTCGTCGCGGTGCGCATGGTGTCCGAGGGCGTCGACGTCCCGCGGCTGGCCGTCGGTGTGTACGCCACGAGCACGGCGACGCCCCTGTTCTTCGCGCAGGCCGTCGGGCGGTTCGTCCGGGCGCGGCGGCGGGGCGAGACGGCGTCGGTCTTCCTGCCGAGCGTGCCGCAGCTCCTGGAGCTGGCGGCGACGCTGGAGGTCGAGCGCGACCACGCGCTCGACAAGCCGACCGACGGGTCGCTGGACCCGGAGGCCGACCTGCTGGCCCTCGCCGAGCGCGAGCAGAGCAGCGAGGACGCGGTCGGCTCGGACGGTGTCGTCGGGAGCTTCGAGGCGCTCGAGGCGCAGGCGTCCTTCGACCGCGTGCTGTTCGACGGCGGCGAGTTCGGCACGGGCGCGGAGGTGGGCTCCGACGAGGAGCTGGACTTCCTCGGCCTGCCGGGCCTGCTCGACGCGGACCAGGTGACGACGCTGCTGCGGCAGCGGCAGGCGGACCAGCAGGGCGCGCGCCGCGCGCGCGCCCAGCCTGAGCCCGAGGTGATGGACCACCGCAAGCAGGCCGAGCTGCGCAAGGAGCTCGCGCAGCTGGTCGGTGCGTGGGCGCGTCGCAGCGGTCAGCCGCACGCGACGGTCCACGCGGAGCTGCGGCGGCGGTGCGGTGGCCCTGAGGTCGCGGTGGCCGCGCCGGACCAACTCGAGGCGCGGATCGCGATGCTCCGCGGGTGGTTCGTCGGCAAGCGCTGAGCATGCGCCGCGCGCGTGGAGCAGCACCCGTCTCAGTATATGGACGATGAGAACTGGGTGAGTCCGCAGGTCAGCGCCCTGGACACGTGCCCACATACCAAAGTCGGACGGTCGCGCAAGTCGACCGTTCAGCGTGCCGAAGCGAGGCACCGCTGCCAGGCTCATCCCGTGACAAACCCGGCCCGGGTTCCCCCGGCGCCGAACCCGGAGCCTGGCGGCGTCGTGCCGCCGGCATTCGCACGAAAGAGGTGTTCATATGCCGTCCTGGCTCATCCTCATCCTTGTCGGTGTCGTCCTCGTCATCCTCGGCGTCGCGACCAACATCGGCCAGTTCCTCATCTGGATCGGCGTCATCGTGCTGGTCGTCAGCCTCATCCTCGGCCTCGTGGGCCGCGGTCGATCGAGGATCTAGCGCAGCAGCGACGGCCGACACCCCCTCCGTCGACCGTCGCGCCGCAGGGCACAGGCCGGGACGCCACGCGCGTCCCGGCCTGTGCCGTCTCCGTCGACGGGTGCCAGGCGGCGACCACCCGGCGACGAGAAGGTTCAGGCCAGGCGCATCTCCACCGTCTCGACGGCGGCCTCGTCGGCCGACAGGCGGCGGGCGCCCCGGGGCAGCTCGTCACGGGACGCCGCGTGCCGAGCCGCCGCGGCTCGCACACCCTCGGCGGCCGTCAGGCCGGGCAGCACCTCGCCGTCCACCACGAGCGGCACGTGCAGCGGACGCAGGGACGGGTCCGGCTCGCGCCGCTGCAGGTCCGTCCACCCCGCTACCAGCTCGTCGGGGCCGACGACCAGCACCTCCTCGACGGCGCGCCCGGCCCCGTCCAGGCGCCGCGCGGCCGCCTTGCGGCCCCCGAGGCTGGTCTTGGAGCGCGAGGCCTTCGCGACCGGCTCGAGCTGTCCGGACGCCCCCTCGCGGGCGACCAGCTTGTAGACCATCCCGCACGTCGGTGCGCCCGAGCCGGTCACCAGCGAGGTCCCCACGCCGTAGGAGTCGACCGGGGCGACCGCGAGCGACGCGATCGCGTGCTCGTCGAGGTCGCTCGTGACGACGATCTGCGTGTCGCGCGCCCCGGCGGCGTCGAGCTGCGCCCGCACCTCCTGCGCGAGCACGCCCAGGTCGCCCGAGTCCAGCCGGACGGCACCGAGGTCCGTACCGGCCGCGGCGAGGGCCCGCTCGACCCCGCGGCGGACGTCGTACGTGTCCACCAGGAGCGTCGTCCCGACACCCTGTGACCGGACCTGCGACGCGAAGGCGTCCTCCTCGTCGTCGTGCAGCAGCGTGAACGCGTGCGCCGCCGTGCCGATCGTGGGCAGCCCGTACCGGCGGCCCGCCTCGAGGTTCGACGTGCCCGCGAAGCCCGCGACCACGGCGGCGCGCGCGGCGGCGACCGCAGCGTCCTCGTGCGCACGTCGCGCACCCATCTCGAGGCACGGGCGGTCCACGGCCGCGCTCGTCATGCGCGACGCCGCCGACGCGACCGCCGAGTCGTAGTTCAGGACGGACAGGACGAGCGTCTCGATGAGCACGGCCTGCGCGAACGTGCCCTCGACGACGAGCACCGGTGACTGCGGGAAGAAGATCTCACCCTCGGCGTACCCGACGACGTCCGCGGCGAAGCGGTAGTCGGCGAGGAACGCGAGCGTCGCGTCGTCGACGACGCGCTCGTCGGCCAGCCAGTCGAGCTCCGGGGTCCCGAACCGGAACGACGCGAGCTGCTCGAGCACCCGTCCCGTCCCGGCGAGCACCCCGTAGCGGCGTCCCGCCGGCAACCGCCGCGTGAACACCTCGAAGACGCAGCGGCGGTGCGCGGTGCCGTCGGCGAGGGCCGCCTGCAGCATGGTCAGCTCGTACCGGTCGGTGAGCAGCGCGGTGCTGCCGGAACCCACCGCGGCGACGGCGGGGGCGGTCGGGGTCGACGCAGGAGCACTCGTGTCCGTCATGCCGCCAACGTAGACGCCCGGACCCCGGCCCGGGCGCCGACGCCTCGCGCCGTGCCGCCTACAGTTGTGGTCGTGCCCGCGACGACCGCTCCCGACACGCGTCCCCACGTGGACGAGGCGACGTCGACGGCAGACGCGTGGGTGACGATCGTCTGGAACGACCCGGTCAACCTCATGTCGTACGTCACCTACGTGTTCCAGACCCACTTCGGGTACCCGCGCGAGAAGGCCGACCAGCTCATGCGCCAGGTGCACGAGGAGGGGCGCGCCGTCGTCTCGACCGGCAACCGCGAGGCGATGGAGGTCGACGTGCAGGCCATGCACTCCTACGGCCTGTGGGCGACCATGCAGCGGGGCGGGCAGTGATGCGGGCGTTCCGACGTCAGAAGGGCCAGTACGTCGCGCGGCTGGACGCCGGGGAACGCGCCGTCGTGGCGTCCGTCGTCGCGGACGTCGCGGAGCTGCTGGGCGCCGGGCGGTTCGAGGACGGCCCGCACCCGGACGCGGCGTCACCCGCCCACCCCGGTGCGCCGGCGGGCTGGTCGCTGCGCACCGCACCCGTGGCGCCACCGCAGGACCCGGCCGTGCGACGGCTGCTGCCCGACGCGTCGCGCGACGACCCAGAGGTGGCCGGCGAGTTCCGTCGTCTCACCGAGGACGACCTGCGGGCGCGGAAGATCGCGCGGCTGCGCCTCCTGTGGACGTCGCTCGTCCACGGCGAGCCCGGGTGGCCCGAGCACGCGCTCGTCGTGTCCCCGCAGGCCGCCGACGACGTCGCCGCGACCCTCACCGACCTGCGGCTCGTGCTGGGCGAGCGCCTCGAGCTGCGGACGGACGCCGACTCGCAGGCCCTGTACGACGGTCCGGCGACCGAGCCGGAGGACGACGTGCGGGCCTACCTGGCGTCGGTCTACGGCGCGCTGTCCTGGCTCCAGGAGTCGCTGCTGGCTGTGATGCTCGCCGCACCCCAGGGTGGCGGCGGCGGACGTGGGCGGTCCGGCGGCTAGTCTCGGTCGGGTGAGCGACGCCCCCATCGGCATCTTCGACTCCGGTGTCGGGGGCCTGACCGTGGCGCGGTCGATCCTCGACCAGCTGCCGCACGAGTCCACCCTGTACATCGGGGACACCCTCAACGGCCCGTACGGGCCCAAGCCGCTGGCCGCGGTGCGCGCGCACGCGCTCGAGATCATGGACGACCTCGTCGACGCCGGGGTCAAGATGCTCGTCATCGCGTGCAACAGCGCGTCCGCCGCGGTGCTGCGCGACGCGCGCGAGCGGTACACGCTGCGCCGCGGCCTGCCGGTCGTCGAGGTCGTCCTGCCGGCGGCACGTCGCGCGGTCGCGGCGACGCGCAACGGCCGCATCGGCGTCATCGGGACGCGGGCGACGATCGACTCGCGGGCCTACGACGACGCGTTCGCGGTCGCGGGCGTGGAGCTGACGTCGCGGGCCTGCCCGCGCTTCGTGGAGCTCGTCGAGGCAGGTGTGACGTCGGGGCCGGACGCGCTCGCGACGGCGCACGAGTACCTCGACCCGGTCCGCGCGGCGGGCGTCGACACGCTCGTGCTCGGCTGCACGCACTACCCGCTGCTCACGGGCGTCATCTCGTACGTCATGGGGGACGAGGTCACGCTCGTGTCGAGCGCGGAGGAGACGGCCAAGGACGTCTACCGGACCCTCGTGGCGCACGACCTCGAGCGTGACCCGGAGGCAGGACCGGCGACGCACCGGTTCCTCGCAACGGGCGACCCCAGGTCGTTCGCCACGCTCGCGCGCCGCTTCCTCGGTCCGGAGGTCGAGGCGGTCGAGCCGCGGGGTGCGCTGCGATGAGGCTGCTCGTGCTGGGCTGCGCGGGGTCCTTCCCGGGGCCGAGGTCCGCGGCGTCGTCGTACCTGGTGCAGGCCGAGGACGGTGACGGACGGACGTGGTCGGCCCTGCTGGACCTCGGCAACGGCGCCCTGGGAGCGCTGCAGCACTGGGGTGACCCCGCCGTGCTCGACGTCGTCGCGCTGTCCCACCTGCACGCCGACCACGTCGCGGACATGGCCGTCCTCGGCGTGTACCGGCGCTACCGACCGGACGGTCCGCTGCCGCGCCTCGCCGTCCACGGGCCCGAGGGCACGCTCGAGCGCATCGCGAACATGTCCGGTGACGACCTCGCCGCCCACACCGGCGAGCAGTTCGACGTCCGCACGTGGCGCGTCGGGGAGCGGGTGCACGTCGGTCCGCTGACGCTCGAGCCGGTCCCCGTCGAGCATCCCGTGCCGGCGTTCGGCATCCGGGTGAGCGGGCCGTCGGAGACCGACCCGGCGCTGCGCGTCACGCTCGCGTACACCGGGGACACCGACGCGTGCGCGGGACTCGACGACCTGGCCACCGGCGCCGACGTGCTGCTCGCCGAGGCTGCGTTCGTGGAGGGGCGTGACGACCACGTGCGCGGCATCCACCTGACGGGTCGTCGTGCGGGCGAGGCGGCCGCCCGCGGGGGCTCCCGAGCGCTCGTCCTGACGCACGTCCCGGCGTGGAACGACCCCGCGATCGCACTGGCGGAGGCCCGCGCCGTGTACGACGGCCCGGTCACCCTCGCGGCCCCGGGCGCGACGTACTCGTTCTGACGGCCCCCACCGCCGAGCGCGGCACTTGACCGTCGAGCGCGGCACTTGACCGTCGAGCGCGGCACCTGACCGTCGAGCGCGCCAGATACGAGTACCGCGTTCGGCCGTCGAGTACCGCGCTCGACGGTGGCTGTGGATGGCGGGCCCCGGTGGCGCGGCCGCCGTGCGACGGTGCGGCGCATGGACGGGGCAGCGAGTGGTGGGCGATCCGGGGTGTCCGCGGGCGGGCGACCCGCTCGAGGCGTGGGCGGGCGTGCGGTACCCCCGGGGGAGACGGCGCCGCCGCGCCCGGTGCCGGTGCTCGTCCACGTCCACGGTCAGGAGCGTTCGACCGGCGTCGAGCCCCAGACGGTGCAGCGCCTGGCGCACGCAGGTCGTCTCGTGCGCGTCCGGCGCGGCACGTACGTCGGCGCCGACGACTGGCGTGAGCTCGACGACCGCGCGCGTCACGTCGTCCAGGTCCAGGCCGTCCTCGCCGTCGCGAGGCGGCCGCCGGTCTTCTCCCACTGGTCGGCCGCGGCCGTGCTCGGGCTGCCGGGCGTCGGCCGTCGCGACGGCGGCGTGCATGTCGTGCGGGGGCCCGCCGGTGGTGGCCGGTCGCACGGCGACGTCGTTCGGCACGCCGTCGCAGGCTCTGTCGACGTCACGGTCGTGGACGGGATCACGGTCACGTCCCCGGCACGGACCGTCGTCGACCTCGCCCGGGTCGGCGGCGTCGTGACGGGAGTAGCGGCAGCGGACGCGGCGGTGCGCCACGGTCTGGTGACCGTCGAGGACCTGCATGCCGAGGTCGAGCGCGCGGGTCAGGGACGCGGGGTCCGGGCGGCACGGCGCACGGCCGCGCTCGTCGACGCACGGTCGGAGTCACCGGGTGAGTCGTTGAGCCGCGTCCGCATGGCCGAGTGGGGCCTGGGTGCACCCGTCCTCCAGCACGAGGTACGGGACCGGCACGGACTCGTCGGACGCGTCGACTTCTGGTGGCCCGTGCACGGTGTGGTCGGAGAGTTCGACGGGCGCACCAAGTACGGCTCCGACGCTGCAGACGTGCTCTGGGAGGAGAAGCTGCGAGAGGACAGGCTCCGGGCCGCCGGTCTACGAGTCGCGCGCTGGACCTGGCAGGACGCGTGGGCGGGCGTACCGATGATCGCGCGCCTTCGCGCTGCGGGCGTGCGCTGACCACCGGCCGACGCCAGGGGGCGGTTCGCCGAGCGCGGTACCTCCTCCTCGAGCGCGGTACCTGCCCGCTGAGCGCGGTACTCGTTTGACCCGCGCTCGGTGGGTGAGTGCCGCGCTCCGGAGGTGAGTGCCGCGGTCGGGGGTGAGTGGTGCGCTCGGTGGTGCGGCGGCGGTGGGCCGGTTCGGAGGGTGGCCGTCGGGGACCGTAGGGTCGTGGGCATGGTGAGTGCCGGTGGGTCGAGTGCAGGTGTCGGGACGGTTGCGGGCGGCGGTGCGAGCGCCGGGGCTGTCGTGCGGGTCGACGGGCGGCGGGCGGACGAGCTGCGGCCCGTGACGATCACGCGGCGGTTCCTCGACGCGGGCGAGGGGTCGGTGCTCGTGGAGTTCGGCGGGACGAAGGTGCTGTGCGTGGCGTCGTTCACCGAGGGTGTGCCGCGCTGGCGCAAGGGCTCGGGCGAGGGCTGGGTGACGGCCGAGTACGCGATGCTGCCACGGGCCACGAACAGCCGGTCGGACCGCGAGTCGGTGCGCGGCAAGGTCGGCGGGCGCACGCACGAGATCTCCCGGCTCATCGGTCGCTCGCTGCGCGCGGTGATCGACGTCACGGCCCTCGGCGAGAACACGATCGTGCTCGATTGCGACGTGCTGCAGGCCGACGGTGGCACCCGCACGGCCGCCATCACCGGTGCGTACGTCGCGCTCGCGGACGCGGTGGCGTGGGCCACGCAGAAGCGTCTGGTGAAGCCGGGCCGGAAGGTGCTGCGCGACTCCGTGGCGGCCGTGAGCGTCGGCATCGTCGACGGCGTCCCCGTCCTGGACCTGCCGTACGTGGAGGACGTCCGCGCCGAGACGGACATGAACGTGGTGACGACGGGCTCGGGGGCCTTCGTCGAGGTGCAGGGCACCGCGGAGCAGGCGCCGTTCGCCCGCGCGGAGCTCGACGCGCTGCTCGACCTCGCCCTGGCGGGCACCGCCCAGCTCGCGGCGCTGCAGGCCGCCGTGCTGGCGGCCCCCGCGGGTGACGGCTCGGCGACGCGGGCCGCGGGCGCGGCTCCCGCCTCGTGACGGCCTCCGACGCGCCCCGGGGCGTGGACGTCCCGCCGGGCGCGCGCCTCGTCCTCGCCACGCACAACGCGCACAAGGTGGCCGAGCTGCGCGCGATCCTCGCGCCGGTGCTCCCGACGCTCGACCCCGGCGCCGTGATCGGTGCGCGCGACGTGCACGCGCCTGAGCCGGTCGAGGACGGCGTGACGTTCGAGGAGAACGCGCTGATCAAGGCACGCGCGCTCGCGGCGGCGACCGGGCTGCCCGCCGTCGCCGACGACTCGGGTCTGAGCGTCGACGTGCTCGGTGGCGCTCCCGGGATCTTCTCGGCTCGCTGGGCGGGCCGTCACGGGGACGACGCCGCGAACCTCGCCCTGCTGCTCGCGCAGCTCGCCGACGTCCCGTCCGCGCACCGCCGCGCACGGTTCGTGTGCGCCGCCGCGCTGGTGACGCCCGAGGGCACCGAGCACGTCGAGGTCGGGACGCTCGAGGGCACGCTGGCGGCAGCCCCGCGCGGCGAGCACGGCTTCGGCTACGACCCGGTGCTCGTCCCCCTGGGTGAGACCCGTACGTGCGCCGAGCTCACCCCGGAGGAGAAGAACGCGATCAGCCACCGCGGGCAGGCGTTCCGCGCGCTCGTGCCCCACCTCGTGGCGGCACTGCGGGCATGACCGCACCGACCGCGTCCCGACCCGGGGACGTGCAGCTCGTCGCCGAGGGCGTGTCGTTCGGCTACCCGGGCAGGCGCGTGCTGGACCGGCTCGACCTCACGGTCGCGCCCGGTGACCGCATCGGGCTCGTGGGGGAGAACGGGGCCGGCAAGACGACGCTGCTGGGCGTGCTCGCCGGCCGGCTCCACCCCCAGGAGGGGACGGTGCGTCGCCACGGCACGCTCGCGGTCGTCGAGCAGGACCTCGGCTTCGGGGACGACGACACGATCGGCACGCTGGTCGACGAGACGGCCGCCGCCGCACGGGCCGCCGCCGCAGACCTGCAGGCCGTCATCGACGGGTTCGACCATGACGCGGGCGACGTCGCGGCGCTGTCGGCGGCGATCGCCCGCTACGAGCACCTCGCCGCGTGGGACGTGGACCGACGCGTCGACGAGGGCCTCTCGCGCCTGCAGGCGCCGCGGGACCGCGACCGGCGCCTGCGCGAGCTGAGCGTGGGGGAGCGGTACCGCGTCCGCCTGGCGTGCCGACTCGCGGAGCGTGCCGACCTGCTGCTGCTCGACGAGCCGACCAACCACCTCGACGCGGACGGTGTCGCGCACCTCACCGCGCAGCTGCGGGCGTGGGTCGGGGGCCTCGTCATCGTCACGCACGACCGGCGGCTGCTCGACGACGTGATGACGGCGATCCTCGACATGGACCCGTCGATGGACGGGCGGCCCGTGCTGTACGGCGCGGCGCGCTACGCGGACTACCGCTTCGCACGCGACCAGATGCTGCGGCGCTGGCGTGCCCGGTACCGCGCCGAGCGCAAGCGCGCCCGCGTGCTGGCCGAGCGGCTCGACGCCTCCTACGAGGGGTTGTCCGACGAGTGGCGACCGCCGAAGGGGTCGCAGACGCACCGACGCGCGACGCGAGCCCGGCAGCACGTCAAGGCTGCGGACCGGCTGATCGAGCGTCTCGAGGCGCAGGCGGTCGACGTGCCCGTGCCGCCCCCGGCGCTGCGCTTCCCGGACCTGCCGTCGGTGCCGCCCGCCTACGCGGGTGGTCCGCTGCTGGAGGTGCGCGGACCGCGCGTCGCCGGACGCCTCGACATGCCGGGCCGCCGTGTCGCGGTCATGCCCGCGGGTCGCCTCCTCGTCACGGGTCCCAACGGCGCGGGCAAGTCGACGCTGCTGGCCGCGCTGGTGGGCAGCGTCGGGCTCGACCGGGGGACCCGGACGGTGGCGTCCGGCGTGCGGTGGGGCGTGCTGGTGCAGGAGGGCCCGGGCGAGCGCACCGCGCCGGCCGGTGGCTCGTCACCCACGGCCTTCGACGCGTACGCACGTCACGCGCTCGACCTGCTCGAGGCCGGGGCCCTCGACCCCGACGCACTGGTCCCCGTCGCCGCTCTCGGCCTGCTCACCGAGACGGACCTGGACCGCCCGCTGCGCGAGCTGTCGATCGGCCAGCGTCGTCGCTTCGACCTGGCGTGCGCGCTGCTCGCGGCGCCGCACGTCCTGGTGCTCGACGAGCCGACCAACCACCTGTCGGTCGGGCTCGTCGACGACCTGACGACCGCGCTGCGCGAGACGTCGGCTGCGGTGGTCGTCGCGACGCACGACCGGCAGCTGCGCGCCGACCTCGCGGACTGGCCCCGCCTCGAGCTGGGCGCCTGACGCGACGGGAGCGCCGTCAGGGCAGGCGGCCCACCCACGCCATCGCCTGACGCAGCAGCAGGCCCTGGCCGCCGTTCATCTCGACCTGCACGGCCTCGGTGCAGGCTTCCTCGGGCGTGAGCCACGCGAGGTCCAGCGCGTCCTGCTGCGGACGGCAGTCGCCGGTGACGGGCACGACGTAGGCCAGGGACACCGCGTGCTGGCGCGGGTCGTGGTACGGCGTGACGCCGGGCGTCGGGAAGTACTCGGCCACCGTGAACGGCTGCGGTGACGCCGGGACCTGGGGCAGCGCCACCGGTCCGAGGTCCTTCTCGATGTGCCGCAGCAGCGCGTCACGGATCCGCTCGTGGTACATGACGCGCCCGGACACGAGCGCACGGGACATGACGCCCTCGCGCGTCGCGCGCAGCAGCAGGCCGACGGCGACGACGTCACCCGACTCGTCGACGCGGACGGGGATCGCGTCGACGTACAGGATCGGCAGCTGGCTGCGGGCTGTCGCCATCTGCTCGGCCGACAGCCAGCCGGCGGGGCGCTCGGGACCAGGGGGGTACTCGGCGGAGGCGGTCACCGTGCAGTTGTACCTCCTCCGTGGCCGGTGGGCCGCATCGCCTCGCGACCGGGCGTCGGAGGGAATAGCCGTGGAGTGCGGGGCGCTGTAGGCACCGAACCCCGCAGGATGGAGAGACACCCATGGCTACCACCACGCTGACCGCCGACACGATCGCCGACACCATCAAGGACAACGAGATCGTCCTCGTCGACTTCTGGGCGTCGTGGTGCGGACCGTGCCGCATGTTCGGCCCCGTGTTCGAGGCGTCGAGCGAGCAGCACCCCGACATCGTGCACGCGAAGGTCGACACGGAGGCCGAGCAGCAGCTGGCCGCGGAGCTCCAGATCAGCTCGATCCCGACGCTCATGGCGTTCCGGGACGGCGTCCTGGTGTTCAACCAGGCAGGTGCGCTGCCGGCGCCGTCGCTCGAGCAGGTCGTCACGGCCGTCAAGGAGCTCGACATGGACGAGGTCCGGGCCAAGCTCGCGGAGCGCCAGACGCAGGTCTGAGCAGGCTCCACACGCGGCGGAGGACCCCGGAAGGGGCCTCCGCCGCTTCCAGTTGACGCGTGTCAACGAACTGTTAGCGTGGTGATCACAGACCGCACTCATCGCAGCACGGCCAACGGGGGCCGTGCGGGGAGCGTCGCGGTGCACAGCAACGGCGCGGTGCACCGTTCTCACAGGGCGACACCTCGCGCGCTCGATGCGTGAGCTGGTCGCCTGGGGGCATCACACCATGTCAACACAGCTCAGGACCCCACGGGGGTCCCAGTTCGACCGTGCCCGGAGCACGGTGAGCGCACCGTCACGAGCTCGTGTGGCGGCGTGCACGGCACTCGCGCTCGCGGTCGCCACCGCACTCGTCGTCGTCCCGACGGACCGTTCCGTGGCCGCCGAGGGCGTCGTCGACGTCGGTGCCGGTGGCTACGCGGCCGCACCCGTCGGCCCGACGCCGGAGGGCTGCGACTCGGTCGAGGCCGACCCCCGCGCGGCGCTCACCGCGGACGCGCCGAAGGGTCCGCTGCCCACGAACGACTGGTGGTCGTCCCTGCTGTACAAGCGGCTCGACTGCCGTATGAGCGAGCCGCTGCACGCGCATCCCGCGTCGTACCAGCCGACGCCCGGGGGCCTCGGGCTGTCCGCCCCGCGTGAGGCGACCCTGTCCGGCACGCCCGGCGGGATCGGCGAGTTCCACTTCGGGTTTCAGCAGGACGTGGTGGTCGGCGTCGCGGGGCTCGACGCGCCGACCGTGCAGGTCGCAGGCTGGACCGACTGGACGGTCACACCCTCGTGGTCCGACGGGACGCGCAGCCTGCGAGCAACGATCGGGCATGGGCTGCCCACCTCCTGGTACCACCTCGAGGGGGGTGACGCCCTGCTGACCTCCGCGCACGACGTGCGCGTCTGGGCGCGTGACGGCGCGACCCTCGGGTTCACCGCGAACGGGCACGACTACGCCGCGTTCGCTCCCACAGGCGCCTCCTGGCAGGTCTCGGGGTCGACGATGCGGTCCTCGCTCGCGGGACGGGGATACCTGGCCGTCACCGCTCTCGCGACGGCTGCGGACGCGACCGACGCGGACCGGGCCGCCGCACTCGACGCCGTCGCCGGCTCCGCGTTCGCCGAGGTCACCAGCACCGTCGCCGACTACACCTACGACGCGGCTCGCGCGGTGGTGCGCACGACCTACGAGATCGGCACGACGACGCTCGAGGGCTACGCCGACGGGGCGGTCGTCGCGCTGTACCCGCACCAGCAGCGCTACCTCACCGCTGTGGACGGGGACGAGCTCGACGCGACCTACCCGAGCCCGCGCGGGGCGATGACGGCCTACGCGGACACGACCTCCTTCACCACGACGACCCCGTTCACCGGCATCCTGCCGGAGATCCCCGCGGTCGCCACGTCGTCCGGCAGCGACCGCGCGACGCTCGACCGGCTCCTCGCGGAGGTCGCGGCCGACCCGCTGCCGATCCTGCGGGCCGACACCTACTGGACCGGCAAGGCGCTGGGCCGCGCCACCCGGATCGTCGAGATCGCCGACCAGCTGGGTGAGACCGAGATCCGCGACACGACGCTCGGCCTGGTCCGCGACACGCTCACCGAGTGGTTCACGGCGACGCCGGGCAAGCGCGAGCAGGTGTTCGCGTACGACGAGCGGTGGGGCACGCTCATCGGCTACCCGGCCTCCTACGGCTCGGACACCGAGCTCAACGACCACCACTTCCACTACGGCTACTTCATCGCGGCCGCCGCGACGCTCGCCCGGTTCGACCCGCAGTGGGCCTCCGACGAGCAGTACGGCGGCATGGTGGACCTGCTGATCCGCGACGCCAACGGGTACGACCGGGCCGAGACCCGCTTCCCGTACCTGCGGGACTTCGACATCTACGCGGGCCACGACTGGGCCTCCGGGCACGGGGCGTTCGCCGCGGGCAACAACCAGGAGTCGAGCTCCGAGGGGCAGAACTTCGCCGGGGCCCTCGTGCAGTGGGGCGAGGCGACCGGGGACACGGCGGTCCGGGATGCCGGTGCCTACCTGTACGCGACGCAGGCCGCGGCGATCCAGGAGTACTGGTTCGACCAGGCGGGCGCGATCCCTGACGGCTTCGGCCACACGACCCTGGGGATGGTCTGGGGAGACGGAGGGACGTACTCGACGTGGTTCTCCGGCGAGGCCGAGATGATCCAGGGCATCAACACGCTGCCGATCACCGGGTCGCACCTGTACCTGGGCCTCCGTCCGGACGACGTCGTGTCCAACTACGCCGAGCTCGTCGACGCGAACGGCGGCAAGCCCACCGTGTGGCAGGACATCCTGTGGAGCTACCTCGCGCTCGGTGACGGCGAGGAGGCGCTCCGGCAGCTCCGCGCGGACCCCGGCTACCCCATCGAGGAGGGCGAGTCGCGGGCGCACACGTTCCACTGGGTGGCCAACCTGGCGGCGCTGGGCAACCTCGACCCCACGGTGCGCGGGTCGAGCCCGCTGTCGGCGGTGTTCGTCAAGGACGGTCGGCGCACCTACGTGGCGGCGAACGTGACGTCACGCGCGCGCACCGTGACCTTCGGCGACGGGACGCGTCTCGAGGTCCCCGCCGGCCGCACGGTGACGTCGGGCGCCTTCTCCTGGTCCGGCGGCGGCGCGGTGGGCGGACCGGGTGAGCCGACGCCCACGGCGACGCCGAAGCCGACGGCGACTGCGACGCCGAAGCCGACGGCGACGGCGACGCCGAAGCCGACGGCGACTGCGACGCCCAAGCCGACGGCGACTGCGACGCCCAAGCCGACGGCGACCCCGAAGCCGACGGCGACCCCGAAGCCGACGGCGACCCCGAAGCCGACGGCGACCCCGAAGCCGACGGCGACCCCGAAGCCCACCGTGACCCCGACACCGACGGCGACGCCGGGGCCGACCACCGGGCTCGTGCTGGCGTTCGGTGGGAACGGCCGGCTCGTACCGGCTCCCGGCAGCCCGGGGACGATCCAGCTGGCTCCCTCCCGCGGGATCGACACGGCGACGGAACCGCCGGACGCGGTCGTCCTGCAGGCCACCGGGCTGACCGCGAGGGCGACCGGTGGGGCGACGGCGTTCGACATCGGTCTGGACGCCGGGAACCGCGTCGGCAACGGGACACGGGTCTCGGTGCAGTACGACCTGACCGGTGACGGCACGTGGGACCGCGTCGAGGTGTACCGGTACTTCGCGACGGACCCGCTGCCGGGTGCCGAGAGGTACACCCACCTCGTGGGTCTGGACAGGGCGACCGGCGCGATCGGTGACCTGAAGGGCGGCACGGTGCGGGTGGCGCTGTGGAACGCGATCGGCAGCTCGCCGACCACGGTCGGCGTGGGCGACTCGGTGCTGACCCTGCCCTTCCGCTGAGGGACGGACGACGACAGGGCCGGGGCGCGTGCGCCCTGGCCCTGTCGTGGTGGTGCGGGAGGCGGGAGTCGAACCCGCACGCCCTTGCGGGCACCAGGACCTAAACCTGGCGTGGCTGCCGTTTCACCACTCCCGCGTGCGCCCCGAGTCTGGCACGCGTGCCGCGCCCGGGCTGTCCTCAGTCGATGCCGAGGTCGCGACGCAGCTTCGCCACGTGTCCCGTCGCCCGGACGTTGTACTGCGCGAGCGCCACCGTTCCTTGCGGGTCGACGACGACCGTCGAGCGGATCACGCCGGTGTACGTGCGTCCGTAGTTCGTCTTCTCGCCCCACGCACCCCAGGCCTCGAGCGTCTCGTGGTCCGGGTCGGAGAGCAGGGGGAACGTGAGGCCCTCCTGCTCCGCGAACGCCGTGAGCTTCTCGAGCGGGTCGGGTGAGACGCCGATGACCTCGTAGCCCGCTGCGGTGAGCGAGGCCAGCGAGTCGCGGAAGTCGCACGCCTGCTTCGTGCACCCGGGGGTGCCCGCCGCGGGGTAGAAGTACACGACGACCGAGCGGCCGCGCAGGTCCTTCAGGGAGACCCGGTCGCCGGTCGTGCTGGGGAGCGAGAGGGCGGGCGCCGGGTCTCCGACGGTGAGGCGAGGCACGGGTTCACTCCTGCGGGATCGGGGACGGGGGACGACCTGCGCCAGCCTAGATCGCCGGGGGGTAGCGTCGGCGACGTGAGTGCATCGAGCGAGACCCCTCGGACCGGCACCGGCCCGGACCTGCCCCTGCGCATGCTCAACGACCGGCTCCTCGTCGAGCTGGACACGGACGCCGCCGAGCGCCGCAGCGGCGGCGGGATCCTCATCCCGGCCACGGCCGCGATGGGCAAGCGTCTGGCGTGGGCGAGCGTCGTCGCCGCGGGGGAGCACGTGCGGCAGGTGGAGGTCGGCGACCGGGTCCTCTTCGACCCCGAGGACCGGGCCGAGGTCGAGGTGTCCGGGCGCACGTACCTGCTGCTGCGCGAGAAGGACGTGCATGGCGTCGCGGACCCGAGGGCCGGGGGCGAGGGCACCGGCCTCTACCTGTGATCCGCGACACGTCTGTCCGACGTGTCCGACCTCACCCCTCGTCGCTCTCAGCAACGGGGCGTATCTTCCGGGAAAGCACGGAGGAGCACGGCCGACGGGGGCCACGGTTCCACGAGACGAGGTCGACCATGCAGCAGCGCAGCATGCCTGACGAGGGCGCGGGCGCCCCGCAGTCGGCGCCGGTCGCGGCGGACGACACGGGTGTGGTCCTGGGCGTGGACGCAGCCCAGTACGCGCAGAAGCTGCTGGCGGAGCACGTCCCGCTGACGCTGATCGTCGACCTCCTGGCACCGACGGGCGAGACGTCGGCCGAGCTCCTCGAGAAGGAGGGGCTGCCGGGCGACGCGTGGTGGGGCCCGTCGAGCGAGGGCGCCCGCCCGGACGCGTGAGCGTCGTCACAGAGGGCCCCTGAGGCGTCATCGGGTTCGCACCCGGCCCCAGGGTCCTGCTAATCTCTTCGAGCCGCGCGCCTCTAGCTCAACTGGCAGAGCAGCTGACTCTTAATCAGCGGGTTCCGGGTTCGAGTCCCGGGGGGCGTACCCCGCACGAAGCCCCGTCAGGTCCGTCCTGACGGGGCTTCGTCGTTCCTTCCCCTGACGCCGTCCGCCCCCTCGGCGGGCGCGCCGCCGCGTGTCACGCCACGATGAACCGACCCCGGCGGACGGAGGAGTCATGGCTGAGGAGACGAGCCACTACGACGTGGTGGTCCTCGGTGCCGGCGCGGTGGGGGAGAACGTCGCCGACCGTGCCTCGCGCACCGGGCTGAGCGTGGCCGTGGTCGAGCCCGCGCTGGTCGGGGGTGAGTGCTCCTACTGGGCCTGCATGCCGTCGAAGGCGCTGCTCCGACCGGGCGACGCGGTGGCAGCGGCGCAGGCGGTGCCCGGGGCCGACGCCGCGGTCACCGGCCGGCTGGACCCCGCGGCCGTGCTCGCGCGGCGCGACGAGGTCGCCGCCCACTGGGACGACGCAGGGCAGGTCGCGTGGGTCGAAGGTGCGGGCCTGACGTTGCTGCGCGGTCACGCCCGCTTCACCGGACCGCGCACCCTCGTCGTGGACGGTGCGGACGGCACGGAACGCGTCGTCACGGCACGCTGCGCCGTCGTCGTCGCGACCGGCTCGCTCCCCGTGGTCGCCGAGACGTTCGCGACCGTGCGCCCGTGGACGAGTCGCGAGGCGACGTCGGCGCACCGGGTCCCCGAACGCCTCGCCGTGGTCGGCGGCGGTGTCGTGGCGACCGAGCTGGCGACCGCCTTCGCGGACCTGGGCAGCGACGTGACGGTGCTGGTGCGCGGCGGTCGCCTGCTGACGGGGGCGGAGCCGTTCGCGGGGCAGGCCGTGGCGCGAGCCCTGGCCGACCGGGGCGTGCGCGTCGTCGTGGGCGCGACCGTGACGTCGGCCGTCCGTGACGACGCCGGGGTGCATCTGGACGTCGTGCATCGCGCTGTCGACGGTGCGGGGAACGACACGGGTGGGCCCGAGCGGCTGACGGTGGACGAGGTCCTCGTCGCGACCGGCCGCCGGCCGGCCACCGACGACCTCGGGCTCGAGACCCTGGGTCTGCGTCCGGGCGGCGCGCTCGAGGTCGACGACCGCCTCCAGGTCGCCGGGGTCGACGGCGGGTGGCTGTTCGCCGCCGGGGACGTCACCGGCCGCACGGCGACGACGCACCAGGGCAAGTACGACGCCCGCGTCGTCGGTGACGTGATCGCGGCCCGGTTCGACCCGCGGCCCGCGGACGCCGGCGACGCTCTCGGAGGGCCGTCCCGGCAGGACGAGGCCGCCGCGGTTCCCTGGTCGCGGTACCGGGCGACGGCCGACACGGCCGCCGTCCCGCAGGTGGTGTTCACGCGCCCGCAGGTCGCGTGGGTCGGTCGCACGCAGGAGCAGGCGGCGCACGCGGGCCTGGACGTCGAGGTGCTCACGTACGAGCTCGGCGACCTCGCCGCCGCGACGGTCACCGCCGCCGGGTACGAGGGGCGCGCACAGCTCGTCGTCGACACCCGGCGTGACGTGGTCGTCGGGGCCACCTTCGTGGGCCCGGACGTCGCCGACATGCTGCACGCGGCGACCATCGCCGTCGTGGGGGAGGTCCCGCTCTCCCGCCTGTGGCACGCGGTGCCGTCGTACCCGACGCTGAGCGAGGTGTGGTTGCGCCTGCTGGAGGCGGCGGGTCGTTGAGCGCGTCCGTCGCGGGGGGTGCGCCTCAGTCGCGGGGGCCGAGGGAGCCGTCGGACGACGTGACCAGGCCCACGGCCGCGTCGCCCTGCCGGACGGCCTGACCGATGAGGGCGAAGTCGTAGGACTTGAACTCCCCGACCGTCAGACCGTAGGTCTCCTCGAGGCCGACCTGGCAGAACGGCCGCTCGGGGCACTCGGGAGGGCCTGCGAGCACGACGCCGCCGCAGGCCGCGGCGAGGTCCGACAGCGTCGTCAGGTCGTGCGCGGCTGCGAACTCGGCGGTGACGGCGAACGCGTTCTGGTCCTGCGCGGCGGAGGCGGCACCCAGGACCAGGGCGCTCTGCTCGGCGAGTGGGGTCAGCGCGGCCACCGTCTCGTCGACGTCGCTCGACGCGACCGGCGCCGCGTCGGCACCGTTGACCTGGGCGTTGAGGTAGGTCGCCAGGGTCGCGGCGTACTCCGGGACGACCGCGAGGTCGCCGGACTGCAGCGCGGGCAGGTACGTCTCGCGAGCGCCGACGGTCTGGGTCTGCGTGTCGAAGCCCGCGCTGCGCAGCACCTGCGCGTAGATCTCCGCCAGGGTGATGCTCTCGGAGAAGTTGGCGGCACCCACGGTCAGGCTGGTGCCGGTCCCGAGCGACGGGTCGGGTGCCGCCAGCGACTCGTCCTCCACGAACTGCGCGGCGACCTCGCTGGGTGTGCGCCGGTCGACGTCGACGGACCGGTTGAGCTCGATGAGGCGGTCCGTGTCGAGCGCGCCCGACACGGCGTCGAGGAGCTCCACGACCTCGGGGTGGTCCGCCGCGACCTGGGCGTTCACCGCCGGGATGACGTTGTCGGCGTTCTGCAGCCCCTTGTCGTCCTCGAGGACGACGAGCGTCTCGCCGGCGACGGGCTCGCAGGCCGGTGGGCCCCCGGCCGCGCTGGTCCGGTCGGGCTCGGCCTGCCCGCCGCCTGATCCGGGTGTGCCGCACGCACCGAGGGCGAGGACGGCGGCGGCCAGGACGCCGAGCGTGCGGGTGCGCGGGCTGGTGCGCATCGGGAGTCTCCTGTCAGAGGTGCGGCATGACGTGCGGAGCGGTGGCGGGCCCGCCGGTCGCGGCGAGGGGTGGGCGGTCACGGAGAGTGGGCGGTCTCATTCGAACCGCGTGCGGCGCCGAGGGCAACCGGGCGCGGGTGCTGCCCGCGGGACGGTGCGTCGGCGCCCGCGCCGCGGGCGCGGTGCCGGAGCCCGGCAGGTGTCACGGCACGCTCGGCGAGCGCGAGCAGCCCCTCGACCAGCAGGCACAGCCCTGCCACGAGGATCCCCCCGGCCAGGGCCTTGCCGTAGCGCTGGGTCGCGAAGCCGCTCACCACCAGGGTGCCGAGGCTCGTGCCCCCGACCAGCGCCGCGAGCGGGACCGTCGCGAGCACCTGGACCGTCCCCGTGCGGATGCCGGCGGCGATGAGCGGCACGGCGAGCGGCACCTCGACCGACCACAGGACGCGGACGCCGGACATGCCGAGCCCGCGCGCGGCGTCGCGCGCGTCGGGGTCCACGCCGCCGACGCCCGTCACCGCGTTCGCGAGGATCGGCGGGACCGCGAAGACCGCGCACGCCAGGGCGGTCGCGGTGCTCCCGAACCAGCCCGTCGCGGCCAGCAGGGTGAGCAGGGCCAACGTCGGCAGCGCGCGTGTCGTGTTGGCGACGACCACGCCGACGGTCGCGCCGCGACCGCGGTGACCGAGCCAGAGCCCGGTCGGGAGCGCGACGAGCAGCGCGAGCGCGACGGCGACGGCCGAGACCTCGAGGTGCGTGCGGGTCAGCGCGAGGACGCCCTGCCTGCCCGTCCAGTTCAGGGGATCGTTCAGCCAGGCGAACGCCTCGCTCAGGACGTCCACGGCGCCTCCTGCGGGGTGCGGGGCGCCGCGTCCGGCGTCCGGGAGGTGCGACGCCAGGGCGTCAGCACCCGGCCGAGCAGCGCGAGCGCGAGGTCCGCCACGAGCGCGAGGAGGAGGCACACCACCGTGGCCGTCATGATCTCGGCGTGGTAGCCGCTGCGGAAGCCGCGGAACATCAGCTGGCCGAGCCCGCCGTACCCGATGACCACGCCCACCGTGACGAGCGCGACCGTGCTGACCGTCGCCAGGCGCAGGCCTGCCACGATCGCGGGGACCGCCTGCGGCAGCTCGACGCCGAGCAGGAGGCGCGCCCGTCCGTAGCCCATGCCGCGGGCGGCGTCGAGCACCGCCGGGTCGACGCCCTGCAGCCCGACCAGCACGTTGCGCACGAGCACGAGCAGCGCGTAGACGACGAGCCCGATGAGCACGGTGGTGCGGCCGATCCCGGTGACGGGCGCGAGGACCGCGAACAGCGCCAGCGACGGGATCGTGTAGAGCACCCCCGTCGAGGCGAGCACCGGGCCGGCGAGCCGCGGCCTGAGGTGGGCGAGCGCCGCGAGCGGGAGGGCGACGACCAACGCGATCAGCACGGCCTGGACCGTCAGCGACGCGTGCTGCTGGGTGTAGCGCAGCACGTCGGCACCGTTGCGCTCGAGGTAGTCCCACGAGAACCACGGGTTGGCGGCGGCCGCGAGGACCGGTCCGGACGGCATGCGCTCGAACCTACTGACGAGGACCGACAGCCGCGCGCGGGACGGCCCGCCGCGCGGCTGTCGGTGGCGCCCGCTAGCGTCGCTGAACGTGACGACCTCGCTACCGCGACAGGACGGGACCGTGGCCGGGCACTTGCCGTCCGGAGGTGCCGACGAGCGCCCGGTCGCCATCCGGTTCGAGTCCGTGCGCAAGGAGTACGCCGGGTCGGTCGCGGTCGACGACCTGTCGCTCGCTGTGCGCGAGCACGAGCTGCTCGTCCTCGTCGGCCCCTCGGGGTGCGGCAAGTCCACGACGCTGCGGATGGCCAACCGCCTCGTCGAGCCGACCGCGGGACGCATCGTGCTGGGCGAGGAGGACGTCACCGACGCCGACCCCGTCGCGCTGCGCCGCCGCATCGGGTACGTCATCCAGAACGTCGGGCTCTTCCCGCACCGCACGGTCGAGCAGAACGTGGCGACCGTGCCGGCGTTGCTGGGATGGGACCGTCGCCGCACGCGCGACCGCGTCGCCGAGCTGCTCACGCTCGTGGGGCTCGAGCCGGCGCAGTACGCCCGCCGGTGGCCGCACGAGCTGTCGGGAGGGGAGCGTCAGCGCGTCGGCGTGGCGCGGGCCCTCGCGACGGACCCGCCCGTGCTGCTCATGGACGAGCCGTTCGGGGCCGTCGACCCGGTGGGGCGTGCCCGCCTGCAGCAGGAGTTCATCCGGTTGCAGCGCGACCTGGGCACGACGGTGATGATGGTGACGCACGACATCGACGAGGCCGTGCGCATGGCCGACCGGGTCGTCGTCCTGAGTCGCGGCGCGCACGTCGAGCAGCTGGCGCCGCCGCTGGAGGTCGTCGCGCGGCCCGCGTCCCCCGCGGTCGCAGACCTGGTCGGACGTGGCCGGACGGCCCGTCTGCTCGCCCTCGGCAGGCTCGAGCCGGCCGACCTCGACGACCTGCCCCGGCGTGACGGGCCGGCCGCGACGGCGCCCTCGCGGACCGTGCGGCTGGGCGCCGAGCTCGGTGACGTCGTCGCGGCGCTGACCGCCGCCCTCGACGCCCCGGACGGCACGGCCGTGGGTGTGCTCGACGAGTCGGGGCGGCCGGTGGGGCTCGCCTCGGCCGGCAGCGTCGTCCGGGCGCTGCACCGTCTCACGGCCGCCGACCCCGGGCCGGTCTGATCCCGCCGCGGAGCATCCCCGGGTGTCGCAGCCGCCCGCGGACGGCGACGCGTCGCCCGTCCGTCACGCGCGCGCAGCGTACGCGTCACGCGGCGTGGGTACAGTGCGAGGCGTGAGCGAACCCACTGCACGCCTTGCCCTCGCCACGTGCGCCCAGCTGCCCCAGCTCGACCCGGACGACGTCCCGCTGCGAACCGCGCTCGCCGAGCGCGGCGTCCCGACGGACGTCGTCGTCTGGGACGACCCGACGGTGGACTGGTCCGCCTACCCGCACGTCCTGATCCGGTCGACCTGGGACTACACGGACCGGCCTGCCCAGTTCGCCGACTGGACGCGTCGCGTCGAGCGGACGTCGCAGCTGCTCAACCCTGCCGACGTCGTGGCCTGGAACATCGACAAGACGTACCTGCGGGACCTCGAGCAGCGGGGCATCCCGATCGTCCCCACGATCTGGCTCGACCCCGAGCGCAACCTCAACGCGCGTGCGATCCACACGCGCTTCCCCGCGTTCGGGGACTTCGTCATCAAGCCGACCGTCAGCGCGGGCTCGCGCGACACCGGCCGCTATGACGCGGGGCAGACCCCTTCGCGGTCGCTGGCCATCACGCACGCCAAGAACCTGCTGGCGGTGGGCCGACGGGTCATGCTGCAGCGGTACCTGACCCGCGTCGACACGCAGGGCGAGAGCGCGCTGGTGTACGTCGACGGCGAGTTCAGCCACTCCGTGCGCAAGGAGCCGCTGCTGGAGGGGCCGTACCGGGCGGGGGATAAGGAGGGCGTGCTCTTCCGCGAGCGCGTCCTGGCCGCGCGCGACGCCAGCGAGCAGGAACGGGCGGTCAGCGACCTCGTCGTCGAGGAGCTCGGCAAGGTCTTCCCCGACCGCTCCCCGCTGCTGTACACGCGCGTCGACCTCATCCCGGACGACGAGGGTCGCCCGGTCGTCCTGGAGGTCGAGCTGGCGGAGCCGTCGCTGTTCTTCGAGCACGCGCCCGGGGCGGTCGAGCGGTTCGCGGACGCGGTCGTCGCACGGCTGTGACGCGTCTCGCACATCCTCGTCCGCGCCAGGGAGCGAATGCGTGACGAAGGTCGGCGCGGCACCCGCTACACTCATCGTCGGCCCGGCGCACGCGTCGGACCAGGTGCAGGACGGTCGGTTCCCTCGGGATACCGGAGGTCGGCACCGCGGTGGCTATAGCTCAGCTAGGTAGAGCACCTGGTTGTGGTCCAGGGGGTCGCGGGTTCAAGTCCCGTTAGCCACCCCAGCAAGTCGCAGGGCGTCGACCTCGGTCGGCGCCCTGCGGGCTTTGCGGGATCAGGCGCCGGGCAGCAGGCCCCGCTTGACGCTCGTGGACACGACGTCCGCCGCGATGCGGCGGGCCTGGGCGGAGTCCGGTCCGGGTGCGGCCGGCATCAGGGCGGCCCGGTAGTAGCGCAGCTCGTCGATGCTCTCGAGGATGTCGGCGAGCGCGCGGTGGCCGCCGTTCTTCTCGGGGGACGCGAAGTACACGCGGGGGTACCAGCGGCGAGCGAGCTCCTTGATCGAGGAGACGTCCACGATCCGGTAGTGCAGGTGCCCGACGAGCTCGGGCATGTCTCGCTCGAGGAAGGCCTTGTCGGTCCCCACCGAGTTGCCCGCGAGCGGGGCCTTGCCGGGGTCGGGGACCCACGTGCGCACGTACTCGAGCACCTGGGCCTGCGCGTCGGCGAGGGTCACGCCGCGCTCGAGCTCCGGCAGCAGGCCCGACGTCGTGTGCATGGTGCGCACGAAGTCGCCCATCTGGGCGAGCGCCTCCGGCGGTGGCGCGATGATGACGTCGACCCCCTCGCCGAGGACGTTGAGCTCGGAGTCGGTGACCACGGCGGCGACCTCGACGAGGGCGTCGTGGACCAGGTCGAGCCCGGTCATCTCGCAGTCCACCCACACGATGCGGTCGGTGCTGGACTGGGCGCCGTTGGCGGCGGTGGTCGTGGTGGTGGGTGCGTCGTCGGAGGTGCTCGTCACGTCGACAGACTAGGACCCGCAGGGGGTCACCCGTCGCGGCGCGACCCGGGAGGGCGTGTCCTCGGCCCGTCGTCCCTGGTGGTGGAGGGCTCCGGCACGGGGGGCAGCGTCGCTGCCAGGGCCGTCGCCGCCACGACGAGGACGGCCGCTCCGGCCCCGAGCACCCGTGCGGTCTCCCACGAGGTGCCCGCCCACAGCGTCGCGCCCAGGACCATGCCGCCGGCCAGTGCGCCGAGCGCCACCCGGCCGAGCCAGCGCAGCGCAGCACGTCCCGCCCTGGTGTACCAGGGCGCCCGGGGAGCCGCGGGGCGGCCGTCGTGGCGGCCCATCACGCACGACGCCCGCCGGCGGCGGGGACGCGGGCGGGCGTGAGCACGGGGTCATGGTGCCACGGCTCACGCCGTGGGTGCCCACGCCGACGCCGCGGAAGAGCGACGGGCGCTCACCTGCCGTGCCGACGGATCCGGTGGCCGGCCGTGGGCGTCACTCCGCGGTCTGGGGTCGGGCTCGCGCACCGGCTGCCGCGTCGACCGGCGGAGCAGGTCGACCTGGTCCCGGCGGTGGACCTCGTAGGTGCTGAGTGGATGCATGGTGTCCTCCTGCGGACATGACGGTGCGCACCCTCTCGCGGGGGTGTGCTCGTGGTGGATGGGTCCCTCCAGGGCACCAGAGGTGCTGCGGCCGTGTCACCACATTTCCGGCGCCGAGGTGGCCGTGGCAGGATTCCAGGCGTCCACCGGTGGGTCGCCCGCCGACACATCCCGCTGGAGGTGACGTGACGTCGCGAGAGCCCGCGCCGCCGGTCGAGGAGGACGAGGACGTCGTCGTCGTCGCACCGGACGAGCAGACGACCCCGGACCCGGCCCCGACGAACGGCGACGGACCCCGGGTGTCCCGGCGCGAACGGGCTCGCGGGGTCGTGCGGACCTGGGCACTGCCTGCGGCCGTCGGGCTGCTGGTGGCGGCCGTCTACACGATCTACTCGCTGGCTCAGTGGCAGGCGTTCGTCGTCAAGTCGTGGGACCTGGGGATCTTCACGCAGCTGGCGTCACGCTACGCGGCCCTCGAAGCGCCGATCGTCCACATCAAGGGCCCCGAGTACCACCTGCTCGGCGACCACTTCCACCCGCTGCTCGTGCTGCTGGGGCCGGTGTACGCGGTCTTCCCGCACGCGTTCACGCTGCTCGTCGTGCAGAACGTGCTGTTCGGGATCGCCGCCGCGGTGATCACCCGTGCGGCGATCCCGCTGCTGGGACGCGTCGTCGGCGTGCTCGTCGGCGTCGCGGCGGGCCTGAGCTGGGGTCTGCAGTACGCGGTCGAGGCGCAGTTCCACGAGATCGCGTTCGCGGTCCCGCTGCTCGCGATCGCCCTCGTGGGCGTGCTGCGCGAGCAGTGGCGCACGACGATCGTGGCGGGCGCGCTGCTCGCCCTGGTGAAGGAGGACCTCGGCCTGACGACGGCCGTGCTCGGTCTGGTCCTCGCGTGGCGCTCGCGCCGGCCCGCCATGCTGTGGCTCTCCGCGTGGGGTGTCGGGGCGTTCGTGCTCGCGACGCGCGTGGTGCTGCCGTCGCTGAACCCGGACGGGGAGTGGGTGTACGGGTCCAGGCTCGATCTGGCTGCGGCGCTGTCCGACCCCCTCGCGCTGTACGCACCCGCCAAGGGCTACACGCTGTGGCTGCTCGTGATCGTCACCGGCGCGATCGCCCTGCGCTCGCCGTTCGTGCTCCTCGCCGCCCCCACGCTGGGGTGGCGGTTCCTGTCGGCCGAGCCGGGCTACTGGGAGCCCACGTGGCACTACAGCGCCGTGCTCCTGCCGATCGCGTACGTGGCGATGCTCGACGGCATCGACCGTGCGCGGCGCGGGCGGGTGCGCTGGCTGCGGCGGTACAGCCGGTACGCGCCCATCGTGGGGCTGACGGCGTCGCTGATGCTGATGTCGCAGCTGCCCCTGTGGCAGCTGACGAACCCGGGCCTGCACTTCGGTGCGCCTCGGGAGCAGGGCGCCCGTGCCGCCCTGGCGGTCATCCCGGACGGCGCCGTCGTGGAGTCGGACATCGGGCTGATGTCGTACCTCGTCGACCGGACCGACGTGTACTACCTGGGCAACCAGAACCCGGTGCCGGAGTACCTGGTGATCGACCGGCAAGGCGGTGGGACGCCGCAGGAGTGGGGCGACGTCCTGCAGGTCGCGCAGATGCTGCACCCGGAGGCGGCGTTCGAGCTGGTGCACGCGCAGGACGGGTACGAGGTGGCGCGGGTCGTGGGCGCGTCCGCGCTCGATGACTGACCTCGCCGCCGACCGACGGGTGCCGGTGGGCACCGTCGTCGCTGCGTGCGCTGCGTGGCTGGTCCTGTGGTGGTTGACCCCGGGCCTGCACGCGCGCGGTGCGGGGAGCCTGGTGACCGACGATGACGCTGCCTCCGTGCTGGTGGAGAGCGCCGTCGCCCTCGTCGTGCTCGCGGCGCTCGCCGTCGCGCACCGCGGCGTGACCCGCTCACTGCTGGCGCCGTCGCGGGCCTGCTGGGCCTACGTGCTGCCCGCCGCGCTGGCGGTCGCCCTGCCCTTCCACTACGGGCTGGCCCTGCCTGTCGGCGTGTACGTGGCCTGGATGGCCGTGTCGGTGCTGTGGCAGCAGTACCTGACCTTCGGCCTGCTGCAGCACCACGTCGGCCGGGTGCTCTCGACGCCGTGGACGGTCGCTGTCGTGGCAGTCACCTTCTGGGCCGGCCACGCCTGGGTGCTGCCCGAGAGGTTCGGTCCTGACCAGCCGGTCGCGGCACTCGCGATCGCCGCGCTGGGTGCGGCGCTCGCGGTCGTCCGCGCGCGGCTCGGCACGCTGCACGTGCCGCTGGCGCTGCACCTGGCCTTCTACCTCGCGTTCGCGTGACGCGCCGCCGTGGGCGGGCGTCCTCGATGCGGCGTCAGGGCTCGGCTCGGTCCGTGCGCAGGGCCCGGGCGTCGGCGGGTCGCAGGAGCGGCGGGTGGAGCGTCCGGACGCCCTCTGTTCGGGCCTCGAACAGCGCAGCGGGCCGCCCGCGCCCCTGAGGCGGCCGCACCTCGTCGGTCGGCGCCGGGCGCACCAGCCCGGTGGTCTGCTGCACCCACCTGCGGAAGTTGGAGCGGTCGAGCCGCACGCCCCACACCGCCTCGTAGACGTGCTGGAGCTCACCGAGCGTGAACGTCGGCGGGCAGAACGCGGTGGCGAGCGAGGTGTACTCGATCTTGGCCGCGACCCGGTCGAACGCGTCGGCGAGGACGCGCGCGTGGTCGAACGCCAGCGCGGGCGCGTCGTCGACGTCGCTGTCGTGGTTGCCGCCCCGCAGCCCCGGCAGGTTGAGGTCGTCGACGTCCCACCAGCGGGCGTTGCGGGCGTCCGAGCCCGCCTGCGGGTCCGGGAGGTCCGGTGCGAAGGCGACGTGTGCGACCGAGACCACCCGCATCCGCGGGTCCCGGCCGGGCGTGCCGTACGTGCGCAGCTGCTCGAGGTGCCAGTCCGTGCGGGTCAGGCCCGTCTCCTCCGCGAGCTCGCGCCACGCGGCGTCGGCGATGTCCTCGTCGATGTCGACGAACCCGCCGGGCAGGGCCCACGCTCCCGCGTACGGGTCCGCCGAGCGCTCGATGAGCAGGACCTTGAGCGCGCCGTCGCGCACCGTGAAGATCGCCAGGTCCACGGTCACGGCGAACGGCGGGTAGTCGCCGGGGTCGTAGCCCTCGGGCGCTGCGTGCCCGGCGGGGTCGGTGCCGCTCACCGCGACTCCTCGAGGCGGATCCTGCGGGCGGTCAGGTCGGTCAGCGCCTTGATCGCGGTCGGGGCCGACACCGCGGCCGTGAGGTCGGTCAGGACGGTGACGATGGTCGCGCCGCCGCGCCGCGCGTCCACGGCGGTCGCCGCGACGCAGAAGTCGGTGGCGATCCCGACGACGTCGACGCAGGCGATGTTCCGGGCGAGCAGGAGACCCGCGAGCTGACGGTCGTCGGGGGGGTCGACGATGCGCCCCTGGAACCCCGAGTAGTCCTGCCGCGACTCGCCCTTGACGACGTGGACGGTGCGCTCCGGCAGCACGAGGTCCGGGTGGTACTCGGCGCCGGGCGTGCCTGCCACGCAGTGCACGGGCCACGTGGTCACGTAGTCCGGGTCGCCGTCCGCGGCGAAGTGGCCGTCGTTCGTGTCCGGCAGGGGGGCGTGCCAGTCGCGCGTCGCGACGACCGTGTCGTACCGGTCGCCGCGCCGGCGCAGGTAGTCGGTGATGCGCGCCGCGACGTCGGCGCCGCCGGCGACCGCCAGCGCACCGCCCTCGCAGAAGTCGTTCTGCACGTCCACGACGATCAGTGCGCTCTTCATGCTGTGGCTCCCATCAGGTTGCCGATGTCGGTCGGGTCAGCGGTCAGGCGGGGGGTGCCCGGCGCGAGGTCGAGGTCGGTGGCGGTCAGCTCGGCCTTCGCTGCGCGGTGGTGCGCGCGGATCTCGGCCAGGCCCGGGTCGTGCACGACGTGCCCGTCGCGGACCACGGCGGTCTGCAGCGCGCGTCCCGGTCCGGCTCCCGGTGCGCCCGGCAGGTGGCGCACCACGATCTCGCGGGTCGCGCCGCCCTGGTCGTCCAGTGCACGGTAGGCGATCTTGCGCCCGCCCATGCTGCCCTTGCCCGCGGCGGTCTTCTCGACGGGGCGCAGCGGCGCGTGCGGGCCGGGCGCGTCGGCGATCGCGACGAGCTTGTAGACCATGCCGGCGGTCGGGTGCCCCGACCCACCGACGAGCCGTGTGCCCGCGCCGTACGTGTCGACGGGTGCGTCGGCGAGGGCGGCGATCGCGTGCTCGTCCAGGTCGGAGGTGACGGCGATCCGGGTGGACGTCGCGCCGAGGGAGTCCAGCAGGGCGCGCGCCCGGCGCGCCTCGTCGGCCAGGTCGCCGGAGTCGATGCGGACGGCGCCCAGGTGGGTGCCGGCCGCGGCGACGGCGTTGCGGATCCCCTGGGCGGTGTCGTAGGTGTCCACGAGCAGGCTCGTGCCCGCGCCGAGGGTCGCGACCTGGGAGACGAACGCCGCGGGCTCGTCGACGTGCGCCAGGGTGAAGGCGTGCGCCGACGTGCCGCGGGTGGGGACCGCGTAGCGGAACCCGGCGTCCAGGTTGCTCGTGGCGTCGAAGCCGGCGATGTACGCGGCGCGTGCGGCGGCGACGGCGGCGTGCTCGTGGGTGCGGCGGCTGCCCATCTCCAGGAGGGTGCGGCCGCGGGCGGCGGTGACCATGCGCGCCGCGGCCGACGCGACGGCGCTGTCGTGGTTGAGGATCGACAGGATCAGCGTCTCCAGGACGACGCACTGCGCGAACGTGCCCCTCACGGTCAGCACGGGGCTGTGCGGGAAGTACACCTCGCCCTCCCGGTAGGCGTCGATGCTGCCGGTGAACGCGTACGTCGCCAGGTGGTCGGCGGTGCGGTCGTCGACGACCCCTGTCGCGCGCAGCCAGGCGACCTGGTCGTCGTCGAACCGGAGGTCCGCGAGCGCCTCGACGACGCGACCCAGACCGGCGACGACACCGTACCGGCGCCCCTCGGGCAGGCGGCGGGCGAACACCTCGAAGACCGCCCGGTGGTGGGCCGTGCCGTCGGCGAGGGCGGCGCGCAGCATCGTGAGCTCGTAGTGGTCGGTCAGCAGCGCGGTGCTGGGGACGTCCCGTCGAGTTCTTGTGGTCATGGTGACCACTGTTGCACCTCCGGGCGCACGGCGCCAGGGATGGTGGTCGAGTTGACCATAAAGAGTGATCGGTGTGAGCGGGCGTGCGCCGTGCCGTCGCGCGAAGGGCGCCGGGTCGGCGCGTGCTCCCAGCGGCGCCCCTCGCCCGCGGCGCGGAGCAGCGCTTCAGTGCGGCGCCCCCGGCAGGACTCGAACCTGCAACCTACGGATTAGAAGGCCGTTGCTCTATCCATTGAGCTACGGGGGCCAGTGGTGACCAGCGTAGTGGGGGTCCCCGGCCGCCCTCCGGCGTGTCCGCGGGCCCTCCGGCGGCAGACCCGTGACGTGTCACCCGCGCGCCGCGTTTGGCCTGGTCAGATGTGGGACCGACAATGGGTCCGTGAGTGCGCAGCCTGGAACCGTGCCTGCGCAGACGTCAGTGCCTGCGCCGGGTGACTTCGGCGAGCCGTCGGATGCCCAGCAGATCCTGGCCCGGCCGCTCGCGCAGACGTCGCTGCTGGACGCGGTGCGCGACCTGCGCCGCGACGTCGAGGCCACGACGTTCCCCCTCGAGATCGAGGGCGTCGAGGAGGCGCGGGCGTCCCGCGGCCGCCTGGTCGACCAGCTCGACGAGCACCTCGTGCCGCGTCTGACCGAGCTGTCGGCACCCGCCGTCGTCGTGGTCGCCGGCTCGACGGGCGCGGGCAAGTCGACCCTCGTGAACTCGCTCGTCGGACGTGAGGTGAGCGCCGCGGGCGTCCTGCGCCCGACGACGCGTGAGCCCGTGCTCGTCCACCACCCCCTCGACACCGACCTGCTGTCGCACCACCCGGTGCTCGACGAGGTCCAGGCCGTCGCGGTCGACACCGTGCCGCGCGGCATCGCGATCCTCGACGCCCCCGACCTGGACTCCGTCCTCGACGCCAACCGGGACACCGCCCACCGGCTGCTCGAGGCGGCGGACCTGTGGCTCTTCGTCACGACCGCGTCCCGGTACGGCGACGCGCTGCCGTGGCAGGTGCTCCGGTCGGCCGTCGAGCGCAGCACGTCCGTCGCCATGGTGCTCAACCGCGTGCCGGTCGCCTCGATGCCGACCGTCCGCGGTGACCTGCTCGACCGGCTGCGCGCGCACGGGCTGGCGGGGTCGCCGCTCTTCGTCATCCCGGACGTCGGTCCGCACTCCGGCCCCCTGACGCCCGCCGTCGTCGCTCCCGTCCTGCGGTGGCTGACCATGCTCGCCGGGCCGGACCGTGCGCGCACGGTGGTCGCCCGCACGCTGCGTGGTGCGCTCAGCGCGCTGCGCCCGTGGGTCGACGAGCTCGCGGAGGCCGTGCAGGACCAGGCGGACGCGGCAGAGCGCATCGGTCAGACGCTCGACGAGGCGACGGCGGCGCCCGGCGACGCGGCCGCGGAGACGATCCGCGCCGGTGCGGTGGCCGACGGGGCGGTGCGGGCCCGCTGGGCGCAGCTGGTGGCCAAGGGTGCGCCGTTCGCCCGGCTCGTGGGCCGCTCGGGACGCGTCCGCGGCTCCGGCCGCACGGCACGTGCTCGCGGCGCCGCCGTCGCGCCGCTGGTGAGTGACCTCACCGAGTCGACGACCTCCGTGCTCACCGCCGTCGGGCACCGGGCGAACGCAGCGCTGCGAGCGGCCCTCACCGGCCCGTCGGCACCTCCCGGTGGCGCGTCGGTGCTCGAACGCTGGCCGGACGGTGAGGCGTCGCGCGCCGCGGCCGCCGAGCGTGCCGCGCGCGCCTGGACCGGTGAGGGCGCCCGCCTCGTACGGGTCGCGCTGGCAGGCAGCGCAGCGGACTCGCGCCGCCGCGCGCAGGTCGGCAAGGCCGTCGGTGAAGAGGCGCTGACCGCTCTGGCGCTCGCCGCCGCGGCCGGACTGGACGAGGCGGCCTCGGCGGTCCGCACGCTCCTGGGCTCCGCGGGTGACGACGTCGTGTCGGCGCTGCGGGAGGACCTGGTGCGCCGTGCGCGTGCGCAGGTGGACCTCGAGCGGACGATCGCGGACCGCACGCTCGACGACCCGGACCTCGCAGCCGACGCCTCGTCGCGCCTGCGGCTGCGCCTCGCCGTCCTCAAGGGGCTGACATGAGCGACGACCCGTCGAGCACCACGACGATCCCCGTCGCCGCCGGCGACGAGGGCCCCACGCGCGACGTCGGTGTCGAGCCCAGCGCCTCGACCGGTGGGGCCGTTCGCGGCGCGACCACGGCCGCGCTCGACGAGCGGGTCGACGCGCTCGACGGTGCGCTCGCAGTCGGCGGGACGCGGTTCGACCCCGCCGTGATGGTCCGCGTCGCCGCGACGATCGACCGCGTCCGGGAGCGTCTCGCGCTGGGCGTGGACCACACCGTCGTCGCGCTCGCCGGGGGCACGGGGTCCGGCAAGTCGAGCCTCTTCAACGCGGTCAGCGGACTGAAGTTCGCCGACGTGGGCGTGCGCCGGCCGACCACCTCGCGCGTCACCGCGTGCGTGTGGGGCTCCGACGGCGGGCCGCTGCTGGACTGGATCGGCGTCGAGCCGGAGGACCGCATCGAGCGTGAGAGCCTGCTCGACGGGGACAGCGAGGCCGGCCTGCGCGGCCTGGTTTTGCTCGACCTGCCCGACCACGACTCGATCGCCCCCGAGCACCGCGAGGTCGTCGACCGGGTCCTGCCGCAGGTCGACCTGCTCATCTGGGTCGTCGACCCGCAGAAGTACGCCGACAACGCCCTGCACGCCGGCTACCTGCGCGGCATGACGGGTCGCGACGCGTCGATGCTGCTCGTCCTCAACCAGGTCGACACCGTGCCGCCCGCCGTGCGCGGCGACCTCGTCCAGGACGTCCGGCGGCTGCTCGTCGAGGACGGGCTGCCGGACGTGGAGGTCCACGAGGTGTCGACCGTGACGGGAGAGGGTGTGGCCGGGTTGCGCGAAGCGCTCGCCGACGCCGTCGACCGCCGGTCGGTCGCCGCCGTGCACGCGGACGCGGAGATCGCCGACGCCGCGCGCCTCGTCCAGTCGCAGACGGCGGCGCGCGAACCCGCGCCGAGCGCGCTGGCGATCGGCGTGGTCGTGGACCGGCTGTCCGCAGCGGCGGGACTGACCGCCGTCGGTGACGCGGTCGCGGCCGCCGTGCGCGGTGGCGCGGGCACACCTCCGCGGCTCGGCGAGGTGCACGCCGACGGTGTCGGGCTCGCGCGGGCGTCGTGGCTCTCGAGCGTCACGCAGGGGCTGCCGCAGCCCTGGGCGGCCGACCTGCGCTCGCGCGTCGCGACGACGGCCGAGCTGCGGCTGGCGGTGACCGACGCGCTCGCGCACGTCCCGCTCGCCGCCCGTCGCTCCCGTGCCGCGGTCGTGCTGCTCCTGCTCGCGGCGGTGGCCGGGGTCGCGGGGCTCGTCGGTGCGGGGCTCCTGCTGGCGGACGGCCTCGGTGCCGCGGTTCCGTGGCTGCCGGCGACGTCGGTGGTCGCAGGGCTCCTCGGGCTCGCCGTGCTCCTGCTCGCGGCGTCGACGGTCGTGCGGCGCCGTGCAGCCCGTGCGCGTGGTGCACGTGTCGTCGCCGACGGCCGGGCGGCGATCGAGTCGGCGGCGCGCGGCCGCCTCCTGGCACCGACCCAGGACGTGCTGGCCGAGCACCGGCACGCCCGCGAGCTCGCGGCGCGGGCGCTCGGCGACAGCTGAGGCCCGCCGCGGACCGCTGCTGGCGCGAGCCGACCACAGCCCCGGCGCTCAGCGACCTCGTCCACCGATGTGTCCTCCGGCACCCTGCGCCGACCGCTCCGCGGTCGACGATGGCGGCTCGACGCCCCGCGCACGTGGGGCCACAGCAGACAGGGGACCACGATGGGAACGCACACCCAGGACGTGACGGTCGTCGGATGGGTCGGCTCCAACCTGCGCACGTACCACCTCGACGGGGTCGGGGGAGTGCCGTACGCGCAGTTCCGGCTCGCGTCGACGCGCCGCGTGCTCGACCGGCAGTCCGGGGCCTTCCGCGACGGACCGACGCTGTGGTTCACGGTCAAGGCGTGGCGGGCCGCGGCGGTCAACCTCGACGCGTCGCTCGCCAAGGGTGACCCCGTGGTCGTCGTGGGGCGTCTGGGGCAGTCGGAGTGGGTGGCGCAGGACGGGGCGCCGCGCTCCGAGCTGGTGCTCGAGGCGCTCGCCGTGGGGCACGACCTGAGCTTCGGCACCACCAAGTTCCGTCGGACGCTGTCGGGACCGCGGCGCGCCCGCGACGACCACGCCGACGCCCTCCCCGACGACGTCGGCGGTCTCGCCGAGGCACCCGGTCCCGGGCCCGTACACGTCGACGACCCGTGGGCCTCCACCGCCGACGCCCCGCCCGCGGGCGACGAGCCGCCCGCGGACGAGTCGGACGTGGCGGCGGGCGAGAGTGCCTGCGACCTCGGCGGTGCGGCCGCGCCCGGATCAGTGTCCGAACGGGCGCTGGCCGGACGCGGGTGATCGCCTAGGCTGGTGGATCGGCACCCGGCGCCCGCGGCCGGGCCGTGACAGCGCGACTCCCTGCACGCACTCCCGTGCGTCCAGGGGCCGCGCGCCCCGGCTTCGCGGCACCACCAGAACCTACGAGGAGCGGACGAGCACTCAGTGGCTGAGTTCATCTACAGCATGTACAAGGCGCGCAAGGCGCACGGCGACAAGGTCATCCTCGACGACGTCTCCCTCAACTTCCTGCCCGGCGCGAAGATCGGCGTCGTCGGCCCCAACGGCGCGGGCAAGTCCACGATCCTCAAGATCATGGCCGGGCTCGACCAGCCGTCGAACGGCGAGGCCCGGCTGTCGCCGGGATACACCGTCGGCATCCTGCAGCAGGAGCCGCCGCTGAACGAGGAGAAGACGGTCCTCGGCAACGTCGAGGAGGGCGTCGCCGAGATCAAGGGCAAGCTCGACCGCTACAACGAGATCTCCGCCCTCATGGCCGACCCCGACGCCGACTTCGACACGCTGCTGGCCGAGATGGGCCAGCTGCAGGAGGCCATCGACGCCGCCGACGCGTGGGACCTCGACGCCCAGCTCGAGCAGGCGATGGACGCGCTGCGGTGCCCGCCGCCGGACGCGGACGTCACCGTGCTCTCGGGCGGCGAGCGCCGCCGGGTCGCGTTGTGCAAGCTGCTCCTGGAGAAGCCCGACCTGCTGCTCCTCGACGAGCCCACCAACCACCTCGACGCCGAGAGCGTGCTGTGGCTGGAGGCGCACCTCAAGGACTACCCGGGCGCCATCCTCGCCGTCACCCACGACCGGTACTTCCTCGACCACGTCGCTGAGTGGATCTGCGAGGTCGACCGCGGCCGCCTGTACCCGTACGAGGGCAACTACTCGACGTACCTGGAGAAGAAGGGCGAGCGCCTCGCCATCCAGGGCAAGAAGGACGCGAAGCTCGCCAAGCGACTCAAGGACGAGCTGGAGTGGGTGCGGTCCAACGCCAAGGGCCGTCAGACCAAGTCCAAGTCGCGACTCGCGCGCTACGAGGAGATGGCCGCCGAGGCGGACCGCACGCGCAAGCTCGACTTCGAGGAGATCCAGATCCCGCCGGGCCCGCGCCTCGGCTCGATCGTTCTCGAGGCGTCGAACCTGCAGAAGGGCTTCGACGGTCGCACCCTCATCGACGGGCTGAGCTTCACGCTGCCGCGCAACGGCATCGTCGGCGTCATCGGCCCGAACGGCGTCGGCAAGACCACGCTGTTCAAGACGATCGTGGGTCTCGAGCCGCTCGACGGCGGTGACCTCAAGGTCGGAGAGACGGTCTCGATCTCGTACGTCGACCAGTCCCGCGGGGGCATCGACCCGAAGAAGACGCTGTTCGAGGTCGTGTCCGACGGGCTGGACTTCCTCAAGGTCGGCAACGTCGAGATGCCGTCGCGCGCGTACGTCGCGGCGTTCGGGTTCAAGGGGCCGGACCAGCAGAAGCCCGCGGGGGTGCTGTCCGGTGGTGAGCGCAACCGCCTCAACCTCGCGCTCACCCTGAAGCAGGGCGGCAACCTGCTGCTGCTCGACGAGCCGACCAACGACCTCGACGTCGAGACCCTCGGCTCGCTGGAGAACGCGCTGCTCGAGTTCCCCGGCTGCGCGGTCGTCGTCTCCCACGACCGGTGGTTCCTCGACCGCGTCGCGACCCACATCCTCGCGTACGAGGGCACGGAGGAGAACCCGGGCAACTGGTACTGGTTCGAGGGCAACTTCGCCTCGTACGAGGAGAACAAGGTGCAGCGCCTGGGGCCCGAGGCCGCGCGTCCGCACCGCGTGACGTACCGCAAGCTGCGGCGCGACTGACACGACCTGCCGTCGACGGCCCGGACGAGCACCCTCGTCCGGGCCGTCGTCCGTCCGGGGGACAGGTCGACAGGTGCCCGGGCTGCCGGTCGGGCAGACTGACGGGCATGACGGAGCCCGAGGTCGACGACACGGTGGAGTCCGAGGTCAGCGGCCCGTCCGGGACGTCCGACGGAGCGGTGAGCGGCCTGCTCGACGCGCTCGAACGCCTGCAGCAGCGGCTCGCGACGCTCGCGCTCCCGCTCGAGGCGCCCGGCGTCGCCGAGGCGCGTGCCGACCGGGCGGCCGCGCTCGCGCAGCTCGACGACTACCTGCTGCCACGCCTGCGCGCACGCTCGGCCCCGCTGCTCGTCGTCGTCGGCGGGTCCACGGGCGCCGGCAAGTCGACCCTCGTCAACTCGCTCCTGGGGGTGCAGGTGTCGGCACCCGGCGTGCTGCGCCCCACCACCCGGGCCCCCGTCCTCGTGCATCACCCGCTCGACGAGCGCTGGTACTCGACGGACCGTGTCCTGCCAGGCCTGGCACGTCTCACCGCCGCGCCGGTGACGGCCGATGCACCGGCCGGCAGCGGCGTCGCCGATCCCGCGCGGGCCCTGCGCCTCGTCGCGTCGCCGGCGCTGCCGCGCGGGCTCGCGCTGCTCGACGCGCCCGACGTCGACTCGGTCGACGTCGCCAACCGGCGTCTCGCCGCGCAGCTGCTCGACGCGGCCGACCTGTGGCTGTTCGTCACGACCGCCGCGCGGTACGCCGACGCCGTCCCCTGGGACCTGCTGCTCCGGGCAGCGCAGCGGCACGCGCAGGTCGCACTCGTCGTCGACCGCGTCGACCCGGGGACCGAGGAGGTCGCCGCCGACCTGCGACGCATGATGGACGAGAACGGCCTGCCGGACGCGCGGCTGTTCCTCGTCCCCGAGTCCCCGCTGGTCGACGGGCTGCTGCCCGAGTCGGCCGTGTCCGACGTCGCGACGTGGCTCACGGCGCTGGGGGCGGACGCGCCCGCACGGGAGGCGGTCGCTCTGGCCACCCGGGACGGCGTCGTCGACGACCTGGCCCGGCGCGCGCAGGTGCTCGCCGACGCTGCGGACGTGCAGGCCGCAACCGACCGTCGGCTCCGTGCGGTGGTGGCGGGCGCCTACGCCGACGCCGCGACGCACGTGCAGCTGGCGACGTCCGACGGGGCGATGCTGCGCGGCGAGGTCCTGGCCCGCTGGCAGGAGTTCGTCGGCACCGGGGAGCTGCTGCGTTCGGTCGAGCACGGTGTCGGCCGGGTGCGTGACGCGGTCACTGCGTTCTTCCGCGGCACGCCGGCGCAGGCGCCCCGCGTCGAGCAGGCGATCGCGCACGGGCTCACCGCCGTCGTGCTCGACGCCTCGGACGCCGCCGCCGAGCGCACGCACGCGGCGTGGCGCGGTGACCCCGCGGGTGCCGCGCTGCTGCCCGGGCTGGACCTGGCGCGCGCGTCGACGACGCTGCGGGCCGAGGTCGACGCGCAGGTGCGCGGGTGGCAGTCGGACGTGCTGGAGCTCGTGCGGGAGCAGGGCGAGTCACGGCGGGGGACCGCCCGCTACCTGTCGTTCGGCGTCAACGCCGCCGGCGTGAGCCTCATGGTGCTCGCCTTCGCGTCGACGGGCGGTCTGACGGGCATCGAGGTGGGCATCGCCGGCGGCACCGCACTCGTCGCGCAGAAGCTCCTCGAGGCGGTCTTCGGCGACGACGCGGTCCGTCGGCTGACCACCTACGCGCGCGAGCGCCTCGACGCACGCGTCGACGGTGTGCTCGCTCAGGAGGCCGAGCGGTACACCGCGCAGCTCGACGCACTCGGCTCCGCCGACGTCGACGGGGCCGCGCTGCGCGCCGCAGGTCGGGATGTCGAGCGGGCGGCGAGCGCCGAGCGGTCGGTGCGCTCGGAGGCTGTCCCCGGCTCGGCGCCCGCAGTGAGCAACGCGCTGCGCGGTGCAGGGACGTCCACCGGTGCGCCGGGCCCGCGACGCGACGTACCGCGCGGGGCGGACCGCGAGGAGCCCGACACCCGGCGCCCGGGGTTCTGGCGGCGACTGCTCGGCGGGACGCAGGACGACGCATGAGCCTGACCCTCGATGAGCGCGTCGCCGCGCTCGACGCCGCGCTGGACGCCGGTGACGGCCGGTTGCCCGCGACGCTGGTCACGCAGACGCGCGACCTGCTGGCTCGGGTACGCGAGCGCGCCGGGCTGTCGGCCGAGCACACCGTGGTGGCGCTCGCGGGTGCGACCGGCTCGGGCAAGTCGTCGCTCTTCAACGCGCTCGTCGGCGCGGACCTGGCCAGCACGGGCGTGCAGCGGCCGACGACGTCCCACCCCCTGGCCGTCGTCGTCGGTGACGACCCGGACGGAGACGGGCCTGCCCGGCTGCTCGACTGGCTCGAGGTCGGGCGTCGTCACGCACTGCCGGCCGGGCCGCCCGGCACGCACCCCGACGGCGGGCAACGGCCCGGGGCCGCCGTCCGCGGTGCCCGGCTGGCCGACGGGCTGGTGCTGCTGGACCTGCCCGACCACGACTCGGTGGTCGTCGAGCACCGCGTGCGGGCCGAACGGCTGGTGTCCCGTGCCGACCTGCTGGTCTGGGTGGTCGACCCGCAGAAGTACGCGGACGCCGCGCTGCACGACCGCTACCTCCGGCCGCTCGCGGGGCACGACGACGTCGTCGTGCTCGTCCTGAACCAGGCGGACCGGCTCAGCGCGGGCGACGTCGACTCCGTCCTGGGCGACCTGCGCCGGCTCGCCGCCGCCGACGGCCTGGAGCGTGCCCGGGTCCTCGCCGCGTCCGCACGGACGGGCGCCGGTGTCGACGACCTGCGGGCACTGGTCGCGCAGGCCGTCGAGCGACGTGAGGCGACGAACCAGCGCTTCGGCGCCGATCTGCGCACCGCGGCCCGGGGCGTCGCCGACGCCTGCGGTCCGGAGCCGCGGGGACGTCGCCGTGACGTCGCCACCGACCGGCTGCTCGACGCGCTGGAGGACGCGGCGGGCGTGCCGACCGTGGTGACGGCCGTGCGGCGCTCGGCGGTGCGGCGCGCCGGTGCGCACACCGGCTGGCCCCCGGTGCGCTGGTTGGCGCGACTGCGCCCCGACCCGCTGCGGCGGCTGCACCTGGCACCCCGGTCCGCCGCCGAGGCGGACGTGACCCGCACGTCGTTGCCGCCGGCCGGGCCCGCGCAGCGGGCGACGGCAGCGACCGCCGTGCGCGACCACGCGGACGCCGTGCTGGCCGGCGCCCCCGACACCTGGGTGCTGGCGGCCCGCGCGCGCCTCGACACCGCCGCGCTGCCCGACGCCCTCGACCACGCCGTCGCGCGCACGCCGCTGCTGCCCGAGCGCGCGGTCTGGTGGTGGCGCGTCGCGGGAGCCCTGCAGTGGCTGCTGCTCGCCGCCGCGGTCACCGGTGCCCTGTGGCTCGCGGGGATCGCGCTGCTCGCCTACCTGCAGCTGCCGGACCCGGTCACCCCGGTGTGGGGCCCGGCGCCCGCGCCCACGGTCCTGCTGGTCGGCGGCGTCCTCGCCGGTCTGCTCGTCGCGGCGGTGGGGGCGCTCGCCGGCAGGCTGGGTGCCCGCGCCCGCGCCCGCGCGGCGCGGCGGCGGCTGCGGGCGTCCGTCGCGGAGGTGGCGCAGCGGCTCGTCCTGACGCCGCTGGCGGCGCAGACCGACGCGCTGGCCGCGTGCCGTCGGCAGGCCGCGCGGGCCGCCGGCCGCTGAGGACCGCCGACGGCGGCCGTCAGCCCGTGCGGCGCTGCCAACCCGCGGCGATACCTGTGGGCCGGAAGCCGAGCGCGACGTTGATGGCGAGCATGTGCTCGTTCTCCTGCGCGTTCCAGGTGTGCAACCGCCGTTCACCCGGCCGCCAGGCGGTGTAGGCCTCGAGGTTGACGCCCTTGACCAGCATGCCGAGGCGTCGTCCGCGGTGGTCGGCCAGCACGAGCGTGTCGCCCTGGAAGCCGAACGGCACGTCGGGCGCGGGGACCGCCAGCTCGGTGAACGCGGCCAGCGTGCCGGTCGGCACGTGCTCCGCGGCGGTCAGCAGGACCCGCTGGTGCTGCTGCGCGCGCGACTCCAGGTGGTGCCGCACCCGAGCTGCGTCCCACGTGTCCTCGCCGATGTCGTAGCCGGCGTTCGGCGCGTCCGTGCTCATGCGGGTCCACAGCACCGCGAGGGCGTCGAGCCACGCGTCCGGAACGGTGTCCCACCACGTGTGCGTGCGGTAGTCCGCCCCGGCGTGGGCCCGGGCGTCGGCGAGCAGGTCCGCGCGTGCCGACGGGTCGGCGGGCAGCGTCAGGACGGAGTGGCGGACGACCTGCTCCAGGTGGAAGCCGTGCCGGAGCGCGAACCGTGCGGCGGGAGCATCCGCAGGGACGCGCCCCTCGCCCGTCGGGGCGTCGAGCACGCCGGGACCTGGTGGGGGCTCGGGCGCGTGCCCGGACCACACGATGACCGTGCGGCGCTCGTTCTCGGACATGACGCGCTCGGCATGCCGCAGCAGCGCCGTCCCCACGCCGCGCCCTTGCCACCCGGGTCGCACCTGCAGGTGCAGCTGGGCGAGGTGCGTGTTGTCGTGGCGCGGCATGAGGACGGTGACCGTGCCGAGGACGTCGTCGGCCCCCGGCACGGCCGGGGCATCGGGCGCGACGGCGACCGCGAGGTGCTGGCTCGCGTACTCCTGGTCGGCGTAGATGGGAAGGCGCACGTGCAGCGGCGCCCACAGGTCCGTCCAGCCGTAGCGCGCGAGCTCGAGCGCGTGGTCGATGTCACACAGCGCCTGGTAGGCCCAGGTGTCGGGGTGGTCGAGGTCGGTGGGTGCGGGCGGCGCGTCGACCACCCGCCAGTCGCTCGTCGTGCGCATGGCTCAGCATGGCGTGCGCGGTGGCTGCGGCGCAGGTCGATTTCCGTCGTGGCCCGCGCCGGGGCGACGATACGACGCGGCGCGGGACCGAGCGCCGGGGGCTCGAGGAGGACGCATGGCCAGGATCACGGTGCCGGTGCAGCTGCGCTGGTCCGACATGGACGCGTACGCGCACGTCAACAACGTGGAGATGCTGCGCCTCCTGGAGGAGGCGCGCATCGAGGTCTTCTGGCGCCACCCCGAGGGTCCGGACGGCACGGTGCCCGACGGCGCCCGCCCGACAGCGGTGCTCGACGCGGGGCCGGGTGCCCTGACCTCCACGCTCGTGGCCCGCCAGGAGATCCAGTACGTGCGCCCCCTGCCGTACCGGCGTGCGCCCGTCGTCATCGAGCTGTGGCTGGGGCACCTCGGCGGTGCGAGCCTGGACGTCTGCTACGAGGTCCGCGACGCGCCGACGACCGTCGAGGGCTCGGTCGTCTTCGCGGTCGCGACCACGACGATCGTGCTGGTCGACACCGCGACCGGGGCCCCGCGCCGCCTCACCGCCGACGAGCGCGCGGTGTGGACCCCCTACCTGGAGGACCCCGTCGTCATCCGCCGTCGCGCGTGAGGTCGGTCCGCGCGCGCTCCGCTCGCTCGGCGGCGCGTGCGACGTTGCGCTGCATCCCACCGAACACGACGCCGTGGAACGGGTACACCGCCCACCAGTAGAGCTGTCCTCCGAGCCCGTGCGGGTGGAACAGCGCACGCTGCGCGAAGACCACCGGCGGCCTGCGCCACGCCACGGGGTCCCACGACCCCTCGGCGTCGTGCGGGCCCGGGTCGGCCGCGGGCGCGTTCCCCGTGCCGGTGCCGGGGCCGTCAGCGGGTTCGACGCGCAGCTCGAGCCACGCCAGGCCAGGCAGCCGCATCTCGGCCCGCAGGCGCAGCATGCGCCCGGGGACCAGCTGTTCCACGCGCCAGAAGTCCACGGCGTCGTCGAGAAGCAGGCGCGCGGGGTCGCGGCGCCCGCGCCGCAGCCCCGGCCCGCCGACGACGCGGTCCAGCAGGCCGCGCACGCGCCAGGCCAGCGCCCACGAGTACCAGCCGCGCTCACCGCCCACGGCCTCGACGACGCGCCAGAGCGCGGCCGGTGACGCGTCGACCAGCACGCGCCGCTCGTCGACGTACAACGAGCCACCGGCCCAGTCCGGGTCCGACGGGAGCGGGTCGCTGGGTGCACCGGGGGGAGCGGCGGACGACCAGCGCGTGCTGACGGTCGCGCCCTGGACACGGGCCAGCGCGAGCCGGACCGCGCGGTCGAACCCCACCAGGCCGCCGGGCGGGTCGGGCACGTACTGCGCGATGTCGTGCTCCTCGCAGACCACCTCGTGGATCAGCGACTCGACGAGCGGGCGCGTGAGCCCGCCGGGTACAGGCGTGACCAGCGAGACCCACAGGCTCGACAGGCGCGGCGTCAGCACCGGGACGGGCACGATGACGCGCCGGGGGAGGCCCGCGATCCGGGCGTAGCGCTGCATCATGTCGCGGTACGTGAGCACGTCGGGCCCGCCGATGTCGAAGACGCGGGACACGTCGCGCGGCATGGCCGCCGCGCCCACGAGGTAGCGCAGGACGTCGCGGATCGCGATCGGCTGGATGCGGTTGGACACCCACTTCGGCACCGTCATCGCGGGCAGGCGCTCGGTGAGGTAGCGCATCATCTCGAACGACGCGGAGCCCGAGCCGAGGATCACGGCGGCGCGCAGCACCGTGGTCGGTACCCCCGAGGCCAGCAGGATCTCGCCGACCTCCGTCCGGGACGCCAGGTGGGGGGACAGCGGCTCGCCGTGGGGGGACAGCCCGCCCAGGTAGACGACCCGCCCGATGCCCGCGTCGTGCGCCGCCTCCGCGAACGTCCGCGCGGTGGACCGGTCCCGCTCCTCGAACGTCTTCCCGGTCCCGAGGGAGTGGATGAGGTAGTACGCGACGTCGACGCCCTCGAGCGCGGCCCGGATCTGCGCGGGCTCCGCGGCGTCGGCGGCGACGACCTCGACCGAGTCGTACCAGGGGCGCCCGCGCAGGCGGTCGGGGTGCCGGGCCACCGCGCGCACGCGGTACCCCGCGGCGAGCAGCTCCGGCACCAGGCGGCCGCCGACGTACCCGGTGACGCCGGTGACCGCGACGAGGGGGGCGTCGGGGCGTGGCCGACCGTCGGGTCCCGGGCCCGGCACCAGTCCGCCGAGCGTGCGCGCGACGGGCTCGGGGGCGAGGTCCGGCTCGGAAGCCCTGCCGGGCTCGGGCGCGGGCGCGGGGTCGGGCGCTCGGCCGGCGCTGTGGCTCATCCGGGCAGTCTGCGCCGCGCGCCAGGTACCCGCACCCGGGCGGGGCGTCAGGAGGTCAGGAGGTCAGGAGGTCAGGAGGTCAGGAGGTCGAGCGTGCGGCGCTCGGCGACGTGCTGCGATCGTGTGGGGACGATCGCCTCGCCGCGCTCCCAGAGCTCGACGACGCGGGGGTCGATGTACGACGAGCGTGCGACGGTGGGCGTGTTCCCGAGCTCCTCGGCCACGTCCTTCACGACCGCCGCGACCACGCGGCGGCGGCCGCGCTCGCTCCGCGGTGGTGGGCCCGCCTCGGCGAGGCCGCGTGCCGCCAGCACCGTCGCGTGCCATGTCCTGAAGTCCTTCGGGGTCGCCTCCCCGAGCCGGTCGCGCACGTACCGACCCACGTCGGCGCTGGTCACGTCGTGCCAGCCGGCGTCGTCGCGCCACGCCAGCAGCTCACGGCTGTCGTCGCGTCGGCGCAGCAGGGTGCGGACCAGCTCGGCGACGACCCCGTCGTCCACCACGGTGTCCCGCACCTGACCGGACTTGGCGGGGAAGAGCAGGTGCACCGCACCGGGGCGGCCGTCCTCGTCGGGCAGGACCCGCACGTGGTCCCGGCGCAGCGTCGCCAGGCCGAACGACCCGTGCCGCCGTGTGTAGCCCTCGGTGCCCACGCGCAGGTACGCGCGGTCGAGCAGGCGGAAGGCCAGGGCCAGCGCCTTGTCCCGCGGCATGCCGTCCAGCGCCAGGTCGGCCCGCACCCGGCGGCGCGCGGCCGGCAGCCGGCGGGCGACGTCCAGCACGTGCTCGTGCTTGAGCCGGGCACGCCGCGCCTGCCACTGCGCGTGGTAGAGGTACTGGCGGCGTGCCGCGTCGTCGAGACCCGCAGCCTGGATGTGGCCGTTGGGCCACGGGCTGATCCACACGTCACGCCACGCCGGCGGGATCGCGAGGGCCCTCACGCGCTCGAGGTGCTCGCGCTCCTCGATGCGCCGGCGCTCCACGTCGAGGTACGCGAACCCGCGCCCCGCGCGGCGCCGGGTCCATCCCGGCTGGTCGAGGCGCACACGTCGCAGACGGACCATGTCGGAGAGTCTCACCCGGCGCCGGTCGTCGCGCGCGTCGAGCAGGAGCGTGACGTGCCGCGCGCCGCGCGTCCCTCAGAGGGGGACGCGCACCATGCCCTCCTGCGCGATCGACGCGACCAGCGCGCCCGAACGGTCGAACACCCGTGCCGCTCCCAGGCCCCGGCCGCCCTGCGCGCTGGGGGTCGACTGGGTGAACAGCAGCCAGTCGTCGACGCGCACGTCGCGGTGCCACCACATGGCGTGGTCCAGGCTCGCCATGGACAGCCCCGGGGTGGCCCACGGCAGACCGGCCCGGCGCAGGACCGGCTCGAGCATGATCTGGTCGCACGCGTACGCGAGCAGCGCACGGTGCAGCAGCTGGTCGTCAGGGACAGGCCCGCGCGCCCGTGCCCATACGCTCTGGCGCCCCAGGGGCGAGTCCGCGTCCGGGCGCATGTAGATGGGGCCCGGGACGTGACGGAGGTCGAAGGCCGACTCCTGCGCCCAGAACCTGGCCATGGGGTGGTCCACGTCGCCGAGCACGTCGAGCGCGGAGGCGACCTCGTCCGGTCCGGGGACGTCGGGCATCGACTCGGCGTACTCGATGCCCGGCTGCTGCTCCTGGAACGACGCCGTCATCGCGAGGATCGGGTTGCCGCCCTGCTGCGCGAGCGCGCGCCGCGCCGAGAACGACCGGCCGTCGCGCAGCCGCTCGACGACGAAGTCGATCGGTGCGGAGTCGTCGCCCGGCCGCAGGAAGTACCCGTGCAGCGAGTGCGGGAGCCTGTCGTCGTCGACCGTGCGTCCCGCCGCGAGCAGGGCCTGCGCCAGCACCTGGCCGCCGAAGACCCGTCCCTGGGGCTGCGGGAGGCTCAGGCCCTCGAAGACGTCGGGCCGCTGCGCGTCCGCGGTCAGGTCGAGGGCGCGCAGGACGGCGCCCACCGGGTCGTGGCGCGCGTCGGGCAGCGTCATCTCAGTCCTCGAAGGTGTTGAGCATGGAGTGGGCCGCGCGCTCCAGGTAGTCCCAGAGCTGGGCGCGGTGCAGCGGGGCGAGGTCGAGCGTGTCGACCGCAGCGCGCATGTGCTCCAGCCACCGGTCGCGGGCGTCGGGGTTGACCTTGTACGGCGCGTGGCGCATACGCAGGCGCGGGTGGCCGCGCTGGTCCGAGTACGTCGTCGGGCCACCCCAGTACTGCTCGAGGAAGAGCGTCAGCCTCTCAGCGGCCGGGCCCAGGTCCTCCTCGGGGTACATGGGCTTGAGGACCGGGTCGGCAGCGACGCCCCGGTAGAACTCGTCGACCAGCCGGACGAACGTCTCGTGCCCGCCGACGGTGGCGTAGAACGAGTCGTCTCTCACGGCGTCCATCCTCACATGCGGCGTCGTCCGGTCCGGCGGCCGACGTGTGTGGGGCGCGCCACGCCGCGGCCGTCACAGGCCGAGCGCGTCCAGGACGGGGAGCCCGGCACGGACGACCGCACGCGCGTCGGCCGCGCTCGAGGAGTCGGCCGCGCGCCGGGCGAGCACGCGGCACGTCGCCAGGTCCGTCGCGGCGAGCACCGCGGCGACGTCGGGGAGCGCACGGGGCGTCATCGACAGGGACGTGACGCCCAGCCCGACGAGCACGACGGCCAGCGCGGGGTCGGCGGCGGCCTCGCCGCACACGCCGACGGGCCGTGCCTGCGCGGCACCGCCGAGCGCGGTCGACTCGACGAGGCGCAGCACCGCCGGCTGCCACGCGTCGGACAGCGACGCGACGGCACCCAGCAGGCGGTCCGCAGCCATCGTGTACTGCGTGAGGTCGTTGGTGCCGATGCTCGCGAAGCGGGCGTGCGCGAGCATCGGACCCGCCAGCAGCGCCGCGCTCGGCACCTCGACCATGATCCCGGCCGTGGTCAGGCCGTGGCGTGCGCACGCTGCGACGAACTGCTCGGTCTCGTCGACGGTCGCGACCATCGGCGCCATCACCCACGTCGTCGTGCCCGGGTGGGCCGCGGCCGCGCGGGCGATCGCCGTGAGCTGGTCCTCCAGGACGTCGGGCCGCTCCTGGGCCACCCGCAGCCCGCGCACGCCGAGGGCGGGGTTCGTCTCGGCCGCCGCGTGCAGGAAGGGCAGGGGCTTGTCGGCGCCCGCGTCGAGCGTGCGCACGACGACCTTGCGGCCCGTGAACGCCGACAGCACCCGCCCGTACGCGGCGGTCTGCTCGTCGACGTCGGGGGCCTGCGTGCGGTCGAGGAAGGCGAACTCGGTGCGGAACAGCCCGACCCCCTGCGCGCCCGAGTCGGCGGCAGCCTGTGCGTCGGCGGGGTCACCGACGTTGGCGAGCAGCTCGACGCGGTGCCCGTCGGCGGTGCGCCCGTCGCCGTCGAAGGTGCGCACCGCACCGGCGAGCGCGCGGACCCGGCGCACCGCGTCGTCGGACGGGTCCGGGGTGACCGTCCCGGCGGCGCCGTCGACCAGCAGCACCGTGCCCTCCGCGACGTCGAGCACGCCGGGGGCCGCCACGACCGCGGGGATGCCGCGCGCGCGAGCGAGGATCGCGGTGTGCGAGGTCGGGCCGCCGGCCGCCGTGACGACCGCGACGACGCGCTGCGGGTCGAGGGTCGCGGTGAGCGCCGGGGCGAGGTCCTGGGCGACGAGCACGTAGGGATGCGGTCGGACGGGCACGCCCGGCGCCTGCTGGTCGGTGAGGTGGGCGACCAGCCGGTTGCGCACGTCGACGACGTCCCGCACGCGCTCGGCCAGGTGCCCGCCGAGCGCCTCGAACTGGGCCGACACCGCGTCGGCGGCCTCCCACACCGCGCGCTCGGGCACGAGGTGCTCCTCGAGGACGCGCTGCTGCGCGTCGGCGACCAGGGACGGGTCCGCGGCCATGGCCGCGGTGGCGTGGAGCAGCGCGGCGCTGTCGCCCTCGGCCGCGAGCGCGGCGGCGTCGAGCTCGTCGCGGACGGCGTCGGCGGACGCCGCGATGCGCTGTGCGGCGGCCTGCCTGTCGGCTCCGGGAGGCAGCCGTCGCCCGGCCGGCGGCTCGGCGACGGGGTCGGGCAGGTGGACCGCCGGACCGACCGCGCGGCCTGGGCTCACGCCGATGCCGACGACGCTGCTGCTGCCCACCCCGGGACCTCCTCGGTACCTGCGCCGACGCGGGCGCCGGTGCGGCCTCGTCGTCGTGCGACAGCAGTCTCGCGCTCACGCGTGTGCCGGGCCAGCGGCGACGCGCCGTGAGGCGCACGGTGCGTCGCAGCGGGTGGACGGGGGAGCCGCGCGGCTCGTCGCGGCGGTAGCCTGGGCGTGAGACGGCCGACACCCGGGGAGAGCGCATTGAGCAAGGCAGAGCAGATCCTGGCGGCGCTGGGTGGCGAGACGAACGTCGTCGACCTCGAGCCGTGCATCACGCGCCTGCGGGTCGAGGTCGGTGACGTGGACCTCGTCGACGAGGCCGCGCTCAAGGCGAGCGGCGCGTTCGGTGTCGTGCGCTCGGGTCGCATCGTCCAGGTCATCGTCGGTCCGGAGGCGGACAACCTCGCCGCCGAGCTCGACGGCCTGCGCTGACCACGGCGCGCGGGTGACCCTGCTGCGGCTCACGAGCCCTGTGCCCGGTGTCGTGCGACCGCTGTCGGCGGTGCCGGACGAGGTCTTCGCCGGCGAGATGGTCGGGCCGGGCGTGGCGCTCGAGCCCGACCGCAACGGGCGGCAGGACGTCCTGGCACCGTGCGACGGCGTGGTGGGCGCCCTGCACCCCCACGCGTTCGCGCTCGAGCTGGACGACGGGCGGGGGGTGCTGGTGCACGTCGGCATCGACACCGTGACCCTCGCGGGCCTGGGCTTCGACCTGCGCGTCGAGCGGGGGCAGCGCGTCCGCGCGGGCCAGGTCGTGCTGACCTGGTCACCCGTGGACGTCGCCGCGGCCGGCCTGTCGACCATGTGCCCCGTGATCGCCCTGCAGGGGGACCCCGCAGCCGTCACGTCGTCGGTCGCCGACGGCGACCACGTGGACGCGGGTCAGGCGCTGCTGGAGTGGGCCCCCGCCCCCTGAGTGCCGCGCGTCACTGCGTCGATCGCGGTGGCTGGTCGGGCTCGACCGCCTCGTGGACCGGGGTGTCGTGCGGATCGCGCGCCGGCTGGCCGTCCTGCGTGGTGTCGTCCGACGAGGGCTCCGTGGCCGCGTCCGTGCTCGTGTCCGGGCCCGCCGGCGCGGCGCCCGTGACCGGGCGCCCGCCGATCCGCTCCTGGTGGGCGACCAGCGCGTCGCGCTGCCCCGCGAGCGGCACCGCCGCCTCCTCGAGCGCGCGGCGCACCGCGACCCGCAGGTGGCGGGCCACCTCCCACTGCATCGCCGGTTCCGTCCGCACGGACAGCCGCAGTCCCACGGCGTCGGCAGCCAGCTTCTCGGCGCCCGTGACACTGGGCTCGCCGCGCAGGTACGCACCGACGACGGGATCGGCCGCGACGTCCTGCGCGGCCTGCCGCAGCAGCGTGCGGGCCTCGTCGAGGTCGACGAAGTAGTCGACGTCCACCTCGACGACGGCCGTGCTGTACCCCTGCGTCTTGTTGCCGACGCGGACCATCGAGCCGTTCGGCACGTACCAGAGCGTGCCGTCCTCGTCGCGGATCTTGGTGACGCGCAGGGCCACGGCCTCGACGGTCCCGGTGGCGGGGCCGACGTCGACGACGTCACCGACGCCGTACTGGTCCTCGAGCAGCATGAACAGGCCCGACAGGAAGTCCTTCACGAGGCTCTGCGCGCCGAAGCCGACGGCCACGCCCACGATCCCGGCGGACGCGATGAACGGCGCCAGGTTCACGCCGAGCGAGTCGAGCACGAGCACCGCGGCCAGCGACCAGACGACGACCGAGGCGGTCGAGCGCAGCACCGAGCCGATCGTGCGCGCCCGCTGCGCCCGCCGGGCGTTCGCCAGCGGGTTCGCCCTGAGCAGGACGGAGCCGACCTCGGACCGTCCGATCGGGCGCAGGACCCCGCGCTCGATCACCGGCTCGCCCTCGGCGATGTGCCGCGTGATGCCGGCGATCGCGCGGCGCAGCAGGAGCAGGACGATCGCGCTGAACACGATGATGAGGACGATGCGCAGCGGGACGCCGACGAACCACTCGCCCAGCTCGGTGAGCCAGCGCGGGATCTCCTTCACGCCCTGCGACAACGTCGACATGGTCGCGTCGGGGCTCGGGGACGTGGTCGACCGCGTCATCGTGCCGCTCCCAGCAGGCCCGTGCGGTCGGCGACGAACTGCAGCTGCTCGACCGACAGCCCGATCGTGCGCGACAGCGCGCGTGCCCCGTGCCCCACGCCGACCTCCCGGCGCAGCAGCACCGGCCGCTCGGCGGGGTCGGAGGTCGTCGCGTGCTGCAGCGCCGCGGCGAGCTTGCGGGCGTGCAGCGGGTCGACGCGCGAGTCACCCTCGAAGACCGTGAAGAGCACCGCGGGGTAGGCGGTGCCGTCGACGACGCGGTGGTACGGCGAGTACCCGAGCAGCCAGCCGAGCTCCTCGGGGTCGTCGCCGTCGCCGTACTCCTCGGTCCACGTGACGCCCATCCCGAACCGCTGGTACCGGACCATGTCGAGCAGCGGCGCCGAGCACACGGCCGCCGCCCACAGGTCGGGTCGCTGCGTGACGGCCGCTCCCACGAGCAGGCCCCCGTTGGACCCGCCCCAGCACGCGAGCCGGTCCGGTGTCGTCCAGCCGGTGGCCACCAGGTGCTCCGCGACCGCGTGGAAGTCGTCGAACACGTTCTGCTTCGCGGCCCGCATGCCCGCGCGATGCCACTCCTCGCCCTCCTCGCCCCCGCCGCGCAGGTTGGCGACGACGTACACGCCGCCCGCCTCGACCCACGCGAGCGTGGTGGCCGAGTAGGCGGGGTCGAGGCTGATCTGGAAGCCGCCGTACCCGTACAGGACGGTCGGGGCCGGAGCGAGCGGACGCCCGTCGGCGGCCACGCGGTCCGCCCGCGCGAGCACGAACGCCCGCACGGTCGTGCCGTCGGAGCTCGTGACCTCGATCTGCTGCGTGCGGACCGCGGGCAGGTCGGGCAGCTCACCGGGGGGTGCCGCCCACAGCGTGACGGCGCCCGTGGTCGCGTCGTACCGGTGCACGCGCGGCACCGTGACGTGGTCGGTGTACCCGAACCAGACCTCCGGGCCGCCGTCGGGCCGGGTGACGAGCCCGGACACCGAGCCCAGGCCGGGCAGCGGGACCTCGCCCGTGCGGGCACCCGTGCGCGCGTCGTGGACGGTGACCTCGCTGACCGTGTGCCGTCGCCACGCCGCCAGCAGGGCCGTCGGCTGCGACGGGTCACCCGCGTCCACGAGCGCGACGTCCTCCAGGACCGCGACGTCGTCCTGCGGGAGCAGCGTCACCCAGTGCTCGACGCCGGGGGTCGTGGGGTCCGTGACGGCGAGGCGTCCACGGGGAGCGTCGAGGTCCGTGTGCACGAGGAGCCGTCCGTCACGCGCGACCCACGCACCGACCTCGGCGTCGAGACCGACCGCGACCTCGACGAAGGCGGGCGCCTCGGGGGCGCCGGGCGTCGTGAGGTCGGCGATCCAGACGTCGTTGCGCGGTGCCGTGCCGGCCGCGGCCGAGACGATCAGCCAGCGTCCGTCGCGGCTCACCTGAAGGCCGTAGTAGCTCGTCATGGGGAGCCCCGCGCCGAACACCTCGGCGTCCTGGTCCGCGGGCGTGCCGACGCGGTGCAGCCAGACGCGGCGGTGGTACTGCTGCTCGTCGGCCGGCAGCAGGTCGGGCGCGAGGCGGCGCACGTAGTAGAACGCCTCACCGCCCGGCAGCCAGGCGACGGGGGAGTGGCGAGCCCGGTCGATCGGCCCGTCCACCAGCTCGCCCGTCGCGACGTCCAGCACGTGCAGCACGCTCTCCTCGGTGCCGCCGTGCGACACCTTGTAGGCGATCAGGTCGCCCTCCTTCGAGGGCTGCCACCCGTCCAGCGTCGTCGTCCCCGTCGGGTCGAGCGCGAGCGGGTCGATCAGGACGCGCTCGGTCTCGGTCCCGTCCGGTCCGGGCTCGGCGACGACGACCACGGCGTGCTCCTGGTCGCCCGACCGCCGGGTGAAGAACCGCCGGTCGCCGCGCCACGCGGGCGCGCTGACGAAGCCCGCGCCGAGCAGCGTGCTCAGCCGCGCGTGCAGCGTCTCGTCGGCGAACGGTGTGCCGGCAGCCCGGGCCGTCAGCCCGGACCGGTAGGCGCCGTACAGGTCGTCCTGCGCGCGGGACCAGCGCTGCGTCCCCTCGTCGTCGGCGTCCTCGAGGGCTCGGTACGGGTCGGCGACCCGCCGGCCGTGGAGATCCTCGACGAGGTCGGCGCGCTGCGCGACCGGGTAGGTGGCAACGGGTGAGGCGGGGCGCGGGTCCTGGCGCAGCGGCTGGGTCGTCACGGTGCCCCAGGCTACGTCGACGGACGGGCCGACTCACGAACTCCGGGCGCGACGGCACCGGGAGTCCCGCGGCGAGCGAGCGCCGGGCGGGTCTGCGGCTCTGCGTCGAGCCGGAGGGCGCACGCTCTGGCAGGATCGACGTGTGCCCGAGACGACCACCCACGAGGACCTCTGGCGGCTCGCCGCCGCCTACGACGTCGTGCCCGGCTACCGAGGGCACGACGGCCACGACCACGAGGCGAGCGACGAGACCGTCGTCCGGGTGCTCGCCGCCCTCGGCGTCGACGCGTCCTCCCCGGCGCGCATCGCGTTGGCGCTGGCCAACGTCGAGAACATGCCGTGGCGGCGTGTCCTGCCTCCCGTGGTGGTCGTGCGGCAGGGAGACTCCGTCCAGGTGCCGGTCCACGTGACGCACGGCGACCCCGTCGACGTCTGGCTCGACGTCGAGCCGGACGCGGGCGGGGGTCGCCGCGAGCTGGCGCAGGTCGACGTCGTGGTCGAGCCGCGCTCGGTGGACGGGCGACTGGTCGGGCGCGCGACGTTCGTCGTCCCCGACGACCTGCCGCTGGGCTGGCACGAGCTGCACGCCGAGGGGCCCAGCGCGCACGCGCACAGCCCGGTCGTCGTGACACCGCGACGGCTCGAGCTGCCCGAGCGACTGCGGGAGGGGAGCGCCTGGGGGCTCATGGCCCAGCTCTACTCGGTGCGCTCGAGCACGTCGTGGGGCGTGGGCGACCTCGCGGACCTGGCCGAGCTGGGCTGGCTCGCGGCGCACCGGTGGGGCGCGGACTTCCTGCTGGTCAACCCGCTGCACGCGGCGGAGCCCGTCGAGCCGCTCACCGCGAGCCCGTACCTGCCGGCGACGCGGCGCTTCGTCAACCCGCTGTACGTCCGCGTGGAGGACGTGCGCGAGACGGCGTACCTGTCGGCCGCGGACCGTGCCCTCGTGGAGTGGGCCGCGGAACCCGTGCTCGCGCTGGACGCCGACACCGGCCCGATCGACCGCGACACGGTGTGGGCCGCCAAGCGCGCCGCCCTCGAGGTGGTGTACGCCCACCCGCGGTCGGCGGCGCGGCAGGCCGCGTTCGACGCGTTCGTCGAGGAGGAGGGCGAGGGGCTGCGCGAGTTCGCGCTGTGGTGCGCGCTCGTCGAGCGGCACGGCCCCGTGGAGGGCTGGAGCGAGGACCTGCGTGACCCGCTGTCCGACGCGGTCGCGGCAGCGGCCGTCGAGCTGGCCGACCGTGTCGTCTTCTGGTCGTGGCTGCAGTGGGTCGCGGACGAGCAGCTCGAGCGCGCGCAGCGCGTCGTCCGTGACGCCGGCATGGCCCTGGGGATCATGCACGACCTCGCCGTCGGCGTGCACGCGCAGGGCGCCGACTCGTGGGCGTTGCGCGACGTCCTGGCCACCGGGGCGTCCGTGGGTGCCCCTCCCGACATGTACAACCAGCAGGGGCAGGACTGGTCGCAGCCGCCGTGGCACCCCGAGGCGCTCGCGCGCGCCGCGTACCGCCCGTACCGCGACATGCTGCGCACGGTGCTGCGGCACGCCGGGGCCATCCGGATCGACCACGTCATCGGCCTGTTCCGCCTGTGGTGGGTGCCCGTGGGCAACAGCGCCAAGGACGGCGCGTACGTGCGCTACGACCACGACGCCCTCATCGGGATCCTCGCGCTGGAGGCGCACCGCGCCGGTGCGGTCGTCATCGGCGAGGACCTCGGCACCGTCGAGCCCTGGGTGAGCGACTACCTCAACGAGCGCGGCATCCTCGGCACGTCCGTGCTGTGGTTCGAGCAGGAGCACGACGGGCGGCCCCGCCCGCCCGAGGCGTACCGCGAGCTGGCGCTGGCCACCGTGACGACGCACGACCTGCCGCCGACCGCCGGGTACCTCGCGGGGGAGCACGTCACGCTGCGCGACCGCCTCGGCCTGCTGTCGGAGCCCGTCGCCCAGGTACGCCAGGCCGCCGCTGCCGAGCGCGACCGGATGCTCGACGCGCTGCGCGAGCGCGGGCTCCTGAGCCACGACCCCTCCGAGCGGGAGATCGTGGAGGCGCTGCACCGGTGGATCCGGGCGACGCCGTCCGTCCTGCAGGGCGTCTCCCTGGCCGACGCCGTCGGGGAGCGCCGCGCGCAGAACCAGCCGGGCACCGACCAGGAGTACCCCAACTGGAAGGTGCCGCTCGCCGACGGGACCGGGCGGCTGGTCCTCCTCGACGACCTGTTCACCAACGCCCGGGCGCAGTCCCTCGCCGACGCGATGAACGAGTGAGCCGACCGCTGCGCCGCGTGCGGGTGGTCGGGACGTCCGGCGCCGGCAAGACGACGCTCGGACGACGGCTCGCGCGCGCCCTGGACGCGCCGCACGTCGAGCTCGACGAGGTGTTCTGGGGGCCGGCGTGGGTCAAGCGTGATCCCGACGAGGCTCGCGCCGACCTCCGCGCGCGGACGGCGGGGGCGCGCTGGGTCGTCGACGGCAACTGGCAGTCGCAGGTCCGCGACGTCCTCGACGGCGCGGACACCCTGGTGTGGCTGGACTACCCGCGGCGGACCGTCATGGCACGGGTCGTGCGCCGGACGCTGTGGCGGGGCATCACACGGCGCGAGCTGTGGCACGGCAACCGCGAGACGCTCGCGAACCTGCGGCACACCGACCCGCACCGCAACATCGTCCTGTGGGCGTGGCACAACCACGGCGCACTGGCCGACCGGTACGCGGAACGCGCGCAGGCACCAGGGTCGGACGTCGTGCGGCTCCGCGACCCCCGTGCCGCCGAACGCTGGTTGCGCGCGGTGGAACGCGGTCGCTGAGGCGGCACGGCACGGCGCGTCGGGACGGCGCGTCGGGACGGCGGGAGCCTGCACCGGGGACGACGACGGCCGGGCACCGTGCGGTGCCCGGCCGTCGTCGTCGTGCGTCAGGCGCGGCGGCGGTCCGCCTCCTGCGCGGCGAGCGCGCGCCGCACGCCGTCGCGGGACTCCACGACGAGACGGCGCAGGGCCGCGGGGGCGTCGGGGTGCGTCGCGAGCCACGTGTCCGTGGCCCCCAGGACGTCCACGGCCGGGTCGTCCGCGAGGACCGTCGGGTAGAGCCCGACGACGACGTTCTGGGCCATCTCGTTCGTCTTGTCCGCCCAGACGCGCTCGAGCTCGGCGAAGTACGGCTCGACCCACGGCACGAGCAGAGCGCGGTCGTGCACGCGTGCGAACCCGCTGATCGTCGCCGCCTGCAGCGCGTTCGGCAGGTCGTCTCCCTGGACGACCGCCGCCCAGGCGCGCTCCTTGGCCTCCGCCGTCGGCACCGCGGCCCGGGCGGCCGCTGCGGCGCGCTGCCCGGTGGCCGTCGCGTCGGCCGCCTGCTGGGCGGCGATGTCGGCGTCGCCCGCGCGGCCACCCGCGACGAGCGCGGCCAGCAGCTCCCAGCGCAGGTCCGTGTCCACGGACAGCCCCTCGAGGGTGCGTCGTCCGTCGAGGACCTCGGTGACCACGTCGAGCTGCTCGGCCGTACGGGCACGGCTCGCGAACGCCTTGACGAGCTGCAGCTGCTGGTCGGAGCCCGCCGGTGCCGCCTGCGCGAGCTCGAGCAGGCGGTCGGCCGCCGCGGTGGCGGTCGCCTGCCGGTACTCGGGCGCCACGTACAGGTCGAGCGTCGTCGTGAGCTGACGCAGGAGCACGAGGATCACGGAGGAGTCCGTCTCGTGCGCGATGTTGCCGAGCACGAGGTCGACGAAGTCCCGTGCGGGCGTCTCGCCGTCGCGCGTCGCGTCCCAGGCCGCGTTCCACACGAGCGTGCGGGGCAGGGAGTCGGTGAACTTGTCGAGGTGCGCCACGGACGTGGCGAGCGACACGGGGTCAAGGCGGACCTTCGCGTAGGCCAGGTCGTCGTCGTTGACCAGCACCAGTGCCGGGCGGCGCACGCCGACCAGCTCGGGGACCTCCGTGCGCGGGCCGTCGATGTCGAGCTCGACGTGCACCGTGCGGACCAGTCGCGCGTCGTCGCCCTCGCCGACCAGGTCGTACCCACCGACCGCGAGGCGGTGCGGACGCTGCACGGGGTGCTCGTCCGGGACCTCCTGCAGGACCGCGAAGGAGGTGATGACGTCGTCCGCGTCGACCTCGATCGCCGGCCGCAGGAGCGTGACGCCCGCCTTCTCCAGCCACAGTGCCGACCAGGCCGACAGGTCGCGGCCGCTCGTGGCCTCCAGCTCGCTCAGCAGGTCACGCAGCTGGGTGTTGCCCCACGCGTGCTTGGCGAAGTACGAACGCACGCCCGCGAAGAACTCGTCCTGGCCGACCCACGCGACGAGCTGCTTGAGCACCGAGGCGCCCTTGGCGTACGTGATGCCGTCGAAGTTGACCTCGACGTCCTCCAGGTCGCGCATGTCCGCGACGATCGGGTGCGTCGAGGGGAGCTGGTCCTGCCGGTACGCCCAGGACTTCTCGAGCGAGGAGAACGTGGTCCACGCGCTCGTCCAGGGCGTCGCCTCGGCCGTCGCGAGCGTCGACGCGTACTCCGCGAACGACTCGTTGAGCCACAGGTCGTCCCACCAGCGCATGGTCACGAGGTCGCCGAACCACATGTGCGCGAGCTCGTGCAGGATCGTGACCGCGCGGCGCTCGACGGTCGCGTCCGGCACCTTGGAGCGGAACACGTAGGACTCGAGGAACGTCACCGCGCCGGCGTTCTCCATCGCACCGGCGTTGAACTCGGGGACGAAGAGCTGGTCGTACTTCACGAAGGGGTACGGGTGACCGAACCGCTCCTCGTAGAACGCGAAGCCGGCGCGCGTGATCTCGAGGATGTTGTCCGTGTCGAGGTGCTGCGCGAGGGACGACCGGCAGTACACGCCGAGCGGGATCGTGCGGCCGTCGCTGCTGGTCAGCTCGCCGTGCTCGCCGTGGTACGGCCCGGCGACGACCGCCGTGATGTAGGACGAGATGGGCGGCGTCGTGTCGAACCGCCACGTCGCGGTGCCCTCGTCGCGGCCCCCGTTGAGGTTGCGGCCGCCCTCCACACGCTCGGGCATGCCCAGCTGCGGGTAGTTCGACACCACGGTCCAGTGGGCGGGTGCCGTCACGGTGAACGTGAACGTCGCCTTGAGGTCCGGCTGCTCGAAGACGGCGAACACCCGGCGCGAGTCGGCCACCTCGAACTGGCTGTACAGGTACACCTCGTCGTCGACGGGGTCGACGAACCGGTGCAGGCCCTCACCGGTGTTCATGTAGGCGCACTCGGCGACGACCGTCAGCTCGTTCTCCTCGGCGAGGTCGTCGAGCCGGATGCGCGAGTCGGCGACCACGTCCGCGACGTCCAGGCTGCGCCCGTTGAGCACCACCTCGTGCACCGTCGGGGCGATCAGGTCGACGAAGGTGCTGGCACCTGCCTCAGCGGAGAACGTCACCGTCGAGCGCGACGCGAAGGTCTCCGGTCCGGTCGTCAGGTCGAGCTGGACGTCGTAGGCGTGCGTGCGGACCAGAGCGGCGCGCTCGGCCGCCTCGGCGCGGGTGAGGTTCTCTCCGGGCACGGATGCTCTCCGATCGATCTGCGGCGGTGGCCACGAGGGGCTGCAGCGGCGACCGGGCGGTCGGCGACGACCGGAGGTCGGGTCGGGTCGGCCGTGGCAGGACGCCACCGTGTCGCTGGTGCGCGACCGCACGATCATGCCACGGGGGTCCCACGCGGCCCGGGAGCGGAGCGGGATGTGCACCCCGGCGCGGGAAGGGGCACACTCTGGCACGACCGTCAGCGAGAGGAGACCGGTGTGCCCGTCGTCGACTTCTGGTTCGACCCTGCGTGCCCGTGGGCGTGGATGACGTCCCGGTGGATGGGCGAGGCCGCGCGTGTCCGGGACGTCGAGGTCCGGTGGCACGTCATGAGCCTGTCGGTCCTCAACGAGGGGCGTGACCTGCCCGACGGCTACCGCGAGCTGATGGACGCCTCCTGGGGCCCGGTGCGCGTGCTGGTCGCGGCCGCCCGGGACCACGGGGACGAGGTCCTCAAGCCCCTGTACGACGCCATGGGCACGCGGCGGCACCCCGGCGGCAGGTCCGACACGGCGGCAATCATCGCCGAGTCCCTCGCCGAGGTCGGGCTGCCGGCGTCCCTCGCGGACGTCGCCGCCACCGACGAGGTCGACGACCTGCTGCGGGCGTCGCACCAGCAGGCGATGGAGCTCGTCGGCGACGAGGTCGGGACGCCGGTCGTCGCGATCGACGGCGTCGGCTTCTTCGGACCCGTGATCACCCCAGCACCGAAGGGGGAGGACGCCGGTCGCCTGTTCGACGGCCTCGCGCTCGTCACCAGCGTCCCCGGGTTCTACGAGCTCAAGCGCACGCGCACGCAGGGCCCGGTGTTCGACGCCGCGCCCCAGCAGGCGTGAGAGTCCCCGAGCCGCTGCGCGGCTTGAGCCGGGGCATGCAGGCGTTCGTCCTCCTCGACGTGCTGCTCGTGGTGGTGCTCGTCGTGGTGTTCGCGGCGACCCTGCCGGGCGGAGGTGGGTCGGACGACGCGGCGGCCGCGACGACCACCACCTCGACCCCGACGGCGGGGGCCGGCGACGGCGAGGCCCCGCCCTCGGACGAGACCGTCGCCTTCACGCTGCCCAGCGGCAACATCGCGTGCGAGATGGGCGTCGAGGGCGTGCTGTGCTCCATCCGGAGCTTCACCTACGCGCCGCCGCAGGTCACCGGCTGCGAGGCCGAGACCGGTCACCTCGTGCGGCTCGACGGCGAGGGCTTCGGCTTCGTGTGCGAGGACGACGACGCACCCCGGGTGGTGACCGACGGCCCGGAGCTCACGTACGGGCAGCGGGAGACCGTCGGCGGCTACACCTGCGCCTCCGGCACCGACGGCGTGACGTGCACGGACGCCGGCGGGATCGGGTTCCGGCTGGCGCGCGCCCAGTGGGACGCGCTGCCCTGAGACCCGACCCGCCGTCGCCGCCTCACCAGATCCGGACGCGGTCCTCCGGGTCCAGCCACAGGGCGTCGGTCGGCTGCACGTCGAACGCCGTGTAGTACTCGTCGATGTTGCGCACGACACCGTTGCAGCGGAACTCGTCCGGTGCGTGCGGGTCCACCGCGAGCCGCCGGATGATTTCCTCGTCCCGGCCCTTCGTCCGCCAGGAGTGCGCCCACCCGATGAACAGGCGCTGCAGCCCGGTGTGCCCGTCGAGCACGGGCGCCTCGGACAGCGGACGCCCGAGCGCGATCTCGTAGGCGCGGACCGCAATGGCCAGGCCGCCGAGGTCGCCGATGTTCTCGCCGATCGTCAGCTCGCCGTTCACGTGGTGGCTGCCGCCGAGCTGGCGCGGCGAGAACTGCGCGTACTGGTCGACCAGGGACTTGGTCCGACGCTCGAACTCGGCGCGGTCCTCGGCCGTCCACCAGTCGACGAGCCGGCCGTCGCCGTCGTACTTCGAGCCCTGGTCGTCGAACCCGTGGCCGATCTCGTGGCCGATGACGGCACCGATGCCGCCGTAGTTCACGGCGTCGTCGGCGTCGGCGTCGAAGAACGGCGGCTGCAGGATCGCGGCCGGGAAGACGATCTCGTTCATGCCCGGGTTGTAGTACGCGTTCACCGTCTGCGGCGTCATGAACCACTCGTCGCGGTCGATCGGCCGGCCGATCTTGTGCAGCTCGCGGTCGAGCTCGAAGGCGTGGGACCGCCGCACGTTGCCCAGCAGGTCGTCGGCGCGCACCTCGAGCGCGGAGTAGTCGCGCCACCGCGCCGGGTACCCGATCTTCGGCGTGAACTTGTCGAGCTTCTCGAGCGCGCGCCGGCGGGTGTCCTCACCCATCCACTCGAGCGACGTGATCGACTCCCGGTACGCCTCGACGAGGTGCGCCACGAGCGTGTCCATCCGCTCCTTGTGCGACGGCGGGAAGTGGCGCTCGACGTACACCTTGCCCACGGCCTCCCCGAGTGCGCCCTGCACGAGGGAGACGCCCCGCTTCCAGCGCTCGCGGACCTGCGGCGAGCCGGACAGCGTGCGGCCGTAGAAGTCGAAGTTGGCCTCGACCAGCTCGTCCGTCAGGTACGCGGCGCGTGAGGACACCGCGTGGTACGTGGCCCAGGCCTTCCAGTCGGCCAGCGGCACCTCGGCCCACAGGCTCGCGAACCCCTCCGCGAACGACGGCTCGCGGACCACGAGCCGGTCGAGCGCGTCCTGCGGCGCACCGAGGGAGGCCACCCACGCGTGCCAGTCGAACGTCGGGGCGTGCTCGGCGAGCTCGGCCAGCGTGAGCGGGTTGTACGTCAGCTCGGCGTCGCGGTCCTTGACGACGTCCCAGTGGTGACCCGCCAGCCGCGACTCGAGTGCGACGACGCGCGCCGCGAGGTCCTCGGGGTCCCCGGCCGCGACGACCTCGGACACCGGCGCCGCGAGCCGCAGCATGCGCGCGACGTGCGGCAGGTACTTCTCGCGCACCGCGGCGTGCTGCTCCTCGCGGTAGTACGCCTCGTCGGGCAGGCCGAGGCCGCCCTGCACCAGGTGCACGACGTACGTGTCGGGGTCCTTGGCGTCGTTGTCCACGTACAGGTCGACGGCGGACACGGCGCCCGTGCGCTGCAGCGTGCCGAGCGCGACCGTCAGCTCGGCAGGCGTCGTGGCACCGTCGACGAGGGCGAGGTCCTCACGCAGCGGCTCGAGGCCGGCGGTGGCCACCGCGTCGGTGTCCATGAAGCTCGCGTACAGCGCGCCGATCTTGGCCTCGACGCCCGTCGCGTCGCCCGCACCGGCTGCGGCGGCCGCGTCGGTGATGATGTCGAGCACCTGGCGCTCGGCCTCGTCGTACAGGGCTCGGAACGGGCCGTCCATCGCGCGGTCCGGCGGGATCTCGTACGAGGCGATCCACCGTCCGTTGACGTAGGCGTCGAGGTCGTCCTGGGGTCGGGCGGCCGGGTCGAGGTCGTCCAGGGGGATTCCGCTGCGCGTCATGGGCGACAGCCTACGAACTGTCGGTGACATCCGGGGGCCCCGCCTGCGGCAGGATGTGTCCATGCGCATCCACGTCGCCGCCGACCATGCCGGGTACGAGCTGAAGGTCGCGCTCGTCGAGCACCTGCGTGCCGCCGACCACGAGGTCGTCGACCACGGTGCCTTCGAGTACGACGACCAGGACGACTACCCGGCGTTCTGCTTCTCCGCCGGCGAGGCCGTCGTCGCCGACCCCGGCTCGCTGGGCGTCGTCATCGGCGGCTCGGGCAACGGCGAGCAGATCGCCGCGAACAAGGTGACCGGGGTGCGGGCGGCGCTCGCGTGGAACCTGGACACCGCGCGCCTGGGCCGTCAGCACAACGACGCCAACGTCGTCGCGATCGGCGCGCGCCAGCACTCGGTCGACGAGGCGCTCGAGCTCGTCGACGCGTTCGTCGCCGAGCCCTTCAGCGGCAACCCGCGCCACACCCGTCGGATCGAGCAGCTCGCCGCCTACGAGGCCGCGCGCGCCTGAGCGCGTCCGGGTGGCGGCGTCCGGTACGCCGCCACCCGACCCCGCCGGCATCGGCGGACCTCAGAACATCCAGGGGCAGACGGGGGCCAGCGGCGAGGCGAACGTCGTCGTGAGCCGGGCCAGGTCACGGCCCTCGCCGAGCACGAACCCCGCCGTGCCCAGCGCCGTCGCCGAGCGGCCGCCGAGGTACAGCGCACCGAGCTCGCGCACGTCGAGGCGGACGTGGGCGTCGGCGTCGGTCCGGGTGACCTCGGCGTCGCCCGCGGCGTCCACCACGAGCCGCCACCGGCCCGCGTTCGCGGGCAGCAGCGTGTCGGTGACCTCGAGGACCACGTCGGCGGGACCGGCGTACCGGCGGGCGCCGAGCGCCGTCGGCACGTCGAGCAGACGGACCCACACGTTGTCGGTGAGGCGCCGCCGCGTCGGGCGGAGGTCCACCAGGAGGTGGAGCAGGGGGTCGTCCACCGCCAGCGGGGGCGTCTCGACCGTGGCCGTCAGGTCGAGGTCGAGCAGGAACGACCACAGACGGTGGGTCGACGCGGCGTCCAGCGCCGACGCCTCGCGGACCCTGACGACCGCGTCCGCACCGTCCTCGCCCCACGACGCCTTGCGGGCGAAAAGCGCGAGGGCGCGCACGTCCTGCCCGTCGAGCACCGTCGCGAGCAGCAGCGGCTCGAAGCCCGCGCGCCGGCTGGGCGGGTCGCCGACGGTGTAGGCGCGCAGCACCGGCGTCGCGCGTGGCGTCCACCCGGGGCGTCCGGCGCCGGCACGGACGTACAGGTCCTCGACGAGCTCGGTGTGGCGTCCGGGGTCGACGCGCTCGAGGCGCACCGTCAGGCGCTCCGAGCCGGCCACGGGCCGCAGCGCCGCGCCGCGCGGCACCGTCAGCCGCACCTGGTCGGCGGCGCTGCCGTACCCGAAGCGGCCGTAGATCGGCGCCTCCGCCGCGAAGAGCGCCGACACCGGCTCCCCGCGCTCGAGCGACCGCTCGAGGTGCGTCGTGATCATCGTGCGCAGCAGGCCCCGGCGGCGCTCGTCGGGTCGGACACTGACCCACGTGAGCCCGGCGCACGCGACCTGCCCGCCGGGCACCGGCATGACGAGGTCGTAGGAGCCGTGCACGGCCGCGTACCTGCCGTCCGCCGCCTCGACGGCCATGAGGCGGTCGAGCGGGACCGGGAAGGGCAGGAGGCGCTCGACCTCCGGGTCGGGGGACACCGCGAACGCGAGCTGGTCGACGGTGCGGAACTCCTCGAGGCGCTCGGGCGGGACGACGGCCGTGCGGTACCCGGCAGGCAGCGTGTTCATCGGGCCATCGTGCCGCTGCGGCATGCGGCGACGCACGGCCTTTACCCCGGTTCGCCCGACGGGACCTCTAGGCTCGGACCGTGACCACGTCCCGGCCCGGCGCCCCCACGGGGTGGGTGTGGCGGGTGCTGGCGGGCTGGGCGGTCGGGCCGCAGCCGCTCGTCGGGATCGCGCTGTGTCTGCTCGCGGTGGTCTACGCAGGCGCGGTGCACTGGCGCCCCGAGTGGTTCGCGGCCTCCGGTCTGCTTCTGGTGCTGCTCGTCGGCGCGTTCGTGCTGCGGTGGCGGTGGCTGCTGGTGCTCGTCTCGTTCGTCGTGCTGCTCACGGTGGGGCTGGCCGTGGCCGCCGTCGTGAACGCGGGTGAGATCGCGGTGCTGGTGCTCGCGTGCGGGGCCGTGGTCACCTTCGGCGTCGAGCGGGAGCGGCTCGGCCTGCAGGGCGCCCCGGGGGCGCTGATGCTCGTGGACCTGCGCGACCGGCTCGCCGCCGGCGGCCGGCTGCCGGACCTGCCGGCCATGTGGCAGGTGGATGCCGAGGTGCGCTCGGCGCACGCCGCGGCGTTCTCCGGCGACTTCGTGGTGGCGCACCGGGACGGCCCGTCGTTCGAGGTGGTCCTCGTGGACGTGTCCGGCAAGGGCCAGGCCGCCGGTGTGCGGGCGCTGCAGCTGCAGGGCGCGCTCGGCGGCCTGCTCGGTGCGCTCCCGTTCGAGAGGTTCCTGCCGGCGGCCAACAGGTACCTGCTGAGCCAGGGGTGGGACGAGGGGTTCGCGACGGCCGCGCACCTGACGATCGACCTGACGACGGGCGCGTTCCGCGTCGCGATCGCCGGGCACCCGCCGCCGGCCGTGCTGCACGCGGGCTCGGGGCGCATCGAGGTCCTCGACCCTCCGGGCGGCATCGCGCTGGGTGTGGTCGACGACATGAGCCCCGGGGTCGTCGGCGGCGTCCTGCTGCCCGGAGACGCGGTCGTCCTGTACACCGACGGCCTCGTGGAGGCGCCCGGGCGTGACGTCGACCAGGGCATCGACCGGCTGCTCGGGGTGGTCGAGACGGTGGTCGCCGCACGCCCCGGCAGCGCCCACGAGGTCCTCGCTGGCGTGCGGGCGGCGGAGGACGACGACCGTGCCGTCGTCGTCGTGCGGCGGCGCTGACGGTGCCGGGCGAGCGGACGGTGCCGGGCGAGCGGACGGGGCCGGACGAGCAGACGCTCCCGGACGCGCGGACGGACTACGTCGACGAGGTGCACGACCTCGTCGCGCGGATCCCCGCCGGCAGGGTCATGACGTACGGGCTGATCGCGGAGGTGCTCGTCGACCGTGCGGTCGCCGTCGGCCGCCCACCGCGCGGCGGACCGCGCCAGGTCGGACGCGCGATGGCCCATGGCGGTGACGTGCCCTGGTGGCGCGTGGTCACCGCCGCGGGCCGGCCGCCCGCGCGCCACGAGGGCCGTGCGCTCGCGCACCTGCGGGCCGAGGGCACGCCGCTGACCGACGACGGCGAGCGCGTCCGGGTGCGCGACGCGGTCTGGTTCCCGGAGGACTGACCAGCCGGAGTCCCGCTCAGCCGAGCGCGCGCCGTGACGAGATGACCCCGGTGTCGAACCCGGCGAGGTGCAGCCCGCCGTGGAACCGCGCGTGCTCGATCTTCACGCAGCGGTCCATGACGACGTCGAGCCCACCGGCCTGGCCGCGCCGTGCCACGTCCTCGTGCCAGGACCCGAGCTGCAGCCACAGGGTCCGCGCACCGACCGCGAGGGTCTCGTCGAGGACGGTCGGCAGGTCGTCGTGCCGCCGGAACACGTCGACGAGGTCCGGGACGACCGGCAGCGCCTCGAGCGACGGGTAGACCGGTCGACCGAGGATCTCGTCGGCGCGCGGGTTGACGAAGTACACGTCGTACGGCGAGCTGGACAGCAGGTACGTCGCCACGAAGTACGACGCGCGCGCCGGGTTGCTCGACGCCCCGACGATCGCGATCGAGCGCGTCGCGCGCAGGATCGACAGCCGCTCCGGGGCGCTGGGCCCCTGCCAGGTGCGTGCGCTCATCGGGCGTCCTCCCGTGTCGTGCCGGTGGCGGCGGTCAGCGCCTGGTCGAGGTCCCACAGGATGTCGGCGGCGTCCTCGATGCCCACGCTGATGCGCACGAGGTCCTCCGGCACGCCCGCGGCGGCGAGCTGCTCGGCGGACAGCTGCTGGTGCGTCGTCGAGCCGGGGTGGATGACCAGCGTGCGGGCGTCGCCGACGTTGGCCAGGTGGCTCGCGAGCTGCAGCGATTCGATGAAGCGCCGCCCGATCTCGCGTCCGCTGAGCTCCGGGGTGGCGGCGAGCCGGAAGGCGAGCACGGAGCCGGGGCCCAGCGGCAGGTACCGCCGGGCGCGCTCGTGGTGGGGATGCGACGCGAGGCCCGCCCACAGGACCGACGCGATCCGCGGGTCCGACTCCAGCCAGGTCGCGACGTCGCGGGCGTTGGCGAGGTGCGCGTCGAGGCGCTGCGGGAGCGTCTCGACGCCCTGCAGCAGCTGGAACGCCGACTGCGGGGAGAGCGCCGGGCCGATGTCGCGCAGCTGCTCCGAGCGCAGCTTGGTGAGGAAGCCGTACTCGCCGAAGTTCTCCCACCAGCGCACGCCGCCGTACGACGCGACGGGCTCGGTCATCGTGGGGAAGCGCCCGTTGCCCCAGTCGAACCGGCCCGACTCGACGACCACGCCACCGAGCGTGGTGCCGTGCCCGCCGAGGAACTTGGTCGCGGAGTGGATGACGATGTCCGCACCGTGCTCGATCGGCCGCACCAGGTACGGCGTGGACAGCGTCGAGTCGACGACGAGCGGCACACCGGCGGCGTGCGCGACCTCGGCGAGGCCCGCGAGGTCCGCGATCTCGCCCGACGGGTTGGCGATCACCTCGGTGTAGACGGCCTTCGTCTCGGGACGGATCGCCGCGGCGTAGTCGGCGGGGTCGGTGCCGGGGACGAACGTCGTCTCGACACCGAACCGGCGCAGCGTGACGTCGAGCTGCGTGACCGTGCCGCCGTACAGCTGGGCCGACGCGACGAGGTGGTCGCCCGCGCCGGCCAGCGCGGCGAACACGAGGAACTCGGCGGCCATGCCGGACGCGGTGGCGACCGCACCGATGCCACCCTCGAGCGAGGCGATGCGCTCCTCGAACGCCGCCACCGTGGGGTTGCCGATCCGGGAGTAGATGTTGCCGTACTTCTGCAGCGCGAACAGGTTCGCGGCGTCGGTGGTGTCGTCGAACACGAACGACGTCGTCTGGTAGATCGGCACGGCGCGCGCGCCCGTGGTGGCGTCGGGGATGCCGCCGGCGTGCAGGGCGCGGGTGCGGAAGCCGAAGCGGTGCTCGCTCACGGTGCTCCTGTCGGGGAGGGGACGGGGGACGGGTGCGGCGCGGGGACGCCGGAGGTCGTCGGCCGGGGGAGGCCCGCGGCGACCAGCGTGCCGATCTGGTCGACCGCCCAGGGGTTCTGCAGGGAGGTCGTGTCGCCGAGCGTCGTGCCCTCGACGAGCTGCGCGAGCAGCCTGCGCATGATCTTGCCCGAGCGCGTCTTGGGGACCTCGGGGACGACCAGCACGTGGCGCGGTCGCGCGACCGGCCCGATCTCGCGTGCGACGTGCGCCCGCAGGTCGTCGCGCAGCCGGTGCGTCGCGGCGAGCCACGCCTCGACGTCCTCGACCGGCCCGGGCGGCGTGCTCGGGACGACGAACGCGGCGATGCTCTGGCCGGTGACCGGGTCGCTGACGCCCGCGACGCCGGCCTCGCCGACGGCCGGGTGCGCGACGAGCGCCGACTCGACCTCGATGGTCGACAGGCGGTGCCCCGCGACGTTGATGACGTCGTCGATGCGGCCGAGCAGCCAGATGTCCCGGTCCTCGTCGTACGACGCGCCGTCGCCCGCGAGGAAGTACCCGCCGTGCGGGCCGTGGCCGGCGAACCGGCGCCAGTACGCCTCGAGGTACCGCTGCGGGTCGCGCCACACGGTGCGCGCCATGCCCGGCCATGGGCGCTCGACGACCAGGAAGCCGCCCTGCCCGGGCTGCACCTCGACGCCGTCCTCGCCCACGACCTTCACCGCGATCCCGGGCAGCGGACGCGTCGCCGACCCGGGCTTGAGCGTCGTGAGCCCGGGGACGGGCGCGATCATCGCCGCACCGGTCTCGGACTGCCACCACGTGTCGACGACCGGCGCCTCGTCACGGCCGAACGTGCGGCGGAACCACACCCAGGCCTCGGGGTTGATCGCCTCGCCGACCGTGCCCAGCAGGCGGATGCTCGACAGGTCGTGCCCGCCGGGCAGCTCGTCGCCGAACCACGTCATGAACGTCCGGATGAGCGTCGGGGCCGTGTAGTAGGTCGTGACGCCGTAGCGCTCGATGACCTCGAGGTGGCGCCCGCGATGCGGCGTGTCCGGCGTGCCCTCGTAGATCACCTGCGTGAGCCCGTTGGCGAGGGGCCCGTAGATCTCGTACGTGTGCGCCGTGACCCACGCGAGGTCGGCGGTGCACCAGTGCACGTCGTCGTCCTTGACGTCGAAGACGGCCCAGTGCGACCACGCGGCGTGCGTGAGGTAGCCGCCGGACGTGTGGACCAGGCCCTTCGGCTTGCCCGTGGTGCCCGACGTGTAGATGACGAACAGCGGGTGCTCGGCGTCGAACGACTCCGGCTCGTGCACGTCGGGCTGGCGGTCGACCACGTCGTGCCACCAGACGTCGCGCCCGGTGGTCCAGGCGACGTCCTGGCCCGTGCGCCGCACGACGAGCACGTGCTCCACGTGGTCCAGCCCGGCCACGGCCTCGTCGGCCGCCGACTTGACCTCGACGGCCTTCCCGCGGCGGAACTGCCCGTCGCTCGTCACGAGCACCTTGGCCTGCGTGTCCTCGACCCGGAACCGCACGGCCTCGGCGGAGAACCCGCCGAACACGAGCGAGTGCACGGCGCCGATCCGGGCGATCGCGAGCGTCACGACGACGGTCTCCGCGATCACCGGCAGGTACACGACGACGCGGTCACCGGGCCCGACTCCCAGCTCGGTGAGCGCGTGCGCGGCCTGCGCGACCTCGCGCTGCAGCTGCGCGTAGGTGATCGAGCGGCGGTCTCCGCGCTCGCCCTCGACGTGCAGCGCGACCTTGTCGCCCCGGCCCGCGGCGACGTGCCGGTCGACGCAGTTGACCGCGACGTTGAGCCTGCCACCGAGGAACCAGCGCGCCTCGGGCACCGTGAGCTCGTCGGGCCCGCCGCCCTCGACGGGCACGGGGGGCGCCCAGGTGTGGGCCGTGTGCCACGGCGCGTCCCACTGCAGGCGGCGCGCGGCCTCCTCCCAGAACGCGACGGGCTCCGCCTCGGCGCGCGCCCAGTCCTCGGGCCGCACGTTCGACGTCGCCGCGAGCCCGGCGGGCGCGGGGTAGGTGCGCGTCTCGGTCTGCAGGGCGGTCAGGGTGGTCACGCGAACCTCCGCAGGAGCTGCTTCTCGACGAGCGCGACGACCGAGTCGGTGAGCTTGCCGATGACGGCCAGCAGCACGATCGCGAGCAGGATCCGGTCGACGCGGCCGTTGTTCTGGGAGTCCGTGAGAAGGAAGCCCAGGCCCATGGACGCGGCGATGAGCTCGGCCGCGACGAGGAACAGCCACGCCTGCGCGAGCCCGAGCCGCAGACCGGACATGACCGAGGGGATCACCGCGGGCAGCTGCACGGAGCGGAACAGCGCGACGCCGCGCAGGCCGAACGCGCGCCCCGCCTCGACGAGGTGCGGGTCGACGTGCCGCAGCGCGGCCGCGACGGTCGTGTAGATGGGGAAGAACGCACCGATCGCGACGAGCGTGATCTTCGACTCCTCGCCGATCTTCATCCACAGGATGAGCAGCGGGACCCACGCGAGCGAGGGGACCGCGCGGACCGCCGCGAGCGTCGGCGCCAGGAGCACGTCCCCGGCGCGCGACAGCCCCACGAACGCCGCGACGACCAGGGCGACCAGGGCACCGATCGCGAACCCGATCAGCACGCGCTGCACGGAGATCGCCAGGTGCGTCTGCAGGTCGCCGCGCTGCGCGAGGTCGATCGCCGCGCGCCAGACGGACCCGGGGCTGGGCAGCTGGTACGGCGGCACGAGGCCGGTGGTCGTGACGTACTGCCACACCGCGAGCAGCAGGAGGGGGAGCAGTGCCCCGCCGGTCAGACGCGTGCTGCGCCGGGCCCAGAACGACGCGCTCGCTGGCCGCGCCGGGCCGCTGTCGTGGGGGTTCTGCAGGGGCAGCGGGCGGCCCTCGGAGTCGGTGAGGACGGGCGCCGCGCCGGTCGCGTCGGTCATGGGGGAGGTCTCCTGGGGGACAGGGAGGACGGTCGGGTGGCGGTGCCCCGCCGCGAGGACGCGGCGGGGCACCGCGTGCGGTCAGCCCGCGATGGTGGAGGCGTCGGCCTTCTCGGCGAACGTCGGCTCGAACAGCTCGTCCAGCGCCTTGTCGATCGTGGCCTGGTCCTCCACGTCACCGGACTCGACGAAGATCGGGCCGACGACCTCGAGCACCTTGCGCTGCGCGTCTCCCGGGACCGGGTCGGTGTCGAGGTTGGTGCGCTCGACGATGACCTTCTCCGCGACCGCCGGGTCGATGCCGGCCACCTCGGCGAGGATCGCGACGACCTCCTCCGGGTTCTCCTGCGCCCACGCGCGCGCCTTCTCGTACGCGTCGACGACGGCCTGCGCGAGGTCGGGGCTCGCGTCGAGGAAGTCCTGCGTCGCGTTGAGGAACCCGTAGGTGTTGAAGTCGATGTTGCGGTAGATCAGCTGGGTGCCGGACTCCGCCTCGCTCGCGGCCATGATCGGGTCGAGGCCCGACCACGCGGCGACCGATCCCTGCTCGAGGGCCGTGCGGCCGTCGGCGTGCTGCAGGTTCTGCACCTCGACGTCGGACAGCGCGACGCCCGCCTCCTCGAGCGACTGCAGGAGGAAGAAGTAGGGGTCGGTGCCCTTGGTCGCGGCCACCGACTTGCCGGCCAGGTCGGCCACCGACGTGATGTCGGAGCCGCTCGGCACGACGATCGCGGCCCACTCGGGCTGGGAGTAGATGCCGATCGTGCGGATCGGCGAGCCGTTGGAGCGCGCGAGCAGGGCGGCCGAGCCGGCCGTCGAGCCGACGTCGACGGCGCCGGCGCGCAGCGCCTCGTTGGCCTTGTTCGAGCCGGCCGACTGGACCCAGTTCACGGTGACGCCGTCGAGCGTCTCCTCGAGCCAGCCCTGGTCCTTGATGACGAGGCTCAGCGGGTTGTACGTCGCGAAGTCGATGTCGAGCGTGTCGGCGCTCCACCCCGCGTCCGCGGCGTCGGCGGACGGCGCGGCGGCCTCCGGCTCGGCGTTCTCACCGGCGACGCAGCCGGTCAGCGCCAGGGTGGTCACGAGGGCCAGTGCGGTGGCGGAGACGGCGGTGCGGATCCTCATCGTCGGTTTCTCTCATCTCGGGGAACGGGGGCCGGTCGGCCCCGGGGTGGGCGCCCGGGCGGGGGAGCGCCGGGCGAGTGGTGCGGGTGGGTCAGATGGAGTGGTGCAGGTCCGGGTCGGGCGCCGGCACGTGGTGCGTCGCGACGCCCAGGCCCTCGAGCAGCTCGGCACGCAGCTCGGCGAGCTGGTGGTCGGCGCGGTCGCGCGGCCGGGTGCCCGGCACGTCGATGACGCGGGCGACGGTGGGCGTGCCCTCGGGGCAGCGCGCGAGGTTGCGCAGCAGGAGCACGCGGTCGGCGAGGTACAGGGCCTCCTCGACGTCGTGCGTCACGAGCAGCACGGTGGTCGGCTCGGCTGCGTGGACGTCGAGCAGCAGGTCCTGCATGCGCAGGCGCGTGAGGGCGTCGAGCGCGCCGAACGGCTCGTCGAGCAGCAGGACGCCGGGGTTACGGGCCAGGGCGCGGGCGAGCGACGTGCGCTGCGCCATGCCACCGGACACCTGCCGCGGCCGCAGGCCTGCGGACTCCTCGAGGCCGACGAGCCGCAGCAGCTCGGCGACGCGCTCGCGGCCCGCGTCCTTCGGGGTGCCGCGGGGCAGGCCCAGGGCGACGTTGGCCGTGAGGGTGCGCCACGGCAGCAGCCGCGGCTCCTGGAACGCGACGGCCGTGCGGCGGTCGACACCGCTGACGGGCGAGCCGTCGAGCAGGATGCGTCCCGAGTCGGGCGTGTCCAGGCCGCTGACCTGGCGCAGCAGGGTGGACTTGCCGCAGCCGGAGGGGCCGACGAGCGCGACGATCTCGCCGGCGCGCAGCTCGACGTCGACGGAGTGCAGCACCGTGCGGGTGCCGGCCGGCGTGGGGAACGTGCGGCGCACGGCGTCGAGCGAGACGGTGTGCGCGCGGCGCTCGACGGTGGTGGTCAGGCTCATGGGGACGTCCGTGGGGTTCGGGCGTGGGCGTCCGGCGGGGGCCGGGCGGCCACGAGGGCGGGCACCGGCGGGGCGACCCGGGAGGGTCGGCGGGTTGCTGGGGTCAGCGGGTGCCGGTGCGGGGCTGCAGGAGGCAGCACGAGCAACAGCGGCACATGAAGGAGGGGGCGACGCGGACGGAGCAGGCGACGATCATCGCGGGCCTCCTGCCGGCGTCGAGGCGATCCCCGACAGTTCTCACGATGTGAGACTCGGTGACCACGTTTCGAGCAGACTGTAGCGGCACGCGCCGTGTCACGGCAACGGATGGCGCCCGGCGGTCACCCGGTGGGCTGGATCGCCTGCACGATCCACGCGGCGTAGCCCTCGCGTCCGCCGCCCTCCCGCAGGTGGATGCCGTCGTCGTAGAACCACGAGAGGTTGGCCTCGCCGCTCGACTTCCAGTCGAGCAGGCGCGCGTGCGGGTAGTCCGGCACCACGCGCGCGAACAGCTCGTTGTCGTACTGCTCCCAGGGGCGCGGCACGCGCACGTTGACGACGAACACCCGGTGGTCGGCCGTGCCCTCGAGCAGGCGCCGCAGGTCCTCCTCGGCCACCGGCCCGTTGGTGCCGCCGTGCACCACGACGGTGTGGCCCAGCGACCCGGCCGCTCTCGCGCCCAGCACCAGGTCGACCATCTCGCCGAACTGGCGTGACACGACGGCGTCGACCGCGACGCCCCGGGCGGCCAGCTCCGGTGCTGCGCCGAGCATGACGGAGTCCCCGAACGCGGTGACCGTGCCGACCTCCTCGACCGGCACCGGGTCGGTCGTGGGCGTCGGGCTCGGCGCCCGGTCCTGCTCCGGGACGACGGAACCGATCGGGTCGGGCGCCGTCGACGCGCTCCCCGTCGCCGCCGACACCGTGCTCTGCGCCGTCTCCCCGCCCGACGCCGGGGTCCGGGCGACCCCCACCGCGAGGACGACCGCCGTCGCGACGAGCACCGCAGCCACCGTGCCCGTCACCACCGCGCTCCTGACCCGTCCCGGGCCCTCGGTCCGCAGGCGGGTCACCGCGCGTCGCAGGGCCCCGCGCCGGACCGGTGTCTCGACCCACCGGTACGACGCCTCGGCCAGCAGCAGCGTCACGCCCACGCGCACGAGCGGCGAGGCCCAGTCCGGCAGGGTGACGTCCTGGTCGGGGCGCGTGAGCATCAGCACGGGCCAGTGCCACAGGTAGATCCCGTACGACCGCTCGCCCAGCCACCGCAGCGGCTGCCGCGCGAGCACCCGCCCCAGCAGCCCGGCCGGGTCGGCGGCGGCGCCGACGAGCACCACGGTGAGCCCGGCGAACGCCAGGAACCCGCCCCGGTACAGGACGCCGGAGAACTCGTCGACCAGCGCCACGCACAGGACCACCCCGACGAGCGCCGCGCCGCCGAGCACGTCGGTGACCCCCGCCTCGAAGCGCCGGACCGCGTCACCGCGCTCCGTCACCCAGGACCCGGCGGCCCGCCAGGTGCGCCACGGCTGCCAGACCGTCGCCGCGGCCACCCCCAGCAGCAGACCCATGGCGTGCGTGTCGGTGCCGACGTACACACGCGTGGGGTCCTGCGGCACCGGCATGCCGGCACGTGCGGCCAGCACGCCCATCGTGACGGTCGACGCCACGGCCAGGACGGCGGCGACCTGCCCGACGCGGGCCCGGCCCGCGCGCAGCGCGAGCAGCGCCACGAGCGGGACGGCGAGGTAGAACTGCCCCTCGACGGCCAGCGACCACAGGTGCTGCAGCAGCGGCGGACGGCCCGTCAGCTCGAAGTACGAGCGGTCGGCGACCACCTGCCACCAGTTGGACGTGTACGTCAGAGCCGCGAGCAGGTCGCCGCGCAGCGACGTGAGCGCATCACGCGCGACGAGCCCGGCGGCGGCCGTGCCGGCGAGCAGCACGAGCAGCGCGGGAACGAGCCGGCGCACGCGCCGCGCGAGGAACCGCCCGGTGCGGAACCGCCCGGTCGCCTCGACCTCGTCCAGCACGAGGGTCGCCACGAGGTAGCCGGACAGCACGAAGAAGACGTCGACACCGAGGAACCCGCCGGGCGCCCAGGGGACGCGCAGGTGGTACAGGAGCACGGCGACGACCGCGAGCGCGCGGACTCCGTCGAGGCCCCGCAGGTGGGGGAGCGGGGCGGGGCCGGGCGCCGCCGGGCGGGTCGCCGGACGCGTCGCGACGTGCTCGACGACTGCCACTGCCACCCCTTGCGGACGTACCCTGCGCGATCCGACGCGCCCCCGGCCCGCGCGTCGTCCGACTCAGGCTAAGCCGGTTCCGCGGCGGGACCGTCCGTGGGTCCGTCGTCGTGACCAGCATCACTCCACAGGGCCGCGATCCGGTGCAGGGCGCGCGGGTCGGCCTGGGCGAGCACGGTCGTGACGGCCGTGGCACGCCACGCGGGGAGCTGGGCGCGCACGTCCTGCTCGGTGCCCACGAGCGCGATGTCGCGCACCAGCTCGGTCGGCACGGCCGCGGTCGCACGCGCCCGGTCACCGGCCAGGTAGTGCGCCTGGATCTCGTCGCACGCCTCGGTGTAGCCGAGCCGGTCGAGGACGTCACGGTGGAAGTTCGCGCCCTTGGCGCCCATCCCGCCCGCGTAGAGCGCGATGAAGGGACGCACGACGTCGGCGGCCTGCTCGACGTCCTCGGCGAGGACCACGGGCACGGTGGCGACGACCTCGAACTGCTCGGGCGGCCGACGGTCCGGCGAGCGGCGCGCGAACCCCTCGGCGAGCAGCTCGCGGTACGTGGCGTCCATGCGGGGGGAGTAGAACAGCGGGAGCCAGCCGTCGGCGATCTCGGCGCTCATCGCGATGTTGCGCGGTCCCTCGGCGGCCAGGTGGATCGGCAGGTCGGCGCGCAGCGGGTGGACGGTCGAGCGCAGCGCCTTGCCCAGGCCCGCACCCTCGTCCGCGGGCAGGGGCAGCCGGTAGAAGCTGCCGTCGTACGTCACGGGTGCCTCCCGCGCGAGGACCTGCCGCACGACGTCGACGTACTCCCGCGTCCGTGCGAGCGGGCGGGGGTAGGGCTGCCCGTACCAGCCCTCGACGACCTGCGGCCCGGACGCCCCGAGGCCGAGGACGAAGCGGCCGCCCGACAGGTGGTCGAGCGTGAGCGCGGCCATCGCCGCCGATGTCGGCGTGCGTGCCGAGATCTGCGCGATGGCCGTGCCCAGGCGCACGCGTCGCGTGCCGGCACCCCACCACGCCAGCGGTGTGAGTGCGTCGGAGCCGTACGCCTCGGCCGTCCAGACGGAGTCGAGGCCGAGCTCGTCGGCCGCACGCACCGCCTGCGCCGCGCCCGGTGGGGGGCCTGCCGACCAGTAACCCGTGTGGTACCCGAGGCGCATGCGGATGCTCCTTCTCGTCGCCGTCGACGTGCGCCCGCCTGGGCGCCCGGGCGACGTTACCGGGCGGTAGTGGTGCTGCGCGCGCGGTCTGCGAGGGTGTTGAGGAGCGCGGCCGCCGTGGGCGCGTCGTCGACGGTCACGACCATGACGCGCCCGCCCGTCCGCTCCACCTGGATCGCCTCGCCCTTGCGCAGGACGAACCCGGCACGCCCGCCGGCACCGACGCGGTAGCCCCAGCCACCGAACTCGCCGAACGGGTCGACCTGCGTGGCGCGCGCGGCCACGACCTCGTCGAGGGGGACGCGGACCGCCGGCCACCCCAGGGGCGAGCGCGCGACCAGCCCGCGGCCGTCGACGCTCACGTGCAGCACCAGCGTGGACACCAGCAGCAGCGCGATCCCTGCCCCGACGAGCAGCATCGCGGGCGTCCGCAGCACGAGCGCCAGCACGACGTTGACCAGCACCGCCACGGCACCGACCCACGCGCCGGCCGGGCTGGTGACCGAGCGGCTCCAGGCGGCGGGCTCGCCCGGCGCGAGGTTCGTGCGGGGTGCGGACGGGTCGACCGGGGCGTCGCTCGGCATCGGCCGGCCGCGCGGCACGACGAGCGCGGCGAGGACGCCGGCGAGGATCCCGCCGCCGAACGCCCACACCGTGACGTGCCCGATCCCCGGCGCGTCGGCCGCGTCGGCGAGGTCCAGCTGCACGGACAGCGACCCGAGCACCACGACGGACACCAGCACCGCCAGACCGGTCGCGAACCCTGCGGAGAGCCGGCGGACGGAGTCGTCCCGTCCGGCCCAGAAGGCGAGGGCCCACATGCCGAGCGCGAACAGCGGCACGAACAGCAGGGGGATCGCGATGGCGTCCTTGAGCGAGCCGAAGCCGTCCGGGCGCATCGAGGCGTCCCAGTGCACCGCGAGCGGGTCGGGCAGGCGGGGTGTCCAGGAGAGCGCGACGACGACTGTCGCCAGGAGCAGCAGGAGGGGCACGACCAGGGTCGTCACCGTGGTCGCGAGCCGGTGCGGCGGGGTCGGGCGGGGCGCGGTCATCGCGGGGTCTCCTTCGACGAGGGCGGTCACGGCCGCGGGGGCGACCGGAGCACCCTACGTGCCACCCGCCCCGTCAGATGTAGATGGCGGGGTCGTCGACCTCGACGTCGAACGGGACCTCGGTGCCGCGCTGCCGGATCTTGGCGGGCACGCCCACGGCGACGGCGCCGGCGGGCACGTCGGTGATGACGACCGCGTTCGCGCCGACCTGCACGTCGTGGCCCAACCACACCGGGCCGAGGATCTTCGCTCCCGCGCCCACGACGACGCGGTCTCCCAGCGTGGGGTGCCGCTTGCCGCGCTTCATCGAGCGGCCGCCCAGCGTGGCGCCGTGGAACAGGACCACGTCGTCCCCGACCTCGGCGGTCTCCCCGATCACGACGCCCATGCCGTGGTCGATGAACAGCCGCTGCCCCAGGCGCGCACCGGGATGGATCTCGACGCCCGTCGCGGCGCGCGCCGCCTGCGAGACGAGCCGGGCCGGCAGCCGCAGGAAGGGGACGGCCCACATGTGGTGGGCGAGACGGTAGACCCAGATCGCGTGCACCCCGGGGTAGGCCAGCGCGACCTCGAGCAGCGAGCGCGCCGCCGGGTCGTGCTGGTGCGCCGCGTCGAGGTCGTCGCGCAGCGTGCGCAGGAAGCGGTGCAGGGGACGCATGGCTGGGCTCCGGGTCACGGGTGGGGTGTCCGCCGGTGGGCGGACGCTCGGAGCCCGGCCGTCGTCGGTGAGGACGACGGCCGGGCTCGGCGCTCAGTCGAGCAGGTCGGCGTAGAGCACCGACGACAGGTAGCGCTCGCCGAACGACGGGATGATCACGACGATCAGCTTGCCCGCGTTCTCCGGGCGGTGCGCCAGCAGCGTCGCGGCGTGCAGGGCGGCGCCGGACGAGATGCCGACGAGCAGGCCCTCCTCGCGTGCGGCGCGCCGCGCGACCGAGATGGCCGTCTCGGCGTCGACGTCGATGACCTCGTCGTAGATGGTGGTGTCGAGGATCTCGGGGACGAAGTTGGCACCGATGCCCTGGATCTTGTGCGGGCCGGGGGCGCCACCGTTGAGGATCGGCGACTCGGCCGGCTCGACCGCCACGATCTGCACGCCGGGCTTGCGCTCCTTGAGCACCTGGCCCACGCCGGTGATGGTCCCGCCCGTGCCGATGCCCGCGACGAGGATGTCGATCTCGCCGTCGGTGTCCGCCCAGATCTCCTCGGCCGTCGTGCGGCGGTGGATCTCGGGGTTGGCCTCGTTCGCGAACTGCCGGGCGAGGACCGCGCCCGGGCGCTCGGCGACGATCTCGTTGGCACGGTTGACCGCGCCCTTCATGCCCTCGGAGCCGGGGGTGAGGATGAGCTCGGCGCCGAACGCCCGGAGCAGCGCGCGCCGCTCCTTCGACATCGTCTCCGGCATCGTCAGGACGACCTTGTAGCCGCGGGCCGCGCCGACGAACGCCAGCGCGATGCCGGTGTTGCCGCTCGTGGCCTCGACGATCGTGCCGCCGGGCTGCAGGTCACCGGACTTCTCGGCGGCGTCGATGATCGCCACGCCGATGCGGTCCTTGACCGAGCTGGCCGGGTTGTAGAACTCCAGCTTGCCGACGACCTGGGCGGGCGCGCCGTCGGTGATCTTGTTGATGCGGACGAGGGGAGTGTTGCCGATCAGCGCGGTGGCGTCGTCGTAGATGCGGGCCATGGTTCCTCTTCGGTCGAGCCGTGCCCGTCAGGGCCGGCGGTGCGGGGGATGTGCGAGGGTGCGCCGGGGCGACGCGGGTGGGGCCGGGGGGTGGGTCCGGGGGAGGAGCGCTGCGGCGGGTCCTCCGGGGCGAGCGCTGGGCGAGATGCACCCCAGGGGTGCGGGCACGTCAGGCGTGCGGGGGCGGCCAGCGCTCTACCGACACCGACAACAGGTGCACGCCACGCAGGCGCGCAGGACGTGGGCAACGGCGGCGGGGTGCACGCGCATCGCTCTCCTCGTCCAGGGGCCATCGCGGGCCCGGGGCACGGACGTCGGCCCGTGGTCGAGCCGACGCTAGCGTCAACACCGTAGCGCGCGCAAAGGTTCCGCTGAGACGCCCGTCCCGTGATGCGGACAGGGTGACGGCGCCGGTCCCCGGGTCCACCCTGCGGCGGACGTCCGCGGTGACCTGCGCCGCTACGGTCGTCGGCGTGAGCTCCCCCCGCCGTCCGGTCGCGATCGCCGTCGTCGGCCTCGCCGTCGCCCTGGCCGTGTCCGCCTGCGGGACCCGAGGGTCGGACGTCGGGCGGGACGTGCAGGCGCGGGACACCCGGGGCGGGGAGCAGGTCGACTGCGCGCAGATGCTCGCCTTCCTCGCGACCGCCACCGAGCTCCCCGGGGACGCCCGGTGCCGACGCACGACCGGGATCGACACGCTCTACGAGGCGCAGACCACGGCGCCCCCCGACGACGTCGACGCGTGGCTCGCGGACGTCCACCCCGCGGCGGTGCTGGGGGACACCTGCGCCGGGGACGTCGACCGGTGCGTGCAGGTCGTCCGCGACCCGCAGTCGCCCGGCGCGTGGCACGTCCTGACGGTGGACGTCACCGGGACCGGGTCGGACGCGGCCGTGCATGTCGCAGCCTTCGACACGTGACGGCGGCGCGGACGGGCGCCGGCGGGGAAAAACGGGGGATGGTGCGCAGGTAGGGTGAGCGCGTGCCGTGCCGCGTGAGCGGACGCGGTGCACGGGGTGTGGCGCAGGTTGGTAGCGCGTCCGCTTTGGGAGCGGAAGGTCGCCGGTTCGAATCCGACCACCCCGACCGTGGACGATGGCGTCGACCGCACCTTGCCGGGCGGTCGAGCGTGCGGTGTGCTGTGGGTATGACCTCAGACCCGTGGCAGGGCGCGAGGACGATCCCGGCGCTGCCGTGCGAGGACGTCGACGAGCTGGCGGACTTCTGGACGGCGCTCGGCTTCGACGTCACGTACCGCCAGCTGCGCCCCAACCCGTTCGTCGCGGTACGGCGCGGGTCGGTGGAGCTGCAGTACTTCGGCCTTCCCGGGCTCGCGCCGCAGGACAGCTACTCGACGTGCGTCGTCCTCGTCGACGACACGGTGCCGGTCTTCGAGGCCTTGGCCGCGGGACTGCGGGCGCGGTACGGGCGGCTTCCGCTCGACGGCTTCCCGCGGGTGACGCGCCCTCGGCGGCGGGCGAACGCTTGGCGGCGCACGGGCTTCACCCTCGTCGACCCGGCGGGCAACGGGGTGCGGTTCATGCGGCGGCCCGCAGCCGGCCAGGCCGACGGGACGTCGCCCGCGACGACCGGCGAGCGGCCGACGGACCCGCTCGCGCGTGCCCTCGACGACGCGACCGTGCACGCCGACTCCCATGACGACCCCCACCAGGCGCACCGGATCCTGGCCGGTGCGCTGCGCCGTGCGGGCGACGCGAGCGAAGCCGACCGCGTCCACGCGCTGGCTTTCCTCGCCGAGCTGGCCGTCCGCACGGGTGACCCCGACGCCGCGCGCGGCTGGCTCGCCGAGCTCGAGGACGCGTCGGCGGGGCTCGACGAGACCGTTGCCCGGGAGGTCGTCGACGCGCTCGCGCACGCCGACGAGCTGCGACGGGACGTCGAGGGGGAGTGACGGGCGGACGTCGGCGGAGCGATCGGTCAGGGTCCGAGAAGCGTCACCGGGCACAACGGGCGCGTCATGACCCGTGGCTTACTGGCGGGTTCCCGTCCCCTAGGTAGATCGGATGGGTCGTCGGGTACGGCGGACGGCTCCTCGGAGATCCGAACTCCGTTGCTGGCAGCATCCGAGGCGTTGGCGACAGACCCGCCTCGAGGAGAGTTGCGCGGTCGGCGGCAGCGAGCTTCGCCATGAGCCTCGTCCGAACCGGGGCGATGACGTCGTCGAGCTCGGCCGTCACCGCGGCCACCAGCTCGATGAAGTTGCGCACCTGCTCTGGAGGCATCGTGCTGGAGATGCTGGGCGCGGAGACGTCGAGGACCTGGTGGGTGTCCGCGTCGAGCACACCGACCGCATAGGTGACCGAGAGGTCCGACTGAGAGTGCGCGATCGTGCGGTTGCGGAACTTTGCGACGAGGTCGTGTGTCGCGCAGACCCGTGCAGGGATCTGGACGAACGTGGTCATCGGTCGCCGCACCTTCGAAGAGACGAACGTGCGGCAGTAGGCCATGGCGGCGTTGGCGATGAGGGAGCGCTCTGCGCTCTGGAGCGGCGAGTCAGCAGGCGCGGTGCTCTGGAGCGCGAGCGCGAGCGCGAGTGCGTCCCGGGCCTCGACGAGGTCGACCGCGTAGCTCGACAGCTCGATGAACAGCCGCGCGTCGTCGGAGTCCTCCACCATCACGAACCCAAGTCGTCGCTCGTCAGGATTCACGGCTCGAGTATGGCGGGCGCGACTCGCGAGCGACGGGGATCACCGACACGTCGTTCGCCGACACCGGGGAGCAGTCGCACTGGCTGCACTGATGCTCGGAGCGGACGACGGGAATCGAACCCGCGTAGCCAGTTTGGAAGACTGGGGCTCTACCATTGAGCTACGTCCGCGCGTGCCGGGCGCAGACCCGGCGGCGCAGCAAGGTTACCGGTTCTGCGGGGTGTGTCGTCCCCACTGCCGCTTTGGCGGCCGGTCCCGCTCGTGACGTACCATCGAGGGTCGCGCGTACGCCGTCGGGTGCTCGCACGTCGCCTCCCCGGGACTCGTCCTGGTGAGGTCACGACGTCGCCCGTGCCGCAGCGTGCGCAGCGCCTCCCAGAGCGTGCAGAGCGAAGCGAGCCATCTCGTCGGATCCTCCGGCGCCCGGCCATGACCAAGTGGAGACCATCGAAGTGAAGAGCGCCGTCGAGACCCTGGACCCGACCAAGGTCAAGCTGTCCGTCGAGGTGACGTACGACGAGCTCAAGCCGAGCATCGATCACGCCTACCAGCACATCGCCGAGCAGGTGACGGTGCCCGGCTTCCGCAAGGGCAAGGTGCCGCCGCGCATCATCGACCAGCGCGTCGGTCGCCCCGCGGTCATCGAGCACGCGGTGAACGAGGGCCTGTCGTCCTTCTACGCCGAGGCCGTGCGCGAGAACAAGCTGCGTCCCATGGGCCAGCCCGCGGTCGAGGTCACCAAGGTCCCCGGCCTGGTTCCCGCCGAGGCAGGCGAGGAGGGCGAGCTGCACTTCACCGCCGAGGTCGAGGTGCGACCTGAGATCACCCTGCCCGCGCTCGACTCCCTGACCCTCACCGTCGACGACGTCGAGGTCTCGGACGAGGACGTCGACGCGCGTCTCGACGCGCTCCGCGAGCGGTTCGGCTCGCTGGTCGGCGTCGACCGTCCCGCCGAGGCGGGCGACTTCGTCGTCATCGACCTCGCCGCGACCATCGGTGACGAGCAGATCGACCAGGTCTCGGGCACGAGCTACCAGATCGGCTCGGGCAACATGCTCGAGGGTCTCGACGAGGCGCTGACCGGGCTGTCGTCGGGCGAGACCACGACGTTCGAGACCGTGCTCGTCGGTGGCGACCGCAAGGGCGAGACGGCCAACGTCACCGTCACCGCCACGGCCGTCAAGGAGCGTCAGCTGCCCGACGCCGACGACGAGTTCGCGCAGCTGGCGAGCGAGTTCGACACGATCGACGAGCTCAAGGCCGACCTGCGGGTCCAGGCGGGGCGCATCAAGGCGTCCAACCAGGCCGTCCAGGCGCGCGACCTGCTCGTCGAGAAGCTCACCACCGAGACCGAGATCCCGGTGCCGAGCGGTGTCGTCGAGGCCGAGGTGCACCGCCACCTCGAGTCCGAGGGCCGCCTGGAGGACGACGAGCACCGCGCCGAGGTGACGGAGCAGGCGCAGACCGCGCTGCGCAACCAGATCCTGCTCGACACGCTCGCCGAGCAGCTCGACATCAAGGTCAGCCAGAGCGAGCTGCTCGACTACCTCGTCAGCGCGTCGCGCCAGTACGGCATGGACCCCAACACGTTCATCACGACGCTGGACCAGCAGGGGCAGATCCCGGCCATGGTCGCCGAGGTCGCCCGTTCCAAGGCGCTGGCCGTCTCGCTGCGCTCGGTCTCCGTCGTCGACGGGTCCGGCGCGGCTGTCGACCTGTCCGAGTTCATCGGCACGGAGGAGGACGACGCCGAGGTCGAGCAGGCCGAGACGTCCGCCCCCACCGACGCGGCGACCGACTTCTCCGCCGTCGCGTTCGGCGAGGACAGCGCGGACGAGAAGGCCTGACAGGCCCGCACCACCAGGACCGCACGGCGCGCCACCAGGCGTCGTCCCCGACGGCCCCGCCGCCCCTCCCGGGTGCGGCGGGGCCGTCGTCGTCCCCGGCCGCGGCCGTCCGGGCGCAGACGCTGCGCCGTCAGCGAAACGGCGCGTCGGCGGGACGTGAGCGGGCGCGCCCGGGCGTTAGGGTCGCTGCAACGCGCGACCGGCCGCAGCCCTCGACACGGGGGCCGGCCACCGCGCAGGCAGCACGCAGCCAGACGAGGGAGCCTTCGTGAACGAGCAGGTGCCGTCCCTGGCCCGGTCAGATACTCCGGGCCTCGGCCTCAACGATTCCATCTACAACCGACTGCTCCGTGAGCGGATCATCTGGCTCGGCTCGGAGGTCCGGGACGAGAACGCCAACGCCATCTGCGCGCAGATGATGCTGCTGGCGGCAGAGGACCCCGACAAGGACATCTGGCTCTACATCAACTCGCCGGGCGGGTCGATCACGGCCGGCATGGCGATCTACGACACCATGCAGTACATCAAGCCTGACGTCGCGACGATCGCGATGGGCATGGCGGCGTCGATGGGGCAGTTCCTGCTCTCCTCGGGCACCAAGGGCAAGCGGTACGCCACGCCCCACGCCCGCGTGATGATGCACCAGCCGTCCGGCGGCATCGGTGGCACCGCGACCGACGTCCGCATCAACGCCCAGCTCATCCTGCACATGAAGAAGGTGCTCGCCGAGCTGATCGCCGAGCAGACGGGCAAGAGCGCCGAGCAGATCAACGCCGACTCGGACCGTGACCGCTGGTTCACCGCACCGGAGGCGCTGGAGTACGGGTTCATCGACCACGTCGTCTCCAGCTCCCACTCCGTCGCCGGTGGCGGCGGGACGCAGTCCTGACGGCCACCGCGAACGCATCAGCGAGGAGAACCTCCGTGAGCATGGAGTCCCAGTTCATCGCCCGTGCCGGCCACCTGGCCGGCGGCACGGCACCCGCCTCACCGTCGGGCCGTTACGTGCTCCCGCAGTTCGAGGAGCGCACGGCCTACGGCTTCAAGCGCCAGGACCCGTACACCAAGCTGTTCGAGGACCGCATCATCTTCCTCGGCGTGCAGGTCGACGACGCGTCCGCGGACGACGTCATGGCGCAGCTGCTCGTGCTGGAGTCCACGGACCCCGACCGTGACATCACGCTGTACATCAACTCGCCCGGTGGCTCGTTCACCGCGCTGACGGCGATCTACGACACGATGCAGTACATCAAGCCGCACATCCAGACCGTCTGCCTCGGGCAGGCGGCCTCGGCGGCGGCCATCCTGCTGGCCGCCGGCTCGCCCGGCAAGCGCCTCGCGCTGCCGAACGCCCGCGTGCTGATCCACCAGCCCGCGATGGAGGGCGGCGGCTACGCGCAGGCGTCCGACATCGAGATCCAGGCCAACGAGCTCATCCGCATCCGCGAGTGGCTCGAGCAGGCTCTCGCGCAGCACACGGGCCGGCCGATCGAGCAGGTCCGTGTGGACATCGAGCGCGACAAGATCCTGACCGCGGCCCAGGCCAAGGACTACGGGATCGTCGACCAGGTGCTCGAGAGCCGCAAGGGCGTTCACCCCACGGTGGTCCAGCCCGCCTGACGTCGTGACCCCCGGTCCGGCCCGTCGTGGCCGGGCCGGGGGCGGCACGGGCCCGCCAGGTTGGGCCATCCGTGCGAACCAGGACGCATCGGACGGCGCGTCGCACCCGACACGCCGCGACCCACCCGCCGGGTTCGGCTGACAGGGGGCCGTGCGTGGTGTGCAATGGGGGAACGTGACTCACGGACCGTGAGGTCACGACGACGGCGCACCGCCGATACGGCGGAGGGCGACACGAGGGAAGGGGACGCACATGGCGCGTATCGGGGACGGTGCGGACCTTCTCAAGTGCTCGTTCTGCGGCAAGTCCCAGAAGCAGGTCAAGAAGCTCATCGCGGGCCCAGGGGTGTACATCTGCGACGAGTGCATCGACCTGTGCAACGAGATCATCGAGGAGGAGCTCGCCGAGGCCACCGAGGTCGGCATGGTCGAGCTGCCGAAGCCGAAGGAGATCTTCGAGTTCCTCGAGCAGTACATCGTCGGCCAGGAGCCTGCCAAGCGGTCTCTCGCGGTCGCGGTGTACAACCACTACAAGCGCATCCAGGCCGGTGAAGGCCCCCGGGCGACCGCCGGCGAGGAGCCGGTGGAGATCGCCAAGTCGAACATCCTGCTGATCGGCCCCACGGGCTGCGGCAAGACGTACCTCGCGCAGACGCTCGCCAAGATGCTCAACGTCCCGTTCGCCATCGCGGACGCCACGGCCCTCACCGAGGCGGGCTACGTCGGCGAGGACGTGGAGAACATCCTCCTCAAGCTCATCCAGGCCGCTGACTACGACGTCAAGAAGGCCGAAGCGGGCATCATCTACATCGACGAGATCGACAAGATCGCGCGCAAGAGCGAGAACCCGTCGATCACGCGGGACGTGTCCGGCGAGGGTGTCCAGCAGGCGCTGCTGAAGATCCTCGAGGGCACGACCGCCTCGGTGCCGCCGCAGGGCGGGCGTAAGCACCCGCACCAGGAGTTCATCCAGATCGACACGACGAACGTGCTGTTCATCGTCGCGGGTGCGTTCGCCGGGCTCGACGAGATCATCACGTCCCGCGCCGGGCGCCGCGGCATCGGCTTCGGCTCGCCGATCCACTCGGCCGACGACGTCGACGTCTACGGCGAGGTCATGCCGGAGGACCTGCTGAAGTTCGGCCTGATCCCCGAGTTCATCGGGCGCGTCCCGATCATCACGACGGTCTCCCCGCTGGACCGGGTCGCGCTGGTGCGGATCCTCACGGAGCCGCGCAACGCGCTCGTCAAGCAGTACCAGCGGATGTTCCAGATCGACGGCGTCGACCTGGAGTTCGAGGACGACGCCATCGGGGCCGTCGCGGAGCAGGCGCTGCTGCGCGGCACCGGTGCGCGCGGCCTGCGGGCGATCCTGGAGGAGGTGCTCCAGCAGGTCATGTTCGAGGTCCCGTCGCGCGACGACGTCGCACGCGTCGTCATCACCAAGGACGTCGTCCTCGACAACGTGAACCCGACCCTGGTCCCTCGGGACACCTCACGCGACAAGCGCGCTCCCCGCGAGAAGAGCGCGTGAACGCACCCGAACGTGTCGTGCCGGCCGAGCTGGCACGGCTGCGTGGCAGCATCGACAACATCGACGCCGCGCTGATCCACATCCTCGCCGAGCGGTTCAAGGCCACGCAGCGCGTCGGCGTGCTCAAGGCCGAGCTGGGGCTGCCCGCCTCGGACCCGGGCCGTGAGGCCCAGCAGGTCGCCCGGCTGCGGGAGCTGGCCCGCGAGGCCGACCTCGACCCGGTGTTCGCGGAGAAGTTCCTCGAGTTCATCGTCGGTGAGGTAATTCGCCACCACGAGGCGATCGCGCACGACCACGCGCAGCGCGCCTGACGGACGCTCGTTCGGCTCTACCTCACCCCTGCGGCAGTTGGCATGGGATGCACCGGTGAACCAAGGTAGAGGGGTCAGCCCCGGTCAGGCACCGGCTGTGGCGTCGCCGGGGACGTGCACGCAGGAGGAGAAGACCCCTATGCACCTGCACTGGCTCAAGCCGCTGCTCGGCCGCCCGGCCCCGTTCGTCACCGTCCACCTCGACGCGTCGCCCGCGGAGGTAGCCGGCGAGTCGGGACCGGTGGACCGGTGGCGCTCCGTACGGCGCGATCTCGAGCGGGACGGCGCGCCCGCGGCGATCCTGGACGAGCTCGGCGAGCGCATCGCGCGGCCGGACGGCCGGAGGGACGCCCACGGGCGCGCCCTCGTCGCCGACGCGGACGGCGTCGTGGTGGACCGGGTGCTGCAGGCGGCCCCGGCGACGTCGAGCGGCTCGTACGGACCGGTGCCCGCGCTCGCGCCCGTCGTGCGTGCGAGCGAGGAGAGCGTCGGTGTGCTGGTGGTCGCGGTCGACCGCACGGGGGCCGACCTGCGGTGGGCCGGGGCGGAGGACAGCGAGTCCCGGGGCCCGGTGACCGAGACCGTCGACGGCGGGCACGACGACGTGCGGAAGGTCCGCGAGGGTGGTCTCGAGAAGCGCGGGCAGACCCGCGCTGAGGACTCCTGGCAGCGGAACGCCGAGGCCGTCGCAGCAGCGCTGGACAAGCGGGTGCGTGAGAAGCGGCCCGACCTGGTCGTGCTGACGGGCGACGTCCGCATGGTGCCGCTGGTCCGCGACGCACTCGACCAGCACGCGCGCGAGCTGGTGGTGGAGGTGTCCGGCGGAGGCCGTGGCGACGGCATCCACGAGGCCGCGTTCCGTGCGCGGGTCGACGAGGCGGTCTCCGCGTACCGCGCCAAGCGCCGCTCCGCGTACGTCGAGCGGTTCCGGGAGGCGCGCGGCCGGGGTGAGGGCGCGGTCAGCGGGTTCGACGACGTGGTCGACGTGCTGCGACGTGGGCAGGTCGACGAGCTCATCGTCGGCGCCGGCAGCCTCGCGGGCCGCGTGCTGTGGGTCGGCCCGGGAGAGCTGCAGGTGGCGTCGTCGAGGTCGGACCTGACGTCGATCGGCGTGGTCGACGGCGAGGTCCGCCAGATGCCGGCGGACGTGGCGGTGATGCGTGCGGTGATCGGTCAGGACGCCGGCGTGACGTTCGTCGACGACGACGACGACGAACTGCTCGACGGTATCGGGGCGACCCTGCGGTGGGCCGACGAGTCGACACCGAGCGAGTCGGTGCCGTCCCAGTCGGGCGACTACCGGCGGCTGCGCGCCGGTCTCTGAGGCCGCCCGACGCGTCGTGGGACGCGCCCCGGTGCTCAGGCGCCGGGGCGCGTGTCCACGTACAGCGCGTCGACCTGCTGCGCGAAATCCTTGAGCACCGCGGCCCGCTTCACCTTCATCGACGGCGTGAGGTACCCGTTCGCCTCGGTGAAGTCGGTGGTCAGCACGGAGATCTTGCGGATCGACTCCGCACGGGACACCGCCTCGTTCGCGCGGTCCACGGCGCGGTCCAGTGCCTCGAGCACCTGGGGGTGCTCGGCCGCCGCCGTGACGTCCATGGGGGGCAGGCCGTGCATCGCGAGCCAGCCCGGCAGCATCTCCGCGTCGAGGGTGACGAGGGCGCCGATGAACGGGCGCTGGTCGCCCACGACGACGACCTGGCTGACGATGGGGTGACCGCGCAGCCGGTCCTCCAGGAGGGCCGGCGCCACGTTCTTGCCGCCGGCGGTGACGATGATCTCCTTGCTCCGGCCAGTGATGCGCAGGTACCCGTCGTCGTCGAGCGTGCCGATGTCCCCGGTGCGCAGCCAGCCGTCGACCAGTGTCTGCGCGGTCTCCTCGGGCATGTGCCGGTAGCCGCGGAAGACGTGCGGTCCGGCGACCCAGATGTGGCCCTCGTCGTCGACCCGCAGGGACGTGCCCGGCATGGGCGGGCCGACGGTCCCGATCTTCGTCAGGCCGGGCCGGTTGACCGCGGTGGCAGCGGCGGTCTCGGTCATGCCGTAGCCCTCGAGCACGTGCACTCCGATGCCGCGGTAGAAGTGCCCGAGACGCTCGCCGAGCGGGGCGCCGCCGGAGACGGCGAACTCCGTGCGGCCGCCGAGGGCGGCACGCAGCTTGCGGTGCACGAGCCGGTCCGCGATCCCGTGCTGCGTCTTGAGGGCCGCGCTCGGGCCGTCGGGCGTCGCCAGGGCGCGGGAGTACGCGATCGCCACCTTGGCGGCCCACCGGAACATCCGCAGCTTGGCGCCCGACCCGGCCTTCTGCTCCGCGGAGTTGTAGACCTTCTCGAAGACCCGCGGGACCGCGAGCAGGTAGGTGGGCTTGAACGACGCCAGGTCCGGCAGGAGGTTGCGCGTGTCGGGGGCGTGCCCCATGACGGCACCGGACTCGATGCAGACCACCTGGATGAACCGCGCGAAGACGTGCGCGAGCGGCATGAACAGCAGCGTCCGTGACGTGGGCTTGGACACGACCTCCGCCAGCCCGACCGCGCCGTTGCGGCACAGCGCGACGAAGTTGCCGTGCGTGAGCTCCACGCCCTTGGGCCGACCGGTCGTGCCCGAGGTGTAGATGACGGTGGCGAGGTCGTCACCGCGGGCCAGCGTGCTGCGACGGTCGATCTCGGCGTCCGGCACGTCGGTTCCCCGCGCGACGAGCGCGGTGAGCGCGCCCTCGTCGATCACGAGGACCTCGGTGAGGCCGGGCAGGTCGCCGCGCACCTGCGCGATGACGGCGGCGTGCGCGGGCGTCTCGACGATGGCCAGTCGCACGCCGGAGTCCGACGCGATCCAGCGGACCTGCTCGGCCGACGACGTCTCGTAGACCGGCACGCCGACGGCCCCGGCCATCCAGATGGCGAAGTCGACGAGCGTCCACTCGTAGCGCGTGCGGGACATGATCGCGACGCGGTCGCCGGGCTCGACCCCGGCGGCGACCAGGCCCTTCGCGAGCGCGCGCACCTCAGCCACGAAGGCAGCGACCGTCACGGGCTGCCAGGTCCCGCCGAGGCCGGTCTGGCGCTCGGCGAGCACGCCCTTCGGGTCGCGCGCGAGCCGGGCGGCCAGCATGGTGCAGATCGACGCCGCGGGATCGGGCGCGACGAGGGCGGGGGACGTGAACTCGGACATGTGACGTAACTCCTGTGCAGGGGGACGTCACGACAGTAGCGCCGCGACGTTCACCTCGTGGGGGACTGGTGTGTGGGATCGAGCACCCGCTGCAGGAACGTGCGGGTGCGCTCCTCACGGGGTGCGCCGATCACCTGGTCGGCAGGTCCGGTCTCGACGACCGAGCCCTCGTCCATGAAGACGACGCGGTCGCCGACCTCGCGCGCGAACGCCATCTCGTGGGTGACCACGAGCATCGTCATGCCGCCGTCCGCGAGGTCCCGCATGACGCCGAGGACGTCGCCGACGAGCTCCGGGTCGAGGGCGGACGTCGGCTCGTCGAAGAGCATGAGCTGCGGGTCCATCGACAGCGCGCGGGCGATCGCGACGCGCTGCTGCTGCCCACCCGAGAGCTGTGCGGGCATCGCGTCCGGCCGCTCGGCGAGGCCGACGCGCTCGAGGTTGGCGAGCGCGACGCGCTCGGCCTCCGCGCGCGAGCGGCGCAGCACGGTGCGCTGCGCCATGGTGCAGTTCTCGAGCACGGTCTTGTGGCTGAACAGGTTGAACTGCTGGAAGACCATGCCGACGTGCGTGCGGACGCGGTCGATGTCGACGTCGGGGTCGGTGACCTCGGCGCCGAGCAGCTCGATGCTGCCCGACGTGGGCTGCTCGAGCAGGTTCACGCAGCGCAGCAGCGTCGACTTGCCCGACCCGGACGGGCCGATCACGCAGACGACCTCACCCGCCTGGACGTCGAGGTCGATGCCCCGGAGCACCTCGTGCTCGCCGAACGACTTGTGCAGGTCCCGGACCCGGACGACGGGCCGTGCGGGGTCGGCGCTCATGCGTGTCCTCCTGTGCGGCGCTCGAGCCTGCGGGCGACGATGCCGAGCGGGATGGTGATGACGAGGTAGCAGGCACCGACGACGAACAGGCCCGTGAGCCCGCCCGACGCCGTCGACAGCGCGTCACGCCCGACCTTGGTCAGCTCGAAGTACGCCGGCGTCTGACCGAGCACGAAGAGCAGCGACGTGTCCTTCGTCAGCAGCAGGACCTCGTTGGTCAGGGGCGGCATCACGGTGCGGAACGCCTGGGGGAGCACGACCTGGAGCATCGTGCGGGTGTGCGACATCCCGAGGGACCGTGCGGCCTCGACCTGCCCGCGGGGGACCGCCTGGATGCCCGCGCGGATGGTCTCCGAGATGTAGGCGGCGGACACCGAGCCCAGCGCGATGGCGGCGATCGCGATGATGGACGTCAGGGCGATGCCGAACGCGATCGGCACGGCGTACCCGACGGCGATCACGACGAGCAGCGCCGGGATGCCGCGGAAGAACTCGACGTATGTCGTCGAGATCCAGCGGTACGGCGCGACCGACGACAGACGCATCAGGGCGAGCACGGTGCCGAGGCTCAGCCCGACCGCGAACGCGGCGAGCGTGTACGTCACGGTGTTGAGGAACGCGCGGGGGAGCCGGTCGAGCATCTCGCCGGCGGCGGCCGGGTTGAAGATCGTCTCGCCGACTGTGCTCCAGTCCGCCGTCGACAGCAGCAGCACGAGGACGGCGAGCAGCACGACGTACTGCACGCCCCGCGACACCCGGGCGCGCCGGCGCGGGCTCATGCGAGCCCGGCCGGCAGCCGCGGAGAGGTCGACCGACATCAGTCGGTGGGCTCGGCCGTCGGCTCGCCCGTGCCGAAGTACTCGGCCACGAGCTCGTCGTACGTGCCGTCCTGCGTGATCCGCTCGAGCGTCGCGTTCGCGGCGTCGAGGAGGGCCGTGTTGCCGGTGCGGACCGCGAGGCCGTACTGCTCGCCGGTCGGCACGACGAACGCGATCTCGAGCCCGTCGCCCGCGTACGCCTCGAGCACGGTGACGTCGTTCATGACGACGTCGACCTGGCCGTTGCGCAGCGACTGGATCTGCAGGCCGAGGTCCTCGAACTGGACGCCCTCGAGGCCCTGCTCGTCGACCCACGTGGCGCCGGTCGTGGCCTGCTGGACGCCGATCTTCGCGCCCTCGAGGCCCGCCTCGTCCGTCACGGTCGACCCGGAGGCGACCAGCACACCCTGGTCGGCGTCGAAGTACGCGTCGGTGAAGTCGACGTTCTTCTCGCGGGCCTCGTTGATCGTGAGCGCCGACGCCGCGATGTCGCACTGGCGTGCGTTCAGCGCCGCGCCGGACTCGATCGCGTCGAAGCCCGTGTTGAGCGGTCGCAACTCGACGCCCAGGTCCGCGGCGATCTCACCGGTGATGGCCATGTCGAGGCCGACGATCTCGCCGTCCTCCTCGTACTCGAACGGCTCGAACGGCGGGTTCGTGCAGACGGTCAGGGTGCCGTCGTTCACGAGCGCGAGCTCGCCGTCGTCGCCGGCCGTGTCGTTCCCGCTGGAGCAGGCGGTCAGGGCGAGCAGTGCGACAGCGGCCAGGGCGCTGACGGGCAGGGGGTGGCGCATGGGGGGTCCTTCCGAGCGGAGCAGTGCGCGCATAACTATACGCTACTCATCATTCCTATCCGTTGCGGGGTCACCAGGGACCTCCGTCCCGACCCTGCACGGCGTGCTCGCGCACGCCCGGGCGGGGCCGCGCCCTGCTCGGCGCGAGCCGTGCGCCAGGCGGCGGGTCACCGGGCCACGGCCTCCCCGAGGCGCGCGTCCCGGGCCACGACGGTCTCGCCCGTCCCGGACGCGATCTCGAGCGTCCCGGTCGCGCGGCCCGCGTTGCGGACGTCGTCGAGTGCAGCCTCGACACCGGCGCGCAGGGCATCCGGCACCTCGAGGACGGCGTGCTCGACCGGCGTGCGCATGGACACCTTCGCCTCGGACTTGACCTTGCGCAGGGCCGCGAGCGCGGCGCCCGCACCCGCGACGAGACCCGGGTCGGCGTCGCCGGCCGCCGCACGCAGCGTGTCGCTCGTCGGCCACGGCGCACGGTGCACCGTGCCCTCGCGCCACCACGACCAGACCTCCTCGGTCGCGTACGGCAGCACGGGCGCGAACAGGCGCAGCAGCGTGTCGAGGGCCAGTCCGAGCGCCGCGCGTGCCGAGGCCGTCGCGGACGTGACCTCCGCGTCCGAGGCGCCCGCACCGTACGCGCGGTCCTTGACCAGCTCGAGGTAGTCGTCGCAGAACGTCCAGAAGAACGTCTCCGTGAGCTCCAGGGCGCGGGTGTGGTCGTAGCCCTCGAGGGCGGCGGTCGCCTGGTCGACGACGGCCGCGAGGCCGGCGAGCATCGCCCGGTCGAGCGGCTCGGTCACGAGCGCGGGGTCCAGCGACACCGGCTCGTCCGCGGGTCCGAACGACAGCACGAACTTGCTCGCGTTGAGGACCTTGATGGCCAGGCGGCGGCCGATCTTCATCTGGCCGACCTCGAACGCCGCGTCGGTGCCCAGCCGGGCACTGGCCGCCCAGTAGCGCACCGCGTCCGAGCCGTGCTCCTCCAGCAGGCCCATGGGCGTGACGACGTTGCCCTTGGACTTGCTCATCTTCTTGCGGTCGGGGTCGAGGATCCAGCCGCTGATCGCCGCGTGCTTCCACGGCAGCGAGCCGGACTCCAGGTGCGCGCGCACCACCGACGAGAAGAGCCAGGTGCGGATGATGTCCTGCCCCTGCGGGCGCAGGTCCATCGGGAACGTCCGCGCGAACAGGTCCGGGTCGTCGAGCCAGCCGCACACGATCTGCGGGGTCAGCGAGCTCGTCGCCCACGTGTCCATGATGTCGGGGTCGCCGACGAACCCGCCCGGCACGCCGCGCTGGTCGGCGGTGTAGCCGGCCGGGACGTCGCTCGACGGGTCGACCGGCAGTGCGGCCTCGTCCGGCACGAGCGGGGAGTCGTACTGCGGCTCGCCCTGCTCGTCCAGCGGGTACCAGACGGGGATCGGCACGCCGAAGAAGCGCTGGCGCGAGACCAGCCAGTCGCCGTTGAGGCCGCCGACCCAGTTGTCGTACCGGACGCGCATGAAGTCGGGGTGGAACGCGAGCTCCTGGCCGCGGGCGAGCAGCTCGTCGCGCAGGCCCTCGTCGCGACCGCCGTTGCGGATGTACCACTGGCGGCTCGTGACGATCTCGAGGGGCTTGTCGCCCTTCTCGTAGAAGTTGGCCTTGCGCTGCGTCGGGACCGGCTCGCCCAGCAGGTCGCCCGACTCCCGGAGCCCGGCGACGACGGCCTCGCGCGCGCTGAACGTCGTCTTGCCGGCGATGTCGCCGTAGACCGCGCGGCCCGCGTCGGACGTCAGCCACTCCGGCGTGTCCCGCAGGATGCGGCCGTCGCGCCCCATGACCGAGCGCGTCGGCAGGCGCAGCTCGCGCCACCACTGCACGTCGGTCAGGTCGCCGAAGGTGCAGCACATCGCGATGCCCGCGCCCTTGTCGGGCTCGGCGGCGGGGTGCGCGAGCACGGGCAGCTCGACGCCGAACAGCGGGCTGGTCACCGTCGTCCCGAACAGGTGCTGGTACCGCTCGTCGTCGGGGTGCGCGATGAGGGCGACGCACGCGGGCAGCAGCTCCGGGCGCGTCGTCTCGATGACGACCTGCTCACCGTCGGGGCGGTGGAACGCGACCTTGTGGAACGCACCGGGGTAGTCGCGGGCCTCGAGCTCGGCCTGCGCGACGGCCGTCTGGAACGTCACGTCCCACAGGCCGGGCGCCTCGGCCTGGTACGCCTCGCCGCGACCGAGGTTGCGCAGGAACGCGCGCTGCGACACCGCGCGGGCCTTCGCGCCGATGGTCTGGTACGTCATCGACCAGTCGACGGAGAGCCCCAGACGGCGCCACAGCGCCTCGAACTGGAGCTCGTCCTCGGCGGACAACCGCTCGCACAGCTCGATGAAGTTGCGGCGCGACACCGGCACCTGGTCGCCCGGCTTGACGGCCTTGCCGTCGGTGCCGTTGTGCGGCGGCACGAAGCCCTCGACGTACGGGAGCGACGGGTCGCAGCGCACGCCGTAGTAGTTCTGCACGCGACGCTCGGTCGGCAGCCCGTTGTCGTCCCAGCCCATCGGGTACATCACCTCGCGGCCGCGCATGCGCTGGAAGCGCGCGACCACGTCGGTGTGGGTGTACGAGAACACGTGACCGACGTGCAGCGAGCCGGAGACCGTGGGGGGCGGGGTGTCGATCGAGTAGACCTGCTCACGCTCGGCCGTGCGGTCGAACGTGTACGTGTCCTGCTCGGCCCACGTCCGCGACCAGCGGTCCTCGAGTCCGTCGACCGAGACCTTGTCCGGTACCTGGCGGGCGGCGGTGGCGCTCGTCGGGGTATCGGTGCGGGGGGTCTGGTCGCTCATGGTCACCCATCCTCCCAGATCGACACCCCCGCCAGTGCACGTGCGAGCCGCCCGGGCGGCCCTATCCGGGGATGGCGCGCCGTGCGCGGTAGGCGGCGACGTGAGCGCGGTTGCCGCAGGAGTTGACGTCGCAGAACCGCCGCGAGCGGTTGCGGGAGAGGTCCACCAGCACCGCGCGGCAGCCCTCGCCCGCGCACAGGCTCATGCGCGCGTACTCGTCGGACCGCACGACGTCGGCGACACCCATCGCGGTCTCGACGACGATGACGCTCGCGAGCGCGGCGTCCGGGACCGTGGCGTGCAGGTGCCAGTCCACCGCGTCGTGCCGGACCAGGCGCGGGACCGCGTCGGCCTCGTGCAGCATCGCGTTGACGAGCTCCGCCGCCTCGTCGCGCTGGACGTCCCACAACCGGGCGATGCGGTCGCGGGCCGCGCGCACCTGCGCGACCTCCGCGTCGTCGCGGTCGTGACGGCCGGTGTAGCCCCAGCGCGTGAAGTACGCGTCCAGGTCGGCGACGGTGCTCAGGGCGTCGTGGCCGTCGCGGCGCCGCGACGTGTTCACCAGCTCGGCGGCGGCGAGCAGGTTCATCTCGGTGTCACGAGCGAAAACCACATTGACTCCTGTCGCGTTGCCGCTCTAGCGTCATGAGCATAGGAGCATCTGACTCCTGACAGCGGTCCCGGCCCGCAGTTGCCGCCGGTCGCTGTCCCACCACCCGTCGCGGACCGCGTGCCACGTGGCCGACGGGTCGAGCCGCAGGAGTCACGGGTGCAGACCTCGGGTGCGCGCAGTGCCGGGATCGTCGCGGGGCTCGTCGCCGCGCTCGCCTTCGCCACGAGCGGGCCCGTGGTCAAGCCGCTGCTCGCCGCGGGCTGGAGCCCGGGGGCGGCGATCGTCGTCCGCCTGGCCATCGGCGCGGTGCTGCTCGCCGGGCCGGCGGTGTGGGCGCTGCGGGGGCGCTGGACCGCGCTGCGGACCGACTGGGCCACCGTCGTCGGCCTGGGGATCCTCGGCGTGGCCGGCGCCTCGACGCTCTACTTCTTCGCGGTCGAGCGGCTGCCCGTGGCCGTCGCCCTGCTCGTCGAGTACACGGGGCCCCTGCTCCTGCTGCTCTGGGGCTGGGTGCGGACGGGACGGACGCCCGCCCGCGCGACCCTCGTGGGCGCCGCGCTCGCGACAGGTGGCCTCGTGCTCGTGCTCGACGTCACCGGCACGCTGCAGCTCGACCCGCTCGGCCTGGCCTTCGCGTTCGGTGCCGCCATCGGCAACGCGGGGTACTTCGCGCTCACCGCGCGCCCCATCACGCTGCCGCCGGTGAGCCTGGCCGGCGCGGCGATGCTGGTCGGTGCGCTCGTCGTCGGGACGCTCGCCGCTGTGGGCCTGCTCCCCGTCGAAGCGCCCGACGTCCGGGTCGACCTGCTGGGCGCGCAGGTGCACTGGGCGGTCCCGCTGCTCGTCGTCGGCGCTGTCCCGACGGCCTTCGCGTACGGGGTGTCCGCGGTGTCCGTGCGGCTGCTGGGGGAGCGGCTCGCGTCGTTCCTGGCGCTCTCGGAGGTCCTCCTGGCCGTCCTGCTGGCCTGGGTGCTGCTGGGGGAGCAGCCGCTGCTCGTCCAGGGGCTGGGCGCCCTGCTCGTCGTCGCCGGCGTGGCGCTGGTGCGCACGGGTGCCGACCGCGACGTGCGCCGTGGGGCCGCACCGCCACCGGCGGTGGCGGTGCTCCCTCCCGAGCCCGCGCCCGAGCGCGCGGCCGAGCCCGTCTGACGGTCGGCGACGGGCACGCCCGCTCCCACGCCGGGTTCCGCGTGACCCGGGCTGCACGACGCGGGACGTGATGGGGTGATGTCGTGCACGTGAGCCCGACGACCCCGGCCGCGCTGGCTGCCCACGTCGTCGACCGGGTGCTGGCCGCCCCCGGCAGGCGCAGGGTCGTCGTCGACGCGGCCGCTGCCCTCGGTGCAGGCGTGGTGCTGGCGGACGCGCTCGTCGAGCCGCTGCGTGCCGCGGGACGCGACGTCGTGCGCGTGCACGCCGACGACTTCCTGCGCCCGGCGTCGCTGCGGTACGAGCACGGCCGCGAGGACCCGGACGCGTACCTCGAGGACCGCCTGGACGCCCGTGCGCTCGCGCGCGAGGTGCTGGACCCGTTCGGCGTCGACGGGACCTACCTGCCGACGCTGTGGGACCCCGAGCGCGACCGGGCGACGCGTGCTCCCCGCAGGCGCGCGGCCGAGGGCGCGGTCCTGGTCCTCGACGGCGAGCTGCTGCTGGGACGGTGGTTCGACGCCGAGCTCACGGTGCACCTGACCGTGCGCCCCGCGACGCTCGCGCGCCGGCTCGGGCCCGACCGCGCGTGGCAGCTTCCCGCGTTCGCGCGCTACGAGCAGGAGGTCGGCCCGCAGGACGTCGCGGACGTCGTCGCGCGCGTCGACGACCCGCGGCACCCCGCGCTCGTCGTGCGCTGACGCCCGGCCGGGCGCCCTGCGCAGGCGCGGGGCTAGGCTCGGTCGGCAGGGACGAGCACTCGGGGAGGCGCATCACGTGGCAGGTCTGACGGTCGGGTACGCGGCCATGCTGGAGCAGTTCCACCCTCGTGAGGCTGTGGAGCTCTCGGCGTACGCCGAGCAGCACGGGTTCTCCGGCGTCATGGCTGCGGACCACTTCGCGCCGTGGGTGCCCGCCCAGGGGCAGTCGTCGTTCGTGTGGAACGTGCTCACGGCCGTCGGCGAGCGCACCACCGGGGACATGGGGCCGGGCGTCACCGCCCCGACGTTCCGCTGGCACCCGGCGATGGTCGCGCAGGCCTCGGCGACGCTCGCGGCGATGTACCCGGGACGGCACTGGCTCGGGCTGGGCTCGGGCGAGGCGCTCAACGAGCACGTCGTGGCCGGCTACTGGCCCGAGGCGCCCGAGCGCATCAACCGCATGTTCGAGGCCATCGACATCATCAACAAGCTGTTCTCGGCCTCCCTGGCAGGCAAGGACGTCAAGCACTCGGGCACCTTCTACAAGCTCGAGTCGACGCGCCTGTGGACGATGCCCGAGGTGGCGCCCGAGATCCTCGTGGCGACCGCGGGACCCGTCACGGCCAAGCGCACCGGCCGGCACGCCGACGGCATCATCACGGTCGGCGCGCCGCTCGAGAAGATCGCCGGGCTCTTCGGGAAGTTCGCCGAGGGTGCGCGGGAGGCCGGCAAGGACCCCGACGCGATGCCCAAGGTGCTGCAGCTGCACCTGTCGTGGGCGCCGACCGACGAGGAGGCGCTCGCCAACGCGATGCACGAGTGGCCCAACGGCGGCATGAAGTTCCCCAAGGCCGACATCCGCTCGCCGTTCGACTTCGAGCAGATGGCCAAGCTCGTGCGTCCCGAGGACTTCGAGGGCCGCATGGTCATCTCGTCCGACCCGGACGTGCACCGCGCGGAGATCCAGAAGTACGTCGACCTCGGGTTCGACCGGATCTACCTGCACAACGTCGGCCGCAACCAGCGCGAGTGGATCGAGGTCTTCGGCCGCGACGTGCTGCCCCAGCTCGCGCGATGACCGTGGGCGAGCTGCGCGTCTGGGCGCCCGACGGCATCCGCGAGGTCGTCCCGGGCGACGACCTGGTCGCGCTGCTCGTCGCGTCCCTGCGGGCGGACGCCGCAGCCGACCCGGGGCACGCGCTCGCCGACGGGGACGTGGTGGTCGTCACGAGCAAGGTCGTGTCGAAGGCCGAGGGGCGCGTGGTCGCCGCCGACGACCGTGAACGGGCGATCACCGAGCAGACCGTGCGGGTCGTCGCGACGCGTGAGCACCCTGGCGGTGTCACGCGCATCGTCGAGAACCACCTCGGCCTGGTGATGGCCGCCGCCGGCGTGGACGCGTCGAACACGCCCGAGGGCACGGTCCTGCTGCTGCCGCTCGACCCCGACCGGTCGGCGCGGGCCCTGCGGGCCGGGCTGGCCGCCGCGTTCGGCGTGCGGGTCGGGGTCATCGTGACCGACACGGCGGGACGCCCGTGGCGCCATGGGGTCACGGACCTGGCGATCGGCGCTGCCGGCGTCGAGGTCCTCGACGACCTGCGCGGCCAGGTGGACACCTTCGGGCGGCCCCTGACGATGACCGTGGCGGCGGTCGCCGACGAGATCGCGAGCGCTGCCGAGCTGGTCAAGGGCAAGGCGTCGGGGCGTCCGGTGGCCGTGGTGCGGGGGGTGGGGCACGTGGTCACCGACGACGACGGACCCGGGGCCCGCGTCCTGGTGCGCACGGGGCCCGACGACATGTTCCACCAGGGCTCCGCCGAGGCGTACGCGCAGGGGTGGAAGGACGCGCTCGAGCGTCCCGGGCGCTGAGCGTGGAGGAGCCGGGACCGCGTCCGACGGCACGCGCCGACGCCGCAGCCACGCGGGAGGTCGTGCTCGTCGTCGACGCCGCGAACGTGGTGGGCTCACGGCCCGACGGGTGGTGGCGGGACCGCACCGGCGCGGCGACGCGGCTGCTCGGGCGTCTCGGTGCCCTCGTCGACGTGACCACCTCGCTGCCGGACGGCACCGGTGTGCGGGTGCTGCAGGTCGACGTCGTCCTCGAGGGGCAGGCGCGGGCGGCGACCGATCCCGGTGTGCCCGGACTCGCCGTGCACCTCGCGCCGCGCGACGGCGACGCGGAGGTCGTCGTCCGGGCGCGGGCGGCCGGTGCCCGGGCCGTGGTCGTCACAGCCGACCGGGGGTTGCGTGCCCGCCTCGGCGGCGCCGCGGTCGTGGGGCCGGGGTGGCTGCTCGGGGTCCTCGACCGGCAGGAGGACGCGGGACGCCCGTCCTGACGGGCACCTGCGGGGGAGCGTCGCGCGCGCGATCGACCGGATGCGCACGGCGCCGGCCCCGGAGCGCGACACCGGCCGGGAATCTCCCATCTGTCCGCCATGCAGGATGCGCTGGTCGGTGAGTTGCCGGGCTGCCAGGGTTGCGGCGGTCGCTCGCCGCACCGGCGCGACGGGGCATGGACGCGCTGGAGGTGCCGTGGGCGAGGGGACCTCGACGTCGCTGACGTCAGCCGGCGGGTCCTCGCGCTCGGCGTCGCAGGGACTGCATGCGTCCGGCCTGACACGCCGGTACGGGAGCCGTACGGTCGTCGACGACGTCTCGTTCGAGGTCCTGCCGGGTCAGGTCGTCGGGTTCCTCGGTCCCAACGGCGCGGGCAAGTCGACGACCCTGCGCATGCTCTGCGGTCTGGGCCGCCCCGACGCCGGCGTCGCACTCGTGGACGGCACCCCCGTCCACCGTCTGCCGAACGCCGGCCGGGTGATCGGTGTCCTCCTGGACGCCTCGGCGGTCCACCGGGGCCGAACCGTCCAGGAGAACCTCTCGCTCGTCGCGCAGACGATCGGCGCGCCGCGCCATCGGGTCCCGGTGATGCTCGAGGCCGTCGGGCTCGGCGCCGTGGCCCGTCGCCGCAGCGGTGCGCTCTCCTTGGGGATGCGCCAACGGCTCGCACTGGCCGTGGCCCTCGTGGGTCGTCCGCGCTACCTGGTGCTGGACGAGCCGCTCAACGGCCTCGACACCGAGGGCATCAGCTGGGTCAAGGACGTCGTCCGGGGGTTCGCCGCCGACGGGGGTGGCGTCCTGGTGTCGAGCCACCTCATGGCCGAGGTCAGCACGCTGGTCGAGCGCGTGGTCGTCATCGATCGTGGCCGCATCGTGCAGGACGCCCCGTTGGCCCACGTCGTGATGTCGACCGAGACCGCGCTGTGCCGCTCGACGGATGACGAACAGCTGCTGACGGCGCTCCTCGCGGCGGGCGTCGAAGCCCGGGCGGAAGGTGGCGCACTCGTCGCCCACGCCTCGACCCGGCGCATCGGCGAGATCGCGGCTGCGACCGGCGCGGTGCTCCTGGAGCTCCGCCCGACGTCACGCGAGCTAGCCGACGCGGTGCTCGCGCTGACGGAGGGCGAGTTCCGGGCACGCCGAGGGCTGGATCTCGCCTCCTGGGGAACGGACGAGGAGCACCTGCGATGACAGCGGCCACGACCGTGAGCTCCGACCTCCGGCGGGACGAGGTTGTCACCACCATCCCGTTCCGCCGGCTGGTCGCCGTCGAGCTGCGCAAGAGCGTCGACACCCGAGCCGCTCGCGCGACGCTCGCGATCCCCGTCGGGCTGAGCGGTCTCGGACTGCTGCTCGTCCTGGTGCTGTCGGCGGAGCCGTCGCTCGAGCTCGCGGTGCTGCCGGCCGCCCTCGTCGGCGTCGTGATGCCGATCATCGGCGTGATGACCATGACCTCGGAGTGGAGCCAGCGCACCGCGCTCGTGACCTTCTGGCTCGTGCCACGACGCTCGCGCGTCCTCGCCGCGAAGGTGGTGGCGACGACGCTGCTGGCGGTCGCGACGATCGCGGCGACCTTCGTGACCTTCGTGCTCGTCGGAGTGCTCGCGCTCAGCCTGCGGGGCCTGCCCGTGGACTTCGGGGCGTTCGACGACGAGATGCTGGCGATGCTCCTGGCCACCGGCTCGGGGATCTACCTGGGCCTGGCCTGGGGTGCGCTCCTGAGGTGGACCGCGGCGGCGGTCGTCGCGGTGATCGTCATCCCCGCCGTCGTCGATCCCCTGCTGTGGGTGGCGTTGGGCGACCGGGCGCAGTGGCTGACGTGCGGGACCGTGCAGGCAGCGCTCGGAGGTACCGAAACGGCACCGGGCGCCGTCCTCACCTCCCTCCTGCTCTGGTACGTCGTGCCGTTCGGCCTCGGGTGGTTCCTCCAGGTCAGGCGGGAGGCTGCGTGACGCCTCCCGCCGGCGTCCGCCGGTACACGAGCCGCCGGTAGAGCGACTCCGCCGGACCCCGGCGCCCGGCCGCCTCCAGCGTCACCGCGACCGCGACCGTGACCAGCCACACCCCGACGGCCCACGCGACCACCTGCGCCGAGCCGAGGTGGACCCCGAGCCCGCCGGCCCACGGGGCGAGCGGCAGGACGAACAGCACCGACTGCAGCAGGTAGCAGGTCAGCGACCGCGTGCCCACCGCGCGCAGGGCGCGGCCCACCGGTCCGAGGGTCGCGAGCGTCGTGCCGCGGGCGGCGACGGCCCAGCCGACCAGCGCGGCGAACGCGACCCCACCTGCGGCACCCGTGAGCTCGTGCAGCATCGCCGAGCCGAACGCGTCGAGCACCGACGGGTCCCGCAGCCGCGCGACGGCGGTCGCGAACGGCACGGCACCGAGGACGCTGACCGTCAGGCCCACGACGGCCGTGCGGCGCAGCAGGCGGACGTGGTCCGCGGGGCGCTCGAGGATCTCGCGCCGGGCGGCCCACAGCCCGAGCAGGACGAGCGGCAGCGCGATGACGGCACCGAGCGGTGCGCCGACGAAGCCGCTCATCGCGCGCAGGCCCATCGCGAACAGGGGCGACTCGACGGACGGGACGGTCAGGGCGCCCATCTCGAAGACGTCCTTGAGGACGACCGCGCCGCCCAACGCACCGCCGAGGAGCCCGCTGACCGCCAGGAGCAGTGCGGTCGTCACCAGCAGCGTCCGGTCCGAGGCACGCACGAACAGGACCGCCACCAGACCCGCCAGGCCGTACGCGCCGAGGATGTCACCCTCGAACAGCAGGACGAGATGCACGGCGCCGAACGCGACGAGCACGGCCGCGCGGCGCAGCAGGTCCGCACGGCACGCCGGCCACGGCACCCACGCCGCGGCCCGCCGGCGCACGACGACGCCGATCCCGTACCCGTACAGCAGCGCGAACATCGGCATGGTGCGGCGGTCGATCAGCAGGGAGACCACGCCGTCGACGGCGCGGTCGAGCCCGGACGAGTCGACCGGCCGCATGCCCAGGCCGACCACACCGCCCGAGAGGTGCACGACCGCGTTGGCGATCGCGATGCCGAGCAGCGCGAGGCCCCGCGCGACGTCCGGTGCCACCGCCCTGCGCTCGACCGGGACGGGCACGACCGGCGCGTGCGCGGGCGCCGGCAGGGGGACCGGCGCGGCGTGCGGCAACGAGGAGGGGGGCGTCGTCGTCATGCCGCCCATCGTGGCGGTCACGCCGGTGGTGGCGCGTCGGTCTCGCGGATGGTTCTGCGCTCGGTCGTCGGGCGGAACCAGGCGACCGCTCGGAGGCGCAGGTCAGCGGGCCGCCTTCGCGGCGGCCTTCGCGGCGCGCTTCGTCTCGCGGACCTTGCCCAGCGATGCGGCGTCGCGGACGTCCGCGATCGACCGGAACGCGTCGTCGCCGTAGGCACCGGCGGCCTCACGCCAGCCCGCGGGCTGTACGCCGCGCTGCTTGCCGAGCAGCGCGAGGAAGATGCGGGCCTTCTGGTCGCCGAAGCCGGGCAGCGCCTTGAGGCGCCGCAGGACGGTCGGCCCGTCGGGGTCGCCGTCCGTCCAGATCCGCGTGACGTCACCGTCGTACTCGTCGACGACGGCCCGCGCGACGGCCTGGATCCGACCGGCCATCGAACCGGGGTAGCGGTGCACGGCGGGCGGCGTGGCGCACAGCGCGGCGAACTGCTCGGAGTCGGCCTCGGCGATGCGGTGCACGTCCCAGCCGCCCATGCGGTCGGCGATCTTTGCCGGCCCCGCGAAGGCGGTCTCCATCGGCACCTGCTGGTCGAGGAGCATGCCGACGAGGAGCGCGAACGGGTCGTCGTCCAGCAGCCGGTCCGCGGCGTCGTCGCCGGTCATCCACAGCGTGTCGGTCATGACGTCATTCTGGCGCAGCATCCGTCGAGGCGGTCGAGCGTGCCGGCCTCAGATCCGACGTGCCGCGAACGACAGCATGGTGGGGATCGTGGCGAACCAGCGCTCGTCGTCGGTCCACGCGTCCTGCGGGGCGCGGTGGTGGGGGAGGGACGGCGGCTCGTCCAGGTCCACGACCGCCAGGCCGGCGTCGCGCAGGCGGTGGACGTACCAGGCGAGGGGCCGGTGGTAGTGACGGTGCCCGCCGAAGTCGTCGATCCACCACTCCTCGTGCCCGAGGTAGCCGGTGACGCGCCGATGCCGCTGCGCGTCGTACACCGGCTGCTGGCGGAAGAACGCGGGGTGCAGGATCGACGCGACGAGCACGCCGTCGTCGGTGAGCCGGGCGGCGACGTCGGCCAGCAGCCGGTCGAGCTCCGGCAGGTCCATGAGCACCATGTGGCTCACGGCCACGTCCGCGTGGTCCGGCAGGCCGTCCGGGAGGCCCGCGGTCAGGTCGGCCACCTCGAACCGCACGCCCGGGTGGTCGGCCCGCGCGCGGGCGACGAGCTCGGCGCTGCCGTCCACACCGACCACCTGCGCGCCACGCGCCGCGAGCGATGCCGCGAGCCACCCGTGGCCGCAGCCGAGGTCGAGCACGTGGGGGTTGCCTGCGGGCAGCCACCGGTCGAGGAACGGCTCGAACCTGCGCCGGAACGAGTCGTCGGGGCCGCCCACCGTCGAGGCGTACGTCCGCGCGGACCGGTCCCAGGCGGCGAGGTCGGCAGTCGAGCGGGCCACGGGGCCATCGTCGAGGCACGGGCGCGTGCGCACAAGGGTCGTCGGGGAGGGATGTGGACGAACCGGACACCCGGCCCTCGTTTCTCGCTACCCTCGGCGCGCTCCGACGTCCTCCGGTCGACGAGCACCGACCGACCAGCGAGGGAGCGACGTGCGGACCCGACTGACGTACCGACGCCCGGTGACGGACCGCACCGTCGAGGTGGACGTCGTCGTGACCGCGGACGCGGGCGCGACGGTCGCGGACGTCGCCGACACGTTCGTGCGGGCCGAGGCGGTCGCCGGGCGGATCATCTCGGGCCCCGTCACCCTCGCGCTCTCCCCGCCGGACGGCGGGGCGCCGCGCACTCTGGCGTCTCGCGCCGGCCTCGCCGAGGCGGGCCTGCGCGCAGGCTCGACGGTCGGCCTGACGCCGGTCGTCGACGAGCCGTCCGGCACGGGCGTCGCGCCCCAGGACGCGCACGCCCGCCTGACGGTGGTCAGCGGCCCGGACGCCGGCCTCGAGGTCCACCTGCCGCGCGGCACGACGACGGTCGGGCGCGGACGGCACTGCGACGTGCGGCTCACCGACGCGACCGTCTCCACGACGCACGCGCGGGTGGTCGTCGGTGACGCAGTCGAGGTGGTGGACGCCGGGTCGTCGAACGGGGTCGTCATCGGGTGGGGCCGGGTCGAGCGTGCGGTCGTGGGGCCGCGGGACTACGTGGTGCTCGGCGAGACCATCTTCACGCTCACGCGCGTGCGGCCGGCGGACGGCTCCGGCGACGGGTCGGCGGTCGTGGCGTTCAACCGGTCCCCGCGGGTCGTGCCGGTGCACCCCGAGCGGACCGTGGAGGCGCCCGCACCCCCCGAGCCGGCGCGGCCCGGACGCTTCCCCGCGGTGGCGCTGGCCGCCCCGGTCGTCATGGGCGCGGTGCTCTACGCGATCATGCCCCGCGCCACGACGCTCGTGTTCCTCGCCCTGAGCCCTCTACTGCTCGTCGCGGGCTGGGTCGACAAGCGGTTCACGGAGCGGCGGCGGCTCAAGGAGGAGACCGCGGCGTTCCGGACGTCGCTCGACGCGCTCGACGCGGACCTGACGGCGGACCTGCAGAAGGAGCGGCTGGCTCGCCTGGGCGAGCTGCCCTCGACCGGGCAGGCGGTCCGCGCCGCTCGTGACCTCGGCCCCGTGCTGTGGTCGCGGCGCCCCGGCGAGCCCGCCTTCCTGGCCCTGCGGCTGGGCGTCGGCACGTCGACGTCCCGCACGACGTTGCGGCTCCCTCCCCGCGGACGAGCGAGCGCCGAGCACTGGGCGCTGGTGGAACAGCTGCGCGACCGGTTCGCCGACGTGCACGGCGTGCCCGTCGAGGTCGCGCTGCGAGACGTCGGGTCAGTGGGTGTCGCCGGTCCGCGCGCGCAGGTGGACGACGTCGCGCGGGCCCTCCTCGCTCAGCTGGTCTGCCTGCACGCGCCCTCCGAGCTCGTCGTCACGGGTGTGGCGTCGTCGTCCAGCCGGGACCGGTGGGACTGGCTCAAGTGGCTGCCGCACGTCGCCTCCCCGCACAGCCCGCTGACGGGTCCCCACCTGGCGGCCGACCCGATGACGTCCACCCGGGTCGTCACGGCGCTCGAGGAGCTGGTCGCGGCACGGCAGGCCCTCGGGCGGCACGGCGAGGCGGCCGAGCCCGCCGTGCTCCTCGTCGTCGAGGACGACGCGCAGGCCGAGCGCGGGCGGCTGGTCCGCCTCGCCGAGGACGGCCCGGGCGTCGGCGTGCACGTGCTGTGGTGCGCGGCGCAGGTCGAGGCGCTGCCCGCCGCGTGCCGCGCCTTCCTCGCGGTCGACGACACCGGGGGACGGGTGGGCAGGACACGTGACGGCCGGTGGGACGCCGTCACGTGCGAGCGCGTCGACGTGCCCGCGGCGACGGACCTCGCGCGCCGCCTCGCCGCCGTCGTGGACGACGGGACGCCGGTCGTCGACGAGTCGGACCTGCCGCGCGCCGTCGGGCAGCTGAGCCTGCTCGGGCCGGAGGTCGCCGACGACCCCGGAGCGGTCGTCGAGCGCTGGCACGAGACCGGTTCCGTCCTGGCGCGGACCGGTCCCGCCGTGCGGCGCCGGGGGGACGCCGGTCTGCGGGCCGTCGTCGGGCAGGGCGCGACCGGTCAGTTCGTGCTCGACCTGCGCACGCAGGGACCGCATGCGCTCGTCGGCGGGACGACGGGGTCCGGCAAGAGCGAGTTCCTGCAGTCGTGGGTCCTGGGCCTGGCGACGGCGCACAGCCCTGACCGGGTCACGTTCCTCTTCGTCGACTACAAGGGCGGCGCGGCCTTCGGCGACTGCGTGGAGCTGCCGCACGCGGTCGGGCTCGTCACCGACCTGTCACCCCATCTCGTGCGGCGCGCGCTCGTCTCCTTGCGCGCCGAGCTGCGGCGGCGCGAGCACCTGCTGCAGCGCAAGGGCGTCAAGGACCTCCTCACGCTGGAGCGCACGGGCGACCCGCAGACGCCACCGTCGCTCGTCATCGTCGTGGACGAGTTCGCCGCGCTCGCGGCCGACGTGCCCGAGTTCGTCGACGGCGTCGTCGACGTCGCGCAGCGGGGCCGCTCCCTCGGTCTGCACCTCGTCCTGGCCACGCAGCGGCCGGCGGGCGTCATCAAGGACAACCTGCGCGCCAACACGAACCTGCGCATCGCGCTGCGGATGGCCGACGAGGCTGATTCGACGGACGTCCTCGGCACACCGCTCGCAGCCGGGTTCGACCCGGCGGTCCCCGGCCGGGGGGCGGTCCGGACCGGGCCCGGGCGGCTGGCGCTCTTCCAGGCCGGGTACGCCGGTGGGCGCTCGAACGCGACGACGCCGCGCGCCGCCGTCGCGCTCGAGAGCCTGGAGTTCGGTCCGGGCGAGCCCTGGGACCTCCCGACTCCGGTCGACGTCCCGCTCCCGGACGACGAGGGGCCGACCGACCTCGAGCGGACCGTGCGCACGTTGCGGGCCGCGGCGCGCACCGCGGCGATCCCCCCGCCGCGCCGCCCGTGGCTGCCCGAGCTCGCGCCCGTGCGGGCGCTCGAGGAGGTCGTCGACCCGGCACGGCCCGGTCTCGTCCTGGGCGTCGTGGACCGGCCGGCGCACCAGGAGCAGCACCCGTGGGTGTGGGACCCGGATGCCGAGGGGTCGTTGGTCGTGCTCGGGACGAGCGGGTCCGGCAAGTCGACCGCGCTGCGCACACTGGCCGTCAGCGCGGCGCTCGGCGTCCTCGGGGCGGGGGGGCCGGTCCACGTCCACGGCCTGGACCTGGGGTCGGGAGGCCTGGCGATGCTCGAGGAGCTGCCCGTCGTCGGCTCGGTCGTCGACGGCTCGGACACCGAGCGGCTGCAACGCCTGATGCGCACCCTGCGCGCCGCGCTCGACGACCGCGCCACCCGCTACGCGGCCGTCCGCGCCGGGTCCCTCACCGACTACCGCGCGCTGAGCGGACGGCAGGACGAGCCGCGGCTGCTGCTGCTGATCGACGGGCTGGCCGCATTCCGGGAGGCGCACGAGGCCGACGCCGGACGCACGGGGGCGTGGTCCGTGCTGCAGCGGCTCGTCGCCGAGGGGCGGCCGCTTGGCGTGCACGTCGCGATGTCGGCCGAGCGGCCCGGCGCGCTGCCCACGTCGCTCGCGGGCAGCGTCGCACGGCGCCTCGTGCTGCGGCAGGCGGACGAGAGCGCGTACAGCGTGCTCGACGTGCCCAAGGACGTGCTGCGCCCGGAGTCGCCCCCGGGTCGCGGTGTGTTCGCCGGGGAGGCTGACGAGCTGCAGGTTGCCGTCCCGGGCGGCCGCAGCGCACCCGCCGAGCAGTCGACGGCGATCTGCGCGGTCGCGCACCGCCTGCGCGCGGCCGGGGTCCCGCAGACGCCCCCCGTGCAACGGCTTCCGACGCTCGTCGCAGCAGCCACCCTGCCGGCCACCGTGGACGGCCTGCCCGTGCTCGGGATCGCCGACGACACGCTCGCTCCCTGCGGGTTCGCTCCGCGCGGCACGTTCCTCCTCGCAGGCATGCCGGGCTCCGGGCGGACGACCGCGCTCGTCGCGCTCGGTGACGCGCTCCGCCGCGCGCTGCCCGACGCGTCGCTGTACTACGTCGGGGCGCGCCGCTCGCCGGTGCGCGAGAGGGTCGCCTGGTCGGGCACCGCGAGCACCCCCGAGGAGATCGCGTCGCTCGCCCGCGACCTGCTGCCGCAGCTCACCGCCGCGCCAATCGACGGCACGCCCGTCGTCCTGGTCGTCGAGGCCATCGCCGACCTGCTGGGAGGCCCCGCGGAGCAGGCGCTCACCGAGGCCGTGCGCACCGCACGGCGCAACGACCACTTCGTCCTCGCGGAGTCGGAGACCAGCACGTGGGGCTCGTCGTGGCCGCTCGTGGCCGAGGTGCGCAACGGGCGGCGCGGCCTGGTGCTGCAGCCGGACCACATGGACGGCGACGCGCTGTTCCGCACGGCGTTCCCCCGGATGGGGCGCGCCGAGTTCCCGCCCGGGCGCGGCGTGCTGGTGGAACAGGGGCGCATGAGGCGCGTGCAGCTCCCCGTCGCCGACTGACGGTCCGTCGCGGCGGCCGGGCGCGCGGCGCCACGTCCGGGAACCAAGCGGTCAGCCCGGGCGGACGAGCTCCGCGAAGACGACGACGTTGGCCGTGTAGTGGCGCACCGACCCGTCCCAGTCGCCACCGCAGGTGATCAGCCGCAGCCCTGCATGGTCGAGGTCGCCGTACACGGCCGCGGTCGGGAACTCGTCCTTCGGGTGCTCCTCCACCGCTGTCACGGCGAACACGGGCGTCGTCCCGTCGGCGCGGCTCACCCTGACCTCGTCGCCGACGGACACCTGCGCGAGGTCGTAGAAGACGCCGGGTCCGGTGGTCCAGTCGACGTGACCGGCGATGACCGCCGGGCCGAGCTCACCCGGGGTCGGCGCGCCGTCGTACCAGCCCGCGGGGAACCCTGCGGGCGGCACCTCCATGGTGCCGTCGTCCTGCAGGCCCAGCCGCATCAGCTCGGAGTCGACGCCGATCGCGGGGATCTCCACCCGGACGGGGGCGGAAGCCGCCATCACCGGCGGCCGCTGCGACGCGATCGTCGACGCCTCCACGGAGGCCGTGGGTCGCACGGCGGCGGCCGACCGCGTCGGCGCCGGTGCGACGGGCGGCGCGGTGGTGCAGGCGGTCAGGGCCACGACGAGCACGGTCGTGCTCGCCGCGGCACCCGACCACCACCTCATGCTCCGGCCGGCTGCGTCACGCCGCCGGGGACGGACGACGCGCGCGCAGCCGCAGCACGCCCGCGACCAGGGCGACACCACCGGCGAGGGCGAGCGCCACTGGTGCGCCGACCGACGACCCGACGCTGCTGCCGTCGCCCGTCTGCACCCCGCCGACCGGGACGCGCGAGACCTGCGGGCCGCTCCCGGCGCCCGTGCCGGTGCCGGCAGCCGTGCCCGACCCCGAGCCCGTGCCGGCCTCCGACCCCGTGCCCGGAGCGGCGCTCGCGCCGTCACCGGGGACGGGTCCGGCGGTCGTGCCGGGGCTCGCGCTCGGCGAGGCGCTCGGCGTGGGCGTCGCGCACGCCGAGCGGATGATCGTGTTCGAGTCCAGCGTCACGGTGCCGTTGCGCGCGAGGACGCGACCGTCGACCGTCGCCCCCGTCTCGAGGGTGATCGACGTCAGGGCCATGACGGTCCCGGTGAACTGCGTCCGCACGCCCAGCGTGGCCGAGCTGCCGACCTGCCAGTACACGTTGCAGGCCTGGGCGCCGTTGACGAGGGCGACGGTGCTGTCGGTCGCCGTGATCAGCGTCGACGGGGTCTGGAAGACGAAGACGGCACCGGGGTCGCCACCCCCGTCGAGGGTCAGGGTGCCGGTGATGCCCAGCGCGTCGTCCGAGGAGTAGACGCCCGACGTCAGCGTCAGGCCCCCGAGCTCGACGGGCACTGCGACGACCGGCCCCTGGCCCGCGGCCTGGTCGTAAGCGGCGACGAGGTCCGTCTTGGCGCGGTCGGCGACCGCGTCGGCCGCGTGGGTCGCGCCGGTCTGCGTGATCGAGCCCGCACCCGTGATCGACGGCGTCGGGGACGTGCCGATGTCACCGGCGACGGTCGTCGACCCCGTGTTCGTGATGCCGGCGCCCGCGAGGATCGCGAAGGCGTCCGCCGTGGCCAGCGGGACCCGGACCGGGGCCGCCTGCGCGCTCGACGCCAGGGCGACCGCGAGGGCCACCGCCGCGGCGACCGTGACAACGGCTGCCGTCCGTCGGCCCGCGTGGTTTCGTGCGACTGTCGTGATCCTCATATGGCGCTCCTTCGCTGCCCAGGTACAGGTCGGAGCCGAGAGCCCCCCGCTGGAAGGTATGCCCCGGGCGCCACCGGGCGGACCGGATGTGGTGCAGCGCACGACGCAGTTCACCCGGTCGCCGTAGCGAGGTCCGCCGTCCCCGCGCACCTCGCTACGCACGTTGGCCTGCAGGTCGCCGTCCCCGGGGGGCCCGCGGAGCAGGCGCTCACCGAGGCCGTGCGCACCGCCCGGCGCAACGACCACTTCGTGCTCGCGGAGTCCGAGACGAGCACGTGGGGCTCGTCGTGGCCGCTCGTGGCCGAGGTGCGCAACGGAGCCTGTGGACAAAGCCGGACGACTCGGGACGAAACTCGCTAGCGTCTGCGCCGGTGCGCGGCACCACGGCGGGGAAAGCCCCCGCCGCCACGAGCAGCAGGGGAGTGCCACATGGCGAACATCGACGTCAGCTACCAGGAGATGCGGGACGCGGCGACGCGCCTGACCGCCGGGCAGGACGAGATCACGAACCGCTTGGGCGAGCTGCGGTCGTTCATCGAGTCGCTCGTGTCGTCAGGCTTCGTCACCGACCAGGCGTCGGTCGCGTTCGGCGAGTCGTACCGGCAGTTCACCCAGGGGGCGACCGACACCGTCTCCGCGCTGACGTCGCTGGGCGAGTACCTGCGCGCGGCAGCGGCGACCCTCGAGGACGCCGACGCCCAGCTCGCCGCCGGCCTGCGCCGCTGAGCCCGTGACGTCCGACCGCCTCACCGTCGACACCGAGCGCCTGACGGTCGCCGGCGGGCGGCTCGTCGACCTGGCGCACACGTTCTCGAGCGCGAACGTCACCGCACGCGACCTCGCCGGTGCCCTCGGGCATCACGACCTCGTGAGCGTCATGGGTGAGTTCGCGATCGGCTGGGACGACGTGCGCGTGGGCATGGTCAAGGACATCGGTTTCCTCGGTGAGGCGTGCGGACGGATCGGCGACACGTTCACCGAGGTCGATGCGGCGTTCGCGGCTCAGCTGCGGGGGTTGGTGTGACCCGGCCGTCGGACTGGTACCCGTTGGCGGTGTTCGATCCTGTGGCCGGTGATCCTGTGGCGGTGCGGGCGGCGGGTGAGGAGTACGCGCGGGTCGCTGCGCGGATCGAGGCGGCGGCGGCGGACCTGCGGGCGATCGCCGCGGAGATGGACGGGCGCGCGGTCGCGGTCGGGGAGGTCGAGGCGAGGGCCACCCGGTTGGCGGACACGATCGAGCGGGCGCACGGCCGATACGCGGCGGCGGGTGCGGCGCTGGTCACGTACGCGGATGCCTTGGGCCGCGCGCAGGAGCTGTCGTCGACCGCTCACGGCGCCGCAGTGGCGGCATTGCGGGCGCAGGACGAGGCGTTGGCGTCGATCGCGTGGTGGACCCGGATGGCGGACCAGGCACCGGATCCGGTGGTGCGGGACCGGTACCTGGCGCTCGTCGAGGACGCGCGGGCGGAGCTGCGGCTGACGGACGTGCAGCTGGAGGCGGCGCGCACCGATCTGCGGGTGGCGGTGGCGCAGCGTGACGGGGCGGTGAGTGCGGCGTGTGCGGCGATCCGCGGTGCGATGGGCGGTGATGACCTGCACGACACGATCTGGCAGGACCTCGGTGGGGGGGCCCAGGAGGTCGGGCTGTCGTTGTGGAACGGCGTCGACGAGGTCGCGGCGGCGCTGGCGCTCGCTGCGGTCGCGCTGTGCTGGTTGCCGGGTGTCAACGGGGTGCTCGCAGCGGCCGCGACGATCGCGGGTGTGCTGCTGCTCGCGCGCGACTCTGTGAACTACGCGACGGGCAACAGCAGCGGGAGGGAGGTCGGCGCGTCCGCCCTGGGGGTCGTGACGTTCGCCGTCGGACGGTTCGCGCAGCAGGCGATCCGGCTGTCGGTCGCCTCGGCACGCGGGGGCAGAGCGCTTCAGCACAGTGGGCTGGCGGACGACGCGGCGTCGACCAGGACGAGCGCGGCCGGCGCGGGAGCGGCGGGTGCTGCCCTTGCCGGAGACGTTGCGCACCGGGCTGCCGAGCCCGGTGGCGCCGCTGTACTGCGATCGGGTGCTCTGTGGCGATCGATGGCGCCGTCCGTGATCGCGCGCGACACCTGGAACGACTTTCGAGCAGGTATCGACCTGGTCAGAGCGCCTGGGCTGTATCGGCCGAGTGCGAGCAGTCATGTGGCTCGACCGGTGGACGCCGTCGCCAATCCGGTGCGGGAGTACGGAGCGGAGGTCGTGAAGACGTGGCGGGAGAACAAGGCGGCAGGGGTGCTCGCCGCTGTCGGCAACGAAGCGGGGGGCCGTGGGTTGGCAGGAATGCCAGAAGGCGCGGGTACCCCAGGCTGGGTTGCGCTCAGTGGATCCGTCCAGGTCGTCGAGACGGCGTGCGGCATGGCGCCGGTCCTGACGTCCGTTGCGATGAAGGACGCGTGTTCCGGGACTCTCCCGCGGCTCGCGAGAGTGACTGAGGCGCCGTGAACGGAAGGCAACGTGAGCGCGCAGAGGACTCCATCGTCCGGTTCGAGATGAAGCTGCCCGGCGCAGGCTGGGCAGGATGGACACCAGGCGCAAGCATTCGAACCGTCGCGGAACGTCTCGGCGAGGATCTCGCCATCGGAGACGAAGCCCGGCGTGCCGTGAGGGCCTCGATCGAGAGCATCAACAGCGACAGCCGCCGCAAGGGGGACTTCATCCTCCAGAACGCCGTCTGGGTCCCCGACCCATCGACAGGAGCGGTGGCGGCCGTTCTCGACGCCACCGTACGTTCCACGCCCGGCGGGTCCTCGGCACCGGCTCGGTACCTCGCGCGCAATATCCGCAGGGACTTCGGATGGACTACACGGATCGTGGAGTACGTCGCAAGCGAGTCCAGAGTCCCAGCGGGACGCATGACAGCTGAGCACACCATTGTGCGTCCCTTCGGTGAGCGACAGGTCCAGGGGTATCTCTTTCTCCGGGTATTTCCTCCGGGCGCGGGTGAAGCGTTCTCGCTCATCCTGAACACCGTCCACCTCGACCTGCTGACCGAGCTCGCTCGTCAGGGCCGGATGATGGCGGAGTCGCTGCAGCTGACGCTCGGACACATCCCGGGTGGACGGCCCCCGGCGTGAGCGGGGATGTGCGTGCTCGTCCGGCGTCGGACGGGGTGATCGGTCTGGTGGTGCCGGCGGACTGGTGGGTCGTCCCGCTGGCGGACGAGGCGGAGCGTGGCCGCGTCATCGCCGCGATGGTGGACCACCAGGTGGGCGCGGGTGACGAGTACGCGGCGCTGCGACGCCGCCTGCGGGTCGACGTGGGTGCTGCCGCCCGGCGAGCGGCGGCCCGCGACGGGTGGGTCATCGCCTTCATGCTCATGCATGCCGCGGGACGCCCGTTGCCGGCCACCATGATCGGGTACAGGTCGCCCGGGTCGTTCCGTGACGAGGCGGGCGTCGCCGACGTCCGAGCCGCGCTCGAGGACGTCGCGGCGATGACGGGCTGCCGGGTGGAGGCCGGGGCCGGTCCGTTCGGCGTCGTCCTGCGGGCCGTCCGGGTGCGTACCGGCTCATGGCACGGTGTGGCAGACCTGCCGCTGCTCGCGTGCGACTACTGGACCGACCCCGGCGACGGCCACGGCCTCGTGCACCTGGCGTTCACCACGCCGCTCGTCGCGCTGCGCGAGCCCATCGGCGAGCTGTTCGATGCCGTCGCCTCGACGCTGCACCGTAGCGACCCCGTGCCCGGCGACGACCACCCCGAGCCCGGCGATCCCTGCGGGGCGATGCCGGCCCCGTCGGGCACCCGCTGGCCGTGACCTTCAGGAATCCGCAGCTCCCGGCGGGCTGTAGGCGATCACCGGACGGCCCGTCGTCGGATGCGTGAGGACGTGCGCGTCGACGCCGTAGACGTCACGCACCAGCGCCGGCGTCAGGACGTCGGCCGGTGAGCCGGCGGCTGCCAGCCGCCCCTCGGACAGCACCAGCACGTGCTCGCAGTACGCGGCCGCCAGGTTGAGGTCGTGGAGCGCCGCCACCGTCGTCACCCCGAGGCCGCGCACGAACCCCAGGAGCGCGAGCTGCGCGCTGACGTCGAGGTGGTTCGTCGGCTCGTCGAGCAGCAGGAGCGACGGCTCCTGCGCGAGGGCGCGCGCGATGTGCACGCGCTGCCGCTCACCGCCCGACAGCGTCGCCCAGGGGCGCTCCGCCAGGTGCGTCGCGGACGCGGCCGCCAACGCCCGGTCGACCGCACCTGCGTCGGTGTCGGTGCCCCAGAGGGTGCGGTAGGGGATGCGACCGAGGGCGACCACCTCGCGCACGCTCAGGGGCACGGCCGCGTCGGACGACTGCTCCAGCAGCGCGACGTGGCGGGCCCGGACCTGCCGCGCCATCGTGTGCACGGGAACCGTCGGCCCGGGGTCCAGCGCGCCGGGGTCGCTGACGAGCACAGCCCCGGCCGCCGGCTCCAGCAGGCCCGCGACCAGACGCAGCAGCGTGGTCTTGCCCGCGCCGTTCGGCCCCAGCAGACCGGTCAGGCATCCCGGCGGCGGCGTGGCGTCGACCCCGTCGACGACCCAGCGGCCGCCCAGGCGTGCCCCCACACCGGCGATCGTCAGCTCCACGCGGCACCTCGCCCCCGGCGCAGGAGGACGGCGAACACCGGGACCCCGATGAGTGCGGTGACGATCCCCACGGGCAGCTCCCGCGGGTCGAACACCGTCCGCGCGAGGGTGTCCGCCCACACCAGCAGCACCGCTCCCGCGAGTCCCGCGACGGGCAGCAGCCGGCGGTGGGCCGGGCCGGTCACCACCGACACGGCGTGCGGCAGCACCAGCCCGACGAACCCGATCGCCCCCGAGACGGCGACCATCGCGCCGGTGAGCAGGGCCACGAGCGTCATCATCGCCCAGCGCGTGCGGTCCACGTCCACACCCAGGGCGGCAGCGGCCGTGTCCCCGAACGTGAACGCGTCGAGCCGCCCGGCGGTCAGCAGCACGGTCGTCCCGACGACGACCAGGGCGCCGGCCGCGATCGCGACCGACGTCCACGTGGCGCCGGCCAGGGACCCCATGAGCCACGACAGGATCTCGCGGTACGAGTCCCCGGTCGCGGTCCAGAAGATGACGAACGACGTGGCGGCCGCCGCGAGCTGCGAGATCGCGAGTCCCGCGAGGACGGCGCGCGTCGGCGTCAGCGTCCCGCCCGAACGGGCCAGCGTGAGCGTCGCCACCAGCGCCGCCAGCGCTCCGGCGAACGCGGCGACCGGCAGCAGCAGGCCGACACCGAGGACCAGGACCGCGACGGCGCCCAGCGACGCGCCGGAGGACAGGCCGAGCAGGTAGGGGTCGGCGAGCGGGTTGCGCGTCATGGACTGCATCACGGCGCCCGCCACCGCGAGCCCCGCACCGACCGCCGCGGCGGTCAGGACGCGAGGCAGCCGCAGGTCCCACACGATCGCGTCGTGCAGGCGCGGCACGTCCGGGGAGCGCAGCCCCAGGTGCGCCAGGACGGAGCGCACGACCTCCCCGACGGCCAGGTCGGCCGGGCCGATCGTCACCGCGACGAGCAGCGTGACGACGAGCGCGACCGCCCCGACGCCCACCAGGACCGCCAGGGGTGGGCGCAGCGGGCCCCGCGGCCCGGTGCCCGAAGCTGCGACGGACGTCGCGTCGCGGGGTGCCGGCCTGGCCCGCCGTGTCTTGTGCGTGGGCATCGGCGCAGGTCAGCCCTCAGCCGTCGCGGCGGGGGCGGGGGAGTCCGCGTCGAGGGCCCGCGCGGCCTCGGCGAGGCCCGCCGCGGCCTGCGCGTTGCGGACGCCCGCCTCGCTCGCCGCGAACGGCACCACCACGTACCGCTGCTCACGCACGGCGGTCAGCTGGGACGCGGCGGGGTGCGCCGCGAGGAAGTCCTTCTTCTTCTGCGCCGAGTTCCACGCCGAGTCCACGAGGACGAGCACGTCGGGGTCGGCGGCGACGACCTGCTCCCACCCGACCGACGTCCAGGTGTCGTGCACGTCGGCGAAGACGTTGGTCAGCCCGGCAGTCTCCAGCAGCATCTGGGGCGCCCCCATGCCGGCGCCGACGTACGGGGTGTCGGTGCCGGACGACCACCACACGGCCGTCTGCCCGTCCGCGGGCTCGATCGCGTCGAGCGTCGCGCGCTGCTCCGCCACCACCTCGGCCGCGGCGTCCGGGACGCCGAAGACGTCGCCGACCTCACGGATCTCGTTCAGCACGTCGTCGAACGTCAGTGGGTCGGGCTGGTAGCCCGGCTCCTTGCACGCGCTGGGGGAGACGTACGTGGCGATGCCGAGGGCACCGAGAGTCGACCGCTCGCCCGCGCCGTCGGCGCTGAGGTTCGACTCCCAGCCCGCGTAGACGAGGTCGGGCTCGACCTCCAGCAGGGCCTCCTGACCCGGCACCTTGTCGGACAGCACCGGCACGTCCGCCGCGTCGTCGGCCCAGCGGTCGGGCACGGGGCCGTCCGCGAAGGCCGTGCCCACCAGGGTGTCGGCGAGGCCGAGGGCGAGCAGCATCTCGGTGGTCGAGGACTTGATGGCCACGACGCGCTGCGGCGGCGCGTCGAACGTGACCTCGGTGCCGCAGTTGTCGAGCGTGACGGGCGCGTAGCTCGCGGGGCCGGAGGACCGGGTCGCCGAGGTTCCGGGGGACGGGGCGTCCGTGGTGCACGACGCGAGCAGGAGCGTGCAGGACGCCACGGCGACGAGCACCGACCGCCGTCCCGTCGACGTGCGTGGCGGTGACGCGGTGACGCGGGTGGTCCGACGGCGGGCGCGAGGCATGGTCTCTCCGGAAGGTCGCTGCCGCGCACGCCGTCGGGCACGGGAGGGAAGGGGACGGGCGCACGTCGCGCCGCGGAGGACCGTCCCAGCAGGGGGCGGTGCGACCCGACCAGAGCGAGGGTCAGGTTCCGACGAGCCACCCTAGGCGCTCGACCCCGGCGACGTGCAAGCGCACAGCGACGAGCGGCGGGCCTGACGATCCAGGCCCACCGCTCGTCTCCTGCCTACCGGTCGCTCAGGGCCCTCAGGCGGCCGCGCACGTCACGGTCGCACCGGCACCGTTCCCGGTGCCCTGGAACCCGAACGTCGTGCTCCCGCCGGCGCTCACGGTCCCGTTCCAGGGCGCGTTCGTCACGGTGAGCGCGGAGCCGCCCGTCGACTGCCCGTTCCACACCTGCGTCGCCGTGGCGCCGGACGGCAGCGTCACGGTGACGCGCCAGCCGTTGATCGCGCTCCGCCCGGCGGTGACCGTCACGTCGGCGACGAACCCGTTGGGCCAGCTGTTGACCAGCCGGTACGAGGCCGTGCACGCGCTCCCGGGGCCCTGGGTGGGCGTGGGCGTCACGGACGGCGTGGGGCTGACCGACGGCGTCGGCGTGACGGAGGGCGTGGGGGTGACCGACGGCGTCGGGGTCACCGACGGGGTCGGCGACACGGTGGGCGTCGGCGTCGCCGTGGGACCGGGGTCGACCTGCGACCATGCGTCCTTGAGGAACGCGGCGATCGTGTCCCAGCTCGGGTTCGGGGTGCCCTGGGTGACGGTCTCCCGGCACCCCTCGACCGTGCGGACCGTCTGCTGGCCGTAGCGCGACGCGCTCGTGACGTCCGAGTGGCTGTGGCCGGCGCCGGGCACGGAGAAGAACTGGGTGTCGACGCAGGCCGCCTTGAGCGCGTCGTAGAAGATCTCCGTCTGGGCGTGCGGCACGACGTTGTCGCTACGACCGTGCAGCAGCATCATCGGCGGGTCGTCGCGGTCCACGTACGCCAGCGGGTTGGCCTGCCGCACCTTGTCGGGGCAGGTGGGCGTCGCGCAGCCGAGCAGCTGTCCCTCGGGCGCGTTGATGCTGTCGTGGTCGATGAACCCGCCGGGGTTCTGCTCCTTGAGCCGCGAGAAGTCCGTGGGACCGAAGAAGTCCACCCCCGCCTGGACGTCGCTGGAGGCGCCCGTGGTGCCGACACGACCCTCCAGGAAGGCGTTGCCGTTGGAGACGGCGGCCATCGCGGCGACCCAGCCGCCCGAGGAGTCGCCCATGCTGGCGAACCGCGCGGGGTCGAGCCGGTACTGCGTCGCGTTGCTGCGCAGGAAGCGGATCGCCGCCTTGACGTCGTGCACCTGCGCGGGGAACTTCGCCTGCGAGCTCGAGCGCACGCTGACGCCTGCCACGGCGATACCGCGCGGGTTGAGCTGCTGGGCGATCGCGCTCGCGCCGGACTTGCCGTCGTCGGACGTCCACGCGGAGCCCGTCGACCACACGACGAGCGGCCAGGGGCCCGCGCCGTCGGGGACGTACAGGTCCAGGAGGTGCCCGCGGCTGCCCGCCGGCTCCGCCGGGGCGTACGCGACGTTGGTGATGGTCTGGACGGCCTGAGCGGGTGTGCTCACGGCGGCCACCGCCCCTGCGGCGACCAGCGCGACCGCTCCCATCCATGCTGCCGTCCTGCTACGAGTTCTCGTCATGGCAATCGTTCCCCTCGGCGCGGTGATGTCGATCCACACTCTGGTGCGGGGGGTCTCGTCGCCGCGACGGACGAAACCATTCGGTTGGTACACCAACTGCTTCTCGGCGGTGTCAGGTCGGACCGTCGGGCACCAGAGCCCGATCCGACCCGGCCGCCCGTGCGATGCTCGTGCGGCACCCCGCACCCTGACCGCCAGGAGACCCGTATGACCTCGCCGACCGACCGTCCTCGTCGCGCACTCGTCACCGGCGCGTCGTCCGGGATCGGCGCGGCGACCGTGCGTCGCCTGCGTGCCGACGGCTGGGACGTCGTGGCGACCGCGCGCCGCGGGGACCGGCTGGCCGCGCTCGCGCAGGAGACCGGTGCCGACACCGTCGTCGCCGACGTCACCCGGGACGACGACGTCGCCGCGCTGATCGCTCACGTGCAGGAGACCGGCGGCCTGGACGCGGTCGTCAACAACGCGGGCGGCGCGCTCGGGCAGGACACCGTCGAGGACGCCGACCTCGACGGCTGGCGCACGATGTACGAGCTCAACGTCCTCGGCACGCTGCGGGTGACGAAGGCCGCGCTGCCGCTGCTGCGTGCGAGCGGCGCGGGCGACGTGCTCGTCGTGACCTCGACAGCAGCCCACGGCGCCTACCCGGGCGGCGCCGGCTACACGGGCGTCAAGCACGCCGAGCGCATGCTCGCCACGACGCTGCGCTGGGAGCTGGTGGGCGAGCCGATCCGCGTCATCGAGATCGCGCCCGGCGCCGTCGCGACCGAGGAGTTCTCGCTCGTGCGGTTCGCGGGTGACGCAGAGCGGGCGGCCAAGGTGTACGAGGGCTACCAGCCGTTGGTCGCCGACGACATCGCGGACACGATCGCCTGGACGCTGTCGCGCCCGGCCCACGTCAACGTCGACCTGCTGGTCGTGCGGCCGCGGGCGCAGGCGAACAACACGACGATCGCCCGCACAGGGGTCTGACCGGTCGCCCCGGCGCTCGGGACGGCGTCCGCGAGAGGCCGAGGTGCGGTGTCGGTACCGCGATCTACGCTGACCAGGTGCCCCCCGTCGAGACGTCCACGACGCGTGCCCTCCTGCGTCTCGTGCGCTGGGCCCGCCCGGCGCTGCCACGCGTGGTCGCCGGTGGCAGCGCGACGCTGCTGGCGAGCCTCATCGCGCTGTCCGTGCCGCAGGTGCTGCGCGGTGTCGTCAACGGCCCGCTGCTGACGGACGGCTCGCGCGTCGCCGTGGTGCAGGCGGCGCTGCTCGTGCTGCTGCTGGGCGTGCTCGAGGCCGTGCTGGTGTGGGCACGCCGCGCGCTGATCGCCACCCCCGGCACGGGCGTCGAGCGGACGATGCGCACGGACCTGTTCCGCCACCTGCTGGACCTGCCGGTCGCGACGCACGACCGGTGGTCCGGCGGGCAGCTCCTGCAGCGCTCGATGGGGGACCTGCACACCGTGCGCCGCTGGATGGTGTTCGGGCTCGTGCAGCTCGTCGTGTCCTCGACGACCGTGCTGGTCGGCGGGGTGCTGATGATCGTGACCAGCCCGCTGCTGGGCGTCGTGTACCTGCTGGGCGCGGGGCCCGTGATCTGGCTCGGGTTCCGGTTCCGGCAGCACTACAAGGTCGTGGCACGACGCGCGCGTGACCAGGCCGGGGACCTCGCGACGCGCGTCGAGGAGTCCGTCCACGGCATCCGCGTCCTCAAGGCGTTCGGGCGGGGCGACGACGCGCTCGACGACTTCGTCCAGCAGGCGGACGACCTGCGGGGCACCGAGCTCGACAAGGCGCGTGCGCAGTCGCGCATGTCGTTCGCGCTCGCGTGGATCCCGGAGACGACGCTCGCCGTCGCGCTCGGCCTCGGCGTGTGGCTCGCGGCGACCGACCGCGTGAGCGTGGGCGCCCTGGTCGCGTTCTTCGCGACGGCCGCTGTCATGACACGACCCGTGGAGAGCCTCGGCATGCTGCTGGCCATGACGCTCGACGCGCGTGCCGGCACCGACCGCTTCCTCGAGGTCATGGACACCGCGCCCGCGCTCGCCGACCCGGAGCGTCCCGTCCCGCTGCCGACCGCGCCGCCGGGCGGCTCGCGCGTCGAGCTGCGGGACGTCCGCTTCGCGCACGGCGCGGGCTCGCGCGAGGTGCTGCGCGGCGTCGACCTGGTGCTCGAGCCGGGGGAGACGATGGCGCTCGTCGGGCTGACGGGCAGCGGCAAGACGACGCTCCTGCAGCTCGTGCCACGGCTGTACGACGTGACGGGCGGCGCGGTGCTGGTCGACGGCGCGGACGTGCGCGACGTGACCCGTCACGACCTGCGCGGCGCGGTCGCCGTCGCGTTCGAGGACCCGATCCTCTTCTCGGCGTCCGTGCGCGACAACGTCCTCATGGGGGTGCCGGCCGAGCGGCTCGCCGCGATGAGCGAGGCCGAGACCGCCGAGGCACTGCGGGTCGCGCTCGACGTGGCCAGCGCGGGGTTCGTCGACCGTCTGCCGCACGGTGTCGACACGGTGGTGGGCGAGGAGGGGATGAGCCTGTCCGGCGGCCAGCGGCAGCGTGTCGCGCTCGCGCGCGCGATCGTCGGCCGCCCTCGCGTCCTGGTGCTCGACGACCCCCTGTCGGCGCTCGACGTCGCGACCGAGGCGCGGGTGACCGACGGCCTGCGGCGCGTGCTCGCCACGACGACGACGCTGGTGGTCGCCCACCGCACGTCGACGGTCGCGCTCGCGGACCGTGTCGCCGTGCTCGAGGACGGCCGCATCACGGGCGTCGGCCGGCACGTCGACCTGCTCGCGACGCATCCGCACTACCGGTACGTCCTGACGGCGGAGGGTGGCGCGGATCCGGCAGGAGCCGGGCAGGACGGCAGCGCGCCGCGCGACGTCGCGGAGGTGCACCGGTGACCGCGACGACGACACCCGGCAGCGGCCCGGCTCCGACGTCCGACGAGCACGGTGACGCCGGCCCGCGGGAGGTCCGCCGCCGGTCCCTCGGTCTCCTCGCGTCCCTGCTGCGTCCCGTGACGCGGCGTGCCGCGCTCACCGCGCTCGTCGTCGTCGTCGCCCAGCTCGCGCTCGTCGCCGGGCCGGCGCTCGTCGCGGTCGGCATCGACCGGGGCATCCCCGCCCTGCGCGCCGGGGACGCCGGCCCGGCGCTCCTCGTCGCCGGCGGCTACGCCGTGACGGCGCTCGTCGCGGGGGTGTTCACCGCCGCGACGGTGCGGCTGGCCGCGACCGTCAGCCAGGCCGTGCTGCTCGACCTGCGCCGTCGCGTCTTCCGGCACACCCAGCGGCTCAGCCTGGAGTTCCACGAGCGGTACACGTCCGGCCGGATCATCTCGCGGCAGACGTCCGACCTCGACGCGCTGCGCGAGCTGCTCGACGGCGGCGTCACGACCCTCGCCGCGAGCGGCCTGGCGATGGTCTTCACCGCGGTGGGGCTGACGCTCCTGGACTGGCGCTCCGGACTGGTGCTGCTGGTTGCCGTGGTGCCCGGCGTGGTCCTGACCCGGTGGTTCCAGGTGCACTCGCAGGCGCAGTACCGCAGGTCACGCACTGCCGTCGCGCGCGTCATCGTCCGGTTCGTCGAGACGATGACCGGCATCCGGGCGATCCAGGCGTTCCGTCGCGAGCAGCAGGTGGCGCAGGTCTACGACGTCGAGGCCGAGGAGTACCGCGCCGCGAACGCCGAGGCGATCCGCGTCAACGGGGTGTTCGACACCGGCCTGGTGCTCATCGGCAACGTCACCGTGGCGGTCGTCCTGCTGGTCGGCGGCCTGCGGGTGCTCGACGGCGCGCTCGACGTCGGTGTGCTGGTCGCCGCAGTGCTGTACGCGCGCCGGTTCTTCGCACCGCTCGCCCAGATCGGCATGTTCTACAACTCCTTCCAGTCCGCGACCGCGGCGCTCGAGAAGCTCTCGGGGCTGCTCGCGCAGGAGCCCACCGTGGCCGACCCCGTCCATCCGGTGCGGCTGCGCGAGCCGCGCGGCGACGTGCTGTTCGACCACGTCGAGTTCGGGTACGGGGACGGTCCCACCGTCCTGCCGCTGCTCGACCTGCACGTGCCTGCCGGTCAGACGGTCGCGCTCGTCGGCGAGACGGGGGCTGGCAAGTCCACGGTCGCCAAGCTCCTCGCACGGTTCTACGACCCCCGTGCGGGTGCCGTGCGCCTCGACGGGATCGACCTGCGCGACGTCGACCCGCACGACCTGCGCACCGCGATGGTGATGGTCACGCAGGAGGCCTACCTGTTCTCGGGATCCGTGGCCGCCAACATCGCGCTCGGGCGTCCGGGCGCCAGCCAGGCGCAGATCGAGCAGGCCGCGCGTGCGGTCGGCGTCCACGACCTGCTCGCGTCCCTCCCGGACGGGTACGACACCGACGTCGACACGCGCGGCGTCCGGCTGTCGGCGGGCCAGCGGCAGCTCGTGTCCTTCGCCCGCGCCTTCCTCGCCGACCCGGCGGTGCTCGTGCTCGACGAGGCGACGAGCTCGCTCGACATCCCCGGCGAGCAGCTGGTCCAGGAAGGGCTGCGCACCCTGCTGACCGGACGCACGGCCGTCGTCATCGCGCACCGCCTGTCGACGGTCATGCACGCCGACCGCGTGCTCGTCGTCGACGGCGGCCGGGTCGTGGAGGACGGCAGCCCCGACGACCTCGTCGCGGCCGGTGGCCGCTTCGCGACCCTGCACGCGCAGTGGCAGGACTCGCTGCGCACCACCTGACCTGCGACCGGGGCCCGCACCACTACGGTGACCTCCCGTGAACTGGTTCGAGGTCGTCGGGTTCGTCACCGGTGCGCTGTGCGTGTGGCTGGCCACCCGTCAGCACGTCGCCAACTTCCCCGTGGGGATCGCGAACAACGTGGTGTTCGCTGTGATGTTCTGGCAGTCCGGGATCCTCGCCAACGCCGCGCTGCAGGTGGTGTACCTCGTGCTCGCGGCCCTCGGCTGGTACTGGTGGGTGCGCGGCGGTGCGGACGCGGGACGTCTGACGGTGCGGCGCACCCCGCGGTGGGCCTGGCCCGTCGCCCTGGTCACCGTCGTGGTGACGACGCTGGCGATCGCGGACGTGCTGGCCCGCACCGCGGAGTCGGTGCAGCCGTGGGCCGACGCCGCGACGACGTCGCTGAGCCTCGTCGCCCAGCTCATGCTCGGCCGCAAGTGGCTGGGGTCGTGGGCGGTGTGGATCGTCACCGACGTCCTGCTCGTCGTCCTGTACGTCAGCCTGGGCCTGTACCTCACGGCCGGGCTGTACGTGCTCTTCATCGGGCTGTGCGTGCACGGCTGGCGGCAGTGGTCCCGCGACCTGCGCGCCGCGACGTCCCTGGCGCCGGCACCCGCGCAGGTCGCGGCGTGAGGCACGGGCTGGTCATCGGCAAGTTCTACCCGCCGCACGCCGGGCACCTGGCGCTCGTGCGGGAGGCGCAGGCCCGGTGCGACCGCGTGACCGTGCAGGTCCTCGCGTCGAGCGCCGAGTCGCTGCCCGGTGGGCTGCGGGCGTCGTGGCTGCGCGAGGAGCTGCCGACCGCCCACGTCGTGCACGGGCTCGACGACCACCCGGTCGACTACGCCGACCCGGCGGCGTGGGACGCGCACGTCGGGGTGATCCGGGGGCTGCTCGACGCGCCCGTCGACCTGGTCGTCACGTCGGACTCCTACGGCGGGGAGCTCGCGCGACGCCTCGGCGCGCAGTGGCACCGCGTCGACCCCGGCCGTCAGGGGCTCCCGGTGTCGGGCACCGCGGTGCGCGCCGACCCCGCGCGCTACTGGTGGGCCCTGCCCGCTGCCGTCCGCGCGTGGTTCGTGCGTCGTGTCGTCGTCACCGGGGCCGAGTCGACCGGGACCACGACGCTCGCGCAGGACCTCACCGCGCACTACGGGTTGCCGGCCGTGCCCGAGTTCGGCCGTGAGTGGACGACGCTGCGCGACGGCGGCATCGACGCGCCGTGGCACACCGCCGAGTTCGACCTCGTGGCCCGCGAGCAGGCGCGTCGTGAGGACGACGCCGCCCGGCGCACACCACGCCCGCTCCTGGTCTGCGACACCGACGTGACCGCGACCGTCCTCTGGCACGAGCGCTATGTCGGTCGGCCCTCGCCCGGCGTCGCCGCGCTGGCCGAGTCCAGGGTCCCGGACCTGTACCTGCTGACGGGCGACGAGATCCCGTTCGTGCAGGACGGGTGGCGCGACGGCGAGCACGTGCGGCACGCCATGCAGGAGCGGTTCCGCGAGGAGCTGACGCGCCGTCGCACCGCCGACGGCGTGCCGTGGGTCGAGCTGCGGGGGTCGCGCACCGAGCGGTTCGACGCCGCGATCGCGCTGGTCGACGACCTGCTGAGCCGACCGCGTGACCTCGCCGCGCCCTTGCCGGAGGCCAACGGTGACCATGCCACACTCTCCGCGTGAACGAGCACGACCTGCAGCAGGTCTCCCAGGCACCCACGCGCGCCGGTGCGGCAGGAGCGACGCAGGTGGAGCTCGACGCCGCCCACCTGTTCGCCGACGAGAGCGCCGCGCCCGAGGCGGACGTCCCCCGGCTCGACGAGAAGCTGCGCCAGGCGTACTTCTGGATGGTCAACCACGCGGTCATCAGCCCCCACTACGACGTCGAGTTCTCGGCACCCGGCCAGGCCCGCACGACGTACCGCCTGGGCGACTCGCAGGCGGCGGTCCACCTGCCGACCGACCAGTCGTACTCGTCGTTCGTGCTGCTGCCGCTGCTGACCTTCGCGGTGCGGGGGCGCTGCCTGCTCGTCGGCGGGCCGGGCAGGGGCAAGACCGCGTCGGCCGTCCTCATGGGCGTGATCGCCGGGTACCCGGTGCGCGACGTGCGCCGTGCGATGCAGCACGGCCACCCGCAGCTGACGGTGCAGGACATGTTCGGGACGCCGCTGCCCCGTGACCTGGTCAACGCCGAGCGGCTCGCGGACGTGGACGTCGCGTGGCGGTCCTGGCTGGGCATGCGCGTGAAGATCGTCGACGAGTACAACCGCATCCCCACGCGCACGCAGTCGGCGCTGCTCACGGTGCTCGCGGACGGGTACGTCGAGGTGTTCGACCAGTTCTTCGAGACGGGCGCCTCGGCGTGGTACCTGACGGCGAACGACGACGCGGGCGGCGGGACGTTCCAGGTGGTCGACGCGCTGCGTGACCGGATCGACGTCGTCGTCAAGGCGCTGGCGTTCAACTCGCGCTTCCTCGGGGACCTCGTGGAGCGCGCCGAGCGCGGGCTACGTCCCGAGGAGAACGTGCCGCCGGGCATCGTCTTCGACGCCGACGAGCACGACCGGCTGCACCGCGAGGTCGTCGCCGTGCCGGTGCCACCGGCGGTGCGTCGCCGCCTGGAGTTCTTCGCCGCGCAGCTCGAGCTGCTGGAGCGCGCCGGCCGGCAGCTCGAGTACCGCACGAAGGACACGGCCCGCCTGGCAGGCGTCGACCCGCACACGCTCCTCGTCGCCGACGACGGTCGGGACCGGCGCGACGACGTGGGCGCCCAGACGCTGAACGGCCTGTCGGTGCGCGCGCTGCAGTCCCTCGTGCTGTACGCGAAGGCCATGGCGTACTTCCGAGGCGACGCGCAGGTCGAGCTCGACGACCTGCGGGCCGTCCTGCCGTTCGTGCTGCACGACAAGCTCCAGCCCGATCTGGACGCCCCGGCGTTCGACGACCCGGCGCGGGAGGCCCTGCGGACCGACCGCGTGTCGTGGCTGCGGGAGATCTTCGACACCGCGTGCCTGCAGTACGACGCGGCGGGCCTCGACGACGACGACCCGGTCGGTGACGTGCTCTCGGAGCTGGCCGCGGGTCTGGAGGGGCTCGACGAGCAGACGGTCCTGGCGCGCCTGGCCACCATCGAGCGCATCCTGTCCGGCTGGCAGCGCACCAAGCTGCACGGCGACATGTACGACGACGCGCTCGCCCTGAAGTACGCGCACCAGCGGTACTCGTCCTACCTGCGCTGGCTACGCTGGCAGTCCGCGTGACGTCGTCCACGCAGGGCGTGGCGGCGCTGGTGCGGGCGCACGCCGCGACGGTCGACCCGTGGCTGCGGGAGGCGGCGGCGTGGGGTGTCGACGCGGCGACGGCGCGGGCGGCGCTGACGGACCTCGAGCCCGTGCTCGCGGCGGTCGGCGACGACGCGCGGGCCGGCCTCGCGATCGTGCGCGCGACCCTCGACCTGGTCGCGCGCGGCCGCTGGCACACCGAGGCGGTGCCCCGCACGGTGGTGCTTCGGGTGCTGCCGCGGTTGTCCTCGTGGCTCCGCTCGTGGCCCGACGACGTCGTGCCCGCGGTGCTCGCGGCGTCGCGTGGTGTCGCGCGCTCCGGCCTCCTCGACGCGTGGGTCGCCCGCGTGGCGGCCTCGGACGCACCGGACCAGGCGGCTGACGTCCGTCCGGCGCTCCTGGTCGCCGCGTGGCGCTGCGGTCTCGTCCGCTACCGGGAGGCTGCGCTCGACGCCGCGGGGTCGCTGCCGCCCCCCACGGTCGCGGCGCTCCTCGGCGTGCCGTGCGCCACCGTCACCGAGACGCTCGAGCGGCACCGGTCGGACCGGTGGTGGTGGCCGGACCGGTCGGCCGAACCGGGCGTCGTGCAGCGTGTGGGCGGGTTCGTGGGGTGGGGCGGGCCGTGGGTCCAGGTGCCGCAGGTCGCCGCGGGCGGGCCCACGGGCTGGCTCGCCCTGGTGGACGGGACGGTCGGCGCGGTGGTGGCCGACGTGCACGGCTCGGCGGTCGTCGGCCTCGCGGACCACGCCGAGGTGACCGTGCCGGAGCGTCCGGACGCCCGCACCCTGCCCGTCCCGTGGGTCGACGAGGTCACCGGCGTGGTCCCCGGCGACCAGGGCGTGGTGCTCGTCGCCCGGGCGCACTCCTACGCGCTCGACGTGGTCCGGCTCGGGCGGTCGGGATGAGCGGCCCCGCGGCCCCGGGCCACGACCTCGACGCACTCGTCGCGCGCTGGGGCGAGGCGTGGCCGCAGGCGCTCGCGGCCTGGGGTGCGACGACCCGCATGCACGCCCCCCGCCTGCACGCACGTCCCGTGGCCGAGGTGCCCTCGTTCGCCTGGTACGACAGCCGCGAGGTCGAGGTCCACGTCGACCTCGCGCACGTCGTGAGGGTCGGTCTCGAGGAGCACGCCGTCGCGGTCCTCGCGCACGAGGTGGGTCACCACGTCCTGGCGCCCGTCGACGCCCGCACGCGCGTGCGGATCGCCGCACGGGTGCGCGCGGGGCTCGTCGACCGCGACGACCTCGTCCCCCTGGTCGCGAACCTGTGGTGCGACCTGCTCATCAACGACCGGCTCCAGCGCACCGGCGGGGCGGACCTCGCCGCGGTGTGGCGCGCTCTCGGCCCGCCGAGCGACCCGCTCATGGCTCTGGTGCTGCGCACGAACGAGCTGCTGTGGGGCCTGCCGCGGCACGAGCTGAGCGGTCGCGACGTGCCGGTCCGGGACGAGGCGGCGTGGCTGTGCTCGCGGCTGGTCCGGGCCTACGCCCGGGACCCGGCGACCGGCGCGGGAGGGTTCGCGGCGCTCCTGCGGACGTCGCTCGAGCAGGAGCTCGCGCAGATGACGCCGGGCGGTGCCGCCGCGGCTGCGGCGCGCACGCTCGCGTGCGGCGACGAGGGCGCCCTGGAGGGCCTGCCGTACGGCGTGGCCGACGCCGGGGTCGCCGAGCGCATCGTGCACCCGGCGCTCGACCCGGCCGTCGTGGGTGACGCGGCGCCCGCGCCCGCCCCACCCGGCCCGCAGGCGCCGCCCGACGCCACGTCCGGCAGCGGGACGGGCACGCACGCCAGCGGTGTCCTGCCGCCGGAGCTGCACGCGACCCTCACGGCGCTCGGGGCGTCGACCACGCTGGAGGACGTCGCGGTGGCCTGGTACCGCGAGCGCGCCGCGCCCTATGTCGTGCCGTTCCGCCGGGCGGTCCGCCCCCTGACTCCCGACGCGCTGCTGGGCGGCCTCGAGCCCTGGGCGCTGGGCGAGGACGTCGCGGACGTCGACTGGGTGGGAACGGTGAGCGCGTCGCCCGTCGTGGTGCCCGGCCTGACGACCGTGCGGCGGCACGTCATGGACGACGAGCCGCAGGAGCCGCGCCGCGTGCCGGTCGACCTCGACCTGTACCTCGACTCCTCGGGGTCGATGGCCGATCCGCGCCGGTTCTCGTGGATCGCGCTGGCAGGCGCCGTGCTCGTGCTGTCGGCCGTGCGCGCGGGGGCGCGGGTCCAGGCCACGACGTGGTCCGGCCCGGGGCAGGTGGCCGGGACGGACGGCTTCACCCGGGACGTCGACGCCGCGCTGCGGGCCGTCGTCGCGTACTTCGGCGGCGGGACGTCCTTCCCGCTCGGCGTGCTGCGCCGGACGCACCTCGGCGCGGACGGGCGGCGGCCCACGGCGACCCGCACCACCCACATCGCCGTGATCTCCGACGCGGGGGTGCAGACGATGGCCGCCGACCGGCACGCCCCGGGTGAGGTCGGAGTCGCGGTGCAGGCGCTGCAGGCGGCCGGAGGCGGGGGCACCCTCGTGCTCGACGTACCCCCGGACTGGCTGGACCGGTTGCGACCAGGGCTGCCCGAGGGGTACGACGCCCACAGCGTCACCGGGGACGAGGCACTCGTGGAGTTCGCGCGGCGGTTCGCGCGGACCACGTGGGGGGAGGGGCGATGAGGGAGGACGACGCACGGATGCCGCGCCCGCTGGTGCCGGGGGAGCCGTGCCCCGGGCCGGAGCTGGTCGCCGTCACGCGCCGGCTCGCGACGGCCCCCGCGGCGCTGCGCGACCCGGGCGTGCACCCGGGCGCGGCGCTGGCGGACCTGGCCGTCGTGCTGGACGGGCGCGTGGCCGAGACCACGGAGCTGCGCTCGCTCGACCAGCGACTGGGCGCCGGGGGCGGGGAGCGGGCCGTGCTCGCGCTGCTCACGGGCTGGGTGGGGCTCGACCCGGCCGTCGCCCACCACCCCGGGGTGCGTGAGGTGGCGGCACGGTGCGGCGGCGTCAGCCGGCTGGTGGTCGCGGCGGCGCTCGCGGTGGCCGACGAGCTGGGTGGGCTGCGCGACCCCGCCGCCTGGACGGACGACGACGTGGCGCGCGAGGAGCTCGCGCGCGCCACGCTCGCGGTCCTCGGCGTCCTGCCCGCCGGGGAGAGCCCGCAGGTCGCGGGGGACGCGTGGCGGGTCGTGAGCACCCGCCACCGCCGAGCGGTGGCCGCCGAGCTCGCTGCGGAGGGGCAGCGGGCCGCGGAGCTCGCGAAGGCGCTCGAGGAGCAGCGCGCGAAGGAGGCGGCGGCGCAGTATGCCAACTACTGACCCGGGCACGACCGGCCCGGGCGCGACCGACCCGGGCGCGACCGACCCGCTCGGACCGCCGGCCGAGTACGCCCCGATGGGGGCCGTGGCGCTCGACGACGTCGAGCGCTGGCCGACGCTGGGTGCCGCGGACCTCACGCGGGTCGCCGCCGCGCGTGCGCACCCGGCCGCGCCCGTCTGGGTGCACGAGACGGGTGACCGCCTGGACCAGGCGGACCTCGCGGCGCTCGCGGTCGGGCAGCCCGCCGCCGCGAGCGCCGGTGGGACGCCGCCCGCCTGGGTCGCGGCGCTCGTCGAGCGGGCGCACCGCACCGTGCCGCGCTACCGCGCCGCGGCACGCGACGGGCGATCCGGCCCGGGGACTGCCCTGACGGACCTGCCGACCGTGACGCGACGCGACCTCGTCACGGCGCTCGCAGCGCACGTGCCGCTCGACGTCCCGCTGGACCGGGTGCTGCACGGCACGAGCTCGGGCAGCACCGGCGCGGCGCTGCTGGTGCCGCTGCACCCGCGGTCCGTGGCGGCGGACCTGCTGCTCGTGCACGCCCTCGTCGAGGACGCGGGGGTCACGTGGGCGTCGGACGTGACGCGTCTGGGCCTGGTGAACCTCGTCGACCAGCGCGCCGCGTTCACGTACGTGTCGGCGATGTCGGCGTTCCCGCGTCCCGCCGGTGCGCCGGTGCCGCTCATGGCACGGGTCAACCTCGACGCGAGCGCGTGGCGCGACCCGGGCGACCGGGAGCGGTGGTTCGAGGAGCACGACCCCCAGGTGGTGAGCACGAGCACGATCCCGTTGACGCACCTGCTGGACCTCGCCGAGGCGGGCCTGGCGGTGCGGCCGCTGGCGGTCGTCAACGGCGCGACGCACGTGACGCCGGCAGTCCACCAGCGGGTGCGCGACGTGTGGGGTGCGCCCCTGGTCGACCTGTACGGCCTGCGCGAGACCGGCCCGGTGGCGTTCGCTGCCGCACCCGGGCAGGGCCACGTGCTCGTCGACCGGCGCGTCCACGTCGAGGTGCTCGACGCGACCGGACAGCCCGTGCCCGAGGGGCACCGCGGTGAGGTCGTGGTGACGGTCGACGAGAACCCGTACCTGCCGCTGCTGCGCTACCGCACGGGCGACCACGCGGCCCTCGCGCGCGCCGCCGACGGTCGGCCGGTGCTCGTCGGGCTCGAGGGGCGCGCGGCCGTCCTCTTCGTGGACTCGGCGGGGCTCGGCCGCCCCTCGATCGACGCCACGCAGGTGCTGCAGACGGCCGGGCTGGTGGCGTGGCACCTGCACCAGGACCGCGACGGGCACGTGCGGCTGCGGGCGGTCGCCCCCGACGTCCCGGCGGCGCAGGCGGCTGCCCGCGTGGTGCGCGCGTGGCTGGACCGGCCCGTGGAGCTCGAGGTCCTGCACGACGTGGCGGACCTCGGCGGGGGCAAGCCCGCGCGCTACTCCTGCGACCTGCCGAGCCTCAGCTGAGGTCTGCCGACCCGCCGGTGCTGGCCTGATCTGCCGGGTTGTCGCGCAGCCAGCGGGTGTCGTCGTTGACGTACGCGTAGTACCAGCCGATGAGCAGGCCACCCCCGATGAAGTTGCCGAGGAGCGCGAGCACGATGTTGCCGGCAACGAGGCCCAGGTCGATGCCCTCCTGCATCCCGACGATCGAGAACAGCACGGTGTTGGCGACCGAGTGCTCGAGGCCGAGGAACGCGAAGATGAAGACGGCGACGATCATGACGGACGACTTGGCCACGTCGTTGCGGATGAGGCCGTTGTAGACCAGCAGCATCGCGAGGTTGATGCAGAAGTTGCACAGGATGGCCCGGATCAGCAGGTCGACCCAGCCGGTCGGCCCGTCCGCGACGAACGCCAGCTTGTGGTCGGCAGAGGCGACCATCCGGTCGAACACGGCACCGTCGGCGAGCGTCGAGAACCTCAGGAACGCCGCGACGAGCAGGCCGCCGACGAAGTTGCCGAGGTAGCACAGCCCCAGCAGGCGTGCCGCGCGGCCCCACGTGGTGCGGCGGTGGTAGGCGCCGATCGAGACGATCATCATGTTCGACGTCAGCAGCTCGGACCGGGAGTAGTAGATGAACACCAGCGCCCACCCGAACGTGAGCGCCCCGGCGATGCGTCCCAAGGGCTCCAGCGTCGAGCCCCCCACGGCGATCTGGGCGAACGCGGTGATCACGGCGTAGTGCGCGGCGTACAGGACGCCGATCATGATCCCCGCCATCGCAGCCCGCATGAAGTAGCGGCGGCCGAGCGTCCCGGACATCGCCGTCTTCGTCTCCAGCGCCTCGAGGACGGTGCTGATGAAGTGCTTGCCGGGGAACAGGGATCCCGCGTCGGGGCCGGTGGTGCTCACGGACCCACGCTGCCACACCACGTAGCGACCTGCGTCGACGGACCGTCCCACCGAGGTGCCGGGCCCTGCGGACGCGCTGATGACGTCACCGATCGCGGGGCGGCGCGTGAGGCACGAGACAGGAACAGGCGCGCGGTGCGCGACGATGGTGCCATGACGACGGGGCAGCGCACGACCGACGCGACGACCGACCGTGAGGTCCTCGACTGGGAGACCTTCGGGAGCGCCGCGCGCGAGGTCGCGCAGGCTGTCGTCGACTCGGGCTTCGTGCCGGACGTGGTGGTGTCGATCGCGCGCGGCGGGCTGCCGCCGGGCGGCGCGATCGCGTACGCCCTGGGCACCAAGGCCGTCGGGACGATGAACGTCGAGTTCTACACCGGTGTGGGCAGCACGATGCCCGAGCCGCTGCTGCTCCCGCCGCTGCTGGACACCGACGCCATGCACGGCCTGCGCGCGCTCGTCGTCGACGACGTCGCCGACTCCGGGGAGACCCTCGCGCTGGTCCGGCGGCTGCTGTCGGCGCACTGCGGCGAGGTGCGCACGGCCGTCCTGTACGCCAAGCCGCGCTCCGTGATCGACCCGGACTACGTCTGGCGTCGCACGGACCTGTGGATCACGTTCCCGTGGTCGGCGCTTCCCCCGGTCGAGGCGACCCGCTGACGACGCCGCCCGGCTGTGCCCCCGGCGGGGCCGGGCGGTCGAGGGCCGCCAGCACGGCCGCCGCGAGACCGTCGACGTGGTCGACCACGGCGAACGCCCCGGCACCGCGCAGCTCACCGGACTGCGCGTAGCCCCACGCGACACCGAGGCAGTCCACGCCGTTCGCGCGTGCGCCGTGCACGTCGTGCTCCCGGTCGCCGACCATGAGCACCGCCCCGGCCGGCCGCAGCGCGTCGAGGGCCGCCGCGACGACCGTCGCCTTGGACGACGGCACGTGGTCCGGCGGTGCCCCGAAAACGCCCTCGAGCAGAGGGGCGAGGCCGAAGCGCTCGCAGATCGGCCCGGCGAACACCTCGGGCTTACTCGTCGCCACGGCCAGGCGCACGCCCGCGTCCCGGAGCGTCCTCAGCTGCTCGGTGATGCCGTCGTAGACGCTGTTCTCCCACATCCCGGTCGTGCGGAAGTAGCCGCGGTACGCGGCGACCGCCTCGGGCACGCGCTCCGGCGGGACCCCGAGCCGCGGGAACGACTCCACGACGGGCGGGCCGACGAAGCGCCGCAGCGCCGCGTCGCCGGGCACCGGGAGTCCCAGCGTCGTGAACGCGACGCGCGCGCTCGCGGCGATGCCGGGGTACGAGTCGGTGAGGGTGCCGTCGAGGTCCAGCAGGACGAGGGGTGCGGGAGTCATCCCGGCCATCCTCCCAGCGTCCCTCGTCAGCCGGTCACCCGGGCGAGCACGGCCGCGGGGACGTCCGCGGGCGAGGTGAGCACGTCGGCCGCACCCGCGGTGCGCAGCTCGTCCTCGCCGCCGTAGCCCCACAGCGCCCCGAGGCACGGCACCCCGTGCTCCGCCGCGCCGTGCACGTCGTGCTCCCGGTCGCCGAGCATGACGGCCCGGTACCCGGCCTCGCCGACCGCCCCGCGCACCCACGTGAGAGCTCGCCCGATGATCTCGCCCTTCGTCTCCGACTCGTCGTCCGGGGCACCGACGAGGTGGTCGAGCAGCGGCGTGAGGCCGGTCTCGGCGCAGATCGGCTCCGCCCAGCGCACCGGCTTGGCGGTCGCGACGACGAGCAGCACGCCGGCCTCGCGCAGCGCGACGAGCGCCTCGGGGATGCCGTCGAACACCCGCGTGTCCCACACGCCGACGTCGGAGAAGTGCGTGCCGTAGGCCGCGACGGCGGCGTCCAGCTGCTCGGCGGGCACGCCGTGGGTGGTGAACGACCACGTGATCGGCGGGCCGGCGAACGAGCGCATGACGGCCTCCGCCGGGGCGGGCAGGCCGACGTGGGCGTACGCCTGGCGCACCGACGCGACGATGCCGGAGGCCGAGTCCATGAGGGTGCCGTCGAGGTCGAGGAGGGCAACGGGCCGGGACGGGTGAGGAGGCATGGGGTGATCGTGCCTCGTCCCGCGCGCGGCTCACCAATCCGGGTGGCACCTCTTGACAGTCGAGATATATCTATCGACTATCAATGGATGAGTCGGTGGTCCTGGCGCGTGCTCCGCGCTGCACTCGTCGCCCTGCTGCTGGGCTCGCTCCTGCTGCAGGTCCTGCTGCCGATGCTGGCCGAGGAGGTCGGCGGCGGGTACACGGAGACCGCGCACCTCGTCGCGCCCTATGCCGTGACCGCCATCGCGGCGGTCGCGTGCCTGCAGGTCGCGCTCGGTGCCGTCTGGTGGCTCATGGCTCTCGTGCGCCGCGACGAGATGCTCACGCCGCGTGCGCTGCGGGGTGTGGACGTGGCGGGCGTGGCGATCGTGCTGGCCGCGGCGCTCGCCGCGTCGCCCCCGGCGCACCTGCTCCTCGGCGTGGACGTGGGCGGGCCCGGCGTCCTCATCGCGTTCGCCGCGTGCGCCGCCGGCGGGGTCGCGGCCGCCCTCGCCTGGCGCGCCGTGCGGTCGCAGCTCGTCGCCGCGATCGCCGACAGGGCAGAGCTCGCCGCCGTCGTGTGACCGGCCGCCCCCAGGCTCCGACCCCGACCCCGCTTGATCGTGACACGGTCCGGGCGCGAGCGCAGCGGCGGGTCCTGGGTATGCTGACCGCACAGGCATCGACCCGGCCATCACCGGTGAGCCTCCGGAAGAACGGGATCCGCGCCACGGTGCGTCGTCCTCAGTAGAACCGGACGGGGCAGGCCCGTCACAGCCGCAGGCGAGAGGCCGGGGACTCGTCCCCGGCAAGCGAGGTGGTACCGCGGTGCCGTCCGGGTGGTCCGGGTGGTGTCGTCCTCGTGGCCGTACGCACCCCACCGGGTGCGCGAGACCAGGAGCACCCGACCGTGGCGTACCCGCTGCACCGCACGTCCGACGGCACCCCCGCGACCGTCCCGCCCAGCCCCGACCTTCCCGCCCTCGAGCAGGACGTGCTGCGGTACTGGGACGCGGACGACACGTTCCGCGCCTCGGTGGCACTGCGACCCACGGGCGAGAACGGCGAGAACGAGTACGTCTTCTACGACGGGCCGCCGTTCGCCAACGGGATGCCGCACTACGGCCACCTGCTCACGGGGTACGCCAAGGACGTCGTGCCGCGCTACCAGACCATGCGCGGGCGGCACGTCGAGCGCCGGTTCGGCTGGGACACGCACGGACTGCCGGCCGAGCTGGAGGCCGAGCGCGTCCTGGGGATCACCGACAAGTCACAGATCGACGAGATGGGCATCGCCGCGTTCAACGACGCGTGCCGCAGCTCGGTGCTGAAGTACACCGAGGAGTGGCAGCAGTACGTCGAGCGGCAGGCGCGCTGGGTCGACTTCGAGAACGACTACAAGACGCTCGACCCGTCGTTCATGGAGTCGGTCATCTGGGCGTTCAAGCAGCTGTACGACAAGGGCCTGGCCTACGAGGGCTACCGCGTCCTGCCGTACTGCTGGCGCGACGAGACGCCGCTGAGCAACCACGAGCTACGCATGGACGAGGACGTCTACGCCTCGCGCCAGGACCCGGCGATCACCGTCGGGTTCCGCCTGGACTCCGGTGAGCTGCTGCTGATCTGGACCACCACGCCCTGGACGCTGCCGTCCAACCTGGCCGTCGCGGTGGGGCCGGACGTCGAGTACGTCGTCGTCGAGCCTGCCGCCGGGTCGCCGTTCGGCGAGGTGCACCCGGGGGAGCGCGTGGTGCTCGCCGCGGCGCGCCTGGGTGCGTACGCCCGTGAGCTGGGCGACGAGCCGGCGGTCGTCGCGCGACTGACGGGCGCCGACCTCGTGGGCCGCCGGTACACGCCGCCGTTCGACTACTTCGCGGGGCACGAGAACGCCCACCAGGTGCTGGCGGCGGACTTCGTCACCACCGAGGACGGCACGGGCGTCGTGCACCTGGCACCCGCGTTCGGCGAGGACGACATGGCCGCGTGCGACGCGGCGGGCATCACCCCGGTCGTGCCCGTCGACTCCAAGGGCCGCTTCACCTCCCAGGTCACGGACTACGCGGACGTGCAGGTCTTCGATGCCAACAAGCAGGTCATCGCCGACCTCAAGAACGGCACCGGGCCGCTCGCACGCGTCGACGCCGCGCACCGGGCCGCGCTGGTGCGCCACGAGACGTACGAGCACTCGTACCCGCACTGCTGGCGCTGCCGGAACCCGCTGATCTACAAGGCCGTGTCGTCGTGGTTCGTGCGGGTCACGCAGTTCCGGGACCGCATGGTGGAGCTCAACCAGGGCATCGAGTGGATCCCCGGGCACATCAAGGACGGCCAGTTCGGCAAGTGGCTGGAGAACGCGCGCGACTGGTCGATCAGCCGCAACCGCTACTGGGGCACACCCATCCCGGTGTGGGTGAGCGACGACCCGGCGTACCCGCGGGTCGACGTCTACGGCTCGTTCGCCGAGCTCGAGGCCGACTTCGGCCGCCTGCCGCTCAACGACAAGGGCGAGCCGGACCTGCACCGGCCCTTCATCGACGACCTCACGCGCCCCAACCCGGACGACCCCACGGGCCGCTCGACGATGCGCCGCATCCCCGACGTGCTCGACGTGTGGTTCGACTCCGGGTCGATGCCGTTCGCGCAGGTGCACTACCCGTTCGAGAACCGCGACTGGTTCGAGCACCACTACCCGGGCGACTTCATCGTCGAGTACATCGGGCAGACGCGCGGCTGGTTCTACACGCTGCACGTGCTGGCCACCGCGATCTTCGACCGCGCCGCGTTCCGCAACGTCATGTGCCACGGCATCGTGCTGGGCGACGACGGCCGCAAGGCCAGCAAGTCGCTGCGCAACTTCCCGGACCCCGTCGTCATGTGGGACAAGTACGGGTCCGACGCCGTGCGCTGGTCCCTCATGTCCTCCACCATCCTGCGGGGCGGCAACCTCGTGGTCACCGAGGAGGGCATCCGCGACGGCGTGCGCCAGGTGCTCCTGCCGCTGTGGAGCACGTACTACTTCTTCACGCTGTACGCGGGTGCCGCGGACGGCGGGCAGGGGTACACGGCGCAGCGGGTCACCGCCGAGCGCGCCGCCGGACTGGCCCCGATGGACCGGTACCTGCTCGCCCGGACGGGTGAGCTCACGGCCGCGATGACCGCCCAGCTCGACGCGTACGACATCCCCGCCGCGTGCGAGGCCGTCCGCGAGCACCTCGACCTGCTCACCAACTGGTACGTGCGCACGCAGCGCGACCGGTTCTGGTCCGAGGACGCCGACGCCTTCGACACGCTGTGGACCGCGCTCGAGGAGCTCACGCGCGCCATGGCGCCGCTCGCGCCGTTGGTCACCGAGGAGGTGTGGCGCGGCCTGACGGGCGGACGCAGCGTGCACCTCACCGACTGGCCGGCCGTCGACGCGCTCGTCCGTGACGACTCCCTGGTCGCCGCGATGGACGAGGTCCGCGCCGTGGTCTCGTCGGCGCTCGGCCTGCGCAAGGCGCACCAGGTGCGCGTGCGCCAGCCGCTGCGCCGGCTCACGGTCGCCGTGGCCGACCCGGCCGCGCTCGCGCCGTACACCGACCTGCTCGCCGCCGAGCTCAACGTCAAGCACGTCGACGTCGTCGAGGCGGACGCCGCGACCACCGAGCGCTTCGGCATCACGCAGCGGCTCGCGGTCAACGCGCGGGCCGCCGGCCCGCGCCTGGGCCGCGCCGTGCAGCAGGTCATCAAGGGCGCCCGCTCCGGTGCGTGGCGGGTCGACGGCGAGACCGTCGTCGTCACCACCGACGCCGGGGACGTCGCGCTGGAGCCGGCGGAGTACGAGCTGACGACGGTGGTCGGCGAGGCGGCGGGGGCCGACATGGCCGCCGCCGTGCTGAGCGGCGGCGTGGTGGTCGTCCTCGACCTGTCGCTGGACGACGCGCTGCGCGCCGAGGGCTACGCACGCGACGTCGTGCGAGCCGTGCAGGACGCACGCAAGGCCGCCGGCCTGCACGTCGCCGACCGGGTCGACCTGACGCTCACGGTGCCGGCCGCGCACGTCGCGGACGTCGAGGCGCACCGCGACTTCGTCGCCGCCGAGACGCTCGCGTCGTCCGTGTCGATCGAGGCCGCCGACGTGGCCGAGGTCGCCGTGACCGTCGTGCGGGCCGACGCGTGAGCCGCGAACGCGGTGGCGCGGACCACCTGAAGGACGAGGCCGCCCGGGCGGCACGCCAGGCCGCGGACGAGGTCTACCGCAGCATCCTCGCGCGTGCGCCCGAGCACGACATCGACCCCGAGCTGGGCCGCGTCCGCGCGGTGCTCGAGCTGCTCGGCGACCCGCAGCGTGCGTTCCGCTCGGTGCACGTCACCGGCACGAACGGCAAGACGTCGACGGCACGCATGGTCGAGGCACTGCTGCGCGAGCACGGGCTGCGTACGGGCCGCTTCACCAGCCCGCACCTCACGCGCGCCAACGAGCGCATCAGCATCGACGGCGAGCCGATCAGCGACGAGCGCTTCGTCGAGGTCTGGCAGGACGTCGCGCCCTACGTGCACATGGTGGACACGGACGCGGCCGAGCGCGGTGAGCCCCGGCTGTCGTTCTTCGAGGTCTTCGTCGTCATGGCGTACGCCGCGTTCGCCGACGCGCCCGTCGAGGTCGCGGTCGTCGAGGTCGGCATGGGCGGGCGCTGGGACGCGACCAACGTGATCGACGCCGAGGTCGCGGTCATGACGCCCGTCGCGATGGACCACGAGCGCTACCTGGGGAACACCCTCGTGGAGATCGCGTCGGAGAAGTCCGGCATCGTCAAGGACGGTGCGACGCTCGTGCTCGCGACGCAGACCGAGGACGTCGAGGGTGTCGTGCTGACGGTCGCCGCCGAGCGCGGGGCCCGCGTCGTGCGCGAGGGCGTGGACATCGCGGTCGTCGACCGGCAGGTCGCGGTGGGCGGTCAGCTCGTCGCGCTGCGCGGGCTCGGCGGCGTGTACACCGACGTGTTCCTGCCGCTGTACGGCGAGCACCAGGCGCACAACGCTCTGCTGGCGCTCGTCGCGACGGAGGCGCTGCTCACGGGTGGCGCCGCGCTCGACGGATCGGTCGTCGAGGCCGCGTTCGGCGGCGTGACGTCCCCGGGACGCCTCGAGGTCGTCCGGTCGAGCCCGACCGTCCTCGTCGACGCCGCGCACAACCCCGCGGGTGCCGAGGCGCTGGCCGACGCGGTCATCGAGGCGTTCGACTTCACGCGCCTGGTCGGCGTCGTCGGCGTCATGGCGGACAAGGACCCCGAGGGCATCCTCGCGGCGCTCGAGCCGCTGCTCGCCGAGGTCGTCGTGACCCAGGCGTCGACGCCGCGCGCGCTCGATGCGGACGACCTGGCCGAGATCGCGATCGACGTGTTCGGCGAGGACCGCGTGCACGTGGCCGCCCGTCTGCCCGACGCGATCGACGTCGCCGTCCAGCGTGCCGAGAGCGAGGAGGAGCGGGGGGCCGGTGTGCTGGTGACGGGCTCCGTCCTGCTCGTCGCCGAGGCCCGGGTGCTGCTGGGACGTGAGTGAGACGAGTCTCGCCTTGACGTCCGTCGTGCCCCGGGGTGGAGTGGAGCGACCACCGCCGGCACGTCGAGGGAGTCGAGCGTGAAGAAGCTCATCAACGACCCGCAGGATGTCGTCGCCGAGTCGGTCGAGGGGTTCGGCCTCGCGCACGCCGACGTGGTGCAGGTGCATGTCGACCCGCTGTTCGTCACCCGCGCCGGCGGCGCCGTGCCCGGCAAGGTCGGCCTCGTCTCGGGGGGTGGCAGCGGGCACGAGCCGCTGCACGCGGGCTTCGTCGGCGTCGGGATGCTCGACGCCGCAGTCCCGGGTGCGGTCTTCACCTCGCCCACGCCCGACCAGATCCTGCCCGCGATCGCCGCGGCCGACGCCGGGGCCGGCGTCCTGACGATCGTCAAGAACTACACGGGCGACGTGCTGAACTTCGAGACCGCCGCCGAGCTCGCCGACGCCGACGGGATCACCGTCCGGCAGGTGGTGGTGAACGACGACGTGGCCGTCGAGGACTCCCTCTACACGGCAGGGCGGCGCGGCGTGGCCGGCACGGTGGCAGTGGAGAAGATCGCGGGGGCCGCCGCCGAGCGCGGCGACGACCTCGACGCGGTCGCCGCCGTCGCGCAGCGCGTGGTCGACAACGTCCGCACGATGGGTCTGGCGCTGACCGCCTGCACCGTGCCCCATGTCGGCGGCCCCAGCTTCGACCTGCCGGACGACGAGATCGAGATCGGCATCGGGATCCACGGCGAGCCGGGGCGCCACCGCGTCGGCCTGGAGAACGCCGACGTGCTCACCGAGAAGCTCCTGACGCCGGTCGTCGAGGACCTCGGCCTGGCGGGCGGGGAGCGTGTGTTGCTGCTCGTCAACGGCATGGGCGGCACGCCCGCGTCCGAGCTGTACGTCGTCTATCGTCGGGCGCGCGCGTTGCTCGCCGAGCGCGGGGTCGAGGTGGCCCGCTCGCTCGTCGGCAACTACGTGACATCGCTGGAGATGCAGGGCGCGTCGGTCACCGTCCTTCGTCTGGACGACGAGCTGACCGCCCTGTGGGACGCACCCGTGCACACGTCGGCGCTGCGCTGGTGAACGACGCGGCCGGGGACTCGGGGAGGCTGGGCGGATGACGCTGGACGCGGCATGGGCCGTCGACTGGGTGAGGCGCAGTGCGGCGACGGTCGCCGAGCACCGGGACGAGCTCGTGGAGCTCGACCGGCAGATCGGCGACGGCGACCACGGTGAGAACCTCGACCGGGGCTTCCGTGCGGTCGTCGCCAAGCTCGACGGGCTCGACACGCCGCCTGCGAGCGTCGGGGACGTCCTGCGGCTGGTCGCCACGACGCTGATGTCCACGGTCGGAGGCGCGGCGGGGCCCCTGTACGGCACCGCCTACCTGCGTGCGTCGAAGTCGGGCACGGCGAGCGAGCTGGGTCCCGACGGTGTCGTCGCGCTGCTCGAGGCCGCATTGGACGGGATCGTCACGCGCGGACGCGCCGGCGCGGGGGAGAAGACGATGGTCGACGCGTGGACGGCGGCGGTCGCGGCCGCCGTGGACGCCGCCGACCACGGCGCCCCGCCCTCGGCGGTGCTCGCCGCTGCGGCCCGCGGCGCGCACGACGGCGCGGAGTCGACCGTGCCGCTCGTCGCGACGAAGGGCCGTGCCAGCTACCTGGGCGAGCGCTCCGCGGGGCACCTCGACCCGGGAGCCCGCTCGAGCGAGCTCATCCTGCTCGCGGCGGCGCAGGCGGCCGAGGCGGCGGACTGATCGACGACGAGCCGCACCGACCACGGTGCGGCACCACGACGCGGCGCGGACGTCGCGGGGGGAGGCAGGACCGGTGACGGATCGCTGGGCGCCCGTGGCGCTCGTGCTCGTCTCGCACTCGCGGGCGCTCGCGGAGGGCGCGGTCGAGGTCGCGGCGCAGATGGCGCCCGGGGTGCGCCTCGTGGCCGCGGGCGGCACGGACGACGGCGGACTGGGCACGAGCTTCGACCGGGTGGACGCGGCGCTGCGCGACGCGACCGGCGACGGACGCTCGGTCGTGGTCGTCGCGGACCTCGGGTCGGCGGTGCTGACGGCGGAGTCGGTGCTGGAGCTGATGGACGAGGACGTCGCCGCCCGTGTGCGACTCGCGGACGCGCCGTTCGTCGAGGGCGCCGTCGCCGCGGCCGTGACGGCGCACGGCAAGGCGGACCTGGCGACGGTCCTGGACTCCGCGCAGGCGGCGGCGGGAACGTTCGGGCCGGCACGTCCGCTGCGCGACGGGTCGTCGGCTCCCGTGGCGGCGAGCGGCCCGGCCGGCGAGGCCCCTGCTGTGACGGCGCCGGTGACCGCGCCGGACGGATCGGTCCAGGCGACCGCCGTGCTGCGCAACCCGCTCGGCCTGCACGCACGGCCCGCCGCGCTGATCGTCCGCATGCTGGCCCACCTCGACGCCAAGGTCCAGGTCAACGGCATGAACGCGGCGAGCGTGCTGGACCTGATGAAGCTGGGTGCGGTGAAGGGCGACGTCCTGACGATCACCGCCCAGGGTCCGCAGGCCGCCGAGGCTGCCGCTCGCCTCGTGGCGGACGTGGAGGCGGGCTTCGGCGAGGTGTGACGGTCGGCGGCACGTCGACGAGCAGGCCGTGCCGCGCGGCTAGCCTGGTGGGATGACGACCCAGCAGTCCGCCCCGACGCGGCGCAAGCGTCCGGCGAAGCCGCAGTTCACCCAGATGACGCTGCTGCTGGAGGCGTTCCTCGTCGGGTTCGCGACCCTGGTCGCGTACGGCCTGCGCGTGGCGCCGCCGGCGACCGTGTGGACGCTCGGCGGTGTGACGTTCGTGATCCTCGTGCTGCTGTCCGGCTACGTGGGCCGCCCCGGCGGCTACGTCGCCGGGTCGTTCGCGCAGCTCGCGGTGCTCGGGTTCGGGGTCCTCGTGCCGATGATGTACGGCGTCGGTGCGGTCTTCGTCGTGCTGTGGGCCGTGTCGTTGCGGCTGGGCGGACGGATCGACCGCGAGCGGGCCGCGTGGGACGCAGCCCACCCTGAGGGGCCCGCGCCCGCGTGACGCACGCCCGACGGACGCACTCGTCGTGCGCCCTCGGTCCGCCGATAAGGTGACGGCCATGACTGACGCACCCGCCCCCCAGCGCACCCTCGTCCTCGTCAAGCCGGACGGTGTGCGCCGCGGCCAGGTCGGTGAGGTGCTGCGCCGCATCGAGGCGAAGGGCTACACCCTCGTCGCGGTCGAGCTGCGCCACGCCGACGAGAGCCTGCTGGTCGAGCACTACGCCGAGCACGCCGGCAAGCCGTTCGTCGGGGCGCTCGTCGACTTCATGCGGTCCGGCCCCGTCCTCGCCGCCGTGGTCGAGGGCCACCGCGTCATCGAGGGGTTCCGCTCGCTGGCCGGTGCGACCGACCCGACGGTCGCGGCGCCCGGCACCATCCGGGGTGACCTCGCCCGTGACTGGGGCACCAAGCTCATCGAGAACGTCGTCCACGGCTCCGACGGCGAGGAGTCGGCCGCGCGCGAGATCGCGCTCTGGTTCCCCGCGCTCTGACACCCCTCACGCAGGGTGCGCGCGGCGTCGGTCGCGCCCGCTCCCGCCGCGGCGCACACGCCCGGGCGTCGGAGCGTGCGCGGCCGGGCGCCGTGCGTTGCCTAGGCTGCCCTACGTGCACCTCAAGACCCTGACCCTGCGCGGGTTCAAGTCGTTCGCCTCCGCGACGACGCTGAACTTCGAGCCGGGGATCACGTGCGTCGTCGGGCCCAACGGCTCCGGCAAGTCCAACGTCGTGGACGCGCTCGCCTGGGTCATGGGGGAGCAGGGCGCCAAGTCGCTGCGCGGCGGCAAGATGGAGGACGTCATCTTCGCCGGCACGTCGGGGCGTCCGCCGCTCGGTCGTGCCGAGGTCGCGCTGACGATCGACAACTCCGACGGTGCGCTGCCGATCGAGTACTCCGAGGTCACGATCTCGCGGACCCTGTTCCGCAACGGCGGCTCCGAGTACGCGATCAACGGCCGCAGCTGCCGCCTCCTGGACATCCAGGACCTGCTGTCGGACTCCGGCCTGGGCCGGGAGATGCACGTCATCGTGGGGCAGGGACAGCTCGACGCTGTGCTGCGCGCGACCCCCGAGGAGCGCCGGGGCTTCATCGAGGAGGCCGCGGGCGTCCTCAAGCACCGCAAGCGCAAGGAGAAGGCGCTGCGCAAGCTCGACTCGATGCAGGGCAACCTGACGCGTCTGGGTGACCTCACCGCGGAGATCCGCCGTCAGCTCGGACCGCTGGGCCGGCAGGCGGAGGTGGCGCGCAAGGCCGCCGTGGTCCAGTCGGACCTGCGCGACTCGCGCGCCCGGCTGCTGGCCGACGACCTGGCCCAGCTCCAGGCGCGGCTCGAGCAGGAGATCGCCGACGAGTCCGCGGTGCTCGAGCGGCGCGCCCAGGTCGAGGCGCAGCTCGCCGAGGCACGCGGCCGGCTCGGGGCCCTCGAGCGGGAGGCGGCCGAGGCGGCGCCCGCGGTGAGCGAGGCCGGTGAGGTCTGGTACCGGCTGTCCTCGCTGCGTGAGCGCGTGCGCGGCACCGCGTCGCTCGCGGCCGACCGCGCACGACTGCTCGGGACCGCGTCGAGCGAGCGCACCGGCGGTCAGGACCCGGCCGACCTGGAGGCCCAGGCCGAGCGCGTCCGGCACGCGGAGGCGGAGCTCGCCGCCGAGGTCGACCTCGCACGCGCCGCGGTCGCGGCCGCTGCGACAGCACGTCAGGAGGCGGAGGCCGCCGCGACGGCGGCCGAGCGGGCGCTGGCGGACCTGCAGCGCGGTGCGGCCGACCGGCGCGAGGGCGTCGCGCGGCTGGCCGGGCAGGTCGCGGCGCGACGCAGCCGCGTCGAGGCCACCGAGGCCGAGATCGGACGCCTGCGCGCGAGCCTGGCCGCCGCCGAGGAGCGGGCGCGCGACGCGACGACGCAGTTCGCCGCGCTCGAGACCCAGGTCGCAGGCGTCGAGGAGGGCGAGGAAGGGCTCGACGCGGAGCACGAGGCCGCCGCCGAGGCGCTGGACGCCGCCGCCGCGCGCGTCGTGGCACTCGAGGACGAGCTGCGCACCGCCGAGCGGGAGCGGGACCAGCAGTCGTCGCGCGCCGAGACACTCGAGATGTCGCTGAGCCGCAAGGACGGTGCAGGTGCGCTGCTCGCGGCGGACGGTCTGCCGGGCGTGGTGGGTTCCGTCGCGGCGCTGCTCAGCGTGGACGCGCGCGACGAGGAGGCGATCGTCGGGGCACTCGGCGCGGTCGCGGACGCCGTGGCGGTCGAGTCGGTCGACGCCGCGGTCGACGCGATCCGGCACCTGCGCACGGAGGACGCCGGCCGGGCCACGCTCATGGTCGCCGGGGCGGGTGCCGTCCGTTCCGTGGACCTGCCGGCCGGTGTCGACCGCGCGGTCGACCTCGTGCAGGCCCCTGCTGCCGTCCTCGACGCGGTGCGCGCACTGCTCGCCGACGTCGTCGTCGTGGACGACCTCGCCGCCGCACGTCCCCTGGTCGCGGCGCACCCGGACCTCGTCGTCGCGACGCGGACGGGGGACGTGCTCTCGCGGTTCCGTGCGTCCGGCGGGTCGGCCTCCGCGCCGAGCGCGCTGCACCTGCAGGGTGCCCTCGACACGGCCCGCGCCGCCGCGACGACCGCGACCGCCGCGGCCGAGCGGCTGCGCTTCGAGCTGGTGACGGCACGTGACGCGCGTGCCGCGGCACAGGCCGCCGTGGACGCGACCCTCGAGCGGCTCAACGAGTCCGACGCGGCGCTCGCCGCCGTCGCGGAGCAGCTCGGCCACCTCGGGTCCGCGTCGCGGGCGGCGCGCGCCGAGGCCGAGCGCGTACAGCGCTCGCTGGAGGCGGCGAGCACGACGCTCGCCGAGGACCACGCGGCGCTCGCCGAGCTCACCGCGAGGCTCGCCGCGGCCGAGGACGCCCCGCAGGACGTCGAGGCGGCCATCGCGGCCGCCACGGCGCGCCGCGACGCCACGGCGGGGGAGGCCACCGCCGCCCGCGGCCGGGAGACCGAGTCGCGGCTGACGCTGCGCACGAGCGAGGAGCGGGCCCGCGCGCTCGCGGGTCGCGCGGAGTCGCTCGAGCGCGCCGCGGCGTCGGAGCGTGCGGCCCGCGAGAAGGCTGCTCGCCGGGAGCAGGAGCGCGCCCGGCAGGCGGGGGTGGCGCGGGCGGTCCACACCGCCGCGGTCCACACGGGTGGTCTGCTCGACCGTGCGCTGCGCCGCGCGTCGGACGAGCGGGACGCCGCCGAGACCGCGCGGGCCGAGCGGGACGCGGCCCTGGCCGCCGTCCGCACCCGCGTCGACGGGCTCGCGCGGGACCTGGCCGAGCTGACGGACGTCGCGCACAAGGACGAGGTCGCGCGCGCCGAGCAGCGGCTGCGCATCGAGCAGCTCGAGACGCGTGCCGTGGAGGAGCTGGGTCTCGACCCGCAGGTGCTGCTCGACGAGTACGGGCCGCACCGCGACGTGCCCGTCGTGCTCCCGCCCGGGACGGAGCCGGACGACGACGCGCCGACCGCGGTGCCGTACGTGCGGGCGGAGCAGGAGAAGCGGCTGCGCGCCGCCGAGCGTGCGCTCGCCCTGCTCGGCAAGGTCAACCCGCTCGCGCTCGAGGAGTTCGCCGCGCTCGAGGAGCGGCACCAGTTCCTCGTCGAGCAGCTCGGGGACCTCAAGAAGTCCCGTGCGGACCTGCTGGAGATCGTCAAGGACATCGACCAGCGCGTCGAGCAGGTCTTCACGGACGCGTACCGCGACACCGCGGCAGCGTTCGACGTGGTGTTCCCGCGGCTGTTCCCCGGGGGCGAGGGGCGCCTGGTGCTGACCGACCCGGACGACATGCTGACGACCGGCATCGAGGTCGAGGCGCGCCCCGCAGGCAAGAAGGTCAAGCGCCTGTCGCTGCTCTCCGGCGGCGAGCGCTCGCTCACGGCGGTCGCGCTGCTCGTCGCGATCTTCAAGGCGCGCCCCAGCCCGTTCTACGTCATGGACGAGGTCGAGGCCGCGCTCGACGACGCCAACCTGGGGCGTCTGCTCGGCATCTTCCGCGAGCTGCAGGAGGACTCCCAGCTCATCGTGGTGACGCACCAGAAGCGGACCATGGAGATCGCGGACGCGCTGTACGGCGTGACGATGCGCGGCGACGGCGTCACGACCGTCATCAGCCAGCGCATGGTGGAGGACGTCCCCGCCTGAGCGACGGGCAGGCCAGCCCGCACGGTGCCGTCGTCACCGTCGTGTGAAGGTTGTGCGCGGGTTCGGCCAGGGCGCGTGCGTCGAGCGGTCCGCCGCCGCGACGGCCCGGAGACTGGTCATGTGGCCGTCGTGATCTGGACTCTCGTTGCTCTCCTCACCGCTGCGGCGGTGCTCGTCGTCGCCTCGTCGAGCACCGGCGCCGCGAACCCGTTGACCACCTTCCGCCGGGGGGTGCGCGCCCGCCGCAACCCCGACCGCGAGCAGGCGGCTGCTGCCCAGGCGGCCGCCGCGGCGCCGGTCGACCTCTCGCTGGCCGACTTCCTGCGCGCGACGGCGTCGGAGGGCGACGGCTACCTGAACCCCGACGAGCTGATCGAGGACCTGCGCGGTGCGCGGGAGCGTGCCGCCGCGGTCGTGCGTCCTCGCCGGGACGTCGTGGACGCGCACGACAAGGCCCGCTGACCCTCGGCTGACGCCCCGGGTCGCCGCGAGGTCCCTGCGCCCGACAGACTGTCCGCGTGGACTTCAACGACTTCCTGCCCTACCTCATCGGCATCCCCGTGCTGGTCGCGGGCGCCGCGGCCGCGGTGTCCGTGCGCCGGCGTCGCACCGACGCCCCGAAGCAGCCCGACGGCGACGAGCGCGCGGGTGCCTCGACCGGCACGGCCGTCGTGGACCGTCCGGCTGCGGCGCCCGCCACCGAGCCGGAGGCCCCCACCGCGACCGTCGCACCCGAGGACCTCCTGGTCCCCGAGGACATCGCGACCCCCGCACTGGAGACCCCGGAACCCACGGCCGGTCGTCTGCGCCGGCTCCGCGAGCGGCTCGCGCGCTCCGGCTCGCCGCTCGGGACCCGGCTGCTCGGCGTCCTGTCGCGCGACCACCTCACCGAGGACGACTGGGACGAGCTCGAGGAGACCCTGCTCCTCGCGGACGTCGGAGCGGGCCCGACCGACGAGCTCATCGACGCACTGCGCACCCGGGTGCGCGTCGACGGCCTGCGCGACGGCGAGGAGGCACGCGCCGTGCTGCGCGAGCAGCTGCTCGCGCTCGTCGAGCCCGGGCTCGACCGTTCGCTGGCGACCGAGCCCACCACGGGCGAGGACGGCAGCAAGGTCCCGGCCGTCGTGCTCGTCGTGGGCGTCAACGGCACCGGCAAGACGACGACGGTCGGCAAGCTCGCCCGTGTCCTGGTGGCGGACGGCCGCAGCGTGGTGCTCGGCGCGGCTGACACGTTCCGGGCGGCGGCGGCCGACCAGCTGCAGACGTGGGGCTCGCGCGTCGGTGTCCCCACCGTGCGCTCGGACCGGGACGGTGCCGACCCCGCGGCCGTCGCGTTCGACGCCGTGCGCGCCGGTGTGGCGGACGGCGCCGACGTCGTCCTGGTCGACACGGCGGGTCGGCTGCAGAACAAGGCCGGCCTCATGGACGAGCTGGGCAAGATCACCCGCGTCATCACGCGGACGGCGCCGCTGTCCGAGGTCCTGCTCGTGCTCGACGCGACCACCGGTCAGAACGGGCTCAACCAGGCGCGGGTCTTCGGCGAGGTGGCGGGCGTCACGGGCATCGTCCTGACGAAGCTCGACGGCACCGCGAAGGGCGGGATCGTCGTCGCCGTCCAGCGCGAGCTCGGCGTGCCGGTCAAGCTCGTGGGGCTGGGGGAAGGCCCCGACGACCTGGCGCCGTTCGACCCCGAGGCGTTCGTCGACGGGCTCCTGCAGTCCTGACGCGGTCCGGGGTACCGGGACGAACCGTCCCGGTCCCTGGACGATCGCCCAGCACGAAACTCAACGTTTACGCACCGGCGGGGGCTGTCACACGCCCGTAACGCCCGCGCCGGTCCCGCGAAACGGCCCCGCTCCACAGTTGTCGCAGTCCGGCCGCCCGGCTGGCGAGGGGAGTGCAGACATGGAGTGGGACACCGGAGCCGCAGCCTGGATGCTGACGTCAGCATCCCTCGTGCTCCTGATGACGCCAGGACTGGCGTTCTTCTACGGGGGCATGGTCAGGGGCAAGTCGGTCCTGAACATGATGATGATGTCGTTCGGCGCGATCGGCGTCGTCGGCGTGATCTACGTGCTGTGGGGCTGGTCGATGTCGTACGGCTCGAGCGTCGCCGGCATCTTCGGCAACCCGTTCGACCAGTTCGGCCTCAGCGGCACGCTGTTCGACGCCGACGGGAACCCGATGGTCGGGCTGGGCAACTACCCGCAGGTCATCGACGTCGCGTTCCAGGTGACGTTCGCGATCATCACGGTCGCGCTCATCAGCGGCGCGCTCGCCGACCGCACGAAGTTCGGCACGTGGCTCGCCTTCGTGGCCGTGTGGGTCACCGTCGGGTACTTCCCGATGGCGCACATGGTCTGGGGCGGCGGACAGCTGTCGGGGCTCGAGGGGTCCATCGCGGCCGCCATGTTCGGGACGACGGACGGTGTGGCCAACACGGCGCCGATCGACTTCGCCGGTGGCACTGTCGTGCACATCAACGCCGGTGTGGCCGCGCTCGTGCTCGCGCTGATCATCGGCAAGCGCAAGGGCTTCGGCACCGAGGCGATGCGTCCGCACAACCTGCCGTTCGTGATGCTCGGCGCGGCGCTCCTGTGGTTCGGCTGGTTCGGCTTCAACGCCGGCTCCGCCTTCGGCGCCGACGAGAACGCGGGCATGGCGTGGGTCAACACGACGACCTGCACCGCCGCGGCGATGCTTGCCTGGCTCCTGACGGAGAAGTTCCGCGACGGGCACGCCACGTCGCTCGGTGCCGCCTCGGGCATCGTCGCCGGTCTGGTCGCCATCACGCCGGCCGCCGGCGCGCTGCGCCCCCTGACGTCCATCATCCTGGGCGTCGTGGCCGGTGTGCTCTGCGCCCTGGCCGTGGGTCTGAAGTACAAGTTCGGCTACGACGACTCGCTCGACGTCGTCGGTGTCCACCTCGTCGGCGGTCTCGTCGGCACCGTGTTGATCGGCTTCCTGGCCGCCGACACGGGTCTGTTCTTCGGTGGTGGCGTCAACCAGCTGATCATCCAGATCGTGATCGCACTCGTCGCGATCGTGTTCTCCGGTCTGGTGACGCTGGTGATCGGTCTCATCCTCAAGGCCACGCTCGGGTGGCGCGTCTCGCAGGACGTCGAGGTCGGCGGCATCGACCTCGCGGTGCACGGCGAGACCGCGTACGAGAACCTGGGCGGCGCCCGTGTCGTGTCGGAGGTGAAGTGATGACGAAGCTCGTGACGGCGGTCATCCAGCCGCACAGGTTGGACGACGTCAAGTCGGCCCTCGAGGCTGCCGGGGTCCGCGGACTCACGGTCAGCGAGGCCAGCGGCTACGGCCGCCAGAAGGGGCACACCGAGGTCTACCGGGGTGCGGAGTACACGGTGGACCTGGTGCCGAAGGTGCGGATCGACGTCCTCGTCGCGGACGAGGACGTGGCCGGGGTCACCGAGGTCATCGTGCAGGCGGCGCAGACCGGCAAGATCGGTGACGGCAAGGTCTGGGTCGTGCCGGTCGAGGACGTGGCTCGCGTCCGCACCGGTGAGCACGGCGACGACGCCCTCTAGACGGACGGTCGCAGCACACAGATGACGATCGCACGGCCGCCCGCGGGGGGCGCGGCCGGGTCGCCGCAGCAGCCGCAGGTCCCGCACCCCGTCGGGGTGCGGGACCTGCGCGCTGCCCGGCTCGACCTGGCCGCACGGATGATGACACCGGGCACCGACGGAGTGGCGCGACGCCGCGCCGTGGCGGACCTGGTGGTCGGCGCGCTCGCGCTGCTCTGGACCGAGGCGACGGAGGGCCGCGACGTGCAGGGCGTCGCGCTCGGTGTCGTCGGGAGCGTGGGACGCGGCGACGCGAGTCCTGTCTCGGACCTCGACCTGCTGCTCGTGCACGAGGGGAGGGGGCACTCGGCGGATGACCTCGCACGGCTCGCCGAGCGCCTGTGGTACCCGATCTGGGACGCGGGGCTCGACCTCGACCACTCGGTCCGCTCGCTCGCGCAGTGCCGTCAGGTCGCGTCCAAGGACCTGCCGGCCGCGGTGGGGCTGCTCGAGCTGCAGCCCGTCGCCGGTGACGGCCTCGTGATCGCGCGCGCGACGTCGGCGCTGCTCGCCGACTGGCGGTCGGCCGCGCGCCGGCGCCTGCCGGAGCTGCTCGCCTCGACGCGTCAGCGTGCCGACCGGCACGGCGAGCTGGCCTACCTCATCGAGCCCGACATCAAGGAGGCTCGCGGCGGCATCCGCGACGCCGTCGTCCTGTCGGCGCTCGCTGCCACGTGGCTCACGGACCGGCCGCACGGTGCGGTCGACCACGCGTACACCCACCTGCTGGACGTGCGCGACGCGGTCCAGGTCGTGACGCGTCGGCACAGCAACCGGCTGCTGCAGGCCGACCAGGACGAGGTCGCCGGGCTCGTCGGCTTCGACGACCGCGATGACCTGCTGGCCTCGATCGCGGAGGCCGGGCGGGTCATCTCCTACGCGCTGGACACGACCGCGCGCAACGCGCGCCAGGCGCTGCAGCGTCCGGTGCGCGCGCCGATGCTGGTGCGGGGCCGGCGCACACCACCCCGGTTGCGGACCATCGCCGAGGGGCTCGTGGAGCACGACGGCGAGATCGTGCTCGCGGTCGACGCGCGCCCGGCGGAGGACCCGGTCCTGTCGCTGCGGGCCGCGGCGACGGCGACCCGGCCGGGGCTCGTCCTCTCGCCGGTGACGGTCGCGAGCCTCGAGGCGACCCCACCGCTGCCGACGCCGTGGCCGCGTGCGGCCCGCCAGCAGCTCCTGCACCTGCTCGGCTCCGGGCCGGCGCAGGTGCCGGTGTGGGAGGCCCTCGACCTCGCGGGCGTCGCGACGACGTGGATCCCCGAGTGGGCCGGTGTCCGCAACCGGCCGCAGCGCTCGGCCATCCACCGCCACACGGTCGACCGGCACCTCGTGGAGACGGTGGCCCGGGCGAGCCGCGACCGGCGGGCGGTGGGCTCTCCTGACACCCTGCTGCTCGCCGCGCTGCTGCACGACATCGGCAAGCGTGCGGGCGCGGGCGACCACTCGGTCGAGGGCGCCCGGCTCGCTGGCCCGATCATCGCCCGCATGGGGTTCGGGCCTCAGGTGGGGGCGGACGTGACCCGCCTCGTGCGTGAGCACCTCACGCTCTCCGAGCTGGCGACGACGGCGGACCATGACGACCCGGCGACGCTCGAACGGCTGCTCGATGCCGTGGACCACCGGATGGACCTGCTGACGCTGCTGCGGGCGCTCACGGAGGCCGATGCGTCGGCGGCGGGCCCCGCCGCGTGGACGACGTGGCGAGCGACGCTCGTCGACGACCTCACCGCCCGGGCCGCGCGTGCGCTGGCGGGTACCCTGGGACGTCCGTAGCCGTACCGCCGACCACCGCGAGGCCCAGGTTGTTCGCCACCCTCTCCGACCGTCTCACGTCGACGTTCAAGAACCTCCGTGCCAAGGGACGCCTGTCCGAGGCCGACATCGACGCGACGATCCGTGAGATCCGGCGCGCGCTGCTCGACGCCGACGTCGCCGTCCCCGTCGTCCGCCAGTTCACCGGGGCGGTGCGCGAGCGCGCCCTCTCGTCCGAGGTGTCGGGGGCGCTCAACCCCGCGCAGCAGGTCGTCAAGGTGGTCAACGACGAGCTGGTCGCGATCCTCGGCGGGCAGACGCGGGTCCTCGCGTTCGCCAAGCAGCCGCCGACCGTCATCATGCTGGCCGGCCTGCAGGGCGCGGGCAAGACGACGCTCGCGGGCAAGCTGGCACTCTGGCTGCGTGAGCAGGGGCACACGCCGCTGCTCGTCGCAGCGGACCTCCAGCGCCCCAACGCCGTGACGCAGCTGCAGGTCGTCGGCGAGCGCGCGGGGGTGCCCGTCCACGCACCGCACCCGGGCAACCAGGGTGCCGACGACGTCCTGCCCGCGGGTGCCGACCCGGTGGCGGTCGCACGCGCGGGCCTGGAGACGGCGCGCCAGAAGCAGTACGACGTCGTGATCGTCGACACCGCCGGCCGCCTGGGCGTCGACGCCGAGCTCATGGCGCAGGCGTCCGACATCCGCGACGCCGTCGACCCCGACGAGGTCCTGTTCGTCGTCGACGCGATGATCGGCCAGGACGCCGTGACCACCGCGCAGGCGTTCGCCGACGGCGTCGGGTTCACCGGTGTGGTGCTCTCCAAGCTCGACGGCGACGCGCGCGGTGGTGCCGCGCTGTCGATCGCGAGCGTCACGGGCCGGCCCATCATGTTCGCCTCGACGGGTGAGAAGCTCACCGACTTCGAGGTCTTCCACCCCGACCGGATGGCGTCGCGCATCCTCGACATGGGTGACGTGCTCACCCTCATCGAGCAGGCCGAGAAGGCGTTCGACGCCGAGCAGGCCGAGAAGATGGCCGGCAAGCTCGTGGCCGGCGAGGACTTCACGCTCGAGGACTTCCTCGTGCAGATGCAGCAGCTGAAGAACATGGGCTCCATCAAGAAGATGTTCGGCATGCTGCCGGGCATGGGGCAGATGCGCGAGGCCCTGGAGAACTTCGACGAGCGCGAGGTCGACCGGATCGAGGCGATCATCCGCTCGATGACCCCGGGCGAGCGGCAGAACCCGAAGATCATCAACGGCTCGCGGCGTGCCCGTATCGCGCGCGGGTCGGGCACCACGACGAGCGAGATCAACCAGCTGCTCGAACGGTTCGACGGCGCGAAGAAGATGATGCGCCAGATGGCCAAGGGCGGTGGCATGCCCGGCGGGATGCCCAGCATGGGCAACCTGCCCGGCATGGGTGGCAAGAAGTCCCGTGGCCGCCAGGCGCCGCAGCCGAAGCGCACCAAGGCGCGGTCCGGCAACCCCGCCAAGCGCGCCGAGCAGGAGCGCGCCGCGGCGGCGCGCGCGGCCGGCGAGGTCCCCGCGGCGCCCGCCGGGTCGGCGTTCGGACTCGGTGGCGCCCGTGACACGGCCCCCGACCCGGCGGCGTTCGACCCCGCGGAGCTGCCCGCCGGCCTGGGCGACCTGTTCAAGGGCCGCTGACGCCCGTGATCACCCACCTGCGCGGCACCGTCGTGCTGGGTGACGAGCACGAGGTCGGCGAGGCCTGGATCATCGGCGACCGGCTCACGCTGGAGCAGCCTGTGGAGCCGGCCGAGACCACGCTCGACGGCTGGGTCCTGCCCGGGCTCGTCGACGTGCACTGCCACATCGGGCTGGCGGCCGACGGCCCGGTGGACGACGGCGAGGCCGAGGCGCAGGCGCGGGCCGACCGGGACTCGGGCGTGCTGCTCGTGCGGGACGCCGGCTCGCCCGCGGACACCCGCTGGGTGGACCACCGTCGCGACCTGCCGCGGCTGCTGCGCGCCGGTCGTCACCTCGCCCTCACGAAGCGCTACCTGCGCCACTACGGGCGTGAGCTCACCGATCCCGCGCAGCTGCCCCAGGCAGTGCGCGAGGAGGCGGACCGCGGTGACGGCTGGGTCAAGCTCGTCGCCGACTGGATCGATCGTGACCTCGGGCCGGACGGCGACCTGCGTCCCCTGTGGCCCGCCGACGTCCTGAGCGACGCGGTGGCCGCCGCGCACGCCGCGGGCGCACGGGTCACGGCGCACACGTTCAGCCACGAGGCGATCGACCCTCTCCTCGACGCGGGCGTCGACTGCCTCGAGCACGCGACGGGCGCGACCCCCGCGCAGATCGCACGGATCGCGGCCGCCGGCGTGCCGGTGACCGCCACGCTCCTGCAGGTCGGGCAGTTCGAGGCCATCGCCGCCCAGGGGGAGGTGCGGTACCCGCGGTTCGCCGCGCGGATGCGTGTGATGCACGCCCGGCGGTACGACCACGTCCGTGACCTGCACGACGCCGGCGTCCGGGTGCTGGTCGGCACCGACGCGGGCGGGACGATCGACCACGGCCGTGTCGCGGACGAGGCGGCCGAGATGGTCCGTGCCGGACTCCCCGCACACGACGTGGTCGCGGCCGCGTCCTGGCGGACACGCGACTGGCTGGGGGTGCCCGGCATCGCCGAGGGTGCGAGCGCGGACGTCGTCGTCTACGACGCCGACCCGCGCGCGGACGTCGCGGCGCTGGCGTCCCCGCGTGCGGTCGTGCTGCGCGGCGTGCGCGTGCGCTGAGGCGCCGGTCCTCGACCGGGCCGAGCCGCGCACCCGCGCCCGCCGGCGGCCTGCGCGCGCGGGACCGATGCGTCGATTCGGTGGCAGTGCCGTCGGTCTGGCAGAATGATCGGCTGTACTCGGTCCGCGCAGCCCCTCTACCTGCTCGGTGTCCGTGTCCTCCGGCCGGAACGGCGCACCCTCCCCACGGGACGCACCGCGAGGCCACCCCAGCAGACATCAGGAGAACACCACCTCGTGGCAACGAAGATCCGTCTCAAGCGCCTGGGCAAGATCCGTGCGCCGTACTACCGCATCGTCGTCGCCGACTCGCGCACCAAGCGCGACGGTCGTGTGATCGAGGAGATCGGCAAGTACCACCCGACCGAGGAGCCCTCCCTCATCGAGATCTCCTCGGAGCGGGCGCAGTACTGGCTGGGCGTCGGCGCTCAGCCCACCGAGCAGGTGCGCGTGCTGCTCAAGGTCACCGGTGACTGGCAGAAGTTCAAGGGCCTGCCGGGCGCCGAGGGCACCTTGCGCGTCAAGCAGCCGAAGGTCGACCCGAAGGCTGCCGTCGAGGCTGCCGCGCTGGACGCCGAGAAGGTCAAGGCGAAGGCGTCGGAGAAGAAGGCTGCTGCCGCGGAGCCCGCCGAGCAGGCGGCTCCCGCCGAGGACGAGCAGGCCTGATGCTCGCCGACGCGCTCGAGCACCTGGTGCGCGGCATCGTCGACCACCCGGACGACGTGCACGTGCGTTCCTCGTCGCTGCGCCGGGGCGAGATGCTCGAGGTGCGTGTGCACCCCGAGGACCTCGGCCGCGTCATCGGACGCGGTGGCCGGACCGCTCGTGCGCTGCGCACGGTGGTCGGTGCGCTGTCGCCCGACGGTGCCGTGCGCGTCGACGTGGTCGACGTCGACCGGCGCTGACCGCAGACACCGACGGCCCGGTCCCTCGACGAGGGGCCGGGCCGTCGTCGTCCCCGACACGTCGGGGGAGGGAGTGACATGCTGCTGACCGTCGCCCGCATCGGGCGTCCCCACGGGCTGCGTGGGGAGGTGGCGCTGGACGTGCGGACCGACGCGCCAGAGGATCGGCTGGTCGTCGGCGCGCGGTTCGACACGGAGCCCGCAGCTGCTGGCCCGCTCGTCGTCGCGCAGGTGCGCGACGCGCAGGGGCGCTGGTACGCCACGTTCGAGGGCGTCGCCGACCGCAGCGCCGCCGAGGGCCTGCGCGGGGTGGCGCTCGTGGTCGACTCGGACGACGACCCGCACGACGACGACGGGTGGTACCCCCACGAGCTCGTCGGGCTGCGCGCGGAGCACGTCACCGACGGGCGCGTCCTCGGTGAGGTGGTGGGTCTCGAGCACCTGCCGGCGCACGACGTGCTCGTCCTGCGCGAGCCTGACGGTGCACGCACGCTCGTCCCGTTCGTCGAGGCGATCGTCCCGGTCGTCGACGTCGCGGGCGCTCGTGTCGTGCTCGACCCGCCCGGCGGGCTGCTCGCGGCCGACGTCGCCAACCTCGTCGTGAGCGACGAGACCCGCGGCACCGCACCCGACGAGGCCTGAGACGTGCGCATCGACGTCGTCTCGATCTTCCCCGAGTACCTGGCTCCGCTCGAGCTGTCCCTGGTCGGCAAGGCGCGCACCGCCGGTCTGCTGGACCTGCGGGTCCACGACCTGCGTGCATGGACTGACGACCGGCACCGGACGGTCGACGACACGCCCTTCGGTGGCGGTGCCGGCATGGTCATGCGGCCGGACGTGTGGGGTCGTGCGCTCGACGACGTCCTGACGCCGGACGCGCACCTGCTCGTCCCGTCGCCCGCCGGCACACCGTTCACGCAGCGCACCGCCGAGGCGTGGGCCACCGAGCAGCACCTGGTCGTCGCATGCGGCCGGTACGAGGGCATCGACGCGCGCGTCGTCGAGCACTATGCGACTCGGGGGCGGGTCACGGAGGTGTCGCTCGGCGACTACGTCCTCAACGGGGGCGAGGTGGCCGCGCTCGTCGTCGTCGAGGCAGTCGCCCGGCTGCTCCCCGGTGTCGTCGGCAACCCCGAGTCGCTCGTCGAGGAGTCGCACGGTGCCGCGGGGCTGCTGGAGTACCCCGTCTACACCAAGCCGCCGTCGTGGCAGGGGCACGACGTACCCGACGTGCTGCTGTCCGGGCACCACGCCCGTATCGCGCGCTGGCGTCGGGACGAGGCGCTGCGCCGGACCGCGGCCCGCCGCCCGGACATCCTCGTGGCGCTCGATGCGGTCCGGTGGGACCGGCACGACCTCGAGGTGCTCGCCGACTGCGGGTGGGTCCTGATCGACGGCCGCCTGCGCCCGAGCGACGGTGGCGATCCCGGGCGGGAGCCCGTCAGCGCCTGACGGTGCCGCGTGGGGGCGACCTGCGTCGTCGCACTCGTGGACGGCTGCACGGGCGCGATTGGGAGCAGACGGGCCGCTGTGGCAGACTGTCTGCTCGGTGTGCGTCCGCCGCCTCTCTGCCGCAGGGGAGAGCGCTCGTGACGCGCGGACCGGACCGGCCCTCGGCCGGGACCCCGGTCCGCACCGACAGACCCGAACCACGGGCGCGTGCCATGCCCAGGCAACGCGCGCGCCCGTCGATCACGTTCCTGACCTGCGGCAGGGCGGGGAAGCGACACGACATGCAGACGCTCGACGCGGTCGACGCAGCATCGCTGCGGCACGACCACCCGGACTTCCGCCCCGGAGACACCCTCAAGGTCAACGTGAAGGTCGTCGAGGGCAACCGCTCGCGCATCCAGGCCTTCCAGGGTGTCGTCATCGCCCGCCAGGGTTCCGGTGTGCGCGAGACCTTCACGATCCGCAAGATCAGCTTCGCCGTGGGCGTCGAGCGGACCTTCCCGCTGCACACGCCGTCGATCGACACGATCGAGGTCGTCACGCGCGGTGACGTGCGGCGCGCGAAGCTCTACTACCTGCGCGCGCTGCGTGGCAAGAAGGCGAAGATCAAGGAGAAGCGCGAGAACGCTCCGGCCAAGAAGAAGGGCTGAGCACCCCGCACTCCCGGTACGTCGCGACGGGCGGGCACCTTCGGGTGCCCGCCCGTCGTCGTCCCCGGACACCCAGCGGGCGTCCAGGGGGCGTCCTGGTGGTCTCGCGAGGTGGCCTCGCGGACCCCACGCGCGCGAGTCCGTGTCAGAGTGTGTCAGTGACCGAGTCCCGACCCGACGGACCGGGGTCGACGCCGTCCTCGAGCCGCCCCGCAGACGCACCGCCGACCGCCGCACACCCGCTGTGGACACCCACGGGCGCCCACGGCGGTGGCTCCGGCCAGGACTGGGCCTCCCGTTCGCGCGACGAGCGGGCCCGTGGCGAGGAGTCGGCAGCCGCGCACCGCGACCGCGACGCGGTCCGTCGGCGCCCGTCGACGGCGTGGTCGTGGGTCCGCGAGACGGCGATCATCCTGGTCAGCGCGCTCGTGCTGTCGCTCGTCGTGAAGACGTTCCTCGTGCAGGCGTTCTTCATCCCGTCGCAGTCGATGCACGAGACCCTCGTCGAGAACGACCGCATCCTGGTCAGCAAGCTGACACCCGGCCCGTTCGACCTCAAGCGCGGTGACATCGTCGTGTTCAAGGATCCCGGGGGCTGGCTGCCGCCGGAGATCAAGAAGCCGCAAGGTGCGCTGGCCGAGGCCGTCAACGAGGGGCTGACGTTCATCGGGCTGCTCCCGCAGGACGCCGGTGAGCACCTCGTCAAGCGCATCATCGGCCTGCCGGGTGATCGTGTGGCGTGCGCCGGCCCGGGGGAGCCGATCACCGTCAACGGCGTCCCGCTCGACGAGCCGTACCTGGCGCCCGGGTCGCAGCCGAGCGAGATGCAGTTCGACGTCGTCGTCCCGGAGAACTCGCTGTGGCTGATGGGTGACAACCGCCAGCAGTCGGCGGACTCCCGCCGCCACCAGGGTGAGCCGGGTGGCGGTTCGGTGCCGGTTGCCAACGTCGTGGGCGTCGCGTTCGTCACCGTGTGGCCGGTCGACCGCTTCACGCTCTTGAAGAACCCGTCCGCGACCTTCGCGGACGTGCCCGACGCGGGATGACGACGGCAGGTCCCGACGCGGTCGTCCGGGCGCCCGGACGCACGACCCGTCGTGCCACGGCCAGGCCGACTCCCCACCTGCGCCACGAGCGCGCCCTCCTGCGCACCGGCCTGCGCTACGTCGCCGGGATGGACGAGGTGGGGCGCGGGTCGCTGGCCGGACCCGTCTCCGTCGGGGTGGTCGTCGTGGACGTCGCCACCCGGTCCGCGCCGCGCGGGGTCGCCGACTCCAAGCTCCTGAGCCCTGCCGCTCGTCAGGCGCTGCTGCCCTCGCTCGACCGCTGGGGCGTGGCACGCGCTGTCGGGCACGCCTCGCCCGACGAGATCGACGAGCGCGGCATCATCGCGGCGCTGCGGCTGGCGGGTACGCGTGCGATGCGGTCGGTCCTCACCGTCGTCGAGCACGTCGACGCGGTGGTCCTCGACGGGTCGCACGACTGGCTCACGCCGCCCCAGCCCGACCTGTTCGGCACGCAGGGCGAGCTGTTCGACGGGCAGGGGGAGATCTCGCTCCCGGCGGTGCACCTGAAGGTCAAGGCGGACCGGTCGTGCGCGAGCGTCGCGGCGGCGAGCGTGCTGGCGAAGTGCGAGCGCGACGCCCTGATGGTGCGCCACGCCGTCGCGTACCCGCAGTACCGCTGGGAGGAGAACAAGGGCTACGCAGCGCCCGAGCACCTCGCTGCGCTCCGCGAGCACGGGCCGAGCCCGCTGCACCGCAGGTCATGGCGCCTGCCCACGACGCAGGAACCGATCGCCCAGGCCGGCGCAGAGGGCTGGGCCGTCGACGCGCTGCTCCCGGACGAGGTGCTGCGCGGGCCGTCATGACGGCGCGATGGGGGATGATGGTGCGGTGAGCGCCGAGGACCTGGAGAACTACGAGACCGACATGGAGCTCGCGCTGTACCGCGAGTACCGCGACGTGGTCGGCCTCTTCTCGTACGTGGTCGAGACCGAACGACGCTTCTACCTGGCGAACCACGTCGACCTGCAGGTCCGCTCGGCGGCCGGCGAGGTGTACTTCGAGCTGTCGCTCGTCGATGCCTGGGTGTGGGACGTCTACCGCTCGGCACGGTTCGTCAAGTCGGTCCGGGTCGTCACGTTCAAGGACGTGAACGTCGAGGAGCTCGCGAAGGCCGAGCTGGACCTCGGGGCGGGGCCCGGCTTCACCCGCTGACGCTCGTCGCCTCGCCCGCCCGCCCCGCGCTTCGTCGTCGGCGTCGAGCCGACCACAGGCCCCGCCGGCGGAGGGTCCGTCCACCGATCTGGCGCCGCGCCGCCGCACCCGGCCCGTCCGCGGGCAGGGTCGGTGCCGGAGGTGGTCGACGTGCGGGCGAAGGACGCGGTCGGACGGTACGGGGAGGACGTGGCGGCGGCGTTCGTCACGCAGGCGGGCTGGACGGTGCTCGCCCGCAACTGGCGGTGCCCCGAGGGGGAGCTCGACATCGTGGCCCTCGACGGCGACGAGGTCGTCGCGGTCGAGGTCAAGACGCGGCGCTCGACGGCCTACGGGCACCCCGCCGAGGCGGTCACGTACCGCAAGCTGGCACGACTACGACGACTGACGGCCCGGTGGCTGAGTGAGCACGACGTGCGCGCCCGTTCGGTGCGGGTCGACGTCATCGCGGTGCTCGTGCAGCGCCGGGGCGCTGCGCAGGTCGAGCACCTCGTCGGGGTGGTCTGAGTGCTCGGGCGCACGCGTGCCGTCGCGCTGGTGGGGCTCGTCGGGCACCTCGTGGACGTGGAGTCCCACCTGGCCCCGTCCCTGCCCGCCTTCACGCTCGTCGGCCTGCCCGACGCCTCGCTGGCCGAGGCGCGGGACCGGGTACGGGCCGCGGTGACGTCGTCCGGGCTCGCCTGGCCGACACGACGCATCACGGTCAACCTGTCTCCGGCGACCCTGCCCAAGACCGGGTCGTCGTTCGACCTGGCGGTCGCCGTCGCGACGCTGGCGGGCGCCGGCCTGGTCGAGGTCGCGTCCGTGGCCGGGTGGGTCCACCTCGGGGAGCTGGGTCTGGACGGCCGTCTGCGGCCGGTGCGCGGCGTGCTGCCGTCCGTGGCGGCCGCCGTCGCGGCGGGGCACCCTCGGGTCGTGGTGCCGCGGGGCAACCTCGAGGAGGCGCGCCTGGTGCCCGGCGCGCAGGTCCTCGCCGCGGACAGCCTCGCGCAGGTGGCCGCGCACCACGGTGCCGACGTCGAGGTGCTCGACGTCGAGCCCGTGCGGGACGTCGTCTGCGTCGTCCCCGCACGCCGCGAGCCCGACCTCGGTGACGTCCTCGGCCAGGACGAGGCGCGGTACGGCCTGGAGGTGGCGGCGGCCGGGGGTCACCACCTCCTCATGGTCGGTCCCCCGGGCGCGGGCAAGACGATGCTCGCGGCGCGGCTCCCGGGACTGCTGCCGGACCTCGACGAGGCCGACGCCGTGGAGGTCACCGCCGTGCACTCGGTCGCGGGCACGTTCGATCCGGGAGGCGGGCTGGTACGCCGACCCCCGTTCGAGGACCCGCACCACACCGCCACGCCGGCGAGCATCGTCGGTGGCGGCTCGGGCCTGCCGCGGCCGGGTGCGGCGTCCCGCGCCCACCGCGGGGTCCTGTTCCTCGACGACTCCAACTATCATCTTGCACTCCCGAGGCCGCCCGATCGAGCTGCACTCCCGTCCGTGAGGTGTCGGGACCCAAGGACCCGCCTAGCTTCCGGTCGGCATTCCGGTGCCCGAGTTGCCGGTCAACCGTCCGTCGGCCGCTAGAGCACCCCGCCCGCGACTAGGTTCCAGTCATGGAGTCCTCCGAGCAGCGCTTCCTGCATGAGATCCGGTCGACGTACGCCGATCTTGAGCGGTGGAGGGTGCGCGCATCCTCGGTGGAGGAGCCGGAGCGGGGCAGCGAGCTCGCGGTTGATGACCACGTGTTCCCGCGTCACCGCATCAGCAGTGTGGCATGGCTCTCGTTGGCGTTGGCAGGTGAGCACCTTCGTCTCGCTCGGGACGCCATTGAAGCTCAGCAGCTGTATCCGAGTGCTCACTTCTCGGTGCTGCGGAGTGCGCTCGTCGGCGCTGCGCAAGGGGTCTGGATCCTCGGCCCAGACCATGGGGCACAACGCCAAGAGCGTGGGCTGATCGTCCTCGCCGAGATGCACGAGCAGATGCGCAAGTACTACAACCGGCTGTCTGACTTCGCGCTGAGCGACCAGGAGCGCACCGAGCTCGTTGCACAGCAGGAGTGGCTGGCGCAGCGAGTCGAGGAAGTAGCAAGGGCCAGGACCGGGCGGCAGAAGCTCGAACTGACCACCACGGTCATCCCAGAGGCGCTAGATCTCGTATTCCCCGACAGCGAGCGTCGACAGCAGGGGCGTGCTCTGTGGTACGAGATGAGTGGCGACGCTCATGTACTCGGTTGGTCCACGATTCCGAGGGGATCGGTCATCGCGGCCGACCGGCTATCAGGTCTAGCGACGCACGTAGTGGGTGGTTCGCTTGACCAGATCTCTCAGCCCTTCATTGCGTCCTACAAGATGCTCCGCGTCGGGTGGAGTCTGTATGACCGTCGATGTGAGGGCCGGTAGGCAGTCAGCAGCTCCGAAGGAGTCATGCACAGTCTTCGGCCGACAGTGCCCAGCGCGGGGCCGTGTTACAGCAGCGCTCGTCTCCTAGGCGTCGGCGGTCCGAATCTGGTTGGGGCGGCGGCGCGCCGGGCCCAGACGGTGGGCACGGCTAGGGGGCGGAACTCTGGGCAGGCGGCGGAATATGGCCGGGAGGCTCTGTGGTGGTGAGTCCGATGTAAAGCGTCGCGCCGATGGCCAGCGCAGAAACCACGACAGCGGCCCAGGTGGCGCGGGCTGCGGCCCGCGCGGCCCTTGCGCTTGCCCCGGTGAGGCGTTCCATGACCAAGAGGCTGATCGCCTCCCGGATGCGGGCCTCGTCGTCGTGGGCTTCCCGACGCGCGCTCCTCACCAGATCGTGGGCTTCGAGGGATTCCTTGATCCAGTCAAGTCTCATGCGCATGTCTTTAGGGCTCGCCGGGTCAGCGGTCGCCTGTAGTTCCTCGGCGAACTTATATGTCCGCTCAGCGGAGGCGCGCTCCTCCCCGTCGATCCCCTCACGCTTCGCTACCACGACCCTTAGGCGCTCCCGAAGCTCGCGCTCGTCGTCGCTCATGCTCTCCCTACCCATGTCGGAGAGTGTGGCGCAAGCGCGACGTCGAGACTAGGCAGCATCTGCGCGAGCGCCCACGGTCAGGACGCCGTTGACCGGGCGGCGGCAGGAGCGCCGTTCGCGAGCGCGGGGCAGGGCAAGTGCTGCGGACGACCGCGCTTGCTCAAGATGGAGCGGGAGTCTGGCCCGCGAGCTGGACCCGGGCGGTACGCTCGGCATCAGTAGCGACGAGAGGACCTGTGGATGTCTGAGCTTCCGGTCAGTTTCGACCCCTTAGAGTTCCGGCCAACTGGGCCGAATGAGATGTCGGCACACGCCCGGAACATCGTCAAGAACGTTCTGGACAGCTACACGGGACGATTCGACGTCTTGGCGGAAGCGGTTCAGAACGCGATGGACGCGATCGAGGCACGTTGGGGTGCAGGCGTAGATAACGCGGCCGGGCGTCGTGATGGGGAATACCCGACGATCCGCATTGAGATCGACGCGTCCGCAAGGAACGAGATAACGGTCACCGATAATGGCGTCGGTATAGCCGGTGACAAGCTGCAGGAGGTTTTTACGCCTCACCTTAGCCCGAAGCTGCTCTATGGAAGGCCGACCCGAGGACACAAGGGTGTTGGAACTACATTTCTAATCTACGGGCATCCGGCCTTCGAGGTGCGGACGAAGACGACTTCTGGCGAGGTGCACGCCTATCGAATCCAGGGCGGGTCCGAATGGGTGCAGGGCGAGACTATTCTGCCTGCACCAAAGTTCGAAAGGGTCGAGGACGCAGGGCGGCGGCTCGAAAACTTCGGCTCCGGGACAAGCATTACGGTTAAGGTCGACGAGAGCACGCGCTTTGGTCGAGTGCGCAACGCTCAATACAACAAGCTCGAGACGTGGGAGCTTGTTCTTCGAACATTCACCGCTATCGGCATTGTGAACGTCGGCATTGCTGACCATCGGCGCCCGGAGTGGGTTCGAGAGCTGCGTGTCGAACTTGAGCTTTTGGGTGTCTCTGGTGGCGGGACATGCACTGTCGTCCCGAAGTTTCATTTCCCTCACTCGGATGCTGCCACGAGCGTGAGCCTATCGGAGTTGTGGTCCGGTTCGGTGAGCGACAGTAATCGCTACGAAATGCTCTACCTCGAGCTTGGGCCTGACGCCCTCGAGCAGCAACTAAAAGCACAGATTGAAGAACTCGAAAACAGTGACTCGGCGGAGGATCAGGAAACCCTCCAGACCCTAAGAAAGTACGAGACCTCGGTTTATGCCAGCTGGGCATACAAGAACACGCTCTATGAGGACCTTTATCGGGGCGCACTCGAAGAGCCATCGGCGAAGCGTTTCCAGTACATGAACGTGCGCGGGGGGCTAATGGTGGCCTCCGTGGGAATGCCGATCGGCGAGACGACGGACCATCCTTACGCGACTATGAAGCCTGAGTATCGCAGGCGCCTCTTCATGATCGCGTCCTTCAATGGGAAGTATTCGCCGGACTTGGGCCGGAAGACCATCCCCGCTCAGGATCGCGCCTTCCTGGAGTGGCTCGAGCGCCAGATCCAGAACCTGTTCCTTCGCTATATTGGCAGGCTGGTCCGGTCCAACGACGAGGCGCCCCATCATGCCGGTGGATTCGCTCAAGCGAAAGAGGAGCTCGCGAGCGAAGGCGACAGGGTTCGCAAGCGTACTGAGAAGCTGCAGGCCATGTCCGAGCCACTCGGTTTTGCATACGAGCCGCGATACGAAGCCGAGTTGGTGGGGATCTTCTACGCGCTGCTTGCGTCGGGAGATCTCCGGGGCTACCGACTTCTCGCCGTGCCGGGTAGCACAACGCGCCTCGACGGCTACTTTGATTTCGAGGCATCACAGTTCGCCAAGCCCACTCCGGATGACCTGGCTCCGCTCGGAATCGCCGAGAGCAAGGCGACCGGTGGCGCGTTCCAGCGCCGGGGTAAGTGGCTGGAGTTCAAGGTGCGCCTGGACGACCTTATCGATGACTTCGAGGCTGAAGACGCCACAGGGAGTAAGAAATACTTCGATCTAGTCGACCTGGTTGTGGCCTGGGAAGTGCCTGCCGGAGAGTCCATCGGCGACTATGACTTGGTCGAGTTGAAGGAGGGCAACTGGAACGAGCGCGATTATTACGGCGCGACGCACCTCCTCAGGAAGAGCGGTGGGAACCACGTCGTCCAGGTTCTGGCCCTTCAAGACTTCATTCGTCGCATGCAGTCGGTGGCGCCAGCGACCGCGTAGTCTTGAGGATTGCCATAGCTGCGGCGTTTGTTGCGGCGATATTGCAATGCGGGAGCTTTGCGAACCTCCCGCGCAAGTCGGAGCGACCGCGCGAGCTATCGCGGAACCTAGGAGGCTGCCCCGGTAGTGCATTGAGCCCCACTCGAGTGCCTACCCCTGGGGGGCTGACCCCTTTGGGTTGATGTCGCGCACCGCCATGTCTTAGCTGCGCGCTGTACGCCGAAAATGGGGAGGTCCTCAAACCGGTGCGGCAGAACGCAGAAAAGGGCCCCTAGCCTGCGGCTTTGAGTCGCAAGCTAGGGGCCCTCAGTAAGCCCTCGCGGGCAGGATGTTGCTCAGTCGCGACAACCGTGGGCTCGGTCGTGGGCGGTGTGGCATGGCTCGCAGAGTGGCAGATAGTCCGCCGGGCGGTCGCTGTAGACGAGACCGGCGCCCTTCCTGCCCTGTTCGCCGTACAGCGCACGCGCGTCGCGACGGTGTGAGTAGGCCCAGTGTTGCGCGGGCTCGCCGCAGTCCTCGCATGGGTGCTGCCTGGGGCGACCGCGCGCGGCGCGTACGCGATCGTGAGCGCCGCCGTAGGACAGGCCCAACGGGTTTCGACCCCCGGCGCCCGGGTGCGCAACGCGGTTGCCGCAGGTCCGGGCCCGCCCGCTGGTGACGTTGGTCAGCCACATCTCCGACGTCGCGCCGCAGTCGCAGAGCACGCGAACCCGGGAGTGCCCCCTCACCTTGCCAAGACGCTCGACGAGCACGAGAGAGCCGAACCGGGCACCGACGGCGTACCTGTGCGCCCGACTGCTCTCGCTGGGGTTGCTTGGGACCAGACGCGTGCCCGCAGCCCGCCCCGAGCTCGACTCCGTGCCCCTGCACCGCTGGGCGGGGTCGCTCAACATCGTCAGCGCCTCCGCTCACTGTCAGGCCGTCGGGGACGGCGTCGCGACCGGCGTGGCCAAGCGTGCAGGTCTTCGGCGGTCGGCCGCTCCTTGCGCGCCAGCGAGCGCAGCCCTTGCACCTCGCGCGCCACATCGTCGGACCTGTCGTGCAGCTCGTCCGCCTGGCGGCGCATGCGGTCCTCTGCCCGCGCTCGTTGGTCGGCGAACTGGTGCACCCGGCGCCGGAAGTCCGTCACGGCTGCACGGTGCTCCCGAGAGCAGAAGGCTGCCCCCTTGGAGGTGGGTGCATCGCAGAGCGCGCACGTCCCGCCCATCGTCGCGGCCCCCCTCTGTGTCTGTGCCCCCTCCGCGCTCACAGGTCCGCCACCCCCGTTGCCGCCTTCTCAGCCGCGCGGCTTCCAAGGAACGCAGCCCACGAGGGCAGGGCGCCCGCGTCCTGGTCTTCCCGCTCGGCGCGACGCACCGCCTGCAGCCCGTCGGAACGGATCATCCAGCCTGCCGCCGCCGCCGCCTCACCGAGGGTCTTCCAGAGGACGTCCTCGGTCGTCGGCGCCTCCACGCGCCGACCGTCAAGGGTGAGCGCCTGTCGCCCCAACCCGCGCGCCGTCAGCTGTACCGGCTCGGTCCGGTAGAGGTTGACGTCTTGGGCCGCGCGCAGCGCTCCCGCAACGGCCTGCCGCTGCCCCTCGGCGATGATGGCGAGGGTGCCCAGCGCCTGCGCGATGTCGTCCACCGCCTGGCGCCGTGCCTCCGTGAGCGCGCTGTCGTCCACGATGGGCGCAAGGGCAGCCGCGAGGTCGTTCGCGAGGGCCACCCGCTCGGCCCCCTGCGCCCGGCTTAGCGCCACGGCGGCGCCGTCTGCCAGCAGGGTTGCGTGCTCGACAGCCGCCGTCGCCTGAGCGAGGGCCGTCACGGTCACGTCCTCACCCTGTGCGACACGCTCGCGGATCTCATCCAGTGCAGCGCGCGCGTCGTTCAGCGCACGTTGCGCGGCAGCGTGCCGGTCCTGTGCTGCGAGGCGCTGCGTCGTCGCGGTGGGCCCGGCAGGGCCGCTCTCCGTGGTGCGCGCGCTTTCGGTCCTGGTGGTCGTGCTCTTGGCGGTAGCCATCGTGGGCTGTCCTCTCGGTTGCGGGACGCGGACGCGTCCCTATGACGCGCGTCGGCGTTGCTCGACGCGGATACACCGAGGCGCGGGGCCTCGGCTTTGTGTTCCTTGAAGGGGCTGGGGATGGGTCGTGCCACCCCGAGTGCTCATGCCGGTGACGCGGCGTGCGTCCTCGGAGCCCTTCGGAGCAGTGAGCTCCCGAGGCTTGGCACGGCGTGCGGTGCGCCAGCGCACGGCACGGCGTGCGGTGCGCCAGGGCATGGCATCGAAGGTCCGGGGAGGGGTTGCCCGAGGCGCCGTGTGCACCTCTGCGGCCCTCTCGAGCCCGTCCCCTCACCCTGGAGCGGCGGGGCCCTTGCGAGGGCCCTGCGGGGCGCCAGGGCGCCCGCACGCGGTTCGTGTCGCAGCTCTGGTAGCGGCCACGCGCTGGCGCCCTGTGGCGCCCGGCGGCGCAGCGGCGAAGGCACCACCGGGATTGCGTCCGCCCTGCGCTCAGGCCGTCGGCGGTTGGCGATGGGCGGGCCGCGCCAGCGGCCCCAGGCCTAGAGCGTTGCTCGCGGTGGGCCCGGAGGGCCCCGCAAGCCCTACGTCAGGAACACCGGCAGGATCTCGTCTGCCAGCCTGTCGACCTCCGCACGCGCCGCTGCTTCTGCCTCCGCCGCTGCGGCTGCGGCTGCCCAGGCCGCTGCCCCCCGTACCTCTGTAGCGCATTGCTCTATAGAGGTAGAGCCAGAGCCAGTAGTAGAGCCTGCGTTATACGGCTCTGGTGGCGTACTAGGGGTCGCATCTCCTCGGCGCTCCCGGCCCCCACCTAGTGCGCCATCTGCGACAGGGGCCGCACCTAGTGCGCCATCTGCGACAAGGGCGAGGGCCCCTAGTGCGCCATCGGCGGCACCTTGCACGGTGGGCACCGACGGGGGGCCTAGTGCGCCATCTGCGACAGGCAGGCTCAGGCGGTAGTGCTTCGGCCCGCGCATCGGCGCGTGCACGAGCGTCAGCCAGCCTGCAGCTGCGAGCGCCACCATGTGCCGGTTCACCGTGCGTACCCCGGCGCCGATCTCGCGCGCGATGCGAGCTTGTGAGGGTCGGACCTGTCGACCGTCCTCGCCTGCGTAGGTCGAGAGCGCGAGAGCGACCGCGACCCATGAGCCGGGCAGCACGCCAGCTGCGACAGCGCCCAGCACGGCGCGCTGCCACTCGTGCCGCCCGGCCGGCATTGGGTCAGCCATCGCCTTCCCCCTCGTCGTCAGAGTGAGCGGCGCCGAACGCCGCTGCGAGCGCCAGCCCGCTGGGCTCCGGACCCGGGGGCGGCGGGTCCATCCGCACGTGTTGGTGCGCGATGCCCCACGCCTCGGGCACGCCCAGCGCCTCAAGCGCGGCGGGCACGACGAGGGACACCCGCCCACCGGCCTGGGCCCCGTTGGCGATTCGCCCGGCGTCCTCCAGGTCTGCGAGCGCGTCGAGAACCTGAGCATGCGTCAGGCCCGTGTGCCGCGAGATCCGCTCGACGTTCAGCCGCACGGCTGGCATGTCCGCGAGGACGAGCGCCAGCACGACATCAGCAGGGGTCGCGCGAGGCTGGGGGGATCGTCTCCACACCGAGCCCGTGCCGATGCTCGCCCGGCGCAGCGCGAACCGCTGTGCGTCGAGCCAGCCGGACAGCGTCGGCGCGAGTGCGTCGCTGCGCCCGCTCATGCAGCACCGCCGGGCACGACGGCGGCGCCATCTTCGTACGCAAGGACGTCGGCCAGCCGGTAGCGGACAGCGCCGCTCCCCGAGAGCTTGAGGTAGGACGCACCGCGCCCCTGGGATCGCTGGTTGGCGAGCGTGCCAGGGCTGAGGCGCCATCGTGCCGCTAGCTCGCGCTCCGTGAGCAGGCTGTGCCAGGGGTCGGGGCTGGGCGCCGAGTTCTCTACGGCCATGGTGGTGTGCTCCTGTCTGGAACGCCGAACGGCCCCGGTCCGGACCCTCGGGGGAGGCGTCCAGACCAGGGCCGTCCGGCTCTGTGGTTGCTGTGGGGTGACGGGGCCCGTTCCTCTGGGCTCTGATCCGCCGTCATGGGCGACGACTGCGGGGGACATGTCTCACGTTGCCGGGTGGGTCGGGCACGAGTTCTCATGCCCTCCCACCTGATAGAGACGGCCCAAGTCGCGATCTTGTGCGTCAGGCAGCAGTGATCTCGGTCACACCACGTCGGAGGACACTACGGGGACGGCGTCGGGCCCGGTCAGATGTTCACCGAACAGGTGCGAGGCCCAATCTGCGAGGGCACTAGCTGAGGACGGGAGCGGCATGGGCTCGGCGCTCTGGTCCGCGTCGACCTCGCCGGGCAGGCGGAAGGCGACGCGCAGTCGCGATGCGACGTCCTGTCCCCGCTTGCCCGTCCCTCGCTCGACGTAGAAGCGCACACCGGACGCTCGCAGGATCGCGTTTCGGGCGGCGTCGTCGCCCGCAGCCTGCCAACGGTCAGCGAGGGTCTCGCCGGTCTCCTCCTCCCGCCACCCTGACGGGATCCGCTCCTGCGCCATCAGCTCCTCGCGGCGGCGCTCCAGCTCGGAATAGGTCGCGCGGAACTCCGCGAGTCCGGCGGTGGTCGAGTACATGCCAGCTGCGCGGTCCTCGCGCATCTGCGCCAGCGCCTCCGTGATCTCGGCGACACGAGCCGCGACGTCGTTGCCCTGGACCCAGACGCGCCGAGTCACCGGCTTGTGCCCCCAGTCGCCCAGGATCGCGCGAGTGACGACGTCGTCAACGTCGGCACACGGAAGGACGCCGTTGGTGCACAACTGGGAGCCCTGGCGGGCTCGGGATCCACAGCGGTAATACTTCTGCCCCCTCCCGCCGTTGACTCGGTACATCGGTTCGTCGCGCCCCTCGGTCGCACACTCCCAGCACCAGAGCACGCGCAGGAGTAGCGCGCGGTCGAGACGCGCCCCCGGCTGACGGCCGGAGCCCTTGCGGTTCTCGCTCAGGATGGCCCGAATCTCGTCAAGCTCCGAGCGCGTCAGGATCGCCTCTGCACGCTGCACGGGCAGGCCGTCGGCGCCGCGCACTACGTACTCACGGCGACCGCCGTCGGGCTGCGTCTCCTCGCGCACCATCTGGCCCAGCATCCGATCGGACGTCATCACCCGCATCAGGTTGCCGGTCCGCCACTCGCCACGGCCCGAAGGCGTCGGCACGCCGTGCCGGTTCAGATCCGCGCAGATGCCGTTAGCGCTCTCGCCCCCACGGATGCGATCTGCCAGCGCCCGCACGAGCGCCGCAGCGTCCGGGTCTACGGCCAAGCGCTTATGCCCGTCCTCGCCGGTGGCCACGCGGTAGCCGAACGGGGGCGTGCCGCCCCGCCAGCGCCCTTCACGCGAGAGCTTGTCGAAGGAGGAGCGGGCCCGCGCCACCATGCGCTCGCGCTCGCCCTGCGCCAGTCCACCCAGCACGGCAACCGTGATGGCACCCGCCGGACCTGTGTACTCCGTTCCCTGGGTGTCGAACACCGGGCGCCCCTCTGCGCGGGCCCAGTCGATCACTGCAAGTAGGTCCGCCGCCCGGCGACTCAGCCGGTCGAGGTTCCACGTGACCAAGGCGTCCCACTCTCCGGCGCGGCAAGCCGCGAGCGCAGCCCGCTTCTCGGCGGGTGACGCGTCTCGGTTGGCGAGAGTGCGGGGGAGGTACTGGCCCAGGTCCGGACGCGCCCACGGGGCGACGTCGCCTGAGACATCCTCGTCGATGGCCCAGGCGGTGATCTCGTGCCCTGTGAGCGCTGCCCACCGCTCGACGGCCTCGCGCTGGCGCTCTATCGACGTTGACGCGGCGTCAGTGCGGCTGAGTCGGAGGACCCCAAGGATTCGCATGGTTGGGGAGTCTATAGCGATCGGGCGATGAGGCACCGGAGTTCACGTCGGCCGTGCTGCAGACGTTGCGGCAGCCGCTCGAGCACGGTGAGCTCGTGCTGCACCGTGCCGCCGGCACCGCGCGGTACCCCGCGCGCTTCCAGCTGGTCCTCGCGGCCAACCCCTGCCCGTGCGGGCACGCGGTCGGCAAGGGCCTGGCCTGCACCTGCCGGCCCGAGCAGCGCCGACGGTACTTCGGCAAGCTGTCCGGGCCCCTGCTGGACCGGGTGGACCTCCAGCTCGAGGTCCCCGCGGCCCGTGCCGCGGATGTGGCGGGTGAGGACACCGCCACGGTCGCGCGTCGGGTGGTGACGGCGCGCGCGGCGCAGCAGGACCGCTGGCGCGGGACGGGGTGGCGGACGAACGCCGAGGTCCCGGGCCGTGCGCTGCACGCGCGTCTCGGCGCGGACCGCCCGCTCGTCGCGGACCTCGAGCGGGCCGTCGACCGTGGGACCTTGAGCCTGCGGGGCGCCGACCGTGTCCTGCGCGTGGCCTGGACCGTCGCCGACCTCGCAGGCCGTGCCGCGCCCCACCGCCACGACGTCGCGCACGCCCTGGTGCTCCGGACCCGGGGGCACGGGGCATGAGCGGGACGTCCGCGTCCGAGGGGCCCCGTGACCACGCCGGGTCCGACAGCGACCGCCGCGCGCGGGCGGTCTGGAGCGCGTTGGCCGAACCCGGCGACGCCGTCGCCGGGGCGCTGGTCCAGACGTGCGGTGCCGCGGCTGCCCTGGCATGGGTCACGAGCGCCGCGGACACCGACCGGCCGGACTGGTCGGGGCTCGAGCGATCGGCCGGTGAGCTGGACGAGTCGCTGCGGCGACGTGTCGACGTCGGCGTCCGCAGGTGGGCGGCACGGTGGCGGTCGCTGGACCCCGAGCGCGACCGTGCTGCCGCGCAGCGGTCCGGGGCACGTCTCGTGGTCCCCGGCGATCCCGCCTGGCCGGGCGGCCTGGACGACCTGGGGGCGCTCGCACCGTTCGCGCTGTGGGTGCGCGGCGCCCCGCCGACCGCGTCCCGGTCCGTGGCGCTCGTGGGGGCGCGGGCCAGCACGAGCTACGGGGAGCGGGTGACGGTCGACCTCGCCGTGGAGCTGGCGCGCCGCGGCTGGGTCGTCGTCTCCGGCGGCGCCTACGGCATCGACGCCGCAGCCCACCGCGGTGCGCTCACGGGTGGTGGTGCGACGCACGTCGTGCTGGCCGGGGGAGTCGACCGCGCGTACCCCGTCGGCAACGCCGCCCTGCTCGAGGAGGTGGTGCGCGCCGGCGGGAGCCTGATCAGTGAGGTGCCACCCGGGTCGACGCCCACCCGGGGCCGCTTCCTGCAACGGAACCGGCTCATCGCGGCGGTCTCCCACGCGACGGTGGTCGTCGAGGCGGCGTGGCGCTCGGGCGCGGCGAGCACGGCGCACCACGCGGCGCGGCTCCTGCGACCGGTCGGGGCAGTCCCCGGGCCTGTCACGTCCGCTGCCTCGGCGGGCTGCCATCGGCTCCTGCGCGACGGGGTGGCGGTGTGCGTCACGGACGCGGACGAGGTCGTCGAGCTCGCGGGGAACGTGGGTGCGGACCTCACGCCCGTGCCCACCGGCACCGACGTCCGTCCGACCGACGGGCTCGACCCGGTGGCGCGTCGAGTGCACGACGGCCTGTCGCGGCGTACGGCGCGTGACGCGGAGCAGATCGCCGCGCGCGCCGGGACGACGCCCGCGCAGGCCCGTGCGATGCTCGGGCTGCTCGAGCTCGACGGCCTCGCGCGAAGGGTCGCGTCCGGTTGGGTGGTGTCAGACGCGCAGGAGTAGCGGACGGGTGAAAAAAAGCGGCGTTCGTGGGAATACGCGTCGAAGGAACGGACATCCTCGACCAATCCGTGCAGGCCATTCAGGAGGAGTCTTGAACGCCCCTTGTCGAACCGCGTGTCTCACGTCACCTTAGGGGGGTGCAGATGTCCGAGATCACCCCAGGGACGCCCCACCGGGCGCTCCTGTGCAGCGACTTCGTCCTGCACCTGCGCGCGCAGCGCGGGGTTTCGGAGCACACGGTCCGTGCATATGTCGGCGACATCGAGCATCTTCTTGAGCACGCGGTGCGTCATGGCGTCACCCGTGTGGACGAGATCGACATCACAGTTCTTCGCGGCTGGCTGGCAGCGATGGCGAAAGCCGACCTCAGCCGCGCGACACTCGCGCGGCGCGCGGCTGCGGCCCGCACCTTCTTCACGTGGGCCACCCGCACGAGCCGCGTCGCCGCGAACCCGACGTCTCGCCTCGGCACCGCGCGCGCCGCGGGCACACTGCCCACCGTCCTGGCCGTCGAGCCCGTCGCCCGGCTGCTCGACGCGGCTCGGGAGCGTGCTGCGGACGGGGACCCGGTCCACGTGCGTGACTGGGCGGCCGTCGAGCTCCTGTACGCGACCGGCGTGCGGGTCGGTGAGCTGTGCGGCGCGGACGTCGACGACCTCGACCTCGACGAGCTCACCCTGCGCGTCGTCGGCAAGGGCGACAAGGAGCGTGTGGTGCCCTTCGGGCGTCCTGCGTCGCGCGCCGTCCGCACCTGGCTGAACGCGGGGCGACCGCTTCTCGCCGGAGAACGCTCGCGCGGCGCCCTGTTCCTCGGCCGGCGGGGCGGGCGCATCGACCAGCGGCAGGTCCGCACGGTGGTCCACGACCTCGCCGCGCTGGTCGGCGTGGACGACGTCGCACCCCACGCGCTGCGTCACACGGCGGCCACGCACCTGCTCGAGGGCGGCTCCGACCTGCGCACCGTGCAGGAGATCCTCGGCCACGCGAGCCTCGCGACCACGCAGCGCTACACCCACGTCTCGGCCGAGCGGCTCCGCTCCGCCTTCGAGCTCGCCCATCCGCGGGCGTGACCACCATGACCACCACTCGCGGCGGGGTCCCTTCCCCCTGCCTGACCGCCAGCACCACCAGCACAGATACGGAGCCGACGATGCCGGCACTTCACGAGGTCCTCGGCGATCGTGACACGCGCACGGCGGTGCGCGGCTACGGTCCGGGGACCGCGCCGACCGGTGTCATCCCGCAGCAGCGGACGGCGCCCACCGAGCTCGCGGCTCCCGCGCTCGACGCTCCGGCCCTCGAGGTGGCCGAGGAGCGGTCGCCCGTCGACATGGCGTGGGAGCGCTTCACGACGAGCCACTGCACGCAGGCCCGTGAGCAGCTGATCCTCAACTACGTGCCTCTGGTCATGGCGGTCGCGGGGCGCATCGGCATGCGTCTGCCGGCGACGGTCGAGCACGCCGACCTGGTCTCCTACGGCATGTTCGGTCTCATCGACGCCATCGAGAAGTACCGCACGGACCGTGCCGTGAAGTTCGAGTCCTACGCGTCGTCCCGGATCCGGGGCGCCATCATCGACGAGCTGCGGGCGATGGACTGGGTCCCGCGGTCGGTACGGACCAAGGCCCGCGCCGTCGACCGCGCCTACGGCGAGCTCGAGGCGACCCTGCACCGTGCGCCGACCGAGGTGGAGGTCGCGGAGCGGCTCGAGCTGCCCGTCGGGGAGCTGCGAGCCGTCTACTCCCAGCTCGCCTCCGTGAACATCGCCGCCCTCGACGAGCTCCTCGCCGGCAGCGACGACCGCCCGGGCGCGGCCACGCTCGCGGACACCCTGGGTGACCGTCGCGCGCAGGATCCGGCGGGTTCGGTCGAGGCCCAGGAGACCAAGTACCTGCTGTCCCGCGCGATCGAGTGCCTGGGGGAGCGCGAGCGGCTCGTCGTCGTCCTGTACTACTACGAGAGCATGACGCTGGCGGAGATCGGCCGCGTCCTCGGCGTCACCGAGTCGCGGATCTCGCAGATCCACACGGCCGCCATGGGTCGGCTGCGCACGCGGCTGCGGGACGCCGAGCACGCCTGACGCCGGCCTCACGGCAGCGGCAGCAGGACGACGGGTCCCCGACCGGGAAGCAGCGCCCACGGGTCGACGTAGACGTCGCCCTCCCGGACACCCCAGTGCAGTGCGGGGCCGCCCGGGACTCCACCGTGCGCGTCTCCCGCCACCGTGCCGAGCGGGTCGCCGGCGACGACGCGGGTGCCGGCAGGAAGCGTCGCGCTGACGGGTTCCAGACTGCTGCGGCGCCCGTCGTCGTGCAGCACGGACACGACGCCACGGCCGGCGACCAAGCCGGCGAACGACACCACCCCGGCCGCGGGCGCGCGTACCTGCCCGTCCGCGGGCGCCGACAGGTCGACCCCGCGATGACCCGCGAGCCACGGTCGAGGGGGCGGGTCGAAGGGACGCAGCACCCGGCCGGGCCCGTCGAGCGGGAGGCGGTAGACGCCAGCGTCGGCGGGAGGAGCCGGCCCGGGCGCCGCGGCCCCCGGCGCGGCCCACGCCATGGCGATGCCCAGGCTGAGGCCGACCACCCAGGCGACGAGCGGCCGGGTGGGGCGCCGGGCGGTGCCGGGACGAGCGCGGGAGGACGGGTGCACCGGTCGATCGTCGTGCGCGGTGCGGTGGTGTGGTGTCGGAGGGTCACGGGCTGGGGACGAGCGCGCGACGGCAGGGACCTGGGGTCGGGTGGCGCTCCGGCACGGGCGGTCGGACGCCGTGCGCCCGGTCCGGACGCCGTGCGGCGGTGGGCTAGACTGTTCCCACGACCGGCGTGTGTCGGTCGAATTCGCGTGCCACGACCCTGGTCGTTCACGTCGACGTCCTGCGACGTCCGCACCGCCCTCGGGCGGCTCGGGGGTGGCGCGGGGCCCGGCGCCGACGGCGGGGGACCGTCCGCAGCGGTCCGGGCCTCGTGCCCGGCGCGGGCAGTGTGGGGCACCAGGGGCACGGCCGCCGGCCGCGCCGACAACCGAGATCGCGGGCCCGGGGGGTCCGCAGGAGCGCGCGCACCTCGCGGTGCGCGCCGGAAGGACGTGCCATGGCCGTCGTGACCATGCGCCAGCTGCTCGAGAGCGGTGTCCACTTCGGGCACCAGACCCGCCGCTGGAACCCCAAGATGAAGCGCTTCATCTTCACCGAGCGCAACGGCATCTACATCGTCGACCTGCAGCAGTCGCTGTCCTACATCGACCGCGCGTACGAGTTCGTCTCGCAGACGGTCGCCCACGGCGGGTCGATCCTGTTCGTCGGCACGAAGAAGCAGGCGCAGGAGCCCGTCGCCGAGCAGGCCGCGCGCGTCGGCATGCCTTACGTGAACCAGCGCTGGCTGGGCGGCATGCTCACCAACTTCACCACGGTCCACAAGCGTCTGCAGCGCCTCAAGGAGCTGGAGCAGGTCGACTTCGACGACGTCGCGGGCTCGTCCCTGACGAAGAAGGAGCTCCTGGTCCTGCGTCGCGAGAAGGACAAGCTCACGAAGACGCTCGGCGGCATCCGTGACATGGCCAAGGTCCCCTCGGCCGTGTGGATCGTCGACACGAACAAGGAGCACCTCGCGGTCGACGAGGCGCGCAAGCTCGGCATCCCGGTCGTCGCGATCCTCGACACCAACTGCGACCCCGACGTCGTCGACTACCCGATCCCGGGCAACGACGACGCGATCCGTGCCGTCCAGCTGCTCACCCGCGTGATCGCGGACGCCGTCGCCGACGGCACGCTCAAGCGCCACTCCGGCGGTGCCGCGGGGGCGCAGGGCGCCGACGCCGCAGCCGAGCCGCTGGCCGAGTGGGAGCGCGAGCTGCTCGCCGGCGCCGAGGCCGGTCTGCAGGACCCGGCGCTCGCACCGGCAGCGGTCGAGGCCGCCGCCGAGCAGGTCGGTGACGTGGAGGCCGCCCCCGGCACCGCGACGCCGGACGAGGCAGCAGTCGCACCGGGCGAGGACGCTGCGCCGGCCGTCGAGGCCGCCGCCGCGGCCGAGGCCCGCGAGGAGGCCGCAGCCGCACAGGACGCCCCCGCCGAGGAGGCTCCCGCCGAGGCCGTCGTCGAGCCCGCCACGGCGCAGGACGCCGAGCAGGCCTGACGCCCGGTGCCCTGACGGGCGCCCGGCACGACCCACGGGTGCGGCGCGGACCACCGCGCCGCACCCGGCATGCCGAGGACGTCGGCATGACGAGAACTCGAGGACGGACGGAAGTCATGGCGAACTACTCGCTGGCAGACATCAAGGCGCTGCGGGAGCGGACCGGCGCCGGCATGCTGGACGTGAAGAAGGCGCTCGAGGAGGCGGAGGGCGACGCCGACAAGGCGCTCGAGATCATCCGCGTCAAGGGCCTCAAGGGCGTCGGCAAGCGTGAGGGCCGCTCGGCCTCCGACGGCCTCGTCGCGGCCCACGTCGGCCCGACCGCCGACGGCGAGGGCCAGGTCGGCGTGCTCGTCGAGGTCAACTCCGAGACGGACTTCGTCGCGAAGAACCAGACCTTCATCTCGCTGGCCGACCGCGTGCTCGCCGCAGCCGTCGCCAGCGGCGCCGCCGACGCCGACGCGCTGCTCGCCGCCGAGTCGGACGGCACGCCCGTCCAGACGGTGGTCGACGAGACGGCCGCGACGCTGGGCGAGAAGATCGTCCTGCGCCGTGTCGCCCGCCTCGCCGGCGAGCACGTCGAGGTCTACCTCCACAAGGTCAGCAAGGACCTGCCCCCGCAGGTGGGTGTCCTCGTCGCGACCGACGTCGCCGGTGCCGGGGTCTCGCGCGACATCGCGACGCACATCGCCGCGTTCTCGCCGTCGTACCTGACGCGCGACGAGGTGCCCGCGGACGTCGTCGAGAACGAGCGCCGCATCGCCGAGGAGACCGCCCGCAACGAGGGCAAGCCCGAGGGTGCGCTGCCGAAGATCGTCGAGGGCCGCCTCAACGGGTTCTTCAAGGAGGCGGTCCTGCTGGACCAGGCGTTCGCGAAGGACAACAAGAAGACGGTCGCCCAGGTCCTCGCCGAGGCCGGCGGGACCGTGACAGGCTTCGTGCGCTACCGCGTGGGAGCCTGAGCGCGTGACGACGACGGTGGCCCCGGCCCACGAGGGCCGGGGCCACCGTCGCACCGGGCGCCCGCGGTCCGCCGGGCGACCCGCACCGAGCCAGCGGGCACGCGCCACGCGGCGCACGAGCGAGGTGGAGGACACGTGAGCGAGCAGCCGTCGTCGCAGGAGTCGCACCGGCGAACGCCGGACGGAGCACGCCGAGTCCTGCTCAAGCTCTCCGGTGAGAGCTTCGGTGGCGGAGCCGTCGGGCTGGCCGTCCCGGTGGTCCGTCGCATCGCGAAGGAGATCGCCGCCGCCGTGAACAACGGCGTCCAGGTCGCGATCGTCGTCGGGGGAGGCAACTTCTTCCGTGGCGTGGAGCTGCAGGTCAGCGGCATGGACCGCGCCCGCGCGGACTACATGGGGATGCTGGGCACGGTCATGAACTGCCTGGCGCTGCAGGACTTCCTGGAGCAGGCCGGCGTCAGTACGCGCGTGCAGACCGCCATCGCGATGGGGCAGGTCGCCGAGCCGTACATCCCCCTGCGGGCCATCCGGCACCTCGAGAAGGGTCGCGTCGTCATCTTCGGCGCCGGCGCAGGGATGCCCTACTTCTCGACCGACACGGTCGCCGTGCAGCGAGCCCTGGAGACCCACTGCCACGAGGTCCTCATGGGCAAGAACGGCGTGGACGGCGTCTACTCCGCAGACCCTCGCCACGACCCGGACGCGCGCAAGCTCGACCACCTGACGTACACCGAGGCGATCGTCGGGGAGCTCGGGGTCATGGACACGTCCGCGATGAGCCTGTGCCGCGACAACGACGTGCCGATGCGCGTCTTCGGTCTCGAGGAGACCGGCAACGTCACGCGTGCTCTCGAGGGTGAGAAGATCGGGACGCTCGTCACCTCGAGCTGAGCACCGCGCGGACGGCCTACCGCCCGCCACGCCCAGGGCCACGAACCAGACGAAGGAGCACCGGTGATCGACGACACACTTCTCGAGGCCGAGGAGAAGATGGACAAGGCTGTGGAGGTCGCCAAGGAGGACTTCGCGGCGATCCGCACGGGCCGCGCGAACGCCGCGATGTTCGCGAAGGTGTTCGTCGACTACTACGGCTCCCCGACGCCGCTGCAGCAGCTGGCCTCCTTCAACGTGGTCGAGGCGCGCACGATCCTGGTGTCGCCGTTCGACAAGTCGTCGACGACGGCGATCGAGAAGGCCCTGCGCGACTCCGACCTCGGCGTCAACCCGACCAACGACGGCAACGTCGTGCGCGTCGTGCTCCCGGCACTGACCGCCGAGCGCCGCAAGGACTTCGTCAAGCTCGCCAAGACCAAGGCCGAGGACGCGCGCATCTCGGTGCGCTCCGTGCGCCGCCGGGCCAAGGAGGAGCTCGACCGCATCGCGAAGGACGGCGAGGCGGGCGAGGACGAGGTGGCGCGCGCCGAGAAGGAGCTCGAGTCGCTCACGAAGAAGCACGTCGAGGTCGTCGACCAGCTGCTCGCCTCCAAGGAGAGCGAGCTTCTCGAGGTCTGATGACTCAGCTCGCCGCACCTCGCAAGACCGGCGCGGGCCGGGACCTCCCGGCCGCCGTGACGGTCGGTGTCCTGCTGCTCGGAGTCGTCGGCGCGTCGCTCTTCATCCGCAAGGAGGCGTTCGCGGCGTTCGCGGTGATCGCGGTCGCGGCCGCGATGTGGGAGCTCGCGCAGGCATTCACCCGGCGCTCGATCCACCTCCCGCTCGTCCCGCTGATCGTCGGCTCCGCAGGGATCCTCGTCTCGGCGTACGTCGCGGGGACCGAGGCGCTGTTCGTCGCGTTCCTGCTGACCGTCGGCGGTGCCGTCGTGTGGCGCGTGCTCGACGGCAGCGGGGAGGCCGCCCTGCGCGACGCGTCGGCCGCCACGTTCGCCGCTGCCTACCTCCCGTTCCTCGGCGGGTTCGTCATGCTGCTGCTCGCCGAGCCTGACGGGCCGGCGCGCGTCGCGCTCTTCGTGCTCCTGGCCGTCGCGTGCGACACCGGCGGCTACGTCGTCGGGACGCTGCTCGGTCGGCACCCGCTCGCGCCGTCCGTCAGCCCGAAGAAGTCGTGGGAAGGACTCCTCGGCTCCCTCGTGCTCACGAGCGTGGTCGGCGTCGTCGGCATCCAGACGGTGTTCCACGGCGAGCCGCTCGTGGGTGCGCTGCTGGGAGTCGGCGTCGTGGTGAGCGCGACGCTCGGCGACCTCGCCGAGTCCTTGATCAAGCGCGACCTCGAGCTCAAGGACATGGGCCGGCTGCTGCCCGGCCACGGCGGCGTGCTGGACCGTCTGGACTCGCTGCTGCTCACAGCCCCCACCGTGTGGGTGCTGCTCACCGTGCTGCAGCCGGCTGCCGGCTGAACGCCCTGACCCCCGAAAGGAGGCGCCGACCGTGAACGCCACCCCCGTACGTCTCCAGCTCACCGCGACCTCCCGCGGTGCACGCGGCAAGCCGCCGCGCCACTTCGTCGACCTCACCCCCGACGAGCGCGTCGAGGCGGTCACGGCGCTCGGCGAGAAGCCGTTCCGGGCCAAGCAGCTCGCGACCCACTACTTCACGCACCTGACGGCCGACGCGGAGGCGATGACCGACCTGCCGAAGGCCAGCAGGGACGCGCTCGTCGCCGACCTCTTCCCCCAGCTGCTGACGACGAGCAGGACGCTCACCGCGGACCACGGCACCACCGTCAAGACGCTGTACCACCTGTTCGACGGTGCCAAGGTCGAGTCGGTCCTCATGCGGTACGCCAACCGCACGACCCTGTGCGTGTCGTCGCAGGCGGGTTGCGGCCTGGCCTGCTCGTTCTGCGCGACCGGGAAGATGGGGCTGCTGCGCAACCTGTCGACCGCGGAGATCGTCGAGCAGGTCCGGCAGGCCGCGCGTGCGCTGGCCGCCGGCGAGGTCGCCGGCGGCGAGACCCGCCTGAGCAACGTCGTCTTCATGGGCATGGGGGAGCCGCTGGCCAACTACAAGTCGGTCATGGCGACCGTGCGCAGGCTCGTCGCGCCGGCGCCGGACGGGCTCGGCCTGTCGGCCCGCAACGTCACGGTGTCGACGGTGGGGCTCGTCCCGGCCATGGACAAGCTCGCCGGGGAGGGCATCCCGGTGACCCTCGCGCTCTCCCTGCACGCGCCCGACGACGAGCTCCGCAGCGAGCTCGTGCCGGTCAACACGCGCTGGAGCGTCGACGAGGCGCTCGACTCCGCGCGCCGGTACTTCGACGCGACCGGACGGCGCGTGTCGATCGAGTACGCGCTGATCCGTGACGTGAACGACCACGCGTGGCGCGCCGACCTGCTGGGGGAGAAGCTGCTCGCGCGCGGAGGCAGCGGCTGGGTGCACTGCAACCCCATCCCGTTGAACCCGACGCCGGGTTCACGCTGGACGGCGAGCGATCCGGAGGTGGAGCGCGAGTTCGTGGAACGCTTGCGGGCGCACGGCATCCCCACGACCATCCGGGACACCCGTGGCAGCGACATCGACGGCGCGTGCGGTCAGCTCGCGGCGGAGGAGGACGAGTGAGCGACGGCATGTTCCGCACGGTGTCCGGGCTCCGGCGCGGCTACGACCCGGACGAGGTCGACGAGTTCTTCTCGCACGCGCGCTCGGTCTACGAGCAGGGGCCCGCGGGCGCGATCTCCGGAGCGGACGTGCGCCAGGTGGCGTTCGACCTCGTGCGCGGCGGGTACGTGACGGCCGCGGTGGACGCCGCGCTCGACCGGCTCGAGGCGGCGTTCGTCGCGCGTCACCGCGCGCAGTTCGTCACCGAGCGGGGACAGGACGCCTGGATGGCGCACCTGGGTGCGCAGGCGCGCACCCTGTACGGGCGCCTCGGCCGACCCGACGGTGACCGCTTCGCGCCCCCCGTGGGGCGCAAGCCCGGGTACGAGCCTGCCGACGTGGACGAGCTGTGCCACCGGCTCGTCGCCTACTTCGACACCGGCGCGCCGTTGTCGGCCGCCGAGGTACGGGCGACGACGTTCCGCCGCCGCAACGGGCGCAACGGCTACGCGGAGGGACCCGTCGACGCGTTCGTCGCGCGCGCGGTCGAGGTCCTGCTCGGCGTCGAGTGAGCACGCACCGCACCGACCGCCGGAGCCGACCGTGAGCCGGTCCGTCGTCGTGCTCGGCTCGACCGGTTCGATCGGCACGCAGGCCCTGGAGATCATGGCGGCCCGCCCCGAGTCCTTCACCGTCGCGGGGCTGTCGGCGGGCGGGGCCAACGTCGATCTGCTCGTCGCGCAGGCTCGCGCGCACGCGGTCCCCGTGGTGGCGGTGGCCGACCCCGCAGCGGCCGCGGTCGTGCGGGAGGCGCTGCCGGGCACCCGCGTCCTGGCGGGGCCCGACGCCGCCGCCGAGCTGGCGGGATCGGGCGCCGATGTCGTCCTCAATGGGATCACGGGATCCGTCGGGCTGCTGCCGACCCTGGCCGCGTTGCGTGCCGGCAGCTCCCTGGCGCTCGCCAACAAGGAGTCACTCGTCGTCGGCGGTGCGCTGGTGCACGCCGCAGCCGTGCGTCCCGACCAGATCGTGCCCGTGGACTCCGAACACTCGGCGATCGCCCAGGCGCTGCGGTCGGGCCGGGACCAGGAGGTCCGGCGTCTCGTCCTGACCGCCTCGGGCGGGCCGTTCCGCGGCTGGTCCGCCGCGGAGGTCCGCGCCGCGACGCCGCAGCAGGCGCTGGCGCACCCGACGTGGTCGATGGGGCCGGTCGTGACCGTCAACTCGGCGAGCCTGATGAACAAGGGGCTCGAGCTGATCGAGGCGCACCTGCTGTTCGGTGTCCCGGCCGAGCGGATCGCGGTCGTCGTGCACCCGCAGTCGGTCGTGCACTCGATGGTCGAGTTCGTCGACGGGTCGACGATCGCGCAGGCCTCACCGCCGGACATGAGGCTGCCCATCGCGCTCGGGCTGGCGTGGCCCGACCGTGTCCCCGGCGCGGCCCTCGCGTGCGACTGGTCCGCGCCCACGTCGTGGACCTTCGAGCCGCTCGCGGAGGACGTGTTCCCCGCGGTGGGGCTCGCACGGGCAGCGGTCGCGGCGTCGGCGACGCACCCGGCCGTGTACAACGCGGCCAACGAGGAGTGCGTCGAGGCGTTCCTCGCGGGGCGGATCGGGTTCGGGCAGATCGTCTCGACGGTGGATCGCGTGCTGTCCGAGCACGACGGGACCCCGGCCGACGCGCTCACGCTGGACGCGGTGCTCGCTGCCGAGTCGTGGGCGCGTGCGCGCGCGCACGAGGTGCTCGCAGGCGACTGACCCGGCTCGCTGCGGGCCACCGGATGGACCACCGGCGTGCCGCCGGCCCCGGTCAGCCGCCGAGGAGAGGGGCGACGGCGTCGTACGGACGGCTGCGACGGCCGGTCCGGCGCTCGGCACGGTCCGACCACGCGGTCAGCCACCGGGCGGCGGTGATCCCGGCCCACCGCAGCGGCTCGGGCTCCCACGCGGGCGAGCGGTGGCCGACCCACGGCAGCCGCGTCAGCGGGGTGTCGGCGCCCGTCACCAGATCGGCCAGGGTCCGCCCGGCCAGGTTCGCCGCCCCCACGCCGTCACCGACGTAGCCGCCGGCCCAGCCGAGCCCGGTGTCGGGGTCGAGACCGACCGACGGGTGCCAGTCGCGGGGGACACCGAGGGGTCCACCCCAGGCGTGCGTCACGGCGTAGGGCGCGACCTGCGGGAAGAGGTCGACGAGCGCATCGTGCAGGTGGGCGTGCACGCGCGGCACGCGGTCGTACGCCGGGTCGACGCCGGAGCCCAGGTGGTACGGCGCGCCGCGGCCTCCGAACGCGATGCGGTCGTCCGCGGTCCGCTGCCCGTACACGACGAGGTGTCGCGCGTCGGTGAAGGTCTGACCGCGGTCCAGACCGATCTGCGCCCACACGTCGGCGGGCAGCGGCTCGGTGGCGATCATGAGGGAGTACACGGGCGCGGCCGCGCGGCGGGACCCGCGCAGCTGGGTCGTCCACGCCTCGGTGGCGCGCACGACCCAGCGGCAGCGCGCGGTGCCGCGGTCGGTGACGACGGCGCGCGGCGAGATGCGCAGCGCGGTCGTGCCCTCGGCGATGCGCGCGCCGCGCTGCTCGACGAGACGCGCGAGCCCGTGCGCGAGCCGGGCCGGCTGGATGCGGGCGCAGTCGGGTGTCCACGAACCGGCGAGCACGCGCGAGGCGCGCAGGTGGGCACCGACCTCGTCGGCGTCCAGCAGGTGTGCCTCGTCGCCCCACCGGCTCGCCTCGGCCACCTGGGCGGCGACCCGCTCGACCTGCGGGGCGGTGCGCGCGAGCGTGACCGTACCGCCGAACCGGAAGTCGCAGTCGATCTGCTCGGCCGCGGTCACGCCCCCGACCTCGACGACCGTGTCACGCATCGCGGCGCGCATCGCACGAGCGGCGTCGGCTCCGTGGCGCCGTGCGAGGGCGTCCGGCCCCACCGGGAACAGTGACGAGCACCAGCCGCCGTTGCGGCCGCTGGCGCCGAACCCGGCGACGTGCGCGTCGACGACCAGGACGTCGAGCGACGGGTCGGCCTCGAGCAGGTAGTACGCCGCCCACAGCCCGGTGTACCCGGCGCCCACGACCACGACGTCGGCGGTGGTGTCACCGTCGAGCGGGGGCCGCGCACGGGCGGCCTCCGGGTCGTCGGCCACGACCTGCTCCCACCACAGTGAGACGTCGGCGACCGTCACAGCCGCGCCCACGCGTCGGTCAGGACGCCACGCAGGATCTGCTCGATCTCGTCGAACTGGGCAGGTCCGCAGGTCAGCGGCGGGGCGAGCTGGACGACCGGATCTCCCCGGTCGTCCGCCCGGCAGTACAGGCCCGCCTCGTACAGCGCCGGGGTCAGGAACCCTCGCAGCAGGCGCTCCGACTCCGCGTCGTCGAACGTCTCGCGCGTCGCGGCGTCCTTGACGAGCTCGATCCCGTAGAAGAAGCCCTCGCCACGGACGTCACCGACGATCGGCAGGTCGAGCAGGCGTTCGAGCGTGGCGCGCAGGACGGGGGCGTGGGCGCGCACGTGGTCCACGATCCCCTCCGACTCGAAGAGGTCGAGGTTGGCCATGGCGACGGCGGCCGACACGGGGTGCCCACCGAAGGTGTACCCGTGCGCGAAGGTCGTCGTCCCGGTCGCGAACGGCTCGAACACCCGGTCGGAGACCACGCACGCGCCGATGGGGGAGTAGCCGGACGTCATGCCCTTGGCGCACGTGATCATGTCCGGGACGTAGCCGAGGTCCTCGCAGGCGAACATCGAGCCGATCCGACCGAACGCGCAGATCACCTCGTCGGAGACGAGCAGGACGTCGTGCTCGTCGCAGATCTCGCGCACGCGGTCGAAGTAGCCGGGCGGGGGCGGGAAGCAGCCGCCCGCGTTCTGCACGGGCTCGAGGAACACCGCGGCCACCGTGTCGGGACCCTCGAACTCGATGGCCTCGCCGATGCGGTCGGCAGCCCAGCGACCGAACGCCTTCGGGTCGTCGCGCAGGTGCTCCGGCGCGCGGTACGCGTTGGTGTTGGGGACCTTGTGCGCACCCGGCACGAGCGGCTCGAACGGCGCCTTGAGCTCCGGCAGGCCGGTGATCGACAGCGCACCCTGGGTGGTCCCGTGGTACGCCACCGCGCGTGAGACGACCTTGTGCTTGCCCGGCCGTCCGCGCAGCTTCCAGTACTGCTTCGCCAGCTTCCACGCGGTCTCGACCGCTTCGCCGCCGCCGGTCGTGAAGAACACGCGGTTGAGGTCGCCGGGAGCGTAGGCGGCCAGGCGCTCGGCCAGATCCACGGCCTGCGGGTGCGCGTACGACCACAGCGGGAAGAAGGCCAGCTCGCGGGCCTGCGCCGCAGCCGCAGCGGCCAGCTCCTCGCGGCCGTGCCCGAGCTGCACGACGAAGAGCCCGGACAGGCCGTCGAGGAGGCGGTGGCCGTCGGCGTCCCAGATGTGGTGGCCCTCGCCCCGGACGATCGTCGGGACACCCTGCTCCCAGGCGCTGTGACGCGTGAAGTGACCCCACAGGTGGTCGCGTGCCGCTGCCTGACGGTCGGTGCCACGGGGTGTGATGCTCATCGGGTTCCCCAGTTGTAGAGCTGCTTGTGCAGACGCAGATAGACGAACGTCTCGGTGCTGCGGACGCCGGGCAGCGACCGGATGGACTCGTTGAGCACCGCCAGCAGGTGCTCGTCGTCCTCGCACACCACCTCGACGAGCACGTCGAAGGAGCCCGCGGTGACGACGACGTAGTCGACCTCGGTCACCGCGGCGACCTGCTCCGCGAGCTCGTTCAGGTCGCCGTCGGCACGGATCCCGATCATGGCCTGACGCCGGAACCCCACCTGGAGGGGGTCGGTGACGGCGACGACCTGGATGACCCCGGACTCCTGGAGGCGCTGGACGCGCTGGCGCACCGCGGCCTCCGACAGCCCGACGGCCTTGCCGATGGTCGCGTACGGCCGCCGCCCGTCCTCCTGGAGCTGCTCGATGATGCCCTTGGCCGTGGCGTCGAGCACCACGGTGCTGCGGTCGCGCTGCGTCATGCAGCCGATCGTGGTGCCCCGGCGCGGTCACGGCAAGCGATTCCGTGCCGCGATCTCGTCCCCACCGCCGGATCCGTGGTCGGCCGCTCTGTCGGCGAGGGATCCGGCGACCGGGGACGAACCGGTGCTTCCGGGCGCGCGGGCCGTCCCGCTAGCGTTCGCGGAACAGCCGCACGCCGTCGTCCCGCCCGCCACCGGGCGGCAGGAGGAGGACCGTGACCGACCCCGCGCTGATCGAGCTCACCAACGTCGTCGACGGCCGGGACGTCCCGGCGCACACGGGTGCCACCACCGCCGTCGTCGACCCGAGCACCGGGCAGGAGTACGCGCGGGCACCACGCAGCGGTCCGCGGGACGTCGACGACGCCTACGCGGCGGCCGACCGTGCGGCCGTCTCGTGGGGGCGCACGACGCCCGCCGAACGGCAGGCCGCGCTGCTCGCGCTGGCCGACCTGGTCGAGGCGCACGCGGACGAGCTGATCGCCGCGGAGTCGCGCAACACCGGCAAGCCGCTGCACCTGACGGCGACGGACGAGATCCCACCCTGCGCCGACCAGCTGCGGTTCTTCGCCGGTGCCGCCCGCGTGCTCACCGGGCTGGCGGCCGGCGAGTACCTCGCGGGGCACACGTCGTGGGTGCGGCGCGAGCCCGTCGGGGTCGTGGGCCAGGTGACGCCCTGGAACTACCCGCTCATGATGGCGGTGTGGAAGATCGCCCCGGCGCTCGCGGCGGGCAACACGGTCGTGCTCAAGCCGTCGGACACGACACCCGTGACGACGGTGCGGCTTGCGCAGCTGGCCGCGCAGGTCGTGCCTCCCGGTGTGCTCAACGTCGTGTGCGGCGACCGTGACACCGGTCGCGCGCTCGTCGCCCACCGGCGGCCGGACCTCGTCGCGATCACCGGCTCGGTCCGCGCAGGGGTGGAGGTCGCCCGTGCGGCGGCCGACGGCCTCAAGCGCGTGCACCTCGAGCTCGGCGGCAACGCGCCGGTGGTCGTCTTCGACGACGCCGACGTCGCAGCCGCGGCCGAGGGGATCGCGGAGGCGGGGTACTACAACGCCGGGCAGGACTGCACCGCCGCGACGCGTGTGCTCGTGCACGGGCGCGTGCGTGCCGACCTCGTCGCGGCGCTCGGGCAGGCCGCCCGCGCGAGGCGCACGGGTCCGCCCGAGGATCCGCAGGTGGCCTTCGGGCCCCTGAACAGCGCCGGGCAGCTCGACCGCGTGCGCGGGTTCCTCGAGCGTCTGCCCGGGCACGCGCAGGTCGTCGCCGGTGGGGGGCGTCCGGCGGGGCCGGGCTACTTCCTGGAGGCGACGGTCGTCGACGGGCTGCGGCAGGGCGACGAGGCGGTGCAGGAGGAGATCTTCGGACCGGTGGTCACGGTCCAGGAGTTCACGGACGAGGACGAGGCGGTGCGACTGGCCAACGACGTGAGGTTCGGGCTCGCGGCGTCCGTGTGGACCACCGACCACGCGCGTGCGCTGCGCGTGTCGCGTGCTCTGGACTTCGGCGTCGTGTGGCTCAACACCCACCTGCCGTTCGTGGCCGAGATGCCGCACGGGGGCTTCAAGCACTCGGGTCACGGCAAGGACCTCTCGCTCTACGGGCTCGAGGACTACACGCGGATCAAGCACGTGATGTCGGCGTTCGGCGATTAGGTCGAACCGGGACGAAAGGTCGGCGGTCCGTTCCGTGGTCGGGACTGTCACCTTTCGGGGTCACGCCCGTAACATGTGCGCGTCGTCACACCGAGGGCAACGTTCTTCGTCGTGGAAGGTCCACAGACGCGGAGATTTCGTTGCGTGTGGTCGGTCAGGCGACGGATTCCTTGTACCGGCGACGTCCGGTGCGCCACGACCCACGCGGGTCGCAGACCGGCCCCGCGAGAGGAGCAAGATGAGCAGCGACCGACGTGCCCTGCCCGGTGACCCGCGTGTGCGCGAGCTCGTGCGGCAGGCCCAGGGCATCTCCCGACGCCGCTTCCTGTCGGGCGTCGCCGGTGCGGCCGGGACCGGTGCTCTGCTCGCGGCGTGCGGCACGGCGGGACCGACGCAGGCCGGGGACGGCGGTGCGGTCCGCGGTCCGCTGCGCTGGGCCAACTGGACCCTCTACCTCGACCAGGACGAGGAGGGCACCGGCTTCCCGACGCTCGCCGCGTTCGAGGAGAGCTCGGGGATCCCGGTGGAGTACTTCGAGGACATCGAGGACAACGACTCGTTCTACGGCAAGGTCTCGCGCCAGCTCGAGAACGGCCAGGACATCGGCTACGACGTGGTCACCCTCACCGACTGGATGGCGGCGCGGTGGATCCGTCAGGAGTACGTCGCGCAGCTCGACCGCGCCCGCATCCCGAACGCCGCGAACATCCTGCCGAACCTCGAGGCCGTCGACTTCGACGACGGTCGCCACTACTCGCTGACGTGGCAGTCCGGGTTCGCGGGCATCGCGTGGGACACCCACGCGATCCCCGGCGGCCTGCGGAGCGTCTCGGACCTGTGGGACCCGCAGTACAAGGGCCGAGTCGAGGTCCTCTCCGAGATGCGCGACACGATCGGGCTCATCATGCTCCAGAACGGCATGGACCCGGCGGCCGGCTGGAGCACGGACGACTGGTTCGACGCGCTCGACGTCGTGCAGCGCAACCTCGCCGACGGGCAGATCCGTCAGGTGCGCGGCAACTCCTACACGAACGACCTCGAGACGGGAGACGCCGTCGCCTGCTTCGCGTGGTCGGGCGACATCACGACGCTGAACTACGAGAACGACGGTCGGTTCGCCTTCGCGATCCCCGACGCCGGCGGGATGCTGTGGAGCGACAACCTCATGGTGCCCAAGGCGTCACCGCGCCGTGCGCAGGCCGAGGAGCTCTTCAACTACTACTACGACCCGGAGGTCGCGGCCCAGGTGGCGGCCTGGGTCAACTACGTCACGCCGGTGCAGGGCGCTCAGGAGGCCATGGCCCGGACCGACCCTGAGCTCGCCGACGACCCGATGATCTTCCCGACCGAGGAGCTCTTGTCCCAGGTCCACGTGTTCCGGACGCTGACGCCTGCCGAGGAGGAGCGGTACAACGGCCAGTTCCTCGAGGCGATCGGCGCGTGAGAGCGTGACCGCGGTCGGGACGAGGACGTCGACGGTCGCCGGGGCGGCGTCGGACGCGGGCGGCGCCGCCCTGGACATCGTGTCGGTGACCAAGCGCTTCGGCGCGTTCGTCGCGGTCGACGACCTGACGCTGAGCGTGCCGCCCGGCACGTTCTTCGCGCTGCTCGGACCGTCGGGGTGCGGCAAGACGACGACGCTGCGCATGGTCGCCGGGCTCGAGCGGCCGTCCGCCGGCACCGTTCGCCTCGCGGGGCAGGACGTCACCGAGGTCCCGGCGCACCGCCGTCCCGTCAACACGGTGTTCCAGTCGTACGCGCTCTTCCCGCACCTCAGCGTGCTGGAGAACGTGGCGTTCGGCCTGCGGCGGCGCCGGGCGCGACACGTGCGGGCGCTGGCCCTCGAGGCGCTCGAGCTCGTCGAGCTCGCCCACCTGGCGCAGCGGCGTCCGGCCCAGCTCTCCGGCGGCCAGCAGCAGCGGGTGGCGCTCGCACGTGCCGTCGTCAACCGTCCCGCGCTGCTCCTGCTCGACGAGCCGCTGGGTGCGCTCGACCTGCGGCTGCGGCGGCAGATGCAGCTCGAGCTCAAGGCGATCCAGGCAGAGGTGGGCATCACGTTCGTCCACGTCACCCACGACCAGGAGGAGGCCATGACGATGGCCGACACCGTCGCCGTGATGAACCACGGACGCGTCGAGCAGCTCGGGACCCCGGCGGACCTGTACGAGCACCCGAGGACCCCGTTCGTCGCGAACTTCCTCGGCCAGTCCAACCTGGTGCCGGGGACCGTCGTCGAGACGCTCGACGCCGGCAGGACGCTCGGCGTGGACGTCGGCGGGGTGCGGGTGCAGGTGCCCGCCGCGCGCAGCGGCGCCGGCACCGGTCGTGTGCTGGTCGGCGTCCGGCCGGAGAAGGTCCGGATCATCGGTGCGACCGACGTCCCCCGCGAGGCCGACAACGTCCTCGGGCCGGGGACGGTGGTCGACACGTCGTTCGCAGGTGTCAGCACGCAGTACCAGGTGGACGTCGACGGGCTCGGCGTGCTCGGGGTCTTCGAGCAGAACGTCGGGGGCAGGGCGGTCCACGCCCCCGGGGCCAGGGTCCGCCTCGCCTGGGACGCGCCGCACACGTTCGCGTTCGACGGCGACGAGCAGATCCGCGCCGGCACGGTCGACCTGGACGACGAGCCGTGAGCGTCCTCGCGGCACTGGGCCGGCCCCCCGCGGCCGGGGAACCGGCGTCACCGCAGGCCCCGGACGTGCAACGGGGCACGCGTCGGCTGCTGCTTCCCGGCGTGCTGTACCTCGTCGTCTTCTTCGTGGTCCCGGTCGGCGTCCTCCTGGCGACGTCGTTCTACGCGCGGGTCCCCGGCGGGGAGATCGGCGAGTTCGCCCCCGCGCTGCGGTGGCAGAACTACCCCGAGGCGCTCGCCAAGTTCTGGCCGCAGCTGTCGCGCTCGTTCGGCTTCGCGGCGGTCGCGACACTGGCCGCACTCGTCGTGGGGTACCCGATGGCGTACGTCATCGCCGTGCGCGCGCGGGGGCGGCCAGGTCTCCAGGGCCTGCTCGTCGTGCTGGTGGTCGCACCGTTCTTCACGAGCTTCATCTTGCGGACCGTCGCGTGGAAGCAGATCCTCGCCGACGGTGGCCAGGTGGTGGCGGCGTTGCGATGGCTCCACGTGCTGCCACCCGACGGTCGGCTGTCCGCCGCGCCCGCGGCCGTCGTCATCGGCCTGACGTACTCGTTCCTGCCGTTCATGGTGCTGCCGCTCTTCGCGTCGCTCGAGCGACTCGACCCGCGGCTGCTCGAGGCGGGCTCCGACCTGTACGCGTCGCCGCTGACGACGTTCCGCACGGTGACGTTGCCGCTGTCCCTGCCCGGGGTCGTCGCCGGGACGCTGCTGACGTTCATCCCCGCGGTCGGGGACTACGTGAACTCCTCCCTGCTCGGCAACAACACGACCACCACCATGGTCGGCCAGGTGATCGAGCAGCGGTTCTTCCGGACCGTCGACTACCCGACGGCCGCCGTGCTGTCCGTCGTCCTGATGGTCTCGATCCTGACGCTCGTCACGCTGTACGTGCGGCGTGCCGGCACCCGGGACCTGGTGTGAGCCGCGCACGTGCGGGAGGCGCGGTCGTCCCGGTCTTCGCCGCGCTCGGGTTCGTCTTCCTCCTCGTGCCGATCGCCTACACGGTGCTCTTCTCCTTCAACGACGCCGGCAAGACGAACCTCGCGTGGCGCGGGTTCACGCTCGACGCGTGGCGCAACCCGTGCGGCGCGCCTCGGGTGTGCTCCGCGCTCGTCGGGTCGCTCCAGGTCGGCCTGGTGTCGACGCTGGTCGCCACCGCGCTCGGCACGCTGCTCGCCGTCGCGCTCGTGCGCGGACGGTTCCGGGGGCGCGGCGCCGTGAACCTGCTGGTGCTCGTGCCGATGACCACGCCGGAGGTCGTCCTCGGCGCCGCGCTGGTGTCGCAGTTCCTGTCCCTGCGCCTGCCGCTGGGGTTCGGCACCGTCGTCGTCGCGCACGTGATGTTCTGCCTCAGCTTCGTCGTCGTCGCCGTCAAGGCCCGCGTCGCGACGCTGGACCCGGCGCTCGAGCAGGCCGCCGCCGACCTGTACGCCACGCCGTGGCAGGCGTTCTGGCGCGTGACGTTCCCGCTGCTGCTGCCCGGCATCGCCGCTGCGGCGCTGCTCGCGTTCAGCCTGAGCTTCGACGACTTCATCGTCACGAACTTCACCTCCGGCGGGTTCGGGACGTTCCCGAAGTTCGTCTACGTGTCGGCGGCGCGCGGCATCCCGCCGCAGGCGAACGTCATCAGCTCGGCGATGTTCGTCCTGGCGCTGCTCGCCGTCGCGCTCGTCCACGTCGGGTCCCGGGCGCGGCGACGCCGCTGACCGTTGCGCCGCCCGGGGGACGTCGCGGCGACCGGGGCGCCGCGGGCGGATGATGGTCGCGTGCGGACGTAACCTGTGCCCAGGCAGGGGCCGTCCGGCCCGCGGGAGGTGGTTGTCGTGGAGACCCTCGTCGGGGTGCTCGTCTTCGTCGTGGTGCTGCTCGGCTCGATCGCGCTGCACGAGGTCGGCCACATGGTGCCGGCCAAGCGGTTCGGCGTGCGCGTGAGCCAGTACATGGTCGGGTTCGGCCCGACCCTGTGGTCGCGCACGCGGGGTGAGACGGAGTACGGCATCAAGGCGCTGCCGTTGGGCGGGTACGTCCGCCTCATCGGCATGTACCCCACGGACGAGGCGGTCGGCGCGACCCGGCCGCGCAACTGGTGGCAGCGCCTCGCCGCCGACGCGCGCGAGGCGAGCGCCGCCGAGATCCGACCCGGTGAGGACCATCGCGCGTTCTACCGGCTGTCCACGCCCAAGAAGCTGGTGGTGATGCTCGGCGGGCCGGTGATGAACCTGTTCATCGCGGTCGTGCTCCTGGTCGTCGCGTACGTCGGCATCGGGGTACCGGTCGCCGGGACGACCGTCGCGAGCGTCTCGGAGTGCATCGTCGCCGTCGACGCGCCTGCCGGCACTGCCTGCACCGCCGACGACCCGCCCGCGCCGGCCGCCGCTGCGGGTGTGCGCCCCGGGGACCGGCTGGTGTCGTACGACGGCGTCGAGGTCACGTCGTGGGCGCAGGTCAGCAGCCTGATCCGCGAGAGCGGCGACCGCACCGTCACGATCGTCGTGGAGCGCGACGGCCGGCAGGTCGACCTGACCGCCACGCCCGTGGTCGCCGAGCGCCCGGTCGTGGACGCGGACGGCATGGCGATCACGGACGGCGAGGGAGAGGTGGCGACGCAGGAGGTCGGCTTCCTCGGTGTGGGCCCCGCGACCGTGATCCAGCGTCAGTCCGTCGGCACGGCGGTCTCGGTCGCCGCGTCGGCGACGTGGCAGACGGCCCAGGTCGTCGTGACGCTGCCCCAGCGGATCGGCGACCTCGTGTCCACGACCGTGTCGGGTGGCGAGCGCGACCAGACCTCGATCGTGGGGCCCGTGGGGGTCGGCCGGTTCGCCGGTGAGATCGCCGCGATGGACACCGAGACCGTCGCCGTGCGGGCCGCGGGCCTGCTGTCGACGCTCGCGATGCTCAACCTCGCGCTCTTCGTGTTCAACCTGCTGCCGCTGCCGCCGTTGGACGGCGGCCACGTCGTGACCGCCCTGTGGGAGGGCCTGCGTCGTCAGCTCGCCCGCCTGCGGGGGGCCGTGCGTCCACGGCCGGCGGACTCGGCGCTGCTGGTGCCCCTCGCGTACACGGTGTTCGTCGTGCTGGGAGGCGTCGGGCTGCTGCTCGTGTACGTCGACATCGTGAACCCGGTCCGGATCGGCTGACGACGCCCTCAGGCGACGGGTTCCTCGTGGACGTCCCGTGACGGCTCGGTGAGCATGCGATCGGCGGCCGGCCAGCCCGCCGTGGGCACGCCGCCGGGGTGGGATGATGGTCCGGTGAGCACCCCGATCAGCCTCGGCATGCCGCAGGCGCCCGCCCCCGTCCTGGCCCCGCGGCGCGCGTCCCGCAAGATCCGCGTCGGCAAGGTCGAGGTGGGTGGTGACGCCCCCGTGTCGGTCCAGTCGATGACGACGACGCCGACGACGGACATCAACCGGACCCTGCAGCAGATCGCCGAGCTCACGGCCTCCGGTTGCGACATCGTGCGCGTCGCGGTGCCGAGCCAGGACGACGCCGAGGCGCTGCCCACGATCGCGCGCAAGTCGCAGATCCCCGTCATCGCCGACATCCACTTCCAGCCGAAGTACGTCTTCGCGGCCATCGACGCCGGGTGCGCGGCGGTCCGGGTGAACCCGGGCAACATCCGCAAGTTCGACGACCAGGTCAAGGAGATCGCGCAGGCTGCGACCGACGCCGGCGTGTCCATCCGGATCGGTGTGAACGCCGGTTCGCTCGACCCCCGGCTGCTCGCGAAGTACGGGAAGGCCACGCCCGAGGCGCTCGTCGAGTCGGCCGTGTGGGAGGCGTCGCTGTTCGAGGAGCACGGGTTCCGCGACTTCAAGATCAGCGTCAAGCACAACGACCCCGTCGTCATGGTGCGCGCCTACGAGATGCTCGCCGAGCGGGGCGACTGGCCCCTGCACCTCGGCGTCACGGAAGCCGGGCCCGCGTTCCAGGGCACGATCAAGTCCGCGACGGCCTTCGGTGCGCTGCTGAGCAAGGGCATCGGTGACACGATCCGGGTCTCGCTGTCCGCGCCCCCCGTCGAGGAGGTCAAGGTCGGCATCCAGATCCTGCAGGCGCTCAACCTGCGGCCCCGCAAGCTCGAGATCGTCTCGTGCCCGTCGTGCGGCCGCGCACAGGTCGACGTGTACACCTTGGCCGAGAAGGTCACCGCCGGCCTCGAGGGCATGGAGGTGCCGCTGCGCGTCGCCGTGATGGGGTGCGTCGTCAACGGCCCCGGCGAGGCTCGCGAGGCCGACCTCGGCGTGGCGTCCGGCAACGGCAAGGGGCAGATCTTCGTCAAGGGTCAGGTCATCAAGACTGTGCCCGAGGCGATGATCGTCGAGACGCTCATCGAGGAGGCCATGCGTCTCGCCGAGACGATGGACCCGGTCGAGTCGGGCGAGGGCAGCCCCGTCGTCAGCGTCGGCTGAGCGCCGACGGTGGTGCCGACGGGCGGGCGTGCCGCCCGTGCGACAGGTGGGTGTGACCTAGGGCACAATCGGCCCATGGTGGTGCCGCCGGCGACGACGCTCTCGGGACGCACCGGCGGGGTCGTCCTGACCGACGCCGACGTCGGGGCGGCCCTCGCCGTCTGTGCGACCGACCCCGTCGGGTCGGTGCTCGCCGCGAGCCGTCTGGAGCAGGCTGCCTCCACGGGCCTGCGCCGCGCGGGCGGGGAGCTGTGGGGCTACTCGCAGGACGGTGTCCTGCTGGCGGTGTGCTGGGTGGGAGCGAACCTCGTGCCCGTCATCGGGACGCTCGACGCCGACGTCGCGGCCCGCGCGCTGGCGGCCTTCGCCGAGCTCGGTGCGGCCCGGGGCCGCCGGTGCTCGTCCATCGTGGGTCCCGCGGACGCCGTGCTCGGCCTGTGGTCCCGGCTGCGGGGTATCTGGCCCGTCGAGCGCGAGGTGCGTGCGCACCAGCCGTCGATGGTCCTGGACGGCGCGCCGCTCGTCCTCGCGGACGCCCGCGTGCGCAGGTCGCGCCCGGAGGAGTACGACCTCGTGCTGCCGGCGTGCATCCGGATGTTCACCGAGGAGGTCGGGTACTCGCCGGCGAGCGGACCCGGCGGGCCGTACGAGGTGCGGGTGCGTCGCCTCGTCGACGACGGGCGCTCGTTCGTGCTGCTCGACCGCGTCGGAGGCCTGCGTCGGCCACGCGTGGTGTTCAAGGCCGAGGTGCCTGCCGTCGCGGGTGGCGTGGCACAGGTGCAGGGCGTGTGGGTGGAGCCCGAACGACGCGGTGAGCGGCTCTCGGAGAGCGGCATGGCGGCGGTGGCGCAGTTCACGCGCGCCGAGATCGCGCCCGTGGTCTCGCTGTACGTCAACGGCTACAACACGCGGGCCGTGCGCGCGTACGAGGCGGTGGGCTTCCGGGAGGTCGGCGCGTACGCGACGGTCCTGTTCTGAGACGGGCGGCCTGTCCTGAGACGGGCGGCGACGTGGTGCGTCAGAGTCCGTCGGCGCCGGGGCGAACCTGCCACCAGCGCAGCAGGCCGGCGGCCGCCGCGCCCGACGCCAGCGCGATGCTCGCGGCGAGCCACGGGTGCGCGACCACGGTGGCGCGCGCGCCCAGGGCCGCGACGACCACCAGGACGACCAGGGCGACCACCGTCCCGGCGCGGCCGACGCGGGTGCCTCGTGGACGGACGTCGTCCGTCGTGCGCAGGCTCAGCTGCATCCCGACCGTGACGGCGACACCGAGCATGATCAGGGCCCACCCGCCGATGCCCTGCCCCGCGCCCATGAGGGCCAGGCCACCCACCGAGCAAGCGGTCGTGACGCCGCTGCCCGCCGCGAGGCGGACCGGTGGGTGGTTGGCGCGCGACGGGGGAGCAGTCGTGGTCATGGACGCACGCTAGCGAGCGCGCGCCGGCGGGTGGGGCGTTTCCTCAGCGCAGGAGCCGGGACATCCGCCGGTCGGCCAACGGCTTGCCACCCGTCTGGCACGTCGGGCAGTACTGCAGCGAGGAGTCCGCGAAGGAGACCTCGCGCACGGTGTCGCCGCACGGCGTGCCGTCCCACCCCGGGCACGCCTGCCCGGTGCGGCCGTGGACGCGCATCCCACGGCGCTTGGCGTCCTTGAGCTCGGCGGCGGGTCGTCCGGTCGCGGTGGTGACCGCCTCGGTCAGCACCGACCGGATCGCGCCGTGCAGCGTGCGGGTGCGGGCCTCGTCGTAGGAGCGGGTGGGGGCGAACGGGCTGGTACGGGTGACCAGCAGGATCTCGTCGGAGTACGCGTTGCCGATCCCCGCGATCGTGCCCTGGTCGCGCAGCAGCCCCTTGACCTGCTGGTTGCGTGCCGCGAGCAGCTCGCCGAGCCGTTCCGGGGTGAAGGCGTCGGACAACGGCTCGATGCCCAGCGTGGCGATCTGGGGCACGTCGGACGGGTCCGCCACGACGTGGACGGCCAGGCGCTTGCGGGTACCGGCCTCCGTGAGGTCGAACCCGGACCCGTCGTCGAAACCGACCCGGAGCGCGATCGGCGACTTTCCCGGACGCGCCGGACGCTCCGGGAGAGCGTCGTACCAGCGCACCCACCCGGCGCGGGACAGGTGCCACACGAGGTGCAGCTGCCCGTCGGCGGGCGAGTCGACCACGGTGTCGAGCCACTTGCCGTGCCGTGTCACGTCGACCACAGTCCCGTCCCGCAGCGCCGTCGGCGGCGGCCGGAACGTCTTCAGCGCGCTGATCGCGGCCACCTCGACGCGGGTCACCGTACGACCGACGGTCCGCTCGCGCAGGTACTGCGCGAGCGCCTCCACCTCGGGCAGCTCCGGCACCACCGCATCCTCGCACCCGGCGCGCGTGGCGGACAGGGGAACGCAGGGACGCGACGTGGCTCGGCCCGCCCGCCCGGCGCACCGGGTGTCGGGGCGGGCCGTCCGGCGGACTAGGCTCGTCCGCATGCTGCTGCGCATGTCCACGCTGTTCGTCCGCACCCTGCGCGAGGACCCGGCCGACGCCGAGGTCGCCAGCCACCGGCTCCTCGTGCGGGCCGGGTACATCCGTCGCGCCGCGCCCGGGATCTACACCTGGCTGCCGCTGGGCCTGCGGGTGCTGGGCAAGGTCGAGGGCGTCGTCCGCGAGGAGATGGCACGGGCCGGCGCGCAGGAGGTGCACTTCCCGGCGCTGCTGCCCAAGGAGCCGTACGAGGCGACGGGGCGGTGGGCGGAGTACGGGCCCAACATCTTCCGGCTGAAGGACCGCAAGGGCGGTGACTACCTCCTGGCTCCCACGCACGAGGAGATGTTCACGCTCCTGGTGAAGGACCTGTACTCGTCGTACAAGGACCTCCCGCTGACCCTCTTCCAGATCCAGACCAAGTACCGCGACGAGGCCCGACCCCGTGCGGGCCTCATCCGGGGCCGCGAGTTCGTCATGAAGGACGCCTACTCGTTCGACGTCGACGACGAGGGCCTCGCGGCGTCGTACGAGGCGCAGCGCGCCGCGTACGAGCGGATCTTCCGACGCCTCGGCCTGGAGTACGTCATCGTCGCGGCGACGTCCGGCGCCATGGGCGGCTCGCGGTCCGAGGAGTTCCTCACCCCGACGCCGATCGGTGAGGACACGTTCGTGCGCTCGCCCGGCGGGTACGCGGCCAACGTCGAGGCCGTCACGACGGTCGTCCCCGAGGCGCTCGACTGGTCCGACGCGCCCGCCGCCCATGTCGAGGACACGCCCGACACGCCCACGATCGACTCGCTCGTGGCGCTGGCCAACGAGCGGTTGCCGCGTGCGGACCGGCCGTGGACGGCCGCCGACACGCTCAAGAACGTGGTGCTCGCGCTCGTGCAGCCGACCGGCGAGCGTGAGCTCGTCGTGATCGGGCTGCCCGGCGACCGCGACGTCGACCTCAAGCGGCTCGAGGCGGCCGTCGCGCCCGCCGAGGTGGAGCCCGCCGGCGACGCCGACTTCGCGGCGCACCCCGAGCTGGTGCGCGGCTACATCGGCCCCTCGGTCCTCGGCCCGAACGTGCCGGTCGCCGAGGGTGCCGAGCGCACGGCGGTGCGGTACCTGCTCGACCCGCGCGTCGTGCCGGGCACCCGGTGGATCACGGGCGCGAACGAGTCCGGGCGTCACGTGTTCGACCTCGTCGCCGGACGGGACTTCACCGCGGACGGCACGGTCGAGGCCGCCGAGGTGCGCGCGGGCGACCCTGCGCCCGACGGCACGGGCCCGCTGGAGCTCGCCCGGGGCATCGAGATCGGGCACATCTTCCAGCTCGGCCGCAAGTACGCCCAGGCGCTGGGTCTGACGGTCCTGGACCGCAACGGCAAGGCGCAGGTCGTCACGATGGGTTCCTACGGCATCGGCGTCACGCGCGTGCTCGCGGCCCTCGCCGAGGCCAACCACGACGAGCGCGGGCTGGCGTGGCCGGCGGACGTCGCGCCCGCGCACGTGCACGTCGTCGCGACGGGCAAGGACGCCGCCGTGTTCGAGGCGGCGGACGCGCTCGCGGCGACCCTCTCGGCACGCGGCGTCGAGGTCCTGTACGACGACCGCCCCAAGGTCTCGCCCGGCGTCAAGTTCGCCGACGCGGAGCTGCTGGGCGTGCCGCTCGTCGTCGTGGTCGGACGCGGGCTGGCCGATGGCGTCGTGGAGGTGCGTCCGCGTGTAGGTGGCACGTCGGAGCAGGTGCCCGTGGCGACGGCAGCGGACCGCGTGGCCGAGCTCGTCGACGAGCTGGTCGCGGGCTGACCGCCCGGGCCGGGTAGCCCCGGCCGGGTCAGGGGACGAGGGCTGTCGCGAGCTCCGGCATGCCGGGGAACGGGACAGGTGCCGCGCCCCACGCGACGGCCGCCGCGGTGGCCGTGCGCAGCGAGGCGATCGCGTCGAGACGGGCGCCCGCCGGGGCGGACGCCACTGCGCCGGCGCTCGCGTCCGCCACGGCCTGCTCGAGGCTGCGGGGCAGGGCCTGAGCGGTCGCGGGGTCGTCGAGTCCCGCGGGCAGGGCGTACGCGGCACGGCGCGGGTCCGCCGGTCGGCCGGTGACCCCGGCTGTGCGCGCCCAGGCGTCGGACGCCGCCCGGTGGCGGGCCGCTTCCTCCAGCATCGAGGTGCGCGTCGTGTCGCTGCTGCGGGCCGCGAGGACGGTGAACGCCCAGGCGGCCTCGTCGTGCGCGAGCGCGAGCGCCGCCGCGCCCTGCGTGGCGGGCGCCGGCTCACCGGCGTCCGGCGAGGTGCCGCCGTCCTGCGTCGCGGTGACGGACGGTGCGACCGGCTCGCTCGTCGCGGTGGCGTCGTCCGGTGCGTCGTCGCCGTCGACCCCCGCCGCCGGGGCGGGCCGGGGGAGTCCCGTGACGGCCGCGAGGCGCTCGGCGAGCGCGTCACGGGCGACCGCGACCGACGCGACGAGCCGCGCGAGCTCCGGGTCCGGCACGTCGTCCGCGTCGGTCGTGGCCCGGGCGGCGTCGTCGACGAGCGCTGCGAGCAGCGCGGTGACGTCCGTCACCACCGACGCCGTCGGCGAGGGTGACGCCGACGGCGACGGGTCGGGCAGCCCGGAGTCGTAGACCCCGCCCAGCTCCTCCGCGTGGCGTGCCGAGAACGCCGCGACGTCGTCGAGCACAGCGCGGACCGGGTCGTCGACGGCACCCGAGGCCACAGCGGTCGCACCGCCCGCCAGGGCGAGCGCATCGGCCACCGTCCGGCCCCGGACCTGCTCGATCGCGTCCGGCGACGGCTCCGCGGGCGGCGGCGTCTCGAGCCGCACGCCGCATCCAGCCAGCGCGAGCACGCACGCGACGACCGTGGTGAGGACGCGCGCGCGCCGTGCGGGACGGGGACGGGACGGCGAGGTGAGGTGACTGGGCATCGGCGCGATCCTGCCACGTCGCTCGCTGCCGCTGCTGGGTCGGACCGGCCGTCGGGAGTCGTTACGCTGGTGGGACAACGTCACAGGGTCGCCGCCTGCGCCCCATCGTGCAGGAGAGTCGACAGGAGGCCAGGTCATGGGCGCGCCATCCACCGCACCGCGGGTGCGGGAGATCGTCGAGGCGGCCGTGACGGGTGCGGGCCTGCTGCTCGACGATCTCGAGATCGCCGGGAGCGGGCGCAGCACCGTCGTGCGCGTCACCGTCGACCTCGCGGAGGACGACGACGGGACGCTCGACCTGGACCGTGTCGGTGACGTCACGCGCGTGGTGTCGGATGCGCTCGACGCGACCGACGCACTGCCCGGCGCCTACACGCTGGAGGTGGGCAGCCCGGGGGCGGAGCGGTCCTTGACGCTGGCACGCCACTGGCGGCGGGCGCGCGGCCGCACGGTCGCGGTGCGCCGCACGGACGGGGGCGCACTGACCGGCAGGCTGGTGCAGGTGGCGGACGGGGACGCGCCGGATCTCGTCGTGGTGCCCGTCACGGCGCCCGGCAAGGGCCGTCGCCCCGTCGAGGGCGCGCCGGTGACGTTGGCGTGGGACGACGTGCGAGAGGCACGTGTGCAGGTGGACCTCGCCGCGGTACGCGACGACGAGGCCGACGACGACGCCGGCCTCCGGGACGGCGCAGGGAGGGGCTGACGTGGACATCGACATGCAAGCGCTGCGACTCATCGAGCGCGAGCGGGAGATCAGCCTCGACGTACTCGTCGAGGCGATCGAGCAGGCACTGCTCTCGGCCTACCACCGGACGCCGGGCGCGCAGGCGCGTGCCCGGGTCGAGCTCGACCGTCGCACCGGGCACGTGACGGTGTGGGCGCGTGACCCGGCGCCGGAGCAGCCCGTCCCGGGCGACGGGTCGAACGACGGTGCCGCGGTGGACGGCGACGGTGCCGACGGCGTCGTCGTCGACGGTGCCCCTGCGGCAGCCGCCGCGCCGCCCGCACCCGAGATGCCGGAGTACGACGACACCCCGGCCGGGTTCGGCCGCATCGCCACCGCGACGGCGCGGCAGGTCATCGTCCAGCGCCTGCGCGACGCCGAGGACGACCAGGTGCTCGGTGCGTTCCGCAGCAAGGCCGGCGAGGTCCTCGGTGGTGTCATCCAGCAGGGTCGCGACCCGCGGACGGTGCTGGTCGACGTCGGGGGCACCGAGGCGGTCCTGCCCGCGCACGAGCAGGTCCCGGGCGAGCGGTACGTGCACGGCGAGCGGCTGCGCGCGCTCGTGCTCGACGTCGCACGCGGGCAGCGGGGTCCGCAGATCACGCTGTCGCGCACGCACCCGAACCTCGTGCGCAAGCTGTTCGCGCTCGAGGTGCCGGAGATCGCCGACGGGACGGTCGACATCACCGCGATGGCCCGCGAGGCAGGGCACCGCACGAAGATGGCGGTGCGTGCCAACGTCGCCGGGGTCAACGCCAAGGGCTCGTGCATCGGACCGATGGGCGGCCGGGTACGTGCCGTCATGGCCGAGCTGCACGGGGAGAAGATCGACATCGTCGACCACTCCGACGACCCGGCCGAGATGATCGCCCACGCCCTGTCGCCCGCCCGCGTGCTGAGCGTGACCATCGTCGACCCGGTCGCCCGGGCTGCTCGGGTCGTCGTGCCGGACTACCAGCTGTCGCTCGCCATCGGCAAGGAGGGGCAGAACGCCCGCCTGGCCGCCAAGCTCACGGGCTGGCGCATCGACATCCGGTCGGACGTCGAGACCGCGCCCACCACGCCCGCGCAGGGCGGCGATGACGCGGGGCCGGGGGCGTCCGGTCACGTCCGGTGAGCAGGCACGCTAGACTCAACGAGGCTGGGCCGGGTGCCCGGCGCTCCTCGCCCATCAGGCGGACCCCCGATCTCGCGCCTCCGGTGCTCGAACCGGGTCCCGTCCGCACGTGCGTGGGGTGCCGAGCGACCGGCCACAGGTCGGCTCTGCTGAGGGTGGTGCTGTCCGACGTCGGAGCGGGTGATCCCGCACCGGTCGTGGACGAGCGCCGCCGGATGCCGGGCCGGGGTGCGTGGCTGCACCCCGACCAGCGTTGCCTCGAGCTCGCCGTACGACGGCGGGCGTTCGGACGGGCGCTGCGGTACACGGGCCCCCTGGGGACCGAGGCCGTGGAGCGCGCCGTGTCGCGGCTCGCCGCGCAGGTCCAGCCACAGCACAGCACCACGGTGCCGGAGTCGACTCCGGTGCCGACCGTCGATGAGGGAAGCGGGTTGGAAGCCGATGGCGACCCGATGAGCACGCACCGATGAGTACCCAGCGATGAGTACCCAGCACTAACGACGGTCCGACCCTGTCCAGGGCGGGCCAGGACAGGAGAGATGTGGCCAAGGTCCGCGTCTACGAGCTCGCGAAGGAGCTCGGGGTCGACAGCAAGACCATCATGACCAAGCTCAACGAGCTCGGAGAGTTCGTCCGCTCGGCGTCATCGACGATCGAGCCCCCCGTCGTGCGCAAGCTGCGCGACACGTACCCGGTCGGCGGGTCCGGCAGCAGCCGGTCCGCTGCGCCCGCACGTCCCGCTGCCCCCAAGGCTCCCGCCCCGTCCGGTGGCACGCCCGCGCCGGCCGCCGCGCGGCCCGCAGCCCCGGCCCCCGCAGCTCCGGCGCCAGCCGCTGCTCCGCAGGCGCCCGCACCGCAGGCGCCCGCACCGCAGGCACCTGCCCCGCAGGCACCCGCCCCGCAGGCACCCGCAGCGCCGGCCGCTGCTCCGCAGGCACCCGCCGCACAGGCGCCCGCGCCGCAGGCACCTGCCCCGCAGGCACCTGCCCCGGCCGCGCGTCCTGCGCCGGCCGCACAGGGTGCTCGTCCCGGTGCGCCGCGTCCCCCCCAGGCCGGCGGCCAGGGTGGCGGTGCCCGTCCCGGTGCGCCGCGTCCCCCGGCACGTCCGGGCAACAACCCGTTCGCTCCTGCGCAGGGCATGCCCCGCCAGGGCGAGCGTCCCGGCGGGCCGCGCTCCGGCGCCCCGCGTCCGGGGAACAACCCGTTCGCGCCGTCGCAGGGCATGCCCCGCCCCGGTGAGCGCCGACCGGCCGAGGGCGCACCCGCGGCCGCGGCGGGGGAGCGTCCTGGTGGGCCGCGTCCCGGTGGGCCGCGTCCCGGTGGGCCGCGTCCGAACCCGGGCATGATGCCCGGCCGCACGCAGAGCGGTGTCGGTCGTCCCGGTGAGCGTCCGGCTCCGGCCGGTCGTGGTGGCGGCGCTGGTCGCGGCGGCTTCGCCGGCGGCGGTGCCGGTCGTCCCGGTGGCGGTGCCGGTCCCGGTGCGGGCGGCGGCGGCTTCGCCGGTCGTCCCGGCGGTGGCGGTCGTCCCGGCGGTGCCGGTCGCGGCTCCACGCAGGGCGCGTTCGGTCGCGCCGGGGGTCGGCCCGTCCGCGGACGGAAGTCGAAGCGCGCCAAGCGCCAGGAGTTCGAGCAGATGCAGGCGCCGTCGCTGGGCGGCGTGTCCGTCCCGCGCGGCAACGGCAAGACGGTCGTCCGCCTGCGGCACGGCTCGTCGCTGAACGACTTCGCCGACAAGATCGACGCGAACCCCGCGTCGCTCGTGACGGTGCTCTTCCACCTCGGTGAGATGGCCACGGCCACGCAGTCGCTCGACGAGGACACGTTCGGCACGCTCGCGACCGAGCTGGGCTACATCATCGAGATGGTGTCGGCCGAGGAGGAGGACCGCGAGCTGCTCGGGGCCTTCGACATCGACCTCGACGCCGAGCTCGAGGCGGAGGGCGACGACGACCTCGTCGCACGTCCCCCCGTCGTCACCGTCATGGGTCACGTCGACCACGGCAAGACCAAGCTCCTCGACGCCATCCGCTCCACGGACGTCGTCGCGGGCGAGGCCGGTGGCATCACCCAGCACATCGGTGCGTACCAGGTCCGCACCGAGCACGAGGGCGTCGACCGGGCGATCACGTTCATCGACACCCCGGGTCACGAGGCGTTCACCGCCATGCGTGCGCGTGGTGCCCAGGTCACCGACATCGCGATCCTCGTGGTCGCGGCGGACGACGGCGTGATGCCCCAGACGATCGAGGCGCTCAACCACGCGCAGTCGGCCAACGTGCCGATCGTCGTCGCGGTCAACAAGGTGGACAAGGAGGGGGCCAACCCCGACAAGATCCGCCAGCAGCTCACCGAGTACAACCTCGTGGCAGAGGAGTACGGCGGCGACACGATGTTCGTCGACGTCTCCGCCAAGCAGCGCATGGGGATCGACGAGCTGCTCGAGGCGGTCCTGCTCACGGCGGACGCCGCGCTCGACATGCGTGCCAACCCGAACAAGGACGCGCGTGGTGTCGCGATCGAGGCCAACCTCGACAAGGGCCGCGGTGCCGTCGCGACGGTGCTGGTCCAGTCCGGCACGCTGCACGTCGGTGACGCGATCGTCGCCGGCACGGCCCACGGTCGTGTGCGCGCCATGCTCGACGAGCACGGCGAGACCGTCTCCGAGGCCGGCCCGGCGCGTCCGGTGCAGGTCCTCGGCCTGTCGTCGGTGCCCCGCGCGGGTGACACGTTCCTCGTGGCACCCGACGAGCGCACCGCTCGGCAGATCGCCGAGAAGCGCGAGGCGGCCGAGCGTGCCGCCCTCCTGGCGAAGCGTCGCAAGCGCATCAGCCTCGAGGACTTCACGCAGGCGCTGCAGCAGGGCAAGGTCGAGACCCTCAACCTGGTCCTCAAGGGCGACGTGTCGGGTGCCGTCGAGGCGCTCGAGGACGCGCTGCTCAAGATCGACGTGGGCGACGAGGTCGACCTGCGTGTCATCCACCGCGGTGTCGGTGCGATCACGCAGAACGACGTCAACCTCGCGACGGTCGACAACGCGATCATCATCGGCTTCAACGTGAAGCTGGCGCCGCGTGTCGAGGAGCTGGCGGACCGTGAGGGCGTCGACGTGCGCTTCTACTCGGTCATCTACCAGGCGATCGACGACGTCGAGGCGGCCCTCAAGGGCATGCTCAAGCCGGAGTACGAGGAGGTGCAGCTCGGTTCCGCCGAGGTGCGCGAGGTCTTCCGCTCCTCCAAGTTCGGCAACATCGCCGGGTCGATCGTGCGCTCGGGCGAGATCCGCAGGAACACCAAGGCGCGCGTGCTCCGCAAGGGCAAGCTCGTCGCGGACAACCTGACGATCGAGTCCCTCAAGCGGTTCAAGGACGACGCGACCGAGGTCCGCGAGGGCTTCGAGTGCGGTATCGGTCTCGGGTCGTACAACGACCTGCAGGTCGAGGACGTCATCGAGACGTTCGAGATGCGGGAGAAGCCGCGCAAGTGAGTGCTGTTGCCCGGGGGTGAGCCGACCGGCTCACCCCCGGGCGGCCTCGGGGAGCGGCGCGACGGGCCACGGCCTGGCGCGCCGCTCCCTGCGGCCACCCCTCGTCAGTCGTCACACCCCCGGGCCGGCGTGCTCGAGGGCTGGAAGGAAGGCAGGACCATGGCCGACTCAGGGCGGGCACGCAAGCTGGCGGAGCGGGTCCAGCAGGTCGTCGCGCAGATGATCGACACGAAGGTGAAGGACCCCCGGCTCGGGTTCGTCACGGTGACGGACGTGCGTGTCACCGGTGACCTGCAGCACGCGGACGTGTACTACACGGTGCTCGGCGACGACGAGGCCCGGCAGGGCTCGGCCCAGGCGCTCGAGAGCGCCAAGGGGCTCATCCGCTCCGAGGTCGGCAAGCAGACGGGCATCCGCCTGACTCCGACGCTCGCGTTCCACCTCGACGCGGTGCCGGAGACGGCGGCGCACCTCGAGGAGGCGCTCGCGGAGGCAGCGCGTCGTGACGCCGAGGTCGCACGGCTCGCCGCGGCCGCGCGGTACGCCGGTGACGCCGACCCGTACCGGCGCCCCGAGGACGCCGACACGGCCCAGGACTGAGCCTCAGGCGAACCACTCGCGCACGCGCTCGGCGATCGCCCGTTCGAACACGTCGTCGTCGTGCCGTCCACGCAACCACCCCTGGAAGTCGCCTCCGACGCACGCGTCGAGCTCCTCGCGGCAGCCGTCCGTGTCCTCGACCGCTCGCAGCAGCATGGCCTGCGCCTGCGCGGGGTCGCCGTACAGGAACGGGTAGCGGGTCGGCAGGATGGCCCGCGCCCATGCGAGGTCGGGGAACACCCCGACCGCGCCGGCGACGAGCGCCTCGACGTACTCCAAGCCGTAGGACTCGTCGACCGACGTCGCGAGGAAGGCCGTCGTGCGTGACAGGGCCTGCCAGTAGGACTCGCGGTCGGACGTCAGGGGGCCCACCCACGTCCAGTCGTGCCGTGAGAACCGCATCGCGAGCTCGCTCACGAGGTGCTGCTCGTGCAGCCGCATCTCCACGGTGAGCGGCGTGCGTGCCCGCACCTGCTCGACCACGTCGACGAACAGGCGCGGTTGCTTGCGTTCCGACAGGTAGATCGCGGGGTACAGCACCACGGGGACGTCGGTGGGCGTGCGGGGCTGCACGTGCTCGAGGCGGATGCCGAGGTCGACCCATGCGATGACCGCGCGCTCCGCGAGCGGCGGCACCGTGAACATGCGCACCACCTCGCGGATCTCGGACGCCGTGCGCTCGGAGTTGGCGAACGTCGGGAACAGCGCGCACGACAGCGCGAGCGAGGACCGGGCGACGCGGTGGGTGTGGTGGGTCGCGACGTTCCACCACAGGAAGTTCATGATCCTCGGCTCGCCGCCGTCACGGGCCAGCCTGCGCCACAGGTCGGGGGAGTCGAGCACGTCCATGTTGAGGACCACGGTCGAGTCCGTGTCGAGGTCCGCCAGCGGGACGACCGGTACGGGCCCGCTGCGGGCCTCGTGCCCCACGAGCACGGCGTCCGGGAAGACCCGCAGGAGCCGTCGCACGAGCGTGGCCCCCGCGTCGTGGCCGGTGACCCGCCCGTCCTCGTCGAGGACGGGCAGGCCGACGGGGTTGGTGTACGCGATCGCGATCTGCATGGTCATGCCCCTCACCGGGCAGGTACGGGCGTCGGGGGCTGGTCGGGCACGTCGCTGGGCGCGTCGTCCTCGACCTCGTGTGAGCCGTCGTCGGAGACGTCCGCCGTGTCGCCCGGCGCGGTGACGCTCGGGAGCGAGGTTCCCGGTGCGCTGTCGTCGTCCGGCTCCGTGGGCAGGGGCGCGGGCCCGCCGTCGTGCGAGCTGTCGATGCGCATCCCGTAGAACGAGCGGTGCACGCACCACAGGGACACGGCCGCGAACACCACCGCGAGCACCAGCACGAGCGTGCCCTGACCCTGGTGGCGGAGCGAGACCGCGAGCTCGACGGCGAGCAGGCCGAACAGCGTCGTGAACTTGATGACGGGGTTCAGCGCGACCGATGACGTGTCCTTGTAGGGGTCGCCCACGGTGTCGCCGACGATCGACGCGTCGTGCAGCGGAGTCCCCTTGGCGTTGAGGTCGACCTCGACGATCTTCTTGGCGTTGTCCCACGCACCGCCGGCGTTCGCCATGAAGATCGCCTGGTAGAGGCCGAACACCGCGATCGAGACGAGGTAGCCGATGAAGAAGAACGGCTCGACGAACGCGAACGCGAGGGTCGTGAAGAACACTCCGAGGAACATCGTGAGCATGCCGCGCTGGGCGTACTGCGTGCAGATCCGGACCACCTCGCGCGACTGCTCGGCGCTCGCGTGCGTGACGCCGTCGAGGCGGATGGTGTCCTTGATGTACGCGACCGCACGGTGCGACCCCGTCGTCACGGCCTGGATCGAGGCACCCGTGAACCAGTAGATGACGGCGCCGCCGGTGACGAGGCCGAGCAGGAACGGCGGGTGCATCAGGGACAGGTGGTCGAGGTCGACCGTCAGGCCCTCCGTGAGCGACATGATGATCGAGAAGATCATCGTCGTCGCGCCGACCACGGCGGTGCCGATGAGCACGGGCTTGGCGGTCGCCTTGAAGGTGTTGCCGGCGCCGTCGTTCTCCTCGAGCATCCGCTTGGCGCGGTCCCACTGGGGCGCGAGGTCGAAGTCGCGGCGCAGCTCCGGCTCGATCCCGGGCAGGTCCTCGATGGTCGAGAGCTCGTACACGCTCTGCGCGTTGTCCGTGACCGGGCCGTAGGAGTCCACGGCGATCGTCACGGGGCCCATGCCGAGGAAGCCGAACGCGACCAGCCCGAACGCGAACACCGCAGGTGCCGACATGAGCTCACCGAGCCCCAGCTCGGACAGGCCGTACGCACCCGTCATCAGGGCGACGATCGCCATGCCGAGCCAGTAGGCCGAGAAGTTGCCGGCCACCAGCCCCGAGAGGATGTTGAGCGACGCGCCTCCCTCGCGCGAGCTCGTGACGACCTCCCGCACGTGCCGCGAGCCGGTCGACGTGAACACCTTGACGAGCTCGGGGATGAGCGCGCCGGCCAGGGTGCCGCACGACACGATCGCGGCGAGCTTCCACCACAGCCCGTCGGCGCCGTCGAGCGGTGACATGACGTACCAGGACGTCGCGAACGTCAGGCCGGTGCAGACGGCCGACGTCAGCCACACGAGCGTCGTCAGCGGCGTCTCGAAGTTCATGCGTGCCGCGGTGGCGTAACGGCGCTGCGTCCACCGGTCGTTGAGCAGGTACGACGCGCCCGAGGCCACGACCATGACGGCGCGCACGACGAACAGCCACACGAGCAGCCCGGCCTGGACCGCCGGGTCGTGGACGGCGAGGAGCACGAACGTGATGAGCGCGACGCCCGTGACGCCGTACGTCTCGAACCCGTCGGCCGACGGGCCGACGGAGTCGCCCGCGTTGTCGCCCACGCAGTCGGCGATGACGCCGGGGTTGCGCGCGTCGTCCTCCTTGATCCGGAACGCGATCTTCATGAGGTCGGAGCCGATGTCGGCGATCTTCGTGAAGATGCCGCCGGCGATCCGCAGGCCTGCGGCTCCCAGGGACTCGCCGATGGCGAACCCGATGAAGCACGCGCCCGCGACGGTGGGCGGCAGGAACAGCAGGATCACCAGCATGAGCAGCAGCTCGAGGCTGATGAGGACCATGCCGATGGCCATGCCGGACTGCAACGGGATGCGGTGCACGGGCAGCGGGCGTCCGGACAGCGACGCGAACGCGGTCCGCGAGTTGGCGAACGTGTTGACGCGGATGCCGAACCACGCGACGGCGAACGAGCCGGCCATGCCGATCAGGGAGAAGGCGACGACGATGCCGACCTTGCCCCAGCCGAAGCCGACGAGTGCCTTGTAGTAGACGATGATGACGGTGGCGATGAACGCCCACAGCATGAGCAGGAACCGACCCTGCTGCGCGAGGTAGGTGCGGCACGTGGCGTAGATGAGCTCGGACACCTGGCGCATCGAGTCGTGCACGGGCAGCCGGCGCAGGCGGCCCAGAGTGACGCCGCCGAAGACCAGCCCGAGCGCGCACACGACGAGCCCGAGCGTCAGCAGCGTCCGGCCGGGGACCCCGCCGAGGGCGGACATCGCGCCGAGGTCCGGGAGCACGAGGCTCGCCTCACCGCCGTGCACCGTCGACGACTGCTCGTCACCCGGCGGAGCGGCGCACCCCGCGAGGAGGAGGGCCCCGGCGGCGAGCGGGGCAGCGGCGCGGCGTCGGCGCGAGGGCCGACGCACGGAGGTGGTCTGCGGGACCTCGTCGTCCCGCGGCGCGTGTGCGTCCACCTCTCGCACGTTAGGGACCGAGCGAGGCGTCCACCCATGACCTAGGTCACGGGTGAGAGCGGCCGAGGTCGCGGGCGACGACGGCCCGTGTACCCGGGCCGTCCGCGGGCCGGTGGGGTGTGCGGGCGCCGGGTGTGCGGGCGCCGGGTGTGCGGGCGCGGCCGATAGCCTGGGAGCGTGCCCCCCACGCCCCCGTCCTCCCGTCGCGCTGCCGACTCCCGTGCGGCCGAGCCGCGTCCGGTCGAGCCCCGGCGGCCGACCGCCGACGACGGGTTCCTGGTGGTCGACAAGCCCGCGGGCTGGACGAGCCACGACGTGGTGGCGCGTGTGCGCAGGCTCGCGTCGACCCGCAAGGTCGGGCACGCCGGCACCCTCGACCCGATGGCGACGGGGGTGCTCGTGATCGGCGTGGGGCGGGCGACACGCCTGCTGACGTACGTGACGGGCGCCGACAAGGACTACCGCGCGACGGTGCGGCTGGGCGTCGCGACCACCACGGACGACGCCGAGGGCGAGGCGGTCGTGCGGGTCGACGCGTCGCACGTCGAGCGCGGGGACCTCGACGCGCACGTCGCCGCCCTGACGGGTGACATCCTCCAGGTGCCGAGCGCGGTCTCCGCGATCAAGGTCGACGGGCAGCGCGCCTACGCGCGCGTGCGCGCCGGTGAGGAGGTCGCGCTCGTGGCGCGGCCCGTGCACGTCGCACGGTTCGCCGTGCGCGACGTGCGCGCCGGGCAGGACGACGGGCTCCCGGTGCTCGACGTGGATGTCGAGGTCACGTGCTCGTCCGGCACCTACGTCCGCGCCCTCGCGCGGGACCTCGGGTCGGCACTGGGCGTCGGTGGGCACCTGACGGCGCTGCGCAGGTCGCGCGTGGGCGGGTTCGGGCTCGCGCAGGCGCGCACGCTGGACGACCTCGGCACGACGCCCGACGACCAGGCGGTGCCGGTGCTGCCGATGGCGGACGCGGCCCGCGCGGTCCTGCCGGTGCGCGAGCTCAGCGAGTCGGACGCCCGCGCGCTGTCGTACGGCCAGGGCATCGACCCTGCGGAGGAGCCCGCGGGCCCGGTCGCGGCCATCGGACCCGACGGCCGCCTCGTCGCGGTGGTCGAGCGGCGCGGCGTGCGGCTGCGGCCGGCGGTGGTGTTCAGCCCCGCGTGACCCCTGGTCACAGAGGTACGAAACGGTTCGACCCGAGGGGGATGCGTCCCCGGGGTTCCGGTTCGTCCGCTTCCCGCCTACCCTGACGGTCGCACGACGAGCGCCCCGGACGCCGAGGTCTGGAAGCGCTCCCGACACACGGGGAGACGACGTGGTTTCTCGAAGGACGCGCCGCGCACTGCGCGCGGCGACAGCGATCACCAGCGCGGGCGTGCTCGCAGCGGTCGGGCTGCTGCCCGCCGTCGCGGTCGACGACGGCTTCGACGACGGACCCGGCGCGTGGATCGCGTACGGGACCGACGGCGGCATCGACACCAGCAGCGGTGCGCTGTGCGTGGACGTCCCGGCCGACTCGGCCCAGTACGGCGTGGGCGTCGTGCTCAACGGCGTGGCCGTCGAGGAGGGCGCGACGTACACGTTCGCCTACACGGCGAGCGCGACGACCGACGTGACGATCCGCGCGCTCGTGGGTCAGAACGGCGCCCCCTACGGGACCGTGCTGGACACCACGCCCGCACTGACGTCCGAGGCGACGTCGGTCGAGGAGACCTTCACCGCGTCCGCGTCCTACCCCGCGACCCCGACCGGCGAGTCCCCGGAGGGCCAGATCGCCTTCCAGCTCGGTGGGTTCACCGACGAGGCGTGGACCTTCTGCCTCGACGACGTCGCGCTGAGCAGCGACAGCGAGCTCCTGCCGCACACGTCGTTCGCCGAGGGCCTGGGCCCGTGGGACCTGTACGGCACCAGCGAGCCGACGTTCGCCGACGGGGAGATGTGCGTCGAGGTCCCCGGCGGCAACGCCAACCCCTGGGACGCGGGCCTGTCCTTCACCGGTCTGCCCATCGAGGAGGGCCAGAACTACGTCCTGTCCCTGACCGGGCGCACCGAGCCGGCGACCCCCGTGCGGGTGATCGTCGGCGAGGGTGGCGGGGCCTACCGGATGGTCCTCGAGCAGTCGGCGGCCCCGTTGGGCGTCGAGCAGACCACACTGTCGTACCCCTTCACCGCGGGCCTGGCCTTCCCCGCCGACGGTGAGGCGCCCGGTCAGGTCGCCATCCACCTCGGCAAGTCCGCGGCGTACACGTTCTGCCTCTCGGAGGTCTCGTTGACCACGTCCGCCACACCACCGCCGCCGTACGAGCCGGACACCGGCCCGCGGGTGCGCGTCAACCAGGTGGGCTACCTGCCGTTCGGTCCGAAGCGGGCGACGCTCGTCACCGAGGCGACGGACGCCGTGGCGTGGCAGCTCCTCGACGCCGACGGCGACGAGGTCGCGACCGGTGAGTCGCAGCCCGTGGGCGCCGACGCGTCGTCCGGCGAGAACGTGCACGTCATCGACTTCTCGGACGTCGAGACGGCCGGCGCGGGCCTCACGCTCGTCGCCGACGGCGAGACGAGCCACCCGTTCGACATCGCGGAGGGCCTGTACTCCCAGCTGCGTTACGACGCGCTGAACTACTTCTACCTCGCACGCTCGGGCATCGACATCGAGGCCTCGATCGTCGGTGAGGAGTACGCCCGCGAGGCGGGCCACGTGGGCGTCGCGCCCAACCAGGGCGACACCGCCGTGCCGTGCATCGGCCCGCGCGACTACTACGACGGCTGGACCTGCGACTACACGCTCGACGTCACCGGCGGCTGGTACGACGCCGGCGACCACGGCAAGTACGTCGTCAACGGCGGCATCGCCGTGGCGCAGCTGCTCTCGACGTACGAGCGCACGCTGACCACCGCCGGCGCGCGCGCCGGTGCGCTGGACGACGGCACGCTGAACCTCCCCGAGCACGGCAACGGCGTGCCCGACGTCCTCGACGAGGCGCGCTGGGAGCTGGAGTGGATGCTCAAGATGGTCGCGCCGTCCGGCGAGTACGCCGGCATGGTGCACCACAAGATCCACGACGAGGGGTGGACGGGTCTGCCGCTCGCCCCGGCCGACGACCCGCAGGCGCGTTCGCTGCACCGGCCGTCCACCGCGGCGACGCTCAACGTCGCGGCGGTCGCCGCGCAGGGGGCCCGCCTGTTCGCCGAGTACGACGAGCAGTTCGCGGCGACGCTGCTGGAGACCGCCCGCAGCACGTACGAGGCCGCGCTCGCGCACCCCGACGTGTACGCGCCCGGTGCGGCGGGCAGCGACGGTGGCGGGCCGTACGACGACTCCGACGTGACGGACGAGTTCTACTGGGCCGCGGCCGAGCTGTACGTCACCACGGGGGAGGACCGGTACGCGACGGACCTCACGGCCAGCGCGCACCACACGGGTGACGTCTTCGGGCCCGGGGGCTTCCACTGGGGCGGCACGGCGGCTCTCGGCCGTCTGACGCTGGCGACCGTGCCCAACGACCTGCCGGACCGCGCCGACGTGCGCGCCTCCGTCGTGGCCGGCGCGGACCGCTACCTCGCCGCGCAGGCGGAGCAGCCCTGGGGGTCGGTGTACTCCCCGACGGGCGGCAGCTACGACTGGGGCTCCAACTCGTCGGTGACGAACATCCTCGTGGTGGTCGCGACGGCGTACGACCTCACGGGTGACGAGAAGTACCTGCGCGGGACCCTCGAGGGTCTGGACTACCTCTTCGGGCGCAACGCGCTCAACCAGTCCTACGTGACCGGGTGGGGCACCGTGTCGTCGCAGAACCAGCACTCCCGCTGGTTCGCGGCGCAGCTCGACCCGTCGCTGCCGAACCCGCCGCCGGGCTCGCTGGCCGGCGGGCCGAACTCGATGCGCGGCACGTGGGACCCGACGATGCAGGCCACGCTGCCGGAGGACTGCGCACCGGCGACGTGCTACCTCGACGAGATCAGCTCGTGGGCGTCCAACGAGATCACCATCAACTGGAACTCGTCGCTCTCGTGGGTCGCGTCGTTCGCCGCGGACCAGGAGGACGGTGGCGTCGTGGCGGTCGCACCTGCGATCACCACGCAGCCCGTCGACGTGACGGTCGCGCTCGGCGGCACGGCCACGTTCACGGCCGCGGCGTCCGGCGTCCCGGCTCCGCAGGTGCAGTGGCAGGTGCGGGAGGGCGGCAAGTGGCGTGACGTGCCCGGCGCGACGGCGGCCACGCTGCAGGTGGTGGCCACGGCGGCGAAGGCCGGGACGCAGTACCGCGCGGTCTTCACGAACGCGTCGGGCTCGGCGACCACGGACGTGGCACGGCTGCTCGTCGAGAAGCAGGCACCGGTGGTCGTGAAGCACCCGGCGGACGTCTCGGGCCGCATCGGCACGTTCGTGTCGTTCACGGCAGGCGCGTCCGGCAACCCCACGCCGACGGTCCGTTGGCAGGTCCGGTGGGGCAGCGGGCCGTGGCTCCCGGTGCCCTTCGCCCACAGCACGACCCTGCGGGTCCTGGTGACGCCGCTGGCGTACGGCACGCAGTACCGGGCGGTGTTCACCAACCCGGCCGGGACGGCGGCGACCGACGGCGCGCACCTGACACCGCGCTTCGGCCGCTGACGCGCACAGCCCGACCCCGGGGAGTCCCGGGGTCGGGCTGTGCCGTGCGTGCGTGCCCGTCCGGCGTGGCAGGCTTGTCCGTCGGGCCCCGCGACGGGCGGGCCGACGAACGGGAGCTGGTGTGCAGGTCTGGACCGACGTGTCGCAGGTGCCCACGGGGTGGGGGCCGTCCGTCGTGACGCTCGGCAACTTCGACGGCGTGCACCGCGGGCACGTCGCGGTGCTGACGCGCATGGTGGAGGACGCGCGGGCGGTGGGCGCGCGCGCGGTCGCGGTGACGTTCACGCCGCACCCGGCGCAGGTCCACCGGCCGCACGACGCGCCACCCCTGCTGCTCGGTGACACCGACCGGATCGAGCTGCTCGCGGCAACGGGCCTCGACGCCGTCCTGCTCGTGACGTACACGCTGGACTTCGCCCGGCAGAGCCCGCAGGAGTTCGTCGAGCGGTACCTGGTCGGAGCGCTGCGAGCGAGGACCGTCGTGGTGGGTCGTGACGTGCGCTTCGGGTGGCAGAACGCCGGGGACCTGTCGACCATGCGGGAGCTGGGGGAGCGGTACGGGTTCGAGGTCGACGTCATCGACGACGTGCGGCCGGGCGGGACCCCGGACGAGACGCCGGCGCACCGGCGCTGGTCGTCGACGTGGGTGCGCGAGCTGCTCGCCGACGGCGACGTGCGGGCGGTGTCGGACGTGCTCGGCCGCCACCACCGGGTGCGCGGCGTCGTCGTGCACGGCGACGCCCGCGGGCGCGAGCTCGGGTACCCGACGGCGAACCTGGGGGCGACGACCGGGATGGTGCCCGCCGACGGCGTGTACGCCGGGTGGCTGCGGCGCGGCGAGCGGCGGCACGACGGCACGCCCGTCGCCGCGGAGGACCGGGTCCTGCCCGCCGCCGTGTCGATCGGCACCAACCCGACGTTCGACGGGCGCGACCGCCGTGTCGAGGCGTACGTCCTGGACCGTACGGACCTCGACCTGTACGACGAGGAGGTCGCGCTGGAGCTCGTCGAGCGGCTGCGACCGACGCTGCGCTTCGACTCCGTGGACGCGCTGCTCGAGCAGATGGCGGTCGACGTCCAGGAGGTCCGCCGGGTGCTCGGCACCGTGCTCTCGTCGCCCTCCGACAGAGGGTGACCGGGGGAACCCTCCCGCACTGGTAGGCTTGTGCACGCCGTACGACCGGCCGCGGAACGAGAGAGCCCGGGTGGACATGCCCCGGCGCACCGCGCAACGAGAATCTGAGGAGCAACGTGTCGCTCGACACTGCCACGAAGCAGTCCATCATGGCCGAGTACGCCACCCACGAGGGCGACACCGGCTCGCCCGAGGTCCAGATCGCCGTCCTGACGCAGCGGATCAAGGACCTCACCGAGCACCTCAAGGCTCACAAGCACGACCACCACAGCCGCCGTGGGCTGCTTCTGCTCGTCGGGCGCCGTCGTCGGCTGCTCGGCTACCTGCAGAAGGTCGACATCAACCGCTACCGCGCGCTCATCGAGCGCCTCGGCCTGCGGCGCTGAACGACCCGCACCAGCCCGGACCGTGTCGGTCCGGGCTGGTCCTGCGTGAGGCCCCGTCCATGAGTCGGGGCTGACGCAGGAACAGCACCACCAGCACCACCGCACGACCAGCACAACCACCGCGCCGACCCCGCTCGTCCGGTCCTCGGTAGTGGCTCCCGGAACACGTGTCCGGGCACCACGGTCGAAGACCGCCGCGGGGCAGGGCGGCGCCTTCGAGAACAAGGAGGGCACCCGTGGAGGGTCCCGAGATCCAGTTCGCCGAGGCCACGATCGACAACGGTCGCTTCGGCACCCGCACCGTCCGCTTCGAGACCGGCAGGCTGGCCAAGCAGGCCGCCGGCGCCGCCGTCGCGTACCTCGACGACGACACGATGCTGCTGTCGGCCACCACGGCCGGCAAGCACCCGCGTGAGCAGTTCGACTTCTTCCCCCTGACGGTCGACGTCGAGGAGCGGCAGTACGCCGCAGGCAAGATCCCCGGCTCGTTCTTCCGCCGCGAGGGCCGTCCCTCGACCGAGGCGATCCTGGCCTGCCGCCTGATCGACCGCCCGCTGCGCCCCCTGTTCGTCAAGGGCCTGCGCAACGAGGTCCAGGTCGTCGTGACGGTCCTGTCGATCAACCCCGACGACGCGTACGACGTGCTCGCGATCAACGCGGCGTCGATGTCGACCCAGCTGTCCGGCCTGCCGTTCTCCGGCCCCGTCGCCGCGACGCGCCTGTCGCTCGTCGACGGCCAGTGGGTCGCGTTCCCGCGCTACTCCGAGCGCGTGCGCTCGACGTTCGACATGGTCGTGGCCGGGCGCATCGTCGGTGACGACGTCGCGATCGCCATGATCGAGGCCGAGGCCCCCGAGGGTGCCTGGAACCTCATCCACGGCGGCGGCGGCACCGTGCCGACCGAGGACGTCGTGGCCCAGGGCCTCGAGGCCGCCAAGCCGTCCATCCGCGCGCTGGCCGAGGCGCAGCAGCAGCTCGCCGGCCAGGCCGCCAAGGAGACCCAGGTCTTCCCGACGTTCCCGGACTACCAGCCCGACGCGTACGCCGCCGTCGAGCAGGCCGCCACGGCGCGCCTGTCCGAGGCGCTGTCGATCGCCGACAAGCAGCAGCGCGAGGGGCGCCTCGACGAGATCAAGGCCGAGGTCCAGGGCGAGCTCGCCGAGCAGTTCGAGGGCCGCGACAAGGAGATCTCCGCCGCGTACCGCTCGGTCCAGAAGGCGCTCATCCGCCAGCGGATCCTCACCGACGGCTTCCGCATCGACGGCCGTGGGCTGCGCGACATCCGCACGCTGTCGGCCGAGGTCGAGGTGCTGCCCCGCACGCACGGCTCCGCGCTGTTCGAGCGTGGCGAGACGCAGATCCTCGGCGTCACCACGCTGAACATGCTCCGCATGGAGCAGCAGATCGACTCGCTGTCGCCCGAGACGCGCAAGCGCTACATGCACCACTACAACTTCCCGCCGTTCTCCACCGGTGAGACGGGCCGCGTCGGCTCGCCGAAGCGTCGCGAGATCGGTCACGGCGCGCTCGCCGAGCGGGCGATCGTCCCGGTCCTGCCGGCGCGTGAGGACTTCCCCTACGCGATCCGCCAGGTGTCCGAGGCGCTGGGCTCCAACGGCTCGACGTCCATGGGCTCGGTCTGCGCCGCGACCCTGTCGCTGCTCAACGCGGGTGTGCCGCTGCGCGCGCCCGTCGCCGGCATCGCCATGGGCCTGGTGTCCGACACGGTCGACGGTGAGACCCGCTACGCGGCGCTCACCGACATCCTGGGTGCCGAGGACGCGTTCGGCGACATGGACTTCAAGATCGCCGGTACCCGCGAGTTCGTCACGGCCATCCAGCTCGACACCAAGCTCGACGGCATCCCCGCCTCGGTGCTCGGCGGCGCGCTGACCCAGGCCAAGGAGGCTCGCCTGGCGATCCTCGACGTCATCGCCGAGGCGATCGACGTGCCGGACGAGATGAGCCCGTTCGCGCCCCGCGTGATCTCGGTGAAGGTGCCGGTCGACAAGATCGGCGAGGTCATCGGCCCGAAGGGCAAGATGATCAACCAGATCCAGGAGGAGACCGGCGCCGACATCTCCATCGAGGACGACGGCACGGTCTACATCGGCGCCACCGACGGACCGTCGGCGGAGGCCGCGCGGGCCGCGATCAACGCGATCGCGAACCCGCACATGCCCGAGATCGGCGAGCGCTTCGTCGGCACCGTGGTGAAGACGACGACCTTCGGCGCGTTCATCTCGCTGTCCCCGGGCAAGGACGGTCTGCTGCACATCTCGCAGATCCGCAAGCTCGTCGGCGGCAAGCGCGTCGAGAACGTCGAGGACGTGCTGGCCATCGGCCAGAAGGTCCAGGTCGAGATCGGCGAGATCGACCCGCGCGGCAAGCTGTCGCTGCACGCGGTCCTCGACGAGGCGCAGGGCGAGGGCGAGCCGGCGGCCGAGCCGGCGAGCACCGACGCCTGACGTGCCGCAGATCCTCCCGCTCGTCGCGCCCGGCTCGCCGGGCGCGGAGCTCGTCGTCGGGCAGGACGGTGGCGCCGCAGTGCGGCGCACCGTCCTGCCCGGCGGCGTCCGGGTCCTGACCGAGCACATGCCGGGCCTGCGTTCCGCCACCGTCGGGGCGTGGGTCGGCGTGGGCTCGCGGGACGAGACGTCCGGCCACTTCGGCTCGACGCACTTCCTCGAGCACCTGCTGTTCAAGGGCACCGCGCAGCGCACCGCGATGGACATCGCCGAGGCGTTCGACGCCGTCGGGGGCGAGGCCAACGCAGCGACCGGCAAGGAGCACACGTGCTACTACGCACGGGTGCTGGACACCGACGTGCCCATGGCCGTCGACGTGATCTCCGACATGGTGACGTCGGCACGGCTCGACGCCGACGAGCTCGAGACCGAGCGCGGCGTCATCCTCGAAGAGCTCGCGATGAACGACGACGACCCGTCGGACGTCGCGCACGAGCAGTTCGCCATCGCGGTCTTCGGTGACACGCCCCTCGGGCGACCGATCGGCGGCACGCCGCACGCGATCCGGTCGGTGCCCCGCGACGCCGTCTGGGAGCACTACCAGGAGCACTACCGGCCCGACACGCTCGTCGTGACCGCGGCGGGGGGCGTCGACCACGACGCGCTCTGCGCGCAGGTCGCCGACGCGCTCGCCGACGGTGGCTGGACGTTGGGGGCCGCGGCCGTCCCGGCACCCCGTCGTCCCGCCGGCGCACCCGCACCCGCGGTCGCGGGCACGGGCGCGGAGCTGACGGTCCGCCGTCCCATCGAGCAGGCCAACGTGATCGTCGGTGGGACGTGCCTGAACGCGACCGACGAGCGGCGGTTCGTCCTCTCGGTCCTCAACGCGGCCCTCGGCGGCGGCATGTCGTCGCGGCTGTTCCAGGAGATCCGCGAGAAGCGTGGCCTGGCGTACTCGACCTACTCGTTCGCGAGCGGGCACGCGGAGACCGGGATGTTCGGCCTCTACGCCGGATGCACCCCGACCAAGGTCGACGAGGTCACGGAGCTCCTGGTCGTCGAGCTGGAGCGCATGGCGCAGGAGCCGATGGGGCGTGCGGAGCTGACCCGCAGCATCGGGCAGCTGTGCGGCGGGCTCGTGCTCGGGATGGAGGACACCGGGTCGCGCATGAGCCGGCTGGGCAAGGCCGAGCTCGTGCACGGGGAGCTGCTCGACATCGACGAGTCGCTCGCCCGGGTCCGTGCTGTCACCGCGCGCGAGGTGCAGGAGCTGGCGGCCGAGCTCGCCGCGGCACCGCGAAGCGTCGTCCGCGTGGGGCCGTTCGGCGACTGACGGCCCCACGAGGGTCGCGTCCGCGGCATGATGAGGCATGGCCGTCGCCGTGGAGTCCTACCGTCGCTTCCCTGTCCCCGCCGCGCTGCGCGGCGTCGCCGAGCACGCATGGGTCGCCCGGCACGACGGCGGGCAGCAGCACACCGAGGTGCTCCTGCCCGACGGTCGTGGTCTCCTGCAGGTGGTGCGCGGCACGCGAGGTCGGCTGGTCGACCCGCTCACCGGTGAGGACACCCCGGACGGCGACGGCGTGCGCGGCGCGTGGACGCGAGCCGTGATCGCCGAGCAGACAGGGCCCGTCGCGCGGCTGGGCGTGCAGCTGCACCCGCTCGGTGTCGCGCGGCTCGGCGTGACCCGGCCCGCGGCCGACACCTGGCTGCCGCTCGACGAGGTGCTCGCTCCCGAGGTCGCGGCGCGCGCCGGTGACCTGCTGGATGCCGGTGACGACGAGGCGGCGGTCGGCACGGTGCTCGACGCCTTCGCGGCCCTGCCCCGGCGGACCGGTGCCGACCTGGACCATCTCGAGGACGCCCTGGCGTTCATCGACGAGCGCCGTGGACTCGTCCGGCAGACCGACGTCGCCCGGGAGGTCGCGACGAGCCTGGGCGAGCTGCACCGTTGGTGCACGCACCTGCTCGGGATGTCACCTGCGCAGTACCTGTCCGCCGTGCGGTTCAGCACGTTCGTCCGCGAGTCGGTGGGTGCCGGTCCCGTCGACCCCACCGCCACGGTCGGTGCCGTCGAGTGGTTCGTGGGGGCCGGGTACCCGCCGCGCGAGGTCGAGCGGTTCAGCGGTCTGCCACCGGCCGACCTGCGCAGGCTCGCCGACCACCTCGCGCAGCGGGTCGGCTCGGCCACCCGGGGCTGACCCGGACACCGGACGGACCGCGGGCCGCGGCCCGACGACGACTAGGGTGGCGTGCCGTGAGCGAACCGATCCGGGTGGCCGTGCTGGGAGCGTCAGGACGCATGGGGGCGACCACCGTGCGCGCCGTGCAGGAGGCGGACGGCCTGGAGCTCGTGGCCGCGCTCGACGCGGGTGACGACCTGCGGTCGGTCACGGACGCCGGCGCCCAGGTGGCCGTCGACTTCACCGTGCCGTCGGTGACGGAGCAGAACGTCCACACGATGCTCGACGCGGGCGTCCACGTCGTGGTCGGCACGACCGGGTGGGACGACGCGTCGTTGGGGCGGGTGCGCGACCACCTGCTGCGTGCGCCCGGCGTGGGCGTCGTCGTCGCGCCGAACTTCGCGCTCGGGGCGGTCCTGGCGATGTCGTTCGCACGCCAGGCCGCACGGTGGTTCGAGTCCGTCGAGGTCGTCGAGCTGCACCATCCCGACAAGGTCGACGCGCCCTCGGGCACCGCCCGGCACACGGCGCAGGGCATCGCCGCCGCGCGCGCGTCCGCCGGGATGGGTCCCGTGCCGGACGCGACCAGCCAGACGCTGGACGGTGCGCGCGGCGCGGACGTCGACGGCGTGCGCGTGCACGCGGTGCGGCTGCGAGGCCTCGTGGCGCACGAGGAGATCCTGCTCGGCAACGCGGGCGAGCTGCTCACGATCCGCCACGACTCGTTCGACCGCGTGAGCTTCATGCCCGGAGTGCTCCTCGCGGTGCGGCAGGTCGCCGGACGTCCCGGCCTCACCGTGGGCCTCGAGGACCTCCTGGGGCTGCAGGCGTGAGCGAGACCGCACCTCGTCGCCGACGGACGGGTCTGGTCGCCGCCGTCGCGCTGACGGCCCTGCTCGCGATCTACGTGTGGCTCGTCGCGCTGCGGGCGGTGCAGCTGATCGGCACGGGGAGGACCGTCGGGGTCGTGCTGGGCGCCGCGCTGCTCGTCGTCCCGCTCCTGGTGCTCGCGCTCATCGCCCGGGAGTGGCTCCTCGCGCTCGACGTGCAGCGCATGGCCGACGAGCTCGCCGCCGCCGGGGACCTTCCGGTGGACGACCTGCCGCGGTCGCCCAGCGGTCGCGTCGACCGGGTGGCGGCGCGGGCGGCGTTCGGGCCGTACCGCGACCAGGTCGAGGCGGACCCGGGGCGGTGGCAGGGCTGGTACCACCTGGCGTTCGCGTACGACGCCGCGGGGGACAGGTCCCGGGCGCGGGCGGCGTTGCGCACGGCGAGCCGCCTGCACCGCGGCCGGCCCGCAGGGCGCGACCTGCCCTGAGGGCGGATCGCTCCAGGGTCAGATGCCCGCGTACCAGCGGGCCTCGGTGACGACGTGCGCCTCGTCGTCCGGGCCGGGTCCGGTCGCGAGGCGGCGGGTGCGGCCGTCGGGACCCAGGCCCGCACCCGACAGGAAGTGCTCGCGCGCCGTGTCGCCGTCGACGACCCACGTCTGCACCTGGTCGGCGCCGTCGGCGCGCATCAGGTCGACGGCGGCCGCGAGCAGACGCGACCCGTGGCCGGCCCGCTGGTCGGGAGGGTCGACCTCGAGGGCGAGCACGATGCCGCCCGGAGCCTGCAGCGGGTCGGCCGGTGCCACAGGCGCGACCGACGCGACGCCGACGACCCGCGGTCCGTCGCACGCGACGAGGACGTGGTAGCCCGGCCCGGGGGCGTTCGTCACGGCCTGGTGCCACTGCTCGACGAAGGCCTGCTCGTCGAGCGAGTCGAGGACGACCTCGCCGAGGACGTCGGCGTGCGCGGCCCGCCAGGCGGCGAGCTGGATGGCGGCGATCCGGGTCTCGTCACCCGGGACGGCGGGGCGGACCGACACGTCGGCGGTGGGAAGCACCCCGCGAGCCTAACCGCGGGTCGCCCGTGCCCGCGGCGCACGGTGCGGCGGGCGACGACCCGAGCGTGGGCCCCCGCTGCGGGTCTCAGGGCATGCCGAGCAACCGCAGCCCGGCCGCGGTGGCGGCCGCCAGGACGACGACCACGACGAACGGTGCGCGGAGCACGAGCGCCACAGCCGCCACACCGAGGGCGGGCAGCCGCGCGTCGACGACGACCTGGCCACCGCTCGTCGACGTCTGCACGGCCACGAGCGCGGACAGCAGCGCGACCGTGACCAGCGCGGCGACGCGGGCGACCCGCGGCTGGGCGAGCCAGTGCTCGGGCAGGACGTGGCCCGCGAGCTTGATCGCCAGGCACGCCAGCCCTGCGAGCAGGACGGCGCCCCACAGCGGGGTCACGCCGCCGCTCCGGTTGCCGGACGCTGGTCCTGCGTGAGGAGCCCGACGACGACCGCGACGAGCGCGGCCAGGAGCACCGGGACCCCCGCCGGGAGCACGGGCGTGGTGGCCAGGGCGACGACGACGGCTGCCGCGGCGACCCCCTGGGCCGTGCGGGAGGCCAGGCGGGGCCAGACGAGGGCCAGGAAGGCCGCGCCGGCGGCTGCGTCGAGGCCGTAGGCGCGCGGGTCGCCGAGCCGGTCGCCGGCCACCGCGCCCAGGAGCGTGAAGAGGTTCCACAGCACCAGGACGCCCACGCCCGTCCACCAGAACCCGACGCGCGCCGCACGGCGGGACGGCTGGGCGGTCGCCACCGCGGTCGACTCGTCGATCGTCACGTGCGCAGCCGGCAGCCGCCAGCGCCACGGCAGGTCGAGCAGCGGGGTGAGCTGGGCGCCGTACAGGCCGTTGCGCGCACCCAGCATCGCCGCGGACGCGACGGCGGCCCCGACGGCACCGCCTGCCCCGACGACGCCGATGAACGCGAACTGGGAGCCACCGGAGAACATCAGCAGGCTCAGGGCCATCGTCTGCGGGACGCTCAGCCCTGCCGCGACCGACAGCGCCCCGAAGGACACGCCGTACAGGCCCGTCGCGACCGACACGGACACCGCCTGCCGACGTGCGGCGGCGACGGGGTCGTACGGGGTCACGGCGTCACTGTCGCACAGGGACCGCAGGCGGCCGGCGCTGCCGGAGCACCGCGTCGCGCGGACGGCACCGGGTCCCCGCGCGGTGCGTCAGAGCGCGACGTAGACGGGCTCCAGGTACTCCTCGAGCCCGAGCTCGCCGCCCTCGCGTCCGAGCCCGGACATCTTCACGCCGCCGAACGGGGCGCTCGCGTCGGACACCATGCCGCGGTTGATGCCGACCATGCCGGCCTCGAGCTCCTCGGCGAGCCGCATCGCACGTCCGACGTCCCGCGTGTACGCGTACGCGACGAGGCCGAACGGTGTGCCGTTGGCGAGCCGCAGCGCCTCGTCCTCGTCGCCGAACGTGACGACCGGGGCGACGGGCCCGAACGTCTCCTCGGTGACGACCCGCGCGTCGGGCGAGACCTTCGTCAGCACGGTGGGCTGGAAGAAGTACCCGTCGCGTCGCGGCGTGCCGCCGCCAGTCCTGATGCGTGCGCCGCCGTCCGTGGCCTGCGCGACCACCTCGGCCACGCGCTCGACCGCGGAGCGCTCGATGAGCGGACCGACGGTGACACCGGCATCCGCGCCGTGGCCGAGGACCAGCCCCTCGAACGCCGAGGTCAGCCGCCGCGAGAACTCGTCGGCCACCGACGCGTGGACGAGGAACCTGTTGGCGGCGACGCACGTTTGGCCGGAGTTGCGCATCTTGGCCTGCACGGCGCCCTCGACCGCGGCGTCGAGGTCCGCGTCGGCGAACACGAGGAACGGCGCGTTCCCCCCGAGCTCCATGGACGTCCGCAGCACCGACGGCGCGGCGGCGGCCAGCAGCGTCGCGCCGACCTGGGTCGAGCCGGTGAACGAGAGCTTGCGCAGGCGGGGGTCGGCCAGGAGCGGCTCGCTGATCCGTCGCGCCGACGACGACGCGACGACGTTGAGGACCCCGGTCGGCAGGTCCCGGGCCTCGAGCTCCGCGCGGATGATCTCCGCGACGTACAGCGTCGTCAGCGGGGTGAGCTGCGCCGGCTTGACGACGCACGTGCATCCCGCGGCGAGCGCCGGCGCGACCTTGCGGGCGATCATCGCGATGGGGAAGTTCCACGGTGCGATGAGCAGCGCGGGCCCCACGGGTCGCCGCAGCACGAGCTGGTGGTGCGTCCCGGCGGGGGCGCGTCGCGCGAGCCCGTCGACGCGCACGGCCTGCTCGCTGTACCAGCGGACGTACTCGGCGGCGTACGCGACCTCGGCGCGCGACTCCGCGAGCGGCTTGCCGCCCTCGAACGTCACGAGGGCGGCGATGTCCTCGGTGCGCGCGGTCAGGACCTCGTACACGGCGCGCAGCAGGTCGGAGCGCACGCGCGGTGCCGTGCGCCGCCAGGGGCCGAACGCCTCGACCGCGGCGTCCAGCGCGTCGCGCGCGTCGTCCTCGCCGCCGTCGGCCACCTCGAAGATCGTGCGGGCCGTGGCGGGGTCCTCGACCTCGAACGTCGCGCCCGACCGTGCGGGTCGCCAGCGGCCACCGACCAGCATGCCCGTGGGGACGTGGGCGGCGACGGTGGGCGGCAGCGACCGGCTCATGCCTCCCATCCTGGGGCCGCGCCTACGATGTCGCCATGACGGAGCCGGGAGCAGCATCGAGCGACCTCACGACCGACGTCCCGACGCCGTACGAGGACCTGCTGCGTCTCGTCCTGGCGACCGGGACTCCGAAGGGTGACCGCACCGGCACGGGGACGCGCTCGGTCTTCGGTCACCAGCTGCGGTACGACCTGCGGGCGGGGTTCCCGCTGGTGACCACCAAGCGGGTGTTCTTCCGCGGTGTGGCCGAGGAGCTGTTCTGGTTCCTGCGGGGCGAGTCGAACATCGCCTCCCTCGTCGAGCGGCGCGTACACATCTGGGACGAGTGGGCCGACGAGGACGGCGAGCTGGGCCCTGTGTACGGGGTCCAGTGGCGCTCCTGGCCGACGCCCGACGGCGGGCACGTGGACCAGCTCGAGCGGCTGCTGGTCGAGCTGCGTGCGAACCCCGACTCGCGCAGGCACGTCGTCTCGGCGTGGAACGTCGCCGAGCTCGACCGCATGGCGCTGGTCCCGTGCCACGCGTTCTTCCAGCTCTACGTCGCCGACGGCCGCCTGTCCTGCCAGGTGTACCAGCGCTCGGCGGACCTGTTCCTCGGCGTGCCCTTCAACCTCGCGTCGTACGCGCTGCTCACGCACATGATCGCGCAGCAGGTGGACCTCGAGGTGGGTGACCTGGTGTGGACGGGTGGGGACTGCCACATCTACGACAACCACGTCGAGCAGGTGCGCGAGCAGCTCGCGCGCGACCCGTACCCGTACCCGTCGCTGGAGCTGCGGCGCGCGCCGTCGCTGTTCGAGTACACGTGGGACGACGTCGAGGTCCGCGGCTACCGCCACCACCCGACGATCGCCGCCCCCGTGGCGGTCTGAGGCGTGATCGGTCTGGTCTGGGCGCAGACGCCCGACGGCGTGATCGGCGCCGCCGGGACGATCCCGTGGCACGTGCCGGAGGACATGGCGCACTTCCGCGAGGTCACCGCGGGGGCCACGGTCGTCATGGGGCGCGCCACGTGGGAGTCGCTGCCCGAGCGGTTCCGGCCGCTGCCCGGCCGGCGCAACGTCGTGCTGTCGCGCGACCCGGCGTTCGACGCGCCGGGGGCGACCGTGCTCGACGACCTCGACGCCGCGCTGCGCAGCGCGGCCGACGTCTGGGTGATCGGCGGGGGAGCGGTCTACGCGAGCACCGTCGACCGCGCCGACCGGCTCGAGATCACGGTCGTCGACCTCGACGTGCCCGGCGACACGCGAGCGCCGGCCGTGGGCCCGGGCTGGCGGCTCGACTCCGGCGGCGACGGCGCGTCGTGGCTCGTCTCGCGCACGGGCACGCGCTACCGGTTCGACTCCTGGCGTCGCGAGGCCCCCGACGCCCGCTGAAATCCCGCGACGCGCACCGTCGCGTGAGCGGTACCGTGGGCCCATGCCCGCCGTGACCTCCGCCACCCACCCGTTCGGGTCGCTGCTGTCCGCCATGGTCACCCCGATGACCCCGGACGGCGCCGTCGACCTCGAGGCCGCGGTCCGGCTCGCGAAGCACCTCGTCGACGCGGGCCACGACGGCCTCGTGCTGAACGGCACCACGGGCGAGGCGCCCACGACGCACGCCCCCGAGAAGGCCGAGATCGTCACGGCCGTCGTGGAGGCCGTCGGTGACCGGGCGTTCGTGGTCGCCGGTGCGGGCTCCAACGACACCGCGCACGCCGTCCGGATGGCCGAGCAGGCTGCCGAGGCCGGCGCGCACGGGCTGCTCGTCGTCACGCCGTACTACTCGCGTCCGTCGCAGGACGGCGTGGTCGCCCACGTCACGGCGGTCGCGGACGCGACGGACCTGCCGGTCATGCTGTACGACGTCCCCGGGCGCTGCGGGCTCCGGCTCGCGCCCGCCACCATCGACCGCCTCGCCGCGCACGAGCGCGTCGTCGCCATGAAGGACGCGACGGGTGACGTCGTCGCTGCGGCCGACGCCCTCGTCCGGACGGGCCTGGCCTGGTACAGCGGCGACGACCTGCTGGCACTGTCGTTCCTCGCCCACGGCGCGGTGGGCCTCGTCGGTGTCGCGACGCAGGCGGCCCCGCTCGGGTACGCCCAGCTGTTCGACGCCTGGCGTGCCGGGGACGCGGCGGGTGCCCTCGACGCCTTCCGCTCGCTGCTCCCGGTCGCGACGGCGCTCAACGGCGCCGGCTTCCAGGCGCCCGCGGCGAAGGCGGCGCTCGTCGAGCTGGGCGTCCTGCGCAGCCGGGCGACGCGGCTGCCCCTCCTCCCGTTCAGCGACGAGGAGGCGGCCGACGTGCGCGCCGGCCTGGTGGCCGGCGGCCTCCTGGACGTCGTCCCCGGCACCGATCGCGCGTGACGCACCGGTCGGCACCCACCGATCCCTCAGGAGCTCCATGAGTCACCCGCACCCGGACCTGACGCTGCCGCCGCCGCTCCCGGAGGGCGGTCTGCGGATCGTCCCGCTCGGCGGGCTGGGTGAGGTCGGACGCAACATGGCCGTGCTCGAGCACGCCGGTCGGCTGCTCGTCATCGACTGCGGCGTCCTCTTCCCCGAGGACCACCAGCCCGGCGTCGACCTGATCCTCCCGGACTTCGACTACATCCGGGACCGCCTGGACGACATCGACGCGATCGTGCTGACGCACGGCCACGAGGACCACATCGGTGCCGTGCCGTACCTGCTGCGGCTGCGCGGCGACATCCCGCTGGTCGGCTCCCAGCTGACGCTCGCCTTCGTCGAGGCGAAGCTCAAGGAGCATCGGATCGCCCCGCTGACCCTCACGGTGCGCGAGGGGCAGGTCGAGCAGCTCGGCCCGTTCGAGTGCGAGTTCGTCGCCGTGAACCACTCGATCCCCGACGCGCTCGCGGTCGCCGTCCACACGCCCGCCGGCACCGTGCTGCACACGGGCGACTTCAAGATGGACCAGCTCCCGCTCGACGGACGCATCACCGACCTGCGCGCCTTCGCCCGCCTCGGCGAGCGGGGCGTCGACCTGTTCATGGTCGACTCCACGAACGCGGAGGTGCCCGGGTTCGTCACACCCGAGCGGGAGATCGGTCCGGTGCTCGAGCAGGTGTTCGCGGAGTCGACCGGGCGCGTCGTCGTGGCGTCGTTCGCGTCGCACGTCCACCGTGTCCAGCAGGTCGTCGACGCGGCCGCCGCGAACGGGCGCAAGGTCGCCCTGGTCGGCCGGTCGATGGTCCGCAACATGGGTATCGCCGCCGAGCTCGGCTACCTGCGGGTGCCCGACGGGCTCCTGGTCGACCAGAAGCAGATCGAGAAGCTGCCCGACGACCGCGTGGTCCTCATGTGCACCGGTTCGCAGGGGGAGCCCATGGCGGCGCTGTCGCGGATCGCGAACGGTGACCACCGGGTCTCCGTCGGCACGGGTGACACGGTGGTCCTCGCGTCGAGCCTCATCCCCGGCAACGAGAACGCCGTCTTCCGTGTCATCAACGGCCTCATGCGGCTGGGCGCGCGCGTCGTGCACTCGGGCAACGCGAAGGTGCACGTCTCCGGCCACGCGAGCGCCGGCGAGCTCCTGTACTGCTACAACATCCTGCGGCCGCGCAACGTGATGCCCGTCCACGGCGAGGTGCGTCACCTCATCGCCAACGGCGCGCTCGCGGTGAAGTCGGGTGTACCGGCGGACAGGGTCGTCCTGGCGGAGGACGGCGTCGTGGTCGACCTCGTCGACGGTCGTGCGCAGGTCGTCGGGGCCGTGCCCTGCGGGTACGTGTACGTCGACGGGTCGAGCGTCGGGGAGCTCACGGAGGTCGAGCTCAAGGACCGTCGGATCCTCGGTGACGAGGGGTTCGTCTCGATCTTCGCGGTGGTGTCCTCCGCTGATGGCACGGTGCTCGCGGGCCCGCAGATCCACGCCCGGGGTGTCGCGGAGCAGGACGGCGTCTTCGACGAGATCCTGCCCGTGCTCACCGAGGCGCTCGAGGAGGCGACGCGTGCCGGCGCGACCGACACCCACCAGCTGCAGCAGGTGATGCGTCGGGTCGTCGGTCGCTGGGTGTCCAACAAGCTGCGTCGCCGGCCGATGATCATCCCCGTGGTCGTCGAGGCCTGATCCGCTGACGAGGCCCCGGGCGTCCCAGCGCGTCCCGGCCACCCGGCTCAGGCCGGCCGCTTGCCCCGGAACTCCGCGAGGCGCTCGTGCTCCGTCGCGACGGCCCCGCGCGTGGCCGCGTCCCACGTCGTCCAGGGGTCGACCTCGAGGGCGAGGCGGGCGCCGCGGGCACGCGGGCGCCAGGTGCCGACGACCTCGCCGTCCCGCAGCACGGCGCCCGGCCGGCCGAGCGCCGGCCACAGCGCGGCACGTCGCGGTGCGTCCGGCACGAGGAGCTCGCGGTCCCGCGCCTGCAGGAACAGGTCGTACGGGCCGAGGAGCCGCACGGGCGTCGGTGCCCTGTCGTGGGCCGCGGCGAGCGCGTCGGCGTCCGCGGTGAGGACGCTGCGTGGCTCTCCTGCCACGTCGACCGCGTGGACGTCCTGCGGCCAGCGCGCCGTCACGTCGCTCACCGGGGCGTCCAGGTACGCCGCGACGAGACGGGGCGTCGACGGCCCCAGGAGGTGCAGGGCCGTGCGGACGACGTCGTGCCGCCCGCCCGGGGCGGGCGGGTCCGTGCGGCCGACGGCGTCGGGCGGCCAGCCGGCCACCCGACGCAGCACCGGCGGTGAGGTCCCCGGCACGAGCTCCAGGCCCCCGTGCAGCGCGGCGAGGCGGAACGTCTGCTCGTACACGTGCGTCGCGCCGCACGTGCGGCACCACCGCAGGTAGGGCTCGGGCAACCGGGACGTCAGGGCGGTCGACACCGCGCCCTTCGGCATCGGCGTCGTCACGACGTCCCGCATGGTGCGTGCTGCGGTGGCGAGCGCGTCGCGCGGGTCGATGCCGGCCGCGCGCAGGGGGCGCGCGGCGTCGAAGACCCGCTGCGCGGCGTCACGCGCCGACCAGGGGCGCACCGCGGCCTCGACGGCCTCCAGCTCGTCCCGCCGGTAGGCGTGCGGAGCGCCGCGCAGGGTCCAGGCGAGCGCGAGAGCGTCGGGCAGCTCGCCCGCGCGCACCTCCGCACCGCGCAGCGCGAGCGCCCACAGCGCCCCGTCGGGTCCCGTGTCCTGCACGCCGGCGTCCAGCACGGTCGGGTCCAGCACGGTCGGGGCCAGCGGGTCCGCGCTCGGCGCCGGCCCGGCGTCGAGCTGCTGTGCGTGCACGCGGTACCGAAGGACCGCCGCGCGGGTCGCACCGGGGACGGCTGACGTCATACGCCGATCGTGGCACCGGCCCCCGACACCGGCGACCGACGGCCGCAGGCGTCGGGGTGGGGGAGCGTGGCCCCCGATCGCGCACCTGCCCGGGCGCTCGGCTACGCGGTCCGGGGGCCGTCCGGGTCGTCGGCGCCGTGCGTCGCGGCGCGCAGCAGACCGGGTCCCGCGCCGCGCAGCGTGGCGACGTAGCGGGCGTCGCGCTCGTGCGGGGGCCAGGGGAGCAGGCCGTCGATCTCGAGCATCACCCAGCCGTGGGTGAGCGCCCACAGCCCGGTCGCGCCGGCCGCCGCCGCGTCGCCGTCGGCGCTGCCGACGCTGCCGGGGTGGTCGGGGCCGTCGGGGTCGAGCGGTGCGGCGGCGGCTGCGGCGAGCACGCGGGTGACCGCGTCGCGGAGCACGACGAACGTGGGCACCTCGCTGACAGGCCCGCTCGCGGGGTGGCGGACCCCGGCACCGGGGCGCGCGAACATGACGCGGTACGCCTGCGGCTCGTCGAGCGCGAACCGGCGATAGGCCACCCCGAGCGCGAGCAGGTCGGCGCCCGGCTCGCCCGTGGCGGGCGCGTCGCGCAGGCGCGCGGCGAACCGGGCCGCCGCGCGGTCACCGACGGCCTGCAGGAGAGCGTCGCGACCGCCGAACAGCGCGTACACGGCGCTGGACGACGTGCCGGCCCGTGCGGCGGCGTCGCGGACGGTGAGCGCGGCGGCCCCGTCGTCGGCGACGGCACGGGTCGCCTCGTCGAGGAGCCGCTCGCGCAGGGCGTCGTCGTGGGTGCGGGGGCGGGCCATGTCCTGAGGATAGGGGCCTTGACACCCGTCGCGTAACGATGTTGTGTAACAGTGTTACGAAAGGACGTGGCCCCATGATCGAGCTCGCCGACGCTGCGCGCAGCACTGCGGGGGTGGCGGCCCTCGCGGTCGTCACGATCGAGTCCGGCGGGTGGTTCCTGCTGCGGGTCGCCACCGGCCACGCACCGGCCACCGACTTCCAGCGCTCCTTCTACCGGGCCGGGCACGCCCATGCCGGTGTGCTGGTCACCCTCGGACTGGTATGCCTCCTGCTCGGGGAGGCGACGTCCCTCACCGGGGGCTGGCGGTGGCTCGCGCAGACCGGCGTGCTCGTCGGCGCCGTGCTGCTGCCGGCCGGGTTCTTCCTGTCGGCCGCGGGGGCCGGCCGGACCCGGCCCAACCGGCTCGTCGCCCTGCTGCCGCTCGGCGCGGCGGCCGTCGCGGCGGGCGTCGTGACCCTCGGCATCGGGCTGCTGACCGCCTGAGGAGCCCGGATTCACTCGGGAGTGGCGTGTGCCACCGGGCGACACGACCCCGAGTCGGCGGGGGAGCGGCGCCCGGTGCGGCTACCGTGAGGACCATGGCGACCCGTACGACCCCCGGCCCCGCGCGCCCTACGCGCGCCTCCGGTGCGTCGCCCCGGTCACCCAAGGGCGGCCAGCCTCGCGGCGGGACCCGCCCCGCGGGGCGTGGTGCCGCACCTGCACCCCGTCAGCCGGCCCTGCCGCTGCGGATCGTGCGCGGCGTCTGGATGGGGGCGGCCCACCTCGTCGGTGGCACCGCGCGTCACGTCGGCGCCGGGGCGCGCGAGCTCGACCCCGCGCACCGTCGCGACGGACTCGCGCTGACCCTCGTGGGCCTCGCAGTCGTCGTCGCCGCACGGGAGTGGTGGGACCTGTCGGGTTCCGCGGGCGACATCATCCACAACGTCGTCGCCGGCACCTTCGGTGTCGTCGGCGTCGCCGTCCCGGTCGTGCTGCTGGGGCTCGGCATCCGCCTCATGCGTCACCCCGACCGTGTCCAGGCCAACTCGCGCATCGGCATCGGGCTCACGGCGATCACGGTGGCCGTGTGCGGCATCGTCCACCTCGCGCAGGGTCTTCCGGCCACGCAGGACATGGCTGCGGTGCGCGCGGCCGGCGGGATCATCGGGTTCGGTGTCGGCACCCCCTTGGCGGCGCTGCTCACGACGGTCGTCGCGGGCGTGCTCCTCGCGATCCTCGCGTTCTTCGGCGTCCTGGTGGTCACGGCGACGCCCGTGCACCTGATCGGGCCGCGGCTCGCCGCCCTGTACCGGCGCCTGACCGGCCACCACGAGGACGCGCCGGGCGAGCCCGACGAGCCGCTGGTGATCGAGGCGCTGCACAGCGCGCGTCCGGAGGCGCCCGTCAAGACACCCCGTCGTCTGCTGGGCCGCCGTCGCGCGCAGGCCGCGGCCGCGGCCGACGAGGGCCGGCTCGACGAGTACGTGGGGGACGAGGCGTTCGAGCGCGCCGCCGTCGTGGCGCGCGAGGAGGAGGCGGCTGCTGCGGCCGCTGCCGCGGACGCCGTCGCGACCCGTCGCATGGGCGCGACGCCCGCGGACGCCCCGACCGCAGTCGTCGAGGCCGCGCTGCCCGCCCCGCCCACGAGCGGCGTGCCCCGCGGCGAGCAGCCGATGCTCGAGGGCGACGTCGTGTACATCCTGCCGACCGAGGACGTGCTGGCGAAGGGCCCGCCGCACAAGGTGCGGTCCGCCGCGAACGACCGGGTCGTCGAGTCGCTGACCTCGGTGCTGGAGCAGTTCGAGATCGACGCGCAGGTCACGGGCTTCACCCGGGGCCCGACCGTCACGCGCTACGAGGTGGAGCTCGGTCCCGCCGTCAAGGTCGAGCGCGTCACCGCGCTGAGCAAGAACATCGCGTACGCGGTCGCCAGCGCCGACGTGCGGATCCTGTCGCCGATCCCGGGCAAGTCGGCCATCGGCATCGAGATCCCGAACACCGACCGCGAGACCGTCGCGCTGGGCGACGTCCTGCGCTCGTCGGCCGCGAAGCGCAGCGAGCACCCCATGGTCATCGGTGTGGGCAAGGACGTCGAGGGCGGCTACGTCGTGGCGAACCTCGCCAAGATGCCGCACCTGCTCGTGGCCGGGGCGACCGGCGCGGGCAAGTCGTCGTTCGTGAACTCGATGATCGTGTCGATCCTCATGCGCTCGACGCCCGACGAGGTCCGGATGATCCTCGTCGACCCCAAGCGGGTCGAGCTGACGCTCTACGAGGGCATCCCGCACCTCATCACCCCGATCATCACGAACCCGAAGAAGGCCGCCGAGGCCCTCGAGTGGGTCGTGCGGGAGATGGAGGCGCGTTACGACGACCTCGCCATGTTCGGCTACAAGCACATCGACGACTTCAACGCCGCGGTCCGCGTCGGCAAGGTCAAGCCGCTGCCCGGGTCGGAGCGCAAGATCGCGACCTACCCGTACCTCCTGGTCATCGTCGACGAGCTCGCCGACCTGATGATGGTGGCGCCGCGCGACGTCGAGGCGTCGATCCAGCGCATCACCCAGCTCGCGCGTGCGGCCGGCATCCACCTCGTCCTGGCGACGCAGCGCCCGTCCGTGGACGTGGTCACCGGTCTGATCAAGGCCAACGTGCCGTCGCGCCTCGCGTTCGCGACCAGCTCGCTGACGGACTCGCGCGTCGTGCTCGACCAGCCCGGTGCCGAGAAGCTCATCGGCCAGGGTGACGCGCTGTTCCTGCCGATGGGTGCCGCCAAGCCCATGCGTACGCAGGGGGCCTGGGTCTCGGAGTCCGAGATCCACGCGGTCGTCGATCACGTCAAGACGCAGCTCAAGCCGATCTACCGCGAGGACGTGGCGGTCCAGGCCGTCAAGAAGCAGGTCGACGACGACATCGGCGACGACCTCGACCTGTTGCTCCAGGCCGCCGAGCTCGTCGTGACCACGCAGTTCGGCTCCACGTCCATGCTGCAGCGCAAGCTGCGTGTCGGCTTCGCCAAGGCCGGGCGCCTCATGGACCTGCTGGAGTCGCGCGAGATCGTCGGCCCGTCCGAGGGCTCGAAGGCGCGGGAGGTGCTGCTGCAGCCGGACGACCTGCCGGCCACTCTCGCGATGCTGCGCGGCGAGCCCGAGCCGGCGGCACCGTCGCACGCCGACGAGGAGAGCGACGGCGGGCACGACCCCACCGACGACCACTGAGCGGCGTGGCGTGGACGCAGGTCTGGTAGGCCCCTACGGCGTCGTCACGACGGTCATCGCGGTGGTCGCGGTCGCCGCGCTCGGGACCGTGCTCGTCCTGCTGCGTCGTGAGCGCACCCAGGCGCGTCGCAACGCCGAGCTCGTGCGCGTCGCCGGCCAGCTGCACCGGCGGTACGACGCGCTGCAGCTGGTGACCAGCGAGGGCGTCGTGGTGCTGTCGCACGACGGGCTCGTGCTGGACTTGTCGGAACGGGCCGCGCAGATCCTCGGCGTGACGCGCGACGCCGTCGTGGGCCTCCCGGTGTCACGGATCCCGGTCATGCTGCTCGACGACCGTGGACTCGCGGTGAACCCCGGGTTCGTGCTCGGCCGGCACGGCGCGCAGGCCGAGGAGCGCACGACCGTGGTCACCCTGGTCCCGCCAGGGCCGGGCGCGCGGCCGTCGGTCGTCCAGGCGACCAGCCGCCTCATGCCGGGTGACGACGGCGGCGAGACCGCGGCGCTCACCACGATCGTCGACATCACCGCACGGCATGACGTCGAGGTGGCGCTGTCGCGCAGCGAGACGCAGTTCAAGGTGGCGATGGAGAACGCGCCGATCGGCATGGCGCTCGTCGACCTCGACTGGCGCATCACCGAGGCCAACGTCGCGCTCGCGGAGCTGCTCGGGACCCACGCGTCTGCCCTCCGGGGCTACCGGGTAGACGAGCTGAGCGCACCGGAGGACCGCGCCTCCCAGCGCATGGAGATGGACAAGCTCCTCGGTGGCGGGCAGCAGCGGTTCTCGCTCGAGATGCGGTGCCGACGCGCCGACGAGCAGCTCGTGTGGGTGGTGCTCGACGCGGCGCTCGTGCGGGCGGCCGACGGGGAGGCCGACCACTTCGTGGTCCAGGTGCGCGACGCCACGGAGTCGAAGATGCAGGCGGAGATGCTCACGCACCGCGCGATGCACGACCCGCTCACCGGTCTGGCGAACCGCACGCTGCTGCAGGAGGTGCTGCAGGCCGCGCTCGCGCAGCCGGGCGCGGTCGACCGGATCGCCGTGCTCGCGTGCGACCTCGACGGGTTCAAGGCGATCAACGACCGGTACGGGCACGCGACCGGTGACGACATCCTCGTGCACGTCGCGGGCGTGCTGCGCGCCGCGTCGTCCGGCAACGGGACCGTGGCGCGGCTCGGTGGCGACGAGTTCGTCGTGGTGGTGCAGGACGTGCATGCGGCCAAGGCCGTCTTCGAGGTCGCCAACGAGATCCACTCGGGCCTCGCCGAGCCGGTGCGTGTCGGGCGCCGCCGCCTCGGGGTGCGGGCGAGCATCGGGATCGCGCTCGCAGAGGTGCACCTCGTCGAGGCGGGCGCGCCCACCCTCCTGGCCGCGGCCGACGCCGCGCTCTACCGCGCCAAGCAGACCGGCCGCGGACGGACCGAGGTGTACGACACGTCGATGGAGCTCGCCGCCCCCTCGAACGTGCACCGCGAGCTCGTGCACGCCATCGAGAGCGGGGAGATGGTGGTGCACTACCAGCCCATCGTCGACCTGTCCGACGCCCGGGTCGTCGGCTACGAGGCCCTCGTGCGCTGGCAGCACCCGCACCGCGGTCTGCTGCTGCCCGGGGCCTTCCTGTCCCAGGTGCAGGACGCGGGTGCGTCGGTGCTCCTCGGGCAGCTGGTCGCGACACGGGTCGTCGAGTTCCTCGCCACGCACGCGGACGACGGCCGGTGGGTCTCCGTGAACGTCTCGGCGGACCAGCTGGGCGACTCGGAGCTGGCCACGCGTCTGCTCCAGGACCTCTCACGGCACCGGGTGACGGCGGGCCGCCTGGTCCTGGAGCTGACCGAGTCGTCCCTGGTCGCCTCGGGCACGCGCATCCGGCACGAGCTCACGCAGCTCTCGGCGGCCGGCGTGCCGATCCTGCTCGACGACTTCGGTACGGGGGTCTCGCCCCTGTCCTACCTGCGGGACCTGCCGGTCGCAGGTGTGAAGCTCGACATGTCGTTCACGTCGGGGATCCCGCACGACCCGACGGCCGGGAAGGTGGTGCGCGCGCTCGGGGCCCTGGCGCGTGAGCTGGCGATGGTGACCATCGCTGAGGGCATCGAGAACGAGGAGCAGGCGGACTTCCTGCGACGCAACGGGTGGCGGTACGGGCAGGGCTGGCTCTACGGGGGCGCGCGGCCCGTGGACTGAGCGCGCGGTGCGCCCGGTGGCGAGGGCGTGGTGCGACGGCGCGTGGTGCGACGGCGCGTGGTGCGACGGCGCGGTCAGCGCGTGCGGGGCAGCACGACGGGTGCGGGCCCGGTCGAGCGCGCGGGGGTGCTGCGCTCCTCGGCGTCGTCGCCGGCCGCGGCCCGGACCAGCGTGAGGCGTCGCGCGACCTCCGCGGCGGGGATCGTGGCCGTGCCCTCGGGGACGTCGACGAGCGCGTGGACGCGGTGCCCACCGCGCCGGTCGACGGTGATCGGCGTCCACTGCACACCGGTGACGCGTGCCGGCCCCGCCGCGGTGTCGCCGGCGCTCCGGCCCGGCACGACGACCTGCGCGGTCAGGAGCAGACCGGACGCGGTCTCGGCGACGCAGCAGGCGGAGTCCTGGTTGGACACGTAGTTGCCCAGGCCGTAGGCGACCCACATGCCGTCGCCGCCGGGCCCTCCGGGGAGGCGCTCCACGGGTTGTGGCACGTGCGCGTGGTGCCCGATGACGAGGTCCACCGCGCCGGAGTCCGCGAGCTGCTGCGCCACCTCGCGCTGCGCCTCCGTGGGGGCGGTGCGGTACTCCGAGCCCCAGTGCAGGCTGACGAGCACCACGTCGGCACCCGAGGCGCGGGCTCCTGTCGCCCGGCGGACGACGTCGTCGCCGTCCAGCAGCTGCACCGACCAGGGCTTGTCCGCGTCGACGGGCATCCCGTTGGTCCCGTACGTGGCGGCCAGGTGCGCGACGGTCACGGTGCGTCCCGCCCGGTCGAGGCGGTAGAGCTGGGGCTCGGCGTCCTCGGTCGCGGAGCGTGCGGTCCCGACGTGGCCGAGCCCGACCGCGTCGAGCGCGTCGAGCGTCGCACCCACGCCCTTCCACCCGCGGTCGACGGAGTGGTTCGACGCGGTCGAGCACCCGTCCCAGCCCTGGTCGGCGAGGCCGCTGACGAGCTCCGCAGGGGCTCCGAAGACAGGGAAGCCCGACGGCGCCGAGCCGTCCGGCGCGACCGGGACCTCGAGGTGGCACAGGGCGAGGTCAGCCTGCTCCACCCAGGGGTCCAGCGGGTCGAGCAGCCGGCCGAAGTCGTATCCGTGGCCGTCGCGCGCGGACCGCACCACGGGCAGATGGGGCAGCACGTCACCCGCGGCGACGACGCTGAGCTCGATGTCGGGCTCGGGCGTGCTCTCGACCGTCGGGGTCGGGGCGGTTGGCGGCGCGGAGGTGGAGGCGCCTGCGACCGTTGGCGCGGGGGGCAGCGGGGCACGTCGCCAGACCGTGCCGAAGGCCCCGGCGGCACCCACGGAACCCACCAGGACGAGGCCCGTCAGGGCACCGGCGACCGCGACCGGGAGTACCGGCCGGCGCAGGTCCCGGGCGTGTCGAGGCACGTCCGGGAGGATAGTCGGTCATCCGTCCAGGTGAGTGCCGCCGGACGGGTGGCGGCGCGGGCAGCGGTGCCGTTCGGGCTGGTCCGGCGCGGACCGTAGGCTGTGTGTGTGGTTGACGACGCTCCCTCCGTGTGGAACCCGGCCAACGTCGTCACGGTCCTGCGGATCGTCGTCGTCCCGTTCTTCGCCCTGGCGCTCCTCGACGACGGCGGTCACACCGTGGCGGGGCGCCTGCTGGCGACCGCCCTGTTCGTGGCCGCGGCCGCGACCGACCGGCTCGACGGCTGGTTGGCGCGACGGTCCGGGCAGGTGACGGACCTGGGCAAGCTCCTGGACCCGATCGCGGACAAGCTGCTCATCGGCAGCGGGCTGGTGCTGCTGTCGTGGCTCGGCGACCTGTGGTGGGTCGTGACCGTCGTGATCCTGGTCCGGGAGCTCGGCATCACCGTGATGCGGTTCTTCCTGCTGCGGTACGTGGTGCTGCCGGCGTCACGTGGCGGCAAGCTCAAGACCGTGCTCCAGGCCGTCGCGATCTCGCTCTACCTGCTGCCGCTGGCGCACCTGCCGGCGTTCGTCTCCGTGGTCGCCGCGGCGGTCATGGGCGTCGCGGTCCTGGTCACCGTCGTGACGGGCCTGGACTACGTACGCGACGCCGTCCGGATCCGGCGGGCCGCAGGGCTGCCGCCCGCTGCGGGGTTGTGAGCACGGTGCGGGACGTCGCGGCGAACCTGCTCGCGGCCCTCGCGCGGCGTGGGTGGACGCTCGCGGTGGCCGAGTCGCTCACAGGAGGGCTGGTCACGGCGACCCTCGTGGAGGTCCCGGGTGCCTCGGCCGTGCTCCGTGGTGGCGTCGTGGCGTACGCGACGGACCTCAAGCACACGGTCCTCGGGGTCGACGCCGGCCTGCTCGCGCGACGTGGAGCGGTCGATCCGGACGTCGCGTCGGCGATGGCCACGGGCGTGCGGCGGCGGCTGGGTGCCGACGTGGGGCTCGCGACCACGGGCGTCGCCGGACCGCAGGCCCAGGACGGGCACGCGCCCGGAACGGTCCACGTGGCGGTGGTCACGCCCGCGTCCGTGCTGGTCCGCAGCCTGGAGCTGCCCGGCGACCGCGCGGCCGTGCGAGCGGCGGCGAGTGCCTGCGTCCTCGCGCTCGCCATGGACGCCCTCGCGGTCGACGCGTGAGGCCGTGCTGGTCACCCCGGCCCCGTGTCCGGCAGGGAACACTCGGCGGTGCGGCCACGTTGGGGACTGTGTGACGACGACCCGACCGCCGGTGCGCGGGACAGGAGCACGCGTGGGCGGTGCGAGGTACGGTGGACGTCTCCCGGCCGTACGGCCGGGAGCAGCAGGTGCACTGGTCCCGCGTGGAGCGGGCCCATCAGGTGACCGAGGACACGACGTGAGGGGAGGAGCCCGGATGGTCGTTCTACGACGAGAGATCGGCGACGTCCTGCGAGACGCGCGCCAGCGCCAGGGGCGGACCCTTCGAGAGGTCTCCTCGGCGGCCCGCGTGTCGTTGGGCTACCTCAGCGAGGTCGAGCGCGGGCAGAAGGAGGCGTCGTCGGAGCTGCTGAGCAGCATCTGCGACGCGCTCGACGTCCCGCTGTCGCTCGTGCTGCGCGAGGTCAGCGACCGCGTCGCCGTGGCCGAGGGTCTGCTGATCCCGGACACCGTCCCGGCGGACCTCACCGTCGCAGCCGGACTCGGCATCGACCGCGCGATCGGTGGCGACGCCGGATGGGCGATGCCCCGGTCGGAGCTCGCTCCGGTCGGCTGAGCCGAGCGTGGGCTGAGCGCCCGGCGCCCACGTGCAGCGGCGGTCTCAGTGCCGGCCGCGCACCTGGCAGCCGGGGCACCAGTAGGCCTGCCGCTGCGTCGGCGGCGTCCCGACGTCGCCGCGTGCCACCCGCGCGCCGCAGCGCGGGCACGTGCGTCCCTCGCGTCCGTACACGGCCGGTGACGGCCTGCCCGTCGCGACCGACGCGCGGAGCAGCGCACGCGCCGAGCGCAGGACCTCGTCGGCGTCGACGACGTCGTCGGCGCGCGCCCACGGCCACCATCCGCGGGCGAAGAGCGACTCCGCCATGAAGATGGTCCCGATCCCGACCACGACGCGCTGATCGAGGAGCACCTCCGCGACCGGCCGCGATCCCTCGGCCGCCCAGCGCCGCAGCGCTTCGTCGATGCCCGGCGTCGGCAGGTCCAGCACGGGCGGCCCTGCCCACGGGACACCGGGCGTCGAGTCGAAGTCACCGTCGAGCACGTCCGGTCCGAGGTGCCCCAGCAGCGTGCGCTCGGCGTTCGTGCGGACCACGTCGAGCATGCCGAGCTGGTACCCGAGAGCCGTCCACCGCTCGTCGCCGAGCACCGCGCGGACCTGGGGGGACCGTGCCGCCGCACGCTGCCCGGTCGTGGGGACGAGCCGCCACGTGCCGTCCATCCGCAGGTGCGTGTGGAGCGTGCGCCCGTCGTCGAAGCGGGTCAGCAGGTGCTTGCCGTAGGGACGTGTCCCGAGCACCGTCCTGCCGGTGAGGTCGACGGTCGCTGCGGTCGGCCACCGCAGGTCGGCGCGCACGAGGCGGCGTCCGGCGAGCGCACGGTCCAGGTGCGCGGCCGTGCGGCGCAGCACGTCACCCTCGGGCATCGCGTTGCCGGGTCATGACGCCTGCAGGCGCAGGCCGCGGGGCGTGGTCAGGAAGCCGGCCGCGGTGAGCGCGGTGGCGGCGGGGGACCCGAGCACCTCGGACGACAGCACCTGTGCGCCGTCGATGCGCTCGACCGTCAGCCGCCCCACGTGGCGGGCCCGCGTGGTGCTCGCGAGCGCGGCAGCGGCAGCGGCGAGGACGGCCGGGTCGTCGCTGAACGTCAGCAGCGTCCGCCCGCCGCGCTCGAGGTACATCGCGAGCGCACCGTCGACGAGCGTGACCAAGGCGCCCGCCTTGCGGCCGGGACGGTGGCGGGCCCCGTCACGCCCCGCGGGAGGGTCGGGCCACGCGAGCGCCGCCCCGTAGGGGTTGGCGGGGTCGGTCGCGGCGAGCACGACGACCCAGGGGTCGTCCTGCGCGGACGACCTGACGAGCGTCTGCCCCGACCACGTGGCCGGCCCGGACGGCGCACCCCACGCGGGCGGCGGCACGTCCTGCCACGGCAGGTGGGGGCCGGCCGGTGCCGCGTCACGTCGGTCCGCAGCCCGCTCGCGGGCTCGCTCCACGACCTCCGCGTCCGCCCGCAGGCGGTCCACTGCCCCCGGCAGCGCGAACTGGGACCCGCCGAGCCGCTCGACGAAGTAGCCGCGGCGCACCTGCCCCGACTGCTCGAGAGCAGCGAGGACCTTGTAGACGCCCGCGAACCGGCCACCGATGCCCTCGGCAGGGGCCACGGCCCGCGTCAGTACCCCGTGCCGGTCGAGGAGCTGTGCGGCGAGCGCGTGCGCACGGACGGTCACGTCCGGCTCGCGCGCCGGCAGCAGTGACCACCGCCCGGCGCCCGGCCCGGACGCCGTGCCGGTCGCGCGCGCGAGGCCGCTGTCGCGCGCGGACGCCGGCAGCCCGAGCCGCCCGCCCGCGCGCAGCCCGAGCCGTGGCCGCATCGGCCGACCCCGTGCCGGCGCGCTGCGGGTGCGGTGCGCCGTGGGGCCGCCCGCGAGCCACGCACGCAGCGGGCCCAGCCCGTCGTTGGTCACCCGGCCCGCCCACACCAGGTCCCACAGCGCGGCGAGCACGGCCTGGTTGTCGGGGGGCGCGTCCTCGTCGAGCCACACGGTGGCGACACGGTCGACGAGCGCGCCGAGGAACCACGCACCGCCGCCCTCGAGCGCAGCGAGGACGGCGCGGTGGACACGGTCGGCCGCCGGGGCGTCGGGGTCGTCGAGGTCCGGCACCGGCGCCAGCGTGAGGTCGGCGACGGCCGCCGGGTGCAGGGAGACGAGACCGTCGTGCCCGGCGAGCGGCGCGTGGCCCGCCCACAGCACCTCGCCGGCGGACGTCAGCTCGTCGAGCATCCCGGGGACGTAGTCGGGGACGCGTGCCGGCAGGACGTGCGACTCGAGCGCGGAGGCGGGCACGGCGAAACCGGCGAGCTGCTCCACTGCCCGTGCCACGGCGTCGACGCCGCGCAGCCCGGCCGGACGGCGGCCGACGACCTGCACGCCCTGCCACAGGGGCAGGAAGACGCCCAGCGCCTGGGGGTCGACGGGCTCGACCTGGGCGCGCAGGGCGGCGAGCGACCGCTGGCGCAGCCGCCGCAGGACGTCGGCGTCGCAGAACTCGTCGCCGGTGCCTCCCAGCACATCGGGACGCAGACGTCCCTGCACGAGCACGCGAGAGGCCTCGAGGCGGCGCAACACCTCCGTGACCACGGCGATCCCGAGTCCGAACCGGGCAGCCGCCTGCGCAGCCGGGAACGGGCCGCGCGTGCGCGCGTGCCGACGCAGGAGGTCGGCGAGGGGGTCGGGCAGCACCTCGGTGAACACCTCGGGGACGCCGACGGGCAGCGCGACCCCGAGCGCGTCCCGCAACCGTCCGGCGTCCTCCACGGCCGCCCACTGCTCCGTCCGGTCTGCCGGTACACCTGCCAGGCGCACCCGGATCGCGCGACGCGCGGCGGCCAGCTCCTCGAGCCATGCGGGGACGTCGTCGCGCACCTCGGGTCGGGTGCGCGCCGCGACCTCCGCCGCCGTGAGCGGGCCGTGCCGCCGCAGCACGTCCGCGACCTGCTCGAGCGATCCCGCCTGGCGGTCGGGCGCCGTGCCGGCCAGCTCGGCCTCCGTGCGCTCGACCGCCTCGGGGTCCAGCAGATCGGCGAGCTGCGACTCACCCCCCGTGCCGAGGAGCTCCGCCAGCAGGGTCGGGTCGAGCGTGAGGGCAGCGGCGCGGCGCTCCGCGAGGGGCGCGTCACCTTCGTACAGGAACTGGGCGGTGTACCCGAACAGCAGCGACTGTGCGAAGGGGGAGGGGTGCGGTGTCGTCACCTCGACCACGCGCACCCGGCCGTTGCCGACGTCCCGCATGAGCCCGATGAGCGCCTCGGTGTCGAAGTCGTCCTGCAGGCACTCGCGCACGGCCTCCAGGAGGATCGGGAAGTCGGGGAAGCGGGCGGCCACCTCGAGCAGCTGGGCGGCGCGCTGCCGCTGCTGCCACAACGGTTGACGACGGTCGGGGCGGCGACGGGGGAGCAGCAGCGCCCGGCCGGCCGCCTCGCGGAACCGCGCCGCGAACATCGCGGACGCGCCGAGCTCGTCGCGGACCGAGGCCAGCACCTCCTCCGGGTCGATCAGGAGGTCCTCGAGCGCGAGCCGCGGACCGGCGTCCGCACCGGGACCGTCACCCCATGCCTCGTCCGCGGCCTCGTCCAGGACGTCCGGCAGGCGCAGCACGATGCCGTCGTCGGCGTGCATGGCCGCGGCGTCGACGCCGTAGCGCTCCCGCAGGCGTGCGGCGAGCACGAGCGCCCACGGTGCGTGGACCCGCGCCCCGTAGGGCGAGTGCAGCACGATGCGCCAGTCGCCCAGCTCGTCGCGGAAGCGCTCGACGACGACCACGGCGTCACTCGGCAGCTGCCCTGTCGCGTCCTGCTGGTCCTGCAGGTACGCGAGCAGGTTGTCGGCGGCCCAGGGATCCAGCCCGGCGCTCTCGACCCGCGTCCGTGCCGCCGCGGGGGGCAGCGCCGCGACCTCCCGGACCCAGGCGCCCACGGCGCGGCCCAGCTCGGCGGGGCGTCCCGGCGCGTCACCCTTCCAGAAGGGCAGCCTGCCCGGGACGCCGGGCGCAGGGGTGACCAGCACGCGGTCGGGCGTGATGTCCTCGATGCGCCACGTGCTCGAGCCCAACGTGAACGTGTCGCCGACGCGCGACTCGTAGACCATCTCCTCGTCGAGCTCTCCGACCCGCTTGCCGCCCCGGACCCGGCCGCCCGAGCGCTCGGAGTCGGCGGCGACCTCGCTCGTCTCGCCACCGCCCGCGAGGAACACCCCGAAGAGCCCGCGGTCCGGGATGGTGCCGCCGCTCGTCACGGCGAGCCGCAGGGCGCCGGGCCTGCCCGAGACCACGTCGGACACGCGGTCCCACACCACGCGCGGCCGCAGCTCGGCGAAGTCCTCCGACGGGTACCGGCCCGCGAGCATGTCGAGCACGGCGCGCAGCGTCGCGTCGCCCAGGCCCGCGAACGGCGCCGCACGGCGGACCACCCGGGCGAGGTCCTCGACCGGCCAGTCGTCGACCGCCACCATCGCGACCACCTGCTGGGCGAGGACGTCCAGCGGGTTCGACGGGACGGCCAGCGCCTCGAGCTCGCCCGTGCGCATGCGCTGGGCCGTCACCGCCGCGGGCACGAGCTCGCCGCGGTACGTCGGGAACACGACGCCGCGGGACACGGCGCCGACCTGGTGCCCTGCGCGGCCGACGCGCTGGAGCCCGCTGGCGACCGACGGCGGTGACCCGACCTGCACGACCAGGTCGAGCGCGCCCATGTCGATGCCGAGCTCGAGCGAGCTCGTCGCCACCACCGCGGGCAGGCGGCCCGCCTTGAGCTCGGACTCCGTGCGCGTCCGCTCGGCGCGACTCATCGACCCGTGGTGCGCTCGGGCGACGATCGTCGCGGCATCGCGCGTGTCGACCCCCGCAGACGTCCCCGACTGGCCGGGGACGGCCGCGGCCCGGACCTCGCCCGGATCGGGCGGCTGGGCACCCTGCCGCTCCGCCCAGACCTCGTTGATGCGGGCCGTGAGCCGCTCGGCTCCGCGCCGCGAGTTCGTGAAGACCAGCGTCGAGCGGTGCGCCGCCACGAGGTCGACCACCCGCTCCTCGACGTGCGGCCAGATCGACGCGCGGGGCCGCTCGGGGTCCGTCGGGACAGGGACCGCCGCGCCGGGGTCCGGCGCACCGAAGCCGGCCAGGTCGGGGTCGATGCCGGGGCCCCCGTAGCGGTTGACCGCCCCGGGCGTCGTGCCGCCGGCGCCGGGCCGCGCGGCGGCGGCGAGGTCGCCCAGGTCCGGCACGGGGACGACGACCTGGACCTCGATGACCTTCTGCGACGGCGGCTGCACGACGACCACCGGTCGACCGCCGTCCGCCGGGGGACGTGCCCCGCCGAGGAACGCCGCGACCGCGTCGACGGGGCGCACGGTCGCGGACAGGCCGACGCGCTGCACCGGGCCCGGTCCGCCCTCGGCCTCGAGCAGCGCGTCCAGACGCTCCAGGCTCACCGCGAGGTGTGCACCGCGCTTCGTGCCCGCGACAGCGTGGATCTCGTCGACGATCACGGTGCGGACGCCCGCGAGGCCGCGCCGCGCGCCCGACGTCAGCACCAGGTAGAGCGACTCCGGTGTCGTGATCAGGACGTCGGGCGGCGTCGTCGCGAACGCGCGTCGCTCGGCGGGTGGTGTGTCGCCCGTCCGGATGCCGACCGTCACCTCCGGCAGCGTCGAGCCGAGCCGGGTCGCCGCCTGCCGGATGCCCACGAGCGGGGAGCGCAGGTTGCGCTCGACGTCCGTGGCGAGCGCCTTCAGGGGAGAGACGTAGACCACGCGGCACCGTCCTGCGGGGTCCGCCGGTGCCTCGCCCGTCAGCAGCCCGTCGAGGGCCCACAGGAACGCGGCCAGCGTCTTGCCCGACCCGGTGGGGGCGACGACCAGGGCGTGGTCGCCGCCGGAGACTGCCTCCCACGCGCCGACCTGCGCCGCCGTGGGTGCGTCGAACGCCCCCGTGAACCACGTACGGGTCGGGTCGGAGAAGCGGTCGAGCACCACCGGGCCATTGTGTCGGCAGGGACCGACACGCGCGCGGTGCCCCCCCGGTGGCACGCTGGGTCCGTGAGGAACCGCGAGCTTGCCGACCTTGTCGCCAACGTCCTCGGCCCTGTCGAGGGCCGGTTGCTGCTCGAGGAGCTCGTGATCGGGGACCTCGGCGACCGCACGGGCGCCGCAGCGCTGGCCGACGGGGTCGAGCCACGGGTCGTGTGGCACGCGCTGTGCGACGCGCTCGGCATCCCCGACACCGCCCGCTGGGGGACGGACCAGCACCGGCAGGCGCCGCCGAGGCCCGGGCGCTGACGCCGGTGACCGGCGTCGCCCCGGCGCCGGACGGTGCCGGTGACACCGACGGTGGCCGTCGCAGCGCGCAGCGGGCGGCCCGCAGGCGCTGGCTGCCGCGCGCGGTCGACGTCTCCGACGCCCTCGTCTCGCTCGTCGTCACCGCCCTGGGCCTGGCTGCCGCGATCGCGCTGGTCGACGGCGTCACCCTGAGGACGCCCTGGGCGGTGCTGCTCGTGGCGCTCGCCGTGGGGCTCGGGGACCTCGTGCTGCGCGCGCCCCTGCGGCTGCTCGCGACGGTCGCGGGTGCCGGGGGTGCGTTGGTCGCCGGCGTCGCCGCGCAGGTGCTCGTGGCGTGGGCCGCGCTGCGCGTCGTGCCGGGGGTCACGCTGACGTCCGGGTGGTCGGTCGTGTGGGTCCTCCTCCTCGCGTCCGTGGCGATGGCCGTGGGCCGGTGGGTCTGGGGCTCCAGCGACAACGAGTACGTGGTGGCGGACGTCGTCCGGCGTGCGCGCCACCGCACCCGGGGTGCCGCCGCGACGGGGGCCGCGCGTCCGCCCGGTCTGCTCGTGGTCCAGCTCGACGGCGTGAGCGCACCCGTCCTCGACCAGGCCGTGGACGCGGGCCTGGTGCCGACGATGCAGCGGTGGGTCGAGCAGGGGACGCACCGCGTCGACACCTGGTGGTCGAGCGTGCCCTCGACGACGCCGGCCGCGCAGGCGGGCCTCCTGCACGGCGCGGCGGACCGCATCCCCGCGTTCCGGTGGTGGGACCGCGAGCTGGGTCGCCTCGTGGTGACGAACCACCCGGACGACGCGGCGCTCGTCGAGGAGCGGCTCAGCGACGGGCGCGGCCTGCTGTCCGGCGGCGGGACGGCCGTGGCCACCATGTTCTCCGGCGACGCGTCGTCGGCGTTCCTCGTGATGAGCCGTGGGCGCCGGCACGGGTTCGGCCCGGGTGCGGGCTACCTGCGCGTCTTCGCGCGGCCGTTCGTGCTCGCCCGTGCGGTGGTCCTCACGGTCGGCGAGGTCGTCAAGGAGCTCTACCAGGCACGTCGTCAGGCGGTCCACGACGTGCGCCCGCGGGTGCCGCGGGGCGGGTGGTACGTCGTCCTGCGCGCCGCGACCAACGTGCTCCTGCGCGACCTCGCCACGTCGCTCGTGGCCGACGCGCTCGTGCGCGGCGACCCGACGGTGTTCGTCGACCTCGTCGACTACGACGAGGTCGCGCACCACGCCGGGCCGACGCGGCCCGAGTCGTTGCGCTCGCTCGAGGGTCTCGACCAGGTGCTGCGCATCCTGGAGGAGGTCGCGAGGGTCGCACCGCGGGCCTACGACCTCGTCGTGCTCTCGGACCACGGGCAGACGCTCGGCGCCACGTTCGAGCAGGTCGAGGGGCGCTCGCTGCTCGACACCGTGCGGGCGCTCATGGCGGACCCCGACGCCGACGGCCTGCAGAGCGTGGACGGTGAGCAGTGGGGTCCGGTCAACGCGCTGCTGATCGGTGTCCTGGGCCGCCCCGGGGACCGTGTCGTGCTCGGCCCCGACGCGGGCGCCGACCGGCGGCGCGGACGGTCGCGCCGCGAGGAGGGCGTCCCACGGGTCCGCGAGCACGGTCGAACGCACCCGGCGGCCGGCGACGCGCCGGACGTCGTGGTCGTGGGCTCGGGGAACCTGGGGCTGGTGTGGTTCCCCGACGCGCCGGGCAGGATGCTCCTGGAGGACCTCCAGGAGCGGTGGCCCGGGCTCGTGCCGGGTCTCGCCGCGCGACCCGCCGTGGGCGTCGTGGTCGTGGACTCCCGTGCGCGCGGGCTCGTCGCGGTCGGGGCGCGCGGCTTGCGGCTCCTGGAGGCCGACGGCGACGTCGTGGAGGGGGAGGACCCGCTCGGGCCGTACCCGGCGCGGGCACGCGCCGACCTGCGGCGTGCGGCGCGGCTGGCCGACACGGGCGACCTGCTGCTCGTCTCCGCCGTCGGCCCGCGGGACGACGTGCACGCGTTCGAGGGGCAGGTCGGCTCGCACGGTGGCCTGGGTGGGGCGCAGAACCTCGCGTTCCTGCTGCACCCCGCGGACCTCGTCCTCGACGACGCGCGGTGCGAGGAGGTCGACGGGCGCCGGATGCTGGTCGGGGCGGACGCCGTGCACGCGCAGCTCGTGGCGTGGCTCGTCGAGCGCGGTGTGCGTCCGGCAGCGGTCCCGGCGCAGGTGTGGGAGGACGTGTGAGCGTGCGGGTGTGCTGGCTCGGGCACGCGACGGTCGTGCTCGACGTCGGTGGCGTGCGGCTGGTGACCGATCCGCTGCTGCGGCGGCACGCAGGCCTGCTGCGTCGACGCGGCGGGGTGGCGCCGCGCACATCGGACTGGCGTGGCGCGGACGCGGCGCTCGTGTCGCACCTGCACCACGACCACGCCGAGCTCGGGTCGCTGCGGATGCTCGGCCCGGTCCCCGTGCTCGCCGCGCCGTCGAGCGCGCACTGGCTCACCGAGCGCGGGCTGCGCGGCGTGGGCGTCGCGCCGGGGGAGTGGCGCACGGTCACCGGCGCGACGGGCGGGACGGCCCGGGTGCGCACGGTGCCGGCGGAGCACGGTCACCGTCCGATGCCGCACCGGCCCAATGCCGCGACGGGGTTCGTCGTGCAGGGGGGCGGCCTGACCGTGTGGTTCGCGGGTGACACGGGCCCGTTCCCCGGCCTCGTCCGCGTGCCGGAGCTCGCCGGTGCGCCCGTCGACCTGGCGCTGGTGCCGGTCGGGGGGTGGGGTCCGCGGCTCTCCGGCGGGCACCTGGACCCGGTGGAGGCCGCACGCGTGTGCGCGCTGGTCAGGGCGCGCGTCGCGGTGCCCGTGCACTGGGGGACGCTGCACGCGCCGGCGTCGCGGCGCCTGCCGGCCGGGTGGATGGACCGGGGCGGCCCGGCCTTCGAGGCGGCCGTGCACCGCCTCGCGCCGGAGGTGCGACCGTGCGTGCTGCGCCCGGGTGAGGCGGTCGTCGTCGCGGCGACCGGCGAGGTGGACGGCGAGTGACGACACGCGCGTGTCGTGGTGCGTGATCGAACACGTGTTCGGGTACCGTGGTCCACGGTGACACGGGTCGAACCGACCACAGCCCCGTCCGGCGACGAGCCGGTCCACGGGTCCGTGCGAGGTCCGGTCGCGATGTCGGTGGTCGGGCATAGCGTCACCGCGACAAGACCAGCCCCAGCAGGCGCAGCACGACGCTGCACAAGACGACGAGGTGGACCCATGGCCGCTGCTCCGGACCGCTCCAAGGCCCTCGAGGCCGCACTCAGCCAGATCGACCGCCAGTTCGGCAAGGGGTCGGTCATGCGTCTCGGCGACGAGGGTCGCGCCCCCGTCGAGGTGATCCCGACCGGCTCCATCGCCCTCGACGTCGCGCTCGGCATCGGCGGGCTGCCGCGCGGCCGCGTCGTCGAGCTGTACGGGCCCGAGTCCTCCGGCAAGTCGACCCTCGCGCTGCACGTCGTCGCCAACGCACAGAAGGCCGGCGGCATCGCGGCGTTCATCGACGCCGAGCACGCGCTCGACCCCGAGTACGCCAAGAAGCTGGGGGTCGACACCGACGCCCTGCTCGTGTCGCAGCCGGACAACGGCGAGCAGGCGCTCGAGATCATGGACACGCTGATCCGCTCGGGTGCGATCGACGTCATCGTCATCGACTCGGTGGCGGCCCTCGTGCCCAAGGCGGAGATCGAGGGTGAGATGGGCGACTCGCACGTCGGTCTGCAGGCCCGGCTCATGTCGCAGGCGCTGCGCAAGATCACGGGCGCGCTCAACGCGTCGGGCACCACGGCGATCTTCATCAACCAGCTGCGCGAGAAGATCGGCGTGTTCTTCGGCAGTCCCGAGACCACGACGGGTGGCAAGGCGCTGAAGTTCTACGCCTCCATCCGCATGGACATCCGCCGCATCGAGACCCTCAAGGAGGGCACCGAGGCGGTCGGCAACCGCACGCGCGTCAAGGTCGTGAAGAACAAGATGGCCCCGCCCTTCAAGCAGGCCGAGTTCGACATCCTGTACGGCGTGGGCATCTCCCGCGAGGGGTCGCTCATCGACATGGGCGTGGAGCACGGCTTCGTCCGCAAGTCGGGTGCGTGGTTCACGTACGAGGGGGACCAGCTGGGCCAGGGCAAGGAGAACGCCCGCAAGTTCCTGCGGGACAACCCCGACCTCGCGAACGAGCTCGACAAGAAGATCCTCGAGAAGCTCGGCATCGGCGCGAAGGTCGACGCACCTGCCGACGCCCCGGTCGCGGTCGACTTCTGACAGGCATGGCAGACCGTACCGGCCGGCCCGCGGCACGTCGCCGCGGGCGGTCGGCCGCGGAGCCGCCGGACAGTGGCTCCGCGGCGCATGACGCCGAGCCCGATCCCGAGTCGGTGGCCCGGGCGATCGTCCTGCGCCGCCTGGCGGCCGCAGCGCAGTCGCGCGGGCAGCTGGCGGACGCGCTCGCCCGTCGCGACGTCCCCGCGGACGTCGCGACGCGCGTGCTCGACCGGTTCACCGAGGTCGGGCTCATCGACGACCAGGAGTACGCGCGGATGTTCGTCCGGTCGCGGCATGCCGAGCGGGGTCTGTCGCGACGAGCACTGGGCGTCGAGCTGCGACGCAAGGGGATCGACGACGAGACGGCAGCCGTCGCACTCGAGGACGTCGACGACGCGGACGAGGAGCAAGCGGCGCGTGAGCTGGTCCGCCGCCGGCTGCGCACCACCGCCGGGCTCGAGACGCCGGTGCGGGTCCGGCGCATCTACGGTGCGCTGGGCCGCAAGGGCTACTCTGCCGGCCTCGTCGCGCGCATCGTCCGTGAGGAGCTGGCCACCGAGGGGGCCGACGACGAGTCGCTGGGCGAGCTCGAGGCCTGACGGTCAGGCGGAGGTCGGGCGGCAGGTCAGGCCTCGCTGCGGGACCGGGCTGTAACGGCATCTCGGAGATCGGGCAGCAGGCGCCGGTCGATCGCCGGCGACCGCGCGCGACATATCGATGGGGCTTGCGACGTCGGCGGGCGGTCGGCCGGGCGCGGCGAGGCCGTTCCACCCCGCCGACCGGTGACAATGGTGATGTGGCGTCCGCCCAGGGCGTCCCCGTCAGGAGGTCCTGTGGAACCGGGTCCGATCGCCACCGTCGTGGGACTGCTCGGTGCGTGCCTCGTCGCACTCATCCTGGTGCTCACCGCCCGCCGCGAGGCCGACCAGCACCGCCGCGGCGCCACCGAGGACGTCGCGCGGATCCGTGACGACGCGCGGGCGATGCTCGCCGACGCCGAGAGGCGCGAGCGACGGGTCGCGGACCGTGAGCGCGAGCTCGCGAGCGAACGCGCCGAGCTGGCCGACCTCCAGCGGAGGACCCGCAGCGAGGCGGAGACCCTCGCCGAGCTGCGGCGTGCAGCCTCCCGCGAGCTCGACAAGGCCGAACGCGCTGCGGCCCGGACGCTGGCCGACGCCGAACGCGCCGCGAACGAGCGGCTCGCCGACGCGCGCGACCAGGCGCGCGCCGAGCTGGAGTCGGTCAGCGGCCTGACGCACGACGAGGCCCTGGCTGAGCTCACCCGACGCATCACGGACCAGGCGGTCGCCGCAGCGGCCGCCCAGGTGCGGCGAGCCGAGGCCCAGGCGCGGCGGACCGCCGAGGCGCGGGCGCGGCGCATCGTCGCGACCGCTGTGCAGCGCGTGGCCGTGGCCACCAGCGCGCAGCCCGTCGTGTCGATCCTGCCGCTGTCCTCGGACGAGATGAAGGGCCGCATCATCGGCAAGGAGGGGCGCAACATCCGCCACTTCGAGGCGCTCACGGGAGTCAACGTCCTGGTGGACGAGACCCCTGACACGGTGGTGCTGTCCTGCTTCGACCCCGAGCGCCGAGAGGTTGCCCAGGTCGCCCTCGAGGCGCTCATGGCAGACGGGCGCATCCACCCGCAGCGCATCGAGGCCGCCTACGCCGAGGCACTGGCAGGGGCGGAGGACCGCCACGACGCCGCAGGGCACGACGCCACCGAGCGGGCAGGGATCGACGGGCTGCACGCCGAGCTCGTCCGCACGATCGGCCGGCTCCGGCTGCGGTCCTCCTACGGGCAGAACGTGCTCGAGCACCTCGTCGAGAGCGCGCAGATCGCGGCCGGCATCGCTGCCGAGATCGGTGCGGACGTCGCGGTCGCGCGTCGCGGGGCGTTCCTGCACGACGTGGGCAAGGCGCTCACCGGCGAGGTGCCCGGGACGCACGCCGCGGTCGGTGCCGACCTGGCACGTCGGCTGGGTGAGTCCGACGCCGTCGTGAACGCGATCGCTGCGCACCACGACGAGGTTCCGGCAACGACTGTCGAGGCGGTCATCGTGCAGGCGGCCGACGCGATCTCGGCGGCGCGTCCCGGTGCGCGACGTCAGGAGATCGACCAGTACGTCGAGCGCATGGGCGAGCTCGAGGCGCTCGTCGCCCGGCACGACGGCGTCCGGCGGGCGCTCGCGATGGCGGCCGGCCGCGAGGTCCGCGTCGTCGTCGAGCCCGACGAGGTCGACGACCGTGCGCTGCCGCAGCTCGCGTCGTCGATCGCCAAGCACATCGAGGCCGACCTGACGTACCCGGGGGAGATCCGCGTGACGGTCGTCCGGGAGCTGCGGGCGAGCGCGACCGCGGGCTGAGGCGCGGCGACCGGGCCGCCCGGTCTACCGGTCCGCCCGGGCGGCCACGACGAGCGGAGGAGCCTCCGCCTTCGCGGCACCCGCGGTGTGCCGTCCCACCTGCGAGGCGAGCCGCTGGGCGAACGACGTCAGCGCGTAGTTGATGACGATGAACACGAGTGCGGCGACAAGCAGGGACTGCAGGATGTTGCCGTTCCCCGACCCGAAGCGTCGGGAGGCGTCCAGCAGCTCCGGGTACGTGATGATCGCCCCGAGGGCCGTGTCCTTGAGGATCACGACCAGCTGTGAGGCGAGCGCCGGGAGCATCGCGATCAGCGCCTGCGGCACCTCGACGAGGCGCAGCGACTGCGCCGGACGCAGGCCCACCGCCAGTGCTGCCTCTCGCTGCCCGCGGGGCAGGTTGTGGACCCCGGACCGCACGAGCTCGGCGAACACCGACCCGTTGTACAGCGTCAGCGCCAGCACCACCGCGAGCAACGGCACGTCCCGGGGCTCGACGACACGGAGCTGGGAGATGCCCTGGTAGAAGAAGATCATCATGAGGAGCACGGGCACGGCCCGGAAGAACTCCACGACGGTGCCCGACAGCCAGCGCACGACTCGGGAGCCCGACAGCCTCCCGAGCCCGAAGACGAGTCCGAACACCGCTGACGCCACGATCGCCAGACCGGCCGCTCGCAGCGTGTCGCGCAGGCCCGGCAGGAGGTAGTCGACCCACGTGCTGCTGGCCAGGAACGGCTGCCAGAGGTCTGCCGCGAGCTGGCCCTTGCGATCCAGGAGCACGAGCGCCCAGGCGCCGAGCGCGGCCACCGCGAGCACGGCGAGCACGTTGACCACGGCCATCCGCCGCCGCGTGCGCGGGCCGGGGACGTCGAAGAGGACGAGCTCGCTCATCGGGCCACCGCCAGGCGTCGGGACAGCGAGGTCGTCGCGAGGCCCACGGGAACGACGATGATGACGTAACCGACCGCGAAGGTCAGGAAGATCGCGAAGATGACGTCCGGTCGGAACTCGATCATCGTCCGCATGAGTCCTGACGTCTCGGCCACCGACCCGGCGGCGGCGACGGTGGAGTTCTTGATGAGCGCGATCAGCACGTTGCCCAGCGGCGCGACCGCACCGCGGAACGCCTGGGGGAGGATGACGAGACGCGCTGCCGACCAGAAGCCCAGCCCGATGGCTCGGGCCGCCTCGGCCTGGCCCACCGGGACGGTGTTGACGCCGGACCGCAGCGCCTCGCACACGAAGGCGGCGTGGTAGACGGCCAGGCCGAGCACCGCCAGCCGGAAGAAGTTCGTCTGGAAGTCGCTCGAGAGCGTCAGCCCGAGCTGTCCCCACAGGCCGAGCACGCAGAACACGATGATGATCGTCAGCGGTGTGTTCCGCAGCAGCGTCACGTACGTGGCCCCCGCCCAGCGCAGGCTCGGGACCGGCGAGATCCGCATGACGGCCAGAACCGTGCCGATCACCAGGGCGATGACCGCGGCATACAGGGACAGCTGGATGTTCACCCAGAAGGCGGCGAGAACGTCGTACTCGTCGAACAGGGACAGGAACTTCTCGAGGTACCCCTCGTCCACCCGGGCCTCCCGAGGGTGCGGTGCGGTGGGTGCGCCCCGGGGCCGTCCCGCCGTGGGCGGGACCGGCCCCGGGGGCGGCGGTCAGGTGGCGGTCAGGCGCACGCGACGACGGTCGGCGGGTTCAGCTCGTCGTTCGGGACGTAGCCGGACGCCCCGACGTTCTCGTCGAGGGCCTCCTGCCAGGAGCCGTCCTCGATCATCTCGGTGATGGCAGCGTTCACGTCCTCGCAGACCTCGCTGTCCTTGGGCAGCCCGACGCCGTAGTTCTCCTCGGAGAAGGGGTTGCCGACGACCTTGACCTTGCCCTCGTTGGCGGGGATGGCCGCGAGACCGGCGAGGATGATGTCGTCCGTCGTGACCGCGTCGACGGTGCCCGCCACCAGGGCGGTGACGCACTCGGCGTAGCCGGGCTGCTCGAGCAGGTTGGTGCCGGTCGCGTACTCGTCCTTGATGCGCTGCGCCGACGTGGAGCCGGTGACCGAGCACAGGTTCTTGCCCTCGAGGTCCTCGGGGCCGGAGATCGAGTCGTCGTCCGCGGCGACCAGCAGGTCCTGCCCGGCGACGAAGTACGGTCCGGCGAACCCGACGACCTCCTTGCGCTTGTCCGTGATCGAGTACGTCGCGAAGATCATGTCGACCTGGGCGTTCTGCAGCATCGTCTCGCGCTGCGCGGACGGCGCCTGGACCCACTCGATCTGGTCCGCGCCGTACCCCAGCTTCTCGGCGACGTACTTCGCGACCGCGACGTCGAATCCCGTGTAGTCGCTGCCGTCCTGGTAGCCCAGGCCGGGCTGGTCGAACTTGATGCCGACGCGCAGGGTTCCTTCGGCGCCGCCGTCGCTCGTCTCGGTGGCACCTGCGTCTGCGGTGTCGTCCGCCTCGTCGGCGCCGCCGGAGCAGGCTCCGAGCGTGAGTGCTGCCACCGCGGTGAGGGCGATCGCCAGTCGTCGTGCACGCATGAGCGCATCCCTTCGTTCGTCCGTCATCGGTCCGTCTGAGGTGCTGGTCAGTGGGTCAGGATCTTGGACAGGAAGTCCTTGGCACGGCCGCTGCGCGGCGCCGTGAAGAACGTCTCGGGATCGGCCTCCTCGACGACCTGACCGGCGTCCATGAACACGACTCGTCGCGCGGCGCGCCGCGCGAACCCCATCTCGTGCGTCACGACGACCATCGTCATCCCGTCGTGCGCGAGGCCGACCATGACGTCGAGGACCTCGTTGATCATCTCGGGGTCGAGCGCCGAGGTCGGCTCGTCGAAGAGCATCGCCTTGGGCTTCATGGCCAGGGCGCGGGCGATGGCCACGCGCTGCTGCTGCCCGCCGGAGAGCTGAGCCGGTCGCTTGGCCGCCTGGTCCGCGACCCCGACCCGCTCGAGGAGCTCCATGGCCGTCGCCTTGGCGACCGCGGGCTTCACGCCCTTGGCCTTGACCTGCCCGAGCGTCACGTTCTCGAGCACGGTGCGGTGCGCGAAGAGGTTGAACGACTGGAACACCATGCCCACGTCCGCCCGCAACCGGGCCAGCTCGCGCCCCTCGGCGGGCAGCGGCTTGCCGTCGACCGAGATCGTGCCCGAGTCGATCGTCTCCAGCCGGTTGATCGTGCGGCACAACGTCGACTTGCCCGATCCCGACGGGCCGATGACGACGACGACCTCGCCACGGTGGACCGTGAGGTTGACGTCGCGCAGGACGTGCAGGTCCCCGAAGTGCTTGTCGACGTGCTCCAGGACGATCAGTGGCTCGCCGGCGGGTTGTGTCGTGACGTCCGCGGGCGGCGGCTCCGGCGTGATGCTGTCGACCATTGGTCGAACCTACGGGTGCGACGTTGCCTGCGCCATGACTGCATGTCACGGTCCAGTAACGGCCGGTTCGTGGGTAATCGCCCGTCGCCGCCGACGCGTGGGCGGCGTGCGGCCCGCAGGGTGCCGGGTCGTACCCTGGGGACGATGTCCACGACCCTGCCTGCCCCCGCTCCCGCGGACGCGCCCGAGACCCTGACCGGACCCGACGGCGGGTCCGTGCGCGCCGACGGCAGCCCGCGCACGTACCTCGTCAAGACGCTCGGCTGCCAGATGAACGTCCACGACTCCGAGCACATGGCCGGCATGCTGGAGCAGGCCGGCTACGTGCCCGCTCCTGCGGCGGCCGCCGCCGCGGAGGACGTCGACGTCCTGGTCATCAACACGTGCGCGGTCCGGGAGAACGCGGCGGACAAGCTGTACGGCAACCTGGGTCGCCTCGCAGGGACCAAGAGGTCGCGTCCGGGCGGCATGCAGATCGCTGTCGGCGGGTGCCTGGCTCAGAAGGACCGGGCGGGGATCGTCGAGCGTGCGCCGTGGGTCGACGTGGTGTTCGGCACGCACAACCTCGACGTGCTGCCCGCCCTCCTCGAGAGGTCCCGGCACAATGCCGCGGCCGAGGTCGAGATCGCCGAGTCGCTGCAGGTCTTTCCGAGCACGCTCCCGACCCGCCGTGAGTCGGTGTACGCGGGCTGGGTGTCGATCAGCGTCGGGTGCAACAACACGTGCACGTTCTGCATCGTCCCCCATCTGCGGGGCAAGGAGCGTGACCGGCGACCGGGCGAGATCCTCACCGAGGTCGAGGCGCTCGTCGCGACGGGCGCCATCGAGGTCACCCTGCTGGGCCAGAACGTCAACTCCTACGGAGTGGGGTTCGGGGACCGGCACGCGTTCGGCAAGCTGCTGCGCGCCGTGGGAGCCGTCCCGGGGCTCGAACGGGTCCGCTTCACCTCGCCGCACCCCGCTGCCTTCACGGACGACGTGATCGACGCCATGGCGGCCACGCCGACGGTCATGCCGCAGCTGCACATGCCCCTGCAGTCGGGCTCCGACAGGGTGCTGCGCGCGATGCGCCGCTCCTACCGGTCCGACCGGTTCCTCGGGATCCTCGAGCGCGTCCGTGCCGCGATCCCGCACGCGGCGATCACGACGGACGTGATCGTCGGGTTCCCGGGCGAGACGGAGGAGGACTTCGTCGAGACGCTGCGCGTGGTCGAGGCCGCGCGGTTCTCGTCCGCCTTCACCTTCCAGTACTCGCCGCGCCCCGGTACGCCCGCTGCCGACCTGCCCGACCAGCTGCCGAAGGACGTGGTGCAGGAGCGGTACGAGCGTCTCGTCGCGCTGCAGGAGCGCATCTCGGGCGAGGAGAACGCGGCCCAGGTCGGCCGACGGGTCGACGTGCTCGTCGCGCAGGGCGAGGGCCGCAAGGACGGCGCGACGGCCCGCGTCTCGGGCCGCGCCGAGGACAACAGGCTCGTCCACCTCGCGCTGCCCGCGGGTCTCTCACCGGCTGACGCGCCACGGCCCGGCGACCTCGTGACCGTCGAGGTCACCCAGTCCGCACCCCACCACCTCGTGGCGGACTCCGCGCTGGCGCCCGGCGGGACGTTCCTCGTGCGGCGCACCCGGGCCGGGGACGCGTGGCAGGCGCGTGCCGAGGGCCGCGAGGAGCACGCTCACGGCGACGCGGGCCCCGGCTGCGGCACGACCGGCGTCGCGACGGGTGCACCCACGGGTCCTGTCGTCCTCGGGTTGCCGGGGATCGGCCGCCCGACCGTCTGACGGACACCGTCGCTCACATCCCGGGCTCCCGTGGATGCCGGCGCGGGTGGGTGAGACCGGGCCCTTGGGACCACGCACCCGGACGGCGGGAGGTCTTCAATGGTGGAGGCAACGCCGTCGTCCTGCGGCGCCCGCAGCATCCCGTGGAGCCGTGATGTCCGAGGTCTTCCTCTTCCTCGCCCAGCAGCCTGTCCTCCTGCTCTTCATCGTCATCGGCGTCGGCTCCGCCGTCGGGCACGTCAAGGTGCGCGGTGTCGGGCTCAGTGCCGCCGCGGTCCTGTTCCTCGCGATCGGCCTGTCCGCGTGGGGGGCGTCCTACGGCGTCGACCTCGAGATCACCGAGGCGCTGGGCACGCTCGGCCTGGCGCTGTTCACGTTCTGCGTCGGCCTCGTGTCCGGCGCGACCTTCTTCTCGTCGCTGCGTCGCAGCCTCGGTCCGATCCTCGCCATGGCGGGCGTGCTCGCGGCCAGCGGTGGCGTCGCCGTGGTGGTCGGTGGACTGCTCGGGCTGGACCGTGCGGTCGTCGCCGGGGCCTGGGCGGGGGCGGTCACCAACACGCCCGCGCTCGCGGCCGCGCGGGACGCGGCGGGTGACGCGACCGGCCCCACCATCGGGTACGCCGTGACCTACCTGTTCGGCGTCGTCGGGATGCTCGTCGCCGTGTCCGCCGCGCTGCGCCACCGTGAGCAGGACACGGACGCGCCGCCGACGCTCGTCAGCCGGACCGTGCGCGTCGAGGTGACGGGCCGGCCCCGCATCCAGGACCTCGAGGACCAGCACGGCGACCGCATCAAGTTCTCGCGGGTGCGTCGCGGTGAGGAGTCGCCGATCAGGACGGCGGACGCGGCCGACATGCTGCTGCTCGACGACCTCGTCACCGTCGTGGGGCCGTCGGAGGAGGTCGACGCCGTCACACGCGAGCTCGGGCACGCGTCGTCGCACCGTCTCGAGGCGGACAGGCTCTACCTCGACGTGCGTCGCGTCACGGTCTCGGACGAACGGGCCGCCGGTCACACGATCGCCGAGCTGGACCTGCTGCACCGCTTCGGCGCCACGATCTCCCGCGTGCGCCGCGGCGACGTGGACGTGGTCGCCACCGACGACTTCCAGCTCCAGCTGGGGGACCGCGTCCGTGTCATCGCGCCCCGCGAGCGCATGGCCGAGGTCTCGGCGTGGTTCGGCGACTCCTCGCGCGGGCTGTCCGACATCATGCCGGTCGTGCTCGGCGTCGGCATGGCACTGGGGATCCTGCTGGGCACGGCGGCGATCCCGGTCGGCGACAGCGTCTTCAAGATCGGGTCGGCCGCGGGCACGCTCCTCGTCGGACTCGTGCTCGGACGCCTGGGTCGCATCGGTCCGGTCGTCACCGGGATGCCGTACACGGCGGCGCAGGCCATCGCCGAGCTCGGTCTGCTGGTCTTCCTCGCCCAGGCGGGCTCCAAGGCCGGCGCGCAGATCGGTGCTGCCTTCACGTCGGGCGACTGGTTGCGCATCCTCGCGCTCGGCGTGGTCGTCACGGCGGTCGTCGCGGGCGGGCTGTACCTCGTCATGCGGCGGGTGTTCGCGATCGGCGGGACCCGGCTGTCGGGCATCATGGGCGGCGCCCAGACGCAGCCTGCCGTCCTGGCGTTCGCCAACGCGCGCACCGGGTACGACGCGCGCGTCGCGCTCGGCTACGCGCTCGTCTACCCCGCGGCGATGATCACCAAGATCATCGTGGGCCGCATCCTCGGGGGTCTGTGACCTCAGTTGTCCGGGACGTCCGCGGGTGGGGCGCCGTCCGCCGGCACGACGGGGTCGAGCGCCGCGAAGAGCTGCACCCCGGTCCCGAGTCCGCACGCGAGCAGCTGCGCCAGCTGCACGTCGGTGACGCCGGGCTCGAGGTCGGCGGAGACCTCGGCGTACACCGCGAGCATCCCCTCCTCCTCGCGGACGTACGCCTTCGGCCAGATGCGCTCGCGGTTCCAGTCGTTGATTGCCAGCGCGAGGGCCCGGCGCTGCTCCACCGGCAGCGAGCGGTGCCAACGGCCCCGCACCTGCAGGATCTCCTGCTGGTCGCCGAGCAGCAGGAACCAGAACCGGCTGCCGTCCCACGTACCCGTGAGGTCGCCGTCGTCGTCGACGACGAACCGGTAACCGCGTGCCAGGAGGTAGTCGGCGACGCGGTCGCGGGTCAGCGGGCGCGGCGGCTGGTCGTCGAGCGAGTGGCCCTTGGTCGGCTTCGGCAGCCCGCCCAGGACGCGCAGCAGCCAGCCGGGCGTGCTCACGGGGCTGCTCCCGCGGGATCCGGGTAGCGCTCGTCGAGCGCGTCGAACAGCATGCTCCCCGTCGACAGCCCGCAGAACAGGATCTGGCTCAGCTGGGCGTCCGTCGCGCCGTGCTCGAGGTCGGTGGCGACCTCGGCGACGACGTGGACGCGGCCGTTGTCACGCACGCGCACGTACGCCTTGGGCCAGATGCGCTCGGCGTTCCACTCGTTGCACAGGTCGAGCACCTCCTCGAGCCGTTCGATCGCCAGCTCGCGGTGCCACTGGCCGCGGACCTGCAGGATCTCCGCCTGCTGGCCGAACAGGAAGAAGTAGAACAGGCGACCCCGCCACAGGCCACCGAGGTCCCCGTCGTTGTCGATGAAGTACGAGAACTGGTTCTCCGTCATCCAGGACGCGATCCGCGCGGGCGACACGGCGGTGGGGAGCGTGCTCCCGTGCTCGGCCGTGCCCAGCTCGCGGACGAGGAGCTCGGCGACCCGGTCGTGCAGCTCGACGTCGTCGACCTGGGCCGGCGACGCGTCCGCCGCCGGGCGTGCACCGACCCATCGGCGGGCGAGCTGACGGAACCACCCCATGCGCCGACCCTACCTGCCGCCGCCGACGCCCGGCCCGCCGGTCCGGGAGCACCCGGCCGGGCGCGGCGGCGCACCGCAGGTCCCGCTCGCGCCCGACCGGGCGTTACGGTCGGTCCGTGCTCGCCGCCGCCGCCCTCGTCCCGGACACCGTCCTGCTGCTGCCCGGTGCGGCCGGGCGCGGCCCTGACGATCCCGAGCTCGTCGCCCTGCGCTCCGCGGCGGCGACCGCCGTGGCTCGTGCCGTCGAGCGTGCGCCGCGGGTGGTCGTCGTCGCGCCCGGGTCCGTCGACAGGTCGGTGGTCGGTGTGGTCCGTGCGGGAGCGGGTGCGGCGGGCGTGCCCGACCACCTCCTGGCCGACGAGGTCCCGCAGGTGCGGCTGGGGCCGGCACCCGGCGGCCCCCCCGACGTCCCCGGGCCGCCCGGCACCGGCGCGGTCACCGGCCTGCGGCTCGCCCTGGACGCAGGGGTGCCGCCCGAGCGGCTCCACGTCGTCGAGGTGGCGCCGGGTCGCGTCGCCCCGTTGCGGGCGGTCGGCGCGGCGGCCAGCGCCGTCGGGCCCACCGCGCTCGTCGTCGTGGGGTCCGGTGCGGCGAGGCACGGGCAGGACGCGCCGCTGCCGCACGACGAGCGGGCGGCCGGGCTGGAGCACGCACTGCTCGCGGCGTTCCGCGCGGGCGGCGCAGCGGCCCGGGATGCGCTCGCGGGTCTCGACGTCGCGCAGGCGGTGGCCCTCGGGGTGACCGGCTGGGCGCCGTGGCAGGTCCTCGTCGGGGCGCTGGACGCCGGCGGCGCGGAGGTGCCCGCGCCGGAGGTCGTGCACGCCGTGGTGTGGCGCGGTGCGGCGCACGCCGTCGTCGCGTGGCAGGGCGCGTCGTGAGCCTCGTGGTGGCCGTGGTGGGTCCCACGGCGACGGGGAAGTCCGATCTGGCGCTGGACCTCGCGCAGGCGCTGGGTGCCGAGGTCGTCAACACCGACGCGATGCAGCTGTACCGCGGGATGGACGTCGGTACCGCGAAGCTCGCGCCGCACGAGCGGCGGGGAGTGCCGCACCACCTCCTCGACGTGCTCGACCCGCGCGAGGAGGCCTCGGTCGCCGACTACCAGGACACCGCGCGCGGTGTGCTGGCCGATCTGGCCGACCGGCACGTGCGGGCCGTCGCGGTCGGCGGGTCGGGGCTGTACGTGCGCGCCCTGCTCGACCGCATGGAGTTCCCGGGGACGGACCCGGAGCTGAGGGCGACGCTCGAGCAGCGGGTCGAGGAGGAGGGGACCCGGGCCCTGCACGACGAGCTCGCCGCGGCCGACCCCGTGGCGGCCGCGGGCATCGGGCCACGCAACGCCCGGCGCATCGTCCGTGCCCTGGAGGTCATCGCGCTGACGGGCCGGCCGTACTCCGCGAGCCTCCCGCGCCACGAGTACGAGGTACCGGCGGTGCAGATCGGGCTCGACTGCGACCGTGCGACGCTCGACGAGCGCATCGAGCGTCGTGTGGACCGGATGTGGGACCAGGGGCTCCTCGAGGAGGTCCGGCGGCTCGCGGAGCACGGGATGGGGCGCACCGCGTCGCGCGCGGTCGGCTACGCGCAGGCCCTCGCGCAGCTGGAGGGCGCCCTCGCGGCGGACGCCGCCCGGGCCGCGACGGCCGCCGGTACGCGGCGTCTGGCCCGCAAGCAGATGGGCTGGTTCGGTCGCGACCCGCGGGTGCACTGGCTCGACGCGCAGGACCCGGACCTCGTCCCCCGGGCGCTCGACCTCGTGGCCGCCGCCGACGCCGGTCGGCTGCCGCACCCGGACCCGGGCGCGGTCGTGCGCCGTACGCTGGGCTCGTGACCACCCCGACCGTCCCGAGCCCCGTCGCGACCGCCGGTGCGCCGTCGGCCGACGGCACACGCGCGCGCACGCTCGCGGTGACCAAGGGCCACGGCACGCAGAACGACTTCGTGCTCCTCGACGACCGTGACGGCGAGCTCGAGCTGACGCCGGCGCTGGTCCGGCAGCTGTGCGACAGACGTGCAGGGCTGGGCGCGGACGGCGTGATCCGTCTGGTCGCGACGCAGCGGCTCGGCGAGGCGTCCGCCGCGGCGCCGGGCACGACGTGGTTCATGGACTACCGCAACGCCGACGGCTCGGTCGCGCAGATGTGCGGCAACGGTGTCCGCGTCTTCGCGCGGTACGCGCACCGCCTGGGCCTGTGGGACCCGGCGACGGGGCCGTTGGACGTCGGGACGCGGGCGGGTGTGCGGACCGTCGTGACCACGCGTGCCGAGAGCGGAGACGGGCCCTGGTTCACTGTCGGGATGGGCGCGGTCGTGCTGCCGGCGGGCGCGGCGGCGCTCGCGTCGGGCGGTGACGCGCAGGTCGACGTCGCCGGTCTGGCCGTGACGCGGCCCGGGCTGTCCGTGGACGTGGGCAACCCGCACACGGTCGTCGTGCTCGCGCAGGAGTCGGACCTGGACGCGGTCGACCTGACCGTGCCGCCCGTCGTCGAGCCCGTCCCCGTCGACGGCACGAACGTCGAGCTCGTGGTGCCCCTGGGGGAGATGACGTCCGCCGACGGTCGCGTGACGGGACGCATCCGCATGCGGGTGCACGAGCGCGGTGTGGGCGAGACCCGCTCGTGCGGCACGGGTGCCGTGGCCGCTGCCGCCGCCGTGCGCGCGTGGGGCGGGCCGCAGGCTCCCGACGTGTGGCTCGTCGACGTCCCGGGCGGCACCGTGCGCGTCACGCTGCACGCGGACGGCCGGGCCGACCTCGCCGGACCGGCCGTGCTCGTGGCCGACGCCACCGTGGACCTGGCGGCGCTGCCCGCGTGACCGTGACGCTCACGGCGGACCAGGTCGGCGTCCCGCTGGGGGAACGGGCGACCCTCCTGCAGGTGTCGAGCGCGTTCTGCACACCGTGCCGCGCGGCGCACCGGGTGCTCGCGCGCGTCGCGGACGCCGTGCCGGGCGTGCGGCACGTGGACGTCGACGTGGCCGACGCGCCCGCGCTCGCGGCTGCCCTCGAGGTCACGACGACGCCGACGGTCGTGGTCCTCGACGCCGCGGGCAGGGTGGTCGTGCGGGCGCAGGGCGTGCCGACGCCGACTCAGGTGATCGGGGCGCTGGCGCGCGCGGTCCCCACGGACGGTGCGTCGTCCGGACGCTCGGTGGTCGGGACGCCGACGCGGGGGGCGACGGCCGCGGCACCCAGCGCGAGGACCGCCGTGACGGCGAAGGCCAGCACGAACGGGCCCGCGTCGGTGTAGCCCTCGTCGCCGCCCGCGGCGACGAACACGACACCCGTCAGCGCGAGCGCGAGGGCGGCACCGACCGAGTCGGCGATCGAGTTGGCCGCGCTGTTGCGGCCCTGGTCCCGCGGTGCGGACCAGCCCAGCAGCAGCACGTTCAGCCGCGACGACCCGATCCCCATGCCGGCTCCCGAGGCCGTCCAGACGACGACGAGCGCCCAGGCCGGCAGGCCGAGCACCGTCACGGCGGCCGCACCTGCGACACCCACGAGCACGAGGACGGTCCCGATGCGCACGGCGGTGCGGCTGCGGAGCCGACCCCCGAGCCGGCCCTGCACGACCGAGGCGCCCGACCACGCGAGCGCTGCCGTCGACAGGCCCAGCCCGCTCGCGGTCGTGCCCCAGCCGTCGCGCTCCACCAGCAGGTACGGCACGTACACCTGCGCCCCGAAGAACGCTCCCGACAGCAGCAGGCGCGTGGTGATGACGCCCGGCAGACCCAGGCCCGCGCGCAGGGCGCCTCGGGGCAGGAGCGGTCGGGCGGCAGCGAGCGCGACGAGCACAGCCGTGACCGCGACGACGTGGGACCAGGGCGGTGGCAGCTGCGCCGCGAGGTTGAGCGCGAGGACCGCGACCGCGACGAGCACGGACCAGCCGACCCGGCGCAGCGCGTCGTCCGGCTCGCGGTCCGACCGCGGACCGACGTCCTCCTGGACGACGGGACCGAGCCCGCGGACCGTCCCGAGCAGGGGGACCGCGGCGGGCACCACCAGGACCGCGACGCCCAGGAACACCCAGCGCCACCCGGCGACGTCCGCCACGAGGCCCGCGAGCGACGGACCCACCACCGAGGGCAGCACCCACGCGGTCGAGAACCAGGCGAACACCCGGGGGTGCAGCACCGGGGGGTAGGCGCGCGCGACGGCCACGAGCAGCGTGACGTTGACGACCCCGCCCCCCAGTCCCTGGGCCAGGCGCCCGACCACGAGGACCGGCATGTGGGCGGCGGAGCCGGCGACGAGCAGACCGACGACGAACAGCGCGACGCCGGCTGCGAAGGGCGCAGCAGGCCCGCGTCGGTCCGACCACGCCCCGGCCACCACCATGCCGACGACGCCGGTCGCCAGGGGGCCGGCGAACGCGAACGCGTACAGGGTGCGTCCGTCGAGGACGTCGGCGACCTGCGGCATCACGGTCGTGACGGCGAACGACTCGAACGCCACGAGGACGACGAGCGCGAACATCGCGTACGCGGTCGTGCGCCGCGCGCGCCACATCGCGTCGGGCGAGGTGCCGTCCGTGCGGGGGGTCATGGTGCGAACCGCAGCACGCGGAACCCCTTGGCGCTCGCCTCACGCGTCGTGGGCAGCCCGGCCTCGTCGGTCAGCCACCGCTGCAGCGGGTCCGCCCCGAGGTTGCGGCCCACGACGAGCCAGGCCTCCCCGCCGGGCGCGACACGGGGGAGCCAGTGCTCGAGCAGCGCACGCAGCGCAGGCTTGCCGATGCGCACCGGCGGGTTGGACCACAGGGTGGCGAACCGCACGTCGTCGGGGACGCCGTCGGGCGTCGTCGCCACGACGTTGCGCAGGCCGAGACGTGCGGCGTTGCGCCGGACGAGGTCCAGAGCCCGCTCGTTGACGTCGACCGCCCACACGCGGGCGTCGGGGGAGTGCAGTGCGAGCGTCAGCGCGACCGGACCCCACCCGCACCCCAGGTCCAGCAGGTCGCCGCCGGCGGGCGGCGGAGGGACCGTGCGCAGCAGCACCTGCGTCCCGAGGTCCACGTGGTCGGGCGAGAACACGCCGCCGGCCGTCTCGACCTCCACGTCGCGTCCGGCCAGCCGCACGTGCAGCGTCCGGCGCTGCTCGGCGGAGGCCGGCCGGGCCGTGAAGTAGTGGTCGCCCTGCGGGTCGTCGGTGCCGCTCACCGGACCGAGGCTAACGGTGCTCGAGCCCTGTGCCTGCAGCGAAATCCCGTCGCGGGCGTCGTACGTGCGTGCGATCCTGGACACAGCCGACCGCCGACGAGAGGACCCGCGTGGACGACCGAGAGCACACCACCGACGAGGCGCACGAGGCGCCGGCGCGCAGCGCTCAGGAGGTGGCCGACGACGTCGTCGCTCGTGTGCTCGCCCGGGCCGGTACCGCGGTGCGGGACGGCGGCACGTCGCACACGTCGTACGACGGGGACCAGCTGGACCTCGAGGAGCGAACGTCGCTGCGGCGCGTGGCCGGCCTGTCGACCGAGCTGCAGGACGTCTCCGAGGTCGAGTACCGCCAGCTGCGCCTCGAGAGGGTCGTGCTGGTGGGGCTGTGGGGCGCGGGCACGGCGGAGGAGGCGGAGAACTCGCTGCGTGAGCTCGCCGCGCTCGCCGAGACGGCGGGCTCCAAGGTGCTCGACGGCCTCCTGCAGCGACGACGCACGCCCGACCCCGGGACGTTCCTCGGCTCCGGCAAGGCCGCCGAGCTGGCGACCCTGGTGGCAGCAGTCGGTGCCGACACCGTCGTGGTCGACGGTGAGCTGGCGCCGTCCCAGCGACGCTCGCTCGAGGACATCGTGAAAGTCAAGGTCATCGACCGCACGGCCCTGATCCTCGACATCTTCGCGCAGCACGCCAAGTCCCGGGAGGGCAAGGCGCAGGTCGAGCTCGCCCAGCTCGAGTACCTGCTGCCGCGCCTGCGCGGCTGGGGCGAGTCGATGAGCCGGCAGGCCGGTGGGCAGGTCGGCGGGGCGGGCGCCGGGATGGGCTCGCGCGGTCCCGGTGAGACGAAGATCGAGCTGGACCGCCGCCGCATCCGCACCCGCATGGCGAAGCTGCGCCGCGAGATCGCGGCGATGGCGCCGGCCCGCGCCACCAAGCGCGCGTCGCGTGAGCGCAACGCGATCCCGTCGGTCGCGATCGCCGGGTACACGAACGCCGGCAAGTCCTCGCTGCTCAACCGGTTGACGCACGCCGGCGTGCTGGTGGAGAACGCGCTGTTCGCCACGCTCGACCCCACGGTCCGGCGCGCCGAGGCCGCCGACGGGCGCGTGTACACGCTCGTCGACACGGTGGGGTTCGTGCGTCATCTGCCGCACCAGCTCGTGGAGGCGTTCCGCTCCACGCTGGAGGAGGTGGCGGCGGCCGACCTCATCCTGCACGTCGTCGACGCGGCGCACCCGGACCCGGAGGGCCAGATCGCCGCGGTCCGGCACGTCTTCGCGGACATCCCGGGCGCGATGGACGTGCCCGAGATCATCGTCCTCAACAAGGCGGACCTCGCCTCCCCGGAGGCGGTGGCGCGCCTGCGCTCACGCGAGGTGCACTCGATCGTCGTCTCCGCCCGCACCGGGGAGGGGATCGAGGAGCTCAGCGAGCTCATCGCGGACCAGCTGCCCCGCCCCGGCGTGCAGGTCGAGGTCGTCGTGCCCTACACGCGTGGTGACCTCGTCAACCGGGTGCACGAGCACGGCGACATCGACGTCGAGGAGCACACGCCGACGGGCACACGGCTGCGGGCCCGCGTCGATGCCGGTCTGGCGGCAGAGCTCGAGGCTGCAGCGCGCACCGCCTGACGCCCCGCGACGCCACGGCGGACGCGGGTGTCGGTGGGCGCGACTACGCTGACGCGGTGCTCGAGCCAGATCCGTCGTCCGCCTCGGACGCCGACGACGGCGCACGCGCCGCCCAGGCGGCCGCCGAGGTCGACGACCTGCTGGACCTGGCCGTCGGCGCCCTCGGCGGGGGACGACGGGACGGGCAGCACGCGATGGCGCAGGCCGTCGCCGACGCGCTGCGCACGGGCGAGCACCTGCTGGTGCAGGCCGGCACCGGCACCGGCAAGTCGCTCGGCTACCTGGTGCCAGCCGTGCGTCACGCCGTGCTGGCCGACGAGCGCGTCGTCGTGTCGACCGCGACCCTGGCGCTGCAGCGCCAGGTCCTGACGCGTGACCTGCCCCTCGTCACCACGGCCCTCGCGTCGCGCCTGCCGCGTGCCGCGAACATCGCCCTGCTCAAGGGCTGGCACAACTACCTGTGCGTCCACAAGGTCGCGGGCGGCTACCCCGCCGACGACCAGGGGACCCTGTTCGAGGTCCCCGAGCCGCCCGGGGCCGCCGAGCACCCCGCTCCGGTCGAGGGTGACGGCGACACGGCGCGCGAGACGCTCGGCGAGCAGGTCGTGCGGGCGCGCGCCTGGGCCGCCGAGACGGCCACGGGTGACCGTGACGAGCTCGTTCCCGGCGTGAGCGACCGCGCGTGGCGGCAGGTGTCAGTCACCGCCATGGAGTGCCTCGGGGGTGTCTGCCCGATGCTGGCCGAGTGCTTCCCGGAGGCGGCGCGGGCGCGTGCGCGGGAGGCCGACGTCGTCGTCACGAACCACGCCATGCTGGGGATCGCGGCGTCCGGGTCGCCGGGCGTGCTGCCCGAGCACCAGGTCGTGATCGTCGACGAGGCCCACGAGCTGGCCGACCGGGTCACGGCGCAGGCGACGGCCGAGCTCTCGCTGCCGACGATCGAGCACGCCGCACGCCTCGCGCGCCGTCACGGGGGCGTCCCCACGACGGACCTCGACACCGCGGCGCAGCACCTCGCGAGCGTCATCGTGCCGCTGCCCGAGGGGCGGTTCCCGCGGGGCCTGCCCGAGGACGTGCAGCTCGCCGTCGCGGCAGTCCGGGACGCCGCACGGACCTTGATGACGGCGCTCAAGCCCGACTCCGGCACGCGCGACGACGGCGGCCGCAAGATGGCGGCCTCGGCGATGCTCGTCCTGTTCGAGGTCGCCGAGCGGATGGCGGCGGACCCCGAGCAGAACGCGTCGACCGTGCTGTGGTGCGCGCGGGGCGAGGACGGACGGGGCGTGCCCACCACGCGGCTGCACGCGGCGCCCCTGGCGGTCGCCGGGCTCGTGCGCACGCACCTGCTCACCGGACGTACTGCGGTCCTGACGTCGGCGACGCTGACCCTCGGCGGCTCGTTCGACCCGGCGGCCCGCTCCGTCGGGCTGGCGCTGCGGCCCGACGCGGCTCCCGTGGGGCCGGCAGAGATCGCAGGCGCGTCCCGGACGCCCGAGGGGGGTCCGCCGACGGCGGCCCAGGACGGCGCCGCCGGGCCTGGCGTGCGGACGGCGACCGAGACCGTGGAGTCCTGGCGGGGCCTCGACGTCGGCAGTCCGTTCGACTACCCGCGGCAGGGGATCTGCTACATCGCGCGCCGCCTGCCGCCACCCGGCCGCGAGGCGGCGACCGACGCGCAGCTCGACGAGATCGCGACGCTCGTCGAGGCCGCCGGTGGCCGGACCCTCGGGCTGTTCACGTCGCGTCGCGCGGCCACCGTCGCGGCCGAGGCGATGCGTGAGCGCCTCGACGTGCCCGTCCTGCTGCAGGGTGACGACCAGCTGCCGACCCTGGTCGCGCGGTTCGCCGCGGACGAGCCCACGTGCCTGTTCGGGACGCTCTCGCTGTGGCAGGGCGTCGACGTGCCCGGTCCGGCGTGCCGGCTGGTGCTCATCGACCGTATCCCGTTCCCCCGGCCCGACGACCCGGTGCGCTCGGCGCGCTCCGACGCGGTCGCGGCCGCGGGCGGCAACGGCTTCATGTCGGTGTCGGCCACGCACGCGGCCCTGCTGCTCGCGCAGGGCGCCGGGCGCCTCGTGCGCACGGGCGAGGACCGTGGCGTCGTCGCCGTCCTGGACCCGCGCCTCGCGACCGCCCGGTACGGCGAGTTCCTGCAGCGTTCGATGCCGCCGTTCTGGCGGACGACCGACCGTGACGTCGTCCTCGCCGCGCTGCGGCGGCTGCGTGATTCGGACTAGCCTTCGGTTCAGGGTCGCGCCGGACCGGGCGGGCCGGCCCAGCTGGGACCGCGCCCGCGACGAGGGGACACCACGCACATGGCCGACGACATCGAGGGCGACGAGTTCGCCCTCAGCACGCCACCGTCCGTGCAGCGGCGCACCTCCAAGATCGGCATCGTGGGTGCCGGTGCGGTCGGCTCCACCATGGCCTACGCCACACTGATGCGCGGGGCCGCACGCACGGTCGCGCTGCTCGACGTCAACCGTGCCAAGGTCGAGGCGGAGGTCCTCGACCTGTCGCACGGCATCCAGTTCATGTCCATGGCCGAGGTCCTCGGCTCGGACGACGTGTCGGTCCTGGCGGACTGCGACATCGTGATGTTCACGGCCGGCGCGAAGCAGAAGCCGGGTCAGTCGCGTCTCGACCTGGCCGAGGCGACGATCTCGCTCGTGCGCAAGGTCCTGCCCGGCGTCGTCGAGGTGGCACCGAACGCGGTCTACGTGATGGTGACCAACCCCGTCGACGTGGTGACGTACGCAGCGCTGAAGATCTCCGGGCTGCCGCCCTCCCAGCTGTTCGGGTCCGGGACGGTGCTGGACTCGTCGCGGCTGCGCTACCTCATCGCCCGGCACACCGGCGTCGCGGTGCAGAACGTCCACGCCTACGTCGCCGGTGAGCACGGCGATACCGAGCTGCCGTTGTGGAGCTCGGCGACCATCGGTGCCGTGCCGATCCTGGACTGGGAGGGCACGGGCGGCAACGGTGCGCTCACCCGGGAGGTCCGCGACGCGATCGCTCGGGAGGTCGTCGAGTCGGCCTACCGGATCATCGAGGGCAAGGGGGCGACGAACTACGCGATCGCCCTGGCCGGGTCCCGCATCATCGAGGCCGTGCTGAAGGACGAGCGGCGCGTGCTGCCCGTGTCGTCGCTGCTCGACGGGTACCTCGGCATCTCCGACGTGTGCCTGAGTGTGCCCACCATCGTGGGCTCGGCCGGCGTGAGGGAGCGGCTCGAGGTGCCGATGTCCTCCGACGAGATCCTCGGGATGCGGCGCTCCGCCGAGGCCGTGCGCTCGGTCGCGCGCCGATTCGGGTTCTGACACCGAGGTACCCGCGCTCGACGCGCTCCGGTGTCGGCAGGACGCGGGCCGGGAGGGTTCCCGGCCCGCGTCTCCCGTCTCTCTACAGGCTGCGCAGGACGCTCACGACGCGCCCGAGGACCGTCGCACCGTCACCGTCGATGGGTGCGTAGGCCGGGTTGTGCGGCAGCAGCCAGACGTGGCCGTCCGTCCGCTTGAACGTCTTGACCGTCGCCTCGCCGTCGATCATGGCCGCCACGATCTCGCCGTTCTCGGCGACGGGCTGGCGGCGCACGACGACCCAGTCGCCGTCGCAGATGGCCGCGTCGATCATCGAGTCGCCGGCGACCTTGAGGAGGAAGAGCTCGCCCTCACCGACGAGCTGGCGCGGCAGGGGGAACACGTCCTCCACGACCTGCTCGGCGAGGATCGGACCGCCCGCCGCGATGCGTCCCACGACCGGCACGTAGGACGGCGCGGGGGCGTTGTCACGCTCCGGCGTGTCGGGGTCGAGGGTCGATCGGTCCGTCCGGGTCGCCCACGGTCCCACCGTGCGCGCGTCGTCCGGCTGCACCACCTCGATCGCGCGCGGGCGGTTCGGGTCGCGGCGGAGGTACCCCTTGCGCTCGAGCGCCGTGAGCTGGTGCTTCACGCTCGAGGGGCTCGTGAGCCCGACGGCGTCACCGATCTCCCGCATGCTCGGCGGGTAGCCGCGCTGCTCCACCGACGCCCGCACCGTGTCCAGGACGAGGCGCTGCCGCGTCGTCAGCCCGTCGCCGGGTGCCTCGTCCGGGTCGACGGACGTGACCGCCGCTCGCTCGCGCCGTCCTGCCTGCTGCGTCGTCACGCCGTCCTGCACGTCCACTGCGCCTCCTGCCGTCGGTCCGTCACAGGCCCGTGACGGGCGCCGCGCGCGACGGGCACCCGTGCCGGCACCGGGGGGTCGCGTCCGTCCTGCTCGCCTCCGGAGGGAGGCGGCCGGCGGTGCGATGTCAGTGGTCGGTGATGCACTCGTCGCAGCACTCACCCTAGGGGTGGGACCGGGGCGGATCAAACATCTGTTCGAGCGTGTCTCGACGGATGTCGGTCACCTCTGGTAGACATCGTACGTACGTTCGACGAACACATGTTCGAGAGCGAGGGTGTTCGGCGGACGGTCAGGGTCGACGGGGCAGGTCGGCGCAGGCCCAGGGCGAACGAGGAGAGGGGCTCGAGATGAGCGCGACGGCGATCGCACCGCTGGTGCGAGGGACGGTTCGGCCGCGTCCTGCGGGTGAGCGGATGGCCCGCGACGGGGCCCGTGACCGCGGCGCTGCGCCCATCGCGTCCCGCGGTGTCGGGCGCTGCGCGCCGTCTCCTGCGCCACTGCGGCTGACCCGTCGGGGTCGGGCCGTCGTGTGGGTCCTCGGGATCGCGCTCGCGGGCGGTGTCGGGGGGGCTGCGGCCTCCGCCCAGGCCGACGGCCCGGTCGCGGCCACCGAGGTCCGGCGTGTCGAGGTGGCTCCCGGTCAGACTCTGTGGGGGATCGCTGCTGACGTGGCAGCTCCGGGGGAGGACGTGCGTGACGTCGTCCTGGAGCTGATGGCGCTCAACGAACTTCCGTCGGCAGGGCTCCAGGCGGGCCAGCGGATCGTCGTTCCCGTCGGATGAGGTCGAGGCGTGCCTCGCGACGCGTGTTGCGGTGTCGGACGTGACGCCCTAGCGTCGCCTGCGTCCGCAGCGCGTCGTCGCGGCGGACGTCATCCGAGCCACGCCGAGAGGTCCGCTGTGCACTGTCCGTTCTGCCGGCACCCCGACTCCCGCGTGGTCGACTCCCGCACGTCCGACGACGGCTCGTCGATCCGGCGACGGCGCCAGTGCCCCAGTTGCCACCGACGTTTCACGACGATCGAGACGGCGAGCCTGTCGGTCGTCAAGCGGTCCGGGGCGACGGAGCCCTTCAGTCGCGAGAAGATCGCGAACGGGGTGCGCAAGGCGTGCCAGGGCCGGCCCGTCAGCGAGGACGACCTGGCGCTCCTGGCGCAGAAGGTCGAGGAGAACCTGCGTGCCGCGGGCTCCGCGGAGATCGACGCCTACGAGATCGGTCTGGCGATCCTCGGCCCGCTGCGCGACCTGGACGAGGTCGCCTACCTGCGTTTCGCGAGCGTGTACCAGGCGTTCGACTCGCTGGAGGACTTCGAGACCGCGATCTCCGCACTGCGCGCCGGGCGCACCGGCGCGCACGGCGTCGAGGCTCCGGAGCAGGGTCCCGCCGCGACGTCCTGACGCGTCTGCGGCATCCGCGGCGCCAATGGGCTGGCGTCCGGGCGCCGAGTCGACCACGCTGGGACCGCCGACGACCACGTCGGCGAGTGGAGGACGATCACATGACGCAGGACGACCGACCCTCGGCGGTGAGCGACGAGGCCAAGGAGAAGTTCCGGGCCGCGCTCGAGCGCAAGAAGAGCCAGGGGCACCCCACGGCGGACGGGAGCCGGAACACCGGCTCCGTTCATGGTGCGGAGACGGCGGGACCGACGCAGCGTCGGTTCCAGCGCAAGTCCGGCTCGGCCTGACGAGCAGCGGCCCCCGGGTCGAACCACGCGGGGCCGCGCAGCATGTTCGCTGCGCGGCCCCGCGTGGTTCGTTCGCCCTCGTCAGTCGAGCAGCCGCAGGCGCAACGACTCCGGGCGCCCCGCCAGGACGTCCACGACGTCGGTCGGGACGGGGGACGAGACGTCCGTGACGACGTAGCCGAGCTCACCGCGCGTCGCGAGGAGCTGGCCCTCGATGTTGACGCCGTGCTCGGCCAGGGTGGCGTTGATCGTCGCGAGCACGCCCGGGACGTTGCGGTGCAGGTAGGCGACGCGGTGCGCGTCAGGCCGCTGGTCGAGCGCCAGGTTCGGCAGGTTGACCGACAGGTTGGTCGAGCCGGTGGTGAGGTAGTCGCGGACCTTGTTCGCGACGAACTGACCGATCGCCTCCTGTGCCTCCTCGGTCGAGCCGCCCGTGTGGGGTGTGAGGATGACGTTCGGCAGTCCCCGCAGCTCCGACTCGAACGCGTCGCCCTTGCGCTTGGGCTCGACCGGGAACACGTCGACCGCGGCACCGGCGACGTGTCCCGAGAGGATCGCGTCCCGCAGCGCCGCGTAGTCGACGACGAAGCCGCGCGAGAGGTTGAGGAAGATCGAGCCGGGCCGCATGCGCGCGATCTGCTTGGCTCCGAACATGCCGGCGTTGCCCGCCCGGCCGTCGACGTGCAGCGTGACGACGTCCGCGGTCTCGAGCAGCTCGTCGAGCGTGTTCATGCGCCGGGCGTTGCCCAGGGCCAGCTTCTCCGCGGAGTCGTAGAAGACGACGGACATGCCGAGGTTCTCGGCGAGGACCGACAGCTGCGTTCCGATGTTGCCGTAGCCGATGATGCCGAGCGTGCGTCCGCGGACCTCGTGCGCACCCGTCGCGGACTTGTTCCACACACCCGCGTGCATCTCCTTGTCGAACACCGTCAGACGGCGGGTCAGGGAGATGATGTCGGCGATCGCGATCTCGACCACCGACCGGGTGTTCGAGAACGGGGCGTTGAAGACCGCGATGCCCTGGCTCGCGGCGGCGTGCAGGTCGATCTGGTTGGTGCCGATGCAGAACGCGCCCACGGCCTCGAGGTCGGGCGCTGCGGCCAGGACGTCGGCCGGCACGTTGGTCTTGGACCGGATGCCCAGCACCTGGACGCCGGCGAGCGCCTCGACGAGCTCGGACTCGTCGAGCGCGCCGGTGCGCGTCACGACGTCGAAGCCGGCGGTCTCCAGGATCGTCCGGGCGTGCGGGTGCAGGTTCTCGAGGAGCAGGGCGGTAGGCACGCCCCATGGTGCTCCCGTCCCGTGCCGTGGACCAAAGTCGTCCCGAAGGACGGACGAGACCGCCCAGGGTCGCAGCAGCGGTCCCGGGCGGTCCCCTCCGGCCGGGTCGTCAGGCGGCTGTGCAGGTCAGCGTGGGGCTGCCGCCCGTCCCCGACCCGATGAACCCGAACGTGGTGGACGCGCGGGGGCCGAGCGCCCCGTTCCACGCCACGTTGCGTGCCGTCAGCGTCGTCCCGGTGCCGGTGAGCGACGCGTTCCACGACTGGTTGACACCGACGCCCGCGGGCAGGCCGAGCGTGACGGTCCAGGCGGTGAGCGCCGTCGCACCGGCCGTGACGGTGACCTCACCCTGGAAGCCGCCGGGCCACGACGAGACCGCCCGGTAGGTCGCGGTGCAGGCCTGGCCCGGCGCGGCCGTGGGTGTCGGTGACGCGCTCGGGGTCGGTGACGCGCTCGGGGTGGGTGACGCGGTGGGCGTGGGTGAGGCGCTCGCGGTCGGCGTCGCGGTGACGGTGGGTGACGCCGTCGGGGTCGGGGAGCTCGTCGGCGTGGGGACCGGGTCGGTCGGTCCACCCCAGGCCGCGGCCGTGTCGAGCCAGGCGGCGCGTCGCAGCATCCAGTCCTGCATGGACGACACCTGCCCGCTCCAGGAGCCGGCGGTGGGCGTGATGAACGGCCCGATCATCTGGGTCGACAGGTTGGGGTAGCGCTGGAAGTTGCGTGCGGCCGCACCGGACAACGGGGCCGTGAGCGTCGACACGCGCGAGCGCAGCGACGCGTCGGTCAGCGGTCCGCGACGCAGCTCCTGCCACCGCACCTTGACCCGGTTGACGAACGTCGGGTCGCTCATGAGCACCGTGAACCAGTCGGTCGGGGGGTTCTGGCGCGTCTGCTGGTACTGCCAGCCGGACACCTGGTCGTTCTGGAAGTACCCGCCCACCCCGAGCGTGAGGTCGAAGTCCCAGAGCGGCCCGGCGGTCAGCAGACCGCCGCGGTCCTTGTAGAAGTACTGGCTGCGGTAGTAGGCGTCCATGTCGCGGCTGAGCTCGTTGACGATCACCAGGTCGACGAACGAGTCGACGTCGATCAGCGACGGGTACCCCGTCGTCGGGTCGGCGCTGTTCGGCGAGTGGATCGCGTCGTTCACCCGGCCGACGTACGTGGCGATGTAGTCCAGCTGGGCGGGCTCGAGGTCGTCGGGGTCGTGGACCTCCAGGTCCGTCCAGCACCTCGACGTGCCCTTGCACGGCACCAGGGGCTGCTCGGACGCGAGCCACTCGAACTTGATGATGTAGCCGCCCTCGACCTTCGGAGGCGTCACGTCCTCGGGGTCGAGCTTCTTGAGGTCCAGCCGGTTCTTCTGGTTCTTGATGGTCTCCTCGAGCATGTACACGCCGCGGTAGTCGTTCGCGGCGAGGGGCTGGGCGTCGTCGTTCACGTACACCTCGACCAGCCGGTAGCGCGGTGCGTGCAGCCCCATCTCGCGCCCGAGGTCGAGCATGAGCGCCTCGCGCACCAGCGACTTGTCGGCGAACGGCCCGCGCAGCACCCAGTCGGACTCGGCCGGCATGCCGAAGAAGGGCAGGTCGTTGTCGTCGCCGGCGTTGTCCCACAGCTCGAGGCGGTACGGCTTCTTGTCGAACATGCGGCTGGACTGCCCGCGCAGCCGGTAACCGGCCCGCGTGACGAGCGCCGGGTCCGCCGTCAGGGTGGTGGAGCCGCCCTGCGGCTGCAGCTCGATGACGGCGGACCCGTGGTAGTCGTCGCCGACGGCGCCCTTGCCGAAGGAGTCGAGCACCAGCACCGGCAGGTCGTGGCTCGTCGTGACGTTCGTCGCGACGTACTGCGCGGACCCCGGCTCGCCGGTGGCGGTGCCCCCGACGAACGCCTGGGCCCGCACCTCGGTGCTGCGGGACAGGCTCAGCGGCCCGGAGGCGACGGGGGAGGACGCGGTGGGCGCCGAGCCGTCCGTCGTGTACCGGACCTGGGCTCCCGTGACCGACGTCCCCAGCGTGACCTGCAGCGTCCCGGTGAAGGCCTTGCTCGGTACGGAGAAGGTCACGTCGCCGGCCAGGCCGGTGTCGACGGCCGTCGCCGCGGCTGCGGGTGCCGGCGTACCGGTGGCGGCCGACGGGGCGAGCAGGGGGATCGCCAGCGCACTGGCCAGCACCCCCGCCGTGAGAGTGCGGACTGTCCGTCGTGACATCGTCGTCTCCTCGGTGGGGTGCGTCAGCTGTGCGCGTACGCCTCGACGGCGTCCATGCTGTACGGCAGGAGGTGGCGGCGCAGCGTGCGCCGCCACCGGGTTGCGGGCAGCTCGGGCCGCAGGGCGGCCAGGCCCGTCGCGTACTTCGAGATGCTCAGCGGGCGGTGACCGTGCGCCCACAGCAGGCGGTCGGCGGCGGACGCCGTCGAGCCCGTCTTCGTCTCGACGACCGCGAGCCCCTGCAGCCGCAGGGGTCGGTTCCCGTCGTGCCAGAGCAGGTCGACGTCGACCGTCAGCCGGCTGTCGGAGTCCGGCAGGAGGATCGTGGCCCGTCGGTACCGGGTCATGAGAGTCGGCACCCAGGACATCGACTCGGCCCTCGCGATGCCGTGCGCCGCGAGGGTCGCGGTCACGAACGGCGACGCGGGGTCGACCGTGGTGCGGGCGTCGAGCAGGTGGGGCACCCGGTCCTTGATCGTCGTGCCGCGTGCTCCCCGGGTCTTCACCTCGATCCAGCACTGCGCCGAGTCCACGTAGGTGCGGGTGCGGACCTTGAAGCGCCGTCGCCGTCGGTGGGCCGCGAGGTGGTAGGCGAGGAGGTCGGGCGTGTCGAAGTACACGGACTCGTACTCGAACAGGCGCCGCGAGGCGATCTCCAGCACCTGCGCGTCGCGTGGGAGGGTGCGGACGAGGGAGCCGACGTCGTCGAGGGGCACCAGGTACTTGCGGTCGACGCGCGTCAGCAGCTCCGCGCGTTCGACCAGCTCCTCGAGGCCCACGGGGACGAGCCGGGCGACGGGGTCCTCGAGCAGGTCGCTCCCTGCCGTCACGAGGCGGCTCCCGTCGTCGAGGCCCGGGCGGTCTCGCGCGGGGTCTGCACGTGCCCGCGCCGACGTGCGGGCGGCACCGTCTCGTAGCGGACGTCGACCCACGTGGTGTCGTTGACGAGGTCCACGCGCTGCACGGCCACGTGGTGGACGCGCGCGCCCAGCATGCCCTCGAGACGGGCCACCAGCGCGACGCGGTCCAGCACGGCGCCGTCGAGCACGAGCTCCTGGCGCTGGTGGCGCCGCATGACGCGGGGATGGTCGGCGACGAGCACCGCGACCAGCAGGAGGGCCATGAAGGCGAGCGAGTGCCACAGCACCGGTCCCGGCAGCGCTCCCAGGATGCCGAGCGCGAGCGCGGCGAAGTAGTAGGCGACCTCGCGCTGGTCGATCTCCGTCGAGCGCAGCCGGATGATCGACAGGACGCCGAACAGCCCGAGGCCGAGACCCGCGCCGATCGTCGCGGAACCCAGCGTCGAGGCGACGGCGAGCACGCCGACGTTCACGCCGAGGAACGCGACGACGAGGTCCCGGCGGCGGTGCCGGCGGAAGTAGGTCCACGTCAGCAGGGCGATGCCGGCGACGTCCGCGCCGATGAGCACGAGCTGGTCCATGTGCGGTGATCCCCCTGGTGACTCCTGCGCGGTCGTGTCACCCCGGTGAACGCCGGGTGAACGCCCGGGGCAGGGCAGGACCATGGGGTCGTCGGCGCGCCGACGTCAATCGGGCTAAACGTTTGCCATGACGATGTGACGATAAGCCGTGACCGCCCTCGTGAGACGTCCTGGACGGACGTCTCACGAGGGGTCGACGAAGCCCTCGGGGAGGTCCCGGGCGTGCAGCACGTGCAGGGCGTGCGTCGGTCGGGTCATCGCGACGTAGAGGTCGCCGGCGGAGGCCGCCAGCACCTGCGCCGGCTCGACGAGCACCACGACGTCGAACTCGAGGCCCTTCGACTGCGCGGGCGTGAGGACGACGAGGGGGGCCTGCAGGTCGACCACGTCACCCACCGGGACGGCGCGTCCCGCGGCTGCCAGGGCGGCTCGGACCTGGGCAGCCTGGTCCGCGGTCGCCACGACCGCGACACGTCCCGCGCCCGCGGCGTCCGCGACCTCGACCGCCAACCTGTCGGCGGCCCTGGCCGCGGCCGTGGCGAGCTGCTCCGCGTCGGTCACGCGCTCGAAGGTCAGGGCGTCGGGGACGTCCCGCGCCGACGTCTGCGGGCTCACGGGGAGCCCGGCGGCCAGGGCGACGCGTCGGGCAGCGGCCGCGACGACCGCAGGGGTCCGGTAGTTCACCGTCAGCTCGGCCATCCGCCACGAACCGCGCAGCAGCGGGTCGAGCATGGCCGCCCAGTCGTGGGTGCCGCCCGGCGCGGACGTCTGCGCCACGTCTCCCACGATCGTCAGGGACCGGGTGGGCACCCGTCGCAGTAGCGCGCGCCACGCCATCGAGGACAGCTCCTGCGCCTCGTCCACGACCACGTGGCCGTAGGTCCACGTCCGGTCCGCCGCCGCGCGCTCCGCGGTGGTCAGCGACGGGCCGGTGCTCGCGAAACGACCGGCGAGCGCCTCGGCCGACACCAGGTCGCCGGCGCCCGTCGAGCGCAGCACCTGGCGGGCGTACTCGACCTCGGCGGCCTGGCGCTCCGCGTCCGCGCGGGCCTGTGCACGGGCCGCCTGGTCGTCCTCACCGAGCAGCTCCGCAGCCTCGTCGAGCAGCGGCACGTCCGCCGGCGTCCACGGTGCGTCGGCCGGCCGGGCCAGCGCGGCCCGCTCGTCCGCGGACAGCTGGGGTGCCGCGGCCTCCAGGCGGTGCGGCTTGGTCCACAGGTCCGTGAGGAGCCCCTGCGGCGTCAACGGCATCCACGCGAGGTTCAGGGCGATGCGGATCTCGCGGGTCGTCCGCAGGTCCTCGATGATCTCCGCGCGGTCCTCGGGCGGCACGTCCCACCCGAGCTGCTGGACGTACTGCTCGGCGAGCCGGGCGAGCATGTCGCGGACGAACGTCACGCGCGCCTGGTTGTGCGGACGGTTCTGGCGGCGTGCCCGGGCGATCGCGGCGGCGACGTCCTGGGGGCGCACGACGACCGTCCGCCCGTCGACACGGACGCGCGTGGCGCGCTGCGGGACGCGCTGACGCTGCCGGACCGCACGCCGGACGACGCTCGCCATGACGGCGCTGCCCTTGAGGCGCGCGACCTCGGCCGGCTCCGTCCCGCGCGCCTCGACGCCCGGGTAGAGGTCGGCGATCGTCGCGGTGACGACGCCGGTCTCGCCCAGGGACGGCAGCACCTGGTCGATGTAGCGCAGGAAGGTGCGCGTCGGCCCGACCATGAGCACGCCGGAACGTTCCAGGAGCCGGCGGTGCGCGTAGAGCAGGTACGCTGCGCGGTGCAGCGCCACGGCGGTCTTGCCGGTGCCAGGCCCGCCCTGCACGACGAGCGCGCCCGTCAGCGGCGAGCGGATGACCGCGTCCTGCTCGGCCTGGATCGTCGCGACGATGTCGCCCATCCGGCCGGTGCGTGCGGCGCCCAGCGCGGCCAGCAGCGCACCCTCGCCCGAGGCCCCGGCCAGCGACGCCGGGTCGATGCCGGCCTCGGCGAGCGCGTCGAGGTCGAGCACGTCGTCCTCGAGGCCCGTCACACGTCGACCCGCGGTGACCAGGTGGCGGCGTCGCACGACACCGTCGGGGTGCGCAGCCGTCGCCCGGTAGAACGCCTGGGCGGCAGGGGCGCGCCAGTCGGTGAGCAACGACGTCTGCTCCTCGTCGTTCAGCCCGATGCGCCCGATGTACCGGCACTCGCCGTCCCGCAGGTCGAGGCGCCCGAACGCCAGACGGTCCTCCACCGACTCCAGCTGCGCGAGCCTGTCCTCGTACAGCGTCGCGAAGGCGTCGCGCTCGGAGCGGTTCTGGGGCGAGCCCGACGGTCCGGCGCGTCGCACGGCCGCGAGGCGTCGGCGTGACTGCTCGCGGAGCTCGTCGAGACGTCGGTACAGCCCGTCGACGACCTGCTGCTCGCCCTTGAGCTCGCTGTCGATCGATGCCACCGCCCGCACCCCTCCAGGCGCCGGGTCGCACGCCCGGTCGCGACGCCCCGAACGGTCTCGTGGCGCCCCGCCCTCACGGGCGACCGTCCATTATCCGCCGTCGCCACCCGTGCGTGGCACGAAACGACGCGCGCTCAGCAGTACGTCTCCGAACCGCTCCTGCCTTACAGTGCGTCGACACCGACGAAGGGACGGACGTGCACGGCTCTGAGGCGCCCGAGAAGGACGTGCAGTCCGGTGCACCCGGCGACGACGGCAAGCCCCTGCGCATCCTCGTGGTCGAGGACGACGAGGGCGACGCGGTGCTCGTGCGCGAGCACCTCCAGGACGGCGGCCTGTCGCACGAGACGGTGTGGGTGCGCACGGTGGACGAGGCGTTGATGCACCTCGACGCCGACTGCGTCCTGCTCGACCTGGGCCTGCCGGACGCGACGGGGCTCGGCGCCCTGCAGCGCGTGCTCGCGGCGGGCGCACCGCCCGTCGTCGTCCTGACGGGACTGACCGGGACGGACGCCGGCATCGAGGCCGTTGCCGCGGGGGCGCAGGACTTCCTCGTCAAGAGCGACGTCGAGCCCGGTCTGCTGGCCCGGGCCGTGCGGTACGCCGTGCAGCGCCGTCGTCTCGACGACACGGGCCGCGCCCTCTACCGGAGCCTCGTCCGCGCAGCGGAGACGACCCGTCTGGAGCGTGCGCTGCTGCCGACGCCGGCCGTGACGGACGACCGGCTGGAGGTCCGCGTCGGGTACCGCGCGGGCCGTGACGGGCTGCTCGGCGGCGACTTCTACGACGTCGTGGAACGCCCCGACGGGTCCGTCCTGGCCATGGTGGGCGACGTGTGCGGCCATGGCCCCGACGCGGCCGCGCTGGGTGCGACCCTGCGCACGGCATGGCGCACGCTGGTGCTCGCCGAGATCCCCGCCGACGACATCCTCGGCCTGCTCGAGCGTGTCCTGGCGGCGGAGCGCTCGCAGCCGGAGATCTTCACGACGGTCTCGATGCTCGCCGTGCAGCCCGACCGGCGCCGTGCGGACCTGTACCTGGCGGGGCACCCCGTCCCGCTGCGTCTGGGACCACCCGCGGTCCTGCTCCCCGCCGGTCAGCGGGGGCGGGCCCTCGGCATCCCGGTGGGCGGCGGCTGGCCCGCGCAGCGGCTCGACCTCGGCGAGTCCTGGCGCCTGCTGCTCTACACCGACGGGGTTCTCGAGGCCACGGTCGGGGACGGGACCAGGCGGCTCGGCAAGGCCGGGCTCCTCGAGGTCGTCGACCGGACGGTGCGCGGAGTGGTCGAGACGGACGGCGACGTCCGGCCCGACGAGGACCCCGTGCTGGGGCGGATGCTCTCCGGTGTGCGTGCGCTGCACGGCGGAGACCTCGTCGACGACGCGGCCGTCGTGCTGATCGGGTGGGACGGATGAGCCCGGCGACGGTCGGAGCCTCGCCCCGAGGTGCCACGACGCTGCGACGCCGCCTGACGCTGCTGCTGGTGACCGCGGGCGCGCTGCTGGGCGTCGTGCTGGTGCTGGCGGGGTTCGTTCTCGCGCGGACCCTGGCGGCCCAGCAGGAGGTGACCGATCTGTACTTCGAGGCGGTGACCGGCGCGGACGCCGCGTACACGCGCCTGCTGGACGCCGAGACCTCGGTCCGCGGCTTCGCGCTCACCGGCAACGAGATCAGCCTCGAGCCGTACGAGAGGTCGCTCGAGTCCGAGGTCTCGTTCACGATGCTGGCCTCGGAGCTGGAGCAGGACGCGCCCGACGCCGACCTCGTCGCGAAGGCGCGGGCCGCTGCGGCAGCCGCCGAACGGTGGCACCAGGACTTCGCCGCACCGCTGGTCGCCGAGGTGCGCGAGGGAGGGACGGGCGCCGTCACGCCGCAGGACGTCGAGGCGGGCCAGGTGCTGTTCGACGACGCGCGGGCCGCGGTCGAGTCCTACGTGCAGGAGGTCCGCACCAGCCGGGCGGGCGCGGTGTCCGAGCTGGCGAGGTGGACGTCGGCGACCGGGGCCCTCGTGCTGCTGCTCGTCCTCGCGGCCGTCGTGGCAGGGGCGTCGTTGTGGTTCGCGCTGCGCCGGTGGGTCCTGGTGCCGGTGACACAGCTCGGTCAGGCGAGCCGCGCCGTGACGGAGGGTGATCTCAGCCAGGTCGTGCGTGTCGAGGGGCCCGGCGAGCTCGAGGAGCTGGCGGCCGACGTCGAGCAGATGCGGCTCGGTCTGGTCACGCAGCTCGCCGAGCTGCGCTCGTCCCGCCAGGAGATATCCGACGCGCACCAGCGGCTCACCGAGCAGGCCGAGGAGCTGCGTCGCTCGAACCGCGACCTCGAGCAGTTCGCGTACGTGGCGTCGCACGACCTGCAGGAGCCGCTGCGCAAGGTCGCCAGCTTCACGCAGCTCCTGCAGAAGCGCTACGGCGGTCAGCTCGACGAGCGCGCGGACCAGTACATCGACTTCGCGGTCGACGGGGCCAAGCGCATGCAGCGGCTCATCCAGGACCTGCTCGGGTTCTCTCGCGTCGGCCGCGTCGGGGGCGAGGTCGTCGACGTCGACCTCGCAGCGGCGCTCCAGCGCGCGCAGGACCAGCTCTCGGAGCGGATCGAGGAAGCGGGTGCCGTCGTCACGCACGGCGACCTGCCCGTGGTCCGCGCCGAGGAGCCGCTGATCGTCCAGCTCTTCCAGAACCTCGTCGGGAACGCCGTGAAGTTCCGGCACCCCGACCGTGCTCCGCGGGTGCACGTCTCGGCGCGCCGGGTCGACGGCGCCTGGGAGATCGAGGCGCGGGACAACGGGATCGGCATCGACCCGCAGTACGTCGAGCGGGTCTTCGTGATCTTCCAGCGCCTGCACGCCAAGGACGTCTACGAGGGCACGGGCATCGGGCTGGCACTGTGCAAGAAGATCGTCGAGTACCACGGCGGCCGCATCTGGATCCCGCAGACCGACGGCGAGGGCACCACCGTCCGGTGGACGCTGCCGGTGACCGCGGACGAGACCCCGGCCACCGGGAGCGACACGCTCGACGGCGAGGACACACCCGAGGGCGGGCGCGAGACGCCCGCGGACGGGGACGAGACGCTCGTCGGCGGGCACGACGTGCCGGCTGACGGAAACGAGAGACGGAGCTGACATGTCGGAGCAGAAGGTGATCGACGTCCTGCTGGTCGAGGACGACCCGGGAGACGTCCTCATGACGCGCGAGGCGTTTGAGCACAACAAGGTGCGCAACCGCCTGTCGGTGGTGGCCGACGGCGTCAGTGCGCTGCAGTTCCTCCGCAAGGAGGGCGAGCACGCGGACGCCCCGACGCCGGACCTCGTGCTGCTCGACCTCAACCTGCCGCGGATGGACGGTCGGGAGGTCCTCGAGGCGATGAAGTCCGACGAGCGGATGCGCTCCATCCCGGTGGTCGTCCTGACGACGTCCGAAGCCGAGGAGGACGTCGTGCGCAGCTACTCGCTGCACGCCAACGCCTACGTGACCAAGCCCGTGGACTTCGACCGCTTCATCGACGTGGTGCGCCAGATCGACGAGTTCTTCGTCGAGGTCGTGCGCCTGCCCGGCCGCTGACGCGCAGGTCCGGGGAAGAGACCCGGCGGCGGAGGCGTTGTACCACTCGACCGCAGACGAGAGGCGAGTGGACATCGATGCTTGACCCCCGGGACATCTACGACGTGGACGTCGACGCGGCCGAGCGTGTGGACGCCGCGGCCCGCAACGGCGCCGCGCCCGTTCTGGTGCACGCCCTGCAGGGATTCGTCGATGCCGGGCACGCCGGCCAGGTCGCCGTCGAGCACCTCGTCGGCATGGGCCCCAGCCGCCGGCTGGTGACGTTCGACGTCGACCAGCTCGTCGACTACCGCTCACGTCGGCCTGTCATGACGTTCGACTCCGGGTGGACGCACTACGCGGCCCCCGAGCTCGCAGTCGACCTGCTCGAGGACGCCCAGGGCGTGCCGTACCTGCTGCTGCACGGCGTCGAGCCGGACACGCAGTGGGAGCGGTGGGTCGCGGCGGTGCGACAGGTCGTGGAGCGGTTCGACGTGCCCCTCGTCGTCGGCCTGCACGGCATCCCCATGGCGGTGCCGCACACGCGGCCCGTGTCCGTGACGGCGCACGCGACGCGCCCCGAGCTCGTCGCGGACCACACGTCGTTCTTCGGCACCGTCCAGGTGCCGGGCAGCGCCTCGGCACTGCTCGAGATGCGCCTGGGGGAGTCGGGGCACGACGCGATGGGCTTCGCGGTGCACGTGCCGCACTACCTCGCGCAGGCACCGTTCCCCAGCGCCGGCCTCGCCGGGCTGCGCCACGTGGAGCGTGCCACGGGGCTCGACCTCGGGCTCGCCGCGCTCCAGCCGGCGGCGGCGGAGTCGCTGCGCGAGATCGAGCGGCAGGTCGAGGGCTCGACCGAGGTCGCCGCGGTCGTGCAGGCCCTCGAGGAGCAGTACGACGCGTTCACGCGCAGCGTCGGGCGGACCAGCCTGCTGGCGCAGGCGACCGACCTGCCGACGGCCGAGGAGATCGGTGCGGAGCTCGAGAGGTTCCTCGCCGAGCAGGCGGAGCCGCCCGACGGCGGTGACGGGACGGCCTGACGGGCCGGGTCCGGTCCGCTGTCGTGACCGGATCGTTGTCGAGGCGAGCGGGACGGACGTCCACGTCGGCGTGGCGTACGCCACATCGGTCGTGCAAGGATGCAGCCGTTGCAGTGACGTACGGACGCTCGACCGGTCTGCTGCCCGTCTCCCTTCGGGGTTCGCGGGTGCGAGGCTCCCTCGGGTCCCCGGAGCGGCGGGGACCGGACCACCCGGTGCTGGACGTGAGCGCTGCGGCACGCTGCGGGCATCGGGCCCGTGGTGGTCACCCGGTGGGACAGAAGGATGCGGGACATGGCACAGGGCGCGGTCAAGTGGTTCAACGCCGAGAAGGGCTTCGGGTTCATCGCCCAGGACGACGGCGGCGCCGACGTCTTCGTCCACTACTCGGCCATCGACACGCAGGGTTACCGCTCGCTCGACGAGGGGCAGCGCGTGGAGTTCGAGATCACGCAGGGTCAGAAGGGTCCGCAGGCGGAGCACGTCCGCCCGCTGTGACCCGTCCCCGGTTCCGGCCGGGGTCTGCGTAGGCACAGGGCCGCACCCGCGAGGGTGCGGCCCTGTGCTGCGTCCAGGGCGTCAGTCGGGCAGCACGTCGCCGGTGACGGCGGCGGCCTGCGGGTCGCGCAGCGGTGCCGCCGCGCCCGCCAGGGCCCGCGCCTCGTCGCCGGAGAGCAGCCGGGCAGGGACGGGCAGCGTGCGCAGCCCGCGGGCCAGGCCGGCGTCGTCGAGCAGGGCGGGGTCGTCCGTGGCCACCAGCAGGAGGTTGCCGTACCGCCGGCCGCGCAGCTGGGCGGGCTCGGCCACCACCCCGACGTGCGCGAAGACGGTCGAGAGCGTGGCGAGCTCCGCCTTCGCCAGCGAGAGCGGCGGACGGTCGGCGCAGTTGGCGACGTAGACGCCCCCCGTCCGCAGCACGCGGCGGGCGTCCTGGGCGAACTCCACCGTCGTGAGGTGCGGAGGTGTGCGGTCTCCCGCGAACACGTCGCGGGCGACGACGTCGTACGTCGCGTCCGGGAGGCGGGCGAGCTCCGCGCGCGCCTCGCCCGTGCGCAGCCGCAGGCGGGGTGCGCGCGGCAGGTCGAACCACTCGCGGGCCAGCCGCGCGAGGTCGCCGTCCAGCTCGACCGCCAGCTGGCGCGCCTCGGGATACCGGTGGGCGAGCGCCCGCGCGAGAGCGCACCCGCCGGCCCCCAGGTGCAGGACCGCGAGGTCGGCGCGGCGTCCGGCGACGACCTCGACGACCGCAGCGGCCTGCTGCATGTACTCGAAGTCGAGGAGGCCGGGGTCGTCGAGGTCGACGAACGAGCTGGGGACGCCGTTCACCAGAAGCGTCGCGGCACGTGGGCGCCCGGGCTCGGGCACCACCTCGACGGTGCCCGTCGCCACCGCCACCGGCCCGTCCGGCCAGGAGGGCGCGCCCGGCGCGGACCGGGATGTCAGTGGTCGGCGGGACGATGGGTCGCGACGTCGGGCAGCCACCCCGTCACGGTACGTGGTGCCGCCCGAGATCGGCGCACGCGGGCGGTCAGCAGGAGCGTCGGACGTGCTCGGGTCCCCGAGGTATTGACGTCGTCGAACAGGTGTTCGAAGATGAGAGAGGCGGGTCGTCCGTCGCGAGAGGAGGTGGCACCGATGAGCGGTCGGCTGAGCGCACTGCACCCGTCGACGGCGCTGCCCCAGAGCGCCGAGCTGCTGAGTCGGGCCGACGCCGAGCTGCTCGCCGCGCAGTTCTCCGGGGAGCCGTGGGAGATGTTCTCGCACGCGCACCTGGCCGCGCTGCGGGCGGGTGCGGCGCTCGTCGAGGCCCGTGGTCGACCGGCGGGCCGGGGGGCGCCGCGCACGGTGTGGGGGATGCTCGACGCGGTCGCGCCGGAGCTGCACACGTTCTCGGCCCTGTTCGCGCAGGCCGCGACGCTGCGTTCGGCGGTCGACGCGGGCCGTTTCGAGCTCGTCACGCCCGCGCGGGCCGAGCGCGCCCTGTGCGCCGCGGAGGACCTCGTGGACGCCGTCCGCGACGCGCTCGCGGCGCAGGACGAGGCTCGGGTCCTGCCGTCCGCGGTCGCCGGCAGGTGAAACCCCGGGCCAGACATGCCCGGCGGTGGCGGACACCCCCGTGCGTGCCGCATGATGATCGCCCTGCCTACGGTCGCTCGACTACCACCTTGGTGCCAGCCGATCTATCCTGAGGCCACATAGTCCACCGGAGTGCGACGGGGGTCCGGATGCCACTCTCCGAGTACGAGCAGCGCGTGCTGGAGCAGATGGAGCGACAGCTCACGTCTGACGACCCTCGACTCGCCAACACGCTCACGCGACGCGGCGGGCACCGTCCCGTCACGCGCTACGTCGTCGCCGGGGTGGGGGCGGCAGCAGGGCTGCTGCTGCTCGTCATCGGCGCCGCGACGTCGCAGCCCTGGGTCGGGGCGATCGGGTTCGTCGTGATGTTCGCGGCGGTCGCGTTCGCGTTCGCCGTGCCGCGCGCCGAACGTGCCGGCCCGCAGGGCACGGTCGCCCCGGACGGCTCGGTGCGCCGGGCGTCGGCCCCCGCGTCGAAGAAGCGTGGGTTCATGTCGCGGCTCGAGGAGCGGTGGGACCGCCGCCGCGAAGGCGGCGGTCGCTGACCAGGTAGCGCGCCGCTACCGTCAGGCGCTCGTCGTGACGGGTGCCGGCGCGTCCTGAGCGAGCGCCGTGCGCACCCCGGCCCGCACCTCCTGGACCCACCGATCCAGGTCGTCCGTGCGGTGCTCGGGCGGTGACGGTGCGTAACGGGCCTGCTCGACGACGTGCGCGAGTCGTTCCAGGGCGTCACGCGCGGACGCGTCGAGCTCACGCCCGCTGCGGGCGTCCACTGCGCGCTGGACCTCGCGCACGGCACCTCGGGGACTCGTCGCGTCGGACCACCGCACGTCGGCACGCGCGAGCTCGCGCTGCAGGGCTCTCCACGCGTCCTCCGGCGTCATGACGCGTCGCCGCCGGCGGCGCACGCGGAGGACGAGGACCACCGCCGTCCCGGCCGCGAGCAGGACGAGCCCGGCCGCGATCGCCGCGGGAGCCCACGAATCGTCCTGGTCCTCGGCGGCGGGCGACGCGGTGGACGGCGCGGTGGCCGCGCCGCTCGGCAGTGCTGTCGGTCGGTTCGCCGCAAGCTCCTCGGGGACCGAGCCGGGAGCCGCGATGCCACTGAAAGGGTCCGCCCAGGCGGGGGGAGGCCCGCTCTGCGAGGCAGGCGTCGGCTCGAACCGCACCCATCCCAGCCCGTCGAAGTACAGCTCGGGCCAGGCGTGGGCGAGGCGTCCGGTGACGACGTACGTGCCGTCGTCGTTCCGCTCGCCGGGCAGGAACCCCACACCGATGCGGGACGGGATGTCGAGGGTCCGCGCCATCATCGCCATCGCCGTGGCGAACTGCACGCAGTAGCCGCGACGGTCCTCGAGGAAGTCCCACACGGCGTCGGACGAGCGGGCAGGCGGGACGCGCGTGTCGTACGTGAAGTTGGCCACCGAGCGCAGCCACGTCTGCAGGTCGAGCGCCTGGTCGTACGGACCGACGGCGTCCGCGGTCACCTCGGCCGCCAGCGCGGCGATGTCCTGGCGGTGCGCGGAGTCCGGCACCTCGGTGTACAGGTCGCTCTCGGGGGGCGTCCCGACGTCCGTGGTCCGCAGGTCCGCCGCGGTGAGCGTGGGCACCTGGACGAGCATGGAGTAGGTCAGCCCGTCGCCCGTCGACCGCTGCCCGACTACCTCGTCGCGCAGGGAGTCGTATCCCCACTGCCCGTCGACGGTGACCGTGCGCGGGAACGTGCTGACCGGAAGGCGGCGCTCCCGCAGCGCCCCCACCTCGAGGTCCACCTGGGCGAGCGTGCCGGCGGCGGGGTCGGGCGGCGTCCCGACGAGCCGCGGGTCGGACGAGAGCAACGCCGCCGGGTCCCAGATCTCCAGCGCCTCGTTCTCCGTCCGCTCCCACTGCCGTCCGTCGAACGTCGCCATCGTGAACGCGCGCAGCGGCCCGACGAGCCGCGCGTCGACGGCCGGCCCGGCGGCCGGTGCCGGGGTGGCACCCTCCGCGTCGAGCCCGAGCTCCGTCGTGTCGCTCGCGGCGGTGTCGTCCTGCGCGTCACCGGCGCCGAGCCCCTGCGGCGCGGACGGGTCGCTCACGCGGTACGTGAGCACGACCTGCGACGAGCGCATCCCGAGGCTCTCGCGCAGGTCGAGGTCGTCGCTGAGCTCCAACGGGCCCACCGGGCCGTCACCGAACGTCGGCAGTGCGAGGCTGGCCCACCCAGGGACGTCCATGATCGGTGGCCCGGCGACCATGGCGGTGCCCGCGAGCGCGACCGCGGCGGCGGTCGCGGTGCCGACACGTTGCAGCCGCCCCGCGTGCGCGTGCAGTGGCGCGGCGCCGTACGCGAGGAGGGCGAGGTAACCCGCGGCGGTCCAGAACATCGGCGCGGCGCCGGCCGGGAATCCCAGGACGATCCCCGGGACCCACAGCGCGAGGAGCGGTGGGCCGCTCACGGCCGGCACCCGCAGCGTCAGCACCGCGGCGTCGACCAGCAGGTAGACGGCGAGGCCACCGACGACGAGCAGCATCTCGCCGGGGCGCACGTCGGGCATGGGGACGAACGAGTCGTTGACGACCGCGACGCCCTGCCGTGCGGTCGCCCAGGCCCGTCCGGCGGCGTCGAGGTCGGGCAGGAACTGCGGGCGGCCCGGAGGTGCGCCGTAGCGCAGCACCAGGCCGACGAGCGCGACCGTCGCCCCCACGGCGGTCGGGGCCCACCAGCGGCGCGTGGCGGCGCGCGTGAGGGTGGTCGCCACGGCGACGACCAGCACGCCGCCGCACGCGACCGCGAACCACCGGCTGCCGGCGACCAGTCCGGTGAGCGCGAGGAGGCTGGCCCAGGTCGCCAGGACGCAGAGCGCCGTCCCGAGGACCGCGCGCGCGCCCTGCTCCGGTGTCGGGTTCATCGTCCGTTCCCCAGCAGTCGGAGCCAGCACTCGACGAGGCTCTCGTCCGTGGTGGCCTCCGCGACGCGCCAGCCGGAACGCCGCAGGACGGTCGCGGTGTGGTGCGCGTCCCGGGCGTCGCCCGCGTGACGGCCGTCGGCGCGCACGACCGCCCAGCCCTGCGCGACGTCGGCGACGTGCGCGAGCGCGCCACAGCCGGCCGCTGACAACGGCCCCACGACCGCCACGACGATCTCACCGGCGGCCTGGGTCGTGTCGAGCATCCGGACGGCGTCGAGCAGAGCGGCCTCCGCGTCGTTGGACGTGCGAGCCGGCATGAGGTCCAGTGTCAGGTCGAGGAGTGCCGCTCGCGACTCGGGTCCCTGGCGGGCGTGCACGTACGGCGACGAGTCACGCGTCGTGCCGGCGCCCGGCCCACCGCGGAAGCCGGACGCGGCGAGGCGTACGGGATGTCCGCTGTCGAGCATCGCGAGCGCGATCGAGGCCGCGAGGGAGATCGTCCACTCGGTCGCGGCCGACCGCACGGGCAGGTCGAGGAGCACGGACACGGGACGCATGCCGGCCCGCTCGTCGGACCGGACGAGCATGGTCCCGCGCCGTGCGCTCGACGTCCAGTGCACGCGGCGCAGGTCGTCGCCCTCGCGGTAGTCGCGCAGGTTGGCGTCGTCGGTCGACGGTGTCCGCGCCCCGAGCGCCACGCGGTCCGGTTCCCCGACGAGCACGTCGGACGGTGCCGGCAGCGCGACGACGGCGGGCCACACGGCGACCTGGGACTCGGGTCCGAGCGTGGTGCGCGAGCGCACGACCCCGAACGTGTCGGTCCGGGTGACGACCAGGGGCCCGAGCGGCCAGCGTCCGCGCTGCGTGGCCCGCACCGGGTAACGGACGGTGGCGTGGTCGGCACGCCGGGCGACGCGGGCGCGCAGCGCCCGACCGCCGGAGAGCTCGACGGCCGCCTGCTCGGAGAAGCGCAGCCCGGCCAGGCGTGCTCGGCCGGCGCGGTCGGTCGCGCGGATGTCGACGAGGACGTCGGCGTCCTGGCCGGCGTGCACGGGGTCGGGCCGGACCTCCCGGTGCACCTCGAGGCCGCGACGACCCCGCACGGCGTCCAGCACGATCTCAGCCAGGAAGACCGTCACCGGGACCGCGACGAGCAGGATGCCGATACGGACGAGGTCGAGCGAACCGAGCCCGATCCCGGCCTGGAGCGCGATGACGCCCGCGGCAGCGAGCGCCCAGCCGCGCGCCGTCGGACGCCGATGCATCAGCCCAGCGCGCGCCGCGCCCGGGCGACGGGCTCGGCGACGGGCAGTGGGGTGCGCGCGACGATGTCCGTGACGACGTCCTGGGTCGTGCGGCCGGAGAGTCGCGACTCCGTGCTCGGCAGCAGCCGGTGGGCCAGGACGGGGACGGCGAGCTCCTGGACGTCGTCGGGCAGGACGTGGTCGCGACCCGACATCGCGGCGAGCGACTTGGCGGCACGCAGCAGCTGGATGGAGGCGCGGGGCGAGGCCCCGAGCCGCAGACCCGCGTCGTCGCGGGACGCGGTGACCAGGCCCACGATGTACCGCTTCACGCCGGGTGCGGCGTAGAGCCTCCTCGCGACGTCGATGAAGCCCTGGATCTCGGCGGCGTCCGTGACTGGACGGAGCCGCGCGAACGGGTCCGAGTCCTCCTGCAGGTCGAGCATGTCGAGCTCGGACTCGACGCTCGGGTACCCGACGGTGAGGCGGGCCATGAAGCGGTCGCGCTGCGCCTCGGGCAGCGGGTAGGTGCCTTCCATCTCCACGGGGTTCTGCGTGGCGATCACGAGGAACGGCCGGGGCAGGGGATACGTGCGCCCGTCGACGGTCGCCTGCGCCTCCTGCATGCACTCCAGCAGCGCGGACTGCGTCTTGGGGGAGGCGCGGTTGATCTCGTCGCCGATGACGACGTGCGCGAACACCGGGCCCGGGCGGAACTCGAACTCGTGGGTCTGGGCGCGGAAGATGTTGACGCCGGTCAGGTCGCTCGGGAGCAGGTCGGGCGTGAACTGGATGCGGCCGACCGGGGCGTCGATGCTGCGCGCGATCGCCTTGGCCAGCGTGGTCTTGCCGACGCCGGGCACGTCCTCGAGGAGCAGGTGCCCCTCGGCGAGCAGGACTGCCAGCGACGTCCGGACCAGCTCGGGCCGCCCGGTGATGACCGACTCGATGCCGGCCCGCAGGCGGGTTGTGGTGTCGACGAGCCGGTCGAGCTCATCCGGTGACGGCAGTGACTGCATGGGTGCGACTCCCTTGGCGGACTGGGACGAGAGTACGCACGCTGCCGCCCGGATGGGGCGAGGTTCACCCGCTGTGCCCGGTCCCGGGCGTCCGGGGGAGGGCCTGCACCCGGACGGCCCAAGCGAGCGCGGCCCGTTCGGTGCGCGCCCCGGAACCCTCCACTTCGCTCCCCGGGGGACCCCGGCGCGTGGTCTCCGGGTGTCGCGGGACGTCGGATTGCCGTCTTGCCACCGGTTCGTCCGGGGATCTCGCGACGGCGAACGATTTCCGCCTCGAAGTGACGCGCCGAGCCCTCCACTTCCCTCCACGTCGGTGACCTGCGAAGACGCTCATCGGACGGGTGAACTTGGGGTCTTGACAAGACGGTGGTGGAGGGAAGTGGAGTACCGTGGAGGCACGTGGAGAGACCGGGAGCACCTCGTCCGCGAGGTGGTCCGCAGTGCCGGGACGGCCACGTGCGCAGGGGGCCGACGGACGTCGACGAGGACCAGGAGAGGAGTGAGGTGACGTATGACCCGACAGGTGCCTACGGCTCCTTCGCGCCCTTCCTCGGGACGTACACACCACGTCTCGACGACAAGGGACGCCTCATCCTCCCGGCGAAGTTCCGGCCGCAGCTGGCCGGCGGTCTCGTCATGACGCGCGGGCAGGAGCGCTGCCTGTTCGTGCTGCCGATGGACGAGTTCCGTCGGATGCACGACCAGCTGCGGACCGCGCCCGTCACGAGCAAGCAGGCGCGGGACTACCTGCGCGTGTTCCTGTCCGGGGCGAGCGACGAGCTCCCGGACAAGCAGGGCCGCATCTCCATCCCGCCGATGCTGCGCACGTACGCCGGCCTCGACCGGGACGTCGCCGTCATCGGCACCGGTACCCGCGTCGAGATCTGGGACCTCACCGCGTGGGAGACCTACTTGTCCGAGCAGGAGGCGGGTTACGCCGACACGACCGAGGAGGTCTTCCCGAACGGCCCGTTCTGAGCCGTCGGCCGGCCCGCTGGGCCACCGCGCACCGCACCTCCAGACCGCCCGCAGCCGCTGTTCCCTCCCCGCTCGCCGGGGGCGGCTCCGTAGCTCCCCGACCCGCACCCTCACTCCGCCCGACGAGACCTCCCCCCGTCCGCTCTGACGCCACTTCCCCGGCGCCAGAGGGTCGGTGGGGGATCTGGCCGGACGGTGGAGGGATCGTTCGGCCATCCACATGTATCACCAGTCACACCAGCACCATCTGTCACACCAGCACCATCACCAGTGCCGAAGGGGAGAGGGGGAACCGATGGACGAGCAGCCCGAGACGGGGTCGCGGCACCTGCCGGTCCTCCTGCAGCGGTGCATCGACCTCCTGGCGCCCGCCCTCGAGGCGCCCGGTGCCGTGCTGGTCGACTGCACGCTCGGCATGGGTGGGCACTCCGAGGGCGTGCTGCGGGCGTTCGAGGGCGTGCGGGTCGTCGGGATCGACCGGGACCCGCAGGCGCTCGCGCTCGCGAGCGCCCGGCTGGCTCCGTTCGGGGACCGGTTCACGGGCGTGCACGCCGTGTACGACGAGATCGGCGACGTCCTGGACGACCTCGGGCTGCCCGCGGTCCAGGGCGTGCTCATGGACCTCGGCGTGTCGTCCCTGCAGCTCGACGAGGCGGAGCGCGGCTTCGCGTACGCGCACGACGCGCCGCTCGACATGCGGATGGACCCGACGACCGGCCTCACGGCCGCCGACGTGCTCAACACGTACGACGAGCGCGACATCGCCCGTGTGCTGCGGGTGTACGGCGAGGAGCGGTTCGCCTCGCGGATCGCGCGCGGCATCGTGCGACGCCGGGAGCGGGCGCCGCTGACGCGCACGTCCGAGCTCGTGGACATCGTGCGTGCCGGCGTCCCGGCGGCGACGCGTCGCACCGGCGGGCACCCGGCCAAGCGCACGTTCCAGGCGCTGCGGATCGAGGTGAACGGCGAGCTCGCGGCGCTCGAGCGGGCGCTGCCGGCGGCGATCGAGGCGCTCGCGGTCGGTGGCCGGATCGTCGTCGAGTCGTACCAGTCGCTCGAGGACAGGCTCGTCAAGCGCGCGCTCGCGGTCGGCGCCACGTCGAGCGCGCCGCCGGACCTGCCGGTCGAGCCGACGACCCACACGCCGTACCTGCGGCTGCTCACGCGCGGTGCGGAGGAGGCCGACGAGGCCGAGCTCGCCCGCAACCCCCGCGCCCAGTCCGTCCGCCTGCGCGCGGCCGAACGGCTGCGTCCGACACCCGACCACCTGCGCACCCCGAGGAGAGCCGCATGAGCGCACTGCCCCAGGCCGCTGCCCGTACCGGGGCTGCGCGGGCGTACCCGCTGCCCGCGCGCCCGGCCGTCGCTCCGCCGCCACGGCTGCGGGTCGTCCGGGCCCCCGACCAGGCGCGCTCGCGGGTCCCGTTCGTGCTGGCGTGCATGGCGGTGCTCGGTGGTGCGCTGCTGGCGGCGCTCCTGCTCAACACGCAGATGGCGTCGCTCGCGTTCGAGCGCTACGAGCTGTCCAACGAGCTCGGCCGGCTGCAGCAGGACCGCATGGACCTCGTCGCGCAGCAGGACGCCCGGTCGGCACCCACGGCGCTCGCCGCCGAGGCCCGCCGCCTGGGCATGGTGGAGGCCAACGGGACCGGCTGGCTGCGGCTCGCGGACGGCAGCGTCCAGGGGGCTCCGGCACCCGCGGGCGGATGAGCACCCGGACGACCGGCGGTGCCGGCGCCCCCCGTCAGCCTGTCGCCCGCCCTTCCGGGGCGCGTCGGCAGGCTGTCGGCGCGCAGCCGCGCGTCGCCCCGGCGCCCGCGCCCCGCCGTGGCACCGTGGGCGGCGTGAGCGAGCGCAGCAGCACGGTGCCGCGGCGACGGACGCCTCCCGCGGCGTCCGCCGGCCGCACGGGCGTCGCGCCGCGTCGGACGGCGACGACGCCCGCGCCCGGCCGCGGCGGGTCGCGCCCGTCAGCGCCGCCGTCCGAGCGCGCCGTCGTCGCGTCGCGCCCGCGCATGATCGGGCTCGTCACGGTGCTGCTGCTGGTGCTCGTGACCTTCGCGGGGCGCCTCGTGTACGTCCAGGGGATCACCGGTCCGCAGATCGCCCAGGAGGCGCGGGAGAAGCGGATGACGACCGCGCAGGTGCTCGGGGCGCGCGGCGACATCACGGATGCCAACGGCGTCGTGCTCGCGACGTCGGTCGAGCGGTACCACGTCACCGTCAACCAGAAGCAGGTGAAGAACTACCGCGCGCGGGGCTCGTCCGACGGGCTCGACGGTGCTGCGGGCGTGGCCTCGCGGCTGGCGCCCGTGCTGGGGCTGAACGCCGCGGAGCTCGGCGGCGACCTCGTCGGCGACCGCGGCTGGGTCGTCGTCGCGCGCAACGTCCTGCCGGACGTGGCACGCGCCGTGCGCGCGCTGCGGCTCGACGGCGTCGGCGTCGAGAAGGTGGCCGACCGCGTGTACCCCAAGGGCACCGTCGCGGGCAACATCGTCGGGTTCGTGAACTCGGAGGGCAAGGGGCTCGCGGGCCTGGAGTACGCCCTGCACGGGGACCTGAAGGGCACGCCCGGCAAGGAGCGGTTCGAGCGGGGCAAGGGCGGTCAGCCCATCCCCGGTGGGGTGAGCGAGGCGAACCCGGCGCAGGACGGACGGTCGGTGCGGCTGACCCTGGACTCCGACCTGCAGTGGAAGGCCGAGGAGCAGCTGCGCGCCAAGGTGGCGGAGACCGGCGCGGACGGCGGTGCCGTCGTCGTGATGCGCATCACGGGCGAGGTGCTCGCCCTGGCCGAGTCCGTGCCCTTCGACCCCAACACGCCCGGCGACCAGGCGACGACGGCGCTGTCCAAGAGCGTCACGGAGGTCTTCGAGCCCGGCTCGACCGGCAAGGTCGTGACGATGGCGGCCGCGCTCGAGGAGGGCGTCGTCCAGCCGACCGAGCCGTTCGAGGTCGCCGACCGCTGGACGACGCCGCACGGCGAGACGATCAAGGACTCGCACGACCACGGCGTCGAGAAGCTCACGGCGACCGGTGTCTTCGCGGAGTCCTCCAACGTCGGGACCGTGCTCATCGGGCAGCGGCTCACGAAGGACCAGCGGTACCACTACCTGTCGGCGTTCGGCTTCGGCTCCCGCACCGGCATCGAGATGCCGGGCGAGTCGGCCGGTCTGCTGCGGACGCCCGCCGACTGGCACGGCCGCGACGAGTTCGCCGTGCTCTACGGGCAGGCGGTCTCGGTGAACGCCCTGCAGGTCGCGAGCGTCTTCGCCACCATCGCGAACGACGGTGTGCGGGTGCCGCCGCGCCTCATCGCCGGGTGGACGGCCCCGGACGGCCGGTACACCCCGCAGGCGCCGGCGGAGGGGACGGCGGTGGTCTCGCCGCAGACCGCGCAGGCGGTCCTGTCGATGATGGAGAGTGCGGTCGTCGAGGGGACCGGCAAGGACGGCGCCATCCCGGGCTACCGCGTCGGCGGCAAGACCGGCACGGCGCAGCGCTTCAACCCGAGCGGGTACACGGCGTCGTTCATCGGGGTGGCGCCGGTCGACGACCCGCAGGTCGTCACGGCCGTCATCCTGCACAACCCGCGGTCGTCGATCTACGGCGGCACGGTGGCCGCACCGGTCTTCTCGACGGTCACGGGGTATGCGCTCCAGCAGCTCGGGATCGCGCCGTCCGGAGCGCCGGCGACGCTGTTCCCCGCGACGTGGGAGTGAGCCGGCGGGGTAGATTCCTCCCCATGACGTCCCCCCTGGGCCGGCTCCGTCCCGAGCGCCCGCAGGTCCGCAGGGTCGACGACCTCGCAGCCGCGTTCGACCTCCCGACGAGCGGCGCCGCCCCCGCCGACCGGACGTTCTCCGGTGTGACGATGTCCAGCAGCGACGTCGAGCCGGGCGACCTGTTCGTGGCCGTCCCCGGCCTGAAGGTGCACGGCGCGCGGTTCGCCGCGGACGCGGTCGCGCGCGGTGCCGTCGCGGTCCTGACGGACCGCGACGGTGTCGGCTCGGTCCCGCAGGACGTGCCCGTGCTCGTCGCCGACGACCCGCGTGCGCTCGCGGGCCCCGTGACCGCCTGGGCGCTCGACGACCCGGCGTCGCGGCTCGTGACGATCGGCGTGACCGGGACGAACGGCAAGACGACCACGACCTACTTCGTCGACGCGGCGCTGCGCGCCGTGCACGCCCGCACCGCGGTGCTGGGCACGGTGGAGCTGCGCATCGGCGAGGACGCCGTCGAGAGCCCGCGCACGACCGTCGAGGCACCCGTGCTGCAGGCGCTGATGGCGGTCGCGCACGAGCGCGGTGCCGGCGCCCTGACGACCGAGGTGTCGTCGCACGCGCTCGCGCTGGGTCGCGTGCGCGGGCTGCGCTTCGACGTCGTCGGCTTCACCAACCTCCAGCGTGACCACCTCGACTTCCACGGCGACATGGAGGGGTACTTCCGCGACAAGTCGCGGCTGTTCGCCCCCGAGCAGGCGCGCCGCGGCGTGGTCGTCGTCGACGACGCGTGGGGCCGTCGGCTCGCCGAGGAGTCGCCGATCCCCGTCGAGACCGTGAGCACCCACGTCGGGGCCCCCGTGGCCGGCGGTGCGGACTGGGCGGTCGTCGAGGCGGACATCGGCCTCGACGGCGTCGGCTCGCGGTTCGTGCTGCGCGGACCGGGCGGCGCCCGGCACGAGGCGCACAGCCCGCTGCCCGGACTCGTGAACGTGTCGAACGCCGCGCTCGCGATCGTGCTCGCGCACGCCGCGGGCGTCCCGCTGCCCGCCGCGATCGACGCGGTGGCGGCCGCGCACTCGATCCCGGGCCGCATGGAGCGCGTCGTCGAGCGCGTCGACGGCTGGCCGCTGTGCATCGTCGACTACGCGCACACGCCGGACGCGCTCGTGCTCGCCCTGGAGGCGGTCCGGCCGATCACGCCGGGCCGGCTCGTGCTCGTCTACGGCTCCGACGGCGACCGCGACCGGGGCAAGCGCCCGATCATGGGGCAGATCGGCGCCCGTCTCGCCGACGTCGTCGTCGTGACGGACGAGAACCCCCGCTCGGAGGACCCCGCGTCCATCCGGGCCGCCATCCTCGCGGGCGTGCGCGACGTGCGCCCCGACATGACCGACGTGCACGAGGCGACCAGCCGCGCGCAGGCCATCCGCGACGCCCTTCGTCTGGCAGGTCCGGACGACACCGTGATCGTCACGGGCAAGGGCCACGAACCGACCCAGGAGATCGCCGGGGTGTTCCACCGCTACAACGACCGAGACGTGTTCCTCGCAGCCCGTGCCGAGGGCCGGGAGCAGCACGCGTGATCGCCCTCACCGCGGCCGAGATCGCGGCCGCCACGAACGGCGCGCTCAGCGACATCGCCCCCGAGCACGTCGTGACCGGACCCGTCGTCACCGACTCGCGCGAGGTGCTGCCCGGGGGGTTGTTCGTCGCGCTGCCGGGTGAGCACGTCGACGGGCACGACTTCGCGGCAGGCGCCGTCGCGGCCGGGGCCGGCCTCGTGCTCGCCGCGCGAGCCCTGCCGGGCCTGCCGTGCGTCGTCGTCCCCGACGTCGAGGCGGCGCTCGGGGACCTGGCCCGCGACGTGCTGGTGCGGCTGCGCGACGCGGCGTCGCTGCCCGGCGGCAGCGGCCTGCGGGTCATCGGGGTGACGGGCTCGGTCGGCAAGACGACCACCAAGGACGTGCTCGCCCAGCTGTGCGGGTCGGCCGGTCCGACGATCGCACCGGTGCGGTCCTTCAACAACGAGATCGGGCTGCCGCTGACGGTGCTGCGGGCCGACGAGCAGACCCGCTTCCTCGTGCTCGAGATGGGCGCCAGCGGTCCGGGGCACCTGACCTACCTGACCGACATCGCACCTCCTGACGTCGCGGTCGTGCTCGTCGTGGGGCAGGCGCACCTGGGCGGCTTCGGGGGCGGCATCGACGCGGTCGCCCGCGCGAAGGCCGAGATCGTGGCCGGACTGGTGCCCGACGGGACAGCCGTGCTCAACGGCGACGACCCGCGGGTGCGCGCCATGGCCGCGCAGGCACCGGGACCCGTCGTGCTGTTCGGTGCCGCGCCGGACGCCGAGGTGCGCGTCGAGGACGTGCGGCTCGACGCGCTCGGTCGGGCGTCCTTCCGGCTCGTGCACGTCGTCGGGGACCAGCGTCACTCACGGGACGTCACGCTGCGCCTGGTGGGGGAGCACCACGTGCACAACGCGCTCGCGGCGGCCGCCGCGGCACTCGCCGTCGGTCTGGACCTCGACGACATCGCGTCCGGGCTGTCGCAGGCCGACGCGCTGTCGCCGCACCGCATGCACGTCGTGGACCGTGCCGACGGCGTGACGGTCGTCGACGACTCCTACAACGCCAACCCGGACTCGATGCGCGCTGCCCTCAAGGCGCTCGCCGTCATCGCAGGGCGTGAGCGCCGGTCGGTCGCCGTCCTGGGCGAGATGCTGGAGCTGGGCGACGAGCACCGCGCCGCGCACGACGCGATCGGTCGCCTGGTGGTGCGGCTGAACATCGACCTCACGGTCGTCGTCGGCGAGGGCGCGCGCGCGATCCGGGACGGCGCCAACCACGAGGGGTCGTGGGGCGACGAGGTGGTGCTCGCCGACGACGTGGAGGCAGCGGCCGCGTTCCTCGCGGACGAGCTGAGAGCGGGAGACGTCGTGCTCGTGAAGTCCTCCTACGGCGCCGGGCTGTGGCAGCTCGGCGACCGGCTGGTGGCGGGTGACGCATGAGAGCCGTCCTCATCTCCGGTGGCATCTCGATGCTCGTGGCGCTGCTCGGCACGCCGCTGTTCATCCGGTTCCTCGTCCGGCGGCAGTACGGGCAGTTCATCCGGCAGGACGGGCCGACGGCGCACTTCACCAAGCGCGGGACGCCGACGATGGGTGGGGTCGTCATCATCGGCGCCACGCTCATCGGCTGGGTGTGCGGCCTGCTGCTGACGGGCACCCCTCCCAGCGCGTCGGCGATGCTCGCGCTGTTCCTCATGACCGGCCTGGGCGTCGTGGGCTTCCTCGACGACTTCATCAAGATCTCCCGGCAGCGCTCCCTGGGGCTGAGCCCGATGTGGAAGATCGTCGGGCAGGGCGTCGTCGGCGTCACGTTCTCCGTGCTCGCGCTGCAGTTCCCCAACGAGCAGTTCCGCACGCCGGCTTCGACGCGGATCTCTTTCGTCCGTGACACGAACCTCGACCTGGCGTTCGCCGGCGTGACGGTCGGGCTCGTGCTGTTCGTCCTGTGGGCGAACTTCCTCATCACGGCGTGGTCGAACGCGGTCAACCTCACCGACGGGCTGGACGGGCTCGCGACGGGCGTGTCGCTCATCGTGTTCGGCGCGTACGTGCTGGTCGGCGTCTGGCAGAACAACCAGACGTGCCAGTCGATCCTGTCCGCCGGGCCGCGGTGCTACGAGACGCGCGACCCGCTCGACCTCGCGGTCGTGGCGGCCGCGATCACCGGTGCGCTGTTCGGGTTCTTGTGGTGGAACGCGAGCCCCGCCAAGATCTTCATGGGCGACACCGGCTCGCTGGCGCTCGGCGGCGCGCTCGCCGCGCTGACCATCCTCACGCGCACCGAGATCCTCGGGGCGATCATCGGCGGTCTCTTCGTGGTGATCGTCCTGTCGGACGTCATCCAGATCGGCTTCTTCAAGATGACCGGCAAACGCGTGTTCAAGATGGCACCGCTGCACCACCACTTCGAGCTGTCGGGGTGGGGCGAGGTCACCATCGTCATCCGGTTCTGGATCATCGCCGGCCTCTTCGTGGCGCTCGGGGTCGGCATCTTCTACGGGGAATGGGTGGCGCAGTAGGTGGACGCACGGTTCGACGGTCGCACCGTCCTCGTGACCGGCCTCGGGATCTCCGGGCAGGCCGCCGCGCAGGTCCTGCGTGACCGCGGTGCCCGTGTCGTGACGTTCGACGAGCGCGCGACCGACGCGGACGTCATGGACGCGGCGGCGCTCGTCACCGACGGCCTGGCGGGCGCGGACCTGGTCGTCACGTCCCCCGGCCTGGCGCCCGCGCACCCCGTGCTGACGGCCGCGCGGGACCGCGGCGTCCCCGTGTGGAGCGAGGTCGAGCTGGCGTGGCAGGTCCGTGTCCCGCGTGACGGTGGGGACGGCCAGCCGGCACCCTGGCTCGCGGTGACTGGCACCAACGGCAAGACCACCACGGTGGGCATGCTCCAGTCGATCTTGCGGGCGGCCGGACGGCGCACGCTCGCGGTCGGCAACGTCGGCACCCCGGTCGTCCTGGCCGCGGTCGACCCGGCGCTCGACGTGCTGGCCGTCGAGCTGTCGAGCTTCCAGCTGCACCACACCCACTCGATGTCGGCGCAGGCGGCGGCCGTGCTCAACGTCGCACCCGACCACCTCGACTGGCACGGGTCCCTCGCGGCGTACGCCGCGGACAAGGGACGTATCTACGAGCGCGCCCAGGTCGCCTGCGTCTACGACGTGAGCGACCCGGTGACCGAGGGCCTCGTGCGCGAGGCCGACGTCCAGGACGGGTGCGTGGCGGTCGGGTTCACGCTCGGCTCGCCGGCAGTCGGTCAGGTGGGCCTCGTCGAGGACGTGCTCGTCGATCGTGGCTTCGCCCGACTGCGGCACACCCACGCCGCAGAGATCGGCACGCTCGCCGACCTCGCGCAGCTCGCCGGACCGGGCGGCGTCGTCCCGCCGCACGTCGTGCGCAACGCGCTCGCCGCGGCGGCGCTCGCGCTCGCGCACGGCGTCGAGCCGGCGCACGTGCGCGACGGGCTGCGGGAGTTCGCCCCCGGCGCGCACCGCATCGTCACCGTGGGACGCCTCGATGACGTGGCCTACGTCGACGACTCGAAGGCCACCAACGCGCACGCGGCTGCGGCGTCCCTCGCCGCGTTCGGGCCCGACTCCGTGGTGTGGATCGCCGGCGGGCTGGCCAAGGGCGCACAGTTCGACGACCTCGTGCGCACCCGCGAGGACCGCCTGCGCGGCGTCGTGCTCATCGGCACCGACAGGGCGCCGCTGCGCGACGCCCTGGCCCGACACGCGCCGCACGTCCCGGTGATCGAGGTGGACGCCGGTGAGACTGAGCCCGTGATGACGCGCGCCGTGAACAGCGCGCGCCGGCTCGCGGCCGGCGCGCCGGCCGGTGTGCCCACCACGGTGCTCCTCGCACCCGCCTGCGCGTCGATGGACCAGTTCACGTCCTATGCGGCACGCGGCGACGCGTTCGCGGCCGCAGTGCGCGCCCTGGGCGGTACCGACGACGCCGGTCGGGAGCGGCTGCAGGAGGGGCGGCCGTGAGCACCGCGGTCGCACGGCCGCGCACGGCGCCCGCCCGGGCGGTGACGCCTCCGGGTGGCTCGCCCGCGGTACCCGAGGCGTCGGTCCTGGGCACCTGGAACTCCGCGGTGACGAGCTACTACGTGCTCCTGGGCGCCACGCTCCTGCTCCTGGCCATCGGCCTGGTGATGGTGCTGTCGAGCTCGAGCGTCGAGTCTCTCGCCGCCGGCAACTCGCCGTACGCGGTCTTCCTCAACCAGGCCCGGTTCGCGCTGATCGGGCTGCCGGTGATGGTGGTGATGTCACGGCTGCCCGTCCGGGTGGTGCGGGCTGCCGCGTGGCCGGCGCTGCTGTTCGCGATCGGGTTCCAGATGCTGGTGTTCACGCCGCTGGGCGCGGGCGAGGGCGGCAACCGCAACTGGGTCAGGCTCCCGGGGTTCATGGCGCAGCCGTCCGAGGTCATCAAGGTCGCGCTGGCGATCTGGATCGGCGCGGTGCTGACCCGCAAGCTGTCGCTCGTGCACGAGTGGAAGCACGCGTTCGTGCCCGTCATCCCCGTCGCGGGCGTGGCGATCGGCGTGGTGCTGCTTGGCCACGACCTGGGGACGGCCATGGTGATGTGCCTGCTGGTGGCCGGGGCGATGTTCGTCGCGGGCGTGCCCCTGCGCATCCTCGGCGTGGCCGGGGCCCTGGCGGCCGGTGGCGTCGCGCTGCTCGTCGTGGGCAGCGAGAACCGCGTCAACCGGATCATGTCGCTGCTGTCGTCGTCCGAGTGCGACGTGCAGAACGAGTGCTACCAGAGCCTGCATGCCGGGTACGGCCTGGCGACGGGAGGCTGGACGGGCGTGGGCCTGGGCCAGAGCGCCGAGAAGTGGTCGTACCTGCCGGCCGCTCACAACGACTTCATCTACGCCATCCTGGGAGAGGAGCTCGGTCTCGTGGGCACCCTGCTCGTGCTGGGTCTGTTCGCGCTGCTCGCCTTCGCGATGGTGCGCGTGATGCGCCGGCACCCGGACCCGTTCGTCAAGATCACGACCGCCGCGATCTTCGCGTGGATCATCGGGCAGGCGATCGTCAACATCGCCGTCGTGATCGGGCTCGCACCCGTCATCGGGGTGCCGCTGCCGCTGGTCTCGGCGGGTGGCTCGGCGCTCATCATGACGATGGCGGCGCTCGGGCTGCTGCTGTCCTTCGCGCGCACCGAGCCGGGTGCGGCCGAGGCGCTCGCCGCACGGGCGTCGGTCGTGCGCCGCTCGCTCGCCGTGATCGGACGGGCCCGTGGCTGACGCGACCTCCGTGCTCCTGGCCGGCGGCGGGACGGCCGGCCACGTCAACCCGCTGCTCGCGGTCGCCGACGAGCTCCGCCGGCGCCACCCGCACGGCACGTTCGCGGTCCTCGGCACCGCCGAAGGGCTCGAGGCGCGGCTCGTGCCCGAGCACGGCTACGACCTGGCCGTCGTGCCGCGCGTGCCGCTGCCGCGCCGCCCCACGCCCGACTGGCTGCGGCTGCCGGGGCGGCTGCGTGCGGCCGTGAGCGCCGCCGAGGACGCGATCGAGGCGATCGACGCCCAGGTCGTCGTCGGGTTCGGCGGCTACGTCGCGACCCCGGCGTACCTGGCGGCGCGCCGCCGGGGCGTCCCCGTGGTCGTGCACGAGCAGAACGCACGCCCGGGGCTGGCGAACCGGGTCGGCGCGCGGTGGGCCGCTGCCGTCGCTGTGACCTTCGAGGGCACCGCGCTGCCGCACGCCCAGGTGACGGGCCTGCCGCTGCGGACCGCCGTGCAGGAGCTGCTGGTCGCGCGCGCGTCGGACCCGGCCGCGACGCGGCTCGCGGGCGCACGCGCGCTGGGGCTGGACGCGAGCCTGCCGACGCTGCTCGTCACGGGCGGGTCGCTGGGCGCCGTCAGCGTCAACCGTGCGGTGTCGGGCGCCGCGGCCGAGCTGCTCGCCACCGGCGCGCAGGTGCTCCACCTCACGGGCCGCGGCAAGGCGGACGACGTCCACGCGGCGCTCGCCGGCGTGCCGGGCGCCGAGCGGTACCACGTCGTCGAGTACCTGACCGCCATGGACCGCGCGCTCGCGGTCGCCGACGTCGTCGTGGGTCGCTCCGGCGCGGGCACCGTCTGCGAGCTGGCGGCCCTCGGGATCCCCGCCGTCTACGTCCCGCTGCCCATCGGCAACGGTGAGCAGCGGCTGAACGCGGCCGGCGTCGTCGCCGCCGGCGGGGGGATCCTCGTCGAGGACCGCGACCTGACACCGGACTGGGTGCGCGCGCACGTCCCGGTCCTGCTCGGCACGGGTGACGCCGCGGCGACCCGGGCGCGCATGGGTGAGGCCGCGGCCGGTGTCGGGGTGCGCGACGGAGCCGCCCGGGTCGCGACGCTCGTCGAGGCGCAGCTGCCGGCGCGCGTCCGTGCGGCCGCGCCGCCCCGGCCGTCCGTGACGGCGCACGCGCCGGCCGTCGCCGACCCGGGGGAGCGCGGTCCGGTGGCGCTGGCCGACCTCGGCCGCGTGCACCTCGTGGGCGTCGGTGGCGCCGGGATGTCGGCCGTCGCACCGCTGCTGGCCGCGCGCGGCCTGCGGGTCAGCGGGTCGGACGCCCACGACGGCCCCGCGCTCGCCGGCCTGCGTGCCGCGGGCGTCGAGGTCCAGGTCGGGCACGCCGCGGACCACGTCGAGGACGTCGACTGCCTCGTCGTCTCGTCCGCCGTCCGGGCCACGAACCCCGAGGTGGCCCGTGCGCGTGAGCGGGGCATCCCGGTGCTGCACCGCTCGGAGGCGCTGGCGGCGCTCATGGCGGACCGCGACGCTGTCGCCGTCGCCGGCGCGCACGGCAAGACCACGACGTCCGGGATGGTGGCGGCCGCGCTGGTCCACGCAGGGACGGACCCGTCCTTCGCGATCGGCGGCGTCGTGCGCGCGACGGGCGGCACGCTGGGTGGTTGGCGGCACGGGGAGGGTCCGTTCGTCGCGGAGGCCGACGAGTCCGACGGGTCGTTCCTCGCGTACGAGCCGCTGGTGGCCGTCGTGACCAACGTCGAGCCGGACCACCTGGACCACTACGGCACGCAGGAGCGCTTCGAGGCCGCCTTCGAGCGGTTCGCGGACCGGGTCCGTGACGGCGGGCTGCTCGTCGCCTGCGCCGACGACCCCGGTGCGGTGCGGCTCGTCCAGGCGGCGCGGGACCGGCTCGCGGCGCGCGGCGTGGCGGTGCGTACGTACGGCGTCACGCCGGACGCCGACGTCCACGTGGGCGAGAGCACGCGGACCGCGGACGGACGCTGGCAGGTCGTCCTGACGCCCCGCGACGAGGCGCCGGTCATGCTCCGGCTGCAGGTCGCGGGCGCCCACAACGCCCTGGACGCGGCGGCGGCGTGGTGTGCGCTGCGGCGTCTCGGCGTGAGCAGCGAGGAGGCCGCCGCCGGGCTCGACGACTTCGTCGGCACCGGACGACGGTTCGAGGACCGCGGGACGGCCGGCGGCGTCCGCGTGGTCGACGACTACGCGCACCACCCGACGGAGGTCGCGGCGCTCCTGCGCGCCGCGCGGCAGGTCGTCGTCGACGGTCGCGTCCTCGCCCTGTTCCAGCCCCACCTGTTCTCGCGGACCCGCACCTTCGCCCGCGAGTTCGGCGAGGCGTTCGACCTCGCCGACGCGGTCGTCGTGACCGACGTGTACGCGGCTCGGGAGGACCCCGACCCGTCCGTGACGGGTGCGCTCGTCGCCGACCACGTCCCCACGCCGGGCAAGGCCGTGTTCGTCCCGGACCGGGTGGCGGCTGCCCGCGCGGTCGCCGCGCTGGCGCGGCCCGGTGACCTGCTGCTGACGGTGGGTGCGGGTGACGTGACGGAGCTCGCGGACGTCGTGCTCGACGAGCTCGCGTCCCGCGACGCCGGGCTCCAGGCCCCGGGCGGCCCGGAAGCACCGCACGCCGGGGCGGCGGTGTCCGAGCACCCGGGCGGTGCGCGGCCGTGAGCCCGCAGCGTCCACCGGCCCCGCGCCCGGGACGCCCGTCGCCCGCCGCACGCCCGGTCCCGCCACGTCGCGCGGCGACCCGCCGGCCCGCTGCCACCCCGGAGGCGACACCGCCGACCGCACCGGATGACGTCGACGGCCGCGCTGCTCGCGCGGCCGTCCCGCGTGCCGCCGTCCCGCGCACGGCGGCGGGCACGGCCCGCGCCGAGAGCGCGCCCCCGGCGACGCCGCGCCGGGCCGGGGAGCGCCGCGACGGCGCCGCGGCCACCGCGTCGCCCGGCGTCAGACCACCGGTTTCGTCCGCGTCGCCCCCGCCCGCGACGGGGCCGACGCGCACGGTGACGACGTACACCGTCGGCCGGTTCTCGGGGCCCGTCCGTCCGGCGGTCGTGTCGACGACCTCGCGCGAGCGGTTCGCGGAGCGCGCCAGGGCACGCCGCAACCTGGCACGTCGTCAGGTGGTCGGGTCCGCGGCGGCGGTCGTGGGCGTCGGTGCCCTCGGCTGGCTGCTGCTGGTCTCACCGGTCCTGGCGCTGGACCCGACCCAGGTCGAGGTCAGCGGCGCGGGCACGGTCGTGGCGGTCGACCAGGTGCTCGCGGTCGTTGCGGACCGCTCGGGGACGCCGCTGCCGCGGCTGGACACGGTCCGGCTGCGGGACGAGGTGCTCGAGGTGCCGGGCGTGCGTGAGGCGCGCGTGGTCCGCGACTGGCCGCACGGGCTGGCGGTCCAGCTGGTGTCCCGCGAGCCGGTGGCGGCCGTGCCTGAGGAAGCGCCGGACGCCGGGCTCGTGCTGCTGGACGAGGAGGGCGTCCAGGTGGGTCGTGCGGACGTGGCTCCGGACGGCCTGCCGGTGGTCGACGTCCCGCTCGGGGACCAGCGGACGCTGGCGGCGGTGCTGAGCGTGCTGGAGCAGCTGCCCGTGGACCTGCTGGCACAGGTGGGGTCGGTGGCGGCCCGCACGCAGGACACCGTCACGATGCAGCTGCGTGACGGCGGGGCCCGGATCGACTGGGGGAGCGCAGACGAGACGCCGCTGAAGATCGCGGTCCTCACGGCCCTGCGCTCGGCGCCGGAGGCCGCCGGGGCGACCGTCTTCGACGTGTCGGCCCCGCGGATGCCCATCACCCGGTGAGCGTCGCCCCGTCCGACGACGCGGCCTGGCGCAGGTCGGCAGGACGAACCGACGACACGCGGGGGCGGTCGTTGATCCGGCGGCGGACGCGACCTAGCGTCACGACTCGACAGCACATCTGACATAACTCTAACCCTCAACTTGAGGGTGAAGGTTCACCAGCACGACCCGCGTCCTGCGTGTCGGGACGAGCACCAGCGGCCCGGCACGCCGCGACCCGCGAACGAGAGGCACCCACCGTGGCAGCTCCGCAGAACTACCTGGCGGTCATCAAGGTCGTCGGCATCGGCGGGGGCGGCGTGAACGCCGTGAACCGCATGATCGAGGTCGGCCTCAAGGGTGTCGAGTTCATCGCCGTCAACACCGACGCCCAGGCCCTGCTCATGTCGGACGCCGACGTCAAGCTCGACGTCGGCCGGGAGCTGACGCGCGGGCTCGGCGCCGGTGCCGACCCCGAGGTCGGCAAGAGGGCCGCCGAGGACCACTCCGAGGAGATCGAGGACGTCCTGCGGGGCGCCGACATGGTCTTCGTCACCGCCGGCGAGGGTGGCGGCACCGGCACGGGTGGCGCCCCGGTCGTCGCGCGGATCGCCCGCTCGCTCGGGGCCCTGACCATCGGTGTCGTGACGCGGCCCTTCACGTTCGAGGGCCGCCGGCGCTCCGTCCAGGCCGACGCGGGCATCGACGCGCTGCGCGCCGAGGTCGACACGCTCATCGTGATCCCGAACGACCGGCTGCTGTCGATCTCGGACCGGTCGGTCTCGGTCCTCGACGCGTTCCACTCGGCGGACCAGGTGCTGCTGTCCGGCGTCCAGGGCATCACCGACCTGATCACGACCCCCGGCCTCATCAACCTCGACTTCGCCGACGTGAAGTCGGTGATGCAGGGCGCGGGGTCGGCCCTCATGGGCATCGGCTTCGCACGCGGCGAGGACCGTGCGGTCCAGGCGGCCGAGATGGCGATCTCGTCGCCGCTGCTCGAGGCGAGCATCGACGGCGCGCACGGCGTCCTGCTGTCGATCCAGGGCGGGTCCGACCTGGGTCTGTTCGAGATCAACGAGGCCGCGCGCCTCGTGCAGGAGGCCGCGCACGCCGAGGCCAACATCATCTTCGGTGCGGTCATCGACGACGCGCTCGGCGACGAGGTCCGGGTCACGGTCATCGCCGCCGGATTCGACAACGGCGGTCCGGTGGTCCGTCGGGACGCGCGCGCGCTCGGCCAGGTGAGCGGGGCGACGGCTCGCCAGGTGCCCGCGGTGGCGCCCGTGACGGCCCTGCCGAGCGCCTCCTCGGTGCCCACGCCGCGTCCGGTCCACGCCCCTGACGAGGACCTGGTCCCCGTGGGTACGGTCCGCACCGCCGGTCGCCCGGGGGAGGCCCCGCGTCCCGAGGTGCCGGCGTTCCTCTCCTCGCAGGGCGAGCCCGCCCCCGCCACCGGACCGCTCGAGGTGCCGCGGGTGCTCGCCGAGGAGACCCGGCGCGACCGTGACGAGCTCGACGTGCCGGACTTCCTCAAGTAGGACGCGTGCAGGAGCGCCCGGGGCCGCTCGACGACGTTCCTCTCCACGTCGTCGGGCTCGGCCCCGGCGTGCTCGCGGGGTTCACGTCCCGTGCGGGTGGGACCTCCGTGGGGCCGTGGCGCGGTCTCGACCTCGGCCTGCAGGTGGGTGACGACCCGGACGCGGTGACGGCGCACCGGCGTGCGCTCGAGCACCGCGTGGGTGTGCGGGTCGTGTTCGCGACGCAGGTCCACGGTGCCCGTGTGGTGCGGGTCCCGCAGGAGGTGGTCGACGGCACACGGGCGGACGGCCTCGTGACACGGTCGGCCGACGTCGCGGTCGCGGTGTACGTCGCGGACTGCGCACCCGTCCTGCTCGCCGACCCCGTCGCGCGCGTCGTCGCAGCCGCGCACGCGGGACGCCAGGGCCTGGTCGCCGGCGTGCTGCAGGCCACGGTCGACGCGATGGTGCGTGACGGCGCCGACCCGGCACGCGTCGCCGCAGCGATCGGGCCGTGCATCGCGGGTACGTCCTACGAGGTCCCGGCGGCGATGCGTGACGAGGTCGCCGCCGTCGTGCCCGAGGCCGCGTGCCTCACCCCGGCAGGGACGCCCGCGGTCGACCTCGCCGCCGGCGTGCGCGCCGTCCTCCTGCGCTGCGGGCTCGCGCCGTCCGCGGTCCACGTGGACGGGCGTGACACGTACCGCGACGCCGCGCTCTACTCGCACCGGCGCGCGGTGCACGACGGGATCGGTGCGACCGGCCGGTTCGCCGGGGTCGTGCGGCTGCTCGACACCCCGGGCGTGGCGAGCGGGTGAGGTCGCGACACGCTCGCGACACGCCCGCGTGTCGGCGGGCCGCTGCTGCCACCCGTTGCTAGCGTGACCAGCGCTGGGACGTTTCGACACCACTCCCGCACCGCACCGGCACCGGCCGGACCGGCGGTGCCCGGGTGGTCAGGCGGGCCGCACGAGTCGGGGAGGCCCGGCGGATGGGAGACGACGCGATGGCCGGAGCGCTGCGCAAGACGATGCTGTACCTCGGCCTGGCCGACGACCGGTCCGACCACGAGGAGTACCTCGAGGAGTACGAGGAGGCGGAGGTCGCCGTGCCGGAGGACACCTACGAGGCACAGGTGATGCCGCTGCACCGCACACCGCGTGTGCAGGCGGCGCCCGCCCCGCGTGAGGCGGGCGACCTGCGCCGCATCACCACCATCCACCCGCGGTCGTACAACGACGCCCGCAAGATCGGCGAGGCCTTCCGTGAGGGCACGCCCGTGATCATGAACCTGACCGACATGGACGACGCGGACGCCAAGCGTCTCGTCGACTTCTCGGCGGGCCTGATCTTCGGGCTGCACGGTGCGATCGAGCGTGTGACGAGCAAGGTGTTCCTGCTCTCGCCCGCGCACGTCGAGCTCGCGGGCGACGCCACGACCTCCCCGGAGCCGGCGGCACGCTCCGGCTTCTACAACCAGAGCTGACGCGTGGACCTGATCCGCAGCCTGCTGTACCTGGTCGTCCTCGTCTTCTTCCTGCTGCTGCTCGTGCGCCTCGTGCTGGACTGGGTCCAGTTCTTCGCACGGGAGTGGCGCCCGTCGGGGTTCGCCCTCGTGGTGGCCGAGGTCACGTACTCCGTGACCGACCCGCCGCTGCGCCTCCTGCGCAGGTTCCTGCCACCGCTGACGCTCGGGTCGGTCCGGCTCGACCTGGCCTTCCTGGTCCTGGCGCTGGTCTGCTCCCTGCTGCTGAACGTGCTCGGAGGCGTGTGAGCGCCCCCGCGACACGCCGCCGCGCACGCCTTGTGACACCGGGCGCGGCACCCTCCACAGGAGTGCCGGGGGGCGTGCGTCGCCCGGATTCTCCGCTACCGTGGCCCGAGGCGGTCGGTGGACTGACTGCCGCCCGCCAGAGCCAGTACGACCGACAGAGGTGACGACGATGGCACTGCTCACCGCAGACGACGTCCTGAACAAGAAGTTCCAGGCGACGAAGTTCCGGGAAGGGTACGACCAGGACGAGGTCGACGACTTCCTGGACGAGGTCGTCAACACCCTGCGGGACGTCCAGGGCGAGAACGAGGACCTCAAGACGAAGCTGGCCGCTGCCGAGCGCCGGATCGCCGAGCTCAGCCGGGCGGGCGCGCAGCAGGCAGCACCTGCGCCGAAGCCGGAGCCCGTGCCCGAGCCCACCCCGCCCCCGGCACCGGTGCAGGCGGCGCCGACCCCCGTGCCCGCGATGGCGCAGCCGCCCGTCCAGTCGGTGTCCGCGCCGGTGCGTGGCAACGAGCCCGAGTCGGCCACCGGCATGCTGGCGCTCGCGCAGAAGCTCCACGACGACTACGTGCGCAGCGGCCAGGAGGAGTCGGACCGCCTCATCAACGAGGCGAAGACCCGCGCCAATCGCATCGTCCGTGAGGCCGAGGAGACGTCGCAGCGCACGCTCGGGCAGCTCGAGCAGGAGCGCTCGCTGCTGGAGCGCAAGATCGACGAGCTGCGCGTCTTCGAGCGGGACTACCGCACGCGGCTCAAGAGCTACCTCGAGAACCTGCTCGGCGACCTGGAGAACCGCGGCAACGCGCTGCCGCCCCGCTCGGGCCAGGGCCAGCAGATGCCGGAGAGCCAGAGCATCTGATCGACCTGACGCCGCCGGGGACGCGTGCCCGTCCCCGGCGGCGTCGTCGTGCCTCGGCGCAGGGTGCACCCCGACGGCTCAGCCGGTCCGGGGGCCCGGGTCACCCCCCTCGATGCCCCTGCGGGCGGCCGTGCTGGTCGTCGCGGCGTGTCGCGCTCCGGCGGCGCCCGACTCGTGCTGTTGTGCCCGGGCCCAGACGCGCATAAAGTCGCGGCACTCGAGACGGGGGGAACGTCGTGAGACTGAACAATGCTGTGAGCACACTGACGATGGGGTCCGACGAGCAGCGGGACACACTGATAGGGCTTCTGCCGGTACGTGACGGCGAGGAACCGTGGACCCGCGGCGAGATCGACGAGGTTGCCGGTGACCTCGCGGCTGACCGTGAAAGGCTCGCTGCTGAGCTGATCGCGGCCGATGCCGAGCTGTCCGACCTGCTGCGCAACTCCGGCGATGGTGCCGGGGACGACCAGGCGGACTCCGGCTCGTCCGCGCTGGAACGTGAGCACGAGCTCACGCTCGTCAACAACACGCGCGACCTGCTGGACCAGACCGTGCACGCGCTCGACCGCCTGGCGGCGGGCACGTTCGGTGCCTGCGAGTCCTGCGGGCAGGCCATCGGCAAGGCACGCCTGCAGGCGTTCCCGCGCGCGATGCTGTGCGTGGCCTGCAAGCAGCGGGAGGAGCGACGCTGAGGCGCCCGTAGACTCCTGCAGTGCCCACGACGGACGACGACACGACCCTGCCCGACGAGTACGAGCGGGCCGACGGGTCGGCCGCGGACGGCGATGCGCCGGGGGTCGACCCCCCACCCGGGGTCGACCCCCGGCGTCGTCGTGCGCTGCTGCGCCTCTTCACCGTGGTCACCGCCGTGGTGCTGCTGGTGGACCAGCTCACGAAGGTGTGGGCCGTGGCCGCCCTGGAGCCGGGCGTGCGCCGCCCGTTGGTGGGTGAGCTCTTCGGCCTCCAGCTGATCCGCAACGACGGTGCGGCGCTGAGCATCGCCAGCGGCATGACGTGGGTGCTCAGCCTGGTCGCGACGGCGGTCGTCGTCGTCATCGTGCGGGTGTCGCGCCGCCTCGGGTCGCGCGGGTGGGCCGTCGCGCTCGGGCTCCTGCTCGGTGGGGCCCTCGGCAACCTCGTCGACCGCATGGTGCGCGAACCGGGCCCGCTGCACGGCCACGTCATCGACTTCCTCGCGTACTGGCGGCTGTTCATCGGCAACGTGGCCGACATCGCCATCGTCGTCGCGGCCGTGCTGGTGGTGTGGCTCACCGCTCGCGGCATCCACGTCGACGGCACGCGGGACGACCGGCACCACGACGAGGACCCTGCGGAGCCGGACGACGCCACGGATGGTGCCCGGTGAGCGGGGTGCGCGCCTTGCCGGTGCCCGACGGTCTGGCGGGGGAGCGCGTGGACGCCGCTCTGGCGCGTCTCCTCGGTCTCTCGCGCACGCGTGCGGCCGAGCTGGCGGCCGAGGGCTGCGTGCGCGTCGACGGCCGGCCGGTGGGCAAGTCGGACCGGCTCGTCGCCGGCGCCTACCTCGAGGTCGACCTGTCGACGCCCGAGCCGGCCGCCCCAGTGGTGGTCCCCGAGCCGGTGCCCGGCATGCGCATCGTCCACGACGACGAGGACGTGGTGGTCATCGACAAGCCCGTCGGCGTCGCGGCACACCCGTCACCGGGGTGGACCGGCCCGACGGTGGTCGGCGCGCTCGCGGCGACCGGTTACCGGATCTCGACGTCCGGTGCGGCCGAGCGGCAGGGCATCGTGCACCGGCTGGACGCGGGGACGTCGGGTCTCATGGTCGTCGCGAAGAGCGAGCACGCGTACACGGTGCTCAAGCGCGCGTTCAAGGAGCGCACGGTCGAGAAGGTCTACCACGCGCTCGCGCAGGGCCACCCGTCGCCGACGACGGGCACGATCGACGCGCCGATCGGACGCCACCCCTCGTCGGACTGGAAGTTCGCCGTCGTCGCGGACGGCAAGCCGTCCATCACGCACTACGAGGTCCTGGAGATGCTGCCGGGTGCCTCGCTGGTCGAGGTGCACCTCGAGACGGGCCGCACGCACCAGATCCGGGTGCACTTCGCGGCGCTGCGGCACAGCCTCGTGGGGGACCTCACGTACGGGGCGGACCCGGTGCTCGCGGCACGGCTCGGCGTGACGCGGCAGTGGCTGCACGCGGTGCGCCTCGGCTTCGAGCACCCCGGGACGGGGCAGTGGTTCGAGGCGACGAGCGAGTACCCGGCCGACCTCGTCGCGGGCCTCGAGACGCTCCGGGGCGAGTACTCCTGAGCGTCGGCGGGGCGACGTAGGATCGCCCGCATGGCTGCTGGAGGATCCCCGGACCCGTCCTTCGTCCACCTCCACGTGCACAGCGAGTACTCGATGCTCGACGGCGCGGCGCGCATCGGCGAGATGCTCGACGAAGCCGCACGCCTGGGGCAGACGGCGATGGCGATCACCGACCACGGGTACCTGTTCGGTGCGTTCGAGTTCTGGCAGAAGGCGACCGACCGCGGCATCAAGCCGATCATCGGCGTCGAGGCGTACGTCACACCGGGGACCAGCCGGTTCGACCAGAACCGCGTGCGCTGGGGTGAGGCGCACCAGGCTGCCGACGACGTCTCGGCGCGCGGTGCCTACACGCACCTGACGCTGCTGAGCCGGACCACCGAGGGCATGCACAACCTCTTCCGGATGGGGTCGCTGGCCTCGATCGAGGGGCAGATGGGCAAGTGGCCCCGGATGGACCGCGAGCTGCTGTCCCGGTACTCCGAGGGCATGATCGCGACGAGCGGGTGCCCCTCGGGCGAGATCCAGACGCGGCTGCGTCTGGGGCACTACGACGAGGCCGTGCGCGCCGCAGGCGAGCTGCAGGACATCTTCGGCAAGGACTACTTCTACGTCGAGGTCATGGACCACGGGCTCGACATCGAGCGGCGTGTGATCAAGGATCTGCTGCGCGTCGCCGAGAGCATCGGGGCTCCGCTCGTCGCGACGAACGACCTGCACTACACGCGTCAGGAGGACGCGCACGCGCACGAGGTCCTGCTCGCGGTGCAGTCCGGCTCGACGCTCGACGAGCCCACGAGCGACCAGGGCGGCTCGCGGTTCGCGTTCGGGGGGACCGGGTACTACGTGCAGTCGGCGGCCGAGATGCGTCGCACGTGGGCCGAGCTGCCCGAGGCGTGCGACAACACGGTGCTGATCGCCGAGCAGTGCGAGGTCAAGTTCAACACCGGCGCCAACTACATGCCCCGCTTCCCCGTCCCGGCTGGGGAGAACGAGGACTCGTGGTTCATCAAGGAGGTCGAGAACGGCCTCCTGCGGCGCTACCACGGCTCGATCCCCGACGCGGTGCGCAAGCAGGCGGACTACGAGACGGGCGTCATCACCCAGCTCGGTTTCTCGGGCTACTTCCTCGTGGTCGCCGACTTCATCAACTGGGCCAAGAAGCAGGGCATCCGGGTGGGTCCCGGTCGTGGCTCGGCCGCCGGCTCGATGGCGTCCTACGCGGTCGGCATCACCGAGCTCGACCCGCTCGAGCACGGTCTGATCTTCGAACGGTTCCTCAACCCGGAGCGCGTGTCCTGGCCCGACGTCGACGTCGACTTCGACGAGCGCCGGCGCGGCGAGGTCATCCGCTACGTGAGCGACAAGTACGGCGACGACCGCGTCTGCCAGATCGTCACCTACGGCACCATCAAGGCCAAGCAGGCGCTCAAGGACGCGTCCCGCGTGCTGGGCTTCCCGTTCGCCATGGGGGAGAAGCTCACCAAGGCGATGCCGCCGCCCGTCATGGGCAAGGACATCCCGCTGTCCGGCATGTACGACCCGGAGCACCCGCGGTACGCGGAGGCCGACGAGTTCCGGCAGGTCGTCGCAGCGGACCCCGAGGCGCAGCGCGTGCTCGAGACCGCGCGCGGCCTGGAGAACCTCAAGCGCCAGTGGGGCGTCCACGCAGCCGGCGTCATCATGTCGAGCGAGCCGCTGCTCGACATCATCCCGATCATGAAGCGCCCGCAGGACGGCGCGATCATCACGCAGTTCGACCAGCCCGCGTCCGAGGCGCTCGGGCTGATCAAGATGGACTTCCTGGGACTGCGCAACCTCACGATCCTCGACGACGCCCTCGAGAACATCGTGATGAACGGCAAGCCGGCGATCCTCATCGAGGAGGTCCCGCTCGACGACCCGGCGACGTACGAGCTGCTGGGCCGGGGCGACACGCTCGGTGTGTTCCAGCTCGACGGCGGGCCGATGCGCTCGCTCCTGCGCCAGATGCGCCCCGACAACTTCGAGGACATCTCCGCCGTCATCGCGCTGTACCGCCCGGGGCCGATGGGCATGAACTCGCACGTCAACTACGCGTTGCGGAAGAACGGCCTGCAGGAGATCGAGCCGATCCACCCCGAGCTGGTCGAGCCGCTCCAGGACGTCGTGGGCGTCACGCACGGGTTGATCGTCTACCAGGAGCAGGTGCAGAAGGCGGCGCAGGTGCTCGCCGGGTACTCGCTCGGACAGGCCGACCTGCTGCGTCGCGCGATGGGCAAGAAGAAGCAGGAGGTGCTCGACAAGGAGTTCGTGCCCTTCCAGGCGGGCATGCGCGAGCGCGGGTATTCGGATGCCGCGATCCAGGCGGTGTGGGACGTCCTCGTGCCGTTCGCGGGGTACGCGTTCAACAAGGCGCACTCCGCGGCGTACGGCGTCGTGTCCTACTGGACGGCGTACCTCAAGGCGAACTACCCGACCGAGTACATGGCCGCGCTGCTCACGAGCGTGCGCGACGACAAGGACAAGTCGGCGTTGTACCTCGGCGAGTGCCGGCACATGGGCATCACGGTGCTGCCGCCGGACGTGAACTCGTCGTCCGCGAACTTCACAGCGGTCGGTACCGACATCCGCTTCGGGCTCACGGCCGTGCGCAACGTCGGTGCGAACGTGGTGGACGCGATCGTGGCGGCCCGCGAGGAGAAGGGCGCGTTCACGTCGTTCACGGACTTCCTCGACAAGGTGCCGGCCGTCGTCTGCAACAAGCGCACCATCGAGTCGCTCATCAAGGCCGGCGCGTTCGACTCGTTGGGCCACCCGCGCCGCGCGCTGCTGCTGGTGCACGAGCAGGCGGTCGACGCGGTCATCGACGTCAAGCGCAAGGAGGCGACCGGCCAGTTCGACCTGTTCGCCGACCTGGCGGGGGAGGACGAGACCGGCTCAGGCATCGCGGTGACGATCCCCGACCTGCCGGACTGGGACAAGAAGCAGCGTCTGGCGTTCGAGCGCGAGATGCTCGGTCTGTACGTCTCGGACCACCCGCTGTCGGGGCTCGAGCACGTGCTGTCCGCGCAGGCCGACGTCTCGATCGCGACGCTCAACGCGGACACCGAGCGGCCGGACGGGTCGACGGTCGTGGTCGCAGGCCTCGTCACGAGCCTGCAGCGCAAGATGTCCAAGCAGGGCAACCCCTGGGCCGCGGTGACGCTGGAGGACATGGAGGGCTCCGTCGAGATCATGTTCTTCGGCGAGACCTACCTGGCGTACTCGACGGTGCTGGCCGAGGACGCCGTGCTCGTCGTGCGCGGCAGGGTGCGTCGTCGCGACGACACCATGCAGCTGCAGGCCATGGAGGTGTCCATCCCCGACACCTCGCAGGCCGCGGACTCGCCGGTCGTCGTGTCGCTCACCGAGGGACGCTGCACGCCGCCCGTGGTGGACCGGTTGCGCGAGGTGCTCTCGACCCACCCCGGGGTCACGGAGGTCCACCTGCGCCTGACGAGCCCCGGCCGCGCGGTGGTCATGCGGCTCGAGGACGGTCTGCGCGTCGAGCGGTCACCCTCGCTGTTCGGTGACCTCAAGGCGCTGCTCGGCCCGAGCTGCCTGGCGTCCTGAGCGGCGCGTCAGCCCTTGACGGTCGCGCGCTGCACGCCGCTCGGGAGGTCGACCTCCACGACGTCGCCGGGCCGCAGCTGCCGGCCGCGGCGGGACTCGGGCTCGCCGTTCACGGTGACGGCGCCGTCGTCGAGCAGCGCGCGGGCGTGACCACCGGTCTCCGCGATGCCGCCGAGCTTGAGGAACTGGCCGAGGCGGATGGGCTCGTCGTCATGCGTCACGGGTCCAGTGTGACAGTCCCGCGCGCCCGGCAGCTCGGTGACCAGGGCGCGGAATGATCACGCGGGTGCTGGGCGCCCCGTCCTAGACTCGGTCTCGTGATCTCCCGCATCGACCTGCGTGGTCGCCGTCCGTCACGTCGTGAGCTGCTGGCCGAGCTGCCCCGGGCCGAGCTCGACGTCGAGCACGCCGCTGCCGTCGTCACGCCGATCCTCGAGGACGTCCGCACCCGGGGCGCAGCCGCCTTGCGTGACCTGGCCGAACGCCTCGACGGCGTGCGGCCCGTCCACCTGCGTGTGCCGGCCGACGTCCTCGCCGGTGCCGCCGCGGCCCTGGACCCGCAGGTGCGCTCCGCGCTCGAGGAGACGATCGCCCGCGTGCGGCGGGTGCACGCTGCCCAGCGACCGCAGGACTTCGCGGTCGACGTCGCGCCCGGCGCCCAGGTGCGCCAGCGCTGGCTCCCCGTGCGGCGTGTGGGGCTGTACGTGCCCGGCGGGCTCGCCGTGTACCCCTCGTCCGTGGTGATGAACGTCGTCGCCGCGCAGGAGGCGGGGGTGACCTCGCTCGCGGTGGTCTCGCCGCCGCAGAAGGACCGCGACGGCCTGCCCGACCCCGTCGTGCTCGGGACGTGCGCGCTGCTCGGCGTCGACGAGGTGTACGCGGTCGGCGGGGCCCAGGCGGTCGCGATGCTCGCCTACGGCGCCGACGGCAGCGACGACGTGGACGACGACACGCTCTGCGAACCGGTCGACGTCATCACCGGGCCCGGCAACGTCTACGTGACCGCGGCCAAGCGGCTCGTGCGGGGTCTGGTGGGCATCGACTCCGAGGCCGGGCCGACCGAGATCGCGATCCTCGCGGACGGCACGGCGGACCCCGCGCACGTCGCCGCGGACCTCATCTCGCAGGCCGAGCACGACCCGCTGGCGGCAGCAGTGCTCGTCACGCCGTCCGTCGAGCTCGCCGGGGCGGTGGAGGCCGCACTCGTGGGCCGCGTCGAGGCGACCGCCAACCGCGAGCGGGTCGCGATCGCGCTGCACGGCTCGCAGTCCGCGATCGTGCTCGTCGACGACCTCGAGGCAGGCCTCGACGTCGTCAACGCGTACGGCGCCGAGCACCTGGAGATCCAGACCTCCGACGCCGCGGCGTGGGCCGACCGCGTCACCAGCGCCGGTGCGATCTTCGTCGGGCCCTGGTCGCCGGTGTCCCTGGGGGACTACATGGCGGGCTCCAACCATGTCCTGCCCACCGGCGGGTGCTCGCACTTCGCGAGCGGTCTGGGGGTCCACTCGTTCCTGCGCGCGGTGCAGGTCATCGAGTACGACGCCGACGCGCTCGCGGCGGTCGCCGACCGGATCGTGGCACTCGCCGACGCCGAGGGGCTGCCGGGCCACGGGGAGGCCGTGCGCGCCCGCTTCTGAGCGGGACGCCGCGCCGGGTCGGCTCAGCCCACGCCCAGGACGAAGGGCAGCACCTGCGTCGCACCGGAGCGGCGCAGGAGCCGCCCGGCGACGGTCAGGGTCCAGCCGGTGTCCGTGCGGTCGTCGACGAGCAGCACGCGCCTGCCGGCGACCTCCTGCGCCACGTCGGACGGCAGGTCTAGGTGACGCAGGACGTCGGCGAGCCGCTGCGCGGAGTTCACGTCGTGCCGTGAGGGGGACCCCGTGGACGCGAACGCCCCGAGCAGCGGGACGCCCAGCAGGCGTGCGGTGCCCGCCGCGAGGTGCTCGACGAGCGACCCGCGGCTGTCGGAGGCGATCGCGACCACGGCGTCGACCTGCGGCGCCCACGCCTCCAGGACGGTGCGGACCGCCGGTCGCAGGTTCGCCGGCAGCTCGGCCGGCACCTGCTCGCGCAGGGCCTCGCGCAGCGGGCCGCCCCAGCCGAGCGCGTCGAGGCGCCCCACCGCCCGGCCCTCGCCGACCTGCTCGTCGGCCGCGATGCGGCCCTTGAGGTCGAGCCCCAGCGCGCCGAGTCCCGACGGCCACTGCCGTCGCGCCGTCACCGGCTCGCCCGGCACCGCGAGCAGCTCACGCGCGTGATCGACGGCCGACGCGTCGGGGACCGCGCCGACGGCCGTGCCCGTGCACCGGTCGCAGCGGCCGCACCGCCAGCCCTCGGGCAGCTCGGGGTCGTCCAGGGCGGCCCGCAGGAACGCCATCCGGCAGCCGTCGGTCGCCTGGTAGTCCAGCATCGTGCGCTGCTCCGCCCGTCGCGCCGCCGTGACGCGCGCGTACCGCTCACCGTCGTAGGCCCACGGGCGCCCCGTCGACTGCCACCCGCCCCGGACGCGCCGCACCGCGCCGTCCACGTCGAGCACCTTGAGCATCCCCTCGAGGCGGCTGCGCCGCAGGCTGACGTACGTCTCCAGGGCAGCCGTCGACAGCGTGCCGTGGGCGTCGAGCGCCGCGAGGGTCGCGCGGACCTGGTCCTCGGGCGGGAACGCGGTCGAGGCGAACCACTCCCAGATCGCCTGGTCGTCGTGGCCGGGCAGCAGGACCACGTCGGCGCGTGCGGTCGCGCGTCCGGCACGACCGACCTGCTGGTAGTACGCGATCGGCGAGGACGGCGCCCCCATGTGGACGACGAAGCCCAGGTCGGGCTTGTCGTAGCCCATGCCCAGCGCCGAGGTCGCGACCAGCGCCTTGACCCGGTTCGCGAGCAGGTCCGCCTCGATCGCCTCGCGCTCGGTCGGGTCGGTCTGTCCCGTGTACGCCCGCACGTCGAGCCCGGCGGCGCGCAGGTGCTCGGTGACCTGCTCGACAGCGGCGATCGTCAGGCAGTAGACGATGCCGGAGCCCTCGAGCGTGGGCAGCGTCGCGGCCAGCCATGCCAGGCGGGTCGCGACGTCCGGCAGCGTCGTGACCTGCAGGCGCAGGCTCGGGCGGTCGAGCGTGCCGCGCAGGACGAGCGTGCCGTCCGGTGTTGTCCCGCCGACGTCCGTCCCGCCGACGCCCGTCCGTCCGACGTCCGTCACTGCGAGCTGCTCGGCGACGTCCGCCGTGACGCGCTCGTTGGCCGTCGCGGTCGTCGCGAGGACCGGCACGCCGGCCGGCAGGTCCGCCAGCAGCGTCCCGATGCGCCGGTAGTCGGGCCGGAAGTCGTGGCCCCAGTCGGAGACGCAGTGCGCCTCGTCCACGACGACGAGCCCGGCGTCCGACGCGAGCCGCGGCAGCACCTCGTCGCGGAACCCCGGGTTGTTGAGCCGCTCCGGGGAGACGAGCAGCACGTCCACCTCGCCCGCGGCGATGCGCGCGTGCACGTCGTCCCAGTCCTGCTGGTTGGCCGAGTTCAGCGTCTCGGCCGCGATGCCGGCTCGGCGGGCGGCGTCGACCTGGTTGCGCATGAGTGCGAGCAGCGGCGAGACGATGATCGTCGCCCCGCGCGGCGGCCCGGCGGCGCCGCGGCGCAGGAGCGCGGTCGCGACGAAGTACACGGCCGACTTGCCCCAGCCGGTGCGCTGCACGACGAGCACGCGGCGGCGGTCCGCGACGAGCGCCTCGACGGCCTGCCACTGGTCCTCGTGCAGGCGGGCGCCGTCGCGGCCGACGAGCGCCCGCAGCACCTCCTCCGCCTGGGCACGCAGCGCGACGCGGTCGACGACGGGCGCGGGGGCGGTGTGCGGGGGCATGTCCGGCAGCGTACGTCCGCGCGCCGACACGGACCGCTGGGTGGGCTGCACCGCCGACCGGTGCGGCACGGAACCTAGACTCGGGGACGTGACCGCCGCCCCCGACCTGTCGCCCGGCACGCTGCCGCTGCGCCCCGAGCTCGTCGGCCTCGAGCCGTACGGTGCCCCGCAGCTCGACGTCCCGGTGCTGCTCAACGTCAACGAGAACCCCTACCCGCCGTCCGAGCAGGTCGTGGCCGACGTGGCCGCCGCCGTGGCCGAGGCGACGCGTGGGCTCAACCGCTACCCGGACCGGGACTTCGCCGCGCTGCGCGCCGACCTGGCCGCGTACCTCGAGGTCGAGTCGGGTGTGCACCGCGAGCCCGAGCAGATGTGGGCGGCGAACGGCTCGAACGAGATCATGCTGCACGTCCTGCAGGCGTTCGGCGGCCCGGGGCGCACCGCCCTGTCCTTCGCGCCGACGTACTCGATGTACCCCGAGTACGCGCGCGACACGTCGACCGCGTGGGTCGTCGGGCGGCGTGCCGAGGACTTCACGCTCGATCCGGAGCACGCTCTGGCGACGATCGCGGAGCACGCGCCGAGCGTCGTGCTGCTCGCGAGCCCCAACAACCCGACCGGCACGGCGCTGCCGCGCGACACGGTCCGCGCCGTGCTCGACGGCGCGTCCCGCGTGCCCGGCGGCTGCGTCGTCGTGGTCGACGAGGCGTACGGCGAGTTCCGTCGCGCGGGGACGCCGTCGGCGCTCGAGCTGCTCGAGGCGCACCCGAACCTCGCGGTGAGCCGCACCATGTCCAAGGCGTTCGGCCTGGCCGGCGCGCGGGTGGGCTACCTGTCCGCGTCCCGCGAGCTCGTGGACGCGCTGCGGATCGTCCGGCTGCCGTACCACCTCTCGGCGGTCACGCAGGCCGTCGCACGCGCCGCACTGGCGCACGCCCCGGAGCTGATGGCCCAGGTCGGGTCGCTGCGCGCCGAGCGCGACGCGCTCGTGACGTGGCTGCGCGCCCGCGGTTTCGAGGCTGCGGACTCCGACGCGAACTTCGTGCTCTTCGGCACGTTCGACGACCGCGACGCGGTCTGGCAGGGTCTGCTCGACCGCGGGGTCCTCGTGCGCGTCACGGGTCCCGAGGGATGGCTGCGGGTGTCGGTCGGCACCCCGGCGGAGACGTCGGCGTTCAAGGACGCCCTGGTGGAGGTGACGGGACGATGAGTGAGGCACGCCGCCGTACGGCGCGCATCGAGCGCAGCACGAGCGAGTCCAGCGTCCTGGTCGAGCTCGACCTCGACGGCACGGGACGCACGCAGATCGACACGAGCGTGCCGTTCTACGACCACATGCTGACGGCGCTCGGCAAGCACTCGCTCATCGACCTGACGGTGCAGGCCAAGGGCGACACCCACATCGACGCGCACCACACGGTCGAGGACACCGCGATCGTGCTCGGGCAGGCGCTGCGCCAGGCGCTGGGCGACAAGCGCGGCATCGTGCGCTACGGCGACGCGACCGTGCCCCTCGACGAGGCGCTCGCGCACGCCGTCGTCGACGTGTCCGGGCGCCCGTACTTCGTGCACTCCGGTGAGCCGGAGGGGCAGCAGTACCACCTCATCGGCGGGCACTTCACGGGCTCGCTGACGGCCCACGTGCTCGAGTCGATCGCGCACCACGCGGCGTTCACGGTGCACATGCGGGTCCTCGCCGGGCGCGACCCGCACCACATCGTCGAGGCGCAGTTCAAGGCGCTCGCGCGCGCCCTGCGCACCGCGGTCGCGCTCGACCCGCGCGTCGACGGCGTCCCCTCGACCAAGGGCGCGCTGTGAGCGAGGACGACCTGGGCGACCTCCAGGTCCCGGACGACCTGTCGGGGCTCACCGCGGAGCAGCCTCCGACGGTCGCGGTCGTCGTCACGCAGGTCGCCGTCGCCGGCGCGCTCGCGGCGGCGTGCTCGCTCGCGTCCGTCGACGTGGACGCGGTCCCCTCGCCGGTCGGTGCGCTCGCGGTGCTGCGCGACCCGGCGTCCGGCGCCACGGCGGCGGCCGCGGTCTCGCGTCTCCTGCGCCAGGTACCCGTCGTGCTGCTCGAGCGGCGCGACGGCAAGGTCTCCGCGTCGCAGTGGGTCGCCGGAGCGCACGAGAAGGACCTCCCCGCGGGGCTGGTGCTCTCCGGCGCGCCGCCTGTTCTCGAGGACCTGCTGCTCGGCGACGTCCCGGCGTCCGAGGTCGAGGGCGTGGTCTCGTCCGTCGGCCTCTCCCGCTGGAAGGCGATGCGGCTGCTGGCCTCGCACCGCCGCTGAGCAGGGCGCCCGCACCCGGAGCACCGCACGTCCCGGGGTCCGGACGGTCGCCCGGAGGTACTCGGCCCCGCGGGTACCCTGTCCGCGTGTCTCCCCGTGTCGTCGTTCTCGACTACGGCTTCGGCAACGTGCGCTCCGCGGTGCGCGCGCTCGCCCGGGTCGGTGCCGACGTCGTGCTGACCGCCGACAAGAAGGCGGCGCTCGACGCCGACGGCCTCGTCGTGCCCGGTGTCGGCGCGTTCGCCGCCTGCATGGCCGGTCTGCGGGCCGTCGGTGGTGAGCAGATCGTCGACCGTCGTCTCGCGGGCGGGCGCCCGGTCCTGGGGATCTGCGTCGGCATGCAGGTCATGTTCAGCGAGGGCGTCGAGCACGGCGTGCGGGCGGACGGCCTCGGGGAGTGGCCTGGCGTCGTCGACCGCCTGGAGGCGGACGTCGTCCCGCACATGGGCTGGTCCCCGGTGCAGCCGCCGGCCGGGTCCGTGCTCTTCGAGGGCCTCGCCGACGAGCGCTTCTACTTCGTGCACTCCTACGCGGCGCGGACGTTCCCGCTGGCTGACGAGCCGTCGGCGGGGGAGCACCCGCTGCCCCAGCCGCTCGTGACGTGGTCCGAGCACGGCGGTCGGTTCGTCGCCGCGGTCGAGAACGGCCCGCTGGCCGCCACCCAGTTCCACCCTGAGAAGTCCGGCGACGCCGGCGCGCAGCTGCTGTCCCACTGGGTCGGCTCGCTGCGCTGAGCACCGCCAGGCGCCGGTCCCGCCCGGGGACCGGTGCGCGCACCACCCGGAGAGGACCCATGACATCCACGCGTGAGCCCCGGCTCGAGCTGCTCCCCGCCGTCGACGTCGCCAACGGCCAGGCCGTGCGGCTCGTGCAGGGCGAGGCAGGGTCGGAGACCTCGTACGGCGACCCGTTGGCCGCCGCCCTCGACTGGTACGCGGGCGGTGCGGAGTGGATCCACCTGGTCGACCTCGACGCGGCGTTCGGGCGGGGCAGCAACGCAGTCCTGCTCGGCAAGGTCGCCGCCGACCTCGCGGCCAAGGGCGTCAAGGTCGAGCTGTCCGGCGGCATCCGTGACGACGAGTCGCTCGAGCGTGCCCTCGCCACGGGGGCCACCCGCGTCAACCTGGGAACCGCAGCCCTCGAGGACCCCGAGTGGACCGCGCGGGTCATCGCCTCGCACGGCGAGCAGATCGCCGTCGGGCTGGACGTGCGCGGCACGACGCTCGCGGCGCGCGGCTGGACGCAGGAGGGCGGCGACCTGTGGGAGGTCCTCGCGCGCCTCGACGAGGCCGGTTGCTCGCGGTACGTCGTGACCGACGTCACCAAGGACGGCACGCTGCGCGGACCCAACCTCGACCTGCTGCGGGAGGTCTGCGCCCGGACGTCGGCGCCGGTCGTGGCGTCGGGGGGCGTGTCGAGCCTGGAGGACGTGCGTGCGCTGCGGACCCTCGTGCCGGTGGGCGTGGAGGGCGCGATCGTCGGCAAGGCGCTGTACGCGCGTGCGTTCACGCTGCCGCAGGCCCTGGACGTCGCCGGCCGCCCGTGAAGGGCCGCGAGCTGCCGCCGTCGTCGCCCTTCGCGGGTGACGACGGATCGCCCGACCCCGGCCTCACGGCGGTCCTGGCGCGCTACGGCGCAGGTGAGGTCCCGCTCGCCGACGTCGTCGTGGCACTCGCCCCGACGCGCGTCCTGGTCCCCGTCCTGGCCGAGCTCGACGCCGCGGGCGTCGTGGAGCACGACGGCCACGCGCACACCGTGGACAAGGAGGCGTCGGCCGGCATCGTCGCCCTGCGCACGCCTGACGGACGCACCGCGCTGCCCGTCTTCTCGGGGGTCGACACCATGACGCGGTGGCGACCCGAGGCGCGCCCGGTGCCCACGGCGGTGCCACGGGCCGCCCTGTCGGCGGTCGCCGAGGGCTGGGAGGTCGTCGTGCTGGACCCGGCCGGCCCGGTGACGGTCGCGCTGCCACGCACGGCCGTGTACGCGCTCGCGCAAGGGCTCGACTGGCAGCCTGCGGTGTCCGACGGACGCGTCGCCGACGACGTGCGCGCCGCGGTGCGCACGGCGCTCGCTGACGTGCGCCTCGTCGTCGAGGCCGAGGCTGTCCCGGGGACGCGTGCCGAGGTGGCGGTCCGGCTCGCGCTGCCCGCAGGGCTGGATCGCGCAGGTCTCGACCGGGTCCTCGCGCAGGTCAACGACGCGCTGGCGCACGACCCGGTCGTCGCGGCGCGCGTCGACTCCCTCGAGCTGCGGGTCCGTCCCGCCTGAGCGTCAGCGCCGGCGGACGGCCCAGGCCAGGGCCCAGACGCTTGCGACGATCGTGGCGGCGATCTGCCCGCCGAGGATCGCACGGTTCACGTCGACGGCCGGGTGCCAGCGGGCGCCGTCGTCGCCGAGCTCGAAGACGCCCAGCGGCCGCACGTGCGCCGCGAACCCGCCACCGCCGCCGTCGCTCGAGCTGCGCTCGTCGTTGCCCGCGCCGGAGCCGGTCACTCCGGCGACCCGCGCGACGGGCACCACGAGGAGCCCGTCCCGCTCGTACGGCTCGCCGAACACCCGGCGGACCGTGAACGTGTCGGACGCGGCCCGGGTCAGGCCGCTCGTGTCGAAGTTTCGCTCGGTCATGCGGTGGTCTCCCTGTCGCTCGGGCGCTCTCGCGTCACCCGCACGTGGGTGCGGGCGCGAACGCCGCGTCGTCCCCCAGCATGGCGCGCAGCGTGCTCACGGGGACCAGGAAGCTCATCCCGTCGGCGTTCTTCGCGTACACCACGCCGATCACCTGTCCCTGCGCGTCGAGCGCAGCCGATCCGGAGCTGCCCGGCTCGACGGGTGCGTCCGTCACGAGGACCTCACCGAGGTTCTCGTTGAGCGGGTCGGTGACCGCACCGACGACCCTGCCGTCCGTCACGGTCAGCTGCCGCCCCAGCGGGTAGCCGACCACCGTCACGGCGTCACCCACCTGGGGGTCCGCCTCCGCGAGCACCGGGGCGGCCGGCAGGGCGTCGACCGTGCGGACCACCGCCAGGTCGGCCAGCCCGGCGGTGCTCGCGGCCTCGGCGGCGACGTCGCGGCCGTCGTACGTGCTCAGCTGCAGCTCGGCGGAGTCCGCCACGACGTGCCGGTTGGTGACGAGCGTGTGCTCGTCGAGCGCGAAGCCCGATCCTGTCGACAGCGCGCCGCAGCCGATGTTGCGGATGCGCACCGCCATGCGCTGGGCGGCGTCGAAGCCGTCCGGCGACAGCTGGGTGCCGTCCGCGGCGGCAGCGGGGGCGGGAGCAACCGTGGGCACGACGCTCGTGGGGACCGGCGGCGGGGGGTCAGGCAGGGCGGCGCACCCGGTGAGCGCGGTCAGCACGGCCGTGCCACCGGCGACGAGGACGCAGCGCGCGGGCCGCGAGTGACGCGTCACCGGGAGAGCTCGGTCTGCAGCTGGGTGTTGGCGTCGGTCGCAGCGCCGCAGACCCGTTCGACGTCGCCCCGGAAGCGGGCGATGTCCGCGGCGTCGTACGAGGCAGCGTCCTCCAGGTACCCGATGAGCTTCTCCTGGCCGTCGATGCAGGTGGCCAGCGCGGTCGCGACACGGCCCGCCGCCTGCGACACGCGCTGCTGGTAGTCCGCCAGCTGCTGCTGGGCGGCCGTGGTGTCACCGAGCTGCGCCTTCTCGTCGGCCAGCTCGGTGATGCGTGCGGTGGCGGCGGCGAGCTGGCCGCGGGTGGCCTCGAGCTCTCCGGTGGTCGCCTCCAGCTCGGCCGTGGTCTGCGCGAGCTCCTCGCCGTGCGTGCGGGCGAGCTCTTCCCACCCCGCTGCCGACTCCTGCCACGCCTGGGTCGTGGTCCACAGCCGCCACCCGAGGAGGCCGGACGCCACGAGGACGGCGACGAGCAGCACGGCGAGCACCGGGACCGCGCGTCCGGAGCGGCGACGCGGTGCGACCTCGGGGGCAGGGTCGGCGGCGGGTGCGGCGGGGGGCGTGGTCCCGGTCCAGCCCGGGGGCAGGGGCGCCGTCGGGGACGAGGCTGCGGGGGCCGGACGGGCGTGCCCGGGGTCAGGGAGCGATCCGTGCGGTCCGGTCATCGCCCCAGGATAGGGCGGGAGCCACGGCCGTCCGGCGACCGCCCGCGAGGCCCCGCGGCGGCGCTGGTGCGCCACGCACGACCGGGGGAGCGGACCTTCCCGGCATCCCGGGCACCGTGCTCGGGAGCCCCCTGACGAGGAGTGAGCATGGTGGACCGTGCGTTCCGCCTACTCCGACGTGCTGCGCCTGCCAGGGGTGCTGCGGCTCTTCCTCATCGCCGTCGTCGCACGGCTCCCTCACGCGATGACGGGCGTGGTCCTGACCCTGCACGTGGTCGGCGCTCTCGACGAGGGCTACGGGCGTGCGGGGATCGTCACCGCATCGCTCACGGTCGGGCTGGCCGTGGGCGCGCCGTGGCGGGGGCGCCTGGTGGACCGTCTCGGCCTGCGCCGCGCGGTGCTGCCGTCGATCGTGGTCGAGTCCGCCGTGTGGCTCGTCGCGCCCCACCTCGGGTACGGCGCACTGATCGCGGTGGCGTTCCTCGGGGGCCTGTTCCTCGTGCCGGTGTTCTCGGTGGTGCGGCAGTCGCTCTCGGTCCTCGTGCCGCCTGCGCAGCAGCAGGCCGCCTTCGCGCTGGACTCGGTGTGCACCGAGCTGACCTTCATGCTGGCGCCCGTCCTCGGGGTGCTGCTGGTGACCCAGGGGTCGAGCCTCGTCGGCCTCACGGTCGTCGGTGTCGCGACGGTCGGCGCCGGTGCGCTGCTGCTGTGGGCGAACCCGCCCACCCGGTCGGCACCACGCGCGGGTCAGCCCCTCGAGGAACCCGCCGGCCGGGTCGTGACCCCGCAGCTGCTCGTCGTGCTGCTCGCTGCCGTCGCGGCGTCGTTCGTCCTCATCGGGACCGACGTCTCGCTCGTGGCGGAGCTGAACGACGCCGGACGGGCCCAGGACGTCGGCTGGATGCTCGCGCTGTGGGCCGGTGGGTCCCTCCTGGGTGGCCTGGTCCACGGCACACGCTCCCGGCAGCCGTCGCCGCTGGCGCTCGTCGCCGTGCTGGCCGTGGCCACGGTTCCGGCCGTGTTCGCCACCGGCCCCGTGGTGCTCGCCGTGGCGATGTTCGTCGCCGGGCTGCCGTGCGCGCCGGCGCTCTCATCGATCAACGCGACGCTCGTCCGGCTGGTCCCGGAGCGCCGGCGCGGTGAGGTCATGGGGTGGGCCGGCACCATGCAGACCTTCGGCAACGCCCTCGGTGCGCCGGTGTGCGGCATGGTCATCGACCGTGCCGGTGCCGGTGCCGGGTTCGCCACCGCGGCCGTCGTGGGTGGCGCGGTGGCGGGCGCCGGGCTGGTCGTGGCCGCGCTCGCCGGGCGCCGGCGTGCCGCGCTCGCGGCCGCGCGCGACCGGGTCGACGGCCCGCCGGACGCCGCCGTCGGCGGCAGCGCGACGCGCTGACGCCGCGCAGCGCCCGGCGGGTCCGTGCGCCTCAGCGGGTGCGGCGGATCTCCTCGACGAACCGTGCCGACCGCTCGCGCAGGCCCGCGATCCGCCGCGCGACGATCTGCTCGCGGAGCTCCTCGGCGTCGGAGCCTGCCTCGGTGCGGGTGGGCGGGCGCCGCACGTTGCGCGAGCACGTGAAGTCGGTGCAGATCAGCGTGCCGATCGTGTTGCCGCGCTTGCCGGACGCGCCGCCTCGGCGGGCGACGTACATCGTCACGTCGTCCGTGACGACCAGGTCCTCGCACCACGCGCAGACGGTCCGTCGACGGACGAGCGGTGCGTCGGCCGCACGCAGCAGCACACCGGTCGGCCCGGCGTCGAGCTCGAGGACGACGTACGCGGACAGCGGCGCCCGGCGGTCGCGCCACCCGAGGTAGTCGAGGCGGTCCCAGTCGAGGGCGGACAGGTCGGGCAGGGTGGCGTCGTTCGCCTCGCGTCGTGAGGCGTTCACGAACGAGGTGCGCAGCTGCTTCTCGGTCAGGGGGAGCATGGTGGGGTCTCGGTTTCCGTACGTCGGGACCGCCGACCGGTCGCGCGGGCGCGACGGCTCGTGGGGCCCTGGCGGGCACGGGCGAGCACGGGTGGTGGTCGGCAGGAGGGCGGCGGGGAGCGCCGCGACCGGGCCGTCGGGCGTCGCGCGGTGGCGACGGACCTCGCAGAGCGGGTCGGCGGGGTCCTCAGGCGGCGGTGCGGCGGCAGGGGTCGCCCGAGCAGGCCAAGTCGGCCACCTCGGTTCCCGCCGGCTCGTGCCGCATGCTCGCTCCTCGTGCCTCGTCCTGGGTGTCGGCGTCGCGTCGGCAGTCCTCGTTCACCGGTCGCCGACGCTCGCGCCGCATCGAGGGTACGCCCTCGATCGGACGACCGTCAGGACACCGGCCCCGTGAACTTCTCGCCCGGCCCCTCACCGGGGGCGTCCGGGAACGGCGACGCCTCGCGGAACGCCAGCTGCAGCGACCGCAGGCCGTCGCGCAAGGAGCGCGCGTGCTGGTTGCCGATGTCGGGTGCCGCCGTGGTCACGAGCGCCGCCAGCGCGTTGATCAGCTTGCGCGCCTCGTCGAGGTCCCGGTGACGGGCGCCGGGCCCGTCCGCGTCGTCCTCCGCGAGGCCGCACTTGACCGCGGCGGCGCTCATGAGGTGCACCGCGGCCGCCGTGATGACCTCGACCGCGGCGACGTCGGCGATGTCGCGGACGGCCTGCGTCGCCGGGTCCGTCGCATCCTCGGGGATGGTGTCGCTCATGGGCCGATCCTCTCACCGCGTCGACGGCGTCCATGCCGGACGGCGGACGGCCCCGCACCACGAGGGTGCGGGGCCGTCGCGGCCGGTGGGGGACCGGCCAGTGCCGTCAGGTCAGGCGACCGGCAGGCTCGCGGTGCCCGGCTCGCCGGTCTCGACCGGCGCGTCGATCGCCGTGAGGCGCCCGCGCAGCGCGGAGCCGAGGTTGGCGTCGACCTGCGTCCAGTACTGGATCGCACGCTCGCGGACGTCGGAGCGCTTCACGCCGCCGACGTGACCCGTGATCGTGTCGAGGAACCGGGCGCGCGCCGCGTCGTCGAAGACCTCGCGGTAGAGCGTGCCCGCCTGGCCGAAGTCGTCGTCCTCGGGGTGCAGGGTCGCCGCCGTGCGCACCAGGGCGCCGTCCGACTCCCAGCCGCCCTCGCCCGCGCGGGCCGGGTCGGCCACCGGGCCACCGACCGAGTTGGGCGCGTAGACCGGCGTGGTGGCCGACGAGAAGGTGTACCGCGCGGCGCCGTCCTGCGAGTACGAGTGCACCGGGGACTTCGGCGCGTTCACCGGCAGCTGCGCGTGGTTGGTGCCCACGCGGTACCGGTGCGCGTCGGCGTAGGAGAAGATCCGCGCGAGCAGCATCTTGTCCGGGCTGGCGGCGATGCCAGGCACGAAGTTGCTCGGCGCGAAGGTCGCCTGCTCGATCTGCGCGAAGTAGTTCTCCGGGTTGCGGTTGAGCTCCATCACGCCGACCTCGATCAGCGGGTAGTCCGCGTGCGGCCACACCTTGGTGAGGTCGAACGGGTTGAAGCGGTACTCCGCCGCGTCCGCGTACGGCATGACCTGGACGCTGAGCGTCCAGCGCGGGAAGTCGCCGGCCTCGATGTGCTCGTGCAGGTCGCGGATGTGGTGGTCGGCGTCCGAGCCGGCGAGCTGCGCGGCGACCTCGGCCGGCATGTTCTCGATGCCCTGCTGGGTCTTGAAGTGGTACTTGACCCAGAAGCGCTCACCCGCGGCGTTGATCCACTGGTAGGTGTGCGAGCCGAAGCCGTCCATGTTCCGCCACGTCGCGGGGATGCCGCGGTCGCCCATGAGCCACGTCACCTGGTGCGCCGACTCCGGCGACAGCGTCCAGAAGTCCCACTGCATGTCGTTGTCGCGCAGGTGCGAGCCCGGCAGGCGCTTCTGCGAGTGGATGAAGTCGGGGAACTTGATGCCGTCCCGGATGAAGAAGACCGGGGTGTTGTTGCCCACCAGGTCGTAGTTGCCCTCGGACGTGTAGAACTTCAGCGCGAAGCCGCGCGGGTCGCGCCACGTGTCGGGGGAGCCCTGCTCGCCGGCGACGGTCGAGAAGCGGGCGAGCATCTCGGTCGCCACGCCCGGCTGGAACACTGCGGCGCGCGTGTAGGCGGACACGTCCTGCGTCACGGTGAAGGTGCCGAACGCACCGCCGCCCTTGGCGTGCACGACGCGCTCCGGCACACGCTCGCGGTTGAACTGCGCGAGCTTCTCGACCAGGTAGTGGTCGTGCAGGGCGATGGGGCCGTCGGCGCCGACGGACAGCGCGTGCGCGTCGGACGCGACGGGCGCGCCGGAGTTGGTCGTGGTGGTGGGGACGTGGGTCAAGGCGTGTTCCTCTCGTCGACCGGGCGGACGGGCCCGGCGGGATCGTGGGCGCCGGCGTGGCCGGCGCGGGTGTGTCAGCCGGCGGTGCGGCAGGCGGGGCACAGGCCCCAGTAGGTGACCTCCGCGGTCTCGACGTCGAACCCCGCGGTGGAGCTGGGGGTCAGGCAGGGCGCGTCACCGACGGCGCAGTCCACGTCGTCGACCGCGCCGCAGCCGCGGCACACGACGTGGTGGTGGTTGTCGCCCGTGCGCCGCTCGTAGCGGGCGGGGTGCCCGGCCGGCTCGATGCGGCGCAGCAGCCCGGCGTCGGACAGGGCGTGCAGCACGTCGTACACCGCCTGGACGGACACGGTCGGCACGGCGGCGCGAACCCGCTGGAGCACGGCGTCGGCATCGAGGTGCGCGTGGCCCTCGAGCGCGCCGAGCACGGCCAGCCGGGGTGCGGTGACCCGCAGCCCGTGCTGCCGCAGCAGGTCGGTGTCCGTCATGGGAGTCATCTGACCACGTTTTCTGGAATCATTCCAGTCTCGTCGTGCAGGTCGCGCGGTGATCACGGCGCGCGCCCGTCGCCCGCCGGGTCTGCTAGCCTGGGCTCGACTGATTCGCGCTGTCGCGCGCCCTCGTCCTGTCGCACGGCCCCTCGGGAGATGTCCCGGGAGCCCGTGCCGGAGTCGGGGGTACGCGGCGGAGCGGATGCACAAGTGGAGCTCCTCCCACCTGGCCCCGACTGCTCGGCTCGTCCGACGACAGGGAACCAGGTCACGGTCCGAAGGTCGACGGGTCCTCCCCGGCGGCCTGTCGACGGTCGTCTGACGACCGTGGACGCCGGACGAGGCCTCCTCCTGTGCCCAGGACGGGGGCCTTCCTCGTTCCTGGGGGTCCACGACGACGAACCCGAGGAGCACCACATCAGCGAGCCCCGCATCAACGATCGGATCCGCGTCGCCGAGGTCCGACTCGTCGGACCCAACGGTGAGCAGGTCGGCATCGTGCGCCTGGAGGACGCTCTGCGTCTGGCCCAGGACGCGGACCTCGACCTGGTCGAGGTGGCCCCGACCGCTCGTCCTCCCGTGTGCAAGATCATGGACTTCGGCAAGTTCAAGTACGAAGCCGACATGAAGGCGCGTGAGGCCCGGCGGAACCAGGCCAACACGATCCTCAAGGAGATCCGGTTCCGGCTGAAGATCGACCCGCACGACTACGGCACCAAGAAGGGCCACGTCGAGCGGTTCCTCAAGGCCGGCGACAAGGTCAAGGTCATGATCATGTTCCGCGGCCGCGAGCAGTCGCGCCCGGAGATGGGCGTGCGCCTCCTGCAGCGCCTGGCAGCCGACGTCGCCGAGCTCGGCTTCATCGAGAGCATGCCGAAGCAGGACGGCCGCAACATGATCATGGTGCTCGGGCCGACCAAGAAGAAGGCCGAGCAGCGCAACGAGCAGCGCCGGGCAGCGTCGCAGACCGAGGACGGCACGACGTCGACCGACGAGTCCGAGGCGCCTGTCGAGCACATCCCGTGGCCTCCCGTGGCGCGCGAGCGTCGTCCGGAGCCCGTGCAGACGGTCGAGACCCCGGCGGCGGACACGCCCGCCGAGCAGGTCCAGGCCTCTGCTGCGTCGTCGGCACCGCGTCGCTCGGGTCCGCCCGCGCCGCGCTCGACGTCGTCCGCACCGCGCTCGACGTCCTCCGCACCGCGGTCCACGTCCGCACCGCGCCCGTCATCGGCCGCACCGCGGTCGTCGGCACCGGCTGCGCGTCCTGCCCCCTCGTCGGCGCCTGCCGCCCGCCCGGCCCCGTCGTCGGCCGCGGGTCCGTCGGCCCCGCGTCCTGCGGTGCCGCGTCCGGCCTCGGCGCCGAACCCGGCAGCCCGTCCGGGACCCCCGGCCGGGGGGCCACCCAAGCCTGCGCCGCGCCCCGGCCCGCGCAGCACGACGGACGGCGAGAAGTCCGGCTGATCATCCGCACGGGCGCGTCCACCCCGCGCCCGGACGACCCACGAGTCGCACGACCGTGCGATGCGAACGACAAGGAGACACGGCAGCCATGCCGAAGAACAAGACGCACTCCGGTGCCAAGAAGCGGTTCCGGGTCACCGGCACCGGCAAGGTCATGCGCGAGCAGGCCGGTGGTCGCCACCTGCTCGAGCACAAGTCGAGCCGCCGCACCCGCCGCATCGCCGGTGACGTCGTCGTCTCGCCCGCAGACACCCCCAAGATCAAGAAGCTGCTCGGTCGCTGACCCGCCGGCGCGTCAGCGCCCTGGCGGAGGCATCGAGCCCCGGACACAGGCAAGGAGCATCACGTGGCACGCGTGAAGCGGGCGGTCAACGCCCAGAAGAAGCGCCGGACGACCCTCGAGCGGGCGAGCGGCTACCGCGGGCAGCGCTCGCGGCTGTACCGCAAGGCCAAGGAGCAGGTCACCCACTCCCTGGTCTACGCCTACCGCGACCGCAAGGCGCGCAAGGGCGACTTCCGCAAGCTGTGGATCCAGCGGATCAACGCAGCGGCGCGCGAGAACGGCATGACCTACAACCGCCTCATCCAGGGCCTCAAGGCCGCGGGTGTCGAGGTGGACCGTCGCGTCCTGGCCGACATGGCCGTCAACGACGCCGTCGCGTTCGCCGCGCTCGTGCAGGTCGCCAAGGCGGCCCTGCCCGAGGACGTCAACGCGCCCCGCGCAGCAGCCTGACCTGACGCGTCACCGCCGAGCCGTCCGCGGCCCGGCAGACGCCTCGACGCCCCCGTCGTCCACGTGACGGCGGGGGCGTCGTCGTGCCCGCACGACCGGGGATGATGGGGGAGTGCTCGACGACCTGCTGACCAACCCCCGCGCCGACCGCGTCAAGGCGGTGCGCGCCCTCGCGGGCCGCAGCGTCCGACGCCGGTCCGGCACGTTCCTCGTCGAGGGACCGCAGGCCGTGCGCGAGGCCGTGGCGCCCGGCGGTCCGCGCGTGCACGACGTGTTCGTCACGCCCGACGCCGAGGTCCGGTACCCCGAGATCGTGGACGCCGCGCTGGTCGCCGGTGCGCGCGTGCGCACCGGCACACCCGAGGTGCTCGACGCCATGAGCCCGGACGCGCAGGGCGTGGTCGCCGTCGTGGACCTGGTCCAGGCCGCGCTGGCACCCGTCCTGGCGGCCCGTCCCCGGCTCGTCGCCGTGCTCGCGCACGTGCGCGACCCGGGCAACGCGGGCACCGTGCTGCGGGCGTCGGACGCGGCGGGTGCCGACGCGGTGGTGCTCACTGCGAGCAGCGTCGACGTGCACAACCCCAAGTGCGTCCGGGCGACCGCCGGGTCGCTCTTCCACCTGCCGGTCGTGACCGGGCCCGAGCTCGGCGAGGCGGTCACCGCGCTGCGGACGGCGGGTCTGCAGGTCCTCGCCGCAGCCGGCACCGGGTCGCACGACCTCGACGACCTGCTCGACGTCGCCGGCGCCGCACCGGCCGGGGTGCCCGACCTCACGGCCCCGACCGCCTGGGTGTTCGGCAACGAGGCGTGGGGCCTGCGGGACGAGGACCTGGCGCTGGCCGACGCCGCAGTCCGGGTGCCGCTGCGGGGCCGGGCCGAGTCCCTGAACCTGGCCACCGCCGCGGCCGTGTGCCTGTACGCGTCGGGCCGCGCCCAGCGCTGAGGCGCCGGCACCTGGCACGCTGGGCGGATGCGCCTGTTCGCCGCCGTCTGGCCCCCCGACGACGTCCTCGACCACCTCGACCTCGCACTGGCCGTCGTGCGGCGCGGCTCCCCGTCCCAGGACGACGGCGTGCGCTGGTCCGCGCGGGAGACCTGGCACCTGACGGCGGCGTTCTACGGCACGGTGCCCGACGGCGTCACCGAGGCGATCGGCGCGGGTCTCGCACGCGCCGCGGCCCAGGCTGAGCCGTTCGACCTGCAGCTGCGAGGGGCCGGCGTGTTCGCCCACCGCACCCTGTGGGTCGGGACCGGGGGAGACGTCACCGCGATGGTCGCCCTCGCGGACGCGGCGCGCGAGGTCGGGGAGGAGCACGACGTCCGGCCCGACCAGCGGGTCCGTCACCGGCCGCACCTGACGGTGGGCCGGGCCCGTCCCGGTGCGCGTCCACCGCGCCGCGGCTCCCGCTCGACCGGCGCGGGTGGGCGCGCCGGAGGGCACGGTCCGGGCCGCTCACCAGGCCCGGACCGGGAGGACCTGCGACCCCCCGAGGTGTTCGAGCAGGCGCTCGCCGTGTACGAGGGGCCGACGTGGCGCGTGGACGCGCTCACGCTCGTCTCCTCGCGTCCCGGCGAGGGTCGCGGCGGGGGACCGCTGTACTCGACCGTCGCGACGTATCCGCTCGGGCGCTGAGGCGGGCCTGTGGCAGCATGGGCGCATGCGCTCCCTGCTCACCGTCACCGGCGGTGGTCACCGATTTCGCCGGCCCGTCCCGGGCCGCGCGGACCGCGCACGCGCACGCTGACCGGCGTGCCTGACTCGTCGCCGCGCTGCGGGACGGTCCGACAGCCCCGGGACGGGCGCCACTAGACTCGCCAGTCGGCCGACGTGCGCCCTGCGCTGTCCACGGGGCACGTCCCGGCCGTCGCCGAACCGCCCTGGAAGGTCCTGATGACCAGCGACACACCGCTGTCCCCGCTCGACGCCGACGGCGTCGCCGCAGCCGTCGACGACGCCCTCGCGGCGGTCGCCGCCGCCGGCGACCTCGACGCCCTGAAGTCCGCACGGCTCGCGCACACCGGCGACGCCAGCCCGCTCGCGCTGGCCAACCGCGCGATCGGGGGCCTGCCCGGCCCTGACAAGGCCGTGGCCGGCAAGCTCGTCGGCCAGGCGCGCGGTCGCGTCAACGCGGCCGTCGCCGCCCGCACGGCACAGCTCGAGGCCGAGCGCGACGCGCGCGTGCTCGTCGAGGAGTCCGTCGACGTGACGGTGCCCGCCGAGCGGCTCCCGCTCGGGGCGCGGCACCCGTTGACGACGCTCTCGGAGCGCATCGCCGACGTGTTCGTCGCGATGGGCTGGGAGATCGCCGAAGGGCCCGAGCTCGAGGCCGAGTGGTTCAACTTCGACGCGCTGAACTTCGGGGTCGACCACCCGGCCCGGCAGATGCAGGACACGTTCTTCGTGGCACCGCAGGACCCGCAGGTCCCCGACGACGCCTCGGGGCTCGTGCTGCGCACGCACACGTCGCCCGTGCAGGCGCGCACGCTGCTCGAGCGGGGCGTGCCGGTGTACATCGCGTGCCCGGGCAAGGTGTTCCGCACCGACGCGCTGGACGCGACCCACACGCCGGTGTTCCACCAGGTCGAGGGGCTCGCGATCGACAAGGGCCTGACGATGGCGCACCTCAAGGGCACGCTCGACCACTTCGCGCGGTCGATGTTCGGTCCGGAGGCCCGCACGCGGCTGCGTCCGTCGTTCTTCCCCTTCACCGAGCCCTCGGCGGAGATGGACCTGTGGTTCCCGCAGAAGAAGGGCGGGCCCGGCTGGATCGAGTGGGGAGGCTGCGGCATGGTCAACCCGAACGTCCTGCGCGCCTGCGGCGTGGACCCCGACGTGTACTCCGGGTACGCGTTCGGCATGGGCATCGAGCGCACGCTCATGCTCCGGCACGGCATCGCCGACATGCGCGACATGGTCGAGGGCGACGTGCGCTTCTCCGAGCAGTTCCGGACGGTGATCTGACATGCCTCGTGTCCCGCTGACGTGGCTCGCCGAGCACGTCGATCTCCCTGCCGACCTCACGGCCGAGCAGCTGGCTGCCGACCTCGTGCGCGTCGGGCTCGAGGAGGAGGCGATCCACAGCTCCGGCGTGACCGGCCCGCTCGTCGTGGGCCAGGTCGTCGAGCTGACGCCCGAGCCGCAGAAGAACGGCAAGACCATCAACTGGTGCCGTGTCGACGTCGGCGCGCACAACGACCTCGACGACGCGGGCGACCCGACGGTGCCGCGGGGCATCGTGTGCGGTGCGCACAACTTCGGTGTCGGTGACCGCGTCGTCGTGGCGCTGCCCGGTGCGGTGCTGCCCGGCCCGTTCCCCATCGCGGCACGCAAGACGTACGGGCACGTGTCGGACGGCATGATCTGCTCGGCACGCGAGCTGGGCCTGGGGGAGGACCACGCGGGCATCATCGTGCTGTCGCGTCTCGGGTACGGCGAGGACGTCACGACGCCCGGCACCGACGCGCTGCGCCTGCTGGGCCTGGCCGACGAGGTCCTCGAGATCAACGTCACGCCCGACCGCGGGTACTGCTTCTCGATGCGCGGTGTCGCGCGGGAGTACGCGCACTCGACCGGTGCCCGCTTCACGGACGCGGGACTCGCGACGGATGACGTGCTGCGTGAGCGGCCGACCGGCTTCGCGGTCGAGGTCGACGACGACGAGGGCATCCACGGGGTGCCGGGGTGCGACAGGTTCGTCGCGCAGGTCGTGCGCGGCGTGCGGGCGTCCGGTCCGTCGCCGGCGTGGATGCAGCGGCGGCTCACGCAGGCGGGGATGCGTCCGATCAGCCTCGCGGTGGACGTGACGAACTACGTCATGCTCGACCTCGGTCAGCCGATGCACGCCTACGACCTGGACACGTTGACGGCGCCCGTCGTCGTGCGGCGAGCACGGGCGGGGGAGCGCGTCACGACGCTGGACGACGTCGAGCGGACGCTGGACCCGCAGGACCTGCTGATCACGGACTCCACCGGCGGGCGCGGAGCGCGCGTCCTGGGCATCGCGGGCGTCATGGGCGGGGCCGACTCCGAGGTCGGTGACGCGACGACGGACCTGCTGCTGGAGGCTGCGCACTTCGACCCGGTGACGGTCGCGCGCTCGTCGCGGCGCCACCGGCTGACGTCCGAGGCGTCCAAGCGGTTCGAGCGGGGAGTGGACCCTCGGCTGCCGCGCGTCGCGGTCGCCCGGGCCGCGGCGCTGCTCGTCGAGCACGGCGGTGGGACGGTCGACGACGCGCTCACGGACGTCGACACCACGGTGGCGCCGCCTCCGGTGGCGTTCGACCCCGCGCAGGCGGCCCGCCTCGTGGGTGTGCCGTACACGGACGACGAGGTGCGCGTGACGCTCACCGAGATCGGGTGCGAGGTGGACGACGCGGACGCCACGTGGCAGGTGCGCGTGCCGACGTGGCGCCCGGACCTCACCGCGGGCGTCGACCTCGTGGAGGAGGTCGCGCGGCTGCGGGGCTACGACGCGATCCCCTCGATCGTGCCGCCCGCACCGTCGGGCCGCGGCCTGACGCGCGGGCAGCGGGTCCGGCGGGCGGTGGCGGACACGCTGGCCGGCGGCGGCCTCGTCGAGGTGCTGAGCTACCCGTTCGTCGGCACCGACCAGCTCGACGCGCTCGCCCTGCCGGCGGACGACGACCGTCGTCGGGCGGTGCGCCTCGTCAACCCGCTGACCGACGGGCAGCCGCTGATGCGGACGGACCTGCTGGTCACGCTGCTCGACACCGCGCGGCGCAACGTCGCGCGCGGGAACGTCGACGTGGGGCTGTTCGAGATGGGTCTGGTCACGCGGCCGGATGCGGGAGCGGTGTCCGCGCCGCGCCTGCCCGGCGGGGTGCGGCCGAGCGACGACCAGCTCGCCGCGCTCGCCGCGGCCGTCCCGGCGCAGCCGCTGCACGTCGCGGGCGTGGTCACGGGTCTGGTCGAGCCGGCCGGTCCCGGGCGTGCGGGGCGTCGTGCGGACGTCGAGGACGTCCTGGCGCACGTGCGTCGTGTCGCGCAGGTGGTCGGCGTCGACGTGACGTCGACGGCGGACCCGGAGCGTGCGCCGTTCCATCCCGGCCGGTGCGCGCGGCTGACGGTGCCTTCCGGCGCCGTCGTGGGCCACGCGGGCGAGCTGCACCCGAAGGTGGTCGCCGCCCTGGACCTGCCGGCGCGCGCGGTCGCCTTCGAGCTGGACCTCACGGCCCTGCTCGCCGCGGCGGGTGAGGAGCCGGTGACGGCCGTACCCGTCTCGACGTTCCCGGTCGCCAAGGAGGACGTCGCCCTGGTGGTCGCTGCGGACGTGCCCTCCTCGGACGTCCTCGCGGCGGTCCGCGCGGGCGCCGCGGGGAGCCCCGCGGGCGACGTGCTGGAGGACGTGCACCTGTTCGACGTCTACACCGGCGACCAGGTCGGAGCCGGGCGCAAGTCGCTCGCGTTCGCGCTGCGGCTGCGTGCGGCGGACCGGACGCTGACGGCCGCCGACACGGCCGCGGTGCGCGACGCGGTCGTCGCCGAGGCGCACGCCCGGGTGGGTGCCACGCTGCGCGCGTGACCACCGCGCTCGACGCGGGCCCGGGAGCTCTCCCGTGGCCCGCGTCGTGCTGTCGGGCGGCGCCACCGGATCCGGGCGAAACCGGGCGAACGGGTGCTGCGGCGGACGAGTTCACCAGAAAGTTACTGTCGGGTAGTTGCGGCGTATCGGGTGAACCACGCATGGTGAGACGTCCGTCCAGGTGGCGGGCGACTGATCGCGCGCCGGGGCGTCCGTACCGTCCCCTCGCGCCCTGACGGAGGGGACCCCCGTGCACGCACGACGACGAACGGCCACCGGAGCGCTCACGGCGCTCGCCCTGCTGCTGACCGGCGGCATCGCCACTGCCGGCTCGGCCCACGGGGCGGTGTCCGTCGACGCACCGCTGCTCCTCAACGAGGTGTACGGCGGCGGCGGCAACTCCGGGGCGCCCTTCGACCGCGACTTCGTCGAGCTGGTCAACCCCGGCGACGCGCCGCTGGACCTCGCCGGCTACTCGCTGCAGTACGCGTCGGTCGGGGGCGGGTCGTGGCAGGTCACGCCGCTGTCGGGCACCGTGCCGGCCGGGTCGACGTTCGTCGTCGGGCAGGCGTTCGGCAGCAACACCGACGCGCCGGACGTCCCCGTCGACCTCGAGGGCACCGGTGTGCCGATGAGCGGGACGAACGGCAAGGTCGCGCTCGTCGCGGGGGTCGCGCAGCTCACGTGCAGCACCGCGTGCGCGGACGTCGAGGCCGTCGTCGACCTCGTGGGATGGGGGCCCAACGCGTCGTCGTGGGTGGGCACGGGCCCGGCTCCCGCGACGACCAACGCCACGTCGGTCGCGCGCGACGCCGCGCACACGCACACGGCCGACAACGCAGCCGACTTCACGGCGGGCACGCCCACGCCGACGCCCGCGGGGACCGACCCGCAGGAGCCGGGCGGCCCGCAGACGGTGACGATCGCCGAGATCCAGGGCACGGGTGACGCGTCCCCGCTCGTGGGCGTGACGGTCACGACGTCCGGGGTGGTCACGGCGGCGTACCCGACGGGCGGCCTGAACGGCTACGTCCTGCAGACCCCGGGTACCGGAGGCGGTGACACCGCCTCACGCACCGCGTCGGACGCCGTCTTCGTCTACTCGCCCGCCACGGCCGGGCAGGTCGCGGTCGGGCAGCAGCTGCGCATCAGCGGACAGGTCGCGGAGTTCAACGGCCTGACGCAGGTCACGGTCGCGGCCGCCGGGGACGTCGAGGTGCTGCCCGCCGCGGACGCGCCGACGCCCGTGAGCGGTGCGTGGCCGGCCGCTGCGGCGGCACGCGAGGCCCTGGAGTCGATGCTCCTGCTCCCCACCGGCGACCTCACGGTCACCAACACCTACAGCACGCACCAGTACGGCGAGGTCGGGCTGGCGACCGGCACGACGCCGCTGCTGCAGCCGACGGAGGTCGGACGTCCTGGCTCGGCCGAGGCCGCCGCGGTCCTGGCTGACAACGCGGCCCGCGGCGTCGTCCTGGACGACGGCGCGTCGACCAACTACCTCGGGACCGGCAACGGCGGCCTCACGCCGCCGTACGTCTCGCTCGACAACCCGGTGCGTGTGGGGTCAGCCGTGCAGGTCACGGAGCCACTGGTCGTCGACTACCGCAACAACACCTGGAAGCTGAACCCCACGGCGCCCGTCGTCGCGGGCGGCCCGGCGCCGGTCACGTTCGAGGACGACCGTCCCGCGGCTCCGGACGCCGTCGGCGGGGACCTGTCCGTCGCCTCGTTCAACGTCCTCAACTACTTCACGACGCTCGGTGACATCACCGCGTCGTGCGTCGCCTACCGGGACCCCGCGGGCGAGCCGGTGACGGTCCGTGAAGGGTGCGACCAGCGCGGGGCGTGGGACGCGCAGGACCTCGAGCGGCAGCAGACCAAGATCGTCGCCGCCATCGCGGCGCTCGACGCGGACGTCGTCGGTCTCATGGAGATCGAGAACTCGGCCCGCGTCGACGGGGTCGCGGACGAGGCGGTGGCCACCCTGGTCGACGCGCTCAACGCCCACGTCGGCTCGGAGCAGTGGGCTTACGTGCCCTCGTCGAGCGAGCTGCCGCCGGCGGCCGACCAGGACGTCATCACCAACGCCATCATCTACCGGCTCGCGGCCGTGACCCCCGCCGGACCGTCCCGTGCGCTGGGCGACCAGAGCGGCGACGGCCAGGCCTTCGGGAACGCCCGCGAGCCCATCGGGCAGGTCTTCGCGCCGACCAGCGGCGGGGAGTCGTTCCTGGTCGTCGTCAACCACTTCAAGTCGAAGGGCTCGCCGGGCCCCTGGCCGGGTGACGCGGACGCGGGCGACGGCCAGGGCACGTCGAACGAGTCCCGCGTGCGGCAGGCGACGGCGCTGCGCGACTGGGTGCGCGACGTGCAGGGCGACACCGAGGCGGTCGCGCTCGTCGGTGACTTCAACGCGTACACGCGTGAGGACCCCCTGCAGGTGCTGTACGACGCCGGCTACGTGGACGCCGTGGTGGCACTCGCGCCGGGCCAGTACAGCTACTCGTTCGGCGGTCTGTCGGGATCGCTGGACCACGTGCTCCTCAACGAGGCCGCCGCTGCGCGTGCCACCGGCGCGGACGTCTGGGAGATCAACGCCCCGGAGTCGCTCGCGCTGGAGTACAGCCGGTTCGGCTACCACGGCACGACGTTCTGGGCGCCGGACCCGTACCGGTCCTCGGACCACGACCCGGTCGTGGTGGGGCTGACGGCCGGTGACGCGAACGCAGGCCCGGTCGACCTGACGTTCCTCAACATCAACGACTTCCACGGCCGCATCGACGCGAACACCGTGAAGCTCGCGGGGACGGTCGAGCAGCAGCGCGCGGCGGCGGACGGGCCGGTGGCGTTCCTCTCGGCGGGGGACAACATCGGTGCGTCGCTGTTCGCGTCCGCCGTGCAGGACGACCAGCCGACGATCGACGTGCTCAACGCCCTGGGGCTGGGCGCGTCCGCGATCGGCAACCACGAGCTCGACAACGGGTACGACGACCTGGTGGACCGGGTCATCGCGGGCGGGCAGAACGCGGCCTTCCCGTACCTGGGTGCCAACGTGTATCTCGACGGCACCACGACCCCCGCACTCGATGAGTACGCCATCCTCGAGATGGGTTCGGTCATCGTCGGTGTGATCGGCGCCGTCACGCAGGAGACCCCCACGCTCGTGCGGCCCGACGGGATCGCGGCGCTCGACTTCGGTGACCCGGTCGAGGCCGTCAACCGCGTCGCGGCGCAGCTCACCGACGGCGACGAGGCCAACGGCGAGGCCGACGTGATCGTGGCCCAGTACCACGAGGGCGCCGGCGCCGGCACGCCCGACGGCGCGACCCTGGAGGAGGAGGTCGCCGCAGGCGGCGCGTTCGCCGAGATCGTCACCGGGACGGATGCCGCGGTCGACGTGGTCTTCACCGGGCACACGCACAAGCAGTACGCGTGGTTCGGGCCCGTCGGCGACGGCGGGGACACCCGTCCGATCGTGCAGACCGGCTCGTACGGCGAGTTCCTCGGCAAGGTCGTCCTGACGTACGACCCGGCGACGGACGAGGTCACGGCCGCGGTCGCCGAGAACGTGGCGCGCACGACGACGCCCGATGCCGAGCTCGTCGCGGCGTACCCGCGCGTGGCCGCCGTCGCGGCGATCGTGGCCGACGCGCTCGCGTTCGCGGCACAGGTGGGGTCCCAGCCGGTCGGGTCCGTCACGGCGGACGTGACGACCGCGTTCAGCGGTGGGTCGTACGTCGACGGCGTGTACGTCGGGTCCGCACCGGGGACGACGACCGGCCGGGACGACCGCAGCCGTGAGTCGACGCTGGGGTCGCTCGTCGCCGACGCGCTGCTCGACTCGCTGTCGGCACCCGAGCGCGGCGGCGCCCAGATCGGTGTGGTCAACCCCGGCGGGATGCGTGCCGAGCTGCTGCACGCGCCCGACGGCACCATCACGTACGCCGAGGCGAACGCCGTGCTCCCGTTCGTCAACAACCTCTGGACGACCACGCTCACGGGCGCCCAGGTGGTGACCATGCTGGAGCAGCAGTGGCAGACCGACGAGGACGGCAACGTCCCGAGCCGGCCGTACCTGCAGCTCGGGCTCTCGGACAACGTGGCGTACACGTACGACGCGTCGCGCGAGCTGGGCGACCGGATCACGTCGGTCACGGTCGACGGCGAGCCCATCGACCTCGACGCGCCGTACCGCATCGGGACGTTCTCGTTCCTCGCGCAGGGCGGGGACAACTTCCGGGTGTTCACGCAGGGGACGCAGACGGCCGACTCCGGCCTCGTCGACCGTGACGCGTGGATCGCGTACCTGCAGGCGAACCCGGGCATCGCGCCCGACTTCGCGGAGCGGGCCGTCGCGGTGCCGGCGCTCGCGGACGCCGTGGCGGCGGGCGGGCAGCTGACGTTCACGGTCGGGGGGATCAACCTCACGAGCCTGGGCGCACCGCAGAACACGTCGGTCGAGGTGCGGCTCGGTGACGACGTGCTGGGCACCTTCCCCCTCGTGCAGGGGGAAGGGCCGGACGCCGCAGCCGAGGTCACGGTCACGGTGCCCGCCGGCCTCGCGCCCGGTGCCCACACCCTGACGGTCGTCGCAGCCCCCAGCGGGACCACGGCGACGGTGCCGTTCACGGTCGAGGAGGCGTCGACCGGGTCGTCGACGACGCTGAGCGCCTCGCCCACGACGCAGGTCTTCGGGACACGGGGGACGCGGGTCCGGCTGACCGCGTCGGTCGAGTCGGAGGCGCCGGTCGCCGGCACCGTGCAGTTCGTCGCCGGCGAGGAGGTGCTGGGCACGTCGACGCTGCGTGACGGCCGCGCGGTGCTGACACTTCCGGCGGACACACCCGTCGGCACGTACGAGGTCGTCGCCCGGTACGCCGGGACCGACGCGGTCACCGGTTCGCAGTCCGCGCCGGTCACCGTCACGGTGGTGCGCGCGACCAGCAGGACGTCGCTCGACGTCCTGCAGTCGCCGCTGCCGCGGCTGATCCCGTCGGTGTGGGTGGCGACCGTCGGGCTCGACACCGCGCGCCTCCCGCAGGGGCGGGTGGAGCTGCGTGAGGGCGAGCGTGTCGTCGCGCGGGCGGACGTGGTCCTCGGCCTCGCGATCGGGACCGTGCCCCGCGGCATCGGCTCGGGGACGCACCGGCTGACGGCGGTCTTCGTCCCGGACGCACCGGACGAGGTCGCGGGCAGCGCGAGCCGGACGGTCTCGGTGCGCGGCTGACGCGGGCTGACGTCGGACCGACGCGGGCCCGGCCGGAGCGATCCGGCCGGGCCCGCGTCGTGGCGGGGTGGTCAGGCCGGGACGGGCTCGCGCAGCAGCCCCAGCAGGCTCTGGCCCACGCGTGCCGTCTCGTGCAGGTACGGGGTGTCGGACAGCACGAAGTGCGTGACCCCCAGGTCGCGGTAGCGGCGCAGCGCGTCGGCGACGTCCTCGGCGGACCCGACGAGCCAGGTCGTCCCGGCGCCGCCGCCGCCGTACCGGCCCGGTGCGGTGTACAGGCAGGAGTCGAGGACGTCACCGCGCGCGGCCAGGTCGAGGAGCCGTTGCTGCCCGACTGCGCGGCGCCGCAGCGGGTCGGGTCGGGCGCCGGCGTCCTGGGCCATGCGCGCGACCTTCGCCTCGGCGTCGTGCCACGCCTCCTCGGACGTGTCGCGCACGACCGTCGTGATGCGCAGGCCGAACTCCAGGGGCGCGTGCCGGCGCTCGACGTCGTCGCTCAGCGCGCGCAACCGTGCGATGCGTTCCGCGACGCCGTCGAGCGGCTCCCCCCAGAACAGCTGGACGTCGGCCTCCGCGGCGGCGACACGCTCGGCGGCGGGTGATGCGCCGCCGAAGTACAGCCGCGGGTGCGCCCGGTCGTCCGTGGCGACCGGGCGCGGGGCGAGGGTGGAGTCGTCGACGCGGTAGTGCTCGCCGTGGAAGGTCACGCGCTCCTGCGTCCACAGGCGGCGGACGATGGCGAGGAACTCCTGGGTGCGTCCGTACCGCTGCGCCTGGTCGCCCGCGGTGTCGCCGTACTGCGCGACACCGTCGTGCCCGCTGACGATGTTCACCAGCAGGCGGCCGCCCGACAGCCGGTCCAGGGTCGCGGCGGCGCTCGCGAAGTGCGCGGGCTGCCAGTACCCGGGCCGGATCGCGACGAGCGGCTGGAAGGTCGTCGTGCGTGCTGCCAGCGCGGTGGCGACCGTGAACGTGTCGGGACGGCCCCAGCCGGTGCCGATGAGCGCACCCTCCCAGCCGTGGGCCTCCGCGGCGAGCGCGAGTTCGGTCGACAGGTCGAGGGAGCCCCAGCCGTCGGTCGTGTCGTCACCGCGGTGGCCCGGCTCGACGGTGTTGGGGATGTACCAGAGGTAGTGCGAGCTCATGCGGGCTCCCGGTGTGCGCGGTGAGGTGTCCCGGAAAGATAAGCAGACAAGCCCGGTAGGTTTAAGACCGTGCCCACGTTCCGGTCACCCGGGGGCCGACGCCCTGCCAACATGAGCGCCATGACCGAGGACGGCATGCGGGCGATCACGATGACACCGCAGCTCCTGCGCGACATGACCCGCGACGTGGCGACGCTCCTGCTGCGCACCCGGCATGCGGTGGCGCTGTGGGGTGTGATGGCGCTGGCGATCGTGGTCGTGACGCGCCCGACGGACGCGTTCGCTGCCGTCGTCGTGTGCGTGGCGGTCCCCGCGCTCGCGCTCGCGATGGTCGTGGGGACCCGGCGTTCCGTGCGCCGGGCGCTCGTCGCCGCGTTCGCACCCGGGACGACCGTCTGGGCGCGGGTCGAGCCCGACGCGCTCCGCATGAGCGGCGCGCTGGGCTCGTCGCAGACGTCGCTGAGCGCCTACCGGGAGGTGCGCGTCCGTGGCTCCGCCGCGGTGCTGCGGCTGCGCGGCTCGAGGACGTTCGTCGTGGTGCCGAGCGCGCTGCTGACGGACGAGGACCTCGGGTTGCTCGGCGCGGCCGTCGTCCGAGACTGAGGGGCGGGTCCCGGCACCGGCCGGCACCCGCCCCCCGGCCTGTCAGACGTAGTCGTGGTAGGCGGGCAGGTCGAGCACCCCGTTGCCGGACAGACCGACGAGGATCGTCTCGTCCGTCGTCGCCGCTCGCGCGTGCGCCAGGGCCCCGGCGAGGGCGTGCGTCGACTCCGGCGCCGGGATGATGCCCTCGGCACGCGCGAACTCGATGCCGGCCGCGAAGGCGGCGTCCTGCTCCACCGCGATGGCGTCCATGAGTCCCAGCGCGTACGCGTGCGACACCATCGGCGCCATGCCGTGGTACCGCAGACCACCCGCGTGGATGGGCGGCGGCACGAAGTCCTTGCCCAGCGTGTGCATCTTCAGCAGGGGCGTCAGGCCCGCGACGTCACCGAAGTCGTACCGGTACTCGCCCTGGGTCATCGACGGGCAGGCCGCGGGCTCGCACGCCACGACGCGCGTCGTGGCCCCGTCGCGCAGGTTGCGCCCGAGGAACGGGAAGCTCAGCCCGGCCAGGTTGGACCCGCCGCCCGCGCACCCGAACACGACGTCCGCCGTCTCACCCAGCTCGTCGAGCTGCGCGAGCGCCTCCTGCCCGATGACGCTCTGGTGCAGGAGCACGTGGTTGAGCACCGACCCCAGCGCGTAGTGCGCCTTCGGGTCGTTCGCCGCGACCTCGACCGCCTCGCTGATCGCCATGCCCAGCGACCCCGTGGTGTGGGGGTCGGCGGCGAGCATCGCGCGGCCGGCCGCCGTGAGGTCCGAGGGGGACGGGTGGCACGTCGCGCCGTACGTCTCCATCTGCATGCGCCGGTAGGGCTTGCCGTCGTAGGACGCGCGCACCTGCCACACCTCGCACCCCAGGCCCAGCAGCGCGCAGGCCATCGACAGCGACGCTCCCCACTGGCCCGCGCCCGTCTCCGTCGTGAGCCGCGTGGTGCCCTCGATCGCGTTGTAGTACGCCTGCGCCACGGCCGTGTTCGGCTTGTGCGAGCCGGCGGGCGAGCCGCCCTCGTACTTGTAGTAGATCTTCGCCGGCGTCCCCAGCGCGCGCTCGAGGCGTCGCGCCCGCAGCAGAGGTGCGGGCCGCCACAGCGCGTAGATCTCGCGGACCGTCTGCGGGATCTCGATCCACCGCTCGGTCGAGACCTCCTGCGCGATGAGCGCCATCGGGAACAGCGGCGCCAGGTCGTCGGGCGTCAGCGGCTCGCGCGTGCCCGGGTGCAGCGCCGGCGGGCAGGGCTCGGGCAGGTCGGCCGCGAGGTTGTACCAGTGGGTCGGCACGGCGGACGGCACCACGGTGCCGACCGGGTCGGTCAGCGGTGCGGGTCGGGTCGTGTCGTGAGAGGTGGTCATCTCGCCTCGCAGGTTCGGGCGCACGGGCGCGCGGGATCGGTGCGCAGGGCCGCCGCGCTGCCCCCTCCGTCGGCGACCAGCACCGCGAGCGTAGCGGCGGGGCGAGGTGCCGACGTCGGGATCGCCCGTGCAGCCCCGACCTGTCCGGGTGCCGAGACCGGCCCTCGGCGCGATCACCCGGACGGTCTAGGGTCGGTGACGAGACACGGGGTGCCCCGCACCGAGCAGGGCTGAGATCACACCCGTCGAACCTGATCTCGTTCGTACGAGCGAAGGGAATGTCCATGACGACGTCTGCCCTGGTCCCCGAGCGCGCCGCCAGTCGCGTGCGCGTGCTGTCGATCGCCGGCACGGACCCGACCGGCGGTGCCGGGATCCACGCCGACCTCAAGTCGTTCGCTGCGCACGGCGCGTACGGCATGGCGGTCGTCACCGCGCTCGTCGCGCAGAACAGTCACGGCGTGCGCGCCGTGCACGTCCCCGACGTCGCGTTCCTGCGCGCGCAGCTCGACGCGGTGAGCGACGACGTCACCGTGGACGCCGTCAAGATCGGCATGCTCGGAACGCGCGCCGTGGCCGACGAGGTCGCCGCGTGGCTGGTCCGCACGAAGCCGCCGGTCATCGTGCTCGATCCGGTCATGGTCGCCACCAGCGGGGACCGGCTGCTCGACACGGACGCCGAGGAGGCGGTGCGGCGGCTCGTGACGCGCGCCCACCTCGTGACGCCGAACCTGCCGGAGCTGGGGGTGCTGCTGGGCGAGCCGCGGGCCACCACGTGGCCCGACGCGGTCCGGCAGGCCCGGCGACTGGCGCGGTCGTCAGGGGCCACGGTGCTGCTCAAAGGTGGTCACCTCGACGGCGACGGCAGCCCCGACGCGGTCGTCGACGCGAGCACCGTGACCGAGCTCGACGCGCTGCGCGTCGCCACGACGAGCACGCACGGCACCGGGTGCTCGCTGTCGGCGGCCGTCGCGGCGCTGCGCCCTCGCCGCCCGGACTGGGTGACGGCCGTGCGGGAGGCCAAGCGGTGGCTCACGGGAGCGATCGCCGCGGGGGAGGCGCTCGCGGTGGGGTCGGGACGCGGCCCGGTCGACCACCTGCACCACGCACCCACCCTCGGTGCGCGGCCGTTCGGCGCCGACGCGTGGGAGCGAGCAGCCGACCTGCGCGCCGCGTGCGACGACCTGCCGTTCGTCCGCGGTCTCGCGGACGGCACCCTGCCGATCGAGCGGTTCGAGGCGTACCTGCACCAGGACGCGCTCTACCTCGCGCAGTACTCCCGCGTCCTGGCCCGTGCAAGCCAGCTCGCTCCGGACGCCGACGCGCAGGTGTTCTGGGCGCAGGGGTCCGCCCGGTGCCTGGAGGTCGAGAGGCACCTGCACGAGGAGCGGCTGGCCGGTGCCCGGTGGACGGGGCCCGCGGACCGGACGACCACCGGGTACGTCGACCACCTGCTCGGTGTCGCCCTGACGGGTTCCTACGCCGAGGTCGTCGCGGCGGTGCTGCCCTGCTACGTCATGTACGCGGACATCGGGGCACGGATCCTCGCGCGGGCCGGGGACCTGACCGGCCACCCGTACGGCGACTGGGTCGCGACCTACGGCGACCCTGCGTTCGCGCAGGCCGCGGCCCGGGCCACCGAGCTGGCCGACGCCGCTGCCCGCGAGGTGGGTGCCGCGACGCGGGCGCGCATGCTGGCGGCGTACCTGACGTCGTGCGCGCACGAGGTCGCGTTCTTCGACCAGGTCCGCGTGGCGGAGCCCGTGGTGGCAGTGTGAGCGGATGACCCTCGCGCACGTGCGTGCCGTCGTGCTGGACGTCGGGGAGACGCTCGTCGACGAGACCCGCGCGTGGACCCGGGCGGCGGGGGAGGTCGGCGTGACGCCGTTCGCCCTCATGGGGGTCCTCGGCGTCCTCGCCGAGCGGGGTGAGCCGGTCGCGCGCGTCTGGGACGTGCTCGGCGTCGAGCCGCCGGCGTCACGGCCGACGATCGGGCCCGACGACCTGTACCCGGACGCGCTGCCCACCCTGACGTCGCTGCGGTCGGCGGGGTTCGTCGTCGCGATCGCCGGCAACCAGCCCGCCGGCGCCGAGGACCAGCTGCGTGCCGCGGGTGTCGACCTCGACCTCGTCGCGTCGTCGGCGCGGTGGGGCGTCGCCAAGCCGGCCCCCGCGTTCTTCGCGCGCATCCTCAGCGAGCTCCGGCTCGCCCCCGAGCACGTGCTGTACGTCGGCGACCGGCTCGACAACGACGTGCTCCCGGCACGCGCCGCAGGCATGCGGACGGCGTTCCTGCGCCGCGGACCGTGGGGCTACCTCCACGCGTCGCGCGCGCAGGTCGCGCTCGCCGACCTGCGTGTCGCCTCGCTGACCGAGCTGACGGACGTGCTGCTCGCGGCGCGCCGCTGACGGTTGGCGGTCAGCAGCCGTCGTCGCTGCAGGTGTCACCGGTCGGTGCTGCCGCGAGCGGGTTGGCCTCGCGCCACCCGGCGTCGAGCAGCTGCGCGAACACCTCGGCCGGCTGGGCCCCGGACACCGCGTACTTCCGGTCGACCACGAAGAACGGCACGCCGGTGACGCCGAGCGCGCGGGCGGTCGCGAGGTCCTCACGGACGGCGTCGGTCGCCGCGCCGCCGGCGAGGGCCGCTGTGACGCGTGCGTCGTCCCAACCGTGCGCCGCGAACCCGGCCCGCGCCGCGACCGCGACGAGCGCGCCGTCCGCGCCCAGGTCGACGCCCCGCTCGAAGTGCGCGGAGAACAGCGCCTCCATGGTCGTCTCGACGAGTACGCCACCTCCGGCCTCGCGGGCCAGGTGCAGGAGGCGGTGGGCGTCGAACGTGTTGAAGGCGAGCGTCTGCGCGAAGTCGTACCGCAGGCCCTCTCCGGCGCCCACGGAAGCGACGTGCGCGAACATCTGCTCGACCCGCTCGCGGGGCAGGCCCTTCATCTCGACGAGCGCGTCGATCTCCGGCCGCCCGGGCCCGGCGGGGGTCTCGGGGGAGAGCAGGTAGGACCGCCAGTGCACGTCCACGTGGTCGCGGTGCGCGAACTCGCGCAGCGCGGTGGCGAACCGGCGCTTGCCGATCCAGCACCAGGGGCACGCGACGTCGGACCACACCTCGACGGTCACGGTGCGGGGTGGGGCGGTGAAGACGGGGTTGTCGAGAGTCACGGGAGCAGCAGGACCTTCCCGGTGGTGGCGCGCCCTTCGAGGGCGCGGTGGGCGTCGGCCGCGTCGGGCAGGGAGAACGTGGCACCGACACGCACGTCGAGCGCGCCCGCGGTGGCGAGGTCGAAGAGCTCGCTCGCCCGCCACAGCAGCTCGTCGCGGGTGGCGGTGTAGTCCCCGAGGGTGGGGCGTGTCACGTACAGGGAGCCCGCGGCGTTCAGGCGCTGCAGGTCCACGGGCGGCACCTGCCCGGACGACGCGCCGAACAGCACGAGGGTCCCGCGTCGGGCGAGCGAGGCCAGCGACGCGTCGAACGTGTCCTTGCCGACCCCGTCGTAGACGACGTCGACGCCGCGGCCGCCGGTCAGCTCGCGCACGAGGGCGGGCAGCTCGGTGGTGAGGTCGGACAGCTCGCGGTAGCGGATGACGTCGATGGCGCCCGCCGCACGGGCGAGCGTCTCCTTGTCCGGCGAGCCCACGGTCGAGATCACGCGCGCCCCACGGGCCGCGGCGAGCTGGGTGGCGAGCAGGCCGACGCCGCCTGCGCCCGCGTGCAGGAGCACGTCGTGCCCGGCGACGACGGGGAAGGTCGAGACGACGAGGTAGTGCGCCGTCATGCCCTGCAGCGGCAGGGCGGCGGCGGTCGTGTCGTCGACGCCTGCCGGGACGGGCAGCGCGTCGCGCTCCTTCACCGTGACGAGCTCGGCGTAGGAGCCGGGTGCCGATGCCCACGCGACGCGGTCGCCCGGGGTGAGTGCCGTCACCTCGGACCCGACCGCGACGACCTCACCCGCGCCCTCGGATCCCACCACGTGCGGGAACGGCATACGGTAGACACCGCCGCGTCGGTAGGTGTCGATGAAGTTGACGCCCGCCGCCGCGACACGCACGAGCACCTCGTCGGGCTGCGGTTCGGGGTCGGGGGCGTCGGTGACCTGGAGGACCTCAGGGCCGCCGGCCCGGGTCGCGATGACGGCACGCATGCCTGCCGCAACCGTGGCACGGGCACGGGCCTTCCCGTTTCTCCTTGGTATTTGTCTGCAGTCAACTGTATGTTCATGCACATGACGTTCACGGTGGCGGTGGCCGGAGCCAGTGGGTACGCCGGCGGGGAGATCCTGCGGCTGCTGCTCGACCACCCGGAAGCCCGCATCGGCACGCTCACGGCGCACTCCAACGCGGGCACGCCGCTCGGCGAGCACCACCCGCACCTGCGCGACCTCGCGGACCGCGTCCTGGAGCCCACGACGGCGCAGGCGCTCGCGGGCCACGACGTCGTGGTCCTCGCGCTCCCGCACGGCGCCAGCGGCCAGGTCGCGGCCGAGCTCGAGGCGCTGGGGGAGGACCCCGTGGTCCTCGACCTCGGCGCCGACCACCGGCTCGTCGAGGCGGCCGACTGGGAGGCGTACTACGGCAGTCCGCACGCGGGCACGTGGACGTACGGGCTGCCCGAGCTGGTCGTGCCGGACGCGGTGGGACGTCAGCGCGAGCAGCTGGCCGGGGCGCGACGCATCGCCGTCCCCGGGTGCAACGTCACCGCCGTGACGCTCGGGCTGCAGCCCGGTGTCGCGGCCGGGCTCCTCGACACGACGGACCTCGTCGCCGTGCTCGCCGTCGGGTACTCCGGCGCCGGCAAGGCGCTCAAGGGGCACCTGCTCGCGTCCGAGGGGCTGGGTGCCGCCGTGCCCTACGCGGTGGGTGGCAGCCACCGGCACATCCCGGAGCTCGCGCAGAACCTGCGCAGCGCGGGCGCGTCCGACGTGCGCACGTCGTTCACGCCGGTGCTGGTCCCCATGGCGCGGGGGATCCTCGCGACCGCCACGGCCCGTCTCGCGCCCGACGTCACGATCGACGACGACGCACTGCGCGAGGTCTGGCGCGCGGCGTACGCCGACGAGCCGTTCGTGCACCTCCTGCCCGCCGGGCAGTGGCCGACGACCGCCTCGGTGACCGGCGCCAACACCGCGCTCGTGCAGGTCGCCTACGACGCCCGGGCCGGCCGCGTCGTGACCGTCACTGCCATCGACAACCTCGTCAAGGGCACCGCCGGCGGTGCCGTCCAGTCCCTCAACCTCGCGCTCGGGCTGCCGGAGACCCTCGGCCTGCCGCGGAACGGAGTCGCCCCGTGACCGACCACCTCGGACCCGCACTCGACGGCACGTCGCCCGGTACGTCGCCGGGCGTGACCGCGGCCGCCGGTTTCCGTGCCGCGGGCGTCACCGCGGGCCTCAAGGCGTCCGGCAAGCCGGACCTGGCGCTCGTCGTCAACGACGGCCCGCTGCAGGTGGGTGCCGCGGTGTTCACGACGAACCGCGTGGTCGGTGCGCCCGTGGTCTGGTCGCGTCAGGTCGTCTCCGACGGTGTGGTGGCAGCCGTCGTGCTCAACTCGGGCGGTGCGAACGTCGGCACCGGACCGCTCGGCTTCGCGGACACGCACGCGACCGCCGAGAAGGTGGCCGCGGAGCTCGGGGTCTCCGCCGGTGACGTCGTCGTGTGCTCCACCGGCCTCATCGGCGTGCCGCTGGCCAGCGAGAAGCTGTTCGCCGGGATCAGCCCCCTCGTCGCCGCGCTCGACGCGGGCGCCGGGCGCGACTCCGCCGCCGCGATCATGACGACGGACAGCGTCGCGAAGACCGCCCACGTCCGGGTCGAGACGCCGGACGGCACATTCGTCGTCGGAGGCATGGCGAAGGGTGCGGGCATGCTCGCACCTGCCATGGCCACGATGCTGTCGGTGGTCACCACCGATGCCGTGGTCGACGCCGCCGCCGCGGACGCGGCGCTGCGCGCAGCCACGGGCGTGACGTTCGACCGCGTCGACTCCGACGGGTGCATGTCGACGTCCGACACGGTCACGCTGCTGGTGTCCGGTGCCAGCGGGGTCGCGCCGGCCGGCGACGTGTTTGCCGACGCGGTGCTGCGGGTGTGCGCGTCCCTCGCCCGTCAGCTCGTGGCCGACGCCGAGGGTGCGTCGCACGACGTCGCCGTGCACGTCCGCGGTGCCACGACGGAGGCGGCCGCGGTGGCCGTCGCCCGTGCGGTCACGCGGTCGAACCTGTTCAAGGCCGCGATCTTCGGCAACGACCCGAACTGGGGCCGCATCATCGCGCAGGTCGGGACCGTGCCCGAGGACGTCGCGCCCTTCGACCCGGCGGACCTCGACGTCGCGATCAACGGCGTGCAGATCTGCCGGCAGGGTGGCGCGCACGAGGACCCGGCGCAGCTGGACCTCGCCGCGTCGCGCGAGGTGCACGTCGAGGTCGACCTGCACGCCGGCGACGCGGCCGCCACCGTCTGGACCAACGACCTCACCCACGACTACGTCCACGAGAACAGCGCGTACTCCACATGAGCGGAAGCGACGTGACCCCCACCGACGTGCCTGACGACTTCGTCTTCGACACCCGCACCGACCTGCGGCCCGACCAGAAGGCCGAGGTCCTCGTCGAGGCGCTGCCCTGGCTGCAGCAGTTCGCCGGTGCGCTCGTCGTGGTGAAGTACGGCGGCAACGCGATGATCGACGACGCCCTCAAGCGCGCCTTCGCCGAGGACATGGTCTTCCTGCGGCAGGTCGGGCTGCGACCCGTCGTCGTGCACGGTGGAGGGCCGCAGATCAACGCGATGCTCGACCGGTTGGACATCACGAGCGAGTTCCGTGGCGGCCTGCGGGTGACGACGCCCGAGGCGATGGACGTCGTCCGCATGGTCCTGACGGGTCAGGTGTCGCGCGAGCTGGTGGGGCTCCTCAACGCGCACGCACCGCACGCCGTGGGCCTCTCGGGCGAGGACGCCGGGCTGTTCCAGGCGCGCCGCCGGACGGCGGTCGTCGACGGGCACGAGGTCGACGTCGGCCTCGTGGGCGACGTCGTGCACGTCAACCCCGGCGCGGTGCTCGACCTGCTGGGTGCGGGCCGGATCCCCGTCGTGTCGACCGTCGCCCCCGACATCGACGACCCGACGCAGGTGCTCAACGTCAACGCCGACACCGCGGCGGCGGCCCTCGCCGTCGCGCTCGGTGCGCGCAAGCTGATCATCCTCACCGACGTGGAGGGCCTGTACACCGACTGGCCCGACAGGGCGTCGCTCGTGCGACGCATCCGGGCGTCCGCGCTGGCCGAGCTCCTGCCGCGGCTGGACGCGGGCATGCGGCCCAAGATGGAGGCGTGCTGGCGGGCCGTCGAGGGCGGTGTGCCGCGTGCGCACGTCATCGACGGTCGCGCGACGCACTCGATCCTCGTCGAGGTCTTCACGTCCGAGGGCGTCGGCACGATGGTGCTGCCCGACGCCGACCCCGACGGTCACCCGTCGACCGTGCCCGTGCGCGCCGTGCGCCTGGCGAGCGAGGACCACCAGGAGGGCACCCCGTGAGCACGACACCCGACGCGGCCGTGAGCGCGAGCCCCGGCCGGCACCGTGCCGCGGGCGGCGAGGACGCGCTGCCGCTCCCGGCGGCCGTCGGCTCGGTCGCCGAGTGGACGGAGCGGTACACGCACGCGGTCATGGACACGTTCGGCCCGCCGCAGCGCGTGCTCGTCCGCGGCCAGGGCCCCTACGTGTGGGACGCCGACGGCAAGCGGTACCTCGACCTGCTCGGCGGCATCGCCGTCAACTCCCTGGGCCACGCCCACCCCACCCTCACCGCGGCGATCAGCGCCCAGCTCGGCACGCTCGGGCACATCTCGAACTTCTTCACCAGCCCGGCGCAGGTCGCGCTCGCCGAGCGGCTCGTCGCGCTCGCCGACGCGCCCGACGGCTCCCGCGTCTTCCTCACGAGCTCCGGCACGGAGGCCAACGAGGCCGCGCTCAAGCTCACGCGTCGGCACGCCGCCGGGGCGCGCCCCCGGGTCCTCGCGCTCGAGGGCGCGTTCCACGGTCGCTCGATGGGTGCGCTGTCCCTCACGCACAAGGAGGCGTACCGCGCGCCGTTCGAGCCGCTGCCGCCGGGCGTCGAGTTCCTGCCGTTCGGGGACACGGACGCGCTGCGTATGGCGTTCGCCGAGGACGGCGACCAGGTGGCCGCGCTGTTCGTCGAGCCGGTCCAGGGTGAGGCCGGCGTGCGCACCCTCCCGCCGGGCTACCTCGCGCTGGCCCGTGAGCTGACGACCGCGAACGGTGCGCTCCTCGTCCTCGACGAGGTGCAGAGCGGCATGGGGCGCACCGGGCGCTGGTTCGCGCACCAGCACCCGCACATCGGTGGCGGTGTCCGCCCCGACGTCGTGACCGTCGCCAAGGGCCTCGGCGGGGGGTTCCCTGTCGGCGGGCTGATCGCGTACGGCCCCGACGTCGCGACGTTGCTCGGCCGCGGCCAGCACGGCACGACGTTCGGTGGCAACCCCGTCGCGTCCGCGGCCGCGCTCGCGACGATCGGCGTGATCGAGCGCGACGGGTTGCTCGAGCACGTCACGGCGCTGGGCGCGCGGCTGCGTGACCGGCTGCGCGCGACCGGTCACCCCCTGGTGCGCGACGTGCGCGGCGAGGGTCTGCTCGTCGCCGTCGAGCTCACGCGGCCCGTGGCGGCGCAGGTCGCGGCCGACGCCCTCGAGGCCGGGATCGTGGTGAACGCGTGCACGCCCACGACGCTGCGCCTCGCCCCTCCGTTCATCCTGACGGACGAGCAGGTGCAGCCGTTCGTCGACCTGGTCGCCGCACTGCCGGCCGACCTCGCCCCCGAGGAGACCCTGTGACCCGCCACTTCCTGCGCGACGACGACCTGACGCCCGACGAGCAGGCGGAGGTCCTGGAGCTCGCGCTCGCGCTGCGCGACGACCGGTTCCTCCGGGCACCGCTGGCGGGCCCGCGGGCGGTCGCGGTGATCTTCGACAAGCCCACGCTGCGCACGCAGGTCAGCTTCGTGACGGGCATCGCCGAGCTCGGCGGGTTCCCGCTGCTGGTCGAGGGGTCGCTCGCGCGCATCGGGGTGCGGGAGTCGATCGCCGACACCGGGCGGGTGCTGGGGCGTCAGGTCGCCGCGATCGTGTGGCGCACGCACGCGCAGACGCGCATCGAGGAGATGGCGTCGGTGGCGGGCGTGCCGGTCGTCAACGCGCTGACCGACGAGTTCCACCCGTGCCAGGTGCTGGCCGACCTCACGACGATCGCCCAGCACCGCGGCGGCGTCGGGTCGCTCGCCGGCACGACGCTGGCCTACGTGGGCGACGGCGCGAACAACATGGGCCACTCCTACCTCCTCGGTGGTGCGACGGCCGGTCTGCACGTCCGGATCGGGACGCCCGCGGACGCGCTGCCCGACCCGGCGGTGGTCGCGCGGGCGGCCGAGATCGCCGCCCGGACGGGCGGCTCGGTGGCGGTGGTGCACGACCTCGCGGAAGCCGTGACCGGTGCCGACGTGGTCGCGACCGACACGTGGACGTCGATGGGCCAGGAGGACGAGGCCGCCGACCGGGAGCAGCGTTTCGAGGCGTTTCGGCTCGACGCGCCAGCACTCGCGCTCGCGCGACCAGGTGCCCTGGTGCTGCACTGCCTGCCGGCGTACCGGGGCAAGGAGATCACCGCCGAGGTCCTCGACGGGCCGCAGTCGGTGGTGTGGGACGAGGCCGAGAACCGGCTGCACGCGCAGAAGGCGCTCCTGACCTTCCTGCTGGAGGGGGTGTGAGCACGCCCACGGTGGCGGCGACCAAGGCGGCGCGCCACGCGCTCATCGTCTCGATCCTGCAGCGGGGGACCGTGCACTCCCAGGGGGAGCTCGCGGCCCTGCTCGCGGAGGAGGGCGTCACCGTCACGCAGGCCACGCTGAGCCGGGACCTCGTGGAGCTGCGTGCGGTGCGGATCCGCACGGCGACGGGCGCTCTGGCCTACGCGGTGCCTGCGGAGGGCGGGGACCGGACGCCGACGATGTCGGACACCGAGCACCTCGCGGCGCGTCTGGCGCGGCTGTGCGCCGAGCTCCTGGTCAGTGCCGAGGCGTCGGGCAACCTCGTCGTGCTGCGCACGCCCCCGGGCGCCGCGCAGTTCCTGGCGTCGGCGGTCGACCACTCCGTGTTGCCCTCGGTGCTCGGCACCATCGCGGGGGACGACACGGTGCTCGTCATCTCGCGCGATCCCGCCGGCGGCGACGCGCTCGCCGCCCGCTTCCTCACGCTCGCCGAGGGCTGAGCGGGTTATGCATAGGTCCGCGTGAGCATGTATGTTCATGCAAGCGGATCTCGAGAAGGAGAAAACTGACATGACCGAACGCGTCGTCCTCGCGTACTCCGGCGGCCTCGACACCTCGGTGGGGATCGGCTGGGTCGCCGAGGCCACCGGTGCCGAGGTGATCGCCGTCGCCGTCGACGTCGGCCAGGGCGGTGAGGACCTCGAGGTCATCCGTCGCCGCGCGCTCGACTGCGGAGCGGTCGAGGCCTATGTCGCCGACGCCCGCGACGAGTTCGCGACCGAGTACTGCATGCCGGCGCTCAAGGCGAACGGCATGTACCTCGACCGGTACCCGCTCGTCTCGGCGCTCTCGCGCCCGGTCATCGTCAAGCACCTGGTGCGCGCCGCCCGCCAGTTCGGGGCCACCACGGTCGCGCACGGCTGCACCGGCAAGGGCAACGACCAGGTCCGGTTCGAGGTCGGCATCACGTCGCTCGCGCCGGACCTCAAGTGCCTTGCGCCGGTCCGTGACCTCGCGCTGACGCGCGACAAGGCGATCGAGTACGCCGAGAAGCACAAGCTGCCGATCGCGACCACCAAGCACAACCCGTTCTCGATCGACCAGAACGTGTGGGGCCGCGCGGTGGAGACCGGCTTCCTCGAGGACATCTGGAACGGCCCCACCAAGGACGTCTACACCTACACGGACGACCCGACGTTCCCGCCGGTCGCCGACGAGGTCGTCATCCGGTTCGAGCAGGGTGTGCCGGTCGCGCTCGACGAGGTCCCCGTGACCCCGCTGCAGGCCATCCAGGAGATGAACCGTCGGGCCGGCGCCCAGGGTGTCGGGCGCATCGACATCGTCGAGGACCGCCTGGTCGGCATCAAGTCGCGCGAGGTCTACGAGGCGCCCGGCGCCATCGCGCTGATCGCCGCGCACCAGGAGCTCGAGAACGTCACGGTCGAGCGCGAGCAGGCGCGGTTCAAGCGTGGTGTGGAGCAGCGCTGGTCCGAGCTGGTCTACGACGGCCAGTGGTTCTCGCCGCTGAAGAAGTCGCTGGACGTCTTCGTCGAGGACACGCAGCGCTACGTCACGGGCGACGTCCGCATGGTCCTGCACGGCGGACGGGCGACCGTCACCGGCCGGCGGTCGGACTCGAGCCTGTACGACTTCAACCTCGCGACCTACGACTCCGGCGACACGTTCGACCAGTCGGCAGCGCGCGGCTTCATCGAGATCTACGGCCTGAGCTCCAAGCTCGCGGCCGCGCGTGACGTCAAGTTCGGCAACGCCCCCGACCTGGGGACGCAGGGAGGCATCGACGCGTGAGCGACCAGCCCGGCCCGCTCGCGCTGTGGGGCGGACGCTTCGCGTCCGGTCCTGCGGCGGCCCTCGCCGACCTCTCGCGCTCGACGCAGTTCGACTGGCGCCTCGCCGACGACGACATCACAGGCTCGGTCGCGCACGCCCACGTGCTGCACGCCGCCGGTCTGCTGTCGGACGACGAGGTCGCCGGCATGGTCGACGCGCTCGAGCGGCTGCGCGCCGACGTCGCGTCAGGGGCGTTCGCGCCCCTGCCCGACGACGAGGACGTGCACACGGCGCTCGAGCGCGGGCTCATCGAGCGGGCCGGGGCCGACCTGGGCGGCAAGCTGCGGGCCGGGCGCTCGCGCAACGACCAGATCGCGACGCTGGTGCGCATGTACCTGCGCCGCCAGTCGCGCGTGCTGTCGGGCCTGGTGCTCGACGTGGTCGACGCGCTCGTGGCCCAGGCCGAGGTCGCCGGTGACGCACCCATGCCGGGCCGCACGCACCTGCAGCACGCCCAGCCGGTCCTGCTCGCGCACCACCTGCTCGCCCACGCGTGGCCGCTGCTGCGCGACGTCGAGCGCTGGGCCGACTGGGACGCTCGTGCAGCGCGTTCGCCGTACGGCTCGGGCGCGCTCGCGGGCTCGTCGCTGGGTCTGGACCCGGCGGCCGTGGCGGCCGAGCTCGGCTTCGCCGGACCCGTCGAGAACTCGATCGACGGCACCGCGTCGCGGGACGTCGTCGCGGAGTTCGCGTTCGTCGCCGCGATGACGGCCGTCGACCTGTCGCGCCTCGCGGAGGACGTCATCCTGTGGGCGACCAAGGAGTTCGGCTTCGTCCGCCTGCACGACGCGTACTCCACCGGGTCGAGCATCATGCCGCAGAAGAAGAACCCCGACGTCGCCGAGCTCGCGCGCGGCAAGGCCGGGCGGCTCATCGGGGACCTCACGGGTCTGCTGACCACGCTCAAGGGCCTGCCGCTGGCGTACAACCGCGACCTGCAGGAGGACAAGGAGCCGGTCTTCGACCAGGTCGACCAGCTCACCGTCCTGCTGCCGGCGTTCGCCGGCATGGTCGCGACCCTGACGTTCGACACCGAGCGCATGGCGGCGCTCGCCCCGCAGGGGTTCTCGCTGGCGACCGACATCGCCGAGTGGCTCGTGCGCGAGGGTGTGCCGTTCCGCGTCGCGCACGAGGTCGCCGGCACGTGCGTCCGCACCTGCGAGGAGCGCGGCATCGAGCTGTGGGACCTGTCGGACGACGACCTCGCGGCGATCAGCGAGCACCTCACCCCCGAGGTCCGCTCCGTGCTGTCGGTCGAGGGCTCGCTCGCGTCGCGCGACGCCGTGGGCGGGACCGCACCCGTGCGGGTCGCCGAGCAGCTGGCCGCAGCGCGTGACCGCAGCGCACGCCTGCGGGCGGACCGCGCCTGAGGGCCTTGTGGTCCCTGCGCGGGCCGTGGGAAGGTGCCGCACGGTAGCGCGCCGCTGCGGTGAGGACGGTGAGGTCGTGCACGGTCGAGGTGCCGCAGGCGCCCTGGGGGGGCTCGCGGGGCTCGTCCTCCTGGTCGCGTGCTCGGGCCCGTCGGAGCCGGCGCCGGCGCCGGCCAGCGAGCTCGACGGCATGCTGGACGTCATCCTGGGCATGGACGCGGACCCGACGGTCCAGCCCGCGTGGGTCCGGCAGGTCGAGGAGGAGACCGCGGCCTGCATGCACGCGGCGGGCTTCGAGTACCACCCCGACGAGGCCGCCGGCACGGGCGGGTCGGTGGAGCCGGAGGGCATCGGCACGGTCGCGTTCGCCGAGCGCTACGGCTACGGCGAGACCATCGAGGTGGAGGAGGGTCAGGTCCCGAACCTCTGGCACCAGCCGGCCGATAGCGAGGGGCAGCGTCTGAACCGCGCGTACGTCGCGTCGTTGTCACCCGCGGCCGCCGCGGAGTACGAGCTCGCGCTGCACGGGGAGCCGTGGGACGGCGAGGGCGAGTACGTGCCCAAGTACGTGCCCAGCGGCTGTGCCGCTCTGGCGGGGGAGCGGGGCGCGCCCGACGGCTTCGTGGGCCCGGCCGACCTGCGCGACGTCAAGCTCGCGGTGCGGGACATGTACGAGCAGGTGCAGTCCGACCCGCTCGTCCTCGACGCCACCGCACGGTGGGCAGGCTGCATGGAGGAGGCGGGCTACCCGGGTCTCTCCGAGCCGATGGACGCGCTGAGCCTCGTCGCGACACGGCTGTTGGACGAGTGGCAGTCGCGCTACGCCGACGCGACCGGCTCGTCGCTCGGCGTGACCGACTACGACGTCGTGCGGACCAGGATCCCCGACGCGCTCGTCGAGCTGCAGTCCGCCGAGACGGCGCTCGCGGTCGCCGACGCGACGTGCCGCGACGAGGTCGGGTACCGCACCACGCGCGCAGAGGTCGAGACGCAGCTCGAGAACGAGATCGCCGACACCTACCGCGACGACCTGGAGCGGTGGGCGGCCTGGGCGCAGGAGCAGCGCGCGCAGTCGGCACCGTGAGGTCCGTCGTGCCCCGGCCCGGTGGCGCGCCCGGCGCGAAGGCCGTGGCGGAGCGTGCGCTGCGTGAGCGGCCCCGCCTGGGACCGGTGCGGCTCGTCTGCATCGACGGACCCGCCGGCTCGGGCAAGACGACGACCGCGGAGAGCGTCCGGGAGCACCTGCTCCGTCGTGACGTCGGCGTCACGGTCGTGCACCTGGACGACCTCTACGACGGCTGGCACGGGCTCGAGGGCACGCTGTGGCCCCGCGTGTCGGCCCAGGTGCTCGAGCCGTTGCGCCACGGTCGAGCGGGTCGCTTCCAGCGGTACGACTGGGCGGCGGGACGCTTCACGCAGTGGGTCGACGTCCCCGTCGAAGACGTGCTCCTGCTGGAGGGGTGCGGGTCCGCGCGTCGTGACGTGGACGCCGTCGCCTCGTTGCGGGTGTGGGTCGAGGCGCCCGACGCGCTGCGTCTCGAGCGGGGGCTCGCCCGCGACGGGGATGCCGCGCGCGCCCACTGGACGTCCTGGATGGCGGACGAGCGCGCCCACTTCGCGCGCGAGAGGACACGGGAGCGCGCCGATCTGTGGCTCGACGCGGCGGGTCGGGTGGTCGCGGGGACACCTGACGCGGACACCCCGAGCCCGTCCGGGCCTGGTTTGGCATGATGAGCCCGTGCATCCCGCGGAGTCCTCGACGGGCCGGTCGGACGACGGACTCGTCCCCGGCCCGACGGCGGTGCCCGCTCACACCTGGTACGCGCGCTCTGCGCTGGCCGTCGCCCGGGACCTGCTCGGCGCGTTCGTCACGACACGCAGCGACGAGGGCCGCGTGACCGTGCGCCTCACCGAGGTCGAGGCGTACGGCGGCGAGGACGACCCGGGGTCCCACGCGTACCGCGGGCGGACCGGACGCAACGCCGCGATGTTCGGCGAGCCCGGCCGGCTGTACGTGTACCGCCATCTCGGTCTGCACCACTGCGTCAACGTCGTCACCGAGGTCACCGGCCGGGCGTCCGCCGTCCTGCTGCGTGCCGGTGAGGTCGTCGAGGGCGCCGACCTGGCCTGGGCGCGGCGCGAGCGCGCGGGCGTGGTCGACAGCGTGCGGCAGCTCGCGCGTGGCCCGGCGCGCCTCGCGGTCGCCCTGGGGCTCGACCTCGAGGCGAACGGCGCGGACCTCACCGAGATCGACGGTCGCGTCCACGTCCGCAGGCGGGACCCGCGCACGATCCAGCCCCCGGTGGCCACCGGCCCGCGCGTCGGCGTCTCCGGTGCCGGTGGTGACGGCGCGCTCCACCCCTGGCGCCTGTGGCTCACCGGCGAGCGGACCGTCTCCGCCTATCGCCCTGCGTATCGGTCGCCGACGTCGGCAGACGCCCCCGGGGCGACGACGTCGGCCTGACACCGACCCGAGCACGACCAGCGTCGTGCCGCGCGGACGCGCGGCCTGCGACGACCACCCGCCGTACCCCGCCACCGGGCGGGCCGGCACCCGAACTGGAGACGATCGTGAACGACATCCTCGACGAGCTCGCCTGGCGCGGGCTCCTCGCGCAGCACACCGACCTCGACGCGCTCCGCGCCGAGCTGGCCGCGGGTCCGCTCGCGCTGTACTGCGGGTTCGACCCGACCGCGCCGAGCCTGCACATCGGGAACCTCGTGCAGATCCTGACGGTCCGGCGCCTGCAGGACGCAGGGCACCGGCCGTTCGCCCTCGTCGGTGGCGCCACGGGGCTCATCGGCGACCCGAAGATGACGGGGGAGCGGACGCTGAACTCGCCGGACCTGGTGGCCGGCTGGGTGGAGCGGATCCGGGGGCAGATCGCGCCGCTGCTGCGGTTCGACGGCGCGAACGCCGCGACCATGGTCAACAACCTCGACTGGACGTCCGGCCTGTCGGCGATCGACTTCCTGCGCGACGTGGGCAAGCACTACCGCCTCGGCACGATGCTCGCCAAGGACACGGTCGCGCGCCGCCTGCACAGCGATCAGGGCATCAGCTTCACCGAGTTCAGCTACCAGATCCTGCAGGGCATGGACTACCTCGAGCTCTTCCGGCGGCACGGCGTGCGCCTGCAGACCGGCGGGAACGACCAGTGGGGCAACCTGCTCTCCGGCGTGGAGCTGGTCCGCAAGGTCGAGGGCACCGCGGTCCACGCCCTGACGACGCCGCTCATCACCAAGGCCGACGGCACGAAGTTCGGCAAGACCGAGTCGGGGACCGTGTGGCTCGACCCGGAGATGACGACGCCGTACGCCTTCTACCAGTTCTGGCTCAACGCGGACGATGCCGACGTCGCCGGGTACCTCAAGGTCTTCACGTTCCGCACGCGTGAGGAGATCGCCGAGCTCGAGCAGGCGGTGGCCGCACGGCCGGCGGCGCGGGAGGCGCAGCGGGCGCTCGCGTACGACGTCACCGCGCTGGTCCACGGCGCCGACGTCGCCGACGCGGTGGTCGCCGCCAGCCAGGCGCTCTTCGGCAGGGGAGCGCTCGACGCACTGGACGAGGCGACGCTCGGCGCCGCGGTCGCGGAGCTGCCGAGCGCACCCGGCCGGCCCGGGGACCTGCTGGTCGACCTGTTCGCCGCCACCGGTGTGGTCGCCAGCAAGGCGGCAGCGCGTCGCGCCATCGGCGAGGGCGGTGCGTCGGTGAACAACGTGCGGGTCGCAGGGGAGGACGCGACCCTCGCGGCAGAGGACCTGCTGCACGGCAGGTGGGCCGTACTGCGGCGTGGCAAGCGGACGCTCGCCGTCGTCGACGCGCAGGCGGGCACGCGGTCCGACTGACCGACGACGCGCTACCACCGAGGGCCCTCCCTGGCACGTGTCCGGAGGGCCCTCGGCACGTCCGGGGGACCGCTTCGAGGTGCCTGGCCGGCGTCGCGACGGGCCCGACCGCGCGGTGACCGGCGTCACGCGCCCACGGGTTTGCCCTCCGGCCGGCAGTCGCGTAATGTTCTTCGAGCCCGCCCAGCAGGGAGGAACGGACACCGAGCCCCGCTCGATGGTCGGTCCCGCGGAGCAGGGCACTACCCGCATGGTGAACCTCGGCGCTCAGAGCGTCGGGTAGAGTCATGCGGCGGGGATCGGAAGATCCGCGCCGCATGGTGAAGCCCGAAGCTCACAGGGTCGGGTACAGTCATGCGGCGGCGATCCGGAGAGATCAACGGCCACCACGGTGGTCAGAGACACCGAGAAAGCCTGCTAGATTAGAACACGAACAAGCCTCCTGCGGAAAGCGGAAACGCCGAAGAGGATGCGCGTCTGTTCCTTGAGAACTCAACAGTGTGCCAAGTAGTCGATGCCATATTTTTGGCGTCGAGCCTGGATCAGGTCCACCCCGTGGGTCTGGTTTGGGATGATGCCAGTTGATGCCCCTCTTCGGGGGGGTTCTTTGTGTGTCTGTTGCTCGCTGGCCTTCGGGTTGGTGGGTGGCTGTTTGACATTCACGGAGAGTTTGATTCTGGCTCAGGACGAACGCTGGCGGCGTGCTTAACACATGCAAGTCGAACGGTGAACCCCAGCTTGCTGGGGGGATCAGTGGCGAACGGGTGAGTAACACGTGAGCAACCTACCCTTCACTCTGGGATAAGCCTTGGAAACGAGGTCTAATACCGGATACGAGACGCACGGGCATCTGTAGCGTCTGGAAAGATTTATCGGTGGGGGATGGGCTCGCGGCCTATCAGCTTGTTGGTGGGGTAATGGCCTACCAAGGCGACGACGGGTAGCCGGCCTGAGAGGGCGACCGGCCACACTGGGACTGAGACACGGCCCAGACTCCTACGGGAGGCAGCAGTGGGGAATATTGCACAATGGGCGAAAGCCTGATGCAGCGACGCCGCGTGCGGGATGACGGCCTTCGGGTTGTAAACCGCTTTCAGCAGGGAAGAAGCGAGAGTGACGGTACCTGCAGAAGAAGCGCCGGCTAACTACGTGCCAGCAGCCGCGGTAATACGTAGGGCGCAAGCGTTGTCCGGAATTATTGGGCGTAAAGAGCTCGTAGGCGGTTTGTCGCGTCTGCTGTGAAAACCTCAGGCTCAACCTGGGGCTTGCAGTGGGTACGGGCAGACTAGAGTGCGGTAGGGGTGACTGGAATTCCTGGTGTAGCGGTGGAATGCGCAGATATCAGGAGGAACACCGATGGCGAAGGCAGGTCACTGGGCCGCAACTGACGCTGAGGAGCGAAAGCATGGGGAGCGAACAGGATTAGATACCCTGGTAGTCCATGCCGTAAACGTTGGGCACTAGGTGTGGGGTCCATTCCACGGATTCCGTGCCGCAGCAAACGCATTAAGTGCCCCGCCTGGGGAGTACGGCCGCAAGGCTAAAACTCAAAGAAATTGACGGGGGCCCGCACAAGCGGCGGAGCATGCGGATTAATTCGATGCAACGCGAAGAACCTTACCAAGGCTTGACATACACCGGAAACGTGCAGAGATGTGCGCCCCGCAAGGTCGGTGTACAGGTGGTGCATGGTTGTCGTCAGCTCGTGTCGTGAGATGTTGGGTTAAGTCCCGCAACGAGCGCAACCCTCGTCCCATGTTGCCAGCGGGTTATGCCGGGGACTCATGGGAGACTGCCGGGGTCAACTCGGAGGAAGGTGGGGATGACGTCAAATCATCATGCCCCTTATGTCTTGGGCTTCACGCATGCTACAATGGCCGGTACAAAGGGCTGCGATACCGCGAGGTGGAGCGAATCCCAAAAAGCCGGTCTCAGTTCGGATTGGGGTCTGCAACTCGACCCCATGAAGTCGGAGTCGCTAGTAATCGCAGATCAGCAACGCTGCGGTGAATACGTTCCCGGGCCTTGTACACACCGCCCGTCAAGTCATGAAAGTCGGTAACACCCGAAGCCGATGGCCCAACCTTTTGGGGGGAGTCGTCGAAGGTGGGACTGGCGATTAGGACTAAGTCGTAACAAGGTAGCCGTACCGGAAGGTGCGGCTGGATCACCTCCTTTCTAAGGAGCATCTGGCAGCAGGTCGCCTCGTCATGGGGTGGTGCTGGTGTCCAGGCCCATGCCCTCGCCGATCGTGCGGGGGGTGGTGCTCACGGGTGGAACATCGACTACTGGCCGGCTCGTTGGGTCGGTGGCTTCCAAGTACGCCTGCAGCTTGCTGTGGGGAGGGAACGGAGAGTCGCTGGTTCGTCACGGGTCGGCTTGGCACGCTGTTGGGTCCTGAGGGAACAGCCCGTTGGGGTGTTGCCTTGGTCGGGGCCGTCTGGTCCGGTCGAACCGCTTGTCGCTGGTGTCCTCTTCGGGGGGTGGTGGTGGCAGGTAGGCGCTGGGATGCCGGGTGGTGACCGTTGGTTGCTTGAGAACTGCACAGTGGACGCGAGCATCTTTGAATGATCTTTTGTGGTCAAGTTTTTAAGTGCACAGGGTGGATGCCTTGGCACCAGGAGCCGAAGAAGGACGTAGTAGCCTGCGATAAGCCTCGGGGAGTTGGCAAACGAACCGTGATCCGAGGATTTCCGAATGGGGAAACCCCGCACGAGTCATGTCGTGTGACCCGCACCTGAATATATAGGGTGTGTGGAGGGAACGCCGGGAAGTGAAACATCTCAGTACCGGCAGGAAGAGATATTCCGTGAGTAGTGGCGAGCGAAAGCGGATCAGGCCAAACCGAGCGCGTGTGATAGCCGGCAGGCGTTGCGCGTTCGGGGTTGTGGGACCTTTCAGTGAGGGCTGCCGCCTTCGCAGGGAGTCATAAAGCCGCGTTATAGTCGAAGGGTCTTGAAAGGCCCGGCACAGAGGGTGTTACCCCCGTAGACGAAATGACGCGGCCTCCCGAAGGGGATCCCAAGTAGCTCCGGGCCCGAGAAACCCGGAGTGAATCTGCACAGACCACTGTGTAAGCCTAAATACTACCTGGTGACCGATAGCGGACAAGTACCGTGAGGGAAAGGTGAAAAGTACCCCGGGGGGGAGTGAAATAGTACCTGAAACCGTGTGCATACAATCCGTCGGAGCCTCCCTAGCAGGGGTGACGGCGTGCCTTTTGAAGAATGAGCCTGCGAGTTAGTGGTACGTGGCGAGGTTAACCCGTGTGGGGAAGCCGTAGCGAAAGCGAGTCCGAATAGGGCGACCGTAGTCGCGTGCTCTAGACCCGAAGCGAAGTGATCTAGCCATGGGCAGGGTGAAGCGCGGGTAAGACCGCGTGGAGGCCCGAAACCAGGGTTGAAAACCTGGGGGATGACCTGTGGTTAGGGGTGAAAGGCCAATCAAACTTCGTGATAGCTGGTTCTCCCCGAAATGCATTTAGGTGCAGCGTCACGCGTTTCTTGCCGGAGGTAGAGCTACTGGATAGCCGATGGGCCCCAACAGGTTACTGACGTTAGCCAAACTCCGAATGCCGGTAAGCCAGAGCGTGGCAGTGAGACTGCGGGGGATAAGCTCCGTAGTCGAGAGGGAAACAGCCCAGACCACCAGCTAAGGCCCCAAAGCGTGTGCTAAGTGGGAAAGGATGTGGAGTTGCACAGACAACCAGGAGGTTGGCTTAGAAGCAGCCACCCTTGAAAGAGTGCGTAATAGCTCACTGGTCAAGTGATTCCGCGCCGACAATGTAGCGGGGCTCAAGCACACCGCCGAAGCTGTGGCATTCACACAAGTGACAAGCCTTCGTGGTTCAGTCGTGTGGATGGGTAGGGGAGCGTCGTGCCGGCAGTGAAGCCGCGGGGTGACCCAGCGGTGGAGCCGGCACGAGTGAGAATGCAGGCATGAGTAGCGAATGACGGGTGAGAAACCCGTCCGCCGAATGACCAAGGGTTCCAGGGCCAGGCTAATCCGCCCTGGGTAAGTCGGGACCTAAGGCGAGGCCGACAGGCGTAGTCGATGGACAACGGGTTGATATTCCCGTACCGGCGAAGAACCGCCCATACCGAGCCTGGTGATGCTAACCGTCCGAGCCTGTCTCATCGTCCTTCGGGACACCGAGGCGGGGGAGCACGGGACCCGAACCGGTAGTAGGTAAGCGTATTAACAGGGGTGACGCAGGAAGGTAGCCCAGCGTGGCGATGGTAGTCCACGTCCAAGGTCGTAGGGTGAGGTGTAGGTAAATCCGCACCTCGTGAAGCCTGAGAGCCGACGGGTACCGCGTATGCGGGAAATGGGTGATCCTATGCTGCCAAGAAAAGCCTCGACGCGAGGTTCTAGCCGCCCGTACCCCAAACCGACTCAGGTGGTCAGGTAGAGAATACCAAGGCGATCGAGAGAATCGTGGTTAAGGAACTCGGCAAAATGCCCCCGTAACTTCGGGAGAAGGGGGGCCTCAAGCGTGAACCGGCATGCCCGGGGAAGCGTGGAGGGCCGCAGAGACCAGGGAGAAGCGACTGTTTACTAAAAACACAGGTCCGTGCGAAGTCGCAAGACGATGTATACGGACTGACGCCTGCCCGGTGCTGGAAGGTTAAGAGGACGGGTCAGCACGCAAGTGCGAAGCTCAGAATTTAAGCCCCAGTAAACGGCGGTGGTAACTATAACCATCCTAAGGTAGCGAAATTCCTTGTCGGGTAAGTTCCGACCTGCACGAATGGCGTAACGACTTCTCCGCTGTCTCAACCGCGAACTCGGCGAAATTGCACTACGAGTAAAGATGCTCGTTACGCGCAGCAGGACGGAAAGACCCCGGGACCTTTACTATAGCTTGGTATTGGTGTTCGGTGCGGCTTGTGTAGGATAGGTGGGAGACTGTGAAGCCGGCACGCCAGTGTCGGTGGAGTCAACGTTGAAATACCACTCTGGTCGCTCTGGATATCTAACCTCGGTCCGTAATCCGGATCAGGGACAGTGCCTGGTGGGTAGTTTAACTGGGGCGGTTGCCTCCTAAAATGTAACGGAGGCGCTCAAAGGTTCCCTCAGCCTGGTTGGCAATCAGGTGGCGAGTGCAAGTGCACAAGGGAGCTTGACTGTGAGACTGACAGGTCGAGCAGGGACGAAAGTCGGAACTAGTGATCCGGCGGTGGCTTGTGGAAGCGCCGTCGCTCAACGGATAAAAGGTACCCGGGGATAACAGGCTGATCTTGCCCAAGAGTCCATATCGACGGCATGGTTTGGCACCTCGATGTCGGCTCGTCGCATCCTGGGGCTGGAGTAGGTCCCAAGGGTTGGGCTGTTCGCCCATTAAAGCGGTACGCGAGCTGGGTTTAGAACGTCGTGAGACAGTTCGGTCCCTATCCGCTGCGCGCGCAGGAAACTTGAGAAGGGCTGTCCCTAGTACGAGAGGACCGGGACGGACGAACCTCTGGTGTGCCAGTTGTTCCGCCAGGAGCACGGCTGGTTGGCTACGTTCGGAAGGGATAACCGCTGAAAGCATCTAAGCGGGAAGCCTGCTTCAAGATGAGGTTTCCACGCCCTTCGGGGTGAGAGGCTCCCAGCTAGACCACTGGGTAGATAGGCCGGACGTGGAAGGCAGGACTAACGACTGCCGCAGCTGACCGGTACTAATAAGCCGACAACTTGACTAACTTCATTCATTGCTACGCGTCCACTGTGCGGTTCCCGAGAAACCAGCGGGAGTATTCCGTTGACAACTCGACAGTGTTACGGCGGTCATAGCGAAGGGGAAACGCCCGGTCCCATTCCGAACCCGGAAGCTAAGCCCTTCAGCGCCGATGGTACTGCACCCGCCAGGGTGTGGGAGAGTAGGACGCCGCCGGACAATCATTCACGAAAGGCCCACCCCTCACGGGGTGGGCCTTTCGTCGTCCTCCGAACCGTTGATGATGCATGGACAGCGCACGGAGTACGTGCGTATGAGGACCCGGCACAGCCCGCCCGCCGCGGAACGCGGAACGGGCCTCGGCGCTGGTGCAGCGAGTGGTCGAGACGGTGGGACCATGGTGGGTAGACGATCGATCGAGGAGTACAGATGAACAGCGACGCGCCCACGGGCTCAGGTGACCAGGACCGACCGCGCAGGAGTGGCAGTCCCCGCGAGGGAGGGGGCGGCTTCCGTGGTCGTGACGCCGGCGCCAGGAAGCCGTACAGCAGCGGTTCCGGTGGTGGCGCGCGCGGTGGTAGTCGCGGGGCGCCCCGCGGTGCAGGTGCTGGTCGTTCGAGCGGTGGCGACGCCCAGCGCGGAGGCTTTGCGTCCGGTCGTGGGGGCGACGCGCCGCGCGGGAGCTTTGCGTCCGGTCGCGGTGGCGGCACGCAGCGCGACGACCGCGGAGCGCGGCCGTACGGTTCGCAGCCTCGTGACGGGGCGCCCGCGCGACGCGGCGAGCCCGAGGGTCCGCGCGGAGGCGGGCTTCGCCCCACGAGCGCTGGGTCAAGCGGCGTGAGGGGGCCGCGACAGGACCGCAGCCCTGGCGCGTGGTCGGGCGAGCGCCGTGACGCGCGCGGCGGTGCAGGTGAGCGTCGGTATGACGACGGCGCCCGCGGAGCGTCGCGCCCCGGTGCAGCACGCGGTCCCGTGCGCGGGTCCGGCGGGTACGGGGCGGCGTCCGACCGTGGCGCGAGCGGTGAGCGGCGCGACTGGAATCCTGACCGGCGTGAGGGCGGCGGTTCCGCGTCGCGGACCGAAGGTGGACGTGGCACGCGCCCGTCCGGCAGCTGGTCCGGTGGCGCGCGCCCGTCGACGGGTGGCACAGGTCGTCCGCCGGCCGGCGGGTTCTCCGCGGGTGCATCAGGTCGCGGTGGTGGGGATCGTGCCTTCCAGGGCGGGGACCGTCCCGTCCGTGGTGGTCGTCCTGCTGGTGGTGGGTCGTCGTACCGTGACGGCGGCCGTGCTCCGGGAGGGGATGCGCGTTCCTTCGGTGGCGGTGGACGCCCCACGAGCGGTGGCGGCTCGTTCGGTGACCGTGGTCGTCCTGCTGGTGGTGGCGGGTCGTACGGTGACCGTGGTCGTCCTGCTGGTGGTGGCGGGTCGTTCGGTGACCGTGGTCGTCCTGCTGGTGGTGGCGGCTCGTTCGGTGACCGTGGTCGTCCTGCTGGTGGTGGCGGCTCGTTCGGTGACCGTGGTCGTCCTGCTGGTGGTGGCGGCTCGTTCGGTGACCGTGGTCGTCCTGCTGGTGGTGGCGGCTCGTTCGGTGACCGTGGTCGTCCTGCTGGTGGTGGCGGCTCGTTCGGTGACCGTGGTCGTCCTGCCGGTGGTGGCGGCTCGTACCGTGATGGTGGCCGCCCCGCGGGTGGCGCCTCGTCGTATCGCGACGGTGGCCGTCCGGCGGGCGGCGCCGCGCGTTCGTTCGGTGAGGGTGGCCGTCCGGCTGGTGGTGAGCGTTCGTTCGGTGGCGGTGGTCGTCCTGCCGGTGGCGGGTCGTCGTACGGCAACGGCGGCCGTGACGCTGGCGGACGGCCCTCGTCCTCAGGCTCGTCGTACCGCGATGCCGGTCGTCCGGAGCGCGGCGGTGCCGGTCGGTCGGAGCGTCCCGGCATTGGGGCCCGTCGCGAGAGCGGGCGTCCCGATGCAGGAACCGCACGCGCCGCCGGTGACGGCGGCCGGCCCGCGTGGGGGAGCACCGACCGGACGTCCGGTCCTGGCGCACGCCCCGAGTACACCGGTGCGCGTCGGCCCTCGCACGAGGGCGGGACGGACACGTACCGCGACGACCGCGAGACGCGCGTGCCGGACCCTGCTGTGCCTGACGACGTGACGTTCTCACTGCTCGACCGTGACGTGCGCGGACGCCTGCGCACACTGAGCAAGGACAACGCCGAGCGCGTCGGTCGCCACCTGGTCATGGTCGGCCGGTTGCTGGACGAGGACGCCGAGGCGGCGTACGAGCACGCGCAGGCGGCCGTCCGCAGGGCCGGACGCGTCGACGTGGTGCGTGAGGCCGCAGGTCTGGCGGCGTATCGCACGGGTCGTTACGCGGAGGCACTCCGCGAGCTGCGCACCGTCCGGCGACTCAACGGCTCGTCCGAGCACCTCCCGATCATGGCCGACGCCGAGCGTGGTCTCGGGCGGCCCGAGCGGGCCATCGCGCTCTCGCAGGAGCCGGAGGCGGCGACGCTCGACCCGGAGGGCCAGATCGAGCTGGCGATCGTCGTCAGTGGCGCTCGTCTGGACCTCGGCCAGCCCGAAGCGGCCATCGCGGCGCTCTCCGGTCCGGTCGTGAAGGCCGCTCGCGGCCTCGTCGCGGCCCGGGTCGCGCAGGCGCGGGCCGCTGCGCTCGAGGCGGCGGGGCGTCCCGACGAGGCGACGGCCGAGCTCGCCGCGTACTCCCAGGACGTGCTCGACGAGGCGGCCGGCAACACGCCCGAGCACGAGGACGTCGTCGTCTACGACCTCACGGAGGACGAGGACGAGGACGCGGAGCCCGCTGACGGCGCGGACCTGACGGGAGACGTCGACAGCGACCACGAGACGCCCGACGAGCGGCCCGACGCTGCGGGCGCCGGACTTGTCGCGGCGCACGCAGCTGCCGTGTCGGATGTCGAGGATGCCGTGTCGGACTCTGCCGTGTCGGACTCTGCCGTGTCGGACGCTGCGGCGTCGGACTCCGACGGTGCCGCGTCGGACGAGGACGCTCGGTGAGCACAGCCGGGCTGCTGGGCAGCGACGAGGCTCTCGCGACGCGGTACGACCTGGCGCTCGTCGACCTGGACGGTGTCGCCTACCGGGGGCACGACCCGATCGACGGCGCCGCTGAGGGCCTGGCGGGTGCCCGTGCGGCGGGCATGCGCCTGGTCTTCGTCACCAACAACGCGTCACGGGAGCCGGAGGCGGTCGCCGAGCAGCTGAGCGGCCTCGACATCCCGACGCAGGCCGCTGAGGTCATGACGGCGGCGCAGGCCGCAGCGGAGCTGCTCGCGACGCGCGTCCCCGCAGGGGAGCCCGTGCTGGTCGTGGGCGGCGCCGGCCTGCACACCGCGGTCGCGGCCAAGGGGTACCGGGTCGTGCTGTCCGCGGACGACGCGCCGGTCGCGGTCGTCCAGGGGTACGCGGCCGAGGTCGGGTGGACACAGCTCGCGGAGGCGGCGTACGCCGTCCAGCGCGGCGCCTGGCACGTCGCGTCCAACCTCGACCTGAGCCTGCCGACCGCCCGGGGCTTCGCTCCTGGCAACGGCGCCCTGGTCGGGGCGGTGCGCGCTGCCACCGGCGTCGAGCCGGCGAGTGCCGGCAAGCCGTCGCCCACCATGTACCGGCTCGCCGTGGCCCGTGCGGGCGCGACGCGCCCGCTGGTCGTCGGTGACCGCCTGGACACCGACCTGGCGGGCGCACGCGCCGGTGACATCCCGGGACTGCACGTCCTCACGGGCGTGAGCACCGCGCGCGACGCTGTGCTGGCGCTGCCCGGCGAACGGCCGCACTACCTCGGGCAGGATCTGCGGGCACTGCTCGTGCCGCACCCGGTCCCCGTGCGCGACGGCGGGTGGTGGACGTGCCGCGGTGCGGCCGCGCGCGTCGACGCGGGAGCGCTCGAGCTCCAGGGGGCGCCCGCCGACCCTGTCGACCTGGTCCGGGCGGCGTGCGCCGCCGCGTGGGACGCGGTCGACCAGGGCGACGGCCCGGACCCGGCGACGGTGCCCGAGCTGCTCCGTTGACGTACGGGCCTGCCTGTGGGCGGCGCGCCACCCACGTCGCCCGTGGCAGGTAGCGTGGACGCGCGCCGGTCCGGCGAGACGCACGATGCGCAGGTCGAAGGAAGGACGTGACGTGAGCGAGCCCGAGCGGAGCACCGACCAGGTCGGTGCGGCTCCGACGTCCGACGGCGCACGGCCGCTGCCGTCCGACCTGCGCGTCGGTGAGCAGGGGGCCGCGTCGGTCGGCGCCGCCCCGCTGACCGGTGACGACGCCGTGGACGAGGCGCTGCGACTCCTTGGCGAGGTCGAGCTCCAGGACCTGCGGACGCAGGTCGCCACGTTCGAGGACGTGCACGGCGCGCTGCAGGACCGGCTGGCGGACGCCGAGGGATGACGGCCACGATGACGACTGCCCGGCTCGACTCCGAGCTCGTGCGGCGAGGTCTGGCACGGTCGCGCCGGCACGCCGCCGACCTGCTCGCCGCGGGACGCGTCCACGTGGACGGGGCGGCCGTCCGCAGGCCCGCCAGTCAGGTCGACGACGCCCAGGAGATCCGCGTCGACCCCAGCCCCGACGACCTCGGGTACGCGTCCCGGGCTGCGCACAAGCTCGCGGACGCTCTGGACGCGTACGGCGGCGACGGTCCCCGGATCGCGGGGAGCACGTGTCTCGACGCCGGCGCGAGCACGGGCGGGTTCACCGACGTGCTGCTGCGTCGCGGCGCGCAGCGCGTCGTCGCGGTGGACGTGGGCCACGGCCAGCTCGTCGCCCGGCTCCGGGACGACCCGCGCGTGGAGGTGCGTGAGCACGTCAACGTCCGTGACCTGCGGGCCGGCGACGTCGTCCCGGTCCCCGACGTCGTCGTCGCGGACCTGTCGTTCATCTCGTTGACGCTCGTCCTGGAGCCGCTGATCGCCGTGTCGCGTCCCGGTGCGGACCTCCTGCTGCTCGTCAAGCCGCAGTTCGAGGTCGGGCGGGAGCGTCTGGGCGCCGATGGCGTGGTGCGTGACCCCGGCCTGTGGCGGGCTGCGCTGACCGGGGTGTGCGACCGTGCGGCGGCGTTGGGTGCCACCGTCCGCGACGTGCGTCCGAGCACGCTGCCCGGCACGCACGGCAACGTCGAGTTCGTGCTGTGGGTGCTGGCGCCGGGCGCGGTGCCGACCGTCCCTGGCGTCGACGTCGACGCCGCGGTGACGTCCGCCGTGCGTGGCGCGGCAGCCGGCGGGAGGACGCTGTGACGCGGCGGGCGCTGGTCGTCCGGCACAGCGGGCGACCCGAGGCGCTGGACGCCACCGACGCCGTGCTGCGCGCGCTGCGTGAGGCGGGCGTCGAGACGGTGACGGCGTCGCAGGAGACGACCCACGACGAGCTGCCGCCGTTCGAGCTGGCGGTCGTTCTCGGAGGGGACGGCACCATCCTGCGGGCGGCGGAGCTCACGCGTGGCACCGACGTGCCCCTGCTGGGCGTCAACCTCGGGCACGTCGGCTTCCTGGCCGAGATCGAGCCGGCCGACGTGGCGACGGCCGTGCGACGGCTGGCGGACGGCGACTACGACGTCGAGGAGCGCTCCACCCTCGACGTCCGGGTCGTCGACGCCGACGGCTCGGTGCGCGGATGCTGGGCCCTGAACGAGGCCGCGCTCGAGAAGACCGACCCCGCACGGATGATCGAGGTCGTCATCGAGGTCGACGGCCGCCCGCTGTCGTCGTTCGGCTGCGACGGACTGGTCGCCGCGTCCGCGACCGGGTCCACGGCGCACGCGTTCTCCGCCGGCGGTCCCGTGGTGTGGCCGGACGTGCGCGGCATGGTCCTCGTGCCGCTCGCGGCGCACACCCTGTTCGCGCGGCCGCTCGTCATGGGCCCGAGCAGCGTCCTCGCGGTGGAGATCCTCGAGCGCTCGCCCTCGACCGCCGTGGTGACGTGCGACGGCCGCCGGCAGGTCCCGGTCGCGCGTGGCACCCGGATCGAGGTGAGCGTCAGCGACGTCCCCGTGCGTTTCGCGCGGCTCAACCCGGCGCCCTTCACCACCCGGCTGGTGCAGAAGTTCGACCTGCCGGTCGTCGGTTGGCGCGGCGCGCACCGGGACGAGGAGGGTGCGCGGTGATCGACGAGATCAGGATCGACGACCTCGGCGTCATCGGCCGGGCGCACGTCCGCCTGGGTCCCGGGCTGACGGTCCTCACGGGCGAGACGGGTGCCGGCAAGACGATGGTCCTCACGGCGCTGGGCCTGCTGCTGGGTGGACGCGCCGACCCGGCGACCGTGCGGACCGGCTCGACGGCTGCCGCGGTCGAGGGTCGGGTGCTGCTCGCGCCCGGTTCGCCGGCACTCGAGCGCGCCCGCGACGCCGGTGCCGAGGTCGACGACGACGGCACGCTCGTCGTGCTGCGGACGGTCAGCGCCGGGACGCCCGACTCACCGGGACGCTCGCGTGCGTACCTCGGCGGCCGGTCCGTCCCCCAGGGGCTGCTGGCGGAGATCGCCGAGGAGCTCGTGACCGTACACGGGCAGGCCGATCAGATGCGGCTGCGCTCGGCGGCACGGCAGCGTGCCGCGCTGGACGCCTTCGCGGGACCGGCGCACGCCGCCGTGCTCACGGAGCACGCGGCGACCTGGTCGGAGCGCGCGCGCGTGCAGGCCGAGCTCGAGGACCGCGTCGCGCGAGCGCGTGAGCGCGCTCGCGAGGCGGAGCTGCTCCGGCTCGGCCTGGCGGAGGTGGAACGGGTCGCGCCACAGCCGGGCGAGGACCTGCAGCTCGCCGCCGAGGCGGAGCGTCTCGGGAACGCCGAGGACCTGCGCTCCGCGGCCGCCGGTGCGCACGTCGCACTCGTGGGTGACGAGGACGCCGCCGACGTCGGCGCCGCGGCGGTCGTGCTCGTCGAGGAGGCACGCCGGTCGCTCGAGCAGGCCGGCCACCACGACCGCGCACTCGCCGATCTCGCGGTCCGAGCCGCGGAGGCGGGGTACCTGCTGGCGGACCTCGCGACGGAGCTGTCCTCCTATGTGCAGGACCTGCAGGCGGACCCGGCGCGGCTCGACGCCGTGCAGCGACGCCGCGCCGAGCTCACCGGTCTGACGCGCAGCTACGGCGAGGACGTCGCCGCGGTCCTCGAGTGGGCGCAGGGAGCATCGGACCGGCTGCTCGACCTCGACGGGGGGCAGGAGCGCGTCACCGAGCTCACGGCCAGGCGCGAGGCGCTCGACGAGCGGTTGCGCGGGCTGGCCGGCACGATCACCGCGACCCGCACCGACGCGGCCGCGCGGCTTGCGGCGGCCGTCACCGACGAGCTCGCGAGCCTCGCCATGGCCGGTGCGCACCTCGAGGTGGTCGTGCGTCCCGCCGACGAGCCGGGTCCCCACGGAGCCGACAGCGTCGAGATGCTCCTCGTCCCGCACGCGGGCGCGCCCGCGCGCCCGCTCGGCAAGGGGGCGTCCGGTGGTGAGCTGTCGCGTGTGATGCTCGCGCTGGAGGTCGCGCTGGCCACCGCCGACGGCTCGGGCGCAGCGACACCCGGCACGTTCGTCTTCGACGAGGTCGATGCCGGTGTCGGCGGGCGGGCGGCCACCCAGGTCGGGGAGCGGCTGGCGCGCCTGGCGCGCGGCACGCAGGTCCTGGTCGTCACGCACCTGGCCCAGGTCGCCGCGTGCGCCGACCGGCACCTGGTCGTCACGAAGTCCGTCGCGGGTGGTGTGGACGTCGTCACCGAGTCCGACGTCCGCGAGGTGCGCGGCGAGGACCGGGTGCGCGAGCTCGCCCGGATGCTGTCGGGTCAGGACGACTCGGCCACGGCTCGTGCCCACGCGGCGGAGCTGTTGGCCCAGTCCGTGGGACGATGAGTCCCGATGAGAGTCTCCCTGCGCCGCCGCACGCCCGCGACCGATGACGCCGAGGTCGTCGGGCCTGCCCGTGTCGACCCCCGTACCAAGGGCCTGACGAAGCGGTTGAAGCCCGGCGACATCGCCGTGATCGACCACCTCGATCTCGACCGGGTGTCGGCCGAGGCACTGGTCGCGTGCCGACCGGCCGCCGTCCTCAATTCCGCACGCTCGACGTCGGGCAGGTACCCGAACCTGGGCCCCGAGATCCTCGTGGACGCCGGGATCCCGCTCGTCGACGACCTCGGGCCCGACGTCATGGCACTGACCGAGGGCCACGTGCTGCGCGTCGTCGACGGGGCGGTCTACGAGGGCGAGAGGCTCGTCGCCGAGGGTGTCGCGCAGACGGCCGAGAGCGTCGCCGCGGCGATGGCCGAGGCCCGCGAAGGACTGTCGGTCCAGCTCGAGTCGTTCGCCGCGAACACGATGGACTACCTGCGGCGCGAGCGTGAGCTGCTCCTCGACGGTGTCGGCGTGCCGGACATCGACACCCGGATCGACGGGCGTCAGGTCCTCATCGTCGTGCGCGGGTACCACTACAAGGAGGACCTCGTCACGCTGCGCCCGTACATCCGGGAGTACCGGCCGGTGCTCATCGGCGTGGACGGCGGCGCGGACGCGATCCTCGACGCGGGGTGGCGCCCCGACATGATCGTCGGCGACATGGACTCGGTCTCCGACCGTGCGCTGCGGTGCGGCGCGGAGGTGGTCGTCCACGCCTACCGCGACGGACGTGCGCCGGGCATCGCGCGCGTCGAGCAGCTCGGGGTCCCGCACGTGGTGTTCCCGGCGACGGGCACGAGCGAGGACGTCGCGATGCTGCTGGCCGACGACAAGGGCGCCGAGCTCATCGTCGCCGTCGGCACGCACGCCACCCTCGTCGAGTTCCTCGACAAGGGACGCTCCGGGATGGCGAGCACGTTCCTCACCCGGCTGCGGGTCGGCGGCAAGCTCGTCGACGCCAAGGGCGTGTCCCAGCTGTACCAGCACCGGATCTCGAACCTCCAGCTCACGCTGCTCGTCCTCGCGGGCCTGTTCGCCCTGGGTGTGGCGCTCGCGTCCACGGCCGCGGGACAGACCCTGTTCGGCCTCGTCGGCGCCCGCGTCGACGACCTCGTCTCCTGGGTGGGCGCGCTCTTCGGCGGGTCGCCGTGACCGACGCAGCCTTCCCCCTGTTCGCACGTCCCGCCGCGACACGTCGCGCACCCGACCGAGGGCTCACCCTGTGATCGACTTCCGCTACCACATCGTCTCCCTCATCTCCGTCTTCCTCGCGCTCGCCGTCGGCATCGCCCTCGGTGCGGGACCGCTGAAGGAGACCATCGGCGACACCCTGACGGGCCAGGTCGAGGGTCTGCGTGCCGAGAAGGAGGACCTGCGCGCGCAGCTCGACGAGACCGGAGGCGACCTCGCCGCCGCGGACGCGTTCGTCTCCGCGGCGGGGGAGCGGCTGCTCACCGGCGCGCTGACGGACCGGCGTGTGGCTCTGGTGCTGATCGACGAGGTCCCTGAGGACCAGGTCACCGCCCTCACCGAGCGGCTCACCCAGGCGGGTGCGAGCGTGTCGGCGACGGCGACCGTCAACGACACCTGGACCGACCCGGCGCTGGCCACGTACCGCCGGACGCTCGCGGGCACGCTCGTGTCCTACCTCGACCGGCCGCCGGCGGCCGATGCCGGGACCGAGACCGAGCTGGCCGAGGCGCTCGTCGCGGGTCTGGTCGGCGCGGACGCAGCCTCGCCCAACGCGTTGTCGGAGAACGCCTCGTCGCTCCTCGACGTCCTCGCTGAGGGCGACCAGGCCCTCGTCACCTTCGCCGAGGACGTGACGCGGCCCGCCGACGCCGTGGTCGTGGTCTCGGGGACCTCGCAGGTGGCCACGGACGCGTCTGCGACCGCCGAACCGACCCCGGACGGCTTCGACCCGCAGCTCGCCCTCGTCGCAGCGGCCGACCGGCTCTCCGAAGGGGTCGTGGTCACCGGCGGCTCACGTGCCGGTGGCGACCTCGTGGCGGCGGTGCGCGCCGACGACCAGCTCGCCGACGTCGTCGCGACGGTCGCCGACTCGGCGAGCGTCACAGGTCAGGTCACCGTCCCGCTCGCCCTCGCTGCGGACATCGCCGGGCGGCCCGGGCACTACGGGTACGGCGACGACCGTGCAGCCCTGCCGCCTGCCGTGCAGCTCCCGCCGGTCGACCGCACCCCGACCGTCCCGGACACCGGCGGCGCCGCCGGCGACGTCCCCGACGCCACACAGGGCGAGACGCCCGCCGGTGCGGAGCAGCCTGGTGGTGCAGGGTGAGCGTCCGCAGGCGCGCCGTGGTCGCCGTGGTCGCCGGCATCGCCACGGCGGTCGCGCGCGGCGGCCTGGACTGGCAACCGCCCGGTGGAGCGGCGACCTGGACGCGCACGAACCACCGCGGTGAGCCCGTGAGCCTGCTGGAGGGGCCCGCCGTGACGGTGGGCCTCCTCGCCGGCGTCCTGGTGGGCGGCGACGCGCGCGCGACCGCCGCGACCGCCGTGGCGGTCGTCGGGGGCGGAGCGTTCGGCCTCGTCGACGACCTCCGCGAGGACTCCGCCACGCGGACGAAGGGCCTGCGCGGCCACCTGGGAGCGCTTGCACACGGTCGGCTCACGACCGGGGGTCTCAAGGTCCTCGGGATCGGTGCCAGCGCGCTCGTCGCCGCTGCGCTCGCGCCGCCGGCCGGTGGCGCGGCGTCGCGGCCCGCATCCCGCGCGGCCGACACGCTGGCATCCGCGGCGCTGGTCGCGGGAACCGCCAACCTTTTCAACCTCCTCGACCTGCGCCCCGGGCGTGCGCTCAAGGTCGCCTCGGTCGTCGCCGCGCCTCTGGTGGCCACGGGAGGTGGTGCGGCAGCGGCCGCGGTCCTCGGCGCCGCGTCCACGGCCGTCGAGGCCGACCTGGCGGAGAGCGACATGCTGGGCGACTCCGGCGCGAACGCACTGGGGGCCGCGCTCGGCACGGCGCTCGTGCTGGGAGCGCCCCGGCCGCTTCGGCTCGGCGCGCTCGCGGCCGTCGTGGGTCTGACCCTGGTGAGCGAACGGGTCAGCTTCACCCGGGTCATCGAGCGCACGCCGGTGCTGCGTGAGATCGACGCGTGGGGGCGCCGTCCCGCGGCGCCGCGGGCGGGCACGGACACGACGCCGTGACGAGCGCCGGCGTGCGGCGCGGGGTGCAGGGGCTCCTCGGCGCGGCGGCCATGATCGCCGTCATCACCGTGCTGTCACGGCTGCTCGGCCTCGTCCGGGTCCTCGTGCAGGGGTACAACGTGGGCGCCGGCGAGATCGCCAATGCCTACAACTCCGCCAACATGCTGCCGAACATCCTGTTCGAGACGGCTGCCGGCGGGGCTCTGGCCGGTGCCGTCATCCCGCTGCTCGCCGCGCCGGTCGCCGCCATGGACCGCGAGCGGGTCGGCAGGATCGCCTCGGCGGCAATGGGCTGGACGCTGCTGGTGCTGCTCCCGCTCGGCCTGCTGCTGGCGGCCGCGGCGGGTCCGATCGGCGCGTTCCTCGGCAAGGGCGACCCTGCCGTAGCCGCCATGGCGCGGTACTTCGTCCTGGTGTTCTCGCTGCAGGTGCCGATGTACGGCATCGCCGTCCTGCTGTACGCCGTCCTGCAGGCGCACCGTCGGTTCTTCTGGCCGGCCTTCGCACCGGTGCTCAACTCCGCCGTGGTGATCGTCGCGTACGCCGTGTACGGCTCGATGGCGCAGGGGGAGACCTCGTCGCCGGCGGAGCTCACGGCCGGCGCGCTCGAGGTGCTCGCGTGGGGGACCACCGCGGGTGTCGCGGCCATGCTGCTGCCGGTCGTGGGGCCGGTGCGACGCCTCGGTGTCCGGCTGCGTCCGACGCTGCGTTTCCCCGCTGACAGCGGGGGCCGGTTCCGTGCGCTCGCGCTCGCGGGGATCGGGTCCGTCGCGGCCCAGCAGCTCTCGGCGGCGGTCGTGCTGTGGCTCGCGAACAAGCGGCTGCCAGGCGACTTCGAGGGCTACACCACGTACCTGTACGCGCAGCAGGTCTACCTGCTGCCGTACGCCGTGCTGGTCGTCCCGCTCGCGACCTCGACCTTCCCCCGGATCGCCACCTACGCGGCCACCGCAGACACCGTGCGCCTCGCGCGGGTCTCGGCCGTCACGACGCGCGCGGTGCTGGCCGCCAGTGCGCTGGGGACGGCTGCCGTGCTCGCGGGCGGACCTGCACTGGCCCGCGTGTTCGCGTGGCTCGCCGAGAAGGACGACCTCGCCGCCCAGGCGGCCGTCGCCGGGGGCATGACGTCCACCCTGACGGCGATGGCCCCCGGAGTCCTCGGGCTCGCCGTCGTCTTCCACGTGTCGCGCACGCTGTACGCGGTGGAGCGTTCCCGCGTCGCCATCGCGGTCAACGCGGTGGCCTGGAGCGCCGTGACGGTGGCGACCCTCGTCGCCGTCCTGACCGTGCCCCCGGGTACCGGCGTGTTCGCGCGGCTCGGACTGGGCACCACGATCGGCATGACCGTCGGTGGAGCCGTGGCGTTCGCGGTGCTGGCCCGCACCCTCGGGACGCCGGCGCTGGCGGGCCTGACGCGGACCGTGGTGGTCGTGCTCGCGGGCGCCGCGTCCGGAGCGCTGCTCGGGCGGCTCGTGGCCGACAGCGTGCTCGCGGTGGTGGGGGACGACGCCCTCACCGCGGTGGCCGCGGCAGCCGGCGGTGCGGTCGTCGCGGCCGGGGTCGTCGCCTGCGCGGTGGCGCTCCTGGACCGGTCGACCCTGGTGGGTGTGCTCCGCGCGGAGAGCGCGCCTGCCCTCCCGCGCTGAGGTGGGCACGTGCGGTGACTCGCACGACGACACGCCCCTGATCGACCGCGCCGGTCGCCGCGTCCGGTAGGGTGGAAGCCCGTGATCGAACGTGCGCATCGACTCTCCGGGCGGTCGGATTCTCTGACCCGGCACATCTTCGTCTCCGGGGGCGTCGCCTCCTCTCTGGGCAAGGGCCTGACGGCATCCAGCCTCGGTCGACTCCTGCGTTCGCGGGGCCTGCGGGTCACGATGCAGAAGCTCGACCCGTACCTCAACGTCGACCCGGGCACCATGAACCCGTTCCAGCACGGTGAGGTGTTCGTCACCGAGGACGGCGCCGAGACCGACCTGGACGTCGGGCACTACGAGCGGTTCCTCGACGTGGACCTCGTGGGTTCGGCGAACGTCACCACCGGTCAGGTCTACTCGAACGTGATCGCCAAGGAGCGGCGCGGGGAGTACCTGGGCGACACGGTGCAGGTCATCCCGCACATCACGGACGAGATCAAGGAGCGCATGCGCTCGCAGGCGTCCGACGACGTCGACGTGATCATCACGGAGATCGGCGGCACGGTCGGCGACATCGAGTCGCAGCCGTTCCTCGAGGCTGCGCGCCAGGTGCGCCACGACCTCGGCCGCGACAACGTGTTCTTCCTGCACGTGTCCCTGCTGCCGTACATCGGGCCGTCGGGGGAGCTCAAGACGAAGCCGACGCAGCACTCCGTCGCGGCGCTGCGCAGCATCGGCATCCAGCCCGACGCGATCGTCCTGCGCGCCGACCGTGAGGTCCCCGAGTCGATCAAGCGTAAGATCGCGCTGTTCTGCGACGTCGAGCTCGACTCGGTCGCGATCGCCCGGGACGCTCCGAGCATCTACGACATCCCACGCGTGCTGCACTCCGAGGGCCTCGACGCGTTCGTCGTCCAGCGGCTCGGCCTGCCGTTCCGCGACGTCGAGTGGAGCGGCTGGGACGCCCTGCTCACGCGCGTCCACGCCCCGGCGCACCAGCTCGAGGTCGCGCTCGTCGGCAAGTACATCGACCTGCCCGACGCGTACCTGTCGGTGACCGAGGCGCTGCGTGCCGGCGGCTTCCACCACGACGCGCGGGTCACGATCCGCTGGGTCCCGTCCGACGACTGCCGCACGCCCGAGGGGGCGCAGGAGGCGCTCGGCGGGGTCGACGCGGTGCTCGTGCCCGGCGGGTTCGGCGTCCGCGGCATCGAGGGCAAGCTCGGCGCGCTGCGCTGGGCGCGGGAGCGCAAGGTGCCGACGCTCGGCCTGTGCCTGGGCCTGCAGTGCATGGTGATCGAGTACGCGCGCAACGTCGCCGGTCTCGACGGCGCGTCGTCGACCGAGTTCGACCCCGACACCACGCACCCCGTGATCGCGACCATGGAGGAGCAGCTCACGATCGTCGACGGTGCGGGGGACCTGGGCGGCACCATGCGGCTCGGGGCGTACGACGCCAAGCTCCTGCCCGGCTCGGTCGTCGCCGAGGTCTACGGCGCGGAGAAGGTCTCCGAGCGCCACCGCCACCGGTACGAGGTGAACAACGCCTACCGCGACAAGCTCGAGGCCGCGGGTCTCGTGATCTCCGGGGTGTCACCGGACCGGTCGCTGGTCGAGTTCGTCGAGCTGCCCCGCGAGGAGCACCCGTACTACGTCGCGACCCAGGCGCACCCGGAGTTCAAGTCGCGGCCCACGCGCGCGCACCCGCTGTTCGCAGGCCTGGTCGGCGCGGCGCTGGCGGCGCGGGCCGGCGCGTGAGCGACGACCTGCTCGTCGACGTCCCGCGTGAGCGGGACGTCGTGGAGCACCGGCTGCTGCACGACGGGCGGGTCTGGGACCTGGTGTCCGACACGGTACGGCTCGACGACGGCGACGTCGTGCGGGAGTACGTCGACCACCCGGGGGCGGTCGCGGTGATCGCCCTCGACGACGACGACCGCGTGCTCCTGCTCGCGCAGTACCGCCACCCCGCGCGGCACGTCCTGTGGGAGCCACCTGCAGGGCTGCTGGACGTGGAGAACGAGGAGCTCGTCGTGGCAGCGGCGCGCGAGCTCGCCGAGGAGGCCGACCTCGTCGCGGGACGGTGGTGGCGCCTCGTGGAGTTCTTCAGCTCGCCCGGCGGCTCCGACGAGCGCATCACGGTCTTCCTCGCGCGGGACCTGACGCCCGTGCCGGAGGCCGACCGCTACGTGCGCGGCGAGGAGGAGGCGGACATGGTGCCCGTGTGGGTGCCGCTCGACGACGCCGTGGCCGGTGTGATGGCCGGCCGACTGCACTGCCCGACGACCGTGACCGGTGTGCTGGCGGCCGCTGCTGCACGTGCCACGGGCTGGTCCGGCCTCGTGGAGGTCACACCGTCGTGAGGCTCGCGCGGGGCCCGGCGACGGGCCCCGCGCGAGATCACGCGGCCCGGTGCCGCAGTGTGCCGAGGAACAGGGCCAGCACGGCCGTGAGGACCGCCGCGCCGAGCATGTGCAGGTTGACCAGGGCGATCGGCAGCCCGGTGAACAGCTGGACGTAGCCGACGAGCCCCTGGGCGAGCGACACGCCGAGCAGCAGGATCCCCGCGCGCAGCGGCCGCGCCACGCTCGTGACGGCGTCGGCCGCGGGGACGGGCGCGACGCCCCGCGCCGGCTGCACCGCACCGTCCGCGCGGTCGTACCTCGGGGCCACGACCTCGGCCCGGCGGGCACGTGCGAGCAGCGCCAGCACGACGAGCAGCGTGCCGACGAACGCCCACACCGACAGCGCGTGGACGCGGGCCATGGCGTAGGGGTCGACGGCGAAGCGGTACCCGACCTCGTCGTCGCCCGAGTGCGGTCCTGCACCCGTCACCACCACGCCCAGCACGAGCATGACCGCGCCGACGAGCACGAGGCCCCGCGCGACCGTCCGCACCCGCGGGTCGACCACGGGCGTCACTGGTCCGTCGCCCTCGCGGGTGCGCACCAGCACCCACGCCGAGACGGCCACGAGGACCATCGACAGCAGGAAGTGGGAACCGACGATCGCAGGGTGCAGGTCCACGAGGACGGTGATGCCGCCGATCACGGCCTGCACCACGACCCCGACGAGCGGCGCCCACGCCCACAGGCGGTAGTCGCGCGAGCGGGAGAAGTCGCGTCCCGCGAGCAGGGCGACCGCCAGGGCGAGGACGACGAGCACACCGGTCAGCGTCCGGTTGCCGAACTCGATGATCGCGTGGATCCCCATCTCCGAGTGGAACTCGGGCGTGAAGCGTCCCGGCTCGCAGTACGGCCACGTGGAGCACCCCAGGCCGGAACCCGTCAGCCGCACGGCACCCCCCGTGACGACGATGCCGATCTGGGCGACGAGGTTCGCGACGACCGCACGGGTCGTCCACCGCGGCCGCAGCCGTTCGAGCGCCGCGTCCGTCCTCGTGACGGCTGCCCGGAGGCGGCCCGTGCGCGTCGGCACGGGCGTCGGCTTCGACGAGGGCGCGGGGGCGGTGCTGGTCACGGGGTCCAGGGTATGTGGCGCGGCCCGCCCGGCCGACGTGTCCGCTGGACCTGGTCGTGCGGCGTGCGTCTCATCACAGCGGCGGCGCCGGGGGCCTGGCCGGCTGTCAGTGCCAGCGGAACAGCCGAGCGGCGAGAGCGCCCAGGCCGGCCGTCCAGCCGACGAGCACGAGCACCGGGAGCAGCGGCAGCGTGCCGTCGAGGAGAGCGCCGCGCATCACGTCCCCGAGCGCGCCCGACGGGAGCCACGCGGCCAGCGTCGCGAAGGGGCCGGGGAGCCGGTCGGCAGGCAGGATCACGCCGCCGCCGAGTGCGAGCACGAGCAGCAGGAGGTTCGCCAGGGCCAGGACGGCCTCGGCGCGCAGGGTGCCCGCCACGAGCAGGGCCAGGGCGGTGAAGGCGGCGGTGCCCAGCACCAGACCCACCAGCGCGAGCACGGCGCCGACGGGGTCAGGCCGCCAGCCGAGAACCAGCGCGGCGGCCGCGATGAGCACGACCTGCACGGCCTCGACCGCGAGGACCCCCAGCACCTTGCCCGCGAGCAGCCCGCCGCGTCCCAGCGGCGTCGTCGCCAGCAGGCGCAGCACGCCGTTGCGCCGGTCGAACGCCGTGGCGATGGCCTGGGACGTGAAGGACGCGGTCATCACGGCGAGGGCGAGGACGCCCGGTGCCAGCAGGTCGATGCGCGCGTCGCCGCCGGTCTCGATCTCGATGAACGGGGCCCGGACGAGCCCGACGAGCGCGAGCACGGGGATGACCACGGCCACCAGCACCTGCTCGCCGTTGCGCAGGATCATGCGTGCCTCGAACGCGGCCTGCGCCAAGACGCGGCGTGCGGCGGGTGCCGCCGCGGGCGTGGCGCCGTCGGTGGTCGTCGTCATCGCAGGCTCCGGCCGGTCAGGTCGAGGAAGACGTCCTCGAGCGTGCGTCGCCCCAGGTCGAGCCGCACCACGAGCACCCCGCGCTCGGCGAGCCACGCGGTCGTGGTCGCCACGGTGCCCGGGGCGACCGGGCCGGTCACGACCAGCGACGTCCCGGACCGACGCTCCACCGCGAACCCATCGCCGAGCCGCTCGCCCAGCCCTGTGGGATCGACCTCGCTCGCGGTGTGCACGACGAGCGTCGCGTCGCCGCGCGGGTCGGCGCCGCCCGCCAGCAGCTCGGGCACGCTGCCCCGGGCGATCACCGTGCCGTGGTCGACGACGACGACGTGGTCCGCGACGTCCTGCGCCTCCTCCATCAGGTGGGTCGTGAGGATGACGGCCGCACCCTCGTCGCGCAGCTCCCGGACGAGCTCCCACACCGCGAGCCGGGACTGCGGGTCCATCCCTGCGCTCGGCTCGTCGAGGAACACGACGCGGGGCCGTCCGACCACGGCGACCGCCAGCGCGAGCCGCTGGCGCTGACCGCCGGACAGCCGTCGCACCGTGGTGCGCGCGAAGGCACCGAGTCCCAGGCGTTCGGCCAGCGCGTCCGTGTCGAGCGGGCGGGCGTACATGCGCGCCACGTGGTCGAGCATCTCGCGCGCCCGCACACCGGTCGGAAGGCCGCCGTCCTGCAGCATCACCCCGACGGCAGGGCGCAGCGCGGGGGCGTCGGCGACCGGGTCGAGACCCAGGACGCGCACCGTGCCGGCGTCGGGCGCACGCAGACCCTCGCAGCACTCGACCGTCGTCGTCTTGCCGGCCCCGTTGGGGCCGAGCACGGCCGTGACGCGGCCGGCCTGTGCGCAGAGGTCGAGGCCGTCGACCACAGCGCGCCCGTCGTAGGTCTTGACGAGGCCGCGGACCTCGACGGCAGGGGAGTGCGGCACAGGGCGGGAGTCTAGGCGCTCGCGGGCGGCGGGGTCGTGCGCGGTCGGTGTCCTGGTGGTGGACAGCCCGCACGGGGCAGGCCAGGGGCGCTCTAGCCTTCGCGACCAGGGGGGCGTATCCGGATCGTCCTCGTATGCCCGAGCCAGGCCGGGGAGGCCCCGTGGTCACGTACCGCATCGACACGACGACCCTGCGCGAGGTCCCGCAGGACGTCACCGCGACGTGGGAGCACGTGGAGCGTCTCGAGCGCCTGGGGACGCAGGGTGACGGCGAGCGCGTGGTGTGGCTGCGGATCCTGGGGGCACTCGTGTCGGCCGAGCGGCTCGCGTGGTCCGACGTCGTGCGCCACGGTGGCCCGGCGTCGTTGGCCGAGGTGCCGCGCCCGGGCGACCAGGACGTCCCGGCGGGTGCCTGGCGCCCGCTGCTGCGGCTGGCCCAGGTGCTGCACTGGCGGAGTCGGCACGACGACGCGGACGTCGTCGTGGAGGCGGTCCGCCGCGCGGCCCAGTCCGTCGCGGCCCGTCCCGATGTCGACGACGACACGTGGCGGGACTGCTCCGCGGTCCTGGCGTTCGCCGACCAGGGTCAGGGCAAGGTGCGCTACGACGCGGGGCGCTACGTCGAGGCCGTCCACCTGTTCACGTCTGCCCTCGAGCGCCGCTCGCGCGACGGTGCACCGGCGGACCAGGTCGAGTCGAGCCGGATCGCGCTCGCGGCGGCAAGCAGCCGGGTCGCGAGCGGCAGCGTCGTGCACAGCTCGTGGGAGTCCGCGCAGGTGTGAGGTGCAGCACCTTCGTGCCGGGCAAGGGGCTTTCGAAGGTATGCCTTGCTTGCGGGGATGGATTTCGGCAACAAGGATGTTGCCGATATCGAGCGCTGTCCTGCGTTCGTCCCGTGCGGAGCCGTCCCAGCCCCGTGCCACGGCTCCCGGGAGGTGCGCATGACCGGTCCCACGCCCGTCGTCGACCGCACCCCGGACCCCGTGCTCGACCACGAGGCGTCGACCCGACGTCGCATCCTGCAGATCGTCGCCGCCGACGGCCCCGTCAGCGCTGCCGACCTCGCCGGTGCTCTCGACCTCGCGGCGGCCGGGGTGCGCAGGCACCTGCAGGCGCTCGAGGACGCCGACCAGGTGACCGTGCACCGCGGTCGCGAGGCGTCGCGTGGCCGCGGCCGGCCCGCACGTCGCTACGTCGTCACCGGTGAGGGCCAGGCGGTGCTGTCGCACCGCTACGCGGAGATCGCCGCCGACGCGCTGACGTTCCTGGCGCGGACGGCCGGACCGCAGGCCGTCGAGCAGTTCGCCGAGCACCGGGTGCGCGAGCTCGAGGAGCGTCACACGGCCGCGGTCGACGCCGCCGGCGCCGACGTCACCGCGCGCGCCGAGGCGCTCGCGCAGGCGCTCGCAGCGGACGGGTACGCCGCGTCCGCGCGGCCCGTGCCGGGGACGTCCGTCGTCCAGCTGTGCCAGGGACACTGCCCCGTGCAGGACGTGGCGGCGCAGTTCCCCGCGCTCTGCGAGGCCGAGACGCGCGCGTTCGGGCGCCTCCTCGGCGTGCACGTGCAGCGGCTCTCGACCCTGACGACCGGTGGCCACGTGTGCACCACGAGCATCCCCACCGTCCCGATGCGGACGGCGGACCCCCGCGCCGCCGGACCTCCCGACGACCCCGCCCCGGGCACGACGGCGGACCCCGCCGGCCCCCCACCGACCTCGAACCCACCCGCCCCCGTGCACTCGACGGAAGGACCGACACGATGAGCGCACCCACGGACGACACGGCCACCCGGCCGACGGCCGCAGAGCCGTTGAGCCAGGACGAGGCCATCGCCTCGATCGGCAACTACACCTTCGGCTGGCACGACCCCGACGTCGCAGGCTCCGTCGCGCGCCGCGGCCTGTCCGAGGACGTCGTGCGCGACATCTCGCGACTCAAGAACGAGCCCGAGTGGATGCTCAAGACGCGTCTGAAGTCGCTGCGCCTGTTCGACAAGAAGCCCATGCCCTGGTGGGGTGCGGACCTGTCAGGCATCGACTTCGACAACATCAAGTACTTCGTGCGCTCGACGGAGAAGCAGGCCACCAGCTGGGAGGACCTGCCCGAGGACATCAAGAACACGTACGACCGCCTCGGCATCCCGGAGGCGGAGAAGCAGCGCCTCGTCGCCGGTGTCGCCGCGCAGTACGAGTCCGAGGTGGTGTACCACCAGATCCAGGAGTCGCTCGAGGAGCAGGGCGTCATCTTCCTCGACACCGACACCGCGTTGCGTGAGCACCCCGAGATCTTCGAGCAGTACTTCGGCTCGGTCATCCCGCCCGGCGACAACAAGTTCGCGGCGCTCAACACCGCCGTGTGGTCGGGCGGCTCGTTCGTCTACGTCCCGCCGGGCGTGCACGTCGAGATCCCCCTGCAGGCCTACTTCCGGATCAACACCGAGAACATGGGCCAGTTCGAGCGGACGCTGATCATCGCCGACGAGGGCTCGTACGTGCACTACGTCGAGGGCTGCACCGCGCCGATCTACCAGTCGGACTCGCTGCACTCCGCGGTCGTGGAGATCATCGTCAAGAAGAACGCCCGCGTGCGGTACACGACGATCCAGAACTGGTCGAACAACGTCTACAACCTCGTCACCAAGCGGGCGACCGCGGCCGAGGGCGCGACGATGGAGTGGGTCGACGGCAACATCGGCTCCAAGGTCACGATGAAGTACCCCGCGATCTACCTCATGGGGGAGCACGCGCGCGGCGAGACGCTCTCGATCGCGTTCGCGGGCGAGGGCCAGCACCAGGACGCGGGCTCGAAGATGGTGCACGCCGCACCGCACACGTCGTCGTCGATCGTCTCGAAGTCCGTGGCGCGCGGCGGCGGGCGGACGTCCTACCGCGGGCTCGTGCAGATCCTCGAGGGGGCCGAGCACTCGGCGTCCAACGTGCTGTGCGACGCGCTGCTCGTCGACCAGATCTCCCGCTCGGACACCTACCCGTACGTCGACGTCCGCGAGGACGACGTGTCGATGGGCCACGAGGCCACGGTGTCCCGCGTGAGCGAGGACCAGCTGTTCTACCTCATGTCCCGAGGCATGACCGAGACCGAGGCCATGGCCATGATCGTGCGCGGGTTCGTCGAGCCCATCGCGCGCGAGCTGCCCATGGAGTACGCGCTCGAGCTCAACCGCCTCATCGAGCTCCAGATGGAAGGGGCCGTCGGCTGATGACGACCACCACGAACGAGACGGCACCCACCGCGGGCCTCTCGACCGACCACTCCCGCGCGGTCGCCGACGGCGCGCACACGCACGGCGGGCTCGTGCCCGAGTCGTCGCGCGCGTCGCGTCCCACGAGCTTCGACGTCGCCGACTTCCCCGTGCCCACCGGGCGCGAGGAGGAGTGGCGCTTCGCTCCCGTCGACCGGTTCGCCGGCCTCTTCGCGGCGGCGACCGACGGAGTCCTGGCCGGACGTGGCGTCCTGACGACCGTCGTCGAGTCGCCCGAGGTCCGCGTCGAGATCGTCGACCGCGACGACGTGCGCCTCGGCACCGCCGGCAAGCCCGGCGACCGTGCCGCGGCGACTGCGTGGGCGTCGTTCGACCGTGCGACGGTCGTGACGCTGCCGCGCGAGTCGGTGTCCTCCAAGGTGACGTCGATCGTCGTCGAGGGTGTCGAGGGTGCCGGCCTCGCCGACGCACCCCTCGAGCCGACCGCCACGCACCTGCTCGTCCACGCCGAGCCGCTGTCGCAGGGCGTCGTCGTGCTCGACCACGTCGGGCACGCGAACCTCACCGAGACGGTCGAGATCGTCGCGGAGGACGGTGCTCACCTGACCGTCGTGTCGGTGCAGGACTGGGCCCCCGGCTCGGTGCACGCCGCGAGCCACCGGGTGCGGATCGGTCGTGACGCGTCGGTCAAGCACATCGTCGTCACGCTCGGCGGCGACGTCGTGCGCATCACGCCCGACACCGAGTTCGTCGGCGAGGGCGCGTCCGTCACCGCCCTCGGCCTGTACTTCGCGGACGCGGGCCAGCACCAGGAGCACCGCCTGTTCGTCGACCACGCGGTCCCGAACTGCGTGTCCCGCGTGACGTACAAGGGTGCGCTGCAGGGCGTCGGCGCGCACACGGTGTGGGTCGGCGACGTGCTGATCCGCGCGGCCGCCGAGGGCACGGACACCTACGAGCTCAACCGCAACCTCGTCCTCACGGACGGCGCGCGCGCGGACTCGGTGCCGAACCTGGAGATCGAGACGGGCCTCATCGAGGGCGCCGGCCACGCCAGCGCCACCGGCCGGTTCGACGACGAGCAGCTCTTCTACCTGCGCTCGCGCGGCATCCCCGAGACCGACGCGCGTCGCCTCGTGGTCCGCGGCTTCTTCGCCGAGCTCATCCAGGAGATCGGCGTCCCCGAGGTCGAGGAGCGGCTCACCGCCGCCATCGACGCGGAGCTCGAGAAGTCCATGACGGCGATCCTGGGCACCGAGCCGCACGTCGAGGGCTCGCAGGCCGCGCTGTCCACGGAGCGTGCATGAGCGCCCAGCTGGCCTGCTACACCGCGGACGTGCCCGTCGCCGGCGCGCTGCGCGTCGAGCTCGAGAGCGAGACGGGACCCGTCGAGGTCGCCGTCGTCCGTGACGAGTCCGGCGACTGGCACGCGATCAGCGACATCTGCTCGCACGGTGCCGTCTCCCTGTCCGACGGCGAGGTCGAGGGCTGCACGGTGGAGTGCTGGCTGCACGGGTCGAGGTTCGACCTGCGCTCCGGCAAGCCGCTGTCCCCGCCCGCGATCAAGCCCGTCCCCGTCTACCCCGTGACCGTCGACGGCGAGCGTGTGCTCGTCGACGTCGACGCGCCGCTCTGAACCCGAGGAGTACCCGATGTCCACCCTGGAGATCCGCGACCTGCACGTCAGCGTCGAGACGAAGGAGGGCCCCAAGCCCATCCTGCGCGGCGTCGACCTCACCGTGAGCAGCGGTGAGACCCACGCCATCATGGGCCCCAACGGGTCCGGCAAGTCCACGCTCGCGTACTCGCTGGCGGGGCACCCCAAGTACCAGATCACCTCGGGCAGCGTCCTGCTCGACGGTGAGGACGTCCTCGCGATGAGCGTCGACGAGCGTGCCCGCGCCGGCATGTTCCTTGCCATGCAGTACCCCGTCGAGGTCCCCGGCGTGTCCGTGTCGAACTTCCTGCGGACCGCCAAGACCGCGATCGACGGCGAGGCGCCGCCGCTGCGCTCGTGGGTCAAGGACATGCGCGCCGCCATGGACGCCCTGCGGATGGACTCCACGTTCGCGGAGCGTTCGGTGAACGAGGGCTTCTCCGGTGGCGAGAAGAAGCGGCACGAGATCCTCCAGATGGAGCTCCTGAAGCCGCGCTTCGCGATCCTCGACGAGACCGACTCCGGCCTGGACGTCGACGCGCTGCGCGTCGTGTCCGAGGGCGTCAACCGCGTCAAGGCCGGCGGCGACGTCGGCGTGCTGCTGATCACGCACTACACGCGGATCCTGCGCTACATCCAGCCCGACTTCGTCCACGTCTTCGTCGACGGCCGGATCGCCGAGGAGGGCGGCCCGGAGCTGGCCGAGCGCCTCGAGTCCGAGGGCTACGACCGCTTCCTGCCCACCGGCAGCGCGGTCTGACACCGTCGCGACGGCCGCCGGGGACCCCCGGCGGCCGCCGCACCCGTCGTCCCTGGGCGACCGTCGCCACTGCGTGGGACCACCGCGCACCGTCGGCCGCCTTCCGTCCGCCCGGAGGACCTGATGACCAGCACCCTCGAGCCCCTGCGGCCCGCTCCTGGTGACGACACGACCCTGTCGGCCACGGAGCTCGCAGCCGTCCGCGCCGACTTTCCGCTGCTCGAGCGCACGCTGCGCGACGGGCGGCCGCTCGTGTACCTCGACAGCGGTGCGACGTCGCAGAAGCCCGAGGTCGTCCTCGACGCCGAGCAGGACTTCTACGTGCGTCGCAACGCGGCCGTGCACCGTGGCGCGCACCAGCTCGCCGAGGAGGCCACCGAGGCGTTCGAGGACGCGCGTTCGCGGGTCGCCGGATTCGTCGGCGTCTCACCGGGCGAGCTCGTGTGGACGTCGAACGCGACGGCCGCGATCAACCTCGTGGCGTACGCGATGTCGAACGCGTCGCTGGGCCGCGGGGGAGAGGCGGCGCGCCGGTTCGCGCTCGCGCCCGGCGACGAGATCGTCGTCACCGAGGCCGAGCACCACGCCAACCTCGTCCCGTGGCAGGAGCTGGCGGCCCGCACGGGTGCGACGCTGCGCTGGCTCGGCGTCGACGACGACGGGCGCATCCGCACCGAGGAGCTCGCGACGGTCGTCACCGACCGGACCCGCGTCCTCGCGTTCACGCACGCGTCGAACGTCACCGGGGCGATCACGCCCGTCGAGGCCTTCGTCTCGCGCGCCCGCGAGGTCGGTGCGCTCACCGTGCTGGACGCCTGCCAGTCCGTGCCGCACCTGCCGGTGGACCTGCGCGCGCTCGGCGTGGACCTTGCGGCGTTCTCGGGGCACAAGATGTACGGGCCGACCGGGGTGGGCGCGCTGTACGGGCGCCGTGAGCTGCTCGAGGCGATGCCCCCGGTGACCACCGGCGGATCGATGGTCGAGGTCGTCACCATGGAGTCGACGACGTACGCACCGCCGCCCCAGCGGTTCGAGGCGGGCACGCAGATGGTGTCGCAGGCCGTCGCGCTCGGCGCGGCCGCGCAGTACCTCTCGGAGCTCGGCATGGCGGGCGTCTCCGCGCACGAGCGCCACCTCGCCGGTCTGCTGCTGGACGCCGTCGCGTCCGTGCCCGGGGTCCGGGTCGTCGGGCCGACCGAGAACGTCGACCGGCTCGCAGCCGTGTCGTTCGTCGTCGACGGGGTCCACGCGCACGACGTCGGCCAGGTGCTCGACGACGCCGGCATCGCGGTGCGCGTCGGCCACCACTGCGCGCAGCCCCTGCACCGGCGGTTCGGCGTCGCGGCCACGGCGCGCGCGTCGGCCGGTGTCTACACGACGGACGACGACGTCGCCGCGTTCCGGGAAGCACTCGCGGGGGTCCGCGCGTTCTTCGGTCTGGACGACGCGACGACGGACGGGAGGCCCGCATGAGCTCGGCCATGGAGCAGCTGTACCAGCAGGTCATCCTCGACCACGCGAAGTTCCCGCACGGCCGCGGCCTGCCCGAGGGCGCGACCGTCGTCGGCGTCGCGACCGCCGACCACGGCACGTGCGCGGCCACGTCGCACCAGGTGAACCCCACCTGCGGTGACGAGGTGACGCTGCACGTCGACGTCGACACGAGCGGCGCGGTGCCGGTCCTGCGCGAGGTCACGTGGGACGGGCAGGGTTGCTCGATCTCGCAGGCGTCGGTCTCGGTGCTGCACGACCTGGTGACCGGCCAGGACCTGCCCACGGTCGACCGGCTCGCCGCCACCTTCCGCGAGCTGATGCAGTCCCGCGGCGCCGGCGTGTCCGACGACGCGGAGGAGCTGCTCGGTGACGCGGTCGCGTTCGCGGGAGTCTCGCGCTACGCCGCCCGCGTCAAGTGCGCCCAGCTCGGCTGGGTCGCCCTGAACGACGCCCTCATCCTGTCCGGAGCCCGTACGACGGAGGACGCATGACCACCGAACCGATCACCACCCCCGCCGGCCCGCCGACGGCCGCCGACGTCGAGGAGGCGATGCGTGACGTCATCGACCCCGAGCTCGGCATCAACGTCGTCGACCTCGGCCTCGTCTACGGCGTCGTCGTCGACCAGACCAGCACCGCGGTCATCGACATGACGCTCACGTCGGCGGCGTGCCCGCTCACGGACGTCATCGAGGACCAGACGGGCCAGGCGCTCGAGGGCCTCGTCGACGGGTTCCGCATCAACTGGGTGTGGATGCCGCCGTGGGGCCCGGAGAAGATCACGCCCGACGGGCGCGAGCAGATGCGGGCGCTGGGGTTCAACATCTGACGACGATCCCGGTCGAGTCAGGAGCAGCGCAGCCACCTCGCGCCGACGCGTTCACGCCGAACCGGGCCTACGGGACGGGCAAGCTCGCGAACGTCCTCGTCACGCGAGGGCTGCACGAGCGCGACCACGCCCACGGGCTGACGTCCGGGCGTTCCATCCGGGCGCCGTGGCGACGAACTTCGCGTCGTCTGCCCGCCTGACGTCGCCCAGGGCCGGTGCGACTGGATTGCCCTCTCGCGGCGGGGTGGTGGGTCAGAGGTCAGTGGCGGCGAAGGTGTCGCACGCGGCCAGCGAGCCCTGCTCGTAGCCGATCGTGAACCACTTCTGGCGCTGCTCGCTCGACCCGTGCGTCCACGTGTCGGGGTCCACGCCGCCGCCCGACTGCTGCTGGATGTGGTCGTCGCCGACGGCCGCCGCCGCGTCGAGGGCCTGGGCGAGCTCCTCGGCGGTGGGGGGATCGAGGAACGTCACGCCGGGCCGGTCCGGGTCCTCGCGCGTCGCGGCGTCGCCGGCCCACATGCCCGCGTAGCAGTCGGCCTGCAGCTCGACGCGCACGGAGTCCGACTCGGCGCCACCACCGCTGCGGTCGGCGGAGTCGAACACGCCCGTGAGGTTCTGGATGTGGTGGCCGTACTCGTGGGCGTAGATGTACATCTCCGCGAGCGGTCCGCCCTGGGCGCCGTACTGCTGCTGCAGCACCTGGAAGAACGAGGTGTCGAGGTAGATGCCCTGGTCGGGCGGGCAGTAGAACGGGCCCGTGGACGACGAGGCCTGGCCGCAGCCGGTGGCGATGCCACCCTCGAACGCGTCCCCGGAGGGCGGGTCGAACGCCGTCCCGGCCGGGACGGTCGCGGCCCAGAACGCGTCGAGCGACTGCATCGTGGCGGAGAAGCGGCACAGAGGGTCGGAGTTCGCCTGCTCGACCGTGCACTCGGCGACCTCCTCGCCCGGCTGGCTGCCGCCACCCTGGCCGCCGGTGTCGAGGACGCCGGAGAGGTCCTGGCCGGTGAACAGGAAGATCGCCAGCGCGATGATCCCGATCAACCCACCGCCGCCGGCGGCCGCGGCACCGCGCCCGTGCCGGCGGACGCGGCCACCCTCGAAGCTGCCACCCTCGCTGAAAGTCACGGGCTCACGGTAGTGGGAAGCTCCGCAGGCCGCGCGGGCTGGACGATCGACCGACTCGCACGCGACAGCAGCGGCACAGGCGCCGGGCGTCAGTCGGCAAGGCCGCGTGCGGCCAGCGCATCACCCGTCGTCCGCGCGTGGCCCACCATGCGCACGGCGGCGGGGACGACGACCGCACGCGGGTCGCGGTCGAGCCCACGGGCGCGCGCGGCGTCGCGCGACTCGCCGACGACCTGCACGAGCACGGGCACCGTCCGCAGGAAGAGGCCCACCGTGAGGGCCACGGTCTCCGGAGCCAGTCCCACGTGCCGCAGGGGCCGGGCCGCGCGTGTCACGACGGCCAGGAGGTCGTCGGCGCGGGTGGTCGCCGTCACGAGGGCCCCCGCCAGGACGAGCGTCAGCAGGTCGAGCGCGACCTCGGCCCCGAGCGCGGGCCCGCGCACCCACGTCTGGTAGGCAGCGAGCAACACCGCGGTCACGAGCACCGGCAGAAGGCCCCGCGTCGTGCGGTGCCACGGCACGCGCGCGAGCGCCGTGACGAGGACGACGACGCCGAGGCCGGCTGCCGCCACGCTCGGGCCGGCGGGCAGGACGACCGCGACGCCCGTCAGCGCGAGCAGCAGCAGCTTCGCGGTGGCAGGCAGGCGGTGGACGACGCTGTCGCCGGGGTGGTGGAGCCCCAGCGGTCCGGCCCACGGCGGGCGCAGCGGCCGTCCGCGCGTCAGCGCGTCGGGCGTCACGGCGTCACCGGGGCTCGACGGGCATGCTCGGCGCCGTGCGGGGATGGTGCGGCGCCCATGAGGGCGCGGTAGTGCGCGAGCGCGGGACCCGGCTCGTCGTCCGCGACGACGCGGCCGTCGTCGACGACGATCACCCGCTCGGCGCGCGCGGCCGCCTCGAGGTCGTGCGTCACCACGACGACCTGCTGGGGGAGCGACGCGAGCAGCGTGTCCACGTGCGTGCGCCACCGCAGGTCGAGCAGCGTGGTCGGCTCGTCGCAGACCAGGACCGCCGGCTCCGTGGCGAGCACCGCGGCCAGCGCGAGGAGCTGGCGCTGACCCCCGGACAGTGCGTGCACCGACACGTGCGCCCGGTCCGCCAGGCCGTACCGGGCCAGTGCCTCGAGAGCCCGGGCCTCGCGCTCGCGGGCGTCCGGGACCGTGCGCCGCAGGGACAGGGCGACGTCCTCGACCGGTGTCGGCATGACGATCTGCGCGTCGGGGTCGGTGAACACGAACCCGACGCGGCGCCGGACGGCGGGCCCGTCGGACGCCGTGTCGAGCCCGTCGACCCGCACGCGCCCCGCCGAGGGCAGGACCAGACCGTTGAGCAGGCGGGCGAGCGTCGACTTGCCCGACCCGTTGGCACCGACGACGGCGACGTGCCGCTCGGTCAGCCGCAGCGAGACCGGGCCCAGCAGGCGCACGACGCGGTCGGGGCCGCCCGCCGGGTCCGGGGACCAGGCGGTGACCTCGGCGGCGTCGAGCTCGATCACCGGTGCCTCAGCGCCTGCCACGTCGTAGGTCGGGGAACGCCCGCACGACGGCCAGCGTCACGCCTGCCGCGAGGAGGTTCTTCACGACGTCACCGGGCCAGTAGACGAGGTCGATCGCGAGCGCCTCGCGGGCCGTGACCCCGAGGCGTGCCATGAGCCCGAGGATGCCGGACGGGTGCGTCACGAGGAACGACGAGCCCAGCCCGGCGGCGACGAGCAGCGGGTACCGCCACGCCGGTCGCGCCCGCAGCGCGAGCCCGCCGAGCCACCCGGCGGCCGCTGCGGCGGCCGGGAACGCGAGCAGGTAGCCGACTGACGGCTTGCCCAGCACACCGAGCCCACCGGTCATCTCGGCGAACACGGGGACCCCCGCCAGGCCGACCACCAGGTAGAGCGCGACCGCGAGGAAGCCCCGCCGGGCACCCAGCACGAGCCCTGCGACGACGACGCCGAACGTCTGCAGCGTGATCGGCACGGGCGTGCCCGTGGGGATCGCCGGGACCAGCGCGCACGCGGCGACGAACGCCGCGAACGTGGCGACGAGCGCGACGTCGGTGCCCGTCCGGCGCGTGGCCGGGGGCTCGGGCAGGAGACCCGGGACCGCCGTGGGCGCTTCCGGCGCGGCCGTGGTCCTGTCGTCCGGGGAACTGAGGGGCATGCCGTGGCTCCTGCCGGGTGAGGATGACGTGGAGGGTCGGGCGTCCGACCGCTCGCCACGCTAGTGGCTGGGTACGATGGTCGGCGTTTGTGCCGGGAGCCAGAACCCACCCGGTCTTCTCGTAGGAAACCGAGGAACTCCCCTGTGATCACCGCTTCGGGCGTCGAGCTGCGCGTCGGCGCCCGCGTCCTGCTGGAACCGACGACCTTCCGGATCGCCTCCGGCGACCGGATCGGCCTCGTCGGCCGCAACGGTGCGGGCAAGACCACGTTGACCAAGACGCTCGCGGGGGAGACCCAGCCGACCGGCGGGACCATCTCGCGCAGCGGCGACGTGGGCTACCTGCCGCAGGACCCGAGCGCGGGCGACCTGACGCAGCTCGCGATGGACCGGGTGCTCTCGGCGCGCGGGCTCGACGCGATCCTGGCGTCGATGCGGGAGACCGAGGGTGCGATGGCCTCGGCCGACGACGCCACGCGTGACAGGGCCATGGAGCGGTACACGCGGCTCGAGGCGCGGTTCACCGCGGCCGGCGGGTACGCGGCCGAGAGCGAGGCGCACCGCATCACGGCAGCGCTCGGGCTCGACGACCGCGTCCTCGGGCAGAACCTCGGCACGCTGTCCGGTGGTCAGCGCCGCCGGGTCGAGCTCGCGCGCATCCTGTTCTCGGGTGCCGACACGCTCCTGCTCGACGAGCCGACCAACCACCTCGACGCCGACTCCATCGTGTGGTTGCGCGAGTACCTCAAGAGCTACCCGGGCGGGTTCGTCGTCATCAGCCACGACGTCGAGCTGCTGCGCGCGACCGTCAACAAGGTGTTCTACCTCGACGCGAACCGTTCGCACCTCGACCTGTACAACCTCGGCTGGGACGCGTACCTGAAGCAGCGGGAGACCGACGAGAAGCGCCGGCGCCGCGAGCGGGCCAACGCCGAGAAGAAGGCCGCGACGCTCCTGGCGCAGGCCGACAAGATGCGCGCGAAGGCCACCAAGGCCGTCGCGGCGCAGAACATGGCCCGCCGTGCCGAACGCATGCTGTCCGGCCTCGACGCGGTCCGCGCCTCGGACAAGGTCGCGCGCCTGCGGTTCCCGGACCCGGCGCCGTGCGGGCGCACCCCGCTGACCGCCGAGGGCCTGTCGAAGTCGTACGGGTCGCAGGAGGTCTTCACGGACGTCTCGCTGGCGATCGACCGGGGGAGCAAGGTCGTCGTCCTCGGGCTCAACGGTGCCGGCAAGACCACCCTGCTGCGGATGCTCGGGGGCCTGCAGGAGCCCGACACCGGGGAGGTCAAGCCGGGCCACGGCCTCAAGCTCGGGTACTACGCGCAGGAGCACGAGACGCTCGACCTCTCGCGCACCGTCCTGGAGAACCTGCGCACCGCGGCGCCCGACCTCACCGACACCCAGGTGCGGTCCGTCCTCGGGTCGTTCCTGTTCTCCGGTGACGACGCGGACAAGCCGGCCCGGGTGCTGTCCGGCGGGGAGAAGACGCGCCTCGCCCTCGCGACGCTCGTCGTGTCCAGCGCCAACGTGCTGCTGCTCGACGAGCCGACGAACAACCTGGACCCGGCGTCACGCGAGGAGATCCTCGCCGCGCTGCGCGGCTACCAGGGGGCGGTCGTGCTCGTGAGCCACGACGAGGGGGCGGTCGCGGCCCTCGAGCCGGAGCGCGTGCTGCTGCTGCCCGACGGCGACGAGGACCTGTGGAGCGCCGACTACCTGGACCTCATCGCGCTCGCCTGACGGTCGCGCCCGGCGTCCTGCTGCGCGGCGATCTCGGCGTCCTCGTCCCGCTCGTCGCGGCCGGGGGCCCGGCGGGGCCGCGCCCGCCGGGACGGGGGCGCACCCTGCGTGCCGGTGACGACCGACGTCCACTCGCGCCGGGCGGCGACGCTGAACGCCACCAGACCCCCGAGTGCGAACACCCACCACTGGAACGCGTACGACAGGTGGGAGCCCGGGTCCGTGCTCGGCGCGGCCAGCGCACCCAGCGGTGCAGCGGCGGCGGGATCCTCGCGCACGAGCGCGCCGTAGGCCGCGTACGGGGCCGCGTCGACCCCGCCTGCGGTGAGCACCTGGGCAGGGGCGATGGCCTGCACCTGCCCCGACGGCGCGTCACGGCTGCTCGCGGGCTCGCCCGGGCGCAGGCGGACGGTCGCCGTCACCTCGCCGGCCGGCGGGGGTGGGACGTCGACGTCGACCGACCCGTCCGCGCCCGTGGGCACCCAGCCGCGGTCGACGACCAGGACGCGCCCTGCACCGACCGGGTCGCCCTGCGCACCGGGCGCCGCGTCCGTCACGAGGAACGGCACCAGGGCGTGATACGCGGGGGTGCTGTCGACCGGGCGGTTGCGCAGCAGCACGGTCGCGTCGTCGAGGTAGCGCCCTCGGACGTCGACCGAGCGCCAGGCGTCGGACTCGGGCAGCGCGGCGTCCGGGTCCGCGACGACGTCCGCGAGGTCGACGGGTGCGGCGGCGTAGTTGGCCTCCACGACCGCGATGGCGGCGTCACGCTCGACGTGCCGCTGCCACTGCCAGCGGCCCAGGAACGTGCACGTCACGGCCACGGCGACCGCGAGGACGACCAGACCGAGCGCCTGCCGACGTGCCGCGGCGCGCAGGTCGCCGCCCGCGGGTCCCGCCGCGCTCACGGCTCCGACCGGACCAGGTCGTCGACGGGGACGACGTCACGCAGGAAGTCACGGACACGCAGGTACTCCGACAGGTGCTCGCGGTGCCCGTCGCACGCGAGCCAGACCTTGCGCCGTTCGGTCGTGTGCAGCTTGGGGTTGTTCCACAGGACGCCCCATGCGGGCGCCGCGCGGCAGCCGCGTGCGCTGCACACCAGCTCGCCGACCGTGTCGGGGGTGGCCTGCTGCGCGGGGGTCGAGTCGTTCACGGGCCGTCTCCGAGCTGGTCGTGGCGAGGGGCGGGGTCGATCTGGCGCGCCTCGAAGGGCACGTCCGGCACGTCACGCCGCTCGCGTCCGGCGTTCGCCAGCAGCACCGCCACGTAGGGCAGCACGGCGGCGGCCGTGACGAGCGCGAGCGAGACCGCGACCGGGACGTGCGACCAGAGCAGGCCCGCGGCGACGAAGCACAGCACGCGCACGCCCATCTGCCACAGGTACCGGCGCTGCCGGCGCGTGAGGTCGTCGGACAGCGACTCGGGGGCCGACGTGATGCGGTGCACCTCCGGCTCGGCCCGCGCGGCGCGGCGACGTGTTCTCACCACCTGATGGTAGGCGTCGTGCGGCACCGTGCGACGTGGGCCGACCCACACTTTGTGGGCCTCCCACAACGAGGGACCCGCAACTCAGGACGGCGGGCACCCCGCCACGGCGCCCGGTGGTCGGCTAGCGTCGTGTCCCGTGCCTGCGACGACACCCGTGACCACCCCGGACGCCCCGACCTCTCCCGCACCACGCTCGGTGCTGGTGACCGGCGCCAACCGCGGCATCGGCCGCGCCATCGCCGAGCGGTTCGTCGCCGCCGGCGACAAGGTCGCGACGATCGTCCGGTCGGGCGGTGCGCCCGACGGTGTGCTCGAGGTCATCGGGGACGTGCGTGACACCGCGTCCGTCGACGCCGCGTTCACCCAGGTCGAGGCCGCGCACGGCCCCGTCGAGGTCCTCGTCGCGAACGCCGGCGTCACGCGCGACGGTTTGCTGATGCGGATGACCGACGAGGACTTCGCCGATGTGATCGACGTCAACCTCACCGGCGCCTTCCGCGTCGTCCGGCGGGCGAGCAAGGGAATGATCCGGCTGCGCCGTGGCCGGGTCGTGCTCATCTCGTCCGTCGTCGGGATGTACGGCTCGCCCGGGCAGGTCAACTACGCGTCCTCGAAGTCCGCGCTGATCGGCATGGCGCGCTCGGTGACCCGTGAGCTCGGCGGGCGGGGCATCACGGCGAACGTCGTGGCGCCGGGCTTCATCGACACCGACATGACCAAGGCGCTGCCCGAGGACCGCCAGCAGGCGTACCTCGGCTCGATCCCCGCCGGACGGTTCGGGCACGCGGACGAGGTCGCCGCGGCCGTGCAGTTCCTCGCGTCCGACGCGGCCGCGTACGTGTCCGGCGCCGTGCTGCCCGTCGACGGCGGCCTCGGCATGGGGCACTGACCCCTCGCACTCCCTCCGCCGGCGCCCAGCGCGCCCGGCCCACCCGACCGAGAGGCACCTGGACCATGGCACTGCTCGAGGGCAAGACCCTGCTCGTCACCGGCGTCCTGACGGACAGCTCCATCGCGTTCCACGTCGCGCGCCTCGCGCAGGAGCAGGGCGCGAACGTCGTGCTGACGTCGTTCGGCCGGCAGCTGCGCCTGACGCAGGTCATCGCGCGCCGCCTGCCGCAGCCGGCGCCCGTGGTCGAGCTCGACGTGACCTCCACCGACGACCTCGCCGCGCTCGCGGACCGCGTCCGGGAGCACGCGGACCACGTCGACGGGGTCGTGCACTCCATCGGGTTCGCCCCGCAGTCCGTCATGGGCGGCAACTTCCTCGCCGGGCAGTGGGAGGACGTCGCGACCGCGGTACACGTCAGCGCGTACTCGCTCAAGGCGCTCGCGGTGGCCTCCCAGCCGCTGCTGACGCGCGGGTCCAGCATCGTCGGCCTGACGTTCGACGCGCGCTACGCGTGGCCCGTCTACGACTGGATGGGCGTCGCGAAGGCCGCGTTCGAGTCGACCGCGCGGTACCTCGCGCGGGACCTGGGGCCGCAGGGCATCCGCGTGAACCTCGTCTCGGCCGGGCCCATCCGCACGACCGCCGCCAAGTCGATCCCCGGCTTCGAGGCGATGGAGGGCGGCTGGCCCGAGCGGGCTCCGCTCGGGTGGGACGTGCACGACGCCGAGCCGACCGCGCGTGCCGTCGCCGCCCTGCTCTCCGACTGGTTCCCGGCGACGACGGGCGAGATCGTGCACGTCGACGGCGGTGTGCACGCCATGGGGCTGTAGGCGCCGGCCAGGGTGGACGTCACGTTCGTCACGTCGGATCTCGCCTGCTCGGCTACCTCGGTGGGACGGCAGGATGGCACCCTGGTGCCGTGACCCTGCGCCGACTCGTCCTCCTCCGGCACGCCAAGGCGGAGCCGGCCGGCGTGGTCGTCGACCACGAGCGACCGCTGGCCCTCGCCGGGCGGCGCCAGGCCGCGGCCGTCGGTGCTGCGCTCGCTGCCACCGGCCTCGCACCCACGCACGTCCTGTGCTCGTCGTCGCTGCGCACCCGCCAGACGTGGGAGATCGCACGGACGGCGCTGGTCGCCGGGGGCGTCCCGGCCCCGGTCCTGTCGGTGACGGACGCGCTGTACGACGCGTCGGCGGGTGACCTGGCCGCCATCCTGCGGACGCAGCCCGACGAGGCATCGACCGTCCTGGTCGTGGGGCACGAGCCGACGATGTCGCACGCGGCCGACGTGCTGGCAGACCCGGCGTCGGACGAGGCTCTGCTCACGCGCGTGCGCCTCGGGGTGCCGACCGCCGCCTGGACAGTGCTCGAGCTCGACGGCCCGTGGGACGAGGTCGCGCCCGGGGCGCTGCGGCTGGTCCACCTGGACCACCCGGCCTGACAGGCCGAGCGCGCGTCCGGACCGCCGCGGGGACGGACCCTCAGGCGACGAACGGCGCCAGCGTGAGAACGGCGTCCAGGCGTCCGGCCACCGCCACGTCAGCGGCCTGCGCGACGACCGGCTTGGCGTTGAACGCGATGCCCGTGGCGGCGGCGGCGAGCATGTCGAGGTCGTTCGCACCGTCCCCGATCGCCACGGTCCGGCTCATCGGCAGCCCGAGCTCGAGCGCCCACGCCGCGAGCGTGGCTGCCTTCGCGGCCCGGTCGACGACCGGCCCGTCGACCCGGCCCGTCAGCACACCGTCGCGGATCTCGAGCCGGTTGGCGTGCACACGCGTGATCCCCAGGCGGGCCGCGAGCGGTCGCGCGACCTCGACGAAGCCGCCCGACACCAGGCCGACCGGCCAGCCGCGGCCCTGGAGCTCGGCCACCAGCTCGACGGCCCCGGGCGTCAGCTCGATCTCCGCCAGCACGTCGTCGAACACCGACACCGGCAGACCCGCGAGCGTCGCGACACGCTCGCGCAGCGACTGGGCGAAGTCGATCTCACCGCGCATCGCCCGCTCGGTGATCTCCGCCACGAGCGGGCGGGACCCCGCATGACCCGCCAGCATCTCGACGACCTCGCCCGTGATGAGCGTGGAGTCGACGTCCATGACGACGAGCCGGGCAGCAGCCGTACGGGTGTCCACGCCCGCAGGTTAGCGGGCGCCGAGCGCCGGGAGCGCCGGTGTCCGCATGACGTGCGCGCCCGGACGCGTCCGTCCCACGTCGTGGTGGCAGGACGTCAGTCGGTGATGATCGTGCCCTTCGGGACGACGGTGATGCCGCTGTCCGTCACGGTGAAGCCGCGCGCGCGGTCGTGGTCGTGGTCCAGACCGATGCGTGCCCGCTCCGGGACGATGACGTTCTTGTCGAGGATCGCGTGGTGGATCTGGGCGTACCGCTCGACCTGCACGCCGTCCATGAGCACCGAGTCCGTGATCTGCGCCCACGAGTGCAGCCGGATGCCGGGGGACAGGATCGAGCCCGACACGGTCGCACCGGACACGACGACGCCGGGGGAGACGATCGAGTCGGCTGCGTGCCCCAGACGCCCGGCCCCCGAGTGGACGAACTTGGCCGGCGGCAGGCCGGTGTACCCCGTGTACAGCGGCCACGCGTCGTTGTAGAGGTTGAACACCGGTTCGACCGAGATGAGGTCGTGGTTGGCGTCGTAGTACGAGTCCAGGGTCCCCACGTCGCGCCAGTAGTCGCGGTCACGGTCGGTGGAGCCCGGCACGTCGTTGCGGATGAAGTCGTACACGCCCGCCGTGCCGCGCTCGACGAACCACGGGACGATGTCGCCGCCCATGTCGTGCCGCGAGTTCACGTCCTCGGCGTCCACGGTCACGGCCTGCACGAGCGCGTCGGCGTTCGCGACGTAGTTGCCCATCGACGCGAGGATCTCCATCGGGGAGCCGGGGACGGGCGTCGGGTCCAACGGCTTCTCGCGGAACGCCGCGATGCGCGAGGGGTCGCCCGGCACCGTCTCGATGACGCCGAACTGGTCCGCCATGTCGATCGGCTGCCGGATGCCGGCCACCGTCAGCTCGGCGCCCGACTCGATGTGGGCGTCCACCATCTGGGAGAAGTCCATGCGGTAGACGTGGTCGGCGCCGACCACGACCACGATGTCGGGGCGCTCGTCGTCGATGATGTTGAGGCACTGGTAGATCGCGTCCGCGCTGCCCAGGTACCAGTGCTTGCCCACACGCTGCTGCGCCGGCACGGCGGCGACGTAGTTGCCCAGGAGCGACGACATCCGCCACGTCTTGGACACGTGCCGGTCCAGCGAGTGGGACTTGTACTGGGTCAGCACGATCACGTGCAGGTAGTGCGAGTTGATGACGTTCGACAGGGCGAAGTCGACGAGGCGGTAGCTGCCGCCGAAGGGCACGGCGGGCTTGGCGCGGTGCGCGGTGAGCGGCATCAGGCGCTTGCCCTCCCCCCCGGCGAGGACGATGGCGAGGACACGCGGCGCTGGCATGTGACCAACTTAAGCCGAAGGGGCGTCCGCAGCGAGGTACACGCGCGCACGAGCGCTAGCGTGTCGCCAGACGACCGGCGGTGGGCCGGTCACGACTGGAGGCAACGGTGCGCGTCGACCTGCTGACCCGGGAGTACCCGCCGCACGTGTACGGGGGTGCGGGAGTCCACGTGGCGGGCCTGACCGCCGTGCTGCGTGAGCTGATCGACGTGCGGGTGCACAGCTTCGACGACCCGGCCCCGGAGCCGGGCAACCACGGGTACACGGTGCCCGGGGGGCTGACCGGCGCGAACGCCGCGCTGGCCACCATGGGCGTCGACCTCGCGATCGTCGACGGCATCGGACAGGACGCGACCGACGGCGGGACCGACCTGGTGCACTCCCACACCTGGTACGCGAACCTCGCCGGCCACCTCGCGTCGCTGCTGTACGGGGTCCCGCACGTGCTCACCGCGCACAGCCTCGAGCCCCTGCGGCCGTGGAAGGCCGAGCAGCTCGGCGGCGGGTACGCCCTGTCGTCCTGGGTCGAGCGCACCGCGTACGAGGCGGCCGACGCCGTCATCGCCGTCAGCGGCGGCATGCGCGCCGACATCCTGCGGTCGTACCCCGCGGTCGACCCGGCCAAGGTGCACGTCGTGCACAACGGCATCGACCTCGACGGCTGGAAGCGGCCGACCACCGACGACGGCGTCGCGCACGCGCGGCGCGTGGTGCAGGGCCTGGGCATCGACCCGGATCGCCCGTCCGTCGTGTTCGTCGGGCGCATCACCCGGCAGAAGGGCCTGCCGTACCTGCTGCGCGCCGTCGAGGCGCTGCCCTCCGACGTGCAGGTGGTCCTGTGCGCCGGTGCGCCCGACACAGCGGAGATCCTCGAGGAGGTCAAGGCGCTGGTCGCGGACCTGCGCACGCGCCGGTCCGGGGTCGTGTGGATCGACCGGATGCTGCCGCGCGACGAGCTCGTCGCGGTGCTCGCGCACGGCACGGTCTTCGCCTGCCCCTCGGTGTACGAGCCGCTGGGCATCGTGAACCTCGAGGCGATGGCCGTGGGGCTGCCGGTCGTCGGTACCGCGACCGGTGGCATCCCCGAGGTCGTCGACGACGGGGTCACGGGCGTGCTCGTGCCGATCGACCAGGTCCAGGACGGCACCGGGACGCCGGTCGACCCCGACGCGTTCGTCGCCGACCTGGGCGCCGCGCTCGCGGACGCCGTGTCCGACGCCGAGCGGGCGGCCCGCTGGGGCGTCGCCGCGCGTCGCCGCGTCGAGGACCACTTCTCGTGGCACGCGATCGGCGAGCGGACCCTCGAGGTGTACCGCCGCGTCCTCGCCGGCTGACGCGCCCAACTCGTCCTTCGGCGGCTCACAGGCCGTCACGGGCCGCCGAAGGACGAGGTCGCGGGGGTGCGGTTCCGAGGGCTGAGAAGGCCGGCCCGCTGTGCCGGTGAACCGGGGGGATCAGCCGCGGGTCAGGTGGGTCGCCGCCGCGGCCATCGCACGGCGGGCGACGCGGTCGACCTCGCGCAGCGCGGTCGACCGCTGGTCGGCCTGCCACGTGTTGACCGCACCGCCGTCGTCCTGGGTCGCCAGCGCGACGATGCCCCGCAGGCGGGCGGCACTCGACAGCACGCGCAGCCGCTGCGCCTCGATCCCGCGCGGGATCCGACGCTCGGGCAGTGCGCCGTCCCGGACCCCGGCGATCGCGTCGGCGGCGTCCGGCCGCCACCGCTCGACCCCCAGGGACACGAGGGCCTCGGTCGCGGTCAGCAGGCCCCGCCGCAGGTCGCGCTCGGCGTCCTCCAGCGTGCCGACCTGCGCCCACACGGTCGTACGCCAGTCGGGCACCGGCGCGGTCCGCCACGTCACCGCGTGGCCCGGCTCGTAGACCGACCCGAACTGCTCGACGTGCGGCACGGCTGCGAGCGTCCGCGCACCGGCACGCAGCAGCACGCACTCGCCGGCCACCACGGCGTCGTGCGACACCGCGGGCGGGGCGGCGACCGGGTCACCGGGGACCGGCAGGACGACGGCGACGTCGTCGACCGGGCCGCCCAGCCACGTCAGCCAGTCCCGCAGCGTCACCGGCTCGCCGTCCGCGTCGACCGCGTGCGGCTCGTCGTCGTGCTGCACCGCGGCCACCGTCGCGTCCGGCTCCGCGGACGCGGCGAGCCAGAGCGCGAGCAGGACGGACCGGGGCAGGTCGAGGGTGGCAGCCACGGCACCACGGTAGGCGCTGGGACGTCCGCTCTCGCGGCGGGTGTCAGCCGATCGCGTGGACCGGTGCCGTGAGCGGTGCGCCCGAGCCGTCGCGTCGCTCGTCGAGCGGCGGCAGGTCGACCGGCTGCCCCCCGGACCCGGTGGCGCGCGCCGGCGCCGCTCCCACGTGGGCGAGGATCAGCGCGTCCTCACCCTTGAGGAACCGGTGCGAGCGCACGCCACCCGTCGCGCGTCCCTTGCCCGGGTACGCCGCGAACGGCGTGACCTTGGCGGCACCGGTCTGCGTGCCGGGCAGCGCCGACGACGAGCCCGAGACGGTGACCACGACGGCGTCCTCGTCGGGGCGGACGACCCCGAAGGCCACGACCCGCGCACCGGCGGCCAGCTTGATCCCCGTCATGCCGCCTGCGGCACGACCCTGCGGGCGCACCTGGGAGCCCGGGAAGTGCAGCAACGAGGCGTCGGAGGACACCAGGACGAGCTCGTCCTCGTCGGAGGCGAGGGCGGCGCCCACGACCGAGTCGCCGTCCTTGAGGCTGATCGCCTCCCACGCGTCGCGGTTGTTCGGGACGTCCCCCGGCGTGACGCGCTTGACGACGCCCTGAGCGGTCGCGAGTGCCAGCGGGGGAGAGTCCTCGACCAGCGGGACGAGGGCGACGACGCGCTCGTCCTTCTCGAGCGTCACGGCCTCGCCGACCGGCAGGCCGCCCGACAGCGACGGCGGGCCGTCGGTGGGGGGCAGCGCCGGCAGCTCGAGGACCGACAGGCGCACGACCCGACCGCTCGACGTCAGCGCACCGATGTCGGCACGCGCGGTGGTGGCGACCGCCGAGGCGACCACGTCGTGCCGGCTGCGCGTCGTGCCGTCCCCGCGCACGGGCGCCACGTCCTCCCCGGTGCGCGCCACCAGGCCCGTGGCCGACAGCAGCGCCCAGCACGGCGTGTCGGGGATCTCCAGGGGCGCACCGCCCTTCGCCGACGCGGGAGCGCCCGCCGCCCCCGCAAGGCTCGTGCCGCCCGCGTGCTCGAGCAGCACGGTGCGTCGCGGCGTGCCGTACGTCGCCGCCACCTCGGCCATCTCGTCGGACGTGACGCCGCGCAGCAGGGCGTCGTCCGCGAGGATCGCCTGCAGCCGGGAGATCTCGTCGACGAGCTCGTCTCGCTCGCGCTCGAGCTCGATGCGCGAGAACCGCGTCAGCCGACGCAGCCGCAGCTCGAGGATGTACTCGGCCTGCGGCTCGGACAGGTCGAAGACGGATCGCAGCCGCGTGCGCGCCGTGTCGGCGTCGTCCGACGCGCGGATGACCTGGATGACCTCGTCGATGTCGAGGATCGCGATGAGCAGGCCCTCGACCAGGTGCAGCCGCTCCTGGCGCTTCGTCAGACGGTGCGACGTGCGCCGACGCACGACCTCGAGCCGGTGCTCGACCCACACCCGCAGCAGCTCGACCAGCCCCAGCGTGCGCGGCTGGCCGTCGACGAGCGCGACGTTGTTGATGGAGAACGAGTCCTCCAGGGGCGTGTGCCGGTAGAGCTGCTCGAGGACCGCCTCGGGGTGGAATCCCGTCTTGACCTCGATGACGAGCCGCAGACCGTGCGCGCGGTCGGTGAGGTCGACCGCGTCGGCGATGCCGGAGAGCTTCTTGGACTGCACGCCCTCCTTGATCTTCTCGATGACCTTCTCCGGGCCGACCGTGTACGGCAGCTCGGTGATGACGATGCCCTTGCGCTTCGGCGTGACGTTCTCGATCCGCGCGGTCGCCCGCGTGCGGAACGCGCCGCGGCCCGTGCGGTACGCGTCGCGCACGCCGTCGAGACCGACGATCTTGCCGCCCGTCGGCAGGTCCGGACCCGGGACGAACCGCATGAGGTCCTCGAGCGTCGCGTCCGGGTGCTTCACGAGGTGCCGCGCCGCCGCCACGACCTCGACGAGGTTGTGCGGGACCATGTTGGTCGCCATGCCGACCGCGATGCCGGTCGCGCCGTTGACCAGCAGGTTCGGGATGGCGGCGGGCAGCACGCCCGGCTGCTTGAGCTTGTTGTCGTAGTTCGGGACGAAGTCCACGACGTCCTCGTCGAGGCCGTGCGTCATCGCGACCGCCGCGGGCGCCATCCGCGCCTCGGTGTACCGGGAGGCCGCCGGACCGTCGTCGAGCGAGCCGAAGTTGCCGTGGCCGTCGACCAGCGGCAGGCGCAGCGAGAACGGCTGGGCGAGGCGGACCATGGCGTCGTAGATCGCCGAGTCGCCGTGCGGGTGGAGCTTGCCCATGACCTCGCCGACGACACGCGCCGACTTCACGTAGGGCCGCTCGGGGCGCAGGCCCATGTCGGCCATCTGGTAGATGATCCGCCGCTGCACGGGCTTGAGGCCGTCGCGCGCGTCCGGCAGGGCCCGCGAGTAGATGACCGAGTACGCGTACTCGAGGAACGACCCCTCCATCTCCGTCGTGACGTCGACGTCGACGATCCGCTCGACGAGGTCCTCGGGCGGCAGGTCGGGGCTGGCGGGGCGACGCGCCATGGGCTGGTGTGCTCCTCGGGATGCTGCGGGGTGTCGGTGACGGGTCACGGGCCTGCGTGTCGGGCTCGTGCGCGTGGCGGCGGGACGTCGCCCGCGCGTCGACCATTGTCGCCGCCCGGCGGGCCTCCTCGGTGCAGCCGCGCCGCTAGCCTGGCGGCATGGCCAACGTCGTCCCCGGAGACGGGCAGCCCGCCCCCGCAGCGGTGCCGGGGCCTGCCGCGCCCTATCCGGCGGGCTGGGAGGCCGACGTCGTGCTGACGGACGGCTCGACCACGCGCCTGCGGCCGATCCGCCCCGACGACGCCGACGCCCTGCAGGCGTTCCACGTCGCGCAGTCCGAGCGGTCGACGTACCTGCGGTTCTTCGCGTCCCTCGAGCGGCTGCCCGACCGTGACCTGGAACGGCTCGTCACCGTCGACCACCGGACCCGCGTCGCGCTCGTCGCCGTGAGCGGTGCACCGGGGACCGACGCGCCCGAGCGCATCATCGGCGTCGCGCGCTACGACCTCGTCGCGCCGGAGACCGCCGAGGTCGCGTTCAACATCTCCGACGCCCACCAGGGCAAGGGCCTGGCGTCGGTGCTGCTGGAGCACCTGGCGGCGGCGGCGCGCGAGCGCGGCGTGCGGCGGTTCGTCGCCGAGGTCCTGCCGCAGAACGGGCGCATGCTCGCGGTGTTCAAGGAGGCCGGGTACGAGGTCCGCCAGCGCACCGAGGACGGCGTGGTGCAGGTCGGCTTCGACATCGACCCCACGGACCGGTCGCTCGCCGTCGCGGCGGACCGGGAGCACCGCACCGAGGCGCGGTCCATGCGGGCGCTGCTCACGGCACGTTCCGTGGTCGTCGTCGGCCCCGGGCCGGACCCGGGGCCGGACGGCGGGCTCGCGGCGCGCCAGGCCGCGCGCGTCGTCGAGGGCCTCGTGCCCGAGGCTCGCGCGGGCCGGATCACGGTGCACGCGGTGGGCGTCGGCGACGCGGGGCCCGACGCGAACGGGGTCTCCCACCACCTGCGGATCGAGGACGTCCCGGGGCCGGTCGAGCTCGCGGTCGTCGCGCTGCCCGCGGCGCTCGTGCTGGACGTGGCGCGACGGCTCGGTGACCTCGGTGTGCGTGGTCTGGTGCTCGTCTCCGGCGGGTTCGCGGAGTCGGGGCCCGAGGGGCTCGCACGGCAGCGCCTGCTCGTGGGCATCGCGCACGGTGCCGGCATGCGGGTCGTCGGGCCCTCGTCGTTCGGTCTGCTCGCGACGCACGACGGCACGACCCTCGACGCCTCGCTCGCGGCCCGCCCGCCCCGCCCCGGCCGGGTCGGGCTGTTCTGCCAGTCCGCACCACTGGCGGTCACGCTGCTCGCCGCGGTCGAGCGCCGGGGGCTCGGGCTGGCGCAGCTCGTCTCGGCAGGGCACCGCGCGGACGTGTCCGGCAACGACCTCATGCAGTTCTGGGGCGAGGACGAGGACACCGACGTCGTGGCGCTGTACCTGGAGTCCATCGGCAACCCGCGCAAGTTCTCCCGGGTGGCGCGCAGGCTGTCGGCGCACAAGCCGGTCGTGGTGCTCACCGCCGGTCGGTCGGGGCACGTCGTGCCCCCGGGTCACGCGGTCCGACCGACGCGCGCGCCGCGCCGCACCCTGGAGGAGGTGCTGCGCCAGTCGGGTGCCATCCGGGTGGAGAACGTGCACCAGATGCTCGACGTGGTGCAGCTGCTGGCGCACCAGGCACTGCCGACGGGCCGGCGCACCGCGGTCCTCGCCAGCTCCGCAGGCGGTGCCGCGCTCGTCGCCGAGGCGGCGGCCGCCGCCGGCCTCGTCGTCACCGGCTGCGTCGAGCTGCTGAGCGAGGACGCCGACGCCGCGCGAGTGCGCGCGGCGGTCGAGCGGGTCTACACGGATCCCGACGTCGACGTCGTCGTGGTCGTGCGCATCCCCACGCTCGGTGGCCACGACCCGGTGCTGCGCAGCGAGGTCGCGCGCGCCGCAGCCCGGACGGGCCGCACCACCGTCGCCTGCCTGGACGACCTGCACGGCGTGACCGCCGAGCTCACGGCCCCGGACGGCGACGGGCGGGAGCGGACCGTGCCCGCCTACGCGGGGCCCGAGGACGCCGCGCTCGCGCTCGGCCACGCCGCGCGCTACGCCGCGTGGCGTGCCGGCGGCCGCGGCGTGCCGGTACACCCCGACGGTGTCGACACCCGCGCCGCGGGGCGTCTCGTGGCCGGCCTGCTGAGCGCGTCGGGTGCGACCGACGGGGCGCCGTTGACGCTCGACCCGGCGCAGACCGCCGAGCTGCTGGCGGCCGCGGGCATCCACCTGTGGCCGTCGGTGCGCGTCCACGACGCCGACGAGGCGGTCCGCGCGGCCGAGCGGCTTCGCTGGCCCGTGGCCGTCAAGACCACCGTGCCGGCCCTGCGCCACCGCGCCGACCTCGGCGGCGTGCGGCTCGACGTCGCGGACGAGACGGAGCTGCGGGCCGACGTCGAGGGGATCCTCGCGCTCGCGGGCGAGCACGACCCCGGGCCGGGTGTGCCGCCGCTCGAGGTCCAGGCCATGGCGCCGCACGGTGTCGCGTGCGTCGTGCGGTCCTCCGAGGACCCGTTGTTCGGGCCCGTCATCAGCCTCGGGCTCGCCGGCGACGCCTCCGACCTCCTCGGCGACGTCGCGTACGGCGTGCCCCCGCTCACCGACGTCGACGTCGCCGAGCTCGTGCGCACGCCGCGGGCGGCGCCCCGGCTCTTCGGGTACCGGGGCCTGCCGGCGCTCGACGTGGCCGCGCTCGAGGACCTCGTGGCCCGGGTCTCCGTGCTGGCCGACGCGCTGCCGGACGTGCGGTCGCTCGAGCTGAACCCCGTCGTGGTGTCACCGCACGGCCTGGCCGTCCTCGGTGCGTACGCGTCCGTCGCGCCGGCGGACCGGGCCGACGCGGCCCGTCGGCTCGCGCGGCCGTGAACCCCTCGGCGCCACGTGCCCGGCGCGACTCGAGCCGAGGCGCACCACACCCCGCCGACGGGATGGGAAGATGGTCGGGTGCCTGCCCTCTCCACCCCGCTGCGTGACGACCTGCGCCGTGCCGGCTACTACCCGGACCTCGTGGGCGAGGTCCTCGAGGTCGCCCTCGCCGGCGAGGACGCGGTCGCCCACCTGGTCCACCCCGAGACGACGTTCGACGGGGCCGAGGTCCGTCGTCACGTCACCGTTCTCGCGCTGACCGCGACCCGGCTGGTCGTCGCCCACGTCGACGACCACCCGGCCGACTCCGAGCACCCGTCGGCCAGCGCCCAGGCGACGACCGAGGCCGTCCCGCTCCGCGAGCTGCGCTCCGTCGCGTTCACGCACGTCGTGAACGACCCGCAGGACCACCGCGCCGGTGACGGCGCGTCGGAGCTGACGCTCGCGATCGGCTGGGGCGCCGTCTCGCGCGTCGACCTCGAGCCGGCCACGTGCGGCGACCCGCAGTGCGACGCCGACCACGGCATGTCCGGTTCGATCACGCCGGACGACGTCGTGGTCCGCGTCAGCGCAGCGGCCGAGGGACGTGAGGCCGTGCTGGCCGCCGTCCGGTTCGGGCGCACCCTGTCGGCGGCGACGTCGCAGCGGTGAGCACGCCCACGACCGCGGGCCGGGCGGCATCGTCCGAGCCGCATCCCGACGAGCTGGTGACGCCTGCGGCGGGCGCGCCGTCGCTCGCGCACGTCCTGCCGGCCGTCGCGGCGTCGCTCGGTACCGACGTGGCCGGGGGAGCGGACGCACGGGCGCTCCTGGGACTGCCGGCTGCGCGCCGCGTGTGCGTCGTGCTCGTCGACGGGCTGGGGCACCTCAACCTCGCCGAGCGTGGCGGTCACGCGCCCTTCCTGCGCTCGCTGCTCGCGTCCTCGCGGCCGCTGCTCAGCACGTTCCCGTCGACGACCGCGACGGCCGTCGCCGCGTTCGGGACCGGCCGCGGACCCGGTGCGACCGGCATGCTCGGGTACACCGTGCGGGTGCCGGCGACCGGACGGCTCGGCAACCTCGTGTCGTGGACCGACATGCCGCCCCCGGAGGAGTGGCAGCCGCATCCCACGGTCTTCGAGCGCCTGGTCGCGGACGGGGTGCGGGTGACGAGCGTGGGCCCGGCCAGGTTCCACGGCTCGGGCCTGACGGGAGCGGCGTTGCGGGGCGCCGCCTACGCACCTGCGGAGTCCCTCGGCTCTCGTGTCGACACGGTCGTGCGGGCCCTGCGTGAACCCGGGCTGACGTACCTGTACTGGCACGACGTCGACAAGACGGGCCACCACCACGGGTGGGGCTCCTGGCAGTGGGGTGAGGCGCTCGCCGAGCTCGACTTCGAGCTCGGCCGACTCGCGCGGTCGCTGCCGCGCGACACGCTCCTGGTCGTCACGGCGGACCACGGGATGGTCGACGTCGACCCCTCCCGGCGACGCGACGTCGGGACCGACCCCGTCCTGGGGGCGCAGGTCGGCACCACGGGAGGAGAGCCGCGCGCGCTCCACCTCCACGTCGAGCGCGGCGCCGACCCCGAGGTGGTCGCCGCCCGGTGGCGCGACGAGCTCGGTGACGACGCGGTCGTGCGGACGCGCGACGAGGCCGTCGCGGCCGGCTGGTTCGGCCCCGTCGAACCCCGGGTGCGCCCCGTCGTGGGCGACGTCGTCGTCGCGATGACGGGCGCGGCGACCGTCGTGGACTCCCGGACGCAGACGCCCGCGTCGATCGAGCTGCGGGGCGTGCACGGGTCGCTCACGGCCCGCGAGATGCTCGTGCCGCTGCTGGTGCTCGGGTGAGCGCGCGTCCCGTGCGCGGGGAGGGCTGAACGTCGTGGCCGAGCTGGTGTTCTTCTCCGGGACGATGGACTGCGGCAAGTCGACGCTCGCGCTGCAGATGCACCACAACCACGCGGCGCGGGGACGCGACGGCGTGCTGTTCACGCGGCAGGACCGCGCAGGCAACGCGACCATCTCCTCCCGCCTGGGCCTGCAGCGTCGCGCGGACGAGGTGGACGACACGACGGACTTCTGGGCCGAGGTCGTCACGCGTCGCACCCGCGGACGCCCCGTCGACTACCTCGTCGCCGACGAGGCCCAGTTCTACACGGCCGCCCAGGTCGAGCAGCTCGCGCGCGTGGTCGACGAGCTGTCGGCCGACGTCTTCGCGTTCGGCATCACCACGGACTTCCGGGCTCGGCTCTTCCCCGGCTCCGCCCGGCTCGTCGAGCTCGCGGACCGGGTCGAGGTGCTCCAGGTCAGGGCGCTGTGCTGGTGCGGCTCACGGGCGACCCACAACGCGCGCACGGTCGACGGCATCATGGTCGTCGAGGGCGACCAGGTGGTGGTCGGCGACGTCGGGGCGGCGGTGGGTGAGGCGGCCTACGAGGTCCTGTGCCGGCGGCACCACGTGCGTCGGATGACCGCCCGTGTGGCGCGTGCGACGGGACCGTCGGCGCAGACGCTGCTCTTCGACGACGGCGACGCGCCGTCCGGCGACCCCGGCCGCTGATCGCGCGAGCCGGCCCCGGGCGTCACTCGGGCTTGGCGCCGAAGACGATCTCGTCCCAGCTGGGGACCTTTGCCCGCGTCCGTCGCGGCCGGCGCTCGGGGGCCGCGGGATGCCCGTCGCCCCCCGCAGCGGCGTCATCGTCGGCGGCGGCCGACGCGGGGGCGGTCGCGTGCGTGCTCGCGCCGCCGCGCTGCGCCCGGGGGGACGACGCCCTCTCGCCGCGAGGCGGTGTCAGGACGACCGCCTCCTTCGCGGGGTCCGCGTCCACCGGGTGGGCGCCCGGTGCACTCGCCTCGTCCACCGTGCCGGTCGGTTCACCGGTCACGGCGCCCGGTGCGAAGTCGAAGACGTGCTGCGGGCCGAACCCCTCGAACTCCTCGTCGTCACCCTCCAGGTCGAGCGGCTGGCGCACACCACGACGCGTCCGCAGCTCGTCCAGGAGCGCGTGCGTCGGCTCGTGCTCCGGCACCGCAGTGAGGGCCTCGACCGCGGCGAGGTCGAACACCACGTCCTGCACCGCAGCGAGGTGGCGGCGGGACACGGGCTCGTCGAGCTCGGTCTCGGACAACCAGCGCGCCTCGTCCTCGTCGGCGACGACGTTGCGACGCACCGGGTCGTAGGTCCACCGGGCCAGGTGCGGCTCGTCCGAGACGACGAACCTCGCCAGGACGGTCCACGGCCCCGCGCCCTCGCGCGCCGCGTCCCACGCGAGCGACCCGACGTCGACGCCGCGCGCCGCCAGGCGGTCGGTCACGAGGTCCCCGAGCACCGGGGCGCCCGAGTCGCGTCCGACGCGCGTGGCACGGGCCTGCTCGGCGATGTACTCGCGCTCCGCCAGCACGGGACCCTCGTAGCGACGGACCGCCTCGACGGGCACCCCGGCGGCGTCGGCGACCTCCTGCGCGGTCGCACCCGCCCGGATCCGTGACTGGATCTCGCGCGGGCTCAGCGCGCTCGCCTGCTCGGCCCGCAGCTGCTCCAGCTGCGGTCGGTCCCGGCGCACCGCCGCCCGCAGCGGGTCGTCGATGCGCAGGCGGAAGCGCTGCCCGTCGGGCGCGACGACGACGAGGTGCTCCCCGTCCTCGTGCAGACCGACCAGCTCCAGCTCACCCATGCGACCTCCTCGGGCTCCATGGGCGAGCCTGCCACCTCGCGGGCCGGAACGCGCGCACGTTCGTCGGTGTGCCGCGGCCCGACGCCGCGAGCCCGGGTGCCGGACCCGGCGACCCAGGCGCGCGCGGTGGGTCGCACGCGCTGCGGCAGGATGGTGGCGTGACCCCATCCCGTGAGCCGGCACCGGCCGGTCATCCACCCGTGTCCGAGCTCGTGGCCGTCGCCGAGCGCATCGCGCGCGAGGCCGGCCGACTCGTCCTCGAGGGCAGGCCCGAGACCGTCGGCGTCGCCGCGACCAAGTCGAGCGCTGTGGACGTGGTGACCGCGATGGACCTCGCGTCCGAGGACCTCGTGCGGCGCATGCTCGCGGAGCTGCGCCCCCACGACGCGATCCTCGGCGAGGAGGGCGGGCACCGCTCGGGCACCTCGGGCGTGACCTGGGTGGTGGACCCGATCGACGGCACCGTCAACTACCTCTACGGGCTGCCCGCCTACGCCGTGAGCGTGGCGGCCGTGGTGGGCGAGCCGACCCCGGCGACCTGGACCGCGCTCGCGGGCTGCGTCCACGCGCCCGCCACGCGCGAGACGTGGACGGCGGGCCGTGGGCTCGGCGCGCACCTGGACGGCCGGCGCCTGACCGTCGCTGCCGCGCCGCCGCTCGGCGGCTGCCTGGTCGGCACCGGGTTCGGCTACGTGGCCGAGCGGCGCCGCGCGCAGGCGCGCGTGCTGGCGGCCGTCCTGCCGCGGGTCCGCGACGTGCGACGCATGGGGGCCGCGGCGATCGACCTCTGCCAGGTCGCCACGGGCCGGCTCGACCTCTACTACGAGCGCGGGCTGCAGCCGTGGGACCTGGCTGCCGGGGCACTCGTCGTCACCGAGGCGGGCGGGGTCGTCGCGGGTCTGCGGGGCGCGCCGGCAGGGTCGGGTATGACCGTCGCGGGAGCCTCGGAACGCGTCGCCGAACTGGCCCGGATCCTTGAGGAGCAGGAGGCCGACGCACCCGACGGACCGGGCGGCGAGAGCGGGTGAACCGGGTGCCCGACGGCCCGGAGGTCAGGGGCGTGACCTGCACGAATGTCCGTTTCGCGGGTGGCGCTGGTCACGTTCGACCACATGGTCACGCGTCCGTGTTCGCATCCGCGCCCGCGGTGATGCAGAATCCGTCCGCGCGGGGAACAAAACGCTGGTGCAGCGAATTGATCTCGCGTACCACGACACTGCTGCAGAAGACGGAGTGTGACGCTCACACATGGCAACCGACTACGACGCCCCGCGCAAGACCGAGGAGGACCTGAGCGAGGACTCGCTCCAGGAGCTCCAGGCTCGGCGCTCCGACAAGAACTCGGGCGTGGTGGACGAGGACGAGACGGAGGCTGCCGAGGGCTTCGAGCTCCCCGGCGCCGACCTGTCCGGCGAGGAGCTCTCCGTCCGCGTCCTTCCCCGCCAGGCCGACGAGTTCACGTGCTCGAAGTGCTTCCTGGTGCACCACCGCAGCCAGCTCGCCTACGAGCGCGACGGCATGCCTGTGTGCTCGGAGTGCGCGGCCTGATCGCCTCGACCACCTGACCGGCCGGTCACCCCTCGGGGTGGCCGGCCTTCGTCGTCGGTGGGGTCTCGACGCGGGTCCCTCCGAGCGCCGCGACCAGGTCGGCGGGCCGCCGCGTCGACACGATCCAGTACGGCGTCGGGTCCTGCGGGTCACGGACCTCGACGCGCACGGCCGTCCCGATCCAGGAGCGCAGGCACGCGAAGGCGCGGGCGTCGAGCGCCGGCCCGAGCTCGGTGCGCAACGCCGCCCGGTCGAGCACCCGGGGCGCGGCCAGGAGGCGCACGGGGATGTGCGCGGTGCCGGCCCGCAGCGTGCCCCGCTCGACCTCGACGCGGGGGGTGGTCAGGACCGCCGCCGCCAGCCCTCCCAGCAGCGCGAGGACGCCGACCACGAGCGAGAGCAGCGTGTCGACCGGGAGGAACGCGGCGCCCAGGACGGCGGCGAAGGTGACGACCGCCGCCCACCCCAGCGGTCCGGGCCACAGGCGCTCGTGGAACCCCGACCGACCCGCGGGTGCTGCCGCCGTGACCGGTGACCGCTCGTCGTGGGGCGTGGCGGGCTCGCGTGAGGTGGTCATGGCACCAGGATCTCATCGCCGGGGACGTCGTCGCTGCGCGCATCCGGGCGGTCCGTGCGGGCCGGTCCCGGTGCCCGTGGCGTGCTGGGCGCGGTAGGGTCGGCCCCCGTGACAGCGACCAGCCATGCAGGCCCCGACGACGCCGACGAGGGCGTGCAGGTGCTGCTGCGCCGGCTCGACCCGGACCTGCCCGCACCGACCTACGCGCACCCCGGCGACGCGGGTGCCGACCTCGTCGCGCGCGAGGACGTCACGCTGGCGCCCGGAGCGCGCGCCACGGTCCCGACGGGCGTGACGATCGCGCTGCCGCCGGGGTACGCGGCGTTCGTCCACCCCCGGTCCGGCCTCGCGTCGCGGCACGGACTCACCGTCGTCAACGCCCCGGGGACGGTCGACGCCGGCTACCGCGGCGAGATCGCCGTCACGTTGCTCAACACGGACCGCGAGCAGGCGATCACGCTGCGTCGCGGCGACCGCATCGCGCAGCTCGTGGTCCAGCGGGTCGAGCACGCCCGGTTCATCGAGGTCGAGGCGCTCCCGGACTCCGTGCGGGGCGACGGCGGGTTCGGCTCCAGCGGTGGCTGGGCGGCGGCGGAGGCGTCCACGGCGTGACCGCGGAACGGCCGTCGGCCGGATGCGGAACTACTGTCGTCACGACCGACGTTGAGGGTCATGAGGACGTCGTTGCAGGGCGAGGGCGCGTGAGCGCCGGTCGGAGGAAATGAACGTGGGTCTGTTCCGTCGTGGCCCCAAGGAGGGTGGCCCGGCTGACGCGCCGGCCGACGTCCCCCAGGACGAGCCGGAGGGCGTCGAGCCCGGGGACGATCTGGAGGAGGGGGAGGACCTGGGCGCGGGTGTGCGCGGCCCGTGGGATGCCGAGGGGACCTTCCCGGCGATGCCCCGCGTGGACCTCGGCGCCATCCAGCTGCCCTCGCTCGAGGGCATGGAGGTGCGGCTCGAGGTCGACAAGGCGACGAACGTGGTCTCGGCCGTCGCGGTCCTCCTCGAGGGCTCCTCGCTCCAGCTGCAGGCGTTCGCCGCGCCTCGCAGCGAGGGGATCTGGGACGAGATCCGTGACGAGATCGCGGCCTCCATCACCCAGCAGGGCGGCACGGTCGACGACCTGCCCGGACCGTTCGGCCGCGAGCTGCTCGCACGGCTGCCCGTCCGGACGACCGAGGGACGCACGGGCCACCGGCCGGCGCGGTTCATCGGCTGCGACGGCCCGCGGTGGTTCCTGCGCGGCGTCCTGACAGGGCGCGCCGCCGTGGAGCCCGACGCGGCCGGCACGCTGGAGAACCTGTTCAGCCAGGTCGTCGTGGTGCGGGGGAGCGACGCCCGGCCCCCGCGGGACCTGCTGCCGCTGCAGCTGCCCGGGGGAGCGGCACCGCCTCCTCCGCCGTCCGCCGACCCCCGGCTCGCACCCCCCGAGCGCGGGCCGGAGATCACGGAGATCGGATGACCGTCGCCGACCGCGTGCGCAAGGCGCTCGCCTCGCAGGCCGAGATCGAGGCCGACGAGGAGCGCGCCGACGCCCTGCGGGTCCCGGGATGCTGCCCGGTCGCCGCGCTGCCGCACCGCGAGCGCGCCAGCGTCTCCGGCGTGCTGCGCTCGGTGACGTTGCGTCCCCGCGACGGCGTCCCGGCGATCGAGGCCGAGCTCTACGACGGGTCGGGCGCGCTCGACCTGGTCTGGCTCGGGCGTCGACGGATCGCGGGGATCGAGCCCGGCCGACGGCTGAAGGTCGACGGCATGGTGTGCCAGGTCGCAGGACGTCGCACCGTCTTCAACCCGCGCTACGAGCTGCGCGCACGACCGGGAGAGTGAAGCCATGAGCGGGACGACGGGCGAGCGCAACGGCGCACCGGGGGACGACGAGCCGGTCATCCTCGACGCGGTCGACGACGTGGTCCCTCCCGAGGAGGGCGGGGCCCGCGGGCTGCGGGCGCTGACGGCCGACGAGTTCTCCGCCGCCGACGCGGTGGGCGGGGTGCGCGGCGTCGTCGAGGCGGTCGCACCCGGGCTGCTGTTCGTCGTGGTGTACATCGCGTCGGGGCAGCAGCTGCGCCCCGCGCTGATCGCGGCGTCGGTGGCGGCGGCCGCGGCGGTCGTCGCCCGCCTGGTGCAGCGCACACCCGTCACCCAGGCGTTCTCGGGTGTGCTCGGCGTCGGTATCGGCGTGGTGTGGGCCTGGCGGACGGGCGACGCGAGCGACTACTTCGCGTACGGGCTGCTCGTCAACGTGACGTACCTGGTCGGGACGCTCGTGTCGGTCCTCGCCGGGTGGCCGCTGGTCGGACTGGTCATGGGGATGTTCAGCGCTCGCGGACCGCTCGGCGGGGGGCCCTGGTCGGCAGCCGTCGAGTGGCGGCGCGACCCCGTGCTGCGCCGCCGGTACTCCCTGGCGACGTGGCCGTGGGTCGGGATGTTCGGGCTGCGGCTGCTGGTGCAGCTGCCGTTGTTCCTGTCGGACGAGGTCGTGTGGCTCGGTACCGCGAAGCTCGCGATGGGTCTGCCGCTGACGGCCGTGGCGCTGTGGATCAGCTGGATGCTGGTCCGCGGGTCAGGAGGCGCTCGAGAGCCTGCTCGTCCACGTCACGACCCGTGACGAAGAGCAGCTCGTCGCGCCCTTCGAGGGTGTCGTCCGGGCTGGGGGTGAGCGGACGCGCGTCCCGCACGATGCACGCCAGCACCGTGTCGGTGGGCCACTCGACCTCACCGATGCGGACGCCCGCGAGCGGTGAGCCCTGAGGCAGCGTCAGCTCGAGGATGTTCGCCTTCGACTGGTGGAACGTGAAGATGCGCACGAGGTCGCCGACGGCGACGGCCTCCTCCACCATCGCGGTCATGATCCGCGGCGTCGAGACTGCGACGTCCACGCCCCACGCCCCGTCGAACATCCACTCGTTCTTCGGGTTGTTCACGCGGGCGACCGTGCGCGGCACCCCGAACTCCGTCTTGGCCAGGAGCGAGATCACGAGGTTGGCCTTGTCGTCGCCGGTGGCGGCGACCATGACGTCGCACTCGTCCGCCCGCACCTCGCGCAGCGTGGGCAGCTCGCACGCGTCGGCCAGCAGCCAGTCCGCGTCCGCGACCTGCGCGACGCGCATCGCCGACGGCTGGCGGTCGACCAGCGTGACCTCGTGGTCGTGTGCCAGCAGCTCACGTGCGATGGACCGGCCGACGGAGCCCGCCCCGGCGATGACGACCCTCATGAGCCCGCCACCGGCGGTGCGGTGAGGACGCGTTCGACTGCCGGCGCCTCGTCGACGCGCAGCAGCATGTGCACGACGTCGTTCTCCTGCAGGACCGAGCCCTCGGCGGGCAGCAGGCCGTCGCCGTAGCGCGTGACGTACGCCACGCGGGCCCCGGTGGCGTCCTCCAGCGCCCGCAGCGGCCGGCCCACCCAGGAGGGGTGGACGTCGACCTGCGCCAGCTGGATCTTGCCGGAGGCGTCGCGGTGCTCGTCGGTCATCCCCATCGGGAGCATGCGCCGCAGCACCTGGTCCGCCGTCCACCGCACGGTCGCCACGGTCGGGATGCCGAGCCGCTGGTAGATCTCGGCGCGGTGCGGGTCGTAGATGCGGGCCACGACGTTCTCGACACCGAACGTCTCGCGCACGACGCGCGCCGCGAGGATGTTCGAGTTGTCGCCGTCGGAGACCGCGGCGAACGCGTAGGTGTCGTCGATGCCGGCGGTGCGCAGGGTGTCGCGGTCGAATCCCAGCCCGGTGACCTTGTTGCCGGAGAACGCGACGTCGAGGCGGCGGAAGGCGTCCGGGTTCTGGTCGATCACCGCGACCGAGTGCCCGCGGGACTCCAGCGACTGCGCGAGGGTCGCCCCGACCCGTCCGCATCCCATGATGACGAAGTGCACAGCCGGTCACGCTATACCCCGCTCGCGCCGACGCGCAGCGGACCGGCCCGCCAGAAGGCTGCTGGCCCCATCACATGTGCCGGGGCACCCGGCAGGCATACGATCGCTGATCGTGTCGGACCTCGCAGACGCCGCCAAGCGGCTCGTGCTCGGCCGACCGGTCCGCAGCGACCGGCTCGGTCACACCCTGCTCCCCAAGCGTGTCGCCCTACCCGTCTTCGCGTCCGACGCGCTGTCGTCCGTCGCGTACGCCCCCGACGAGATCCTGCTGACCCTGTCGTTGGCCGGGCTGTCGGCCCTGACGATCTCGCCGTGGGTCGGCGTCGTGGTGGCGATCGTGCTGCTGACGGTGGTGGCGTCGTACCGGCAGAACGTGCACGCCTACCCGTCGGGCGGTGGCGACTACGAGGTCGCGTCGGTCAACCTGGGTCCCCGGGCCGGCGTGACCGTCGCGAGCGCGCTGCTGGTCGACTACACGCTGACGGTCGCCGTCTCGATCTCGGCCGGTGCGCAGTACGCCGCGACCGCGGTGCCGGCGCTGCGGGGCCACGAGACGGCGTTCGCGGTCGGTCTCGTCGTGTGCCTGGCCCTGGCGAACCTGCGGGGCGTCAAGGAGTCCGGCAGCGCGTTCGCCATCCCCGTCTACCTGTTCATGGCGGCGATGGGATCCCTCGCGGTGGTCGGGGCGGTGCGCTACTTCACCGGCGGGCTGCCGCCCGCCGAGAGCGCGACGCTGGACGTGGCAGCCGAGGCGGGCTTCGACCAGGGCCTCATGGGGCTGGCGGGCGGGTTCCTGGTGCTGCGTGCCTTCGCGTCGGGCTGCGCCGCACTGACGGGGGTGGAGGCGATCAGCAACGGGGTGCCCGCGTTCCGCAAGCCGAAGTCACGCAACGCGGCGACGACGCTCGCGCTGCTCGGCGGGATCTCGATCTCGATGATCATGGCGATCCTGCTGCTCGCGCAGGCGACCGGCGTGAGGTTCGCGCAGGACCCTGCGACGCAGCTGCTCCGCGACGGGGTGCCCGTGGGCGAGGACTACGAGCAGCACCCCGTCATCAGCCAGCTCGCGGCCTCGGTCTTCTCGGGCGTCGACGTGCTGTTCGTCGCCGTGTCGGTGGTGACGGGTCTGATCCTGGTGCTCGCGGCCAACACCGCCTTCAACGGCTTCCCGGTGCTCGGCTCGATCCTGGCGCGCGACGGCTACCTGCCCCGCCAGCTGCACACGCGCGGGGACCGGCTGGCGTTCTCCAACGGGATCATCACGCTGGCCGCCGCGGCCGTCGCGCTCATCTGGGTCTTCGACGCGCAGGTCACGCGCCTGATCCAGCTCTACATCGTCGGGGTCTTCGTGTCCTTCACGCTGTCGCAGCTCGGCATGGTGCGGCACTGGACCCGCAAGCTGCGCACCGAACCCGAGCCGGGCGTCCGGACCAGGATGCGGCGCTCGCGGGTCATCAACGGGATCGGCCTCGGGATGACCGGCACGGTGCTCGTCATCGTCCTGCTCACCAAGTTCACGCACGGCGCCTGGCTGGCGATCCTCGCGATGGGCATGGTCTTCGCCGCGATGCAGGCCGTGCACCGGCACTACACGCGCGTGCGGGCCGAGCTCGCTCTGGACGACGACCTGCAGGCGGCCCGCGCGCTGCCCAGCCGGGTGCACGCGGTGGTCCTCGTCTCCCACCTGCACCGCCCGACCATGCGCGCGCTGGCGTACGCACGCGCGTCGCGGCCCAGCGTGATCGAGGCCGTGACCGTCGGTGTCGACCCCGACGAGGTGTCCGCGCTGCAGGCGCAGTGGGAGGCCGCGGACCTGCCTGTCCCGCTGAAGGTCCTCGACTCGCCGTTCCGGGAGATCACCCGTCCGGTGCTGACGTACGTGCGCTCGATCCGTCGTGAGAGCCCGCGCGACCTCGTGGTCGTCTACATCCCCGAGTACGTCGTGGGGCACTGGTGGGAGCAGCTGCTGCACAACCAGAGCGCGTTGCGGCTCAAGAGCCGGCTGCTGTTCACGCCGGGCGTGGTCGTGGCGTCGGTGCCGTGGCAGCTCGCGTCGACCGCGGGACAGACAGGGCTCGAGGACGCCGTCCGGGGTACCGTGCCGCGTGGCTACTGACTCCCTGCGTACCGGTACGACCGTCGAGCTCGAGATCGGGCCGGTCGCTCACGGCGGGCACTGCGTGGCCCGTCACGAGGGGCGTGTCGTGTTCGTCCGGCACACGCTGCCGGGCGAGCGCGTGCGCGCGCGGCTGACCGACGCGGGGCCCGAGGCGAAGTTCTGGCGGGCCGACGCGATCGAGGTGCTCGACCCGTCGCCGGACCGCGTGCCGTCCGCGTGGCCCGCCGCCGGACCGGGCGGGGCGGGCGGGGGAGAGCTCGCCCACGTCGCGCTGCCCGCGCAGCGCGTGTGGAAGGAGACCGTGCTGGCGGAGCAGCTGCACCGCCTGGCGCGGCTCGACCTCGTGCCGCGCGTCGAGGCGGCGCCCGGCGACGACGAGCGCGGCGGCCTGGCGTACCGGACGCGCATCGACCTGCACGTCGACGCCGAGGGACGCGCGGGGATGCGTGCCCACCGGTCGCACGACATCGTGCCGCTGACGGACATGCCGCTCGCGACCGAGGATGTCGCGGCGCTGGGGCTGTTCGACCGCCGCTGGCCGGCGGGTTCGCGGATCGAGGCCGTGGCACCGGCGGACGGCTCGCAGGCGATGGTGCTGCTCGACGGCGCGCCGTTCGACCTGCACTCGAACCGGCGCGACCTGCGGCCCAACGCGCGGGCGGCCGTCCGCGAGCACGTGCGGGTCGGCGGGACCGACTACACCTACCGCGTCGCGGCGGCCGGGTTCTGGCAGGTGCACCGGGCGGCGCCGGGGCTGCTGGCCGCGCGCGTGCTGGACGCCGTCGGTGACGTCGCGGGTGCGACCGTGCTCGACCTGTACGCGGGCGCAGGGCTCTTCTCGTCGCCGCTGGCGGACGCCGTCGGACCGGACGGCCGGCTCGTGGCCGTCGAGGGCGACGAGCGTGCCGTCCGTGACGCGCGCCGCAACGCGCACGACCGTCCCCAGGTCGAGCTGCACGCCGGCGACGTGGCGGACGTGCTGACGGGGCGCCGCGGTGCGGTCGCGCCGGCCGCCGCGGCCGACGTCGTCGTGCTGGACCCGCCCCGGACGGGCGCCGGGCGGCGCGTCGTGGAGGCCGTCGCCGCGCTGCGCCCGCGGCGCATCGTGTACGTGGCGTGCGACCCCGCGGCACTGGCGCGTGACATCGCCCTGTTCGGCGAGCGGGGCTGGTCGGACGTGACGGTCACGGGCTACGACCTGTTCCCGATGACGCACCACCTCGAGGCGGTCGCCGTCCTGGACCGCTGACACGCGTCCGCGCTGAGGGGCGGCGCGCCCCACGCGGGCCTAGCGTGGGGACGAGCCCGCGCGACGGGCTCCGACGGGGCGACGGGACCCGCCGAGGACCGACGACAGGAGTGCATGATGACCGCGTCGCAGGATCCCGCTGAGCGGCTCGCGGAAGCCAGCCGCATCGCGACCCAGGAGCTTCACAAGCAGGGCACGCCCGAGTACGACCCGCGCGCGCACGAGCGCGCGGTGGAGGCCGAGCGCAAGGCGGCCGAGGCGTTGCGTGCGAGCCGAAAGGCCGACGCGGGTTGACGGCCGGCTCGCGGGCGGGGGCGGTCGACGACCCCCCCGCCCGTGTCCGTGGCGTGGCGTTGCGTGCATGGACGGGGCGGGACGCGGTAGCATCTATCTCGACATCAAGATATTCGTCCTGAGGTACGCCCGGACGTCACGTCGTCGTCGCACCGCATGCAGCGAGCGCCTCCGGGTGCTGCGCCGGTACGACCGGCGCAGCCGTCCGCGGCACGGCCGTTCCGCCCGGTCCTAGGCTGGGTCGTACGCCACCCCCGGACACGCCGGGCCTCGTAACGCCCGGGCACCCGCCAGCGAAGGAGCACCCGTGAGCAGCGTCGACAGCTTCGGATCGAAGGGAACCCTGGAGGTCGGTGACGCCTCGTACGAGATCTACCGGCTCACCGCCGTCCCCGGGGTGGAGCGCCTGCCCTACAGCCTGAAGATCCTCGCCGAGAACCTGCTGCGCACCGAGGACGGTGCGAACATCACCGCCGACCACGTGCGCGCGCTCGCCGCCTGGGACCCGCAGGCGCAGCCGGACACCGAGATCCAGTTCACGCCCGCGCGCGTCATCATGCAGGACTTCACCGGCGTGCCCTGCGTGGTCGACCTGGCAACCATGCGCGAGGCCGTCGCGGACCTCGGCGGCGACCCCGCGCGGATCAACCCGCTCGCTCCGGCCGAGCTCGTGATCGACCACTCGGTGCAGATCGACGTCGCGGGCCGCCGCGACGCGTTCGCGCGCAACGTCGAGCTCGAGTACGAGCGCAACTTCGAGCGCTACCAGTTCCTGCGCTGGGGCCAGACCGCGTTCGACGACTTCAAGGTCGTCCCGCCGGGCACCGGCATCGTGCACCAGGTCAACATCGAGTACCTCGCGCGCGTCGTCATGGTGCGCGACGGCAAGGCGTACCCGGACACCTGCGTCGGCACCGACTCGCACACCACGATGGTCAACGGCCTGGGCGTCCTGGGCTGGGGGGTCGGCGGCATCGAGGCCGAGGCGGCCATGCTGGGCCAGCCCGTGTCGATGCTCATCCCGCGCGTCGTGGGCTTCAAGCTCACCGGCACGATCCCGTCCGGCGTCACCGCGACCGACGTCGTCCTGACGATCACCCAGCAGCTGCGCCAGCACGGCGTCGTGGGCAAGTTCGTCGAGTTCTACGGCGACGGCGTCGCGTCGGTGCCGCTGGCGAACCGCGCCACGATCGGCAACATGAGCCCCGAGTTCGGCTCGACGGCCGCGATCTTCCCCATCGACGGCGTGACCATGGACTACCTGCGGCTCACGGCGCGCTCCGAGGAGCAGCTCGCGCTCGTCGAGGCGTACGCCAAGGAGCAGGGCCTGTGGCACGACCCCCAGGCGCCCGGCTACGTCGAGCCGGTGTTCTCCGAGTACCTCGAGCTCGACCTCTCGACCGTCGTGCCGTCGATCGCCGGCCCGAAGCGCCCGCAGGACCGCATCGAGCTCTCGGCGGCCAAGGAGTCCTTCGCGACGACGATCGTCGACTACGTCTCCGACGCCGAGGCCGCGCCCTTCTCGGGCCTCGACGAGTCCGTCGCGGAGACGTTCCCCGCGTCCGACCCCATCGCGGCCGGCGAGCACGAGGACGACTCCGACAAGCCGGCCGACGTGCCGAGCGGCGACGCCGCGCGTCGCCCGCACAAGCGCGTGCCCGTCACCCTCGCGGACGGCACGGCGACCGAGCTCGACCACGGGCACGTCGTCATCGCGTCGATCACGAGCTGCACCAACACCTCGAACCCGTCGGTCATGCTCGCCGCGGCGCTGCTCGCCCGCAACGCGGTCGAGAAGGGCCTGACGGCCAAGCCGTGGGTCAAGACGTCGATGGCGCCGGGCTCGCAGGTCGTCACCAACTACTACGAGAAGGCCGGGCTGTGGCCGGCGCTCGAGAAGCTGGGCTTCCACCTGGTCGGCTACGGCTGCGCGACGTGCATCGGCAACTCCGGCCCGCTGGCGGACGAGATCTCGGCCGCCGTCAACGAGCACGACCTGTCGGTCGTCTCGGTGCTGTCGGGCAACCGCAACTTCGAGGGCCGCATCAACCCCGACGTGAAGATGAACTACCTCGCGTCGCCGCCGCTGGTCATCGCGTACGCGCTGGCCGGGACCATGGACTTCGACTTCGAGAACGAGCCGCTCGGCACCACCGAGGCGGGCGAGCCCGTGTTCCTGCGGGACATCTGGCCGTCGCCGGAGGACGTGCAGGCCACGATCGACGCGTCCATCGACCGCCAGATGTTCACCGACGACTACGCCGACGTCTTCGCGGGCGACGACCGGTGGCGCGCGCTGCCGACGCCCGAGGGCAACGTCTTCGACTGGGACGCCGACTCGACCTACGTGCGCAAGCCCCCGTACTTCGAGGGCATGGGCGCGACCCCGGAGCCCGTCACCGACATCACCGGCGCGCGCGTGCTCGCCAAGCTGGGCGACTCCGTCACCACGGACCACATCAGCCCGGCCGGTTCGATCAAGGCGGACAGCCCCGCGGGGCTGTACCTCGCCGAGCACGGCATCGAGCGTCGCGACTTCAACTCCTACGGCTCGCGCCGTGGCAACCACGAGGTCATGATCCGCGGCACGTTCGCCAACATCCGGCTGCGCAACCAGCTGGTGCCGGGCGTCGAGGGCGGCTTCACGGTCAACTGGCTCGAGGGCGGCACCGAGCAGACGACGATCTACGACGCGTCGCAGGCCTACCAGGCCGCCGGCGTGCCGCTCGTGATCCTCGGCGGCAAGGAGTACGGCTCGGGCTCGTCGCGCGACTGGGCCGCCAAGGGCACGAGCCTGCTGGGTGTGCGCGCGGTCATCACCGAGAGCTTCGAGCGGATCCACCGCTCGAACCTCATCGGGATGGGCGTGCTGCCGCTGCAGTTCCCCGAGGGCGAGACCGCGGACACCCTGGGCCTCGACGGCTCGGAGACGTTCGACATCACCGGCGTCACGGCCCTCAACGAGGGCACCACGCCGCGCACCGTCAAGGTCACGGCCACCAAGCCCGACGGCTCGGTCGTCGAGTTCGACGCGGTCGTGCGCATCGACACCCCGGGCGAGGCGGACTACTACCGCAACGGCGGCATCCTGCAGTACGTGCTGCGCCAGGTGGCCGGGGTCGCCTGACGCGACGCACGCAGGTGAGGGGCGTCCCGCTCGGCGGGGCGCCCCTCGCGCTGTTCGCCTGCCCGCGTGTCCGCGGGTCGAGCCTCAGCCGTGCGCGACCTGCACGGCGGTGTGACGGCCGACCTCGGCCATCAGCGGGTACTCGTCGGGGTGGGCGAGCAACACCGGCACGTAGGACGCCGCCCAGGCCCGTGCCCGGACCCACGTCGCGTCGTCCCAGCGGTGCGCCTCCTGCGTCCGGGCCACGAAGGCCGCGCGCCCGGCCGCGTCGAACGTCATCCACGCGGTGGCGAGGTCGCTCGCGGGGTCGCCGGAGCACAGGTCGCCGAAGTCGATCAGGCCCGTCAGGTGGCCGCCCGCGGCCACGAGGTTGCCCGGGTGCGGGTCGCCGTGGACCCAGACGGGGTCCCGGTCCCACGCGGGCGCTGCCAGGCCCGCGTCGAGCGCGTCGCGCAGGGCGTCGGCGTGCGGGACGTCGGCCGTCAGCCGCGCCACCATCACGTCGTACCGCTGCGCGAGGGGCACGCCCCGGTACGGGTTGGTGGGCGCGTCGGGCGGCGCGGGGTGGTGCAGCGCGGCCAGCGCGTCGGCGAGCTCCCTCGCCCAGCCGGTGCGCCCCGTGACCGGTGTCGCGGCGACAGGTGCGCCTTGCAGCCACGGCACGACGCTCCACGTCCACGGGTAGCCGAGCCCTGGGCGGCCGTCGCGGACCGGGCGGGGGACGGGCACCGGCAGCTGCTCCGCGAGGACCGGCAGCCACCGCTGCTCGCGCTCGACGAGCGTCGACGACATCTCCCGCACCGGGAACCGCAGCGCGAGGTCCTCGCCCAGCCGCCACGTGAGGTTGTCCCAGCCGAACGTGCGCCCGTGCAGCGGCAGGTGCGCGAGGTCGGGGTGCTGCTGCACGAGCAGGGCGCGGGCGAGGTCCGCGTCGACGTCGATCTCGATCTTCGGATGGCGAGGCGGCGGGGATGTCGTCACGGGGTGACGGTATGTCACGGCCGAGCGCTGCGGTCCGCGGGTGGGGCGGTGGACTCCCGCCAGACGACGGTGGTGAGCGGGGGCAGACCGTGGGGCGGCGGCTCCTGGCTCAGGGCGGCGACGAGCTGCCGCATCGCGCGTCGTCCGGCCTCGGCGCGGTCGGTGTCGACGGTGGTGAGGGACGGTGTCAGGTAGGGCCCGACGGCGGCGTTGTCCCACCCGGTGACGCTGACGTCCCCGGGGACGGACCAACCGCGCTCCGCTGCGCCACGCATCACGCCGACGGCGACGAGGTCGTTGCTCGCGATGACGGCGAGGGGCGGTGCGTCCTCGGGCAGCGACCTGATCGCGTCGAGACCCGCCTGGCCGGACCAGTCGCCCTCGACCACGCCGAGCGACGTCAGGCCGAGGCGCTCGACGGTCGCCAGGTATGCCTCACGCCGTGCCGCGGCGGACGCGTACTGCGACGGGCCCGCGACGTGGAGGAAGCGCGTGTGGCCGAGTGCGGCCAGCTGCTCGACGAAGGTCGCGACCGGTGAGGCGTCGACGAGGTCGCCGGCGGCGTGCATGTCGTCGTCGAACGTCTCGGACACCACGACGGGGACGCCGGAAGGTGCGTGCTCCACGACGGCGGGCAGGAGCGGGGTGAAGGAGAGGACCCCCTCGAACTGGCCGGACCGCGCGAGCTCGAGGACGCGCTCGGAGCGGGTCTCGACGCTGCCGTCGACGTGGAGGACGTCCATGACGTAGCCGGCGGCCTGCGCGGCGGCCGAGGCGCCCGCGAGCATGGCGGCGGGGTCGTAGGCGGGCAGTCCCATGACGGCCGCCACGCGTCCCGTGCGGCGGGTGCGCATCGCGCGGGCGGCGAGGTTCGGCCGGTAGTCCAGCTGCTCGGCTGCCCGCCGGACGCGCTCGCGCGTCGCGGGGGAGATCGACCCCTTGCCCGCGAGCACGTAGGAGACGGTCGACTGCGCCACGCCCGCCAGGCGTGCGACGTCGCGGCTGGTCGCGCGCGGTGCGTGCATGTCGGTCCTCCGCCGGGGTGGACTCCTGCCGACCGGGACTGCCCCGGCGCGGTGCGATGTCGTCACGGCTTGACGGGTGCACCCGTGACCCGCATCCTACCGTGATACGTATCACTGCTGATACGTATCACCCTCGTGTGCGTCGACAGCACGCACACCGGCACCAAGGAGCCCGGACCATGCTCAACGTCGGCGTCGTCGGGACCGGCAGCATCGCGGCAGCGCACCTCGCGGGCTACGCAGCGTTCCCCGAGGAGTGCCGCGTCGTCGCGCTGCACGACGTCGTGGCGTCCCGTGCGCACGACACGAAGGCCGCCCTCGGGCTCGGCGACGCCGACGTCGTCGGGTACGAGGAGCTCCTGGCACGCCGGGACGTCGACCTGTTGAGCGTCTGCACGCCGCCGTCGACGCACCGGCAGCTCACGGTGGACCTCCTCCTCTCGGGCAAGAACGTCATCGTCGAGAAGCCGATGGCGCCCTCGGTCGCCGCGTGCGACGAGATGCTCGCGGCCGCACGCGAGGCCGGGAGGACGCTCAGCGTGGTCGCGCAGAACCGGTTCCGCAACGACCTGGCCGCGGTGAAGGAGACGGTCGACTCGGGACTTCTCGGACCCGTGTCGCACGCCCGTGTCGACTCCGCGTGGTGGCGGGGCACGTCGTACTACGACCTCGACTGGCGGGGCACCTGGCAGTCCGAGGGCGGCGGCCCCACGCTCAACCACGCGATCCACCACATCGACCTTCTGCTGTGGATGCTCGGCCGGCCCGAGCGCGTCACAGCCGTCATGACCAACGCCTGGCACGACAACTCCGAGGTCGAGGACCTCTCGGTCGCGCTGCTCGAGTGGGAGCGGACGATCGCCACGCTGACGGCGTCCGTCGTCCACCACGGCGAGCAGCAGGCCTTCGCGGTCCAGGGCCGCGACGCCGCCGTCGCCCAGCCGTGGTCGGTGCAGGCGGAGTCCGCCCAGCCCAACGGCTTCCCGGGACGCGGCGGCAACGCCGAGCTGGTCGCCCGGATCGAGAGGCTCGCCGCCGACCGTGCCCCGCTCGTCCACGAAGGACACGCGGGTCAGGTCGGCGATGTGATGGCCGCGCTCGTCGCCGGCCGTGCGCCGGCGATCACGGGCGAGGACGGTCGCCGCACGGTGGAGGTGGTCACCGCCGTCTACCAGGCCGCGATCGAGCGTCGGCCCGTCGACCTGCCGCTCGATCCCGCGTCCCCGTGGTACACCGGCGAGGCACTGCTGGCGCGGGCGCCGCGGTACCACGAGAAGACCGGCGCGGTGGCGTCGCAGGAGGGCGTGATCTCCCTCGGCGGCTCGCCCGGCCCGCACGCCTGACGCGACATCGTCACCGGTGGTGCGGCGCGTCGAGCGCCGCGCCGATCCCAGCCCCGGCCTGCGCGCCCGCCAGGCTCTGACATCCGAGGAGCACGCCCGATGAGCAGGACCGACGGCTCGACCTACGCCCCCGACCCCGTCCCCGCCCCGGTGGTGGGACCGGGGGAGTTCACCATCGCCGCGATCGGCCTGGACCACGGGCACATCCACGGCCAGGTCGGCGGCCTGATCGGTGCGGGCGCCGAGCTGGCGTGGGTCTACGACCCGGACCCGCGCAAGAGCGAGGCCTTCGCCGCCCGACACCCCGACGTCAGGATCGCGCGCAGCGAGGACGAGGTGCTCGACGACCCCGCCGTGCACCTCGTCGCCGGCGCCGCTGTCACGTCCGAGCGCTGCGCCCTGGGCATCCGCGTCATGGAGGCGGGCAAGGACTACTTCACCGACAAGGCGCCGCTGACCACGCTCGAGCAGCTCGCGGCCGCGAAGGACGCCGTCGCCCGGACGGGGCGCAAGTACGCGGTGTACTACTCGGAGCGGCTGCACGTGGAGACGGCCGTGTTCGCGTCGCAGCTGATCGCCCAGGGCGCGATCGGGCGCGTCCTGCAGGTCATCGGCACCGGCCCGCACCGGCTCGGCACCGGACGCCCGGAGTGGTTCTTCGACAAGGAGCGGTACGGCGGCATCCTGTGCGACATCGGCTCGCACCAGATCGAGCAGATCCTGCACTACACGGGTGCATCCGACGGTGAGGTCGTCCGGTCGCAGGTCGCGAACTACCACCACCCCGAGCACCCGGGCCTCGACGACTTCGGCGACGCGATGCTGGTCATGGACAACGGTGCCACCGGCTACTTCCGCTGCGACTGGTTCACCCCGGACGGCCTGCAGACCTGGGGCGACGGCCGCTCGATCATCCTGGGCACCGAGGGGTTCATCGAGCAGCGCAAGTACATGCAGCTCGGCGAACCGCAGTCCACCGGCGGCCACCTCTACCTCGCGAACGGCGAGCAGGAGACCTCCTTCCACCTCACGGGCGAGGTGGGCTACCCGTACTTCGGCGAGCTGGTCCTCGACTGCCTGAACCGCACCGAGAACGCCATGACCCAGCAGCACGCGTTCAAGGCCGCCGAGCTGTCGGTCAAGGCGCAGGCCCACGCCGTCGACCTCACCGGGCGCGACTGAGCGTCTGCATCAGCGTTGCGTGACGCGCGCGCCGGAGCCGGGACGTGAGCGGCCGAGGCGCGTCAGTCGAGTGCGACCGGCGAGCTCGTCCGCCCACGGCGTCCGCGTCGACGGCTCGGTGGCGGCGACGACCTCACCGCCCAGCCAGGGCACCACGCTCCACACCCACGGGTAGCCGAGCCCCGGAGCACCGTCGCGCACGGGGACCGGCACGGGGACGGGAAGCCGCGGGGCGATGACGGGCAGCCAGCGCTGCTCGTGCTCGACGAGCAGGGCGGACATCTCCCGGACGGGGAACCGCAGCGCGAGGTGGTCGCCGAGGCGCCACGTGAGGTTGTCCCACCCGAACGTGCGGCCGTGCAGGCGCAGGCGGGCCAGGTCGGGGTGCTGCTCGGCAAGCAGCGCCCGGGCGAGGTCGGCGGTGACGTCGATCTCGATCTTCGGGTGCCGGGGCGACGGGGCAGTCACGGCGTGACGACCCGCTCGTGGTCCCAGGGGACCGACCAGCCCGCGGCGTCGAGCACCCCCGCCAGCACGAGCGCCGTGAAGCCCCACACGACGACGCCGCCGTCGAGCTCGAACGCCGGCGTGCGCAGCCGGCCCCGACCCGCGGTGTGCACGACGACGCCGCGGCGGGCGGGGTCCACGAGGTCGGCCACGGGCGCCCGGAACACGTCCACCGCCTCGCGGTGGTCCACCGCGACGACGCGGGACGGCACGGACCACCAGGCGAGGACCGGCGTGACGAGGTTGTCGCTCACCGGCACCGGGACGTCGGCGAGCGTGCCGAGCACGTCGACGCCGGACGGGTCGAGCCCGGTCTCCTCGACCGCCTCGCGCAGCGCCGCGCCGACCGGTCCGTCGTCCCCGGGGTCGATGCCGCCACCAGGGAACGCCACCTGCCCCGGGTGGTGGGCCAGGGTCGCGGCCCGCCGGTGCAGCAGCACGTCGAGCTCGGCGGGCACGGGCAGCACGTCCCCGTGCGCCGGCACCGCGTCCAGCACGCCGAAGAGCACGAGCACCGCCGAGCGCCGCGCAGGCGGGGTCCCGTCACCGCGCCGGAGCGGGACGCCCGGCCAGGTGACGCCCTCGCGCGCCACGCGGACCAGGTCGGCGTGCGCGTCCTCGACGGCGCGGGGTGTCACCCGCGCGCCCTGACCTGCTCGGCGAACGCACCGAAGGCCCGCGCCGACGCCGGCAGCAGGCCGGGCAGGTGGCGCGCCCCGTCGTCGCGGATCGCCGCGATCTCGTCGTCCTCCATCCCGGCGACCATGTCGGGCGTCGTGAGCCAGAGGTCGAGCATTGCCGCGTCGAGCTCCGGGTGGAACTGGAGGCCGACCGCGCTCCCGGCCCGGAACGCCTGGACGGGCGTGGCGTCGCTGGACGCGAGCAGGGTCGCACCCTCGGGCAGGTCGACCTCGTCGCTGTGCCAGTGCAGGACCGTCGGCTCGGACCCCGCGGTGCCGAGGCCGCGGAGCACAGGGTCGTCGGCGACCACGCGCACGGGCGCGAAGCCCACCTCGCGGGCGGTGCGACGGTGCAGCCGGGCGCCGAGCGAGAGCGCGAGGAGCTGGTGACCCAGGCACACGCCGAGCACCGGGACGTCGGCGTCGACGGCGGCCGCGAGCAGGGCGCGTTCCGCCGCGAGGCCCGGGTGACCGGCGACGTCGTCGGCGTCCATGGGCCCACCCATGACGACGACCCCCGACAGCTCGCTCAGCGCCGGCAGTCGTGGCTCGGCGACGTCCAGCACCGTGCGCACGCCGTACGGCACGTCCGCCAGTGCGAGCGCGATGCGGCCCGGCCCCTCGTGCGGTGCGTGCGTCAGGACGAGGACCGGGCGCACGCGGCTCACCAGCCGTCGGGCAGCGGGCGGCCCTCGTCGTACCCCGCGGCCGACTGGATCCCCACGACGGCCCGCTCGTGCAGCTGCTCGAGGTCGGTCGCGCCCACGTACGTCGCAGCCGAGCGGACGCCCGCGGTGATCTGGTCCAGCAGGTCCTCGACGCCGGGCCGGCGCGGGTCCAGGTACATCCGGGAGTGCGAGATGCCCTCCTCGTACAGACCCTTGCGCGCGCGCTCGAACGCCGACCCGCCCTGCGTGCGTGCCGCCACCGCGCGCGCCGACGCCATGCCGAAGCTCTCCTTGTACAGCCGGCCATGCGAGTCGGTCCGCATGTCCCCGGGCGACTCGTGCGTCCCGGCGAACCAGGACCCGACCATCACCTGCGAGGCGCCGGCGGCCAGCGCGAGCGCCACGTCACGCGGGTGCCGCACACCGCCGTCCGCCCAGACGTGCCGGCCCAGACGACGCGCCTCGGCAGCGCACTCGAGCACCGCCGAGAACTGCGGGCGTCCCACGGCGGTCATCATGCGCGTCGTGCACATGGCGCCCGGCCCGACGCCGACCTTCACGATGTCCGCGCCCGCCTCGACGAGGTCCCGGACACCCTCCGCCGTGACGACGTTGCCCGCCACGACCGGGACCTGCGGGTCGAGCGAGCGGACCGCGGCCAGGGCGTCGAGCATCTTGCGCTGGTGGCCGTGCGCGGTGTCGACGACGAGCACGTCGACGCCCGAGTCGAGCAGGTGCGCGGCCTTCGCGCGGACGTCGCCGTTGATGCCCACGGCGGCCGCGATGCGCAGCCGCCCCTGCGCGTCGAGCGCGGGCGTGTAGATCGACGAGCGCAGCGCACCCACGCGTGTGAGCACACCGACGATCCGACCGTCGGACACGACGGGGGAGAAGCGTCGCCGCGACCGGTGAAGCTGCTCGAACGCGTCCTCCAGGCCGTGCGCACCGCCCTGCTCGATGACCGCGAGGTCCACGGTCGTCGGGTCCGGCGTCATCACCTGGTCGACCTGCGTGAACAGGTCCACGCCCTGGCAGTCGGCCTCGGCCACGACGCCGACCGGACGGCCGTCGTCGACCACGACGGCGGCGCCGTGCGCGCGCTTGGCGATGAGCGTCAGTGCGGTGTGGACGGTGTCGTCGGGAGCCACGACGGTGGCCGTCTCGACGACGGGGTGGCGCTGCTTGACCGTCGAGACGACCTTGCGCACCACCGCCTCGGGGGTGTCCTGGGGCAGGACCGCCAGGCCGCCCCGGCGCGCCACGGTCTCGGCCATGCGGCGGCCGGCGACGGCCGTCATGTTGGCGACGACCACGGGGATGGTCGTGCCCGTGCCGTCCGCCGTGGCCAGGTCGACGTCGAAGCGCGAGACGACCTCGGAACGCGACGGGACGAGGAAGACGTCGCCGTACGTCAGGTCGGAGGTGGGTACGTGGCCGGTGAGGAAGCGCATAGGGGTCCCCTTTCCGCGTCATCCTAGCGAGAGGGCCGTGCCGCGCCGCCCAGCGGCGCACGGCCGGACGCCGGTAGTCTCGCGCGCATGCTCGTGGCGCTCACCGGTATCGGCCTGTCGGCCGCAGCGGGCCTGAACGCGTACATCCCGTTCCTGGTCGTCGCGCTGCTCGCGCGGTTCACCGACCTCGTCACGCTGCCGTCGGGCCTCGCCTGGATGGAGAGCTCGTGGGCCATCGGTGTCGGCGTGGTCCTGCTGCTGGCCGACGTCGTCCTGGACAAGGTGCCTGCGGTCGACACCGTCAACGACGCGGTGCAGACGTTCATCCGGCCCGCGACCGGCGGGATCGTGTTCGCCGCGACGTCCGCCGCCGAGGAGCTCGAGACGTCGTCGTGGGTCCAGGACAACCCGTGGCTGCCGATCGTCGCGGGCGTCGTCGTCTCCGGGCTCGTGCACGCCGGCAAGGCCGCCGCGCGGCCGGTGGTCAACGCAGGCACGGGCGGGCTCGGCGCGCCGGTCGTCTCGACCCTCGAGGACGGCGCGTCGGTCGGGCTGAGCCTGATCGCGGTCTTCCTGCCGGTGCTCGTGCTGCTCGTGCTGGCCGTGGCAATCTGGGCACTGGTGGTGCTGCGTCGGCGGTGGCGGGCGAGACGTCCGCCGCGCAAGCGGCAGGACGGACCGCTGCCCGGGATCTAGAGTGGGACGTCCGGAACCGCCGGGACACCGCCGGTCGGACCCGGCACGACAGGGAGGCCCACGTGGGGCTGCTCGACGGCATATCGTCACCGCAGGACGTGCGTCGGCTCACGACGCAGGAGGTCAGTGACCTCGCGGACGAGATCCGCGCGTTCCTCGTGGACCAGGTCTCGCGCACCGGGGGGCACCTCGGTCCGAACCTCGGCGTGGTCGAGCTGTCCATCGCGTTGCACCGCGTGTTCGACTCCCCGCGCGACACGATCGTGTTCGACACCGGGCACCAGGCCTACGTGCACAAGATGCTGACCGGTCGGCGGGACTTCTCGGGGCTGCGCCGGCGCGGCGGGATGTCGGGCTACCCGAGTCGGGCCGAGTCCGAGCACGACGTGGTGGAGAACTCCCACGCGTCGACTGCCCTGTCCTGGGCGGACGGCATCGCGAAGGGGCGCCAGCTGCGCGGCGAGAGCGACCGGCACACGGTCGCGGTGATCGGTGACGGCGCGCTCACCGGGGGGATGGCCTGGGAAGCGCTCAACAACATCGCCGCCGGCGTGGACCGTCGCCTGGTCATCGTCGTCAACGACAACGGACGGTCCTACGCGCCGACGATCGGCGGCCTCGCGCAGCACCTCGACACGCTGCGCACGACGCAGGGTTACGAGTCGGTGCTCACGTGGGGCAAGACGACGCTGCGGCGCTCGGGCCCGCCCGGACGGCTGGCCTACGAGGCGCTGCACGGCCTGAAGAAGGGCATCAAGGACGTCGTCGCACCGCAGGGCATGTTCGAGGACCTCGGCCTGAAGTACGTCGGCCCGGTCGACGGGCACGACGAGCAGGCCGTGGAGCACGCGCTGCGCCGCGCGCGGGCGTACGGCGGGCCCGTGATCGTGCACGTCATCACCGAGAAGGGGCGCGGCTACACGCCGGCCGAGCAGGACGTCGCGGACCGGTTCCACGCCGTCGGCAAGATCCACCCCGAGACGGGTCTGCCGCTCGCGCCCTCGCGCTTCGGCTGGACCAGCGTGTTCGCCGACGAGATCGTCCGGATCGGACGACGACGTCCCGACGTCGTCGCCATCACGGCGGCCATGCTGCAGCCGGTGGGGCTCGCGCCGTTCGCCGCCGAGTTCCCCGACCGGGTGTTCGACGTCGGGATCGCCGAGCAGCACGCGGCGACGTCCGCCGCGGGCATGGCCTTCGCAGGGCTCCACCCCGTCGTCGCCGTCTACGCGACCTTCCTGAACCGCGCGTTCGACCAGGTCCTCATGGACGTCGCGCTGCACCGCGCGGGTGTCACCTTCGTCCTCGACCGGGCCGGGATCACGGGTGACGACGGGGCCAGCCACAACGGCATGTGGGACCTCGCGATGCTCTCGATCGTCCCGGGCCTGCGGCTCGCCGCCCCGCGCGACGAGCCGACGCTGCGTGCCGCGCTGCGGCAGGCGGTCGACGTGGACGACGCCCCCACGGTCGTCCGCTACCCCAAGGGCACGATGGGGGACCCGGTCCCCGCGCTGGAGGACGTCGACGGCGTCGACGTCCTCGCGCGGCACGACGGTGACGCGAGTCGCGTCCTCGTCGTCGGGATCGGCTCGATGGTGGGCACGGCGCTCGCGGTCGGCGAGCTCGTCGCCGCGCACGGCGCGGCGGTCACGGTCGTCGACCCGCGGTGGGCACTGCCCGTGCCGACGGCGCTCGTGAAGCTCGTCGGTGAGCACGACCACGTCGTGACGCTCGAGGACGGGCTGGTCGACGGCGGCATCGGGTCGCTCCTGGCGCAGCGTGCGCGTGAGGCGAACATCGGCACGAGCGTGCAGTCGTTCGGCATCGCGGCGCGGTTCCTCGACCACGGGACGCCTGACGAGATCGTCGACGAGCTGCGGCTGGGGCCGCACGACGTCGCGGGGGATGTCCTGGCCGCGCTCCACGCCCGCGGGTGAACCCTGCCGGCGTGTGGCAGGCGTCACTGCGGCGACGGTCGACGGGGGACCGAGGTCCCAAGACATCCCATCATTTGATCCGTAGCGTCTGAGACATCGACCCGGACCCCAGGGAGACCCAGATGTCCATCACCTCCGTACCCAGTAACCGCAGCGACATTGCCGTACCCGCGGCCTGGGAGGGATTCGTCACGGGACCGTGGACCGACCAGGTCGACGTCCGTGACTTCATCCAGCGCAACTACACGCCCTACGAGGGCGACGCGAGCTTCCTCGCCGGACCCACGGCCCGCACCACGGGCATCTGGGCCAAGCTCTCGGAGATGTTCCCGGCCGAGCGTGAGAAGGGCGTCTACGACGTCGACCCCACCACGCCGTCGACCATCACGTCGCACGCCCCTGGCTACATCGACGAGGGCAACGAGGTCATCGTCGGCCTGCAGACCGACGCCCCGCTGAAGCGCGCCATCATCCCCAACGGCGGTTGGCGGATGGTGCAGACGTCGCTGGAGACCTACGGGTACGAGGCGCCGCAGGAGATCATCGACATCTACACGAAGTACCGCAAGACCCACAACGACGGGGTCTTCGACGTGTACCCGCCGAACGTCCGCGCCGCGCGCTCGTCCCACATCATTACTGGCCTGCCGGACGCCTACGGCCGCGGTCGCATCATCGGCGACTACCGCCGTGTCGCGCTGTACGGCGTCGACCAGCTCATCGCCGCCAAGAAGCTCGAGAAGGCCTCGCTCGACATGGAGCGGTCCGTCGAGGACGTCATCCGGGACCGCGAGGAGCTCTCCGAGCAGATCCGCGCGCTGGGCGAGCTCAAGCAGATGGCGGCCTCCTACGGCTACGACATCTCGCAGCCGGCGACCAACGCCCGCGAGGCCGTGCAGTGGCTGTACTTCGGCTACCTCGCCGCCGTGAAGGAGCAGAACGGCGCCGCGATGTCGCTGGGCCGCACCTCCACCTTCCTCGACGTGTACCTGCAGCGGGACATCGCCGCAGGCGTGCTGTCCGAGGAGCAGGCGCAGGAGATCATCGACGACTTCGTCATCAAGCTGCGCATCGTCCGCTTCCTGCGCACGCCGGAGTACGACCAGCTCTTCTCGGGCGACCCGACCTGGGTGACGGAGTCCATCGGCGGCATCGGCGAGGACGGGCGCCCGCTCGTCACGAAGACGTCGTTCCGGTTCCTGCAGACGCTGTACAACCTCGGCCCGGCCCCCGAGCCGAACATGACGGTGTTCTGGAGCGAGCGCCTGCCCGAGGGCTTCAAGCGGTTCTGCGCCCAGGTGTCGATCGACACGTCGGCCGTGCAGTACGAGTCCGACGAGCTCATCCGCGCCTCCTGGGGCGACGACGCGGCCATCGCGTGCTGCGTGTCCCCGATGCGGGTCGGCAAGCAGATGCAGTTCTTCGGTGCACGGGTCAACGTCGCCAAGGCGCTGCTCTACTCGATCAACGGTGGCCGTGACGAGATCACCGGCAAGCAGATCGCCCCGGTCAGCGCGCCCGTCGAGGGCGACGTGCTCGACTACGACGACGTGCTCGCCAAGTTCGACAAGACGCTCGACTGGCTGGCCGAGACGTACGTCGACGCGCTGAACTGCGTGCACTACATGCACGACAAGTACGCGTACGAGCGCATCGAGATGGCGCTGCACGACCGCACCGTCCTGCGGACGCTGGCCTGCGGCATCGCCGGTCTGTCCGTCGTCACGGACTCGCTGTCGGCGATGAAGTACGCCAAGGTGACGCCCCTGCGGACCGCGGACGGCCTCATCACGGAGTACGCGATCGAGGGCGACTTCCCGACGTACGGCAACGACGACGACCGGGCCGACGACATCGCGGTGTGGCTCGTGCGGCGCTTCATGGAGAAGATCCGCGCGGTGCCGACCTACCGCAACGCGCTGCACACGCAGTCGGTGCTGACGATCACGTCGAACGTCGTGTACGGCAAGAACACCGGGTCGACCCCCGACGGGCGCAAGCTCGGCGAGCCCTTCGCGCCTGGCGCCAACCCGATGAACGGCCGTGACACGCACGGCATGCTGGCATCCGCGCTGTCGGTCGCCAAGCTGCCGTACTCCGAGGCGCAGGATGGCATCTCGCTCACCTCGTCGATCGTGCCTTCCGGGCTCGGCCGGACGCCGGAGGAGCAGGTGACGAACCTCGTCGGTCTGCTGGACGCGTACGTGCTGTCCGCCGGGTACCACATGAACATCAACGTGCTGAACCGCGAGACGCTCGTGGATGCCATGGAGCACCCGGAGAACTACCCGCAGCTGACGATCCGCGTCTCGGGCTACGCCGTGAACTTCGTGCGGCTGACGCGCGAGCAGCAGCTCGACGTGCTGTCCCGCACGTTCCACGGCGGGGTCTGATCCACACGCCCGGCCCGGCGGTCCCACCGCCGGGCCGGGCGTCCGCATCCTGCACGACCGACCTGGGCGAGGCGACGATGACCAGCACCACCGAGCAGACCGGGGCACCGGTCGTGCCGCTCGGTCTGCCGCTCGTCGGCGGCTCGCACACGCGCACGCAGGGTCACGGGACCGCGGGCCTCGAGACGACGGAGGCCGAGCGCAGCGAGCGCCTCGCGGCGGTCCGCGAGGGGCGTGTGGGCTCCGTCCACTCCTGGGAGCTCGTGACCGCGGTCGACGGTCCGGGAACCCGTCTGACGGTCTTCCTGTCCGGGTGCCCGCTGCAGTGCCTGTACTGCCACAACCCCGACACGATGCAGATGCGCCGGGGGACCGACGTCTCCGCGGACGAGCTCCTCACCCGCATCGCGCGCTACCGCGGCGTGTTCAAGGCCACGGGTGGCGGCCTGACGATCTCCGGTGGTGAGCCGCTCATGCAGCCGGCGTTCGTCCGGCGTCTCGTGCGCGGTGCGGACGCCATGGACGTGCCGGTGGCGCTCGACACGTCCGGGTACCTCGGTGCCCAGGCCACTGACGAGATGCTCGACGACGTCTCACTCGTGCTGCTCGACGTGAAGTCCGGACTCCCGGACACGTACAAGCGGGTCACGGGCCGCGAGCTGCAGCCGACGCTCGACTTCGGCCGGCGCCTGGCCGCCCGCGGCAATCGCATGTGGATCCGGTTCGTCCTGGTCCCCGGCCTGACCGACGCGCCCGAGAACGTCGAGGCGGTCGCCGACTACGTGGCGTCCCTCGGTGAGGCCGTCGAGCGGGTCGAGGTGCTGCCGTTCCACCAGATGGGCCGTGACAAGTGGGCCGACCTGGGCCTTCGCTACGAGCTCGAGGACACCGAGCCCCCGTCGCACGAGACCACCGAGTCCGTCCGCGACGTCTTCCGCGCCCGCGGACTGCCGACGTTCTGACGCCCTCACCGCCCAGGGGCGTGAGAGTGCGATCCAGTCACCTCATGAGGGCGTGAGAGTGCGATCCAGTCACCCCGCTGAGGGCGTGAGAGTGCGATCCAGCGCCCGAGAGCCCGGGCGCGTCACCACTGCTGTCGAGCCATCAGCACACCCGTGAAGCCGATGAGCCCGGCCACGGTCCGCTCGAGGTCGTTGCGACGCCCCAGGACGTCTCCCCGGTGCACCCCGATCACGTTCCAGCCGAACCTTCGGGCCAGATCCCGCCGACGTCGGTCGTCGGCCACGAGCTGGGCGTGCGTCGCGTGATGGAACGCCTCACCGTCGTACTCGACGCCGACGCGCACGGCCGGGTAGCCCAGGTCGAGCCGGTAGACCTCCCGCCCGGCAGCATCGCGGATGCGGATCTGTGCCTGGGGACGAGGCAGCTCGGCCTCGACGAGGCGGAGGCGCAGCCACGACTCGCCGGCTGACTCCGTGGCCGGTTCGCACTCCTCGATCACGAACCGCGCGCGTGCGATGTTGCGCGCGCCGGCCAGGAGGCGCGCGCGTCGCTCGAGGTCGGGTGGGTCGACGTGTCCCTGGTGCGCGTACGCGTCGACAGCGGCCAGTGCGAGGAACCGCGGGGCGTAGCGGGCCAGGTCGAGCGCGGTTCGCGCCGGTGTGGTCGCCGGGACCCCGCGCACCACATGGACGTCGTCCTGCGGGGCGTCGCTGACCCAGCACCGCTGACCCGAGCGCCGAACGCGAGACACTCCCACCGGCACGACGCACTGGAGGGCCGGGGGCTGCAGGTGCAGGCCAGGCGCCCTGGTGTCGATGCCGTGCAGCCATGCCGCCGACTCCCTGCACACGGCGCCGACCGGCGGCAGCACCGTGCTGATCGCGCGGGCACGCACCTCGGGGTCGTCGAGCGCCGAGCGGCGCACGAGCACGCTGCGGAACATCTGCACGTAGTCGCCGGACTGCTCGAGGCGATGGATCGCCTTCCACGACCTGCCCGCGGCGCGGAGCTCCCTCATGTCGATCACGGTCGCACTGGTCATGACGGGGACACTGCCGTGGGTGCCGTCCCCGGCGGTCCCGGAACCCCTGACCTGTGGAATGGGAGCGCTGGCCGCGGGGCTGTGGTCGCCTCGCCCCACAGCCCTGCTAGCCGTGTCGTGGTGTCCCAGCCGGAGGGGGTGGCTGGATCGAACTCTCACCACCGTGGGGGTGGCTGGATTGCTCTCTCACGACCGTGACGGTGGCTGGATTGCTCTCTCACGACCGTGACGGTGGCTGGATTGCTCTCTCACGACCGTGAGGGTGGCTGGATTGCTCTCTCACCACTGGGGGTGGCTGGATTGCTCTCTCACCACGGGGTGAGAGAGCAATCCAGTTCTGGGGAGCGGGTCAGGGGGTCGGGACGTTGGCCATGCCGTCCGGCAGGAGGCGGCGGCCAAGGACCCGCTCGCTGTAGCCGGTGCGGTCCAGGTGCGGCGTGATGCCCCCGAGGTGGAAGCCCCACCCGGCGCCCAGGATCATGCAGAGGTCGATCTGCTGCGGCGTGGCCACGACGCCTTCCTCGAGCATGAGGCCGACCTCGACCGTGAGGGCGGTCAGGACGGCGTCGAGCACCCCGGCCCGGTCGAGCGGGGTGGCGTCGGCAGGAGCCTCGCGGGCCGCGTCGAAGACCGCCTGCACGGCCGGGTCGACACCCTGGGGCAGGCCCTTGGCGGGTGCGGGTGTGACGACGCGCGCGCCCTCGGCGACGAGCTTCTCGAGGCCGGGGGAGCGGGGGAACCGCTCGCCCAGGTCCTCGCGGAGCGAGGTCAGGACGTGCAGGCCGACCGCGGGGCCGACGAGGTCGAACAGCTCGAAGGGCGGCATCGGCAGGCCGAGCGGGTCCAGCGCCCGGTCTGCTTCCTCGACCGGCGTCCCGTGCTCGACGGCGTCGACGATGATGCCGAGCAGCAGCACCAGCAGGCGGTTGACGACGAACCCGGGGCGGTCCTTGACGAGGACGGCGGTCTTGCGCAGCCGGGCGACCACGGCGAACGCCGTCGCCAGCGCCTCGTCTGCGGTGCGCTCCGCCTGCACCACCTCGACGAGCGGCATCGCCGCGACGGGGTTGAAGAAGTGCAGCCCGACGACGCGCTCGGGGTGCTGGAGGTCGGCTGCCATGCGCGTGACCGACAAGGCCGAGGTGTTCGTCGCGAGGATCGTGTCCGGCGCGACGACGCCCTCGAGCTCCGCGAAGACCCGCTTCTTCAGGTCGAGCACCTCGGTGACGGCCTCGATCACCAGGTCGCAGCCGGCGAAGACGGCGATGTCCGTCGACCCGGTGACCTGCGCGACGATGCGTGCGCCCGCGTCGGACGTCATGCGTCCCGAGGACACGAGGCGCTCGACCGTGGAGCGGACGGTCCGAAGGCCCTGCTCGACGCGGGCCTCGTCGAGGTCCCGCATGACGACGGGCACGCCGAGCCGCTGTGCGAACAGCAGTGCGATCTGCGCGGCCATGAGCCCCGCGCCGACCACGCCGACCCGCGTGACCGGCCGCGCCAGCTGCCCGTCGGGCGCGCCCGTCGGCTTCTTGCCGCCCTGGACCAGGCCGAACGCGTAGACGCTCGCGCGCATCTCGTCGCTCAGGATGAGGTCGGCCAGCGCCTCGTCCTCGGCCGCGAACGCGCTGTCCTTGTCGGCGTCGCGCGCGGCGGCCATGAGGTCGAGCGCACGCCCCGGTGCCGGACGCGACCCGTGGACGACCGCGTCGAGGCGGGCGCGTGCGGCCGCCACGGCGGCGTCCCACGTCGCGGCGTCGTCGAGCGGGCGTCGCTCCACCGTGACCTCGCCCGACAGCACGCGCGCCGCCCAGCGCACCGACTCCTCGAGGAAGTCCGCCGGGTCCAGCACGGCGTCGACGAGGCCGATCTGGGCGGCCTGCTGCGCGGTGTACGGCTTGTTGGCGCCCGGGCGTGTGAGGACGACCTCCAGGGCCTTCTCGATGCCCACGAGCCGCGGCACGAGGTACGCGCCGCCCCAGCCCGGCACGAGGCCGAGCCCGGTCTCGGGCAGGGCGAGGGCCCGCACGTCGGCGGACGCCGTGCGGTAGTCGCAGTTGAGCGCGACCTCGAGGCCACCGCCGAGGGCGACGCCGTTGACGAACGCGAAGGTGGGGACGCCCAGCTCGCCCAGGAGCCGGTACGCCTCGTGCCCGCGGCGACCCAGCGCGAGCGCCTCGTCGCGCGTCGTGACGCCGGCGACCTGCATGAGGTCGGCGCCTGCGGCGAGGAAGTACGGCTTGCCGGTCACGGCCAGCGCCGCGATCTGCCCGGCGTGCGCGCGCTCCTGCTGCGCGCGGAGCACGGACGTGAGCTCGGCGATGCCCTGGGGGCCGAGGGTGGTCGGCTTGGTGTGGTCCAGGCCGTTGTCCAGCGTGACGAGCGCGAGGGTGCCCAGGTCGCCCGGCAGGCGCACGTCGCGTACGAGGGAGTGGGTGACGCGCTCGGGGCGCGGTGCGGACGTGCTCATCGGGCGGCCTCCTCGGCGTCGAAGCTCGGGTTCTCCCAGACGACGGTGCCGCCCTGGCCCAGTCCGACGCACATCGTCGTGATGCCGTACCGGACCTCGGGGTGCTGCTCGAACTGGCGCGCGAGCTGCGTCATCAGCCGCACGCCGGACGACGCGAGGGGGTGGCCCACCGCGATGGCGCCGCCGTACGGGTTGACGCGCGGGTCGTCGTCGGCGATGCCGAACGCGTCGAGGAACGACAGCACCTGGACCGCGAACGCCTCGTTGATCTCGATCAGCCCGATGTCGTCGATCGTCAGCCCGGCACGCTCGAGCGCCTTGTGGGTCGCAGGCACCGGGCCCAGGCCCATGACCTCGGGCTCGACGCCGGCGTAGGCGAACGACACCAGGCGCATGCGCACCGGCAGACCGAGCTCCACGGCGACGTCCTCGGCAGCCAGCAGGCACGCGGCCGCGCCGTCGGTCAGCGGGGCGGACGTGCCGGCGGTGACCCGTCCACCGGGCCGGAACGGCGTCGGCAGGGCGGCGATCGCCTCGACCGTGGTGCCGGGGCGCGGGGGCTCGTCCGCGGTGGCCAGGCCCCAGCCGTGCTCCGGGTCGCGCAGCGCGACGGGCACGAGGTCCGGCTCGATGTGCCCGGCGGCGAGGGCGGCGGCGTACCTCTCCTGGCTGGCGACGCCGTACGCGTCGGCGCGCTCGCGCGTCAGGGCCGGGAAACGGTCGTGCAGGTTCTCCGCGGTCACCCCCATGTTCAGCGCGTCGGGCGCCACCAGCCGCTCGGCGAGGAACCGCGGGTTCGGGTCGGCGTCGAAGCCCATGGGGTGGTGACCCATGTGCTCGACGCCGCCTGCGATGGTGACGTCCTGCGCGCCGAAACCGATCGCGGCGGCCGTCGTCGTCACGGCCGTCATGGCACCCGCGCACATGCGGTCGATCGCGAACCCGGGGACCGTCGCCGGCAGGCCCGCGAGCATCGCGACCGTGCGGCCGAGCGTCAGTCCCTGGTCGCCCTGCTGGGTCGTGGCTGCCAGCGCCACGTCGTCGACGCGCTCGGCGGGCAGCTGCGGGTGGCGGCGCAGCAGCTCCCGGACGGTCTTGACGGCCAGGTCGTCGGCGCGCGTGTGCGCGTACAGGCCGTCCTTCCGGGCGCGGCCGAACGGGGTGCGTACCCCGTCGACGAAGACGACACGGCGGGCGGCGGGCACCCGGGCGTCGGGGTGGGACGTGATCGGCATCGGTCCTCCTGGGGGACGGCGGTGTCCGGGGGAGCGGCGCGCAGCGCTGCGCGGGGTGCGTGGGCAGGGACCATCGTCCCTGGACAGGCGAAGTTACTCAAGAGTAACTAGCGGCGCAAGACGGCCGCGTCCCCGGCGGACCTCAGGAGTCGGCGAGCTCCGTCGCCAGACGTCCGGCGAGCAGCTCGACCTGCCACGCGCGCGCACCACCTGCCGTCATCGCCGCAGCGATGCCGGCCTCGTCCGCCGGCCTGGGCGGCGACCAGCACAGACGCCGCAGCAGGTCGGGCTGCACCAGGTTCTCCACCGGGACGGTGTGCTCCAGCGAGAGGTCCGCGACGAGCGCGCGGGCTGCCGCGAGCCGGCGCGCTGCGGCGGGGTCGCGGTCGGCCCACACGCGGGCCGGCGGCGGTCCGTCGGTCGCAGGACCTCGCGCGCTGGGCAGCTCGTCGTCGGGCAGCGCGACGGCACGGTCGATCGCCGACTGCCACAGCGCGGCCCGCCGACGCGTCCCCTTGCCCGCGAAGGGCGGCAGCGCGACCAGCTGCCCCACCGTGCGGGGCAGCGCCTGGGCCGCCGCGACGATCGCAGCGTCGGGCAGGACACGGCCGGGGGAGATGTCGCGCTCGCGGGCGTTGCGGTCACGCGTCGCGTACAGCTCGCGGACGACGGCGAGGCGCCGCCTGTCGCGGACGTTGTGGAGGCCGGAGACCCGCCGCCACGGCTCGGCACGGGGAGCCGCCGGCGGCGCCGTCCGGACCGCCTCGAACTCCTGGCGCGCCCACTCCGCCTTCCCCGACACGGCGAGCCGCTCGGCCAGCACCTGCCGGACCTCGACCAGCACCTCCACGTCGAGGGCGGCGTACCGCAGCCACTCCGCCGGCAGGGGGCGGGTCGACCAGTCCACGGCGGAGTGCTCCTTGGCCAGCCCCAGCCCCAGCGTGTCGGCGACGACCGCGGCGAGCCCGACGCGCTCCATGCCCAGCAGCCGCGCCGCGAGCTCGGTGTCGAAGACGCGGGACGGGTGCATGCCCTGCTCCGCGAGACCCGGCAGGTCCTGGGAGGCCGCGTGCAGCACCCACTCGACGCCGACGAGAGCATCCGACAGGGCGGACAGGTCCGGCAGTGCGATCGGGTCGATGAGGGCCGTACCCGCGTCCTCACGCCGCAGCTGCACGAGGTAGGTGCGCTGCCCGTAGCGGTAGCCGGACGCCCGCTCGGCATCGACGGCGACCGGGCCGGTCCCCGCGGCGAACGCCGCGATCGTCGCCTCGAGCGCCGCCGGCGTGGCGACGACGGCCGGGACGCCGTCCGCGGGTTCGAGCAACGGGACGACGACGGGCTCTGTCACGTCAGGGCGCTCGTCCGCACCTGTGGTGTCCCGCGACGCCTCGGCCTTCATGCCCACAACCGTAGGCGACTGCGGCGGTGCCTCCGTGCAGCCGCGGGGCGCGTCGTGCGTGCCGCGACACGGGCGCCCGTCCGCACGGGCGTCGACGTCATGCCCGCTGCGACCACCTGCGACCGGTCCGTCGGGACGTTCAGTCGATCATCCGGGTGCGGATCGCGATGGCGACCAGCTCCGCCCGGTCGCCCGTGCCGAGCTTGCGCGAGATGCGCGCGAGGTGGCTCTTGACCGTGAGGGCCGACAGGCCCAGCTCCTCGCCGATGAGACGGTTCGTGCGCCCCTCGGCGACACGCGCCAGCACGCTGAGCTCGCGCGCGCTGAGCTCGGCGGTCGGCAGCGACGGCGCGGGTGCCTGGCGCTGCGGGGCGGCTGACGCCTCCGTCGTGCTGGCGACGCCCCCACGCAGCCCGCCGGCGAGCAGCGTGCGCAGCTCCTGACGGCCGGCGCGCCGAGCGAGCACCACCACGCGGTGGGCGCCCCGCCGGCGCAGGGCCCGGACCAGGGTCTCGCCCTCACCGTCGGCGATCTGCGTGACGACCACGCACATGGGGTGACGGGCGGGGCCGGTGGTCGGGGTCATGCGCCGCGTCGTGGGCAGGGCGGCGACGCCCGGCGCCCGACGTGCCGGGAGGTCTCGGACGTCGCGTCGAAGAGGCTCGATGGTCACGTCCGGTGCATCGGCAGCGGTGGCGACGGACTTGAGCCGGTGCATGAGCGCCCTCAGCGGCGCGGGAGCGGCACGACGCCCTCGGGCAGCGGCGGCAGACCCGCGGCCGTGCACATCAGGGTCGACCAGGCCGTCAGGTGCGGTCCGAGCTGCTCGTCCCAGGACGTCCACGACGCGCGGATCTCCAGCTCGGTCTGCTCGTCGCGCCGGTCGAGCGCGCCGAAGCTCTGCGACAGCACGCGCGTCACGGTGCCGCCGGCCGCGTGCGGGTCGACGCCCGCCGACGCCAGCGCGTCGCGGAACCACGACCACGCGACCTCCGCGAGCAGGGGGTCCGCACCGACCTCGGCCTCGAGGCTCGCCCGCACGAGCGTGACGAGCCGGAACGACCCCTCCCACGCCTCCTGGCCCTCGGGGTCGTACAGCACGACGAAGCGCCCCGAGGCCAGGTCCTCCGCGGCGACCGAACGACGTGCGGTCCGGACCTCGGCCGTGAGCGCAGCCGAGAACGGCGCGATCCGGGCGGGACCGGGTACCTCGTCGAGCACGATCTCGGGCCGCAGGGGTACACCACGCAGTGAACGCAGGGCACGGACGAACTCGGCGGGGACGTCCTCGGGTCCGGCTGGGGTCACGCGGCGAGCGTACGGTGACGCCGCGCGTCTCGGTCCCCGGCACGCCGACGGCGCGCGGCCCTGCGCGCACTAGGCTCGTCGACGCATCCGCACGTCTCGCTCGTGCCGGTGCCGGCCCCCAGGCGCGGCACCGCCACACGGTGTCGCGTGCTCACCCGGCATGAAGGAGCGCTCTGTGATGTCAGTCCCGTCGTCGGCCGTCGGAACCGCGCAGATCGGCGTCACCGGGTTGGCCGTCATGGGCCGCAACCTGGCCCGCAACTTCGCGCGGCACGGGTACACGGTCGCCGTCCACAACCGCACGTACGCGCGCACGCAGTCGCTGGTCGCCGACCACGCGAGCGACGGCACGTTCGTCCCGTCGGAGTCGATGGCGGACTTCGTGGCGTCCCTCGCGCGGCCGCGCAAGGTCGTCGTCATGGTGCAGGCCGGTGCCCCGACCGACGCCGTGATCGACGAGCTCGTGCCGCTGCTGGAGCCCGGTGACATCGTCGTGGACGCCGGCAACGCGCACTTCCCCGACACGATCCGCCGGGAGGCGGCCCTGCGCGACAAGGGCCTGCACTTCGTGGGCACGGGTGTGTCGGGCGGCGAGGAGGGTGCGCTCAACGGCCCGTCGATCATGCCCGGCGGGACGACGGAGTCCTACGAGTCGCTGGGCCCGATCCTCGAGGCGATCTCGGCGAAGGTCGACGGCGTGCCGTGCTGCACGCACGTCGGGCCTGACGGAGCCGGGCACTTCGTCAAGATGGTGCACAACGGCATCGAGTACGCCGACATGCAGCTCATCGCCGAGGCGTACGACCTGCTCCGCAGCGGCCTCGGTGCGTCCGCGCCGGAGATCGGTGAGGTCTTCGCGGCGTGGAACACCGGTGACCTGGAGTCGTTCCTCATCGAGGTGACCGCCGAGGTCCTCGCGCACACCGACGCCGCGACCGGGCGCCCGTTCGTCGACGTCGTCGCCGACGCCGCCGAGCAGAAGGGCACCGGCCGCTGGACCGTCCAGAACGGCCTCGAGCTGGGCGTGCCGATCACCGGCATCGCCGAGGCCACGTTCGCACGGGCGCTGTCCGGCTCCGCGCCGCAGCGCGCTGCCGCACGCGGCGTCCTGCCGGCCGACACCCTGGCGTGGAACATCCCCGACCCCGGCGCGTTCATGGAGGACGTCCGCCTGGCGCTGTACGCGTCGAAGGTCGTGGCCTACTCGCAGGGCTTCGACCAGATCGCGGCCGCCAGCGCGCAGTACGGCTGGGACATCGACCGGGGTGCGATGGCACGGATCTGGCGGGGCGGCTGCATCATCCGCGCCAAGTTCCTCGACCGCATCACGCAGGCGTACGAGCGCGACCCGAACCTGCCGCTGCTCCTGGCGGACCCGTACTTCACGGCGGCCGTCGCGAACGGCGTCGCCGCGTGGCGTCGTGTCGTGTCCGCTGCGGCCGCGCACGGCGTCCCGACGCCCGCCTTCTCGTCGTCCCTCGCGTACTACGACGGCGTGCGCGCCGAGCGGCTGCCCGCCAACCTCATCCAGGCGCAGCGGGACTTCTTCGGTGCGCACACGTACCGCCGCACGGACCGCGACGGGACCTTCCACACGGACTGGTCCGGCGACCGCGCCGAGCAGACCTGGTGAGCCGGCGCACGGGGGCACAGGTCCCCGCGCCGCGGCTGCAGCCGGTCGTCCTGGGCGGCGACGTGGGTGCGTACTCGCTGGCGCGCACGTTCCACGAGGCGTACGGCGTGCGCTCGGTCGTGGTGTCGTCGGTCTCGACGGGCCTCGTGCGGCACTCCCGGATCCTCGAGAACGTCGTGGAACCGGGGATCGACGACGGGCCGACCGTGGTCCGACGCCTGCGGGAGGTCGCGGAGCAGCACCCCGGCACCGACCGGGTGCTGCTCGGCAGCGCCGACTGGCTGGTCCGCACGATCGTCGAGAACCGCGCGCAGCTCGAGGACCTCTACACGATCCCGTACGTCGACGTGGCGACGCTCGACCGGGTCACGGACAAGGTGCTCTTCGGCGAGCTCTGCGCCGAGCTCGGCATCGACCACCCCGCGACCGTCGTGCACGACGTGCAGGGCGGTGGCACGCCGGACACCTCGGCGCTGCGCTTCCCGGTGATCGCCAAGGCCGCGGACACCGCGGCGTACCACCTGGTCGAGTTCCCGGGGAAGAAGAAGGTCTTCACCGTCGACTCGCCCGCGCAGCTCGCCGACCTGCTCGCCCGCGTGCAGGCGTCGGGGTACCAGGGTCGGTTCGTCGTGCAGGACCTCATCCCGGGCGACGACTCCGGCATGCGGATCCTCACGTGCTACAGCGACGCGGGCGGCACGGTGCGGTTCTCCGGGTTCGGGCACGTGCTCCTCGAGGAGCACACCCCGGGCGCACTGGGGAACCCGGCCGGCATCATCACGGGGCACGACGAGCAGATCGTCGCGCAGGCGGTCCGGCTGCTCGAGCACCTCGGGTGGACCGGCTACGCCAACTTCGACCTGAAGTACGACCCGCGTGACGGGCGCACGGTGTTCTTCGAGCTCAACCCGCGGCTCGGGCGGTCGAACTTCTACCTCACCGCCGGCGGGCGCAACACCGCCGAGCTGTACGTGCGCGAGCACGTCCAGGGGCTCGACCCGCTGCCGGACGGCGCCCCCGACCACCTCACCGAGCCGCACCTGTACACGGTGCTGCCACGGTGGCTCCTGCGCCGGTACGTCGCCGACCCGGCGCTGCGTGCGCGCACCCGCGCGCTGGGGCGCGCCGGACGCGCCACCAACCCGTTGTGGTACCGCGCCGAGACCGACCCGCGGCGGCTGGCGTACCTTGCGGTCGCGCAGGCCAACCAGGTGCGCAAGTACCGGCGGTACTACCCGACGGGCGGCGCGTGAGCGTGGCACCGGCCCGCGGCCGGGTCGAGGTCGGCGTCATCGGCGGCGTCGGCCCGGCCGCGACGGTGTGCTTCCTCGACCTCGTCGTCCGGCACACCGCCGCCGAGCGCGACCAGGACCACGTCGACCTGGTCGTGCTCCAGCACTCGACGATCCCGGACCGCACGGCGTACATCCTGGGGCGCTCGGACGAGGACCCGGGGCCCGTCATGGCGGACGACGCCCGGCGCCTCGAGCGGCTCGGCGTCGGCTTCGTGGTCGTCCCGTGCAACACCGCGCACCACTTCACCGACGAGGTCGCGGCCGCCGTCGACGTGCCGGTGCTCAGCATCGTGGACGAGACGGCCGACGAGGTCGCAGCCCGGCCCGGCACGGCCCGCGTGGGCGTCCTCGCGACGAGCGGTACCCTCGCCGCGCACGTGTACCAGCGGGCCTTCGAGGTGCGCGGCCTGCAGACCCTGGTCCCCGACGACGCCGACCAGGAGGCCGTCATGGGGATCATCTACGACCAGGTCAAGGCCGGTCTGCCGGCCGACGTCGCGGCGCTGCACGCCGTCGCCGACCGGCTGCGCGCGCGCGGGGCCGACGTCGTCGTCCTCGGGTGCACCGAGCTGTCGGTCGTCGCCGCCGCGCACGACCTGCTCGCCGACGACCGGTACGTCGACTCCCTGGACGTGCTGGCGCGTCGCACCGTGGAGCGCGCGGGGTACCCCCTGCGCTGAGGTGCGCCTCTGCGACGGCCGGTCAGCCGAGCTCGCTGGTCCCCGAGTAGAGGTGGAGCACGGGGACGTGCAGCTCCTCGCGGGCCCGCGAGGCCCAGTCGGTGTGGAAGGTGTCCTCCACCATGTGCGGGTACGTCACGACGACGACCTCACGCACGTCACCGCCGGCGACGGCGCTGCGCAGTGCGGGCAACGGGTCGTCGTCCGTGACCTCACCCGTCGCGGTCCGTCCCGCGGCGGTGAACGCCGCGACGCTGCCGGCGATCTGCTGCGCCGCGGTCTCGCGCGCCTGCGTGCGGCTGGGCTCGTGGCCGGTAGCCCGGTCCCAGGCCTCGCGCAGCTCGCCCATGCTCAGTGCGTCGATGATCCAGGGGACGAGGGGGCGTTCGGTGTCGGCGGGCACGAGCACCCGGTAGCTGGGCGTCTCGTCGGGGTGCAGACCCACGATCTGGCGGACGTCGGACTCGGCGAGGGTGTCCTCGGTGAGGACGAGGATGGTGGCGGTCACGTCCCCGAGCCTACGGGTGCACGCAGGTCCCAGCAGGCCAGGAGCGTGCCGTCGCTCGCGTGCAGCAGGTGGCGCAGCCACGCCCGACGGGCCGGGTCGAGCGCGGACGCGCCCATCGCGGGCCGGGGCGCGTCGCCCGCGAGCAGCAGCGGGCTGGTCGTCAGGCACAGCTCGTCGACGACGTCGGCGGCGAGCAGGTCGGCCAGCAGGCGCGGTCCGCCCTCGGCCAGCACGTGCCGCAGGCCCCGCGCACCCAGGACGTGGACGGCCGCCCGCAGATCGGGGGAGTCGGGGTCACGTGCGCCCGGCACGACCAGTGCCCGGTCGGCCCCGACCGCTGCGCGGGCCCGCTCGGCGCCGCCCGCTCCCGTCACGACGAACGGCGGGTGGGGGCCGCCTCGCAGGCCCCTCGGCACGTCGCCGCGGCGGGTGACCACGGCGAGCTCGATCCGTGGTGCCAGCCCGGCGGCCTCACGCGCGGCGCGCAGGTGGGCGGCGACCGGGAGCTCCCGGTAGCCCTCGGCCCGCACGGTGCCGGCCCCGACGAGCACGACGTCGGCCAGGGCCCGGAGCACCGCGAACACCCGGCGGTCCGCCGGTGTGCCGAGCGAGCCGGAACGACCGTCGGTCCCGGTCGCAGCACCGTCGATGCTCGCCACCATGTTCGCGCGGACGCGTGCGTCGGCACGCTCACGCGCGAAGAGGCGCACGAGGTCGCCGTCGCCCGGCGGCGCAGCGAGCCGCCGGTCGTCGCGCGCGGGCACCAGGAGGTCGAGCTCGACGTCGGCGGGCACGCGCCCAGGCTAGGGGCACGGCCCGCCGCAGCACGCGAGGCGCCACCGGTGGCGCCCGACGGGGGGAGCCGCCATGGCCGGGCGGGTCCGGGAGGCGTCCGCGCCGGTCGCGCTCGTGGCGTCGGTCGTCCTGCGCGGCGCGGCCGTCGTCGTGCTCCTCGGCGTGCGCCGCGCTCAGCTCCGCGACGTCACGCGCGCCGCGCCGGGCGCGGCCGCCTGACCTGCCGATCTCGCCGCGACCACGGCAGTGGTGTCGCCCTCGCCCTGCAGAGCGGCGGCCAGGGAGGCCACGGCCCCCACCACCACGACCGCCGGGTTACGGACACCGACCTCCTGCGCACGGGCGGCGATGTCGGCGAGCGTGCCGAGCGTCGTGCGCTGGGTCGGCAGGGTGCCGTCCTCGACGACCGCCACGGGCGTGGCCGGGTCGAGCCCGTGCGAGGCGAGGCGCGACATGTGCTCCGCGAGGCGGCCCACACCCATGAGGAGGACGAGCGTGCCGCGCAGCCGCGCCAGCGTCTGCCAGTCGGTGTCGGCGTCGTGCGCCGAGACGATCGTGACCTGGCGGGCGACGTCGCGGTGGGTCACGGGGATGTCGGCCGCGCCGGGCACGGCGATGGCGCTCGTGACGCCGGGGACGACCTCCACCGCCACGCCGGCGGCGCGGCAGGCGGCCAGCTCCTCCCCGCCGCGGCCGAGCACGAACGGGTCGCCGCCCTTGAGTCGCACGACCCGCTGCCCGGCGCGGGCGCGTTCGACGAGCAGCACGTTGATCTCGCTCTGCGTGAGCGTGTGCGCGTGCGGGGCCTTGCCGGCCTCGACCACCTCGACGTCCGGCTCGAGCTCGTCGAGCAGCGCGCGCGGCGCGAGCCGGTCGACGACGACGACGTCCGCCTCGGCGAGCGCGCGGCGACCGCGCGTCGTGATGAGGCCCGGGTCGCCGGGTCCGCCGCCGACGAGCGTGACGTGCCCCGCCCCCGGGCGACGACGACGCAGGGGGAGGGCCCCGGTGTCGAGCTGCACCTGCAGCGCGGAGCGCAGCGCGACCGCGCGGCGTGGGTCGCCGCCCGCGCCCACCGCGACCGTCACGTCGCCCGCGCGGGCGACGGCCGGGGTCCAGGCCGTCGACGCGGCGGCGTCGTCGGCGCGCACGCACCAGGTGCGTGCGGCCTCGGCCTCGGCTGCCACCGCGTCGTCCGTGCGCCGTTCGCCCGTCGCGGTGTGGACCAGCCACGCGTCGGCGAGGTCGCCGGGCGCGTACTCGCGGGCGTGCCACGTGACAGCACCGGCCGCGGCGAGGTCCGCCAGGTCCTCGCAGAGCGCAGGCGCGACGACGTGCACGTCGGCGCCGTCCGCGAGCACGCCGCGCGTCCGGCGGGCGGCGACCGGACCGCCGCCGACGACCACGACCCGGCGGCCCGCGAGGTCCAGCAGCAGGGGGTGCCGCGTCGTCATATCCCCGCCCCGGCGAGCCAGTCGTCGTCGCGCTCGTTCGCCCGTACCGGGGCGAGCCTGTCCAGCAGCGTGGGGCCGATCAGCCCGGCCGCGAGCGTGCTGCCGTCGGCCGGGTCCACCACGAGGAACCCGCCGGTCCGCCGGTGGGTCGCGTAGTCGTCGAGCACGACGGGCTCGGCCAGCCGCAGCCGGGCCCGTCCGATCGCGTTGAGCCCCAGCGACCGCGGCGCGGCCTCGGTGGAGGTGTCGGTCGCGTCGATGGTGTGCAGCGTGTCGACCGGGTCCCACTGCTCGACCGTGAGGGTGTCGACGTCCAGCCGGGCGTCGACCTCGCGCAGCAGGCCCCGCACCGTGCGCGTGCCGACACGCACCAGGACCCGGGCGCCGGGGACCGAGCGGCGCTCGGTCAGCCAGCAGACCGTCCCGACGAGGTCCTGGCCCGTCGCCACGTGCTCGGCGGCGGGCACGAGGACGTCGCCGCGCGCGACGTCGAGGTCGTCGGCGAGCCGCACGGTCACCGACCGCGGCGCGTCGGCGGCCTCCAGCGGCCCGTCGAACGTGTCGAGGGCGACGACGCGGCTCGTGCGTCCCGACGGCAGCACGCGCAGCTCGTCGCCGACCCGGACGACGCCCGAGGCGACCTTGCCCGCGTACCCGCGGTAGTCCGGGTGCTCCGGCGTGCGCGGACGGATGACGTACTGCACGGGCAGGCGCAGCGGCTCGGTGGACGCGTCGCGGGCGACCGGCACGCTCTCGAGCAGCTCGAGGAGCGTCGGCCCGTCGTACCAGGGAGCGCGCACCGACCGGTCGACGACGTTGTCACCGTCGAGCGCCGACAGCGGCACGGCGTGCACGGCGGGCAGCCCGAGCACGTGCGCGTAGTCCGCGAACTCGCGGGCGATCGAGCGGAACGTGGCCTCGTCGAAGCCCACGAGGTCCATCTTGTTGACCGCGAGCACGACGTTCGGCACCCCGAGCAGCGCGGTCAGCGCCGCGTGCCGACGCGTCTGCTCCAGCACGCCCTTGCGGGCGTCGACGAGCACGATCGCCAGCTCGGCGGTCGAGGCGCCCGTGACCATGTTGCGCGTGTACTGCACGTGGCCGGGCGTGTCCGCCAGGACGAACGCGCGGCGGGCCGTCGAGAAGTAGCGGTACGCGACGTCGATCGTGATGCCCTGCTCGCGCTCGGCCCGCAGACCGTCGGTCAGCAGCGCGAGGTCGACGCCCGCGCCGCCCCCGCCGCGGGCGGCCGTGGCGCGCTCGACCGCCGACAGCTGGTCGGCCAGCACCGACTTCGTGTCGTACAGCAGCCGGCCGATGAGGGTGCTCTTGCCGTCGTCGACGGAGCCTGCGGTCGCCAGCCGCAGGAGGTCGCGCTGCGTGTGGTCGTCGAGGTCGACGACCGCGGTGACGTCGGACGGCGCGGGCTGTGCCAGCCCGGCCGGTGCGTGCGTGCCCATCAGAAGTACCCCTCGCGCTTGCGGTCCTCCATGGCGGCCTCGGAGGCTCGGTCGTCCGCGCGGGTCGCGCCGCGCTCGGTGAGCCGGCTCGCGGCCACCTCGGCGATGACGTCCGCGACGTCGGCGGCCGTCGAGTCGACGGCGCCGGTGCAGCTCATGTCGCCGACCGTCCGGTAGCGGACATGCCGCCGCTCGACGTGCTCGTCGGGACGCGGCCCGCCCCAGGAACCCGCGGTGAGCCACATGCCGTCGCGCGCGAACACGTCGCGCTCGTGCGTGAAGTAGATGTCCGGCAGGTCGATGCCCTCGCGCTCGATGTACCGCCACACGTCGAGCTCGGTCCAGTTCGACAGCGGGAACACGCGCACGTGCTCGCCCTGCTTGTGGCGCCCGTTGTAGAGGTCCCACAGCTCGGGTCGCTGCCGGCGCGGGTCCCACTGCCCGAACTCGTCCCGCAGGGAGAACATCCGCTCCTTGGCCCGCGCCTTCTCCTCGTCGCGTCGCCCGCCGCCGAACACGGCGTCGAACCGGTGCGCGGTGATCGCGTCGAGCAGCGGCACCGTCTGCAGCGGGTTGCGTGAGCCGCCGGGGCGCTCGACCACGCGGCCGTCGTCGATCGCGTCCTGGACGCTGGCCACGACGAGGCGCAGACCGAGCTCGGCGACCGTGCGGTCCCGGTACTCGATGACCTCCGGGAAGTTGTGCCCGGTGTCGACGTGCATGACGGGGAACGGCACCGGCGCGGGCCAGAAGGCCTTGCGCGCGAGGTGCAGCATGACGATCGAGTCCTTGCCGCCGGAGAACAGCAGCACGGGTCGCTCGAACTCACCCGCGACCTCACGCATCACGTGGATGCCCTCGGACTCCAGGGCGTCCAGCTGGGTCAGCCGCGGGGTGCCGGGGGCCCCGACCACGGTGGGGGTGTCGGTGGAGATCGTCGTCATGTGTGCAGCCCGCATTCCGTCTTGTTCGTGCCTGCCCAGCGTCCGGCCCGGTGGTCCTCACCCGGTGCGACCGCGCGCGTGCAGGGCGCGCAGCCGATCGAGGCGTACCCCAGCTCACGCAGCGGGTTGAGCACCACGTGGTGCTCCGCGACGTACGCGTTCACGTCGCCCCAGGTCCACGCGGCCAGGGGGTTGAGCTTGACCTTGGACCGCCGGGCGTCCCACCCGACGACCGTGATGTCGGTGCGCGTGGGGGCGTCCTCGCGGCGCATGCCGGTGACCCATGCCGTGTAGGGAGCGAGGCCGCGCTCGAGCGGCTCGACCTTGCGCAGCGCGCAGCACAGGTTCGGGTCCCGCTCGTGGAGGCGCGGACCGTGCTCGGCGTCCTGCTCCGCGACGGTGCGCAGCGGCAGGACCGTGCGCAGGTTCACGTCCGTGAAGTCGGCGTAGTAGTCGCGCGTGCCGAGCGTCTCGGCGAAGTGGTAGCCGGTGTCCAGGAAGATGACGTCGATGCCCGGCGCGGCCTTCGCCGCGATGTCGACGAGCACCTCGTCACCCATCGACGAGGCCAGCACGAGGTCGGAGCCGAACACGGCGCGCGCCCATCGCAGGACGTCGCCCGGGTGCGCGCCCTCGAGGTCACGGCCCGCCTGCTCCGCCAGCGCTCGCAGCTCGTCGGGCGTCAGCTCGGTCACCGGACGCGTCGTCGCGCTCATCGCGCACCCACCAGGCCGAGGAAGCGCAGCGCGAACGCACGCGCGCACGAGCGGCACTCCCACTGGCCGTGCGTCTCGCCGGCCGGCCACAGGTCCTCCCCCGCGCAGAACGGGCAGTAGTAGGGCACGGCGCGCTGGCCGGCATCCGGCTCGCTCATCGCAGGTCCGCCTCGTCGGCACGGTGCGCCCACTGCGCGAAGAGCTCGCCGGGCTGCCGCTGCTCGTCGAAGCGGCGCGTGACGCGCTCGACGTAGTCCGGCAGCTCCGAGGACGGCACGCGCAGGCCGCGCAGCGTCCGGCCGAGCCCGCTCGTCAGTCCCAGACCGCCGCCGAGGTGCACCTGGTAGCCCTCCTCGTCGCCCGCGAGGACGCCCTTGAGGCCGATGTCGGCGGTCTGGATGCGGGCGCACGAGTTGGGGCAGCCGTTGACGTTGATCGTGATCGGCTGGTCGAACGTCGGCAGCCGGCGCTCGAGCTCGCCGACCAGGGCGGTCGCGCGGCCCTTGGTCTCCACGATCGCGAGCTTGCAGAACTCGATGCCCGTGCAGGCCATGGTGCCGCGGCGGAAGGTCGACGCGGTGCGCACCCGCAGCCCGAGGGACTCGAGCCCGTCGACGAGCGCGTCGACGCGCGGTGCGTCGACGTCCAGCACCACGAGCTTCTGCTCGGTCGTCAGCTGGACCCGGTCGGAGCCTGCCTCCTCCACGAGGTCGGCGAGCGCGGTGAGCACGGGGCCGGAGACGCGTCCCACGGCGGGAGCGGCGCCGACGTAGAACCGGCCGTCCTTCTGGGGGTGCACGCCGACGTGGTCCCGGCTGCCCGTCGGCGGCGGCGGGGGCTCGGGGCCGTCGGGCAGCGCGCGGCCGAGGTACTCGGTCTCGAGCACCTGACGGAAGACCTCGGTGCCCCAGTCCGCGAGCAGGAACTTCAGGCGGGCGCGGGTACGCAGCCGGCGGTAGCCGTAGTCGCGGAAGATCCCCACGACGCCGCTCCACACCTCGGGCACCTGCTCGAGCGTGACGAACGCACCCAGCCGCTTGCCGAGCATGGGGTTGGTCGACAGCGCGCCGCCCACCCACAGGTCGAAGCCGGGGCCGAGCTCGGGGTGCGCGACGCCGACGAACGCCACGTCGTTGATCTCGTGCGCGACGTCCTGGTGCGGGGACCCGCTGATGGCCGTCTTGAACTTGCGCGGCAGGTTGGAGTACGCGGGATCGCCGATGTACCGGTCACGGATGGCCTCGATGGCCGGGGTGCCGTCGATGATCTCGTCGGCCGCGACCCCCGCGACCGGGGAGCCGATGATGACGCGCGGCACGTCCCCGCACGCCTCCTGGGTCGACAGACCGACGGACTCCAACCGGCGCCAGATCTCCGGGACGTCCTCGATGCGGATCCAGTGGAGCTGGATGTTCTGCCGGTCGGTGATGTCGGCCGTGCCGCGCCCGAACTCCTGCGAGACACCGGCGATGGTGCGCAGCTGGCGCAGGTTCAGCGTGCCGCCGTCGCAGCGCACGCGGAGCATGAAGTACTCGTCCTCGAGCTCGTGCGGCTCGAGCGTCGCCGTGCGGCCGCCGTCGATGCCGGGGCGGCGCTGGGTGTACAGACCCCACCAGCGCATGCGGCCGCGCAGGTCGTCGCCGGGGATCGAGGCGAAGCCCTCACGGGCGTAGACCGTCTCGATGCGGCGCCGGACGTTGAGGCCGTCGTCCTGCTGCTTGAGCGCCTCGTTGGCGTTGAGGGGCTCGCGCTGGTCGAAGGCCCACTGCCCCTCGGGACGCTTGGCGGGAGGGACGACAGGGGAGCGGGACGTGGTCTGCGCCATGGGGCGCCACCTCCGGGGTGCTGGGGGGCGTGCTCACGCGGCCGCGCACGACACAGGTCGTGGGGACGGGCGCGGACCACGCGCCCGTCGGGGAGATACGGGGCGGGTCAGCGGTTCCGCGGACAGCAGGCACACGGGACCGCGGCGGCGCGACAGCACCGACACATGGCACGGTTCCCGGGGAGGCTCACGTGACGAGCGTGGCACGCGTCCGGGTGAATCGGGACCCTATGTCCGGTGCGTGAGACGCTCTCTCGCAGGCTGGACACCGGTGCCCCCGGGCGGCCGCGGCTGTCGAACGCGAGGCGCCTGGGGCGCGCCGGTCGTGGGACGTATCGTCGACCCGGTGAGCGCAGCCCGTCCCGTGAACCCCGCCGGCTCGTCGGACCGCGGCGCCGTGTCGCTGACGGTGCGGCACCCCAAGGTGCCCACCGAACGCCTGCTGGCCGAGCTCGTGCCACCGCAGCACTTCGCGCGGGAGTCCTTCGACACCTACGAGCCCGACCCGGCGCACGCGTCGCAGCGCGAGGTGCGCGACCGGCTGCGCGAGGTCGCCGACGCGCTCGCGGCACCCACGCGGACCGGCGGCTCGTGGTGGCGCCGGCGCGCGGCCGCGAGCGCCCCCGCGGTGTACCTGGACGGCGGCTTCGGGGTCGGCAAGACACACCTGCTCGCGGCCCTGGCGCACGCGGTCGGGCCCGAGCGCGTCGCGTACGGGACGTTCGTCGAGCTGACGAACCTGGTCGGGGCGCTCGGGTTCGCGGCCACGGTCGACGCGCTGGGCGAGCGGCGCCTGGTGTGCATCGACGAGTTCGAGCTCGACGACCCGGGCGACACCGTGCTGATGTCGCGTCTGCTGCGCGAGCTCGCCGACCGCGGCGTCGCGATCGCCGCGACGTCGAACACGCTGCCCGAGTCGCTCGGCGAGGGGCGGTTCGCCGCGGAGGACTTCCTGCGCGAGATCCAGGCGCTCGCCGCGCGCTTCGAGGTCCTGCGGATCGACGGGGAGGACCACCGCCACCGCGTCGTCACGACGGACGCCGCGCTGCTCGACGCGGACGCCGTGCGCGCCGCCGTCAGCGCGCGCCCCGGCGGGGCGCTCGACGACTTCGACGCACTGCTGGCGCACCTGGCGTCCGTGCACCCCAGCCGCTACGGCGCGCTCCTCGACGGGGTGGACGTGGTCGGCCTGACCGGTGTGCACGGGATCGACCGGCAGGACGTCGCCCTGCGATTCGTCGTCCTGGTGGACCGGCTCTACGACCGGGACGTGCCCGTCGTCGCGTCGGGCGACGGCACGGACCTGTTCACGGCGGACATGCTGGCAGGCGGTTACCGCAAGAAGTACTTCCGCGCGCTTTCGCGGCTTGCGGCACTGACGTCGCAGGGTGCGGCGCTGGTTGCGGAGAGAAAGGCGTAACGGGCCCCGCGATCGTCGGACCTGTCGGCGAAACTCTCGCCCGGCAGGGAGCGCGAATCACAGGGATGGGATTATGCGCGCGCTGCGGGAGGGCTGCAGTGCGACGGCTCCTCAAAGAATCCCCAGGAGCTCCGTGCGGATCACCAGTCGGCGGCCCAGCGCAATCCCAGGTAGGCGAGTGCGACGGACGCGACCAGCACGCCGACCCCGTACGCCAGGGCGGTTCCCACCTGCTTCTTGCGCACGAGCTGGACCAGCTCGTAGCTCGCCGTGCTGAAGGTGGTGTAGCCGCCGAGGAACCCCGTGCCCAGGACCGCGCCGAGCGCCTCGGGCGCCAGCCGACCCGCGATCAGGCCGGTGAGGAGGCCCAGGGCGAGCGAACCCGTGAGGTTGATGATCGCCGTGGGCCAGGGGAACGTCGCCGACCCGGTGCGCGTGCGGATCCACGCGTCGACGACGTAGCGAACGACAGCCCCCAGACCTCCCGCGAGCGTCAGCAGCAGCAGCTCCGTCACGACCGGCCTCCCCACGCGTGGCCCTCGATGCTGCGCAGCTCACGGTGGTTCACCGGCTGCGGGTGCAGGCGTGCGCCGATCGCGATGCCGGCGAGGGTGGCCAGCGCCCCCAGCAGGAGTGTTCCCAGCGCATAGAGGGCCGCCGCACCGGCGCGGTCGGCCAGCAGGAGTTTGGCGCTGTCGGTCGCGAACGAGCTGTACGTGCTCAGGCCGCCGCAGAAGCCGGTCCCGATGAGGAGCTTCACGCGCCCGGCGCCCAGCGTGCCGGGCGCGGAGCGTGCGAGCGCCTCGTACAGGTAGCCGAGCACGAGGGCGGCGAGGACGTTGACGACCGGGATCGCCACCGCGACCTGGTCGACCGGGTGGATGTCGAGGGTCAAGCCCTCACGGACGGCCACCCCGACGGCGCCGCCGACGAACACCAGCGCGACGGCCGACAGCGCGACGTGCGGGCGGCGGGCCGCCTTCGGCGCCGGGGCGTCCGTGGCGTGCGCGCCGTGGCCGTCGACGTCACCGTGCGCGCCGTGCGCGGGTTCGCCGGGGCTGCCCGGCGTCGTAGGTGGGGAATCCATGAATTCGATGCTAGGGGCGAGCGCCCGATCTGCACGCCGAGAATGGTCGGGATTTCTCGGACGCATGTCTACGACGACCGTCTACGACAACTGTCTGATACACGCGTCCAGAATTCCGCCCAGGGCGCGGATCGACGCGTTCTCGCTGGTGGCGAGCGTATTGTGCGGGTCGGTTGTGCGTCGCCCGCATCGGGGTAATGTGTCTGGTGTAGTCCGAATCGCGGACCTAGTTTTCACGAGAGCTCGAGGTAGGCAATGGACCTGACACCGCGGGAGATCGAGAAGCTGTACATCTACCAGGTGGCCGAGCTCGCGCGACGCCGTCGCCAGCGCGGCACGAAGCTGAACGTGTCCGAGGCGCAGGCGCTCGTGTCGGAGGCGATCATCGAGGCCGCGCGCGACGGCAAGTCGGTCGCGGAGTGCATGGAGCTCGGCAAGCGCGTGGTCTCGGAGGGCGACTGCATGCCGGGTGTCCGCGAGCGCGTCTCGCTCCTGCAGGTCGAGGCGACGTTCCCCGACGGCAGCAAGCTCGTGTCCTGCCACGACCCTGTCCAGGCCTGAGGTGGGTGCCGTCCGCGTCGTGCTGGTGGGCGGCCATGAGAGCGCCGACGGAGCAGACCTGGCGCCGGTCGTGCAGCAGCTGCCCGAGGCCGCCGTCAGCACGCCCGGCAGGTCACTGCTCAGCCAGGTCCGCGCTGCCCTGGCCGGCTCGGACGCGCCCGTCGTCGTGCTGCCCATGACGTGGGGGCGCGACCCGGTCATGATCGCCGAGACCGCGCGGACCCTGCGCTGGGTCGCGGGAGGCGACGCGCACGGGCGTGTCGCGCTCAGCGAGCCCTTCGGGACGACGGACCACCTGATCGCGCTGCTGCGCACCGCGGCGACGCGGACCGCGACCCGGTGGCCGGGATCCGGGCTGGTCGTGTCCGCGCCGCGCGCCTCCCCGTTCGACGACGCCGAGCTGCACCGTGTTGCGCACCTGGTCCGTGTCCACGGCGCGGGCCTGGAGATCGGCGTGGCGTGCGTCGGGGAGCCGGCCGACCTGACGCTCGCCGTCGACCGCGTCCGTGCGCTGCGCCCCGGGCACGTCGCCGTCGTCCCGGCGGGGTTCGCGACCGCGTGCCCCGAAGCGGACGCGCTCGCGGACGTCGACTTCGTCGGGCCGCTCATGACCACGTCGGCGGTGCTGCGGGTCGTGCGGGAGCGCACGGCCGGGGCCCTGCACGACCTCGGTCACGGCCACGACGGCATCGCCGCCGGCCTCGACGCGGACCACGGCCACGGCTACGCGCACTCCCACGGCCCGGACGGGGATCACACCCACACGCACGGCGACCACGCGCACGCGCACGCGCCGCACGCGCCGCACCCGGACCCGCACGCCACCAGCCACGCGTCGGCGCTCGGCTGACGTCCTACCGCTCGGACCCAGAACTGCTCGGAGGGGGACCACCATGCTCGGCAGCCCGAAGTACCACCACCACGAGGACGACATCGAGATCAACGCGAACCGCGCGAAGGTCAAGCTGCGGGTCTCCAACACCGGCGACCGCGCCGTGCAGATCGGCTCGCACTTCCATTTCTTCGAGGCCAACCGTGCGCTGCTGTTCGAGCGTGAGAAGGCCTACGGCATGCACCTCGACATCCCCGCGGGCACCGGTGTGCGCATCGAGCCGGGGGACACGCGTGAGGTCACGCTCGCCGCGTACGGCGGCGGGCGGCGGCTCTACGGGTTCAACAACCTCGTCGACGGCGGCCTCGACTCGCGCCAGAAGCGTCTTGACGCCCTGCGCCGGCTGGCGGAGTGCGAGTTCAAGGACGGCACGCCGGCGGCGCCGGCTCCGAGTGGCAAGAAGACGACGGCTCCGAGTGGCAAGAAGACGACGCAGGGGAGGAAGGGCTGATGGCGATCATCTCGCGCAAGCAGTACACGGACCTGTTCGGGCCGACGCGGGGAGACCGCGTCAACCTGGCCGACTCGAACCTCGTCATCGAGATCGAGAAGGACTTCAACGAGGGGTTCTACGGCGACGAGGTCGTCTACGGGGGCGGGAAGACCGCACGCGACGGCATGGCCTCCGACCCCAGCGCCACGGCCCCGCAGGGCGTCCTCGACCTGGTGATCACCAACGCGATCATCCTCGACCCGGTCCTCGGCGTGCTCAAGGGCGACATCGGGGTGAAGGACGGCCTCATCGTCGGCGTCGGCAAGTCGGGGAACCCGCACCTGCAGGACGGCGTGGACCCGCGGCTGGTCGTGGGGACGGGCACCGAGGTCATCGCCGGCGAGCACCTCATCGCGACGGCCGGGGCGATCGACACCCACGTGCACTACATCTCGCCGCAGCAGGCCGAGGCCGCACTGAGCAACGGCATCACGACGCTGTTCGGGGGCGGCACCGGGCCCAGCGACGCGACGAACGGCGTCACCACGACACCGGGCGTCTGGTACCTGCACCGCATGTTCGAGGCGGCGGAGGAGATGTCGGTCAGCATGGGCTTCTACGGCAAGGGCAACGGCTCGCTGCCCGAGGCGCTGGCCGAGCAGATCAGGGGCGGTGCGGCCGCGCTCAAGGTGCACGAGGACTTCGGCGCCACCCCTGCTGCCCTCAGCAACGCGCTGTCGGTGGCCGACGAGTACGACGTCCAGGTCACGGTGCACACCGACAGCCTCAACGAGGCCGGGTACGTCGAGGACACCGTGGCGGCGATCGACGGCCGGACGATCCACACGTTCCACACCGAGGGCGCCGGCGGCGGGCACGCGCCGGACATCATGAAGCTCGCGAGCTACCCGAACGTGCTGCCCTCGTCGACCAACCCGACGCTGCCGTACACGGTCAACTCGGTCGACGAGCTGCTCGACATGGTGATGGTCTGCCACCACCTGTCGCACGACATCCCGGAGGACGTGTCGTTCGCGGACTCGCGCGTGCGCGCCGAGACGATCTCCGCGGAGACCGTGTTGCACGACGAGGGCGTCATCTCGATGTTCTCGTCGGACTCGCAGGCCATGGGCCGCATCGGCGAGTCCGTGACGCGCGCGTTCCAGACCGCCCACCACAACAAGGACAAGCGCGGCAAGCTCCCGCAGGACTCGGAGCGGAACGACAACTTCCGGGTGCTGCGCTACCTGGCCAAGGTGACGATCAACCCGGCCATCACGGCGGGGATCTCGGACTACCTGGGCTCGCTCGAGCCGGGCAAGCTCGCCGACATCGTGCTGTGGCCGGTGGGCTCGTTCGCCGCGAAGCCGAAGATGGTGCTCAAGGGCGGGGTGATCCGCTGGGCGCTGATGGGGGAGCCGAACGCGTCCCTGCCGACGCCGCAGCCGGTGTTCTACCGGCCGATGTTCGGGGCGTACGGCAAGGCCATGCAGAGCACGCGCGTGACCTTCATGTCGCAGGCCGCCATCGACGCCGGTGTCCCGGAGCTCCTGGGCCTGCGCAGCCAGATCCTGCCGGTGCGGCGGTGCCGGCAGCTCGGCAAGGCCCACATGGTCCGCAACGACGCCACGCCGGTCGTCGACGTCGACCCCGAGACGTACAAGGTCACCCTCGACGGGCAGCCGGCGCACATCGAGCCGGCGCAGAGCCTGCCGATGACGCAGCTGTTCTTCCTGGCCTGAGGGCGACGTGCCGGCCACCGACGTGCAGGCGCTGCTCGTCAGCCTGCAGCTGTCCGACTCCGCGTTCCCCAGCGGCTTCTACACGATGTCGCACGGGCTCGAGGGGTTCGCGCAGGCGCGGCTGGTCGAGCGCGGCGAGGTCGGTGACCTGCTCACCGGGATGCTGCTGCACGCCGTGGGCCCGGGCGACGCGACCGCGCTCGCCCGGGCCCACGAGGCGGCGGTCGCCGGCGACTGGGCGCGCGTGCGCGAGGTCGACCGGCTGCTGCACGCCACCAAGCTCAACGCCGAGATGCGGCGGGCGTCGGCCCGCAGCGGACACCAGCTGACGGACGTCGCGCGCGCCGCGATCGGCGGTCCCGAGCTGGACGAGTGGGCCCGCGCCCTGGCGGCCAAGGAGGCGCCGGGGTGTCAGGCCGTGGCCACGGCGGTGGTCTACGCCGCGGCCGGTGTCGGGACCCGCCAGGCGGTCGTGTCGGACCTGTTCGCGTTCGCCACGAGCTTCCTGGGAGCCGCGCTGCGCCTGCGGCTCACCGACCACCGCGAGCTGCAGGTGCTGCTGCACGCAGCGGCACCCGTCATCGAGCAGGCAGCGACGGACGCGGTCGGGCGCGACCTGGCCGACATGGGCGGGTGCGTCCCGATGGCCGACGTCATGTCGGCGTGGCACGAGCGCGCGGACGGGCGGTTGTTCACCAGCTGACGAGCGCACGACGACGCACGACGACGCAGGGCGACGGAGGAGGACGGATGAACAACGTGCTGAGGATCGGCATCGGCGGCCCGGTGGGGTCGGGCAAGACCGCGCTCGCGGAGGCCCTGGTGCCGCGGCTCATCGCGGCGGGGCGGACGCCCGCCGTGATCACCAACGACATCTACACGCAGGAGGACGCGCACCACGTGCGGCGTGAGCTCGCCGGCGTCCTCGACCCCGACCGGGTCGTGGGCGTGGAGACCGGTGCGTGCCCGCACACGGCCGTGCGCGACGACCCCACGATGAACCTCGCGGCCGGCGCCGAGCTGCTCGAGCGGTTCCCCGACGTCGACACGCTGCTGTACGAGTCCGGCGGCGACAACCTCACCCTGACGTTCTCGCCCATCCTCGCCGACGTGTTCGTCTTCGTCCTCGACACGTCCGAGGGCGAGAAGATGCCGCGCAAGCGCGGCCCGGGCATCACCGACTCGGACATCCTGGTCATCAACAAGATCGACATCGCGCAGTACGTCCGGACGAACCTCGACGTCATGTGGTCCGACGCCCTGCGGGTGCGCGAGGGCAGGCCGGTGGTCCTCACCAACTCGCTGACCGGCGAGGGGATCGACGACCTGCAGTCGACGATCCTGGCGATGTGGGGCGAGCGCTCCGGCGCCCTGGTCCCGTGAGCGCCGACCTCGTCGTCGAGGACGTCGCGGTGGCGCCGGCGGCGCCGTACGGCGGGCACCGCCTGACGCCGGCGTACTACGAGCCGGAGCACGTGCCGCAGGAGGTGGCGCGGTACTCCGGTGGCCTCGACACGCTGCCGGTGGGCAGCCCTGCCAAGGTCGGGGTGCTCGAGCTGGGTTACGGGCGCACCGGCAACGGCACCGAGCTGGTGCACCACTACCAGAAGGCGCCGCTGCACATCACCCGGCCGCTGTACGTCGACCCGCTGCGCCCCGACATGCCGTACACCTACGTGATCTCCACCGGCGCCGGCGTGCTGCAGGGGGACAGGCTGCGCACCGACCTGACGTTCGGCCCGGGCGCGTCCGCGCACGTGACGACCACGGCCGCGACCCGGGCGATGCGCATGGAGCACGACTACGGGGTGTCGCAGGTCAACCTCGGGGTCGGGCAGGACGCGTACGCCGAGTACCTGCCCGAGCCGGTCATCGCGTTCGTCGACACGCGGTTCTACCAGCTCACGCGCGCGACCGTCGCCCCCGGCGCGACACTCATCCTCGCCGACACGTTCGTCGCCGGGCGCCTCGCGCGCGACGAGCGGCACCGGTACGCGGCCGTGGCGGCCGACCTGGAGATCAGGCGACCCGACGGCACGCCCGTCGCCGTGGACCGCGTGCGGCTCGTGCCGGGGCGCGGCGACGCGCTGGCGGTGCTCGCCGGCCACGACGTGCTCGGCAACCTCGTGGTCGTCACCGACCAGGCGCCGGCCGGCGAGCTGGCGGACCTGCTGCACGACGAGCTGGCCGACGCGCCGGACGTCCTCGTCGGCGTGAGCCGCCTGCCCACGGAGGCCGGCGTGAGTCTGCGGGTCGTCGGCGACACCACCGCCCCTGTCGCGCACGCGGTGAACGCCGCGTGGCACGCGCTGCGCCTGCGCCTGACCGGACTGCCGGCGCCCGCACTGCGCAAGACCTGAGAGCTGCGCACGACCCGGAACGGACCGACGTCAGGAGGACACCGTGAGCACGACGCGACAGACTGCCACCCCGCCGCTGCGTTCCGCGGTGGAGCCCGCGTCCCTGGCGCGGGGCCTCAGCCAGATCTTCTTCCAGCGCAACACCTGGGCGGGCCTGCTCATCCTCGCGGCGTTCGTCGTCGCGGACTGGCGCATGGCCGTGCTCGTCGCGATCGGCACGATCGCGGGGACGGTCACCGGCGCGCTGCTCGGGGCCCGCGACGTCCCCGACGGCATGCAGGGCTTCTGCGGCGCGCTCCTCGGCGCCGCGGTGTACGTCTCGCTCGGGGGCGAGCAGGTGTGGGCGTACGTCATCGCGCTGGTCGGCGGAGCGCTGTGCGCGCCCGTGCAGGTCGCGGTCGTGGCGCTGTTCGCCTCACGCCCGCTCGCCCGCTTCGCCCTGCCGGCCACCACGGCGCCCTTCTGCATCGTGGCCGGGATCATGCACGCCACCACCGCCGAGCTCCAGGTCCGCTCGCCGGCCGTGCACTGGAACGACGACGCCACGACGACGTTCGTGCGGTCCCTGCTGACGAACGTCTCCGAGGTCGTGCTCGTCAGCAGCGTGTGGGCCGGGGCGCTGATCCTGCTCGGGCTGTTCATCGCGTCGTGGAAGGTCGGGCTCGCCGCGGTCATGGGCACCGTGATCGGCAGCGTGTGCGCGCTGGCACTCGGCTGGTCGCAGGCCGACCTCGGTGAGGGCCTCGCGGGGTACTCCGGGGTGCTGACGGCCATCGCGCTGTCGGTGGTGTTCCTGCGCAGCAGCGCCGCGTCCTGGCTGTACGCAGCGCTGGGGACCGTCGTCACGGCACTCGTCACGCTCTGGCTCAACGACGCCTTCGACGCGCCGCACTACACGTGGCCGTACATCCTCACGACCTGGGTGTTCCTGGTCGTCGCGGTCGCGGTCCCCGCCCTGAGGCGTCCGGACCCCGCGTGAGTGCACCCGACGGCGTCGGGGCCGCCGACACGCGCGCGCCGGTGCGGCGCCGCGCGCAGTCCCCGTCCCACGAGGACGCGAGGCTTCACCGCGGGCGCGTCGGCAGGCCGCGGCCGGTGCGCCTCGACGGGCCGCTCCGGCTCACGCTGCAGGGCGTGCACGTGCAGGGTCGCCGCGCTGCGATGCTGCACCTGCCCGGCCTGAGCCTGGCGACGGGGGAGTGCGTCCTGGTGGCGGGCGAGCCGGGGCAGGGCCACACGGCGCTCGCGCTCGTCGCGACCGGACGCCTCGCGCCGTTCGGGGGAAGCGTCGACCTGACGGACGCGGACGGCACGACCACCACCGACTCCGAGGTGCTGCGTCGTGTGTCCGCCGTCGTGGACCTGCCGGGGATCTCCGAGCCCGACGACAACCTGCCCGCCGTGACCGTGGTCGCCGAGGAGCTGGCGCTCGCCGGGGTCCGGTCCGGTCGGGGGCACGTCCACGAGTGGCTCGACAGCCACGGGCTCACCCGGTACCGGGACGTGCGGATGGACGACCTGGCCGGCCCCGTGCGCACCGCGCTGCTCACGTCGCTCGCGCTCGAGCGACGGGACGTGCGGTTCCTCGTGATCAGCCTGCCGGACCGCCACGGCGGCGACCCCGCCGAGTGGTGGGCCGTCGCGCAGGCGTGCGCCGCCCGCGGCTACGGCGTGCTGGTGCAGTGCTGGCGATCGTCGGCCCGCGAGCTCGGCGCCGAGCTCGCGCCGGCCTGTGGCGACGCGTCCCAGCGGGCGACGCCCGTCGAGACGCTGCGGACCGGCGCCGACGAGCTGGCCGCGCTGACCGACAGCCGACAGCGCACCGACACCCGGGAGCTCGACGACACCCAGGAGCTCGACTACACCCAGGAGCTCGACGTCGCACGCGACGAGCGCGAAGAGTCCGAGGTCGAGCCGCACGAGGCTGAGCAGTGATCGCCACCCGGCTCGCGGGCTCCGAGTTGCGGCGCCTGGCGACCGGCACCCTGCCGAAGCTCGCGCTGCTCGCGCTCATCGTCATCCCGTCGCTGTACTCCGGGCTCTACCTGTTCGCCAACGAGGACCCCTACGGCCACCTCGACGAGGTCCCGGCCGCGCTCGTCGTGGCCGACCGCGGCGCGACGACCACCGACGAGGACGGGGGCGGCACGCGCCGCGTCGACTACGGCGCCCAGGTCGCCGACAGGCTCACCGGCGGGAAGGGCGGCTTCCGATGGGTCCGCACCACGCAGCGTGACGCCGAGGCGGGTGTGCGCTCCGGGAGGTTCGACGCCGCCCTGATCATCGGTTCCACGTTCTCGCAGGACCTCGTCTCGTCCGCGCAGTACAAGCCGAAGCAGGCCAGCCTGACGCTGGTCACCAACGACGCCAACAACTACCTGTCCACGACCATCGCGAACACCATCGCCGACGACGTGCGGGACGCCATCGCCACCGAGGTGGGGACCGAGGCCGCCGGGCTCTTCCTGCAGGGATTCGGCTCCATCCACACCAACCTCGCCCAGGGCGTCCAGGGCGCTGACCGGTTGGTCGAGGGCGCCGGTGAGCTCGCGGCGGGGACGGCGGAGCTGGTGGGCGGGACCGCACGCCTGGCGACGGGCGCGGCGGAGACGTCCCGCGGAGCGGCTGAGCTGGCGGGTGGCCTGGACACGCTGCGGGCCGACACCCGCACGCTGCCGGACGCGACACGCCGCCTGGCCGCGGGCGCGGCGAAGGTGGCGGCGGGCGACGCCCAGATCGACAGGATCGCGGCCGAGGTCCAGGCGGGGTTCACGAGGGCGGCGACCGAGGCGCAGGCCGCGGCGAGAGCGGCGGAGGAGGGTGCCCGGCGGGTGGAGGAGCGTCGCGCCACGGAACAGGGGCAGAGTCTCGACGACGCGTACACGGCACTCGAGGGAGCGCGCGCAGCGGTCCAGCGCGAGCTGGCTGCCCTGCAGGAGGAGGGCCAGCTCACACCTGAGCAGGTCCAGGCCCTCACCGATCCTCTCCCCAGGCTGCAGGGCGAGCTCGCGGCGGCCGAGGCGGCACTGCACAAGGCGACCACCGACCTGAAGGCGCTGGACGTCGGCGCCGGGGAGGTCGCCCGGGGCAACCAGGCGCTCGCGAACGCCACGCCGCGGCTCGCGCAGGGCATCGCTGACGCGGCCGCCGGCGCCGGTCAGCTCTCGTCGGGTACCGCCCAGGTGTCCCAGGGCGCCGACGAGCTCGCGAGCAGCAGCGTCACGCTGCGCGACGGGACGCAGCAGCTGGCGTCCGGGGTCACCGAGCTGCGCGACGGCCTGCAGTCCGGGCTGGGCCGGATCCCCGACCTCGACGAGCAGACGGAGCGTGACACGGCGCGGACCATCGGCGACCCGGTGCGGGTGGCCGACGACCAGCTCGCCCGCGCAGGCAGCTACGGCGCGGGCCTGGCGCCGTTCTTCATGTCGCTGGCGACGTGGATCGGCGGGTACGTGCTGTTCCTGCTGGTCAAGCCGTTGTCGAGCCGTGCACTGGCGACCGGGCGCCACGCCTGGCAGGCCGCGGTCGGCGGCTGGCTGCCCGCCGCGCTCATCGGCGTCCTGCAGGTCGGGCTGATGTACCTGCTGGTGACGTACGCGCTGGACATCACGCCGGTCTACGGGGGCGCGACGATCGCGCTGCTCGTGGTCGCGTCCGCGACGTTCGTCGCCATCCTGCAGGCGCTCAACGTGTGGTTCGGCGCCGTGGGGGAGTTCCTGGGCCTGGTGCTCATGCTCGTCCAGCTCGTCACCGCGGGCGGCACGTTCCCGTGGCAGACGATCCCCGAGCCGCTGCTGTCGCTGCACCGGGTGCTGCCGATGTCGTACACCGTCGAAGGGCTGCGCCAAACCCTCTACGGCGGCGACCTGGCGACGGCCGCCCGGTACACGGTCCTCCTCCTGGTCGTCTTCGTCGTGGCGCTCGCGGCCACGGCGTGGGCAGCCCACCGACAGCGGGTCTGGACGCCGACGAGCCTGCAGCCCGAGCTGGTCCTGTGACCTGAGCACGGGTCGGAACAGCACGGGTCGGAACAGCACGGGTCGGAACAGCACGGGTTGGAACATCACGTCGAAGGGGGGAACGGGTGGACACGGTCTGGTGGCTGCTCGGAGTGGTCGTGCTCCTGGCGACCCTGGCCGACGTGTTCCTCACCGCGCTCAACTACGACGAGGCGGGGTTCCTGGCCGGGCCGTTCTCCCGCGGTCTGTGGCGCGTGCTGCGCTCGGTGACCCACCGCCTGCCACGCGACCGCCGGCCGGTCGTGCTGCGCCAGGTCACCGGGGTGCAGGTCATCGGCGTGGTGCTGCTGTGGATCGTCGGCACGATCACCGGGTACGGGCTCATCTACTACGGCCTGATGACGCCCACCTCGTTCACGCCCGCGGCCCCGCGCGAGCTGGACCTGTTCGACGCGATGTACTTCAGCGCCGCGCAGCTCTCCACCGTGGGCGGCTCCGACCTGACCGCCGCGACCGACCTGCTGCGCTTCCTCAGCATCGCCGAGACGCTCACGGGCGTCGTGCTGGTGTCGATGATCCTCACCTTCCTGCTCGGCGTGTACGACGTCATCGGCAGCCTCAACACGCTGTGCACGCGGTTCGTCAGCGCCGAGCGGGGCGCGGGCTCGCCCGTCGCGACGCTGCGCCCCTACCTGCGCCCGGGCGGCGAAGGCGCCGACGGGCACCTCGACGCCATCTCCGACGCGTTCGCGGACTACACGTCCGGCGTGCGACTGCACCACGCCGCCTACTTCTTCCAGAGCGGACGCGACCGGTTCGCGCTGCCGTACGCGCTGCGCATGATCGGCGGGACCCTCGGCGCGCTGCGCTGGGGCCTGCCGACCGGGCACCCCGCGTCGACCTCGCCGACGCTGCCCGCCCTGACGTTCCAGTACCTGGAGTTCGGCGAGTACCTGCAGGCCACCGTGCGCTGGAGCGACGAGCCGGAGCCTCCCGAGCCCGTCGACCGGGACACCTTCGAGCGCATCGTGCGCGGCGGCGCCCGCGTCGAGCAGCGGGACCCCTGGGTCGCGCGGTTCACGCAGCTCGAGCTGCAGCTCGCCGACGTCATCGGCTCCGACCCGCTCGCGGACCTCGACGACGCCCACCGTCGCTACACGCAGTGGCTGCCGTTCGCGTACCGCGCCGAGGTGGTCACCACCTCCGTCGGCCGGGACCTGGACTACCAGCCGGTCATCGTCACCGACGTGCCCGTCTCGCTCCTGCACGGCGACCGCGTGGCCGTGCGCAACGTCGAGAGCTACCTGACGGACCCCGTCCCGCCACGCCACGACCGGGGCCGTCTGCGCGGGCGGCTGAGCAGCAGGCTCTCCTTGCTCGACCCGGGCGGGGCCCGCCTGCGCACGGCGGTGCGCGGCCTGGTCTCGGCCGTGGTCGCGGCGCTCACGGCGCTCCTCGTCGCGCGGGGGCTGGGCGAGCAGGACCAGGTGCGGCCCGTGATCTTCGCGGGCTTCGTCGCGATGCTCGCGTCCGGCGCCGTCGCGGGCCGCGGCGCGGCGCGTCGGCTGCGGGCGGCCGTCTCGGTGCTCGCCGTCGTCCTGGTGGTGGTCGTGCTCGCCGCGGCGTCGTCCGGCTCGCACCTGTGGACCGGCGCCGCGGCCGTCCTCGTGGCCGTGGTCGCCGCCTGGGCCAGCCGGTTCGGGCCGCGGTACGCCGGGCTCGGGACCGTGGGCTTCATGGCGTTCTACTACGCGCTGCTCATGCGCCTGGAGGCGTCCGACGTCCTGCTCTACGCCGCCGGCGCCGTCCTGGGGGTCGGGTGGCCGCTGCTGCTCGGTGGCGCGCTCATGCCGGAGCGCCCCGTCCGGGTCCTGCGGGCCGCCCTCGACTCCTACCGACGCGAGATGGTCGCCACGCTGGAGGTCCTCGAGGACGGCGCCGCCTGGGGGCGGTGGGACCGCGTGCTCGCGCACCGCCTCAACCTGGCGCAGCGCCGCCTGCGGCGCGGCAGCGAGTTCCTCGCCGGACGGCTGAGCACGGGCGCCGAGGCAGCCGACCTCGACGAGCGGCGGGCCCGCACCCTGCGGCTGCACATCTTCAGCGCGAACCTCGCCGAGGAGTACCTCGTGGCCGCCGTCCGGTCGCTGCCCGCGGCGGGAGTCTCGCTCGAGCTGCGCGGGCGCCTCGCGGGCCGCCTGGAGCTGCTGCGCGCGCACGTCACGCAGGCCGTCCTGGCGGGCGCGGACGGTCCGCCGTCCGACGACTGGCGGCGTGAGAAGACCCCGGTGACCTGGCCCCGCGAGGCCCGCGCCGTGCACCGGGCCGTCGACGAGCTGGCCCATGCGCTCGACTCGCTGCGGCACGCCGAGCAGGGCGCGACCGACCGCGACCTGGAGACCGACGACGCCCTCGACGCGCGGCAGCCCGCCCCGGCACCGCCGCGCCGCGCGCTCGCGCCCGCCACGCGCCGCGCCGTGCAGGCGGGGCTCGCCGTGGCCGCGGGCCTGCTCGTCGGCGACGCGCTGTCGTCGTCGCACCAGTACTGGGCCATGCTCGCCGCCTACCAGGTGCTCGGCGCGTCCGACGCCGAGACGTTCGTCAAGGGCGGCCAGCGCGTCGCCGGGACCGTCGCCGGCACGCTCGTGGGCTTCGGCGTCGCGATCGCGACCGGCGGCGACCACGTCGCGCTCGTCGTCATGGTCGCGATCGGCATCTTCGGCTCCCTGTTCTACCGGGGCGTGTCCACCGCCGTGCAGGTGTTCTTCACGATGGTGATCTTCTCGACCGTCTACGAGACCCTCGGCCGCCTGACCCCAGGGACCGTCGAGCTGCGGATCGTCGAGACCGCCGTCGGCTCGGCCATCGCGCTCGTCGTCGCCGCCGTGGTCCTGCCCACGCGCACGCGCGTGCTCGTCGACCGCGACCTCGCGCGGCTGGTGCGCGACCTGCAGCTGGTCCTCGACGGCGTGTTCGCCCGCCTCGAGCGCAGCGACGGGACCGCGTCCGTCGCGGCGCTGAACTCGCACCTGCTGGTGATCGACGACCAGGTCCGGCGGATCGGCGTCACGGCCGACCCGTTGCTGAGGTCGGGCGGCGTCCTCGACGCCGGGGGCGTCCAGCAGCGGCTGACCGCCGTGCAGCTCGTCGCGTACGACGTGCGCTACCTCGTGCACGCCCTGGAGCAGGCCCACGCCGTCGACGCCGACCTGAGCGCGCGGGACTGGGCTGCGCTGCGGACCACCACGGCGGACAACATGGCGGCGCTCCTGGCGATCCTCGAGCACCGAGCCGTCCCGGCCGTGCACGAGGACCTCGGCAGCGCGCAGGACGTGGACCCCCACGCGCCGGGCGCGGAGCACGAGCGCGCGGTCCTGCGACGGGTCGACCGCGTCAACCGCACGGTCGTCCTGCTGATCAGCGACCTGGCCCCCGACGCCGTGGAGCCGGTCGCCGACCCGGCGCCCGTGGCGGGCTGAGCGGCGGGACGGCCATGACGATCGTGTCGCCGCACACCCCGGCGTCCTGGCGCACGCAGGCACCGCGCGCCGACGGGCCGGTGGTCGAACGCCCGCGCTGCCAGGCGGCCCTCCGTTCGGCCACGGCGCTGCGTCCCGTGGTCGTCGTCGCCGCCCCGCCCGGCTTCGGCAAGACCACGGTCGTGACCCGCTGGGCGGCGCAGGACGCGCGGCCGACGGCATGGGTCACGCTCGACCCGTTCGACGACGACGCCGAGCGGCTCCTGGGCGTCGTGGCCGCCGCCGTCGCGGCCGCGCACCCCGGCGCCGCGCACGGCCTCCCGGCGGCCGTGCGGGCCGCGGCGGGGTCCACGGGCCGTGTGCTCGACGCCCTCGTGAGCGTGCTGACCGACCTCGGCGAACGCGCCCTCGTCGTGCTCGACGACGTGCACCTCCTGACCTCGCCCGCCGCCCGGCACGCCGTGGCGACGCTGCTGCGCACACCCGGCCCCCGGTTCGTCCTCGTCGGGCGGTACGTGCCCGACCTGGCGCTGGGGCGAGGGCGGCTGGCCGGCCAGGTCGGCGACCTCGGGACGCGGGTGCTGGCCCTGACGCCGCGGGAGACGTCCGACCTCGTCCGCGCGTGGGGCGGCCCGGCCGACCCGGACGTCGTCGCCGACCTGTGGCGCGCCACAGGCGGCTGGCCGGTCGCGGTCCGGGCGGCGTGCGCCGCGGGCGTGCTGCACCGCGGGCGCCCGCAGCGCGCGCTGCGCCCGCAGGACGTGCCCGTCGACGACTACGTGCGCGAGGAGGTCCTCGGTGCACTGCCGTCCGACGTCGGGACGTTCCTGCGTCGCGCCTGCGTGGGCCGGGTGCTGGACCCCCCGCTCGCCGAGGCGCTCGCGCCCGGCGGCGCGCGCCTGCTCGAGGAGTGCGTCGGGCGCGGGCTCCTGCCCCCGGACGCGTCGCGCGCGCTGCCCTGGCACGACGTGCTCGCGACGCACGTGCGCGTCGTCGTGGGCCGCACCGAGCCGTCGGTCGTGCGGACCGTGCACCGCGCGCTCGCGCGGCACGTGGCCGGCACGGACCCGGCGGCCGCCGTGCGGCACGCCGTCGAGGGTCACGCCCCCGAGCTCGCGCACGAGGTGCTGGGGGAGCGGTGGCCCGAGCTGCTCGCCCGCAGCAGCCTGGGGGCGGCGGTGCGGCTCTGCGGCGCCGTGCCGGCGCAGGCCGGGGGGCGCGACGTCGCGACCGCGACCGCCGTGAGCCGCGCGCTGCGCGGCGAGTCCCGTCCCGAGGACCACGACGCGGCGGCCGCGCTCGTCGTGCGCGCGCTCGTGGGTGCCGACGCCCCCACCACGCCGCACGACCTGCTCGCCGCGGCCACGCAGGGCGACGCGACGGGCACGGTGGTGGCGTACCTCGTCGGGCGGGCGGCCCTGCACGCGTCGGACACCCCGGTGGCCGGGGTCCCCGCCGAGCGGTGCGGCCGCGGCGGCCTCCAGCACGTCGTCGACGCGCTGGCCGACGCCGCGGAGGTCGCCGCCGTGCGTGGTTGGCCCGTGCTCGCGCTCGCGTGCCGCGCCGAGCACGCGCTCGCGTGCGCGCGCTCCTCGCGTGTCGCCGAGGCGCGCGCCCGCGCCCAGGGCGTGCTGGGTGACGCCGCGGCGCTCGGACCCGTCTCGGCTCCGGCGACGGCGGCCGCCCACCTCGCGGCGGGCCTCGTCGCCTTCTGGTGCGACGAGCAGGCGCCTGCGCGGCGTCATCTCACCGCCGCCGCGCAGGCGGCCTCGAGCCGACCCGCGCTCGCGGCACGCGCCGCGGCCGTGCTCGTGCACGTGTGCCTGGCCGACGGTGACCCCGCCGGCGTCGCGGACGTGCTGGCGACGCTGGAGCGGCGCGCGCCCGCCGGGATCTCGCTCGCGTTCCTCGTGGCGGCGCAGCACGACGCGCACGGGGAGCCCCGCGACGCGCTCGCCCTCGTCGACCTCGCCGACCCCGCCTTCACGTCGCCCACCGGGGTGTGCCGCCGCAGCGACCTGCACCGCCGGACCGGGGACCGGGCCGCAGCCCTCGCCGCGCTCGCCGGCGTCCCGGACGACCCGGCGTGGCACGTCGCCGACACGGTGGCGCTGCACGCGTCGCGTGCACTGCTCCGCGAGGAGCCCGCCGCAGCGCACCGCGACCTCGAGCGCGCCCTCGACGCGGCCGCGCCGGACGGCGTGGTGCGGCCCCTGCGGGACCGCGCGGCGGCGCTGCGACCGCTGCTGCTCGCGCACCTCGGGCGAGGCAGCAGCCACGAGGGGCTCGTGACACGCCTGCTCGCCGCCGACCGTGACGCCCCGGCTCCGCGCGGGTCGGCGTGGACCCTCACCGAGCGTGAGCTCCAGGCGCTGGCCTGCCTGCCCTCACGCATGACCCTCGACGAGGTCGCCGCGTCACTGTTCGTGTCGGTCAACACGGTGAAGACGCACGTGCGCGCCGTGTACCGCAAGCTCGGCGTGACGAGCCGGCGCGACGCCGTGCGGACGGCCGTGGAGCGCGGTCTGCTCTGAGGCGCGCCCCACGGCCACGTGTCAGACGTTCTCCTGGAACGCCTCCCGCAGCTTCTGCTCGTCCGCGTGCGACAGGTTCGTCTGGATCAGCTCGCCCTGGATGCCACGCTCCCGCAGCTCCGCGATCACGCGCTCGGGCACGTTGCTCGACGCGAGCAGGAACAGGGCCGACGTACCCGGCGTCACCTGGCTGCGCACCGAGCGGATGAAGTCGTCGTCGATCCCGACGTCCGTCAACGCGCCCCCGATGGCCCCGGCCGCGGCGCCGACGACCACGCCGACCAGCGGCATGAAGAACAGCAGCCCGAACAGCAGCCCCCAGAACGTGCCGCCCAGGGCGCCGATGCCCGCGAGGTTGTGGGCCTGCCGGGTCTTCGGCTTCTTCTTGTCCGGCTGCCACGACACGGTCGCGGCGTCCTCGAGAGAGATCAGCTCCTGCTTCTGCAGCTCGACCAACGCGTCCTCGGCCTGCTGCGCCCCCTCGGGGGTGTCGAACTTCCACACGCTGAGAGTGGCCACCGTCGTCTCCTCGTCCGTGGCGGTCGACCGCGGGCACGTCACCCGGCAGCCCGCCACCCCTCCAGGTTCGGCGTCGGGCCGCCTCGCGCGCCTCACCCGTGACGGGTGATCCCGGCGGCGACCTGCCGGGACGGGGGGCGCGTGCGCCGGCGGGCGGTCAAGACTCGAGGACGGGACGGCGACGGGGGCGGGACGTGGGCAGCAGTCGACAGGTGGGCGAATCCGGGCGGGCACGCGTCATGGGACGGGTCGTCGCGGTCGCGGCGGTGCTCGGGCTGGCCGCGTGCGCGGCGCCCGGCGAGCCTGCGCCGGACGACCCGGCGGTGACGCTGCGGCTCGCGGAGACGTCGGAGTACCCCAGCCTCAACCCGCTGGACGCGATGTTCGGGATCACCGGCAAGATCTACGACGGGCTGTACGCGGTGGCCGCCGACGGGACGGTGGCGCCGGACCTGGCGGTCGGCGACCCGGAGCCCGACGCGAGCCTGACGACGTGGACCGTGCGCCTGCAGGACGACGTCGTGTTCAGTGACGGCTCGACCCTCGACGCGCAGGACGTGGCGGCGACCTACACGACCGTCGTCGACCCCCGCTACGCGTCGCCGCTCGCGTCCTCGTTCCCGTTCCTCGTCGACGTGACGGCGGTCGACCCCACGACGGTGGAGTTCCGCCTCTCGGAGCCGTACGCGGCGTTCCCCAGCACCCTGACCGTGGGCGTGGCCCCGGCGGAGGCGCTCACGGGCACCGTGCTCGACTCGCCGCTGAACCGCGAGCCGGTGGGGTCCGGGCCGTACGTGCTCGAGCAGTGGCAGGCCGGGGAGTCGCTGACGCTGGCCGCGTCGCCGACGTACCGTGGCGAGGCCCCGGCGGTCGAGCGCGTCGTCGTCGGGTTCGTGCTGGACGAGAACGTCCGCACGCAGCGACTGCGCAGCGGGGACTTCGACGGGGCGCAGCTCTCGCCGCGCGCCGCGCAGGCGCTCGAGGGCGTCGACGGGCTCACCGTGGTCGCGCACCCGTCAGCCGACTACCGGGCGGTCACGCTGCCGCAGAGCGTGCCGGCGCTCGCGGACCCCGCGGTGCGCCGCGCGCTCAACCTGGCGGTGGACAGGGAGGCGATGGTCGAGGGGATCCTGCGCGGCTACGGGGCGCCCGCCGCGACGCCGTTCACCGTCGCCCAGGGCGACGCGTTCGACCCCGACGTGCAGTACGAGCACGACACCGCGCAGGCCGCCGCTCTGCTCGCCGAGGCGGGCTGGGCGCCGGGCGCGGGCGGCGTGCGGGAGAAGGACGGCGCACGCCTGTCCTTCCCGCTCATGTACTTCGCGGAGGACGCCCTGCGGCGGGACCTGGCGCTCGCGGTCGCCTCCGACCTCGCCGAGGTCGGCGTCCAGGTGGACGTCGAGGCGGTCGACTCCGCCGGAGCCGCGGCGGGCATGGGCAGCAAGGCGTTCGTGCTCGGCGGCGGGGACCAGCCCTACGACCCCGACACGCAGGTGTACACCGCGCTGCACTCGTCGTACGCGGCGTACGACCCGGACGACGCGTACTCCAACCCGTCGCAGTACGTGCAGCCGGAGGTCGACCGCCTGCTGGACGCGGCACGCCGCAGCACCGATCCCGACGAGCGCGCGGGGATGTACCGCGACGTCCAGCAGGTGCTCGCCGACGACCCGCCGATGATCACCCTCGTGGTGCTCGAGCACACGTACGCCGCCCGTGGTCTCGACGGCTTCGACGGTGTGCAGGAGGTCGTCGAGCCGCACGAGCACGGTGTGGCGTGGGGACCCTGGTGGAACGTGGAGACGTGGCAGGTCGCCTCGTGACGTCGACGCGGACCGCCACGACGGGCGGACGTCGCCGGGTGCACGAGGTCCGGCGCCTCGTCGTGCGGCGCGCGACGTGGGCCGTCCCGCTGGTCCTGGGCGTCAGCGCACTGGTGTTCCTGCTGGCGTCGCGCACGCCGAGCGACAGCACCACGGGCTTCCTCGGCGCCCGCACGCAGTTCGTCGACGCGCGGACGCGCGAGGCCGTCGCGCGCATGCTCGACCAGGGCGCGTGGTGGGAGGCGTGGGCGTCGTGGTGGCGCGGTGCGGCGGGCGGCGACTGGGGGACGTCCACGGTCCTGCGCGGGTCGGTGTCCGACGCGATCGCCGGCCGCGTGCCGTGGACGCTGCTCGTCATGACGGTGGGCCTGGTGCTCGCGTTCATGATCGCCGTGCCGCTCGCGCTTGCCGCGGCGGCGCGGGGGACGGGCGCCGCGGCGAGGCTGTTGACGGCGTGCGCGTGGGTGCTGTCGGCCGCGCCGGCGTACATCGTGGGCCTGGGCCTGCTGCTGGTGTTCTCCGTGGCGCTCGGCTGGTTCCCCGCGGGAGGGCTGGGGCCGCCGGGGGAGACGGTCGGCCCGGCCACCGTCGCGCGGCACGCCGCCCTGCCGTGCCTGGCGGTCGCGCTGTCGCAGGTGCCGTGGATCGCGCTGCACCTGCACGCCGGGCTGGTCGGCGCGCGGGCATCGGACGCGGTGCTGTCCGCGAGGATGCGGGGCCTGCCGCCGCGGACCGTGACGCGCGGCCACGTCCTGCCGGTCGCTGTCGTCCCGCTGCTCGCGCTGATGGGGGCGCGCCTGCCCGAGCTCGTGGTCGGTGCGGTGCTCGTCGAGACGGTGTTCTCGTGGCCGGGGCTCGGGCAGGCGCTGGTCGACGCGGCGGTCGGTCGCGACCTCGCGCTCCTCGCCGGCACGACCGTGTGTCTCACGGTCATGGTCCTCGCGGGGAACCTGCTGGCCGACGCCGCCCTCGTGGCGGCCGACCCCCGGGTGGTGGCCGATGAGCTCTGACCAGCGGGTGGGCGCCGACGTCGTGCGGTGGACGACCCCCGGTGACGTGCACGGCGAGGCTCACACCGGGGCCCGCGCGCGACGCGCGCGGGGGGCGCTGATCGTGGGTGGACTGGTCGTGCTGTACGCCGTGCTCGTGCCCGTCGTCGCCTCCGCGACCGGCTGGTGGGGCGGGGCCGGGGGGAGGGCGGTCGACTACGTCACCGGGTCCACGGCGCCGTCGACCGCGCACCCCTTCGGCACCGACGTGGCGGGCCGGGACATGTTCGTGCGGTGCGCCCGCGCACTGCAGGTCTCGCTGCTCGCCGCGCTCGTCGGCTCCGCCGCCTCGGCGTTCGTCGGCACGCTGCTCGGGGCGACGAGCGCGGTGCTCGGGGGCCGGGCCGACCGCCTGCTCATGCGCGGCGTCGACGCGTTCGCGGCCGTGCCGCACCTGCTGCTCGGGATCCTCGTCGCGACGGTCTACCGCGGCAGCCTGTGGACCGTCGTGCTGGTGGTCGCCGTCACCCACTGGACCGCGACCACCCGCCTGGTCCGCGGCGAGGTGCTGTCGCTGCGGGAGCGCGGGTGGGTCCGGGCGGCAGTCTCGCAGGGCGGCTCGCGCGCCCGCGTCCTACGCCACCACGTGCTCCCGCACGTCGGCGCACAGGTGGCGGTGGCCACCGCGCTGCTCGTGCCGCACGCCGTGTGGCACGAGACGACCCTGACGTTCCTAGGGCTGGGCCTGCCGCCTCACCAGGCGTCGCTGGGCTCGCTCATCGACCTCGCGCAGCAGTCCGTGACGACGGGCGCCTGGTGGACGCTGGTCGCGCCCGTCGGGCTGCTGGTGGTCGCGACCGTCTGCCTGGGGCTCGCGATGCAGCGGGGGACCGGTCGTGCCGGCTGAGCGCGCCGCCCGGCTGCGGGTGCGGGGCCTGCACGTCGCGCTCGGCCCGGACCACGTGCTCCGGGGCGTGGACCTCGACCTGGACCCCGGCGACCTGCACGTCGTGCTCGGGCCGTCCGGTGCGGGCAAGTCCATGCTGCTGCGGGCGCTCACCGGGACGCTGCCGCGCGGCAGCCGCGTCGCGGGCGACGTCCGGGTGCTGGGCGCCGGCGGGTCCGTCGACGTGCTGCGCGCGGACCGGGCGGCGCTGCACCGGGTCCACGGCCGCGTGATCGGCGTCGTGCCGCAGGCCGCGGCTACGTCGTTCACGCCCGTGCGCACCCTGCGCGCGCAGCTCGCCGAGGTGGTGCAGGCCCTCGGCCCGCCGCGGGCCCGGTTGCTGCCGGGGCACCCGCACCTCGCGCCCGTGACGCCCGACGCGCACCTCGCGGACCTCGTCGCGACGGCCGGCCTCGACCCCGCGCTCCTCGACCGGTACCCGCACGAGCTCTCCGGGGGTCAGGTGCGACGCGCCGCGGTGGCGGCCGCGCTGGTCGGGCACCCGCCGGTCGTGCTGGCCGACGAGCCGTCGAGCGGGCTCGACGAGGACGCCGCCGCGGTGCTCGCGCAGATGCTGCGCGCGTACGCGCACGCCGGCCACGCGGCGCTGCTCGTGACGCACGACGTGGAGATCGCCCAGGCGTTCGGTGACACCCTCGACGTGCTCGTGCACGGCGAGGTCGTCGAGCACGGGTCGGCGCGCCGCGTCCTGGGGAGCCCGCAGGCGCCCCTGACCCGGGAGCTCGTCACGGCGCGCCGGCCGGGCGGGCTGCCGTCGCCGGCGGTGTCACCCGAGACGCCCCCTGTGCTGCGGCTGCGCGACGTCCGCGCCGGGTACGGCACGCACGTCGTCCTCGACGGGGTCGACCTCGACGTCCGCCCCGGCGAGGTCGTGGGCGTCGCCGGCAGGTCCGGCGCGGGCAAGTCCACCCTGGCCGCGGTCGCGGCGCTCATCCACCGCCCTGACGCGGGCCGCGTCGAGGTGGACGGGGTCGCCGTGCGGGGCGCCGGGTGGCGCGTGCCCGCCGTGGTGCGGCGCCGTGTCGGCTGGGTGCAGCAGGAGCCCCGTCAGGCCATGGACCCGCGCCTGACGCTGCGGCGCTCCCTCACGCTGCCGCAGCAGGCCGCGGGGCGTGACGACCTCGAGCCCGTCGAGGAGCTGGCCCGTGCCGTCGGGCTCGACCTCGCGCTGCTCGACCGTAGGCCGTCGCACGTCTCCGGCGGCGAGCTGCAGCGCGCGGCGATCGCTCGGGCCCTCGCGTTGCGCCCCGCGCTGCTGGTGTGCGACGAGATCACCGCGATGCTGGACGCGGTGTCGGCCGCCCGCCTCGGCGCGCTCGTCGCGCGGCTGGCGGTCGCCCGGGGCATCGGCGTGCTGCTCGTGTCCCACGACCGGACACTGCTGCGCGCGTCCGCGCACCGTGTCGTGCACGTCGACGGCGGCCGTCTCGTGCCCGCGCGGGACGAGGCCGTAGCCCGCTGACGCGCCTCGACGGCGCGCGCCGGCGACCTCAGGCGAGGACGACGACCGAGCGCGGCGGCAGCTCGAGCACGAGCGGGGAGTCCGGTGACGCAGGCGGCTGGAGGACCCCGCCGCCGAAGTCCGCCACGACCTCGAGCGGTCGCGCGGTGGGTACCTGGACGGCCGTCGGGACGTGCGCGAGGTTCGTCACGACACGCGCGCCGCCCCGGTGGAGCACGAGCACGCCCTGCCACGGCCCGTCCTGGGCATCCTCGCGCGGGTGGACGTCCAACGACGTCCGCATCCTGTCGCCCGACCCCAGGTCCGGCACCGCGCGACGCAGCGCGACCAGCACCCGGTACCACTCCAGCAGCCGGGCGTGCTCGGGGCGGGTGGGCTCGTTCCAGTCCAGGACGCTCGCCGCGAACGTCGCGGGATCCTGCGGGTCCGGCACCTCGACGTCGCCGCCGTACAGGTCCGCCCAGCCGTGACCGCTGAACTCACGCAGACGGCCCTCACGCACCGCGGCGGCCAGCTCCGGTTCCGGGTGGTCGGTGAAGAACTGCCAGGGTGTCGTCGCGCCCCACTCCTCGCCCATGAACAGCAGGGGCGTGAACGGCGACAGGAGCACGAGCGCGGCCTGCGCGGCCAGCGCCCCCGTGTCGAGGCGGGACGAGGGCCGGTCGCCGAGCGCACGGTTGCCGACCTGGTCGTGGTTGGCGTCGAAGACCACGAACCGGTGGCCGTCGATGTCGTCGGGCACCGGCGTGCCCCACGGCTCGCCGCGGAACGTCGACAGGCAGCCGTCGTGCACGAAGACCCGGGTCAGCGCGGTGCGCAGCACCTCGGGCGACCCGAAGTCGACGTAGTAGCCGTGCCGCTCACCCGTCACGAGGGCGTGGATGGCGTGGTGCACGTCGTCGGCCCACTGGCCCGTCATGCCCCAGCCGCCGTCCTGCGTGGAGCCCAGGGTCACGACGTCGTTGAGGTCCGACTCGGCCACCAGGCCGAGGGGACGGCCCAGCTCCTCGGCGAGCTCGGCGACCTCGTCGGAGAGCTGCGCGAGCACGTGCCGCTGCGAGTCGTCGTGCAGCGCGTGGACGGCGTCGAGGCGGAAGGCGTCGACGTGGAAGTCGCGCGCCCACCGCAGCACCGAGTCGCAGATCCACCGGCGCACGTGCTCCGAGCCGGGGCCGTCGAGGTTGATCGCGGGGCCCCAGGGGGTGCTGTGGGCGTCGGTGAAGTACGGCCCGAGCTCGTGCAGGTAGTTGCCGGACGGGCCGAGGTGGTTGTGGACGACGTCGAGGCACACGGCCAGGCCCAGGCCGTGCGCGGCGTCGACGAAGGCCTGCAGCGCGGCCGGCCCGCCGTACGGGTCGTGCACGGCGTACGGTGCGACGCCGTCGTACCCCCAGCCGTGCCTCCCGTTGAACGCGGCGACCGGCAGCAGCTCGACGACGTCGACACCGAGCGCCACGAGGTGCTCGAGGCGCTCGACGGCGGACGTGAGCGTGCCGCCGGGCGTGAACGTGCCGACGTGCAGCTCGTAGATCACCGCACCGCGCACGTCGACGCCGCTCCACCCGCCGTCCGTCCACGGGAAGCGGTCGACGTCGAACACGCGCGCCGGGCCGTGGACGCCCGCGGGCAGCCACGCGGCCCGCGGGTCGGGGCGGGGGTCGCCGCCGTCGAGCGAGAACGCGTAGTCGGTGCCGTGGGGGAGCGCCACGTCCGACGCCCACCACCCGTCGGAGGCCGCCTGCAGCGGCGTGCGTCCACCCGCGGCGGGCAGCAGGAGGTCGACGTGGCCGGCGTACGGTGCCCAGAGGCGCGGAGTCAGAGCCATCTCATGCTCCTTCGCGGACCAGCAGCGCGAGCGGCAGCCGATCGAGCACGTCGGCGACGCGCTGGACCCCTCCCGCCACGACCCGGTCCGTCAGGACGTCGTGCCACCTGCCCTCGGGGAGCGCGACCGTGTGGTCGGCCCACCCGCCGAGTCGCTCCACCGCCGCTGCGAGCCGGGTCGCGACCACGGCGACCCGCGGCTGCCCGCCGACGGTGCGTGCGTACGTCAGGGCGTGACCCGAGGAGTGGGGGAGCGGCAGGAAGCCCGCCTCCGGTCCCACGAACGCCTCGGCGACGTCGCGCCGCACCCGCAGGGCGCGCGACGTGACGAGCATCTTCTCGTCGGCCAGCCCGCGGGGCCCGGCACCCTCGTCGAGGCGGGCCAGCCGTGCCGCGAGCTCGTCGGCGTCGACGGGCCGACGGTTGTCGGGGTCCACGAGGGTGGGGTTCGGCACCTCGGTGCCCTGGTACACGTCGGCCACACCCGGCAGCGTCAGCTGCACGAGCTTCTGACCCAGCGTCGCGGCGCGCACCGCCTCGCGTGCGCGCACGTCCCAGTCGCCCAGCAGGCCCTGCACGGCGGGGTCCGTGCGAGCCTGCCGCGCGGTCGACAGGACGGCCTGCTCGTACGCGTCGTCGGGCGCGGTCCAGGAGGTGTGCGATTTCGCCTCGCGCACGGCCTTGAGGAGGTACTCGACGAGCCGGTCCTCCTCGAGCGGGCCGTCGTCCGTCCACGTGCCGGCGAGCGTCTGCCACAGCAGGTACTCGGTGCGGCCGTCGAGCAGCGCCCCCCGGTACGACGCCGACGCGCGGCGCAGCTCCTCGACGAGCGTGGACCACTCGTGCGGCAGCTCCGAGAGCACGCCGAGCCGCGCACGCGTGTCCTCGCCGCGCTTCGTGTCGTGCGTCGACAGGGTCGTCATCCCCAACGGTGCCGACGCCTGGGCCCGCGCGGCCCACGCGGCCAGGTCGGTGGGGGTCGTCGCGAACCGCGCAGGCTCGCCGCCGACCTCGCACAGCGCCACGAGGTGCGTCCAGCGGTAGAAGGCCGTGTCCTCGACCCCCTTGGCCATGACGGCGCCACAGGTCTGCTGGAAGCGCACCACGAGCTCGTCGCGCCGGGGGTCGCGTGTCCGGCCGGCGGACCCGGCCTCGCGCCCCAGCAGGAGGTCGACGAGCACGTCCATGGTCTCGTCGCGCTCGCTGCCGAGCCGCCGGCGGGCCCGCCGCGCCGCCGCGGTGATGACGGCGACCGAGGTCGGGGGCGCCGGCTCGCCGGGCACGACGTACGCGCGGTAGCGGTCGAACGCGACGAGCAGCTCGACGAGGCAGTCCTCGAGCGCGCGCCACGTGTGGTCGCGCAGCCGGAGGTCCTCGTGGCAGATCTCCGCCGCGAGGTTCGTCAGCCGGTGCACCTCGGCGTACAGCGGTCCGTCGACCACCTCGCGCTTGGCGTCCTCCTCGACGGCGTCGAACGCGTCGGACACGTCACCGGTGAGCCGGTGCATGACCGAGCCGAGGACGCCCGCGCCGCCCGGGTCGACGAACGTCTGCTGCACGCGCCACAGGGCCTCGTAGCCGGTGGTCCCGGCGGTCGCCCAGTCGTCGGGGAGCTCCTCGGTGCCGGCGAGGATCTTCTCGACGACGACCCAGGCCCCGTCCGTCGCGTCGCGCAGCCGCGCGAGGTAGCCGGCGGGGTCGGCCAGGCCGTCGGGGTGGTCGATCCGCAGCCCGTCGACCACGCCGTCGCGCAGCAGCCGCAGGACCAGCGCGTGCGTGGCGTCGAACACCTCGGGATCCTCGACGCGCACGGCCACGAGCGTCCCGACGTCGAAGAACCGGCGGTAGTTCAGCTCCTCGTCGGCGACCTTCCAGTACGCGAGGCGGTAGTGCTGCCGCTCGACGAGCTCCGCGAGGGGGAGGTGCTCGGTGCCGGGCCGCACGGGGAAGACGTGGTCGTGGTAGCGCAGCACCGTGCGGTTCCCGAGGCCGGGCACGTCGAGCTCCTCGACCTGCAGCTCGTCGCGTGCGAGCACCGCGCCGATGCGGTCACCGAGCACCGGCATGAGGAGCGCGCCGTCGCCCGCGGACCAGTCGACGTCGAACCAGGCCGCGAACGGCGAGTCCGAGCCGTCCGCGAGCACGGACCACAGCGCGCGGTTGTGCCACACCGGCGTCGGGACCGCCATGTGGTTGGGGACGATGTCGAGCACGAGCCCGAGCCCCGCGTCGTGCGCCACCTCCGCGAGCCGCCGCAGGCCATCCTCGCCCCCGAGCACGGGGGAGACCTGGTCGTGGTCGACCACGTCGTACCCGTGCGTCGATCCGGGCGCGGCCGCGAGCACCGGCGACAGGTACACGTGCGTGACCCCGAGGCGCGCGTAGTAGGGCACGCGGGCCGCGACGTCGTCGAACGTCAGGTCGGCGCCGAGCTGCACGCGGTACGTCGACACCGGGGCACGGTGCGGTGCCCGCACCGACCGGCGGCCGGGGACCGAGCGCTCGGGCGTGGCCTCGCTCATGCCCCGCCCTCCCGCGCGGACCGGCTCGCCTGGCGCGAGGCCGTGGCCGCCGACCCGCTGCCGGACGCCGACGGCGCGTCGTGCTCGGGCGGACGGGTGAGCAGCACCATCGACCGCGGGGCGAGGGTCACGCGGCCGCGCGCGCGGATCTCGCGGCCCGGGCGCACCTGCGCGTCGGTGTCGAGCACCGCGGTCCACACGGCGCCGTACTCCGTGCCGGGGAGCTGGAACTGCTTCTTCTCCCAGTGCCCGTTGAACAGCAGCAGGAACGAGTCGTCGACGACCTCCTGCCCGAGAAGGTCCGGCTCGTCGATCGCGTCGCCGTTGAGGAAGACCATGACGGCGAACGCGTGCTCCGAGCTCCAGGCCTCGTCGGACATGTGGCCGCCCGTCGGGCTCATCCAGGCGATGTCCCGCAGGTCGGACTCGCCGCCGTGCTCGGCGGCGCCCGCGAAGAACCGGCGCCGCCGGAAGACGGGGTGGTCCCGCCGGAGGTGGACCACGCGGCGCGTGAACTCGAGCAGCGACTGCCGCTCGTCGTCGAGGTGCCAGTCGACCCACGTGATGTCGTTGTCCTGGCAGTAGCCGTTGTTGTTGCCGCCTTGCGTGCGACCCAGCTCGTCGCCGTGCGCGATCATCGGCACGCCCTGCGACATCAGCAGCGTCGCGAGGAAGTTGCGCTGCTGGCGCGCGCGCAGGGCCAGGACCTGCGCGTCGTCCGTGGCGCCCTCGACGCCGCAGTTCCAGGACCGGTTGTGGCTCTCGCCGTCCCGGTTGTCCTCGCCGTTCGCCTCGTTGTGCTTGTCGTTGTACGACACCAGGTCGCGCAGCGTGAACCCGTCGTGCGCGGTGACGAAGTTGATGCTGGCGATCGGGCGGCGGCCCGTGTGCTCGTACAGGTCGGACGAGCCCGTCAGTCGGCTCGCGAACTCGCCGAGGGTGGAGGGCTCGCCGCGCCAGAAGTCGCGCACGGTGTCGCGGTACTTGCCGTTCCACTCGGTCCACAGCGGGGGGAAGCCGCCGACCTGGTAGCCGCCCTCGCCGAGGTCCCACGGCTCGGCGATCAGCTTGACCTGCGAGATGACGGGGTCCTGGTGCACGAGGTCGAAGAACGCCGACAGGCGGTCCACCTCGTGGAACTGCCGCGCAAGGGTCGCAGCGAGGTCGAAGCGGAACCCGTCGACGTGCATCTCCGTCACCCAGTACCGCAGCGAGTCCATGATGAGCTGGAGCACAGCGGGCGAGCGCATCAGCAGCGAGTTGCCCGTGCCGGTGGTGTCGAAGTAGTGCGACTGGTCGTCGTCGACCAGGCGGTAGTAGCTCGCGTTGTCGATGCCCCGGAAGCTGAGCGTCGGGCCCATGTGGTTGCCCTCGGCCGTGTGGTTGTAGACCACGTCGAGGATGACCTCGATGTTCGCGGCGTGCAGCGCCTTGACCATCGACTTGAACTCCTGGACCTGCAGGCCCCGGCCGGCCGCCGACGCGAAGCCGTTGTGCGGCGCGAAGAAGCCGATCGTGTTGTACCCCCAGTAGTTCGACAGCCCCTTCTCCTGCAGCGAGGGGTCGTTGACGAACTGGTGGACGGGCATGAGCTCGACCGCGGTGATCCCCAGACCCGACAGGTGCTCGACGACCGCGGGGTGGCCCAGCCCCGCGTACGTGCCGCGCATCTCCTCCGGCACGGCCGGGTGCAGGCGGGTCAGGCCCTTGACGTGCGCCTCGTAGATCACCGACTCGTGGTACTCGTGCTCCGGCGGTCGGTCGTGGCCCCAGTCGAAGAACGGGTTGATGACGACCGAGGTCATGGTGTGGCCGCCGGAGTCCGCCTCGTTGCGGGTCTGCGGGTCGCCGAACGTGTAGGAGTACAGCGACGGGTCGCCGTCGACCTGCCCGTCGATCGCCTTGGCGTACGGGTCGAGCAGAAGCTTCGAGGGGTCGCAGCGGTGTCCGGCCGCCGGGTCGTACGGCCCGTGGACGCGGTAGCCGTACCGCTGACCGGGCGCGATGGACGGCAGGTAGCCGTGCCAGACGAAGGCGTCGACCTCGGGCAGGTCGACGCGGGTCTCGGTGCCGTCGTCGGCGATGAGGCACAGCTCGACGCGTTCGGCCACGCCGGAGAACAGCGCGAAGTTGGTTCCCGTGCCGTCGTAGGTGGCGCCGAGGGGGTAGGGGCGTCCGGGCCAGATGTGCATGGGCCCAGCGTGCCAGGCGGGTGTGAGGTCGGCTCTTCGAGCAGGTGTGGTCGGCGTCACGTCCGCTGCGCGTGCCGGCGAGGGTCAGCCGAGGGACACCAGCTCGCGCACGTCGTCGTCGGGGAGGGTGTCGACGACGGCGCTCACGACGACCTCCCGGAGCGTCGCGGTCCCGCGGTGCACCGACAGGAAGGCGGTGTCGGACGCGTCGCGCCCCGTCGCGATCCGCACGAGGGTCGAGCGCGGCGCGAGCGTCGTCGCGTCGACGACCCGCCACCGGCCCTCGACGTACGCCTCGGCCACCGCGTGGAAGTCCATGGGGTTCAGCCCGGGTGCGTACACGGCGACGACGCGCGCCGGGACGTCGAGCGCGCGCAGGAGGGCGACGACGAGGTGCGCGAAGTCGCGGCACACGCCCCGGCGGGCGAGCAGCGTGCGGACGGCGCCGTCCGTCGGCAGGCTGGCGCCCGGGACGTACGCGACGCGGGTCCCGACCCAGGAGCTCACCGCCGCGAGCAGGTCGACGCCCGTCAGGCCCTGGAACTCCGAGCGTGCCGTGGGGGCGAGCTCGTCGGACTCGCAGTAGCGGCTCGGGCGCAGGTACACCAGCTCGTCGGAGGGGCCGCCCAGGTCCTGCTCGGCACGGCCGGTGACGGTCGCGCGGTAGTCCACCGTGAGCGGGCCGGGATCCACGTCGAGCACGTGCAGGCGGGTCCCGTGCGGGTCGACCACCTCGCGTGGCGTGACGGCGCGGCCGGCGGACGTCACGGTGAGCTGCTCCGTCGGGTCGTGCACGAGGGCGACGGCCACCTCGAGGACCAGGCGCGCGGGGGACGTGACGTCGAGGGTCAGGTGGGCGGTCATATCGCGCTTCACGTGCGACATGGTGACAGAGCGGGCGATCTCCCGCGCGCGGACGGATGTCACGGTCCTCGAACGCCCGAAGCGTTTAGGACCGGTCGTCCCTTCGGCCCGCACGGCGTCGTCCGTTACCGTGGCAGCACCCTCGCCAGAGTCGGCAGGGATCGGCGGAGAGCGAAGCGAGGCCCCCATGACCGCAACGCCCGAGCGGAACGACGCGCGCGTCACCGTCATCGTGCCGACGTTCAACGAGGCCCCGAACGTCGCCGAGCTGGTCCGCCGGGTCGGTGAGGCCACGCGCGGCCTGGGCGTCGAGCTGCTGTTCGTCGACGACTCGTCCGACGACACCGCGGACGTGGTGCGGGCCGTCGCCCCCACGGCCGAGCTCCCGGTGCGGGTGATCCACCGTGACGAGCCGGAAGGTGGCCTCGGTGGCGCCGTGCTCGAGGGCGTGCGCGCGTCGACGACCCCGTACTTCCTCGTCATGGACGGCGACCTGCAGCACCCGCCCGAGCTGATCCCCAGTCTCGTCAAGCGGGTCCAGGAGCCCGACGTCGACGTCGTCGTCGCGTCGCGCTACACGGGCGACGGGTCCAGCGCTGGGCTGTCGGGCGTCGTGCGGCACGCGGTGTCGTCCGCGTCGACGGCCGTGACGCGCGCGATGTTCCCCGTGCGGCTGCGGGACTGCTCGGACCCCATGACCGGCTTCTTCGCCGTGCGCAAGGCCGCGGTGGACCTCGAGACGCTGCGTCCGCGGGGGTTCAAGATCCTCCTCGAGATCCTCGCGCGGCACCCGATGCGGGTCGTCGAGGTGCCGTTCGTGTTCGGCTCCCGGTTCGCCGGGGAGTCCAAGGCGAACCTCGCGCAGGGCGTGCACTTCATGTGGCAGCTCGCGGGTCTGCGGTTCGGGCGCATGTCCCGCTTCGCGATCATCGGCGGGATGGGCGCCGTCGCGAACGTGGCGATCGTGGCGCTGCTCACCTGGCTCGGCGCCCCGTGGCTGCTCGCTGCCCTCGTCGCCGCGGAGCTCACCATCGTCGGCAACTTCCTGCTGCAGGAGCGCTTCGTGTTCCGCGACCTGCGGCACGAGGGCAAGGGCGTGTGGGCGCGGTTCGGGCAGTCGTTCACTTTCAACAACGTCGAGACGCTCATCCGGATGCCCGTCATGGCGCTGCTGGTCGAGACCATGCACGTCGCGGCGGTGCTCGCGACGGCCATCACCATCGCGATCGCCTTCGTGGTGCGCTTCACGTTCCACTCCCGCGTCGTGTACCGGCCGCGGGAGTCGAGCCGGCGTGAGCTGCTGGTCGAGCGCGAGGCGGAGCAGGCAGGCCCGCCGCCCGCGCCGCGGACCGAGAGCGTCTGAACCACCCGTCCCGGCGTGCGCCCGGGGTCGCGGCACCGCAGGATCAGGGTGACGCCGACCGGAGGGACGCCATGACGGACCACACCGACGAGCCCCTCGACCTGGCGCTCGTCCGGACCTACATCAACGACCACATCACCGGCGCCAGCGCCGTGTCGGCACGCGTCGAGCGCATGAGCGGCAACCCGGACGCGGGCGAGGACGCGCCGGTGCTCGCGCAGCTGGCCCGCGAGCTGCGCCAGGAGCGTGACGTCCACGAGGCGACCGCGCGCGACCTGGGGTTCACGCTGTCGCGGTGGAAGCACGCGGGCGCGGCCGTCGCGGAGCGTGTCGCGCGCCTCAAGCCGAACGGGCGGATCCGCAGCCGCTCGCCCCTCTCGCTGGTCCTGGAGCTCGAGATCCTGCGGTCGGGGCTCGAGGGCAAGCGGCTGGGCTGGATGACGCTGCGCGAGCACGCCGACGCCCTCGGGCTGGACGCAGCACGCCTGGACCGCCTGGTCGAGCGCTCGCGTGCGCAGGCCGAGCTGGTCGAGGGGATGCACGCCCGGCACCGGGCGCAGGCGTTCGGTGCGACCGGTGCGGACCAGGCCGGGAGCGCCCCGGCGCGGTGAGATCCTGCGACGTGTCACCCGGCGGGTGGACCACGGCGGCCTAGGCTGCACCGAGGAGGTGTGGCGATGGACGCACTGCAGGACTGGACGCGGAGCGTGGCCCCGGCACTCGGGGTCGACGTGGGTCTGGTGGCCGCGACGCAGGACCAGGTGCTCGACATGGTGCGGGACGTCGCGCACGGCGTCGTGCGGCCGGCAGCACCACTGACGGCCTACGTCGTGGGGCTCGCGGCCGGGCGTGCCGGTGCGCAGGGCGGTGACGTGGCAGCAGCGGTGGCCGAGGCTCTCGCCCAGGTCGACGCGCTGCTCAGCGACCGGGGGGCGGCTGCGGGCTGAGCGGCCCCGCAGGACGCCCGCTGCGCGGGGAGCCCGACCCGTCGGCGTCCCGCGGTGTCCCGAGCCGTGCTGCCGCCCGCCGCGCCGTGGCCAGGTCGTCCGGGTCGTCGACGTCGAGCACCGTGCGTGCCGCCACGTGGACGAGCCGCGTCCGCAGGCCGGCGGCGAGGTCGCGCGCGGGCCGGCCGTGCGGGTCGGCCAGCCGGTCCGCGAGGGCCGCGATCCGGTAGGCGGCGAGCAGCGGCTGGGGGTGCTCGTCAGGCCCCGTCGCCAGTGCGGCGTCCACGTCGGGCTCCTCGGCCAGCGCCGCGGTGAGCGCGGCGACGGCTGCGCCGGCGAACGGCTGGTCACCGGCCAGCACCACCACCACCGCCGTGCCCGGGTGGGCCGCCAGTCCGGCGGCGACCCCGGCGGCCACCCCCGCGAACGGCCCGCCGCCCGGCGGGTCCTCGCGCGCCCACAGCACCGCTCGCCCGACGTCCCGCGGCTCACCGACGACGACCACGGGCAGCGGCCCCACGTCGTCCAGCAGGCGCCGCAGCACGGGCAGCCCGCCGACGTCGAGCGCGGTCTTGTCGACGCCACCGAGCCGGCGGGCGGTGCCGCCGGTCAGCACGACCACGAGGGCGGGTGCGGACGTCACGACCGCCACGCTAGGCGGTGCTCAGGAGATCGCCGCGGCGACCCGCGCGACGTACGGCGTGCCGGGCGCGGCGGCGAGCGCGGCCGGCGTGCCCCGCTGGACCTCGCGACCCTCCTCGAGCACGAGGACCTCGTCGGCCAGGTCCAGCGCGTCGCGCAGGTCGTGGGTGACGACGAGCGCCGGGACGCCGGTCCCGACCGCACGCCGCACGACGTCACGCACGCGCTCGCGGGTCCCGGCGTCCAGGGCGCCGAAGGGCTCGTCGAGCAGCAGCGCCCGCGGGTTCGCCGCCAGGGCCCGGGCGACCGCGACGCGCTGCGCCTGCCCGCCGGAGAGCTGGTCGGCACGCGTGCGGGCGTGTGCAGCCAGCCCGACGTCCGCCAGCAGCGCGTCGGCGACCGCACGCGCCCGGTGCGCCCGTACGCCCTGCGCGCGCGGCCCGAACGCGACGTTCTCGCGGGCGGACAGGCGACCGAACAGCAGGCCGTCCTGCAGGACCACCCCGAGACGGCGGTCCCGCGGTGGCACGTGGCGGCCGTCGGACGCGTCGTCCAGGACGGCGTCCCCCAGGCGCACGTGCCCGGTGGTGACCGGGACCAGGCCGGCGACCGCCTCCAGCAGCGTGGACTTGCCGCTGCCGTTCGGCCCCATGACCGCGAGCACCGACCCGGCCGGGACGCGGAACGCCACGTCCAGCCCGAAGGGGCCGCGCGCGACCCGCACGTCGACCTCGAGCGTCATCGTGCCCCCGTCCGCGAGGCCCGGGCGAGCGGCAGCCCGCCGACCCACCGTCCGCGCATCGCGACGAGCACCGCGACCGAGAGCACGAGCAGCAGCACGGACATCGCCACCGCCTGCTCGGGTGCGGTGTCCATCGCCAGGTACACGGCCAGCGGCATCGTGCGTGTGGTGCCGGGGAAGCTGCCGGCGAACGTCACGGTGGCGCCGAACTCCCCGAGCGCGCGCGTGAAGCACAGCGCCGCGCCCGCGGCCACGCCCGGTCCGACGGCCGGCAGGGTCACACGCCGCAGCACGTACGCGGGGGAGGCGCCCAGCGTCTGCGCGGCCAGCGCGCGGCGTCGGTCGGCCCCGCGCAGGGCGCCCTCGACGGCCAGGACGAGGAACGGCAGCGACACGAACACCTGGGCGAGGACGACGGCGACCGACGTGAACGGCACCGTGACCCCGAACCACGCCTCGAGCGTCCCGCCGAGCGGGCCGCGCCGCCCCAGGAGCAGCAGCAGCGCGACGCCCCCCACGACGGGTGGCAGCACGAGCGGCACCGTGACCAGACAGCGCAGCAGCCACCCGCCCCGCAGGTCGTCGTGCGCGAGCACCCAGGCGAGCGGGACACCGAGCACGAGCGCCACGAGCGTGGCGGTGCCCGCCGTGACGAGCGAGAGCCGCAGCGCCTGCAGCACGGCGGGGTCGGCCACGAGCGTCGTCATGTCGTGCCACGGCGTCGCGAGCAGCAGCGCGACCAGCGGCAGCACGAGCACCGCCACGCCCAGGCCCGCGAGCCCGACGAGCACGCGACTGGCCCAGCCCGACGCGAGCGCGCTCGCCCCCGTGGTCGGGCGCGTCGTCGGGGCGTCCCGTGTGGTCACGGGACCTCGAACCCGGCCTCGGTGAGCGTGCGGCGTCCCTCCGGGCCGCGCAGCAGCGCGAGGAAGGCCGTGGCGGCCTCGGCGTGCGGGGCGTCGGGCAGCACGAGCGCCGGGTACGCGGTCGTCACCTGCGCGTCCGGTGGCAGCTCGAGGCCGTCCACCGCGCTGCCGGCGGCGACCACGTCCGTGCGGTAGACCAGGCCGACGTCGGCCTCGTCGAGCGTCAGGCGCGTGAGCACGGCCCGCACGTCCTGCTCGAGGGTGTCCGGCGACGGCGTGATGCCGGCCCGGGCGAGGGCCTGCGCGCCGAGGGCGCCGCACGGCACCTCGGGCGCGCACAGCGCGACCGTCAGGGCGGGGTCGGCGACGTCCGCGAGCGACGTGACGTGACCGGGGTTGCCGGCCGGCACCGCGAGCTGCAGCCGGTTGCGGGCGACGACGACGGCGTCTCCGCCGGTGACCTCGGTGACGCCCGCCATGGTCTGCGGGCTCGCCGTGACGAGCACGTCGGCGGGGGCGCCCGCGACCACCTGGCGTGCCAGCGTCGCGCTCCCGGCGAAGCTCGTCCGGACCGTCAACCCGGGGTGCTCGGCCTCGAGGTCGTCGGCGAGGGTCGTCAGCACGTCCGTCAACGAGGCCGCTGCGAGCACGACCAGGGTGCCGTCGAGCGTGCCCGAGGCGGCAGGTGGACGCCGCTCGGCCGGGACCGCGGCGGGCGCCGACGCGGCACAGCCCACGAGCCCGAGCGTGACGACCGCGAGCAGGACGACCGCGGGTCGCCGGGCCGAGGGCAGGGTCATGGCTGCTCCACGTGCTCGACCGCGACGTTGGTCGCCTTGACCGACGCGACCGCCACGACACCGGGCTCCAGGCCCAGGTCGTCGGCGGCCTCGCGGCTGATGAGCGAGACGACCCGGAAGGGCCCGGCCTGGATCTCCACCTGGGCCATCACGGTGTCGCGCACGACGCGGGTGACGATGCCGCGCAGCCGGTTACGGGTCGAGCGCTGGTGCCCGCCGGGTGCGGGCTCGGCCCCGAGCTCCTGCGCGAGGCGGGCGAGCGCACGGCCGTCGACGGCGTGGTGCCCGGCGGCGTCGCGCACCGCGGCGAGCCGCCCGGAGTCGATCCAGCGCCGCACGGTGTCGTCGCTGACGCCCAGGAGTGTCGCGGCTTCGGTGGCGCGGTAGGTCGGCACCCGCCCCAGCCTAGGGGAGCGACCGCATCTGCGGGCGTTTTGCCCCCGACGAGCCGCATCTGCGGTCGCTGCGGGACGGAACGGCGGCGGCGCGGCAGCGCGTTGCGCGCCCCGGCCTAGGCTGACGAGCGTGACCTCCGACGACTCGCGCCTGCACGCCCCGGCCCGCCGTGTGGTCCTCGCCGAGGTCACCGCCGACCCCGTCGACGTCGACGCGCTCGCGCGCGCCGTCAGCGACGCTGCGGCCGGTGCGGTCGTCACGTTCGCCGGCGTGGTGCGCGACCACGACCGCGGGCGCGGCGTGACGGGGCTCGAGTACGTCGCGCACCCGGACGCGCCGGACGTGGTCGCGCGCGTCGTCGCGGACGTCGCCGCACGCAGCCCGGTCGACGCGGTCGCGTGCGTCCACCGCATCGGCGCGCTCGACGTGGGGGACTGCGCGCTGGGCGTCGCCGTCTCCGCCGCGCACCGCCACGAGGCCTTCGCCGCGGCCGCGCTGCTCGTCGACGAGATCAAGGCGCACCTGCCGGTGTGGAAGCGCCAGGACCTGACCGCCGGGGGCCACGAGTGGGTCGACAGCGCCTGACACCGGTCAGCCGCCCGCGAAGGGCGGCAGCACGTCGACGCGGTGCGGCGCACCGAGCGGCTCGTCCCGGTCACGGTGCAGCACGCCGTCCACGAGCAGCGCGCACCGGGCTGCGACCTCGCCCAGTGCGGGGCCGTGCCGCTCCGCGAGCGCGTCGAGCAGCGCGCCTACGCGCGTCCCGGGTGGCACCGCCACGTGCTCGGCATCGCAGCCTGCTGCCTCGGCGGCCGCCGCGAAGTAGCGGACCTCGACGAGTGTGACGGTGTCCTGCCCGGTCGTGCTCGCGGTCGTCATCGCGTCACCCTCCGATCGCACTCATGGTCCGCGACGGCTGCAGGAACGTCGGGTCGTCGATCCCGTGGCCGGCAGCCTTGCCCCACATCGCCGTGCGCCACGCAGCCGCGAGCGTCGCGTCGTCCGCCCCACCGCGCAGCGGCCCGCGCAGGTCGTCCTCGTCGCGGGCGAACAGGCAGCTGCGGACCTGTCCGTCGGCGGTCAGGCGGGTGCGGTCGCACGCGCCGCAGAAGGGCCGCGTCACCGAGCCGATGACACCCACCGTCGCACCCGGGTACCCGCCCACGTGCCACGTCTCCGCGGGGGCACCGCCGCGCGCCGCGGCCGGCTCGGCCACCAGCTCGAACTGCGCCGCGAGCGCGTCGAGGATCTCGCGCGCCGTCACCAGGTCCTCGCGTCGCCACGACCCGTGCGGTCCCAGCGGCATCTGCTCGATGAACCGCAGGTGGTACCCGTGCGCGAGCGCCCAGGTGAGCAGCGCGACGGCCTCGTCGTCGTTGACCCCGCGCACCAGCACCGCGTTGACCTTCACGGGCGCGAGCCCGGCGGCCGCGGCAGCGGCCAGGCCGGCGAGCACGTCCGCGTGCCGGTCACGCCGCGCGATCGCCGCGAACCGCTGCGGGTCGAGCGAGTCGAGCGACACGTTGACGCGGTCGAGCCCCGCGGCGGCCAGCGCCACGGCACGCTTGTCGAGTCCCAGGCCGTTGGTCGTCAGCGCCGTACGCACCGGTGCGCCGTCGGCCGTCCGCAGCGCGGACGTCGCGGCGACGATGCCCTCGAGCCCACGCCGCAGCAGCGGCTCACCGCCCGTGAACCGGACCTCGCGCACGCCGAGGTGCTCGACACCGACCCGGACCAGCCGCACGACCTCGTCGTCCGTCAGCACGGTGTCGTCCGGAGCCCAGGGGAGACCTTCGGCCGGCATGCAGTACGTGCAGCGCAGGTTGCAGCGGTCGGTCAACGAGACCCGCAGGTCCGTGGCCACCCGGCCGTACCGGTCGACCAGCCCTCCCTCGCGCGGCGCCGCGGCGCCGGCGGCGCTCACGGCTCGCATCCGGCGATGATACGGAGCCCGTCCGCTTGCCGCACCGCGGATCCGCCACCACGCGGACGGGCGGCCTCCCGGCAGTAGGTTGAGCCCATGGCCGACGTCCTCGCCGCCGGAGCCGGGCTGCCGGTCCGCACCGTCCGCAGCCTCGACGAGCACGCCGCAGCAGTCCTGGCGCTCGCGGGCCCGCTGCCGGGCGTCCGGGTCGCGCTGGCCGACGCCCGGGGGCGCGCGCTCGCGGGCGACGTGTGCAGCACGGTCGACCTGCCGCCGTGGGACAGCTCGGCGATGGACGGGTACGCCGTGCGCAGCGAAGAGCTGCACGCGGGTGCGGTGCTCGACGTGGCCGACGACGTGCCGGCGGGCGACACGCGTGACGTGCGCGTCCCGGCCGGTGCCGTCGTCCGCGTGATGACCGGCGCACCCGTGCCCGGGGGCGCCGACGCCGTCCTGCCCGTGGAGCTCACCGACGGCGGCACGGTCCGCGTGCGCGTCGACCGCGTGGTCGCGCCCGGCGCGCACGTGCGGCCCCGCGGTGAGGACGTGCGCACCGGGGACGTCGTGCTGCGTGCGGGCGACGTGCTCGGTGCCGGTGCGATCGGGCTGCTGGCGGCCACCGGCCACGCGCAGGTCGAGGTGCACGCGCGGCCGCGCGTGGCGGTGCTGTCGACGGGCTCGGAGCTCGTCGCGCCCGGCGGCGCGCTGCGGCACGGCCAGATCCACGAGTCGAACGGCCCGCAGCTCGCGGCGGCCGCGGCGGACGCCGGCGCGGACGTCGTCGACGTGCGCTGCGTGAGCGACGACGTCGACGCCGTGCGCGCCGCGCTGGCCGAGCTCGGCGCGCGCGCCGACGTCGTCGTGACGACGGGTGGGGTGTCCGTGGGCGCGTACGACGTGGTGCGCGACGCGCTGCTCGCGGACGGCGACGCGCAGCTCGTGCACGTGCGGATGCAGCCCGGCAAGCCGCAGGCCGTCGGCACCCTCGCCGACGGCACGCCCGTGCTCGCGCTGCCCGGCAACCCCGTGAGCTCGTACGTGTCGTTCGAGGTGTTCGTCCGGCCGCTGCTGCGGCGCATGCTCGGCGCCCGCGAGGTGCACCGGCGCACGCTGACCGCCACCGCGGCCGGCGACCTGCACTCACCCGCCGGGCGCCGCCAGCTGCTCCGGGCGCGGCTCGAGTGGAGCGGCGGTGCGCCCGTCGCGGTGCTCGTCGGCGGGCCCGGCTCGCACCTGCTCGGCGCGCTGGCGCGCGCCGACGCACTCGTCGACGTCCCCGAGGACGTCACGCACGTGGCCGCGGGTGACCCCGTGACCGTCATCGACCTGAGGGAGCACGACGCGTGAGCGAGCAGGACCACCTGACCCACGTCGACGCGCGCGGCGCCGCGCACATGGTCGACGTCGCCGACAAGGACGTCACCGTCCGCAGCGCCCGCGCGACCGGGCGGCTCGTCACGACACCGCAGGTCGTGGCACTGCTGCGCGGTGAGGGGGTGCCGAAGGGCGACGCGCTGGCGGTCGCGCGGATCGCGGGCATCCAGGCGGCCAAGCGGACGCCCGACCTCGTGCCGCTGTGCCATCCCATCGCGATCCACGGCGTGAAGGTCGACCTCGAGGTCGTCGACGACGGCGTCACGATCAGCGCGCGCGTGCGCACCGCGGACCGCACCGGCGTCGAGATGGAGGCGCTGACATGCGTGGCCGCGGCCGGCCTCACGCTCGTCGACATGGTCAAGGCCGTCGACCGTGGGGCGTACCTGACGGACCTGCGCGTCGAGGAGAAGTCGGGCGGCCGCAGCGGGACGTGGACGCGTGGTTGAGCCCGCGTCCGCGAGCGGACCTCCGACGGACGCCCCGCGCGCGGTCGTCGTGACGGCGTCGGACCGTGCCGCGGCCGGCGAGTACACCGACCGCTCGGGACCGGTGCTCGTCGCCGGTCTGCGGGAGCTCGGCCTGCGGGTCGATGACCCGGTCGTCGTGCCGGACGGCGCGCCGGTCGAGCAGGCGCTGCGCGACGCGGTCGCCTCGGGTGCCGCGCTGGTCGTGACGACGGGAGGTACCGGGCTCGGGCCGCGCGACCGCACGCCCGAGGCGACGCTCGCGGTGCTGGACCGCCTGGTGCCGGGCATCGCCGAGGCGCTGCGCGCGGACGCGGTGCGCCGGGGTGTGGCCGCCGGGGTGCTGTCGCGCGGGGTCGCGGGCGTCGCGGGGCGCACGCTCGTCGTCAACGTCGCGGGCTCGGTGGGGGCGGCGCGCGATGCGCTCGAGGTGCTCGGCCCCGTGCTGCCGCACGCGGTGGCGCAGGTCGCGGGCGGTGACCACCCCGGCTGACCGGGCACGTCCCGCTCACCCGTGCGGCCTCGTCGTGACGCCGGTCACGGTGGTCAGCAGCAGCACGCTGTCCTCGAGCGCGAGCACCGAGTGCCGCTCGTGCGTCAGCTCCCACAGCTCGCCCGCGGCCACCTCCTGCTGGACCTCGTCGTCGACCTCGACGCGGACGCGCCCGCTCAGCGCCTGCAGGCTCGCGGCGGGCGGCGAGGAGTGCTCGCCGAGGCGGGCGCCGGCCACCAGTGCGAGCACGGTCTGGCGCAGCTCGCCGTCGTGCACGACCAGCTGGGCGCTGCGGCCGTGCGGGTCGGTACGCGCCGCGGTGAGCAGGTCGGCGGCGAGGGCAGTGAGATCCGGCATGGGGCGGTCCTCCCGGTGGTCGGTGACGGTCGTATGACCGGGTGCTCACAGCCGAGGCCGTGCGCCCGGTCGCTCGACACCCTCCCAGCCGGGGCGTGCGGCGCGCGACCCGGGCCCCGCGTCCCGTGAGCGGTAGACCACGTACGGGCGGAACAGGTAGCCCACGGGCGCCGAGAACACATGCACGAGCCGCGTGAACGGCCAGATCGCGCACAGCACCATCGCGCTGACGACATGCACCTGGAACATCGCCGGCACACCGGCCATGAGCTCGGGCTGCGGCTGCAGCGTCAGCAGGCTGCGGACCCACGGCGAGATGCTGCCGCGGTAGTCGTAGGCGTCGCCGAAGACCTGGTGGAGGACGGTCGCAGCGGTGCCGAACCCCAAGGTCGCGGCGAGCACGAGGTACATCAGCTTGTCGGAGCGGGTCGTGGCCAGGAAGACGGGGCCGACCATGCGGCGCCGGTACACGAGGATGCCGAGCCCCGCGATGGTCAGGACCGCGGCGGCTGTGCCGAGCCACGTCGCCCCCAGGTGGTACGTGTGCTCGTCGACGCCGAGCGCCTCGAGCCACGCGCGCGGGATCAGCAGACCCACGACGTGCCCGGCGACGACCATGAGGATGCCCAGGTGGAACATGGGCGACCCCCAGCGCAGCAGCCGGTTCTCGTAGACCTGCGACGAGCGCGTCGTCCAGCCGAACTGGTCGTACCGGTACCGCCAGACGTGCCCGACGACGAAGACCGCGGCCACCGCGTACGGCATCGCCACCCACAGCAGCGCGTCGGTGGGGCTCATGCCGGGACCTCCGTCGGACGTGTCGTGGGGAAGGGCAGCAGCGGGCGGTCGAGCCCGACGGTCTCCTGCGGGGGCCCCTGCGCCAGCAGGGCCGCGAAGCGCCGGGCAGTCGCGGGGTCCACCTCCGGCAGCGTGAGGCAGACCGCGTCGAGCAGGTGCGCGTACGGCGTGCCGTAGCCGTGCAGCGCCGAGCGCAGCACCTCGATGCCGTCGCGGTGGCTCGCGAGCAGCAGGTCGGGCACCGGGCCCCGGTCGCGCGCCGACAGCTCGAGGACGCCGGGCAGGTGGTCGGGCAGCTCGTCGTCGCGCGGCGCCCAGCCGCACGCGCGGAACGCCTCGACGAACCGCACGAGCGCCATGCCGCGGCGACGTGTGTCCCCGGCCGCGTAGTACGTCAGGTACAGCGCGCAGCGCCGACGCAGGTCGAACGTCCGGACGTAGTGGGCCTGGCGGTCGGTGACGTCCCAGCCCGCGACGGCGTCGACGAAGCGCAGCAGCGCGTCGCGGACCGCGGTGGGCAGCGTCGCGGCGGCCTCCCGCACCGCGGTCAGGTGCGCGTCGTGGTCGGGGCCCGGGTGGTCGAGCAGGAGGGCCGCCGCCATGTGCGCGGTGGCGCGCTGCTCGGCGTCGACGTGCACGGGCGCCAGGAACGGCAGGGCCGGCGTGCGCGGGCTCACCGGTCCGCTCCGCTCGGCACGTCGGGACCCTCGCCGTAGCCCGGGTGGTCCGGGGCGGGCGGGAACATGCCCGCCGGTGCGCCGTTGCCGTCCCAGTTCAGCAGGTTGACCCGCTCGGGCGTGCCCTCGCCGGCGGGGGGCCGGTCGGCGCGCTGCCGGTGGCGCAGCGCGTGGAACGTCTCGGCCGCCACCCGCATCGGCCGCCCGCTCGACGAGCCGAACGGGCCCGCGCCGCCCATGCCCGGCCCACCCTCGGTCTCCAGCGAGCAGCCCGTCGCGAGCTCCTCGAGGTCGCGCGCCGTCTCCGCGTGCGCGGCGGGGATGACGTAGCGCTCCTCGTACTTGGCGATCGCGAGCAGCCGGTACATCGACTCCATCTCGTCGGCGTCCAGACCGACGGACGCCGCGATGCGCGGGTCCTGCTCGAGACCGAGGTTGACGTTGCGCATGTGCGCGCGCATCGCCGCCAGCCGCTGCAGCACGTCCTGGACGGGCCCGACGTCACCGGCCGTGAACAGCCCCGCGAGGTACTCCAGCGGGATGCGCAGCCGGTCGATCGCGGCGAACAGCGTGGGGGCGTCCTCGCCGTCGGCGCCGCTGCCGGCCACCACGTCGACGACCGGCGACAACGGCGGGATGTACCAGACCATCGGCATGGTCCGGTACTCCGGGTGCAGGGGGAGCGCCACCTGGTAGTCGCTGATGAGCCGCCACACCGGTGAGCGCTGCGCCGCGTCCACCCAGTCCTGCGGGATGCCCGCCGCGCGGGCACCGGCGACCACCTCGGGGTCGTGCGGGTCGAGGAACACCGCGCGCTGGGCGTCGAGCAGCGCGCGCTCGTCCTGCACCGACGCGGCCTCGAGCACCTTCTCCTCGTCGTACAGCACCAGGCCCAGGTACCGCAGACGCCCGACGCACGTCTCGGAGCAGACCGTCGGCAGACCGACCTCGAGCCGGGGGTAGCACAGCGTGCACTTCTCGGCCTTGCCGGTCTTGTGGTTGAAGTAGACCTTCTTGTACGGGCAGCCCGTGACGCACATCCGCCACCCGCGGCACTTGTCCTGGTCGACCAGCACGATGCCGTCCTCGACCCGCTTGTACATCGCGCCCGACGGGCACGACGCGACGCACGACGGGTTGAGGCAGTGCTCGCAGATGCGCGGCAGGTAGAACATGAACGTCTGCTCGAACTCCGCCTTGACCTGCGTGCTCATCGTCGCGAGCACGGGGTCCGCGGCCATGGTCTCGCCCGCGCCGCCCAGGTTGTCGTCCCAGTTCGCCGACCAGCGGATCGCCATGTCGTCGCCCGTGAGCAGCGACTTGGGCCGCGCGACCGGGGTGTGCTCACCCTGGGGCGAGGACAGCAGCACGTCGTAGTCGTACGTCCACGGCTCGTAGTAGTCGTGGATCTGCGGCAGCGTGGGGTTGGAGAAGATGTGCGCGAGCTTGCTCAGCCGTCCACCCGCCCGCAGCTTCAGGCGCCCGCGGCGCGTGCGCACCCAGCCGCCGCGCCACCGGTCCTGGTCCTCGTACGTGCGGGGGTAGCCGATCCCCGGGCGGGTCTCGACGTTGTTGAACCACACGTACTCGACGCCCGTGCGGTTCGTCCACGCCTGCTTGCAGGTCACCGAGCACGTGTGGCACCCGATGCACTTGTCGAGGTTCATGACCATCGCCATCTGGGCCATCACCCTCATGTGGTCACGCTCCGCACTTCGCTCGTCCCTCGCTCCGTACGTCGCCGTTCGGTCATCAGTACTCCACCTCCTGCGAGCGGCGGCGGATCGTGGTGACCTCGTCGCGCTGGTTGCCGGTCGGTCCCAGGTAGTTGAAGGCGAAGGACAGCTGCGCGTACCCGCCGACGAGGTGGCTCGGCTTGAGCAGCACGCGGGTCAGGGAGTTGTGGATGCCGCCGCGCAGCCCTGACGTCTCGGACCGGGGCACGTCCACCGTGCGGTCCTTGGCGTGGTACATGTACACGGTCCCGGCGGGCATGCGGTGCGACACGATCGCCCGGGCCACGACCACCCCGTTGCGGTTGTACGCCTCGACCCAGTCGTTGTCGCGGACCTCGATCGCTGCGGCGTCCTGCGGGGACATCCAGATGGTCGGGCCGCCGCGGGACAGCGACAGCATGAACAGGTTGTCCTGGTACTCCGAGTGGATCGACCACTTGGAGTGGGGCGTCAGGTAGCGCACGGTCACGGCCGCGTGGCCGCCCTCCGGCTCCGCGGGCCCCAGCTTGGAGTCCCCGAACAACCGGTGCAGGTCCAGCGGGGGGCGGTACACCGGCAGCGCCTCACCCAGCTCGGTCATCCAGTCGTGGTCGAGGTAGAAGTGCTGGCGCCCGGTGAGCGTGTGCCACGGCTTGTGGTGCTCGACGTTGATCGTGAACGCCGAGTAGCGCCGCCCGCCGTGCTCCGAGCCGGACCACTCGGGGGACGTGATCACGGCGACCGGACGCGCCTGCACGTCGGCGAACCGGATGCGCTCGCCCTCGTGGTCGCGCGCGAGCTCCGCGAGGGACGTCCCCGTGCGCGCCTCGACGCGCTCGAACCCCTGGACCGCGAGGCGCCCGTTGGTGGTGCCCGACAGCGCGAGGATCGCCTCGCACACGTGCCGGGCGTCCGTCAGGCGCGGCCGGCCCGCCGCCGGGCCGGTCGCGACCGTGCCGTTGGTGCGCGCGAGCGCGGCCACCTCCTGGTCGGGGGAGAACGCGACGCCCTTGGTGACCATGCCGGCGCTCGCGGTCAGCGGCCCCAGGGCGCCCCAGCGGTCGCCGATCGTCGTGTAGTCCCGCTCGACCACGACGAGCCGGGGCATCGTCAGCCCGGGCCGCAGGTCGGACTCCGGCACGGTGCCGTGCGGCGTCGCGAGCTCGTCCGGGGTGTCGTGCAGGAGCGGGACGGCCACGACGTCGCGCCGCACCCCGAGGCGCTCCCCGCCGATGCGCTGCACCTCGTGGGCGAGGGTCGCGAAGACGTCGAAGTCCGTGCGGGTCTGCCACGGCGGGCTGATGGCCGGGTTGAACGAGTGGACGAACGGGTGCATGTCGGTGGTCGACAGGTCGTACTTCTCGTACCAGGTCGCCGCCGGCAGCACGACGTCGGAGAACAGCGTGGTCGACGTCATGCGGAAGTCGCTCGTGACCAGCAGGTCGAGCTTGCCGCGCGGCGCCTCGTCGCGCCACGTCATGGTCCGGGGTCGGCGGTCCGGCCCGGCCTCGTCCGCCCGGACCGCGGAGTCCGTGCCCAGCAGGTGCCGCAGGAAGTACTCGTTGCCCTTGCCCGAGGAGCCCAGGATGTTGGCGCGCCACACGGTGAGCACGCGCGGGAAGTTGCGCGGGTCGTCGGGGTCCTGGCACGCCCAGCCCAGACGGCCCGCCCGCAGCTCGTCCACGACGTGCTGCGCGGGGTCCACGCCCGCGGCGGCGGCCTCGTCGGCGAGGTCGAGCGGGTTGCGGTCGAACGTCGGGTAGCTGGGCATCCAGCCGCGCTGCGCGGACTCCACGAGGCAGTCCGCGGTGGTGCGGTCCGCGAACGTGCCGCGCGCGAGCGGGCTGGCCAGGGCGTCGGCGGGCAGCCCGTCGTACCGCCACTGGTCGGTCGCGAGGTACCAGAACGCCGTGCCGATCATCTGCCGGGGCGGGCGCGCCCAGTCCAGGCCGAACGCGTACTGCGCCCACCCCGTGACGGGCCGGCACTTCTCCTGCCCCACGTAGTGGGCCCAGCCGCCGCCGTTGACGCCCTGGCAGCCGGTCATGTGCACCAGGGCGAGGAACGTGCGGTAGATCGTGTCGGAGTGGAACCAGTGGTTGGTCCCGGCGCCCATGATGATCATCGAGCGCCCGCCCGACGCCTCGGCGTTCGCCGCGAACTCGCGCCCGATGCGCGCGGCCGTCGACGCGGGCACCGACGTGATCTCCTCCTGCCACGCCGGCGTGCCGGGGCTCGACGCGTCGTCGTAGCCGGTGGGCCAGGTGCCGGGCAGCCCGTCGCGGCCCACGCCGTACTGCGCGAGCAGCAGGTCGAACACGGTCGTGACCAGGTGGTCGCCCACGCGGTGCACGGGCACGCCGCGGCGCACCACGCCCGCACCGCCCTCGTGCTCGCGTCCCGCGTCCGGTGCGACGTCGAAGCGGGGCAGGTCGACCGGGACGGCCGCCCCGTCCCACGACCCGAGGTCCGCGACCGACAGCTGCGGGTCGAGCTCGCCCAGCAGCAGGTTCCACTTGCCCGCCTTCGCGGGGTCGAAGCGGTGGCCGAGCGTGCCGTTCGGGACCGTCGGGGTGCCGTCGGCGTCGAGCACGACGGTCTGGAACGCGCCGTCGCGGTCGGCCGACGGGACGGGCAGCTGGTCGCCGGTGAGGAACTTGTCGGGCACGTACGCGTCGCCGCGCGGGACCAGCCGCACCAGGTGCGGTGCGTCGGTGAACTGCCGCAGGTAGTCCGCGAAGCGCGCCGTGCGCCGCTCGACCAGGAACTCGCGCAGCACGACGTGGCCCATCGCCATCGCCAGGGCACCGTCGGTGCCCGGGTGGGGGGCGAGCCACTCGTCGGCGAACTTGGTGTTGTCCGCGTAGTCAGGGCTGACCGTGACGACCTTCTGCCCGCGGTACCGGGCCTCGGCCATGAAGTGGGCGTCGGGCGTGCGCGTCACCGGGACGTTCGAGCCCCACATGATGAGGTACGCCGCGTTCCACCAGTCGGCGGACTCCGGCACGTCGGTCTGGTCCCCGAAGACCTGGGGGGACGCGACCGGCAGGTCGGCGTACCAGTCGTAGAACGAGAGCATCGTGCCGCCGAGCATCGAGACGAACCGTGCGCCCGCGCCGTGGGACACCATCGACATGGCCGGGATGGGGGAGAACCCCGCGATCCGGTCGGGCCCGTACTCCTCGATCGTGTGCACGTGCGCGGCCGCGACGATCTCGGCCGCCTCGTCCCACGTCGCGCGCACGAGCCCGCCCTTGCCGCGGGCCTTCTTGTACGGCGCGGACGGATCGGCCGTGACGGCCTTCCACGCCTCGACGGGATCACCGGTGCGGGCCTTCGCCTCGCGGTACGCGCGCAGCAGGGCTCCGCGCACGTACGGGTAGCGGATGCGCGTGGGGGAGTACGTGTACCAGGAGAACGCCGCACCCCGGGGGCAGCCGCGCGGCTCGTACTCGGGGGAGTCGGGCCCCACCGACGGGTAGTCCGTCTGCTGCGTCTCCCACGTGATGATGCCGTCCTTGACGTACACCTTCCACGAGCACGAGCCGGTGCAGTTGACGCCGTGGGTGGAGCGCACGACCTTGTCGTGGCTCCAGCGGTCCCGGTAGAACGCGTCACCCTCGCGGCCGCCCTCCAGGAACACCGTGCGCAGGTCCGGCGAGACCTCACCGCGCCGCAGGCGTGAGCCGAGGCGGACGAGCGCCTGCGCAGGGCCGGTGTCGGTGCCGGTGTGGCGAGGGCTGGTCGTGCTCATCGCACCTCCCGAGAGGGTGGGGTGGTCGGGGTGACGGCGTCAGCTGGGGCGTGGTGCCCCGGGCCGGGCGTAGTTCACCCAGGTCAGGGCCGTGCAGATCGCGAAGTAGGCGGCGGCGCCGACGAAGAAGGCGACGGGGGTCCACAACGACAGGGCGATGCCGACCAGGAACGGGCCGAACGCGGCGATCGCGGACGTGAACCCGATGACGCCGCCGGCCTGGCGGCGCGGGAAGATCATCGGCATCTGCTTGAACGTGCCCGCGTTGCCGATCCCCGCGAACGTGAACAGCGCGAGCATGGCGACGAGGAACCAGGTGAACTCACCGACGTCGGACGGCGTGAGGAACAGCGTCGCGACGACGGTCGAGGCCGTCATGCCGATGCCGGCCACGAACGTCCACACCGCGCCGCCGAACCGGTCGCACAGCGGACCCCACGCGGCTCGCGTGATCGACCCGAGCAGCGGCCCGAGGAACGCGTACCGCAGGGGGTCGGGCGCGTTCTCGAACCCGCCGTAGACGTTGTTGATGAGCAGGCCGAGCTGTGCGGCGAAACCCGAGAACGCACCGAACGTCATGGTGTAGACCGCCGTCATGACCCACGTGTGCTTCTCGCGGAAGATGTCGAGCTGCTCGCGGAAGTCGGCCTGCACCGGCACGCGCCTGAGGAACAGCGCGGCCAGGACGATCCCGAGCACCACCCACGGGATCAGCACGAGCGCCGCGTTGTGCAGCCAGATGTGCCCACCGTCGACCGTCTGCTGCGGTGTGAGCACCGTCGTGCCCAGCAGGCCGAATCCCACGACCCACGGCACGAGGAACTGGATCAGGCTCACGCCGAAGTTGCCGATGCCTGCCTGCAGGCCCAGGGTCGTGCCGGACATGCGCCGCGGGAAGAAGTAGCTGGTCGACGGCATGAAGCCCGCGAACGCGCCGCCGCCGATGCCGGTCGCGAACGCCAGCACCAGCAGCGTGGCGTACGACGTCGAGGCATCGCGTACCGCGAACGTCCACCCGATCATCGGCAGCAGCAGCAGCGTCGCCGAGCCGCCCACCAGCGTCCTCGTGCCGACCACGGGCGGCAGGAACATGAAGACCAGCCGCATCAGCCCGCCCGCGAGGCCCGGCAGCGCGACCAGCCAGTAGAGCTGGCCGGTCGTCAGGTCGAACCCGACGAGGTTGAGGCGCGGGGCGATCGCGCTGACCAGGTACCACACCGCGAAGGCGAGCGTCAGGTTGTACGTCGTGACCCACAGCGTGCGCCAGGCGAGGCGCTCGTCCCACGCAGCCGGGTCCTCGGGGTCCCAGGTGCCCACGTCCGCGGAGCGGGTGGCCTTCGTCATCGAATGCCTCTTGGTGTCGTCGTCGGTCAACTACGTACGCGCACCCTGGCAGGGGTCGGCGAGGCGGCGGTACGCACAACACCGTGGAAAATGGGCCCGGGCAGGCGCCCCCGTGGGTGCGCCCGCCTGGGCCGGGGGCTCAGCGGGGATCGAGCATCGTCAGGGCGAGCTTGCTCGCCACGACGGCCTCGACCTCGTGCGGCAGCCGGGTGCCCAGGTGCACGACACCGCCGGGCCGCAGGTCGACCGTCCGTCCGTCCGCCGTGACGCGCAGGTGCCCGGTCAGCACCTGCAGCAGCACGGGCATGGCGGCGGTGTGCTCGGTGAGGACCTGACCGGCGTCGAACGCGAAGAGCACGACCCGTGCGCCCTCGGCACGCAGCACGGTGCGTGAGACCGTCGACTCGGGCTGGACCTCGACGAGAGAGGCGAGGTCGGCGACCTCGGTCATGACGGCTCCCTCGGTCGCGGCGCTCACGGCTGGGCCACCGTGTCGAGGCGGCGCGTGAGCCGCACGTGCCACGCGTCGGGCCCCTCGACGAGGTAGGTGACGTCGACCGGAGCGCGCTCGGCGAGCTGCGCGAGCAGCGGCCGCGGCGCGTGCGGCGCGATGATCACGAGCGAGGCGCCGGGGGCGATCGCGTCGAACGCGCCGAAGACGGTGGCGTGCCGGATCGCGTGCGGGATCGTGCGCACGTCGAGCACGGGGTCGCTCTCGTCGTGGCCGCCGCAGCCGCACGTGTGCCCGGCGGGCTGCGGTGCGGTGGGCAGGATCTCGACGGGCTGGCTCATGGCTCTCCTTCGGTGGGCGCGTGCCGTGCGGCCCGCGCGGGGGACGGGACGTCGGCGGCGCCGACCTCCGACAGGTGCAGCTCGCAGTGGCGCGGGCCGACGAACGGGACGAGGCGCTCGGCGCGCACCGGCCCGCCGACCTGCTCGAGGACGCCCTGCGCGAGCCCGAGGTGGACGCTGCACACGACGTCAGGACGGGTGCGTGCCAGGTCGAGGAACGGGCAGCGCCACAGGTCGAACGTCGTCCCGCTCGCGTCGAGGACGGGATCGAAGCCGAGCCGGTCGAGGTGCGCCTCGAGGGCGAGCACCTGGTCGCGCGGTCCCGCGGGCAGCGCCGGCAGCTCGTCGACCATCTCGCGGCCGGCACGTCGGGCCGACGCGGGGACGTCCTCGACGGCGGCGCCGTAGCCGCCCAGCAGCACCCTCGTGAGCCGCGCACGGGCGACGGACTCGGCGAGGTGGCGTGCGGCGGTCGGATCGGTGCGCACGTCGTCGCGCGTCGTGGCCCGGTACACCGTGCGGGGTCGGCCGCGCGTCGTGCGGCGCTCGGTCTCGCGCACCACGAACCGCGCGTCGACGAGCCGCTGCAGGTGCTCCCGCACGGTGTTCTCGTGCAGGCCGGTGCGTGCCGCGAGCGCCGGGGTCGTCGACGGTCCCTCGTCCTGGAGCACGTGCAACAGCTCGACGCGGCTCGCGGACGACAGCACGCGTGCGGCGGGTGTGCGACGCGTGGTGCGCTCGGGCTCGTTGCCGGTCGTCATGGCCACCTCCTCGTCGTCCGGCGGCGACGCAGGACCCAGGTCCCGTGTGCCGCCTGGCGCCATTAAATACCGTCGAGGCGTGGAAAAGACCGGGACCAGGGTCCCGCAGCACACGGTCCTGCTCGTCCCGGGTGGTCTGGCGATGCTCGCCGGCCTGGACGCCGCCCTGCTGCTGCTCGGGCTGCCCGCGCCCGTGCACCTCGACCGGTGGGCCGACGTGCACGGGCCGCTCATGGTCCTGGGCTTCGTCGGCACGCTCGTCGTGCTCGAGCGCGCGGTCGCCGTGCGGCGTCGCGCCGCGCTCGTCGCGCCCGCGCTGCTCGGGCTGGGCGGCCTCGCGCTGCTCGGTCCGCTGCCCCTGGCCGTCGGGCAGTCGGCGTTCGTCGCCGGGACCTGTGCGCTCGTCGCCGTGTACGTCGTCATCTGGCGACGCCAGCCCGCCGCCGCGCTCGCCGTGCAGGCGCTGGGCGCGGCGCACGCCGTGGCGGCCGCCGTGCTGTGGTTGGCCGGCGTCGCCGTCCCGCACCTCGTGCCGTGCCTCGCGGGCTTCCTCGTCCTGACCATCGCCGGCGAGCGGCTCGAGCTGCTGCGCGTCGGCGGCCCGGGGGAGCATGTCGAGGACGTCGTGTGGGCGCTCGCCTGCGCCTGGGCGGTCGCCGCCACCGCCGCGCTGGTGTGGCCGCGCACCGGGTGGCACGCCCTGGGTGCCGTGCTGCTCGCGCTCGTCGCGGTGCTCGCCCGGTACGACGTGGCGCGGCGCACCGTCCGCGGCACCGGGCTGCCGCGGTTCATGGCGTGCGCGATGCTCGCGGGGTACGCGTGGCTCGCCGCCGCGGGTGCCCTGTGGCTCGTCGCGGGGCCCGTGCTGTCCGGCCCCGGGTACGATGCCGTGCTGCACGCGGTCTTCCTGGGCTTCGTGCTGTCGATGGTCATGGCGCACGCGCCGGTCATCCTGCCCGCGGTGCTCCGCCGACCGCTGCCCTACCGGCCCGTCATGTACGCGCCCCTCGTGCTGCTGCACGTCACGCTCGCGGTGCGCGTGCTGGTCGGGGACGCGCACGGCATCGACGCGGTCGTGCGGGCCGGCGGCGTCGGCAACGTCGTGGCCCTGCTCCTCTTCGTCGCGGTCGCCGTCACCTCGGCCCTGCGCGGCCCCGTCGCCGCACCGCCACGCCCGCCGCGGCGCGAGGGGACCCCGCGGGTGGCGGCCACGCCCACCGGCCTCACCGTCGGCGGCACGCGATGACGCGGGCCGGGCACCACCTGCGTGCCAACGCGCTCGTGCTCGCGTGGCTCGTCGCCGCGGCGGTCGCGGCGGTCGCGCACCGGTGGCTCCCCGAGGCGGGGTGGCTGCTCGTCCACCTGCCCCTGCTCGGCGCCGTCACCACGGCGATCCTCGTGTGGAGCCAGCACTTCGCCGACACGCTGCTGCGCCACCCCGCGCCGCGGGGCGCCCTCGTCGCGCGGCTCGCGACGCACACCGTGGGCGCGCTCGCGGTCGTGGTCGGGCACCTGGCCTCCCTCGCACCCGTCCTCGTCGCGGGCGGCGCAGCCGTCGCCGCGGCGGGCGTCGCCCAGGCCGTGGGGATCAGCCGGCAGCGGCGCGGTGCTCTGCCCTCGCGGTTCGGGCACCTCGTGCGCGCGTACGTCGAGGCCGGGCTGCTCCTGGTGCCAGGCGTCGCGTGCGGCGTCGCGATGGCCGCCTTCGCACCCGGGCCTGAACCGTACGCGCGCTGGTACGTCGCGCACGTCGTGCTCACGCTCGTCGGCTGGGTCGGTGTCACCGTCGCCGGGACGCTCGTCGTGCTGTGGCCGACGATCCTGCACGCGCGCATCGACGACGTCGCCGAGCGGTCCGCCTCACGTGCGCTGCTGCTGCTGGTCACCGGCACGCTGATCGCCGCCGCCGGGCCCGCGACGGGTGTGCGTGCCGTCACGGTCGTGGGCCTGCTCGTCGTCCTCGCCGGCATCGCGCTTGTCGTGCGGGTGCTCGTGCGACAGGCGCGCACGGCACCGCCGGTGACGTTCGCGGCCGCGAGCGTCGGGGCCGCCGTGGTGTGGTGGGCGGCGACGGTCGCGGCGCTCGGCGTCGTCGTGGCCGTGGCGCCGACGTGGCGGGCTGCCGTCCCGCACCTGTCCGCGCTCGCGCCCGCGACGGTCGCCGGGTTCGCGGCCCAGGTGCTGGTCGGGGCCCTGTCGTACCTGCTGCCCGTCGTGCTCGGCGGCGGGCCGGCGGTCTCCCGGGCGGTCGCCGCCGAGCTCGACCGGTCGGCGGTCGTCCGGGTGGTCCTGCTCAACGGCGGGCTGGCGTTCTTCGTCCTGCCGTCGCCGAGCCTGGTGCGCGTCACGGCCTCGGTGCTCGCCCTCGCGGTCGGCGCCTGGTTCCTGGTCCTCGTCGCGCGTGCCGTGCGGATCGCGCGGCGCGGCGCCGACGGCGCACCCGCGGCGGTCGTCCCGGCGCGGGGCAGCGGACCGGACCCCGTCGCCGCCGGGCTGGTCCGGGCGCGCCGACGTGGCGCGGGCAGCCTCGCGGTCGGGGCGCTGCTCGTGACCGTGGCCGTCGCGCTCGCGGGGGACCCCGTGGCGGCCGGACTCACCCAGGTCACGGCCGGCAGCGCGGGCGGAGCCGGGGCCGGAGGGGTCGTCGCGACGGGGGGCACGACGACGGTGACGGTGGAGGCGCACGACATGCGGTTCGTCCCCGACACGATCGACGTGCCCGCGGGCGACCGGCTCGTGCTCGAGGTCGTCAACGTCGACGACACCGTGCACGACCTCGTCCTCGACGGCGGCGCGACGTCCGGCCGGCTGGCGCCGGGCGCGCGCGTGACCCTCGACGTGGGCGTCGTCGGGGGTGACCTGGCGGGGTGGTGCTCGGTGGCGGGGCACCGGCTCATGGGCATGACGCTCTCGGTCGTCGTCACCGGCGGCGCGGCGCTCGCGCAGGACGGACCGCAGCACGGACCGCAGGACGAGGACGCCGCCGCAGGCGGGCACGCGGGTCACGCGGACACGACGGACGGCACACCCGCTGCGGACCTCCTCGACCTGATGGCGACCCCCGACGACGACTTCGTCGCGCACGACGCCGTGCTGCCGCCCGTCGGCGACGGCACGACGCACCACGTGCGCCTCGAGGTCACCGAGCACGTGCAGGAGGTCGCACCCGGTGTGACCCGCACCGCGTGGACGTTCGGCGGCACGGCGCCGGGGCCGGTCCTGCACGGGCGCGTCGGCGACAGGTTCGTCGTGACGCTCGTCAACGACGGGAGCCTGGGGCACTCGATCGACTTCCACGCCGGTGCCCTGGCACCCGACGACGTCATGCGGACCATCGAGCCGGGCGAGACGCTCACCTACACGTTCACGGCCACCCGCAGCGGCATCTGGATGTACCACTGCTCGACCATGCCGATGAGCCTGCACATCGCCAACGGCATGCTCGGTGCCGTGGTCATCGACCCACCGGGGCTGCCCCCGGTCGACCACGAGTACGTGCTGGTCCAGTCGGAGCTGTACCTCGGCGCGCAGGGCGGGCCGGCCGACGAGACGGCGCTCAGCGCCCAGACCCCGACGCTGCTGACGTTCAACGGCTACGCGAACCAGTACCGCGACCGGCCGCTGCAGGTCGCCGTGGGCGAGCGCGTCCGGGTGTGGGTCCTCGACGCTGGACCGAACCGACCCTCGTCGTTCCACGTCGTCGGCGGGCAGTTCGACACCGTGTACCGCGAGGGGGACTGGACGCTGCGCGACGGCGGCTCGACCGGCACGGGCGGCGCCCAGGTGCTCGCGCTGCAGCCCGCCGAGGGCGGGTTCGTCGAGCTGACGTTCCCCGAGGCGGGGACCTACCCGTTCGTCACGCACGTCATGGGGGACGCCGAGCGCGGTGCGTCGGGGCGGTTCGTCGTCTCGCCCTGAGGCCGGCCCGGGACCTGGCGCACACGTCCGCGACCTGCCGTCCTCACACGTGGCGACCCAGGGCTGTGCGGGGAACGTTCGCGGAGGGTTACGCGGACGGGCGAACGGGTGAAACACGGCATCCCTATCCTCGGATGCGACGCCGGCACCTCGCGGCGACGCCCCGCCGGGCAGCGACCCGCACCGACGCCCGAACCCGCGCGCCCCTCCCGCACGCGGCCCGACGCCCGGAGGCTCCCGTGACCCAGAACCCGACGACCCCCGCACCGCAGGAGGCGACCGCCTCGCCACCGACCACCGTCGACCACGGGCCCGGTGCCGTCGTCCTGACCCCACCCGGGACCGCACCCGAGCTCGTCCGCCACCGCGGCCGCTGGCTGCACGGCTGGGACCCCGAGGCCACCGACCAGTGGCAGGCCGTCGGTCGCGCCGTCGCGCGTCGCAACCTCGTCCTGTCGATCTTCGCCGAGTTCCTCGGGTTCGCCGTGTGGGCGCTGTGGAGCATCGTCGTGCCGCAGCTCCCGGAGGCGGGCTTCGCGCTCACGCCCGACCAGATGTTCTGGCTGATCGCCGTGCCCTCGCTCGTCGGGGCGACGCTGCGCATCCCGTACACGTTCGCGGTCCCGGTCTTCGGTGGCCGCAACTGGACGATCGTGTCCGCACTGCTGCTGCTCGTACCGACCGGTGCGCTCGCGTGGGCCGTCCAGCGGCCGGACCTGTCGTTCACCGTCCTGCTGGTCGTGGCCGCGCTGGCCGGCGTCGGCGGCGGCAACTTCGCCTCCTCGATGGCGAACATCTCGTTCTTCTACCCCGAGCGGGAGAAGGGACGCGCGCTGGGCCTCAACGCCGCCGGCGGCAACATCGGAACGGCGGCGGTGCAGCTCGCGGTGCCGCTGGTGATCGTCATCGGCGCGGGCGTGCACCTCGAGCGCGCCGGTCTGATGTTCGTGCCCCTCGCCGTCCTCGCCGCGGTGCTCGCGTGGCGGTACATGGACAACGTCAAGGACGCCGCGACCGACCCGCGGGCCTACGGCTCGGCGGCCCGCCAGAAGCACACGTGGGTCATCTCGTTCATCTACATCGGCACGTTCGGTTCGTTCATCGGGTTCTCGGGCGCGTTCCCGACGCTGCTGAAGAACGAGTTCCCCGGCATGACGCTGTCGATCGCGTTCCTCGGCGCACTGGTCGGGTCCGTCGCCAGGCCCGCGGGCGGCATCCTGGCCGACCGGCTGGGTGGGGCGCTCGTGACGGTCGTCGCGTTCGCCGTCATGGCCGCGGGGACGGTGTCGGCGATCTTCGCCCTGCGCTCGGGGTCGTTCGGCCTGTTCTTCGGCTCGTTCCTCCTGCTGTTCCTCGCGACGGGCGCGGGCAACGGCTCGGTCTACCGCATGATCCCGGCCGTGTTCCGGCACGGTGCGGGCGACGCTGCCGACCGCGCGCGGCGCGCCAAGGTCGCCGCCGGGTGCATCGGCATCGCCGGGGCCGTGGGAGCCGTCGGCGGGTTCCTCATCCCGCGCGGCTTCGCCGTCTCGACCACGGCGACCGGGGGGATCGAGACCGCGCTGTGGGTGATCGTCGCGATGTACGGCGTCATGGCCGCCACGACGTGGGTCGTGTACGGCCGCCGCGGCTCGGCGTTCGGCGACGCCCTCATCTGATGACGCTCACGACGACCGCGCAGCACGAGCGCACGGCCGCGACCCAGGTCGCGACCGTGTGCTCGTACTGCGGCGTGGGCTGCGGCATCGTGCTCGACGTCGGTGACGACGGCGCGGTGCGCCGCGCGAGCGGCGACCGGTCGCACCCTGCCAACGCCGGGCGCCTGTGCACCAAGGGCGCGACGAGCGCCACGATGCTCGCCGCGGGCGGGCGGCTGACGACCGCGCTCGTGCGCACCGAGCGCGGCACGGAGCCCGTGCCCGTCGACGTCGACGCGGCGATCGCCACCGTCGCGCACCGGCTGCGCGAGATCCTCGACCGCGACGGCCCCGACGCGGTCGCCCTGTACGTGTCCGGGCAGATGAGCATCGAGGCCCAGTACCTGGCCAACAAGCTCGCCAAGGGCTTCTGGCGCACCAACCAGATCGAGTCGAACTCCCGGCTGTGCATGGCGAGCGCCGGCACGGGCTACAAGCTGTCGCTGGGCTCGGACGGCCCGCCGGGCTCCTACGAGGACCTCGACCACGCGGACGTGTTCCTGCTGGTCGGCGCGAACATGGCGGACTGCCACCCCGTGCTGTTCCTGCGGCTGCTCGACCGGGTGAAGGCGGGCGCGAAGCTGATCGTCGTCGACCCGCGCCGGACCGCGACCGCCGACAAGGCCGACCTGTTCCTGCAGGTGCGCCCCGGGTCGGACCTCGCGCTGCTCAACGGGCTGCTCCACCTGCTCGCCGAGGCCGGTGCGGTCGACCAGCAGTTCGTGGCCGAGCACACCGAGGGGTGGGACCGGATGCCGGCGTTCGTCGCCGACTACCCGCCGGACGTCGTCGAGCAGCTCACGGGCGTGCCCGCGGCGGACCTGCGCGCCGCGGCCGACCTGATCGCCGGGGCGGGGGACTGGGTGTCCTGCTGGACGATGGGCCTCAACCAGTCGACGCACGGGACGTGGAGCACCAACGCGCTGGTCAACCTCCACCTGGCGACCGGTGCGATCGGTCGGCGGGGGAGCGGGCCGTTCTCCCTGACGGGGCAGCCCAACGCCATGGGCGGGCGGGAGATGGGGTACATGGGACCCGGCCTGCCCGGGCAGCGCACCGTGCAGGACCCCGAGGACCGCGCCTTCTGCGAGGACCTGTGGGGTCTGCCCCGCGGGACGATCCGGGCCGACGGCGTCGGGACCGGCACGATCGACATGTTCCGGCGCATGGCCGACGGCGACATCCGGGCGTGCTGGGTGATCTGCACCAACCCCGTGGCGTCCGTCGGCAACCGCCGCACCGTCATCGAAGGGCTGGAGCGCGCCGAGCTCGTCATCACGCAGGACGTGTTCGCCGACACCGAGACCAACGCCTACGCGGACGTCGTGCTGCCCGCGGCCATGTGGTCGGAGGCCGACGGCGTCATGGTGAACTCGGAGCGCACCATGACCCTCGCGCGTCGCGCGCTGCCCGCGCCGGGTCAGGCGCTGCCGGACTGGGAGCTCGTCGCCCGGGTGGCGACCGCCATGGGCTACGAGGGGTTCGCGTACGGCTCGTCGCAGGAGGTCTTCGACGAGCTGCGGCAGGCGTCCAACCCGCGCACGGGCTACGACCTGCGCGGCGTCACGTACGACCGGCTGCGCCGCGAGCCCGTGCAGTGGCCCTGCTCGTCACCCGAGGCGCCCGCGCGCAACCCTGTGCGCTACCTCAACGACGGCGAGCACCGGCCGCTCCTCACGCAAGCCGACGGCACCCGCCCGCGCCTGGCCTTCGCGACACCCACGGGGCGGGCGGTCTTCCACGCGCGCCCGCACGCCGACCCGGCCGAGACGCCCGACGACGACCACCCCTTCTGGTTCACGACCGGTCGCGTGCAGCACCAGTGGCACACGATGACGAAGACGGGCAAGGTGCCGGCGCTCACCAAGCTCGAGCCCGGGCCGTTCGTCGAGGTCAACCCGCAGGACGCGGCACGCCTGGGAGTCGCGGACCGCGCGCCCGTCGAGGTCGCGTCACGCCGGGGGCGCGCCGTGCTGCCCGTCGTCGTCACCGATCGCGTGCCGCCCGGCACCTGCTTCGCGCCCTTCCACTGGAACGACGTCTTCGGCGAGTACCTGGCCGTCAACGCCGTCACCAACGACGCCGTCGACCCGCTGTCGTTCCAGCCCGAGCTCAAGGCGTGCGCGGTCGCGCTGACCCCCGTCGTGGTCCTGACGCCCGACGACGCACCGGCTCCGGCCGTCGCGACGTTCGACGGCCCGGCGACGATGCGCGCGCTCGCGGCCGCGCTCGGCGTCGAGGAGGTCGACCCGCCCGCGCTCGGCGACGACGAGCGCCGCTACCTCGCGGGCTTCCTCGCCGGTCTCGGGGGAGGACCTGCCGGCACACCGGTGCTGCCCGCGACAGCACCGTTGCGGCAGGACCACGCGCTGTGGGTCGACGGCGTGCTGGCCGGCATGTTCTCGCGGGCGCCGCGGATGCCGGCGCCCGCGGCGGCGACCCGCACCGTGACGGTCCTGTGGGCCTCGCAGACCGGGGCGGCGGAGGACGTCGCACGGACCGTCGCGCACCGGCTCACCGACGCTGGGTGCGCACCGCGCGTCGTCTCGATGGACGACGCTCTCGACGACCTGCCGCGGCACGCCGACGTCATCCTGGTCACCAGCACGTTCGGTGACGGCGACGCCCCCGACAACGGCACGGCGCTGTGGGAGCTGCTCGCCGACCCGCAGGCACCGTCGTTCTCCGGCGCGCGGTTCGCGGTGCTCGCGCTCGGCGACCCGGCCTACGACCGCTTCTGCGGGCACGGGCGCCGTCTCGACCACCGGCTCGCCGAGCTGGGGGGACACCGCCTCGTCGAGCGGCTGGACCGCGAGCCCGGTGACGACGACGCCGTCGAGCGGTGGCTCACGACCCTCGTCGAGGCGCTGGTGGGCGGACCGGGGGCCGGGGCCGCGGGCGGCACCGCACCCCGCAGCCCGGTGACGAGCGTGCCTCGCGAGGCCCCGCGGGAGGCTGCCGCGACGCGTGCCACGCGCGCGGCACCGGGTACCGCGCGCCTCGTCGGGCGCCGTCGTCTCGGCGAGCCCGGGTCGGCCAAGGAGGTGCGTGAGATCCTGCTCGACACGTCGTCCAGCCCGCTGCCCGTGACCTACCAGGCGGGTGACGCGCTGGCGGTGCGGCCCGTGACACCGCTCGCGCTCGTCGACGAGTGGCTCACCGTCACCGGCCTGGACGGCGACAGCCCCGTCGTGCTCGACGGCGTCGTCAGCCCGCTGCACGACGTGCTGCGCACCGGTCTCGACCTGGGCCACCCGGCACCCGCCCTGCTGCGCTTCGTCGCGGAGCGCGCCGCGGGCAACGCCGGTGCCGACCTGCGACGCCTGCTGCGCAGCGAGAACCGGCACGACCTCGCGGCGTGGACGTGGCACCGCGGGGTCGTCGACGTCGTGGCGGAGCACCGCGTCCTGGCCACGGCCCAGGAGTGGGTCGACGCGCTGCGCAGGCTGCAGCCCCGCGCGTACTCGATCTCCTCGAGCCCGCTGGTCGACCCGCTGCGCGTGCGACTGACGGTGTCGGTCGTGCGCTACACGAGCTCGACGGGACGCCCGCGCGGCGGCACGTGCTCGACCTTCCTCGCGGACGCACCGCCGGACGCCGAGGTCGCGGTGCACGTGCAGCCGAGCGCCCACTTCCACCCGCCGAGCGACCCGACGGCACCGGCGGTCATGATCGGCCCCGGGACGGGCGTGGCACCGTTCGTCGGCTTCCTCGCGGAGCGGGAGGCGGCGGGCCACACCGGCCCGAGCTGGCTGGTCTTCGGTGAGCAGCACGGGGCGACCGACTTCTGGTACCGCGAGGAGCTCGAGTCCTGGCGCGAGCGGGGCGTGCTGACACGTCTCGACACGGCGTTCTCCCGGGACCAGCGGCAGAAGGTCTACGTGCAGGACCGGCTGCGCGAGCGCAGCCCGGCTGTGTGGGACTGGCTCGAGCGCGGCGCGCACGTGTACGTCTGCGGCGACGCGGCGCGCATGGCACCGGACGTCGACGCCGCCCTGCGCGACGTCGTCCAGCGCCACGGAGGTCTGGACGCGTCGGCCACGGCCGCGTACGTCAAGCGGCTCACCGCCGAGCGCCGCTACGCCCGCGACGTCTACTGACCGAGCCACCGCACCACCCGCTGCCGCACCCGGGCTCGCGAGACCGCGGCGGGTCGGACCGGGGTGGTGGTGGGCCACCGGCGGAGGACCGCCAAGGCGTCGAGGCGTCAGGTGACGGTGACGGTGAGCGTGTCGTAGCCGCTCGCGCCGTCGGGCACCACAGCGGTGGGGACGCCCGTCTGTGGGCCGTCGGGGTCCCACGCGCGCACCGCCAGCAGGTGCTCACCGGTCGGGGCGTCGCGCCAGGCCCAGCGCCACTGCCGCCACGTGTCGATGCCCCCGTCGGCGGCGAGGTCGCAGTCCTGCCACGGCCCGTCGTCGACGCGCACCTGGACGCGTTCGACCCCCCGGTGCTGGGCCCAGGCGGTGCCGGCGACCACGACGTCGCCCGCAGGCACGTCGGCACCCGGGCGGGGGACCTCGATGCGCGACTGCGTCTTGACGGGGCCGCGCGGCCACCAGCCGCGCGTCGTCCAGTACGCCTCCGCGCGCTCGAAGCGCGTGACCTCGAGCTCGGTGACCCACTTGGTCGCCGACACGTAGCCGTACAGCCCGGGCACGACCAGGCGCACGGGGAAGCCGTGCTCCGGCGGCAGCGGCTCACCGTCCATCGCGATCGCGAGCAGCGCGTCCCGGTCGTCGGTGAACGCCTCGATCGGCGTCGACGCGGTGAACCCGTCGACGCTGCGCGACAGGACCATGTCGGCGTCGGGTGCCGGCACGGCACGGGCGAGCACCTCGCGGACGGGCAGCCCGAGCCAGCGCTGGTTGCCCACGAGGCCCCCGCCGACCGGGTTCGACACGCACGCGAGGGTCACCCAGGCCTCGACGAGGTCGCTCGCGAGCAGCTCGTCCCAGCCGATCTCGACCTCCTGCTCGACCATGCCGTGCACGCGCAGCCGCCAGCGTGCGGGGTCGACCTGCGGCACGACGAGCGCGGTGTCGATGCGGTAGAAGTCGCCCGGCGGCGTGGCCCACGGCTCGACGCCCTCCACGCCCACGGACACCGCGGCCGGTGGTACCGGGGCAGGCCGGGTGGCCACCGGGAGCCGCAGTGCCTCGCGGACCGCCTCGGCACCGCGCGCGCCCGCGGTGACGACGCGGCCGACCACTGCGCCGAGCACACCGAGGGTCGCGACGAGCGCCGTCGCGCGCAGGAAGGCGCGCCGGTCCGGTCCAGCGTCGACCGGCCGGTCCGTGCGGCCCGTCGGCGGCGTCGGGAGCCGGCCGACGAGCGCGCGCATGGCGAACAGCCCGGCGGCGGCACCGGCGAGCGCGGGCACCGGTGCCAACGGGCCGGCGTCGGGGCGCGTGGTGGCGGCTAGTGCGGCCAGGCCGCCCAGCGCGACGACGAGGACCGCACCCCACGTCCACGACCGCCGTGCCAGGACGCCTGCCAGCGCCGCCAGCGCGGCGAGGACCAGCACCTCGCCGATGCCGAGCGCGAACTTATCGGCGGTGCCGAGCACTGCGACGGCCCAGTCCCTGAGCCACCCCGGGGTGGCGTCGACGAACGCGGACCCCACTGCCACGAGCGGGTCGCTGGACGGTCCGGCGACGAGGGTGAGGAGCGTACCGGTCCCGACCGTGACGGCGCCTGCCGCGGCGCCGGCGAGGCCGGCGGCAGCGTCGTCCCTCGAGATCCGCAACCGGCCGCGCTGCCCGACCGTGGGGGCGGTCATGCGCGTCACGATAGGTGGCCCGTCACCGGCCCGCCAGCGCCGAGCTGTCCCAACCCAGGCCGCGGGTCGGGGACGCGCCCGGGCGGCTGGACGGTCACGCGTCCTCGTGCGGGACACCCCGGCGCGGGTGGTCCACCGGTCATCCTCGCCCCGCGGCGCCACGGCGGGTCTCTCGTCCGACCGAGCAGCCCTGCACATCGCGGCCGGGGCGAGATGTCGTCTACGAGGCGAGCCGCCTGTCGCGCGCAGGCTCTGTTCACGTCGCCGAAACGCACGATCGGTAGACAGAACGCGTGAACCGCGTCGTCATCATCAACGTCCGCCCATGGGGCGGCCCCGCCAGCGACGTCGTAGTGACCGACGGCGTCGTCGCCGCCGTCACCGCCCACGAGCCCGCGCGGGCTCCGGCGCCCGATGATGTGGCCGGAGACGGCAGGATCCTGCTGCCGTCCTTCAGCGACGTGCACGTGCACCTGGACTCGACGCTCGTCGGTCTGCCGTTCCGGCCGCACAGCGTGCCGTCGACCCGCACCTTGTGGGACTGCGTGATGAACGACCGCCGCAACTGGCGTAGCGCAGGTGCCGGCGTCGCCGAGCGTGCCGCCACGACGCTGGGGCGTGCGATCGGGCACGGCTTGACGCAGGCGCGCTCCTACGCCCAGGTCGACGCGGATTGCCGCCTCGAGCGCCTCGAGGGCGTCCTGGCGGCCCGCGACGAGCATGCAGCTCGCGCTGAGGTGCAGGTCGTCGCCTTCCCGCAGGCCGGGTTGCTCCTGGAGCCCGGTGTCCCCGACCTCATGCGCGCAGCCCTCGAGATGGGTGCCGACGTCATGGGTGGGATCGACCCGTGCAGCCTCGACCAGGACCCGGTTGAACACCTCGACATCGTCTTCGACCTGGCACAACGTCACGACGTCCCGGTGGACATCCACCTCCACGAGGCGGGGGAGCTCGGTCTGTTCTCGACGAGGCTCGTGCTCGAGCGGGTCCGGGCACTGGGGATGGCCTCGCGGGTCACGCTGGCCCACTCGTTCGCGCTGGGGCAGTCACCGCTGGACCAGGTGCGCCCCGTGCTCGACCGTCTCGCGGAGCTCGACGTGGCCGTGACGACGGTCGCCCCGGGGCCCCGCGAGGGTCTGCCGCTGCTCGAGCTCGTCGCACGTGGCGTCCGTACAGGGCTGGGGCAGGACGGGCAGCGCGACTACTGGTCGCCGTACGGCACGACCGACATGCTCGACCGCACCTGGCAGCTGGCCTTCACGCAGGGCTGGAACGCGGACGAGCTCATCGAGCACGCGCTCGCGGTCGCCACCGTCGGCGGGCGTTCGGTCGTCGACCCGTCCTCGAGGCGTCTGACGTCCGTGACGGACCGGCCCGGCGTGGACCCGGGCGACCCCGCCGACCTCGTGCTGGTCCAGGGCGACACACCGACCGCAGCGGTCATGGATCGCCTCGGAGGGCGCACCGTGCTGCGTGCCGGCCGCGTCGTCGCCCACGACGGCGTGCTCGTCTGACGAGTCGACCCCGCGGCCCGGGCACCCGCCCGGGCCGCACCTCTCATGCGGGCAGCAGTGCGTGCATCGCCGCCAGGGACGGCTCACGGCCGGTCTCGATGTGGGCGTAGGTGAGCGTCTCGGCCAGCCGCACGTTGCCCAGTCTGACGGCGCCCACGATCGCGGAGTGCTCGCTGCACGCGACGTCGTGGTCCCTGTGGGCCGTGAGGAAGAACAGCCACGACATGCGGGCACTGATCCTGCGCATGAGGCCGTCCATGAGCTGGTTCCCCGCGGCGGCCACCAGCGCCTGGTGGAACCGCACGTTGGCCTCGGCGATGCCCAGCTCGTCACCCGCACGCATCTCGTCGATCGACCGCTCCAGGGATCTCTGGAGCTCGGCGACACCATTGAGCCGGCGAGCCGCCAGCCCCGCTGCGCTGGTCTCGAGGGCGAGACGGGCGTCGAACAGGTCGTGCACCGTGCCTGGTGCCCAGGAGGAGACCACCGCGCTGCGGCGGTGTGTGGTCACGACGAGGCCGTCCGCGGCGAGGCGGGACAGCGCCTCGCGCAACGGGATGCGCGACACCTGCAGCTCGTCGGCGAGGCGCTGCTCGGGCAACCGCGAGCCCTGGGGGAAATCACCGAGGATGATCCGTGCGCGAACGGTGTCGTAGATCCGCGCCGCGAGCGAGGTGTCCACGGCCCCGTCGTCATCGTCCGTCAGCGACATGGCCGTGATCCTAGGCAGCCGTCGTCGGTGCGACACCTGCGCCGGCGGCCAGGCGGTCGAGGAGGAGGCGGACAGCGGCCAGGTCCTGGAGTGCGACGCCGATCGAGCTGTGGACGGTGACCTGGTCGCGGCTCGTCCGCCCCGGATGGTCGCCGGCGACGATCGCGCCGAGCTCGACGAGCCGGTCGGCGGACATTCCGGCCCGCAGCGCCTGAGCGACGGTGTGGGACTCGGCGCTCGCGATGGCGACGTCGTCGACGGCCACGACGTCGGCACGCATCAGCACCTCGCCCGTCACCTCCTGGTAGCCCGGGCGCGGGGGAGAGCCGACCGCGGCGACGTGGATCCCGGGACGCAGGTCGCCGACATCCAGGAGCGGCGCGGTCGACGGCGTCACGCAGAAGACAACGTCGGCCTCGGCCGCGACGAGCGCAGGCGACGCGACAGCGCGTGCCGGCGTGCCGTCACGTGCGACGCGTGCGACCAGGGCGTCGGCGGACTCCCGCGTCCGCGACCAGACCACCACCGCGTCGAGTGTGAACCGCTCGCGCGCGGCGCGCACGTGCTCCTCAGCGAGCGGGCCCGCTCCGAGGACGCCGAGCACGCGGGAGCCCGGCCGGGCGAGGTGCGACGCGGCGAGCACCGTCGCCGCTGCCGTCCGGACCCGGGTGAGCGTGCGCCCGTCGACGAGCACGAGGCACTCACCGGTCGCGGTGGAGTACGCCGAGACGACCGAGCGCTGCGCGGGGTCGCCCGCCCTGCGGCGCGCAGGGGCGTCGAGGAGCGTCTTGACGACCGTGATGTCCCCGTCGCAGGCCGACATGAGGACGTGCCGAGGGCGCTCCGGCCCGAGGTCGTCATGGCCGGGCACCGCGAGAGCGACGGGTAGCGGCTGCGTGATGCGGCCGGCGTGGTGCCCGGCGTGGGCCGCTGCCAGAGCCGTGATGACGTCCTCCGGTGCGAGGAGGGCCTCGCAGAGCTCGGGCTTGATGGTCAGCACGTCGGCCTCCTGGTGAGCGGCGAGCTTCTTGTATACCAGAGCCGCCGAATCGGGAACCGGCCTCTGCGCCCTCCTGCTCACCCTCATCTCCCTGAAACGCCTTTCATCGCCCCATCGCCTCACTTTGGACGCGTTCGAGAGTTCACCTGCCGTTTACGAACGACGACGCTACCGAAACACGTGGCGGCGATTCTGTATACCGAACGGCTCAGAGTTGTCGCCCGGGAGGTGAACACGGTGATCCGGTACCTTGCTCGACGTGGGGCCCAGGCCCTCGCCACCATCTACGCGGTGGTGACGCTCGCGTTCGTCTTCGGACGGTTGAGCGGCAGCCCGGCCGTCCTCATCCTCGGTGAGAACGCCTCCCCGGAGCAGATCGCGGCACTGGACGCCGAGCTCGGTTTCGACAGGCCCGTCACGGAGCAGTACCTCGCCTACCTCGGCGGCGTCCTGCGGGGCGACTTCGGGGCCTCGTACCGGGAGCGGGGCACGTCGTCGATGGATCTCGTGCTCGAACGGCTGCCGCTGTCCCTGCACCTCGGCGCCTGGGGCCTCGGGCTCGGGCTCGCGCTCGCGTTCCTCGTCGTCCTCGTCACGCACCTGACCGGCTGGTGGCCGCTGCGGACCGTGGCGCTGGCGCTCGGGTCGATGCGCCAGTCCACGCCCGACTTCTTCTTTGGGCTGCTGCTCGTCATCGTCCTCGCCGTCCAGCTCGGTCTGCTGCCGTCGCTGGGGGCGAGCGGCCCGGCCGCGCTGGTGATGCCGGCCCTGACCATCGCAACCGGTCAGTTCGTGGTCTACGCGCGGTTGCTGGACAACTCCCTCGTTGCCCAGAGCTCCATGGACTACGTGCGCACCGCGCGGGCGCGCGGTGAAGGACACTCGCGGGTCCTGCTCGGCGAGGTGCTGCCAAACGCGCTGCTCCCGGTCATGACCGTGGCCGGGATCAACCTCGGAACGTTCCTGGGAGGACTCGTGATCGTCGAGAACGTCTTCGCCTGGCCCGGGCTCGGCCAGCTCATGCTGAGCTCGGTGTACGCCCGGGACTTCCCCGTCGTGCAGTCGGCACTCGTGGTCGTGGCCCTGCTGTTCGTCGCCGCGAACCTCCTCGTGGACCTGGTCTCCAGCCTGGTCGACCCCCGGGTGAGGCTGCGATGACCGCCACCGTCACGAGCGCCGCCACCGTTGTGGCGCCGACCGCGTCCGTCCGCCGGCGCCGCGGCACCCGCTGGACGGCTCTGCAGCTCACCGGGCTCGCGATGGTCGCGACCGTCGTCCTCTTCACGGCGCTCTACCCGCTGCTGCCGCAGTTCGACCCCTACGGCCAGGAGCTCGCCTCGAAGCTCCTGCAGCCGGGCAGCGCCGACCACCCCCTCGGGACCGACGCCCTCGGACGGGACACGGCCAGCAGGCTCGCCCTCGCCGGCCGCGTCACCCTCGCCATCGTGCTCGGCATCATCGTCGCGAACTGCCTCATCGGGATCGTCGTGGGCATGACCGCGGGCTACCTCGGTGGACGGGCCGACAACGTGCTCATGGGCGTCGCCGACATCCAGCTCGCGCTGCCCGTCATGCTCGTCCTCATCGCCCTCGCGGCGGTGTTCGCCCCCAGCGTGTGGCTCATGGTGGGCGTGCTCGCCGCCACCTACTGGGTCGGGTACGCCCGCGTGGCGCGGTCCGTCGCCATGGGGCTCGCGGGACGGGACTTCGTCCTCGCGCCGAAGATCCTCGGCGCCAGGGTGACGTGGATCCTGCGCAAGCACGTGCTGCCGGGCGTCGCCACGCAGGTGCTCATCATCGCGACGACCGACCTCGGTGCCGTCATCCTCCTGACCGCCTCATTCGACTACCTCGGCCTGGGCGTCCAGGCGCCGGTACCCAGCTGGGGCTCGATGGTCGGGGACGGTCAGGCCTACCTCCGGCAGGCGCCCTGGGTCGTCCTCGTCCCCGGCATCTGCATCTTCCTGATGGTCACCGGCGCCAACCTCATCAGCCAGCGGTTCACCCACGAGAGCACGCCGTTACGTCGTCGGAAGGCGCGGTCATGACCACTGCCACCACCTCCCCGCCCTCGCAGGCGCAGGACGCGACCGGCAGGCCGCTGCTCGACGTCCGCGGCCTGACGGTGGGCTACACCGACGCCGACGGACGCGACGTCGTGCTCGTCGACGACGTCTCCTTCAGCGTGCAGCCGGGCGAGGTCGTGTGCCTCGTCGGCGAGTCCGGGTCCGGCAAGAGCGTGACGTCGCTGGCCGTCATGGGCCTGCTCGCCGACCCGCTCGAGGTCCGGGGTGGCTCCATCCTCTTCCGGGGACGTGATGTCCTCGCGATGTCGCAAGCCGAGTGGCGGGCCATGCGGGGCAAGGACATGGCCATGGTCTTCCAGGACCCGATGACCGCGCTGAACCCTGTGCGCCGGGTCGGCACGCAGATCGGGCGGGCCCTGGCCGTGCACGACCGCGGGCTGTCGCGGTCCGCGCGGTCGCGCCGCGTCGTCGAGCTGCTCACGTCCGTCGGTGTGCCGCAGCCGGCCGCGCGGGCCAAGGGGTACCCGCACGAGTGGTCGGGCGGGATGCGCCAGCGGGCCGTCATCGCGATGGCCATGGCGAACGCCCCTCAGCTGCTCGTCGCGGACGAGCCGACCACCGCGCTGGACACCACCGTGCAGGCCCAGGTCATGGACACCCTGTCGCGAGCCCGGGAGGGCGTCGGGGCCTCCATGGTGCTCATCACGCACGACTTCGGGCTCGTGGCCCAGGTCGCCGACCGTGTCGCGGTCATGTACTCCGGGCGGATCGTCGAGCAGGGCACCGTGTGGGACATCTTCGACCGGCCGCGGCACCCCTACACCGCGGGCCTGCTCGCGAGCATGCTCCGGGGCCCGGCGACCGGGGAGCGCGCGTACGCGATCCCTGGCGCGCCACCCCTCCCCACGGCGCGCGGCACGGGGTGTGCGTTCGCACCGCGCTGTGCGAACCCGGCAAAGGACCCGCGCTGCACGTCGCAGGTCCCCGAGCTCGTGGTGACGGTCGCGGGTCACCCTGCGGCGTGCCACCACCTCGACGCACCCACCGACCTCACCAGGAGGGTCTCGTGAAGGCTGCGCTCAGCCGGCTCGAGGAGAGCCGGGACGTCCTGCTCGTCGACGACCTGCACGTTCACTTCACCGTCCGCACCCCTCGCGGGCGGCGGACGCTGCGCGCCGTGGACGGCGTCAGCCTGCGGCTGGCACGGGGGGAGACCCTCGGGCTGGTCGGGGAGTCCGGGTGCGGCAAGTCGACGCTGGTCCGGACGATCTTCGGGATCAACGCGCCCGCCTCCGGGAGGGTCGAGGTGCTGGGGTCCGAGCTTGCGCGCCTCACGCCGCGGAGTCGCCGCGCCGTCCGCAACCGCATGCAGCTGGTCTTCCAGGACCCGTACTCGTCCCTCGACCCGCGCATGTCCGCGCACGACATCGTGGCCGAGCCGCTCCGCATCGTGAAGCGGTACTCCCGCGCAAGGGTCGTGGATCTGCTGGAGGGCGTCGGTCTGAGTGCTGACGTCATGGACAGGCGGCCCGGGGAGTTCTCCGGCGGGCAGCGGCAGCGCCTCGGTATCGCTCGGGCCCTCGCGCTCGACCCGGACGTGCTGGTGCTGGACGAGCCGGTCTCGGCACTCGACGTCTCGGTCCAGGCCCAGGTCATCAACGTGCTCGAAGAGCTTCAGGAGCGCCTCGGCCTCGCCTACCTCTTCATCGCGCACGACCTGTCGGTCGTCCGCCACATCAGCGACCGGGTCGCCGTCATGCACCTGGGCAAGATCGTCGAGACCGGTCCCACCGAGGAGGTCTTCGCCCGCCCGATGCACCCGTACACCCGGGCGCTGCTGGCCGCGGCGCCGGTGCCGGACCCGCGGGCGCGCGGCGGCCACATCGCCCTGGTCGGCGAGCTGCCGGACGCGACCGCGACACCGTCCGGCTGCTCGTTCCGCACCCGGTGCCCGATCGCCGACGAGGTCTGCGCCACCGTCGATCCGACGCTCGGCCCTGCTCGCTCCGACCACATGTTCGCGTGCCACCGCGCCGAGCTTTCCCTGACCACCGTGGCTCCACGCCTCTCCTCCCGCCCAGAAAGCAGGTCCTCATGAGAACGACCCGTGCCACCCTCGCCGGCCTGGCGGTCGGCGCAGCCCTCGCGCTCACCGCGTGCGGGACGACGACCACTTCGTCGGCGAACAGCAGTGCGTCCGGGGCGTCGATCGTCGTCGCCCAGGTCACCGAGCCCGACACGATCCCGGACCCTGTGGTCGACGGCTCACTCGCGGGATACAACTACTACTACAACGTGTTCGACCGTCTCGTGATGCTGGACGCCGACGGCGCCCTGCAGCCGCAGCTGGCGACCGGCTGGGAGTCGAACGAGGACTTCACGCGGTGGACGTTCACCGTGCGGGACGACGTCACATTCCACGACGGCAGCGCGCTGACGGCCGCCGACGTGGCCTTCACGTACCAGCAGATCCTCGAGAGCCCGGAGTCCCAGCTCCTCGAGTACATGCAGGTCCTGGAATCGGTGAGCGCGAGCGAGGACGGCTCGGCGGTGGTCTTCGACCTCAACGCGCCGTTCTCCCCGTGGCCCTCCATCACCACGGCCGTCTCGATCGTCCCGCAGGCGGTGTACGAGGACCTCGGCTCCGAGGCGTTCGCGGAGAGCCCGGTCGGCAGCGGCCCGTTCTCCTTCGTGTCCCGCACCCGTGGGGTCGAGTACGTCGTCGAGCGGTACGACGACTACTGGGGCGGTGCGCCGGAGGTCGAGCGCATCACCTTCCAGACGGTGGCCGACGAGGACGCGCGCCTCAACGGCGTGCTGTCGGGCAGCATCGACGTGGCCCTCGTGTCACCGAGCCAGGTGGCCGGCGTGGAGGGGGACAGCGCGATCGACCTCGAGAGCCTCATCTCCAACGGCGTGACGTTCCTGGGCGTCAACACGCAAGCCGGTGCGCTCCAGGACCCGCTCGTGCGCAAGGCGATCGTGCACGCGATCGACCGTGAGTCGATCGTCGAGAACGTCCTGGCCGGCAGCGGCTCGGCGACGAGCCAGATCGTCGCCGAGAGCGTCACCGGGTTCGCGCCGTCCGTGGGGGTCGCGGAGTACGACCCGGACCTGGCCCGCTCGCTGCTCACCGAGGCCGGTTACGCCGGTGAGCCGATCGCGTTCGAGTACGCCACCGACGGACGCATCCCGCTGTCCACGGAGGTCGCCCAGGCGATCCAGGGTTTCCTGCAGGACGTCGGCATCAACGTGACGATGACCGGGATGGACCAGGCCAGCCTGTCGGGTCGGATCTACGGGACGATGGACATGAAGGGCCTGTTCCTCAACACCTGGGCGCCCTCCACCATGGACGGTGACATGCCGGCGACGAACATGTTCGCCGGCGGCGCCAACGACTACACGAAGTCCGCCGAGACGGCGACTCTCGTGGCCACGCAGCGCACGGTCAGCGGCGAGGAGCGTGTCGCGGTCTTCGCCGAGCTCGCGGCCCTCAACATCGACCAGGGTCTGCTCATCCCGCTGTACTCCCCGCAGACCGTCTACGCGATCGACCCCGCTCTCGGGTGGACCCCGCGCGTCGACGGGCTCTACGCGTTCGCGGACACGTCCGTCGAGTGACGCGTCGTACGTCGGCCGAGGTGCCCCTCGGCACCCCGGCCGACGTGCCGTCCCGCCTGCCGACGCCTCTGGCACCATCGCCCAGGAGACCACCGATGAAGATCGTGTACGGACGCACAATCGTGACGATGGACCAGCAGCGTCGGGTGCTGGACGACGCGGCGGTCGTCGTCGACGAGGGCCGCATCGTCGACGTCGGGCCGCGCTCGCGGATCGACGTCGAGCACTCGGACGTCGCGGAGCGGATCGGGGGACCGTCCTTCGCGGTGATCCCGGGCCTCGTCGACGCCCACGGGCACGCGGGTCACAGCCTGCTCAAGACCCTCGGGGCCGACCGGCCGGACGTGTGGATGGACGTCGTCACGCCGTTCTACTTCGCACGGACCACCGAGGAGTACTGGTACCTCGACGGCCTCCTCTCGGCCATGGACCGGCTGGGCAACGGTGTGACGACGTCCGTGAGCGTCATGGGGTCGCGCCCCCGTGCCGACCAGACGGTCTTCAGCGCCGCCCACGCCCGCGGCTACGCCGAGGTCGGCGTCGCCGACGTCATCGGCATCGGGCCTTCCGGGAACCCGTTGCCCCATCCGACGGCCGTCCCCGACGGTGACGGCTGGCAGAGTCGGACGAGCAGCCTCGCGGACATGATCGACGTCACGGAGGCGGTGATCCGTGAGCTCGACGGCACGCGGGACGGTCTGACACGCGTCTTCGTCACTCCGTTCACCATCGTCCCGTCGCTGTACCCCTCCGGCCCGTCGACGCCACACCGGGCGGTCCGCCTCACCGACGCCGACCGTGCGCACGGTGCGGCCGTGCTCGACCTCGCCCGTCGGACGGGCACCCGGATCCACTCCGACGCCTTCGGGGGCCATGTGCGACTCGCGTTGCAGGATCCCGACACCGCCATCCTCGGGCCGCACGTCCACCTGCAGCACGGCGTCGGGCTCGACGCCGAGGAGATCACGATGCTCGCGGCGACGGGTACGCACTTCTCGCACGCCCCCGGTGGGCTGGTCGACGTGCCGTCCCTCATGGCGCAGGGCGTCGTGGTCGCCGCGACCACGGACGGCAGTGCACCGCAGCGGCCGTTCGACCTCCTGCTGGCCGCGCGCGCCGTGCGTGACGCGCACGTCGTGCGTGAGCGGGACCCCTACCTCCTCCCTCCGGGCAAGCTGCTCGAGATGATCACGGTCGACGCAGCCCGTGTGCTGGGCATGGACGACGAGATCGGCTCGATCGAGGTCGGCAAGCGGGCCGATCTCGCCCTCATCGACGTGGAGAGCCCGCACCTGACGCCCTGGTGGATGCCCGTGCACCGGATCGTCGGGCAGGCCAGCGGCCGCGACGTCCACACGGTCCTCGTCGGCGGCGAGGTCCTCCTCGAGGCCGGCGTGCCGACAAGGGTCGATGCGCCCGCGGTGGTCGCCGAGGCGCAGCGCGTGGCCGTCGGGCACGTCGTCGCCGCCGGTCTGCAGTCCCACCTGACGGAGCCCGGCTGGGGTCAGGTGCGCCGTGTCTTCGCCTGAGCGGCGCAGTACCGGCGGACGGGCCATGCGCATCGCCGTGGTCAACTGCAACACCTCCGAGGCGATGACCGCGGAGATCGGTGAGGGTGCCCGGGCCGCGGCCGCGCCCGGGACCGAGATCCTTGCGCTGCAGCCGTCCTGGGGCCCCGTCTCGGCCGAGGGCTTCTACGACAGCTTCATCACCGCGGCCGCGGTCCTCGACCTGCTCACGACCGTGCGGGACGTCGACGCGGTCGTCATGGCCGGGTTCGGCGAGCACGGCAGGGAGGGCGCCCGCGAGCTCCTGGACGTCCCGGTCGTCGACATCACCGAGGCGGCCGCCATGCAGGCCTTGCTGCTCGGGCACCGCTACGGCATCGTCACGACCCTGCCGCGGGTGCGTGGGCAGATCCACGACAGCCTCGTGACGGCGGGGCTCGCCGCGCGCTGCGCCGCGATCGAGGCGACCGATCTCCCGGTCCTGGCCGTCGGCCAGGACACCGACCGGACGATCGAGGCGTTCGTCGAGGCGGGGACCCGGGCGCTGGCGGCCGGTGCCGACGTGCTCTGCCTCGGGTGCGCCGGGTTCACGGCGGTGCGGCAGGAGGTGTCCCGGGCGCTGGACGTGCCCGTCGTCGATGCCGTGACGGCAGGCGTGTCGATGGCCGAGGCGCTCGTCGGCACGGGCCTGACCACGAGCAAGGTGGGCCCGTACGCGCTTCCGCTGGTCAAGACGCGGCGGGGGTGGCCGGTCCACTCATCGACCGGGGCGCGCAACTGAGATCCGGCCGTCGCCCCCGCGAGGAGTGCGGAGGCACGGCCGGCGTGCGGGCTCACATCGACGCGCCCGGGGGTGAGAGGGAAAAGTTCCGGGGCCGAAACGGGTCCGGGTGCCTGCCCGAAACGGCCGGTTCGTAGCGTCGTCGACACGTCCCACCCCCGCGCTCGCCCGCACGGACCGCGCCGGATCGCACCAGGAGGCCCCATGGACCCCCGTCACCTCGTCGTCGTCGGCGGCGGCATGGTGGCGCAACGCCTCGTCGAGGCGCTGCGCGACCGCGACACCACCGGGGCGTGGCGGGTGACGGTCCTGGCCGAGGAGCCGCGTCGCCCGTACGACCGCGTCGCCCTGACCAGCTACTTCTCCGGGCGCACGCCCGAGGACCTCGCGCTCGGGGACCCGGCGCTGTGGGACGACCCGCTCGTGACCCTCGTGCGGGGGGACAAGGCGGTCGCGATCGACCGGGCCGCGCGTGCGGTCACGGCGCAGTCCGGCCGGACGTTCGGCTACGACCACCTCGTCCTGGCGACCGGGTCGTTCGCGTGGGTGCCGCCGATGGAGGGTGCGGACCTCGACGGCGTGTTCGTGTACCGCACGCTCGACGACGTCGCCGCGCTGCGGGGTTACGTCACCGACCTCGCAGCGGAGCGGTCCGTGCGCGGCGTCGTGCTCGGCGGCGGGCTGCTCGGTCTGGAAGCGGCGGGTGCGCTCGACGCGCTCGGCGCCCGCCCGACGGTGCTGCAGGTCGACACGCACCTGATGTCCGCGCAGGTCGACCTCGGCGGCGGCGAGGCGCTGCGTCGCCTCGTCAACCGCCTCGGCATCGGTGTGCGCACGCAGTCGATGACGACGCGGGTCGTGCCGCACCGGCGCGGCGGCGTGGGCCGGGTGGAGCTGGCCGACGGCACGCGCCTCGACGCCGACGTCGTCGTGGTGGCCGCGGGCGTGCGGCCGCGGGACGAGCTCGGCCGCGACTGCGGGCTGCCGATCGGCCCGCGCGGCGGGGTCGTCGTCGATGACACCTGCCTGACGGACGACCCGCACGTGTCCGCGGTCGGGGAGGTCGCCTGCATCCGGGGTGCCTGCATCGGCCTGGTCGCCCCCGGATACACGATGGCGGAGGTGACGGTCGACCGGCTGCTCGGCGGCGGTGCGGTCTACCCCGGCGCCGACACGGCCACCAAGCTCAAGCTCGCCGGGGTGGACGTCGCCAGCTTCGGGGACGCATTCGCGCGTACCCCCGGCGCGCTCGAGGTCGTGTGGGCCGACCCGGTGGGCGGGGTGTACAAGAAGCTCGTCATGTCCGACGACGCCCGCACCCTGCTGGGTGGGGTGCTCGTCGGCGACGCCTCGGCGTACGCGAGCCTGCGCCCCATGGTCGGCCGCGAGCTGCCCGGCGACCCCGCCGCGTTCCTGCTGCCGGAGGGGGGAGCGGGCGCACCGGACCTCGAGCTGCCCGACGACGCGAGCGTCTGCTCGTGCAACAACGTCTCCGCCGGTGCGATCCGCCACGCGGTCGCCGAGGACGGCTGCCACGACCTCGGCGCCGTCAAGGCGTGCACCCGGGCCGGCACCAGCTGCGGGTCGTGCCTGCCGCTGGTGAAGAAGCTCATGGCCACCGAGCTCGGCAAGCTCGGCGTCACCGTCAGCAGCGCGCTGTGCGAGCACTTCACCCTGTCACGTGCGCAGCTCTACGACGCCGTCCGGGTCGCAGGTCTGCGTACCTTCACCGAGGTCGTCGAGCGGTTCGGCACCCACGGGCGCGGCTGCGACATCTGCCGTCCCGCCGTCGCGTCCATCCTCGCGACGACCGCCCCGGCGCACGTCCTGGACGGTGAGCGGGCGACGCTGCAGGACACGAACGACCACGTGATGGCGAACCTGCAGAAGGACGGCTCGTACTCGGTCGTGCCCCGCATGGCGGGTGGCGAGGTGACCCCCGAGGGGCTCATCGCGGTCGGGGAGGTCGCGCGCGACTTCGGTCTGTACACGAAGATCACCGGCGGTCAGCGCGTCGACATGTTCGGGGCCCGCATCGACCAGCTCCCGCTGATCTGGCGCCGGCTCGTCGACGCCGGCTTCGAGTCCGGGCACGCGTACGGCAAGTCGCTGCGCACCGTGAAGTCGTGCGTCGGGTCGACGTGGTGCCGGTTCGGCGTGCAGGACTCCGTCGCCCTGGCCGTGATGCTCGAGCTGCGGTACCGCGGCCTGCGCTCACCGCACAAGATCAAGCTGGGCGTCTCGGGGTGCGCGCGCGAGTGCGCCGAGGCCCGCGGCAAGGACGTCGGTGTCATCGCGACCGACAAGGGCTGGAACGTCTACGTCGGCGGCAACGGCGGGTTCACGCCGCGGCACGCCCGGCTGCTCGCCGAGGACCTGGACACCGAGGCCCTCGTGCGGACGATCGACCGCTTCCTGCTGTACTACGTGCGCACCGCCGACCGGCTGCAGCGCACCGCCCCCTGGATCGAGGAGGTCGAGGGCGGGCTCGACGGCGTGCGGGCGGTCGTCCTGGAGGACGCCCTGGGGATCTGCGCCGACCTCGACGAGCAGATGGCGAGGCACGTCGAGGACTACGAGGACGAGTGGCGCGCGACGCTCGACGACCCGGAGAAGCTCAAGCGGTTCGCCTCGTTCGTCAACGCGCCCGACGTCCCCGACCCGTCCCTGGCCTACGTCCCCGAGCGCGGCCAGGTGCGCCCCGCCTCCGCCGACGAGCGCGCCGTGCTCGTCGCCGGCACCACCCTGGAGGTCCGGTCATGACGACGCTCGACGAACGTGCCACGACGTGGCTCACCGTGTGCCGGCTCGACGACCTGGCGCGTGAGCGCGGTGCGGCCGCCCTCGTCCCGGACGAGATCGCCGGCGCACCCGTGCTCACGCAGGTCGCCCTGTTCCGGCTGCTCGACGACACCGTGCTGGCCGTGCAGCACCACGACCCGTTCAGCGACGCGCACGTCATGGCGCGCGGCATCGTCGGCACACGGCGGGTCGACGGGCAGGACGTGCCCACGGTCGCCTCACCCATGCACAAGCAGGTGTTCGACCTGCGGACCGGCGCGTGCCTCGACCCCGCCGGCAAGCAGCCCGTCGTCGGCTGCGCGCCGGACCTGCGGACCTGGACCGTGCAGGTCGCGGACGGCGACGTGCGGGTCGCCGTCGGCGGGGGCACCGCGTGACCACGCTGCTCGGTGTCGAGCTCACCGACCGCCCCGTGCTCGTGGTCGGCGGGGGACCGGTTGCGGCCCGGCGCGCCGAGGCGCTCGCGGACCAGGGTGCGCGCGTCCACGTCGTCGCGCCGCACGTGTGTGAACCGCTCGCGGACCTGGTCGTCGCGGGTCGGGCGCGGTGGTCGGACCGTGAGGTGATCGAGACCGACCTCGACGACGTCTGGCTGGTCCACACGGCCACGGGCGAGCGGACCACGGACGCCGCGGTCGTCGGGTGGGCCACCGCGCGCCGCGTGTTCTGCGTGGACGCGGGTGGGCCGCGCCGGCCCGCGGCCGGGACCGCACGCACGCCCGCGACGGCGCGCGCCGGCGACGTGCTGGTGGGTGTCGTGTCGACGACGGGCGCCGACCCGCGTCGCACCGTGCAGGTGCGCGACCGGTTGGCCGCGCACCTGCGGGCCGGTGACGTCGACCTGCGGCGCCGGCGTGCGGCAGCGGACCGCGGTCGGGTCGTCCTGGTCGGTGGCGGCCCCGGTGACGTCGGTCTGCTGACGGTCGCGGGGCGGCGCGCGCTGGCCGAGGCCGACGTCGTCGTCGCCGACCGGTTGGGCCCCACCGACGTGCTCGACGAGTTGCCCGCCGACGTCGAGGTCATCGACGTCGGCAAGTCGCCCGGTCACCACCCGGTGCCGCAGGACGAGATCAACCGGATCCTCGTCGAGCACGCGCAGCGCGGGCGCCTGGTCGTGCGGCTCAAGGGCGGGGACCCGTTCGTGTACGGGCGTGGCGGCGAGGAGGTGGTCGCGTGCCGCGCCGCGGGTGTTCCCGTGACGGTCGTCCCCGGCGTGAGCAACGCGTTCGCGGCGGCTGCGGCCGCCGGGATCCCCCTGACCCACCGTGGCGTCGTGGGCGCCGTGCACGTCATGAACGGGACCGACGGGTGGTCCGCCGCCGCGCTGACCGGCCTGCGCGACCGATCGTGCACGGTGGTCGTCCTCATGGGTGTCGCGGCGCTGCCCGGGCTCGTGCGTGACGCCCTGAGCGGCGGCGTCGACCCCGAGGTCCCCGTGGCCGTCGTCGAGCAGGCCACCCTGCCGGACCAGCGTGTGACGAGGGGGGCCCTCCACGAGGTCGCGGCGCTGTGCGGCGCGCGCGGGGTGCGCTCGCCGGCCGTCGTCGTGATCGGCGAGGTCGCCCGTCCAGGGCTCCTCGACGTCCCGCAGGGCGAACCCGTGGACGCCCTGTCCCCGGACCCGGCGAGAATGGGCGCGTGACGGGGCAGATGATCGACCAGACGCTGGCCGGTTGCGTCGTGCTCGTCACCGCCGACCGTCGGGCCTCCGAGCTGAGCGCCGCCCTCGAGCGCCGCGGTGCCACCGTGCGGCACGCGCCCGCGCTCGGCATGGTGCCGCACACCGACGACGCACTGCTCCTCGAGCGCACGCGCGACCTGCTGGCCGACCCGCCGGACACCGTCGTGGTGACGACCGGCATCGGGTTCCGCGGCTGGATCGAGGCCGCCGACGCCGCGGGCGTCGCCGACCGCCTGCTCGAGGTCCTCGCGGCGACCCGCATCGTCGCGCGCGGTCCCAAGGCGCGCGGCGCCATCCAGGCCGCCGGTCTGAGCGCCGACTGGGTCGCGGAGTCCGAGACGAGCGCCGAGATCGGCGAGACGCTCCTGGACGAGGGCGTCGCGGGCCGCGACATCGTCATCCAGCACCACGGCGCCGGCGGGGACGGGCTCGACGAGGCGTTCGCGCTCGCCGGTGCCCGGGTGCGCAGCGTCGTCGTGTACCGCTGGGGCCCGCCCCCGGACCCCGCGCTGGTCCGGGAGTCCGCGCGTGCGGTCGCGGAGGGCGAGATCGACACGGTCGTCTTCACGTCCGCGCCCGGCGCCGCGGCGTGGGTGTCCGCGGCGCAGGACGCGGGCGTCCTCGACGGCGTCGTGCGTCGGCACGCGTCGGGCGGGGTCGTGTTCGCGGCCGTCGGACCTGTGACGGCCAGGCCGCTGATCGAGGCGGGGATCGACCCGCTGGTGCCGGACCGGGGGCGGCTCGGGTCGCTCGTGCGGGCCGTCGTGACGCACTACGGGGGCATCGAGGCGCTCGACACGGTGGCGGGCCCGCTGCGGGTCCGGCGCGGCGCGGCGGTGCTCGACGGCCGGGTCCTGCCGCTGTCCCGCACGGGCCTGGAGGTGCTGCGGCTGCTCGCGCACGCGCGCGGCTCGGTGGTGCCGCGCGACCGTGTGCTCGCGGCGCTGCCCGGGGTATCGTCCGACCCGCACGCGGCCGAGGTCGCGATCGCACGGCTGCGGGACGCCACCGGCAGCCGCGCGCTCATCCGCACGGTGGTCAAGCGCGGCTACCGGATCGAGCTCCAGGAGCAGTCATGACGTCCACCCCGGCGCCCGTCCTGGTGGGCTGCTCCCACGGCACCGACAGCGTCCCCGGACGCGCGGCGATCGCGTCGATCCTGCAGGACGTCGCTCTGGCGCGTCCCGACCTGGACGTGCGCGAGGCGTTCGTCGACGTGCAGCAGCCCGAGGTCGACGCCGTCGTGGCGGCAGCCGTCGGGTCCGCACCCGCCGTCGTGGTGCCGCTGCTGCTGTCGGTGGGGTTCCACGTCAAGGTCGACATCCACGGGTCGGTCGACCGCCCGGGCGCGGCTGCGGCGCGCCCGCTGGGTCCCGACCCGCTGCTCGTCGAGATCCTCGCCGACCGGCTCGCCGCGGCCGGGCTGGCTCCGGACGACGCCGTCGTGCTGGCCGCGGCCGGCTCGACCGACCCGGAGGCCGCCGACGCCGTCCGCGTCGTGGTGGCCGCGCTCGCGGCGCACCTGGCACGTCCGGTCACCGTCGGCTACGGCGCGGGCGCGCACCCGCGCGTCGCGGAGGCCGTCGCTGCGGCACGCGCCGAGCTGGCCCCGGGCGGGCGCGTGGTGATCGCCTCGTACCTGCTCGCACCCGGGTTCTTCCTCGACCGGGTGCTGGAGGCAGGTGCTGACGTGGTGACGGACGCACTGGCCCCTGATCCGCGACTCGCGACGATCGTGCTGGACCGGTACGACGCGGTCACCGCGCAGGCGTCGGCGACGTGGTCGCCCGCGGTGTCCGCGGAAGCGTGAGCAGCGCGGCGGCCACCGACGTGCTCGGGGCGTGCCGCGGCGGACGGCGAGGACCACGCGCACGACGCCGACGACGCTCACCGCGGACCGTGCCGCCACCAGGCGCAGCACGACGTGGGTGGCGAGCACCACGAGCACGGTCCCGACCCCGAGCGGGACGCCGTACCAGGTGCCGGGGTACGGCTCCCCGCGCGAGATCCAGCCCTCGACCACGCGGTCGACGTGCCGTGGCCCGGTGGCGGCGGCGGCCCCGGCGAGCAGCGCCGCCCCCAGCAGCAGGACCGCGCGGTGTCGACCGTCTGCCGCGCCTCGCGAACCGGCGGGTACCGGTGGCGGGCGTGGGGTGCAGCCGTCACGATCGTGCGGACAAGCCCCGACGTGGTCGTGACCAGGCAGGAGGACCGTGGACCCGGACGCCACCGCTGCGCCGGCGACGTCCGGCGACGGGCGCGACGTCGTCGTCTCGGTCGTCGTCCCCGCCCGGGACGACGCCGACCACCTCGCCGTGTGCCTCGCGCTCCTCGCGCGTCAGACCCGCGTCCCGGACGAGGTCGTGGTCGTCGACAACGCGTCTCGGGACGAGACGGTCGACGTCGCCCGACGGCACGGCGCCCGCGTCGTCCACGAGCCGCGCGTCGGCATCCCCGCGGCCGTCGCGACCGGGTACGACGCCGCCCGCGGCGACGTCATCCTGCGCCTGGACGCCGACTCCCGCCCCGGCCCCGACTGGGTGGCCCACGCGCTGGACGTGCTGCGCGACCCGGACATCGAGGCCGTCAGCGGCTGGGGCCGGTTCGACCTGCCGGTGCCGTGGGGCGCGCTGCTCGCCCGGACGTACCTCGGGTCGTACTACGCCCTCGGTGCGCTCGCCGCTGGGCACCCGGTGCTGTGGGGGTCGTCGACGGCGCTCCGCACGAGCGCCTGGCAGCGGGTCCGAGGCGAGGTGACCCGCACGGACGACGTCCACGACGACCTGGACCTCGCGATGGCGCTCGGCCCCGCGGCCCGGGTCGTCGTGGACCGGACGTGGCGCGTGGGGGTCTCGGCCCGGTCCGTGCGTCCGGGGCGGCAGTGGCTCCGGCGCTTCGGACGCGCGTTCCGCACCCTGCGGCGGCAGTGGCAGGTGATGCCGCCGTGGGAGCGGTGGCGGGTACGGCTGCGGGGATGAGCGTCCCCGCGTGCGCGGGACTCGTCACGCCGACTCCTCCGCGCAGGGCAGAGGTCTCCACCGGGCTGCCCGCGCGGCGCGTGTCGATCGTGTCGGCGACCGTGCGTCGCACCCGCACGGGACGGTCCCGATGTCCGGCGGTGCGTTGTTCTTCGTCGTGGTCACCCCGCCGTCGCGGCCTTCCCGCTGTTCACGAGGCGTGCTCCGCCTTCTTCGGCGCCGGGAACTGCACGGACGCGAGGACTGTGCCTTGTTCTCTTGTTCTGGGTCGTCCGTCTGTGTCGGGAGGATTCGCGGAGCTGCACGGGGGATATGCCTCCGCGTTCGCGTGGTTGCCGTTCCTGGTGCCACGGCGGCAGGACGGGGTCGAGGCGGGGGATGTCCGGGGCGAGCAGCGGTCCTGTGCGCCGCCCGTCCCGTCCCGTCCCGTCCCGTCCCCGAGCACAACGAAGGCCCCAGGTCGATGACCTGGGGCCTTGCTGGTGGGCGATACTGGGATCGAACCAGTGACCTCTTCCGTGTCAGGGAAGCGCGCTACCGCTGCGCCAATCGCCCATGGGAGTGCATACGAGGTGGAGACGGGATTCGAACCCGTGTATACGGCTTTGCAGGCCGCTGCCTCGCCTCTCGGCCACTCCACCGCTGTGAGACCGCAGTCCACCACGGCTGGGAGCCGAAGAGGAGAGCCTCCGAGCGGACGACGGGATTCGAACCCGCGACCCTCACCTTGGCAAGGTGATGCTCTACCACTGAGCCACGTCCGCGCGTCAGTACCGCCGTTTCACCGGCGTTCCTGGTGCGTCGAAGACTCTAGACGACAACATCGACGAGAGTCCAACCGGCCCTCGTCCGGGCGTGGCGCGGGGCGTCCGCGAAGGGCTCGCAGGAGGGCTGCGACGGCCTTGTCGCAGGTGGCGCGCGCCGCCCCGGCGGGTCGCAGCGGGTCGACCACCTGCGGCTCAGCTGCCGTCGACGACGGTCGAGTGCGTCGTCGGTGGCTGCGGGCACTGCTGACGACCCGCTGAGGGCGGCTGTACGCGCCGCTCGCGGCCTGCGACGCCCGGAGGGCGCTCGGGGCCCGGGAGTGACGCCCGGACGCACGACAGCCGGCCCCGCGTGGCGGGACCGGCTGGTGGTGGTGCGGGTGCGCGTGTCAGGCGGTGAGGAGCGCCGCGATGAGCGCGGTGATCTCGCCCTCCATCTTGTCCGACTCGGCCCCGATGGGGACGAGGGACTCGGTCGCGGCGAGGAACCGCAGCAGCGGCTCCGTCGGCGCGGCCAGCAGCGCGCTGCCCTCGACGCCCGAGAGCGACACGAGGGTGTAGTCCGGGTCGTCGTCGCGCCACACCTGCACGTCGCCGGTGCCGGCGGGCGCGTCCGCGACCGCCTGGACGCCCTGCGCGAGCAGCTCGCGGCCGAGGAGCCACGTCGACATCGTGTGAGCGCCGGTGAAGACGGCGCGAACCGTGTACGGGTCGGTGGTGCGGAAGCACATCTCTGCGGATACCGGGATGACGGTGGCATCGGATCCGATGAGCTGCATGGCCACGACCTCGATGACGTCGTAGGACGAATCCGCCATCGGGTTCTCCTGTCGCATGATGAGGCCCGGCCGGCCCGTGAAGTCACATCATGGCAGGACAGATGTCCTATTGGACCGATGCGGGACCACAGTTCACCCGCCCGGACCCTTTCAGTGCGGATGGAAAACGTTGCCCGTCGCTCTCCCGGGTGCCGAAACCGACATTTCGCCCCGTTCGCCGCGCGATCCCGCCCGCCGTGCATGGCCGACGCGTCCGGCGGCGTGTGTCCGCACCTCGGTTCGGAGATCGGCCCGGCGTCCGCTACCATCGTCTCCCGTGCCGCCCTCGGGTGGCACGCGCAGCGGGCGATTGGCTCAGTGGTAGAGCGCCTCGTTCACACCGAGGAGGTCACTGGTTCGAACCCAGTATCGCCCACCCCCTCGAACGCCCTCGGCTCCGGCCGGGGGCGTTCGTCGTCGCAGGTGGTGTGGTCGCCACCGTGCCAGACTCGCGCTGTGGACTTCCTCTCGGCCTACTCCCACGGGTTCGCCCGGGTCGCCGCGTGCTCCGTGCCGGTGACCGTCGCGGACCCCGCACGCAACGCCGCCGCCGTCATCGACGCGGCCCGCGCGTGCCACGACGACGCGGTGGCGGTGGCCGTCCTGCCCGAGCTGTGCCTGTCCGGGTACGCCATCGACGACCTCTTCCTGCAGGACGCGCTGCTCGACGCGGTGCAGGCCGCGCTGGTGCAGGTCGTCGACGCGTCCCGGGACCTGCGCCCCGTGATCGTCGTCGGAGCACCTCTCGCGCACGGCAACCGGGTCCTGAACACCGCCGTCGTCGTCCACCGCGGACGCGTGCTGGGCGTCGCACCCAAGTCCTACGTGCCGACGTACCGGGAGTTCTACGAGCGGCGCTGGTTCGCGCCCGGTGACGACGTGCGTGGCACGGTGACGATCGCGGGCCAGGACGCGCCGATCGGGCCCGACCTGCTGTTCGCTGCGACCGACGTGCCCGGCCTGGTGATGCACGTCGAGGTCTGCGAGGACCTCTGGGTGCCCGTACCGCCGAGTGCGACCGCAGCGCTCGCCGGTGCGACGGTCCTGGTCAACCTGTCGTCCAGCCCGATCACCGTCGGACGCGCCGAGGACCGCCGGCTGCTGGTGCGCTCGGCGTCCTCCCGGTGCCAGGCCGCCTACGTCTACGCAGCCGCGGGGGAGGGGGAGTCGACGACGGACCTGTCGTGGGACGGTCAGACGATGCTCTACGAGCTGGGGGAGCTGATCGCCGAGGGGGAGCGGTTCGTCGACGGCACCGTCCTCACGGTGGGCGACGTCGACCTCGACCGCGTGCGTCAGGAGCGCCTGCGCACGGGCACGTTCGACGACAACCGGCGCGGCCTGGGGATGCCGCCGGCCGGGGCGTCGCACCGGACGGTCGCCTTCACGCTCGAGCCGCCGACGGGCGACGTGGGGCTGCGGCGTGCCGTCGACAGGTTCCCCTTCGTCCCCGACGACCCGCAGCGCCTGGCGCTGGACTGCTACGAGGCCTACAACATCCAGGTCAGCGGCCTGGAGCAGCGTCTGCGGGCGGTCGGTGACGCAAAGGTCGTCATCGGGGTGTCGGGCGGCCTGGACTCGACGCACGCACTGATCGTCGCCGCGAACGCGATGGACCGCCTGGGTCGCCCGCGCAGCGACATCCTCGCGTTCACCATGCCGGGTTTCGCGACGGGCGAGAGCACCAAGGCCAGCGCGCTGGCGCTGATGGAGTCGCTCGGCACGACCGCCGAGACCCTCGACATCCGCCCCGCCGCACGTCAGATGCTGGCCGACCTGGGGCACCCCGCAGGTGCGGGCGAGGAGGTCTACGACGTCACGTTCGAGAACGTGCAGGCCGGCCTGCGCACCGACTACCTGTTCCGTGCCGCCAACCAGCGCGGGGGCATCGTCCTGGGCACGGGCGACCTGTCCGAGCTCGCGCTCGGGTGGTGCACGTACGGGGTCGGCGACCAGATGTCGCACTACGCGGTCAACGCGGGCGTGCCCAAGACACTGATCCAGCACCTCATCCGCTGGGTCGTGTCGGAGGGGCACTTCGACGACGCCACCAACACCGTGCTGCTGCGGGTCCTGGACCAGGAGATCTCCCCGGAGCTCGTGCCGACGCGTGAGGGTGAGCGGATCCAGTCGACCGAGGACACCATCGGCCCGTACGCGCTGCACGACTTCGCGCTCTTCCAGCTGCTGCGGTACGGCGTGCGTCCCAGCAAGATCGCCTTCCTCGCGTGGCACGCGTGGCACGACGCGCAGGCGGGCGCGTGGCCCCCGGCCTGGCCGGACGACCGTCGCCCCGCCTACGACCTGCCGACGGTGCGCCGCTGGCTCGAGGTGTTCCTGCGGCGCTTCTTCGCCAGCCAGTTCAAGCGCTCGGCGCTGCCCAACGGGCCCAAGGTCAGCGCGGGCGGCACGATGTCGCCGCGCGGTGACTGGCGGATGCCGTCCGACGCGTCGGTGGCCGCGTGGCTCGCCGAGCTCGACGCGCACGTGCCCCACGACCTGCCGGGCGCCCCCGCACCGGGCTGAACCGGACCACGGGGCGGGACCGACGGTGCGTCGCCGGACGCGGTGGTCGGTAGCATCGACCAGGCCCGTGTCGGCGACCGCCGACCCGCCGCGACACGCGGAGCGGGCAGACCCGAGGAGCTGGCGCAGCGTGCCCGAGCAGATCACCCTGACCGTCGACGGCGTCGAGACCCCGGTCGCGCAGGGCACGACGGGCACCGAGCTGTACGCCGACCGCCGTGACGTCGTCGTCGTGCGCGTCGACGGCGAGCTGAAGGACCTCGCAGCGCCGCTGCCCGCCGGCGCGACCGTCGAGGCCGTCACCATCGACTCCCCGGACGGGCTCTCGGTGCTGCGGCACTCGGCGGCGCACGTCCTGGCGCAGGCCGTGCAGGAGGTCAACCCGAAGGCCCGCCTCGGCATCGGCCCGCCGATCACCGACGGCTTCTACTACGACTTCGACGTCGAGACCCCCTTCACCCCCGAGGACCTCAAGGCGATCGAGAAGGTCATGGGCCGCATCGTCAAGGAGGGGCAGACCTTCCGGCGGTGGGACGTCACCGAGGCGCAGGCGCGTGAGGAGCTCGCGGCCGAGCCGTACAAGCTCGAGCTCATCGGCCTCAAGGGCGACGCCGGCAGCACCGACGGCGCGTCCGTCGAGGTCGGCCTGGGCGGCCTGTCGATCTACCAGAACGTGCGCGGCGCCGGACGCGAGTCCGAGGCCGTCGTGTGGCAGGACCTGTGCCGCGGGCCGCACCTGCCCAGCACCCGGCTCATCGGCAACGGCTTCCAGCTGACCCGGTCGGCCGCCGCCTACTGGCGCGGGTCGGAGAAGAACCCGCAGCTGCAGCGCGTCTACGGGACCGCGTGGCCCACGAAGGACGAGCTCAAGGCGTACCTCGAGCGCATCGCCGAGGCGGAGCGCCGCGACCACCGCAAGCTCGGCAACGAGCTCGACCTGTTCTCGTTCCCCGAGGAGATCGGGTCCGGCCTGGCGGTGTTCCACCCCAAGGGCGGCATCATCCGCATGGAGATGGAGGAGTACTCGCGGCGCCGGCACGTGCAGGCCGGCTACTCGTTCGTGAACTCCCCGCACATCACCAAGGAGCAGCTCTTCCAGATCTCCGGGCACCTCGACTGGTACGCCGAGGGCATGTACCCGCCCATGCAGCTCGACGCGGAGTACCACGAGGACGGCACGGTCCGGCGCGAGGGGCAGAACTACTACCTCAAGCCGATGAACTGCCCGATGCACAACCTGATCTTCTCCTCGCGCGGGCGCTCGTACCGCGAGCTGCCGCTGCGGCTCTTCGAGTTCGGCACCGTCTACCGGTACGAGAAGTCCGGCGTCGTGCACGGCATGACCCGCGCGCGTGGCTTCACGCAGGACGACGCGCACATCTACTGCACCCGTGACCAGATGAAGGACGAGCTCACCGGCCTGCTCACGTTCGTTCTCGACCTGCTGAAGGACTACGGGCTCGACGACTTCTACCTGGAGCTGTCGACCCGCAACCCGGAGAAGTCCGTGGGCTCCGAGGAGGTCTGGGAGGAGGCGACCGAGACGTTGCGCCAGGTCGCCGAGGCGTCTGGGCTCGACCTCGTGCCGGACCCGGGCGGCGCCGCGTTCTACGGCCCGAAGATCTCGGTGCAGGCCAAGGACGCGATCGGGCGCACCTGGCAGATGTCGACCATCCAGCTCGACTTCAACCTGCCGGAGCGCTTCGAGCTCGAGTACACCGCGCCCGACGGCACCCGCCAGCGACCGGTGATGATCCACCGTGCGCTGTTCGGCTCCATCGAGCGGTTCTTCGCGGTGCTCACCGAGCACTACGCCGGTGCGTTCCCCGCGTGGCTCGCACCCGTGCAGGTGCTGGCCGTGCCCGTCGCCGAGCCCTTCGAGCCGTACCTGGACGAGGTCGTCTCCCGGCTGCGGGCGCAGGGGATCCGTGCCGAGGTCGACCGGTCCGACGACCGCTTCGGCAAGAAGATCCGCAACGCCTCGACGCAGAAGATCCCGTTCGTGCTCATCGCCGGTGGTGAGGACGCCGAGGCCGGTGCCGTCTCGTTCCGCTACCGCGACGGCCGCCAGGACAACGGCGTGCCCGTCGACGAGGCGATCGAGCGCATCGTCGCGGCCGTGCGCGACCGCGTCCAGGTCTGACCCGTGAACCTGCCCGACGACCCGCAGGTCGAGCCCGCCGGCGCCTTCGCCGGCACCCCGGACGGGCTCGACCGGCTCTGGACGCCGCACCGCATGGTGTACATCGGCGGGCAGGACAAGCCCGCCGACGACGCGCCCGGTGACGGGTGCCCGTTCTGCCGCATCCCGACGCTGGACGACGAGCAGGGCCTGGTCGTGCGTCGTGGCGATGTCGCGTTCGTCGTCATGAACCTGTACCCGTACAACTCCGGGCACCTGCTCGTGTGCCCGTACCGGCACGTCGCGGACTACACCGACCTCACCGACGACGAGGTGGCGGAGGTCGCGGCGCTCACCCGCACGGCCATGCGCGTCGTGCGCGACGTCATGGCCCCCGACGGCTTCAACCTCGGCATGAACCAGGGCCAGGTCGCCGGTGCGGGCATCCAGGCGCACCTGCACCAGCACGTCGTGCCACGCTGGGGCGGCGACGCCAACTTCCTGCCGATCGTCGCGCGCACCCGGGCGCTGCCCGCGCTGCTCGGCGACACCCGGGCGGCGCTCGCCGCCGCCTGGCCCGCCACCGAAGGGACGACCGACCCGTGCTGAGCCGACTGCGCGGCGTGATGACGCGGCTGTGGACGCCGCTCGCCGACGCGCTCCTGCGGGCCGGGGTCTCCCCGGACGCCGTGACGATCACCGGGACGCTCGTCGTCGTGGTCACCGCGCTGTGGGCGTTCCCGACCGGGCACCTGCTGCTGGGCGGGCTGCTCATCGCGGTGTTCACCCTCACCGACTCGATCGACGGCGTCATGGCGCGGCGATCGGGCCGCAGCGGGCCGTGGGGCGCGTTCCTCGACTCGACGCTCGACCGGTTCGGCGACGGCGCGATCTTCGCCGGTCTCGTGCTCTGGTACACCGGCGCGGGAGACTCCCGCCCGAACGCCGTGCTCGCCCTCGCGTGCCTCGTGCTCGGCTCGATCGTGCCCTACGCCCGTGCACGTGCCGAGGGTCTCGGCATGACGGCCGCGGTCGGGATCGCCGAGCGCGCGGACCGGCTCTTCGCCGTCCTCGTCGCGACCGTCCTCGTCGGGGCCGGGCTTCCCGACACCGTCATGACGGTCGTGCTCGCGCTGCTGACGGTGGCCTCGGCCGTCACCGTCGTGCAGCGCATGGCCACCGTGCGGCACCAGGTCCGGCAGGCGGCGCCGTGAGCCTCGACGTCGCGCGCGCCTACCACCTGGCCTGGCGCGTCGGTCACCGCCTGCCCGGATGGCTCGTGCGTGCCGCGATGACGACCGCTGCCGACGTGGCCTGGTGGCGGCACGGCGACGGCGTGCGCCGGCTCGAGGCCAACCTCGCGCGGGTGCGCCCCGAGCTCGACGCGCGCGCGCTGCGGCGGCTGTCCCGCTCCGGCATGCGCTCCTACCTGCGGTACTTCGGCGAGGCCTTCACGCTGCGCGGCCTGAGCACCGAGCAGCTCGCCGCGCGCGTGCGCGTCGAGGGCATGGAGCACCTGCGTCCGGACCTCGACGCGGGACGCCAGGTCGTGCTCGCACTCGGCCACACGGGCAACTGGGACATGGCCGGCGCCTGGGCCACGAGCCACGTCGCCCCGGTCACCACCGTCGCGGAGCGACTGCGGCCCGAGGAGCTGTACCAGGAGTTCACCGCCTTCCGCGAGAGCATCGGCCTGCGGATCATCCCCCTGAGCGGGTCGGGCGACGTGTTCCGCCGTCTCGTGCGCGTCGCGCGCACCGGCCCCGGCCTGCTGCCGCTCCTGGCGGACCGGGACCTGACCGCCAAGGGGCTCGAGGTCGACCTGTTCGGGCACCGTGCCCGCGTCGCCGCGGGTCCCGCGGCGCTCGCGGTGACGACCGGTGCGACGCTGGTCCCCGCCTCGATCCACTACGAGCGGCTGCGCAGCGAGCGGCGGCGCGCCGCCGGTGGGCCGTGGGGGATCGTGGTCCGGTTCCACGCGCCCGTCGAGGCGGACGCCGACCTCCCGCGCGGCGCGCGCGTCGCCGCGATGACACAGGCGTGGGTCGACGTCCTCGCCGGTGAGATCCACGCCCACCCGCAGGACTGGCACATGCTGCAGCGCGTGTTCGTCGCGGACCTGGACCCGGAACGGGACGCCGCGCGGCGTGCCGCGGCCACCGCGTCCGGTGCCGAGGACCCGGACCAGGGTGCGTCGGGCGGCGACGTCCTGGACGTCGGGAGCGCGTCGTGACCGGGGGGCGTCCGTTGCGCGTCGGGATCGTGTGCCCGTACTCGTTCGACGTGCCGGGCGGGGTCCAGTTCCACGTCCGGGACCTCGCGGAGTCGCTCATCGGGCGCGGTCACGAGGTGTCGGTGCTCGCTCCCGCGGCCGACGACACCCCGGTGCCGCCGTACCTCGTCGCGGCCGGCCGGGCGGTGCCCGTGCACTACAACGGGTCGGTCGCCCGCATGACCTTCGGGCCCGTCACGGCGGGCCGCGTGCGCCGGTGGCTCGCCGCGGGGCAGTTCGACGTGCTGCACCTGCACGAGCCGGTCACGCCGAGTCTCGGGATGCTCGCGCTGTGGATCGCGGACGGTCCCGTCGTCGCGACGTTCCACACGTCGCTGGTGCGCTCGCGTCCGCTGCAGATGGCGTACCCGCTCGTCCGGCAGTCGCTGGAGAAGATCTCCCTGCGGATAGCGGTGTCCGAGGACGCGCGCCGCACCCTCGTCGAGCACCTGGGCGGCGACGCGGTCGTCATCCCCAACGGTGTGTGGGTCGACACGTTCGCGAACGCCGGGACCGACCCGCGCTGGACGGGCACGCCGCAGGCCCCCACGATCGCGTTCCTCGGGCGCCTCGACGAGCCGCGCAAGGGCCTGGCGGTCCTGCTGCGCGCGGTGGGGACCGTGCTCGACACCTACCCGGGCGCGCGGGTCCTCGTGGCCGGCAGCGGCGAGACGGGGCAGGAGCAGGCGCGCGACGTGCTCGGCCCGCGTGCCGGGGCCGTCGAGTTCCTCGGCGGGGTGAGCGAGGAGGACAAGGCCAGGCTCCTCGCGTCGGTGGACGTGTACTGCGCGCCGCAGACCGGCGGCGAGAGCTTCGGCATCGTCCTCGTGGAGGCCATGAGCGCCGGCACGACCGTGGTCGCCAGCGACCTCGGGGCCTTCTCCCGGGTGCTCGACCACGGTGAGGCGGGCGTGCTGTTCCGCAACGGCGACGCCGCCGACCTCGGTGCGACGCTGGTCCGCGTCCTCGGTGACCCGCAGCTGCGTTCCCGCGTGAGCGAGCACGCCTCGCGCGTCGTGCGCCGCTACGACTGGTCGGCCGTCACGGACCAGGTGCTCGCCGTGTACGAGATGGCCGTCGCGGGCGGCGACGCACCTGTCGGGGAGGACCCGTCGTCCCTGCGTGGCGCCCGGCTGATCGAGTTCCGGAGGGGTCGGGCATGAGCGGCTGGTCGGACGGCACGTTGGTCGCCGTCGTCGTCGGTGTCGTGGTGCTGCTGCTGTGGCTGGTGTGGGTCCGCGCGAGCCGCCTCGACCGGTTGCACCGCAAGGTCGCCGCGTCGCGCGCGGTCGTGGACGCCCAGCTCGTGCGGCGCGCGTCCGTCGCGGCCGAGCTCGCCACGAGCGGGCTGCTGGACCCGGCGAGCTCGCTCGTCGTCGACGAGGCGGTCTGGCGGTCGCTCACGTTCGCGCACGCGGGGGACGTCCCCGCCAGGCTGCTGCCCGCGGACCTGCGCGACCAGCTGGACACCACGGCGTCGGTCCACGAGGCCGTGGACCGCGCCCAGGTCGAGAGCGACCTCACGGCGGCCCTGCGGGAGATCCTCGACGACCCCGACGAGGTCGCAGCCCTGGCCGAGGACCCGCTGGGCGGTCGGCTGCTCGAGGATCTCGCAGCCGCGTGGTACCGGGTCCAGCTCGCGCGACGCTTTCACAACGAGGCGGTCGCACAGACCCAGCGGGTGCGCCGCGGCGTCGTGGTGCGGCTCCTGCGCCTCGCCGGCCACGCGCCGGAACCGCGCACGCTCGAGCTCGACGACGCCTGGCCGCACGGGCTCCCGCGCCCGGGTGAGGGCTCCCGCCAGGCGCGGCCCGGCACGCACGGCGTCGAGGCCTGACGTCTCGGCACGCACGGCGCGTCCGCGTGACGGGCACCCCCTCCGCGTCCGTACGGCGACGACCTAGGATGAGCGCGTCCCGACCACGGCGGCCGGCGCCGTCGGTCCCGCCCTGCAGCGCACGACCCTGCAGGCGCCGCGCGTCCCGAAACCACGGATCGAAGAGGTCTGACGTGACCGAGAACCCCCAGCCCGGCGCTGCCGGCGAGGTCGGAACCGCGCGGGTCAAGCGCGGCATGGCCGAGATGCTCAAGGGCGGCGTCATCATGGACGTCGTCACCCCCGAGCAGGCCAAGATCGCCGAGGACGCCGGCGCGGTCGCCGTCATGGCGCTCGAGCGGGTGCCCGCCGACATCCGCGCCCAGGGCGGCGTCGCACGCATGAGCGACCCCGACCTGATCGACGGGATCATCTCGACGGTGTCCATCCCCGTGATGGCCAAGGCCCGCATCGGTCACTTCGTCGAGGCGCAGGTGCTGCAGTCCCTCGGTGTCGACTACGTCGACGAGTCCGAGGTGCTCACGCCCGCCGACTTCGCGCACCACATCGACAAGTGGGCGTTCACCGTGCCGTTCGTCTGCGGTGCGACCAACCTGGGCGAGGCGCTGCGCCGCATCACCGAGGGCGCGGCGATGATCCGCTCGAAGGGTGAGGCCGGCACCGGCGACGTCTCGAACGCGACGACGCACATGCGCACGCTGCGCGACGAGATCCGCCGCCTGACGTCGCTGCCCGAGGACGAGCTGTACCTGGCCGCCAAGGAGCTGCAGGCGCCGTACGAGCTGGTCAAGGAGGTCGCGACGGCCGGGAAGCTGCCCGTCGTGCTGTTCACCGCCGGCGGCATCGCGACCCCCGCGGACGCGGCGATGATGATGCAGCTGGGTGCCGAGGGCGTGTTCGTCGGCTCCGGCATCTTCAAGTCGGGCAACCCCGCGGAGCGCGCGGCCGCCATCGTCAAGGCCACGACGTTCTACGACGACCCGGACGTGATCGCCAAGGTCTCGCGGGGCCTGGGCGAGGCCATGGTCGGCATCAACGTCGACGACGTGCCCGTCCCGCACCGCCTCGCCGAGCGGGGCTGGTGACGACGCCCGACCCGCAGCCGGACCCGCAGGGCACCGGGGCCGCCCCCGTCGAGCGCGCAGGCGCCGACGGTGGCGGCCCCGCTCTGGTCCTGGGGCCGCAGTGGCAGCCCGGACCCGACGGCGTGCTGACCCGTGACGCGGCACGCGTGATCCTGCTGGACGAGGACGACCGGGTGCTCCTCGTCCGCGGCCACGACGTGGACGCCCCGGACCGCTCGTGGTGGTTCACCGTCGGCGGGGGCATCGACGCCGGGGAGGACGCGCGGTCCGCCGCCGTGCGCGAGGTCCGCGAGGAGACTGGCATCGTGCTCGACCCGGGCGAGCTGGTCGGGCCTGTCTACACGCGCTCCGCGCTGTTCGACTTCGCGGCCCGCACGTGCCGCCAGCACGAGGACCTGTTCCTGGCCCGGGTGCGCAGCACCGACCTCGCGCTGACACGCGACGGCTGGACCGACGTGGAACGCGACGTGATCGACGAGCTGCGGTGGTGGGACCTCGACGAGCTGGCCCGCGTCGAGATCGAGGTCTTCCCCGCCGGCCTGGCAGACCTGGTCCGGGACGTCCTGGTGTGGGACGGCGCGCCGCGGCACCTCGGCCTCATGCGCGAGTGAGACGTCCCGACCGGTCACACCGGGAGCGTCACGGCCTGACGGCCGTCGCCGCCTAGGATCGGCGACCGTGAGTCCCACCATCGGTGTCCTGGCACTGCAGGGCGACGTGCGTGAGCACGTCGCCGTCCTGACCTCGCTCGGAGTCGACGCGGTGGGCGTGCGCCGCCCGGCCGAGCTCGACGCCGTCGACGCGCTCGTGATCCCCGGCGGGGAGTCGACGACCATCGACAAGCTGCTGCGTGCGTTCGAGCTCGACGAGCCGGTGCGCGAGCGGCTGCGAGCAGGCATGCCGGCCTACGGCTCGTGCGCGGGGATGATCCTCCTGGCCGACCGGGTCATCGGCGGGATCGATGGTCAGCGCACGCTCGGTGGCGTCGACATCACGGTGCGTCGCAACGCCTTCGGTCGTCAGGTCGACTCGTTCGAGACCGACCTGGTCGTCGACGGCATCGAGGACAGCGCCCAGGTCCCCGTCCACGCGGTCTTCATCCGGGCCCCCTGGGTGGAGGAGGTCGGACCCGCGGCCACCGTGGTGGGCCGCGTCGCGGACGGCCCCGCCGCCGGTAGGATCGTCGCGGTACGCCAGGGCCCGGCGCTCGTGACCTCGTTCCATCCCGAGGTGACCGGGGACCCGCGGGTGCACCGACTGTTCGTGCAGATCGTCCGCGACAGCCTCTGACGTCGCGGCGACCCCCGACCCGTCCGCAACGGCGGTGCCGAGGGGAGCGACGCGGGCGGACCAGCGGAGACGAAGGGGTAACGAGTCATGTCGGGTCACTCCAAGTGGGCCACCACCAAGCACAAGAAGGCCGTCATCGACGCGAAGCGCGGCAAGCTCTTCGCCAAGCTCGTGAAGAACGTGGAGGTGGCCGCCCGCACGGGCGGCGGTGACCCCGCGGGCAACCCGACGCTCTTCGACGCCATCCAGAAGGCCAAGAAGTCGTCCGTCCCCAACGACAACATCGACCGGGCCGTCAAGCGAGGCTCGGGCCAGGAGGCCGGCGGCGCCGACTACCAGTCGATCACGTACGAGGGCTACGGCCCGGGCGGGGTCGCCGTGCTGGTCGAGTGCCTGACCGACAACCGCAACCGGGCTGCGTCCGACGTGCGCGTCGCATTCACCCGCAACGGCGGCCAGATGGCGGACCCGGGGTCCGTCGCGTACATCTTCAGTCGCCGCGGTGTCGTCATGGTGCCCAAGGAGGGCACCGACGAGGAGGCCGTCATGGAGGCGGTGCTCGACGCGGGCGGCGAGGAGGTCAACGACCTCGGTGAGTCGTTCGAGGTCATCAGCGCCGCCACGGACCTGGTCCCGGTGCGTTCGGCGCTGCAGGCCGCCGGCATCGACTACGACTCGGCCGACGTCGTGTGGTGGCCCTCGACGCAGGTCGAGGTCGACGCGGACGGCGCGCGCAAGGTGCTGCGGCTCATCGACGCGCTCGAGGACTCCGACGACGTGCAGAACGTCTTCGCGAACTTCGACGCGTCCGACGAGGTCATGGCCGAGCTCGACGCCGAGTGACGCACGGCACGCGTCCGCGCGTGCCGACAGGCCCCGCCACCGGTGTGGCGGGGCCCGTCGTGTGCCGGGCTGCTGCGACGATGACCCGGTGCGCGTGCTCGGAGTGGACCCCGGCCTGACCCGTTGCGGCCTGGGCGTCGTCGACTCCCTGCCGGGGCGGCGCGCGCGCCTGGTCCACGTGTCGGTCGCCCGCTCGGACCCGGCGCTCGACGTCGACCAGCGCCTGCTGCTCATCGAGCGTGCGCTCGAGGAGTGCCTCGAGGAGCACGCGCCCGACACCGTCGCGGTGGAGCGGGTCTTCGCCCAGCACAACGTCAGCACCGTGATGGGCACGGCCCAGGTCGCGGGCCTCGCCATGGTCGCCGCCGCGCGGCGGCGCATCCCGGTCGCGCTGCACACCCCGAGCGAGGTCAAGGCGGCGGTCACCGGGTCGGGCCGCGCCGACAAGGCGCAGGTCCAGACCATGGTCGCGCGGCTGCTCGGCCTGTCCGAGGTGCCGCGGCCCGCGGACGCGGCGGACGCCCTCGCCCTGGCGATCTGCCACCTGTGGCGACCTGCGGGGGCGCTCGGCGCGCCCCAGCGCGAGCCCGGGGGACTGACGACCGCGCAGCGGCAGTGGGCGGCGGCGGAGCAGGCGGCCCGGCGACGCGCATGACGCGTGTCGTTCGTACACCTGTTCGCCTGGTGTGGCACAGTGTGGCCGTCGTCGACGGGAGGAGTGCGCGGTGATCGCGTCGGTACACGGCACGGTGCTGGCGGTGCGGCTGGACGCCGCCGTCGTGGAGGTCGGGGGTGTGGGCCTGCTCGTCCAGGCGACGCCGGCCACGCTCGCGGGGCTGCGCGTCGGGCAGCCGGGCCGGTTGTTCACGTCGCTCGTCGTGCGGGAGGACGCGCTGACGCTCTTCGGTTTCGCCGACGACGACGAGCGCGACGTGTTCGAGACCGTGCAGACCGTCTCCGGCGTCGGCCCGCGGCTCGCCCTGGCCATGCTGGCCGTGCACACGCCCGACGGGCTGCGTCGGGCCGTCGCCCAGGAGGACCTTGCGGCACTGATGCGGGTGCCAGGCATCGGGCGCAAGGGCGCGCAGCGCATCGTGCTCGAGCTGGGGGAGCGGCTCGGTGCGCCGGCGCCGACGGCAGGCGCTGCTGCCGCGTCGTCGTCGGCGGACCACCGCGAGCAGGTCGTCGAGGCGCTCGTGGGACTCGGCTGGCCACTGCGCGCAGCGCAGGACGCGGTCGGCTCGGTGCTCGACGGCTCGCCGGCGCCCGTTGGTGCCGACGAGGTCCCGGGGGTCCTGCGCGCGGCGCTGCGGTCGTTGGGCAGCGCACGTGCGTGACGCGGGGTCGCCGCGCATCGAGGTGGGCGTCAGCGACGACGAGGGCGAGCCGTACGGCGCCGAGTCGCTGGTGCGTCCTGCCGCGGACGAGCCGGAGCGCGCCGCGGAGGCAGCGCTGCGCCCCCGGCGGCTGGAGGAGTTCGTCGGGCAGCGCGTCGTGCGCGACCAGCTCTCGCTGGTCCTGCAGGCGGCGATGGGACGCGGGCGCGCGCCGGACCACGTGCTGCTGTCGGGTCCGCCAGGGCTGGGCAAGACGACGCTCGCGATGATCATCGCGGCCGAGCTCGGTGCGTCGCTGCGGGTCACGAGCGGCCCGGCCATCCAGCACGCGGGCGACCTCGCCGCGGTGCTGTCCTCGCTGGAGGAGGGCGAGGTGCTCTTCATCGACGAGATCCACCGCCTCGCCCGCCCGGCCGAGGAGCTGCTGTACGTCGCGATGGAGGACTTCCGGGTCGACGTCATCGTCGGCAAGGGTGCGGGCGCGAGTGCGATCCCGTTGTCGCTGCCGCCGTTCACGGTGGTCGGTGCGACGACCCGGGCGGGGCTGCTGCCCGCGCCGCTGCGCGACCGCTTCGGCTTCACCGGCCACCTCGACTTCTACGCCGATGACGAGCTCGAGCGGGTCCTGGTCCGGTCCGCCGGGCTCCTCGGTGTGCCCCTGGACGCGACGGCCGCAGCCGAGATCGCGTCGCGCTCGCGCGGCACGCCCCGCATCGCGAACCGCCTGCTGCGCCGTGTCCGCGACTGGGCGCAGGTCCGGGGCGACGGCATGCTCTCGCTCGCCGCCGCGCGGTCGGCCCTCGAGGTGTACGAGGTCGACGAGCGGGGTCTGGATCGGCTCGACCGGTCGGTCCTCGACGCGCTGTGCCGCCGCTTCGGCGGCGGTCCCGTCGGTCTGACGACGCTGGCGGTCGCCGTGGGGGAGGAGCCCGAGACCGTGGAGACGGTCGCCGAGCCGTTCCTGGTGCGCGAGGGCCTCATCGGGCGTACCTCGCGCGGGCGGGTCGCGCTGCCGCCCGCGTGGGAGCACCTCGGCCTGCCGGTGCCGACGCCGTCCGACACGCTGTTCGGCTGACCGACGGGGCGTCGACCCCGAGCGGCTGCGGGCTTGCGGGAACCCTCGGGGGCGGACACGCGTTGGAGGGGCGGGCCGCGGCGCCTAGACTGCGGCCGACGTCCGACTCGATTACGGAGCACCACGACCCCATGCCTGACATCTCGTTCCTCATCATCATGCTGCTCGCCTTCGGGGCGCTGTGGTTCATGTCGAGCCGCTCCCGCAAGCAGCAGCGCGAGGCCGCGGACTTCCGCAACAACCTCGCGGTCGGCGACGAGGTGATGACGGGCTCCGGCCTCTTCGGCACCGTGACCGCCATCGACGGTGACGTGGTGACGCTCGAGTCGACGCCCGGCAGCTCGACCCGGTGGCTGCGCGCGGCGATCGCCCGCAGGTCCGACCCGGTCGTCGTCGACGACACCGCGGACGACGCGCCGGCCGTGGTCGAGGACGTGCCCGTGGTGGACGTGCCCGACGACCTGTCCTCCCTGCCGCCGGAGCCGCCGGCGCCCGGAGACGAGGGCCGCGACCGCGACAGCAAGTGACTCCCTGGCCCGGGCGATGACGCCCGGGCCCCGACCCCACCGGCCGTCCCCGCGGCCGGTGCGCGCACGAGAGAAGAACTCCGTTGGCTCCTCCTCCCCGCCGCCGTGAACGGCCGGTCCGCACGCTCGTCACCCTCGCGGTGCTGATCGTCGCGCTGTTCGCGTCGATCTTCGCCGGTACCCGATGGGGTGACGCGTCCCTCACGCCGAACCTCGCGCTCGACCTCGAGGGCGGGACGCAGATCATCCTCCAGCCGGTGCCCGAGGCGAAGGGTGACGTCACTGCCGAGACGATCAACCAGGCGATCGCGGTCATCCGGCAGCGTGTCGACGCCTCCGGTGTCGCCGAGGCCGAGATCACGAGCCAGGGTGGCGACAAGATCGTCGTCGGTCTGCCGGGGCGGCCCAGCGAGGAGACGCTCGACCTGGTCCGCACCTCGGCCCAGATGGAGTTCCGCCCCGTCCTGGTGATGGGCGCCGCGGCACCGACCGCGGACCCGACCGCGGACCCGGCCACGGACGACGCGGCCCCGTCGGACCAGCCCACCAAGGCAGCACCGGACAGCCCCAGCGACGTGGCCTACTACGTGACGCCGGCCGTGCAGAAGGAGTTCGAGGCGCTGGACTGCACGCTGCCGGAGAACCGGACGGGCGGCGTGCCGGGCGACCCGGAGAAGGCCGTCGTCGCGTGCGACGTCGAAGGCACGGCGAAGTTCATCCTCGGCCCTGTCGAGATCCCCGGCGCCGACATCAAGAGCGCCACCTCCGGCACGGGCGCCACGTCCACCGGCGCGTCGACCGGTCAGTGGGTCGTCAACCTCGAGTTCACCGGTGCCGGCACGCCGAAGTTCACGGAGGTCACCACCCGCCTGGCCGGCCAGGGCACTGCGCCGCTGAACCAGTTCGCGGTCGTCCTCGACGCGCTCGTGATCTCGGCGCCGTCGGTCAACGAGGTCATCCCCAACGGTCAGGCGCAGATCTCCGGCTCGTTCACACGGGAGACGGCGGCGACGCTCGCGAACCAGCTGAACTTCGGCTCGCTCCCGATCAGCTTCGAGGAGCAGAGCGTCCAGCAGATCTCGGCGACGCTCGGGTCGGAGCAGCTCCAGAAGGGCCTGCTGGCCGGTGTGTTCGGCCTGCTGCTCGTCGTCGTGTACTCGCTCTTCCAGTACCGCACGCTCGGGCTGGTCACGGTCGCCTCGCTGCTCGTCGCGGCCGTCATCACGTACGGCGTCATCGCCCTGCTGTCCTGGGTGCAGGGCTACCGCCTGTCGCTGCCGGGTGTCGCGGGCATCATCGTCGCGATCGGCATCACCGCGGACTCGTTCATCGTGTACTTCGAACGGATCCGCGACGAGCTGCGCGACGGCCGCTCCCTGGGTGCGGCCATCGAGAAGGGCTGGGAGCGTGCGCGCCGCACGATCCTGGCGTCCGACGCGGTCAACTTCACCGCCGCGATCGTGCTCTACCTGCTGGCCGTCGGCGGCGTGCGCGGCTTCGCGTTCACGCTCGGCCTGACGACCATCGTGGACCTCGTCGTGGTCTTCATGTTCACGCACCCGCTCATGGTGCTGCTCGGTCGGACGCGCTTCTTCGCCGACGGGCACCCGGCCTCGGGTCTCGACCCGCGTCGGCTGGGCGTCGACGTGGCGCGCTACGCCGGACGCGGCCGGGTGAAGCAGGGCGTCGAGCAGCGCACGGGCTCCGCGTCCGCGCGCGAGCCGGTCGCGGTCGGTGCACCCGGCCTGACCATCGCCGAGCGGCGCGCCGCCGCACGTGCGGCCGGGACGGCCTCCGCGCCACCGCAGGACCCACCCACGACCACTGACGACGAGCCCACCACCGGCCGTCCCGAGGGGAGCGACCGCTGATGGCCACGGGATTCGCCCAGTGGGGCAACGACCTCTACACGGGTCGCCGCTCGTACGACATCGTCGGGCGCCGACGCACCTGGTACCTGATCTCGGCGGTGCTCGTCGCGATCTCGGGCATCCTGCTGATCGTGCCCGGGCTGAACCCCGGGATCGAGTTCCGTGGAGGCTCCGAGTTCGTCGTGTCGGGGATCGACACGACCGACCAGCAGCTCGCGACCGACACGGTGCTGGCGGTCGCACCCGAAGAGGTGCCGCGCGTCACGACGGTCGGCGGCTCGTCCCTGCGCATCCAGACCGCGGAGCTCACGAGCGACGAGGTCACGGAGGTCACGAACGGCCTCATCGCGGCCTTCGACGTCGACGGGGACCAGGTCACCAGCACGTTCATCGGCCCCACCTGGGGCCAGGACGTCTCCGAGAAGGCGGTCACGGGGCTCGTCGTCTTCCTGCTGTTCGTGTCGGTCGTCATGACCGTGTACTTCCGCAACTGGCGGATGGCCGCGGCCGCGATGCTCGCGCTGTTCCACGACCTGATCCTCACCGTCGGGGTGTACGCCGCGATCGGGTGGGAGGTCACCCCGGCAACCGTGATCGGCTTCCTCACGATCCTCGGGTACTCGATCTACGACACCGTCGTCGTCTTCGACAAGGTGCGCGAGAACACCGCTGACGTGCTGGACCAGACGCGGTTCACGTACGCCGAGCGGGCGAACCTCGCGGTCAACCAGACGCTCGTCCGCTCGATCAACACGTCCGTGGTGGCGCTGCTGCCCGTCGCGTCGATCCTCATCGTCGGCGCGTTCATCCTGGGCGCGGGCACCCTGCGCGACATCGCCCTGGCGTTGTTCGTCGGCATGTTCGTCGGGACGTTCTCGTCGGTGTTCCTCGCGACGCCGTTGGAGGTGACGCTCCGGGAGCGCGAGCCGCGCATCCGCGAGCACACGGCGAAGGTGCTGGCGGCACGCGCGGGCGTGACCGGCGCGGACGGCGAGACGGTCGCCGTGGCGCCGCGGGCTGCGGCCGCGCTTCGGCCCGGGAGCCACCTGGGCACCGCGGCCCAGCCGAAGCGCAAGGGTCGATGAGCGGGCGCACGGACGGGCCGGGCGCGCAGCCCGGCCCGTCGGGCGGCCCGGACGCGCTGGCACGCCTCGTCGACGGCCTGATGCGGACGGTCCCCGACTTCCCCGGGCCCGGCGTGCAGTTCCGGGACATCACGCCGCTGCTCGCGGACGCTGACGCGTTCGCTCAGGTGGTGGCGGCACTCGCTGACCACGTCTACGGCCCGGTCGACCTGGTCGCCGGCATGGAGGCACGGGGCTTCCTGCTCGCGGCGCCCGTCGCGGTCGCGCTCGGCGCGGGCGTCGTGCCCGTCCGCAAGGCCGGGAAGCTGCCCGGCCCGGTCGCGTCCCGGTCCTACGCGCTGGAGTACGGCTCGGCGGCCGTCGAGGTGCAGCCGTTCACCGTCGCCGACGGCGCGCGCGTCCTGGTGATCGACGACGTGCTCGCGACCGGTGGGACCGCTGCGGCCACGGTGGAGCTGCTCGAGAGCTGCGGGGCGACGGTCGTCGGGCTCAGCTTCCTCGTCGAGCTCCAGGGCCTCGGTGGTCGCGCGCTGCTGCCGGGACGGGACGTCGACGCACTCCTGACACTGCCCTGACGCCGGACCGTCCGCGGGTCGGGAGAGGCGTTCCGATGGCAGTCCGGACGGGCCGCGGTCGTAGACTCGTCCGGACGACGGGAGGGGGTGCGTGGTGATGGCGGACAAGCTCGGAGCAGGGACGGACGCGGTGACGTCACCCGTGCCCGTCGTGCCCGCGCCCGCAGAAGCGCAGACCGCGGGCACGGGCGCCAACGGATCGCACGAGAGCGAGACGTCGCCGGGGTCGACCAGCCGTGTGCGCGCGCGGCTCGCGCGGCTCTCGGGCCGGTCCGTGCCGGCGTACCCGGCGCTCGAGCCGGTGCTGCAGGCGGTGCGCACCAACCACCCCAAGGCCGACCTGTCGGTGATCGAGCAGGCCTACGTCGTCGCGGAGCACGCCCACCGCGGTCAGCTGCGCAAGAGCGGCGACCCGTACATCACCCACCCGGTCGCCGTCGCGACCATCCTCGCCGAGCTCGGCATGACGCCGTCGACGATCGTCGCGGCGCTGCTGCACGACACGGTCGAGGACACCGAGTACTCCCTCGAGCAGCTGCGCAGCGACTTCGGGCCCGAGGTCGCGATGCTCGTCGACGGTGTCACGAAGCTCGACAAGGTCGCCTACGGCGACGCGGCCCAGTCCGAGACCGTCCGCAAGATGGTCGTCGCGATGTCCCGCGACATCCGGGTCCTCGTCATCAAGCTGGCCGACCGACTGCACAACGCCCGCACGTGGAAGTTCGTCTCGGCCGCCTCTGCCGAGAAGAAGGCACGCGAGACGCTCGAGATCTACGCACCGCTGGCGCACCGGCTCGGCATGAACACCATCAAGTGGGAGCTCGAGGACCTGTCGTTCGCGACGCTCTACCCCAAGGTCTACGACGAGATCGTCCACCTCGTCGCCGAGCGCGCGCCGGCGCGGGAGGAGTACCTCGCCACGGTGCGTGACCAGGTCGGCGCGGACCTGCGGACCGCCAAGATCAAGGCGACCGTCACCGGCCGCCCCAAGCACTACTACTCGATCTACCAGAAGATGATCGTGCGCGGCCGTGACTTCACGGACATCTACGACCTCGTGGGCGTGCGCGTCCTGGTCGACACGGTCCGCGACTGCTACGCGGCCCTCGGTGCGCTGCACGCGCGATGGAACCCGGTCCCCGGCCGGTTCAAGGACTACATCGCGATGCCCAAGTTCAACCTCTACCAGTCGCTGCACACGACGGTGATCGGTCCGGGGGGCAAGCCCGTCGAGATCCAGATCCGCACGCACGACATGCACCGGCGCGCGGAGTACGGCGTCGCGGCGCACTGGAAGTACAAGGAGACCACCAAGAGCAACGGGCCGCAGGACGCCGCGGGCAACGACATGACGTGGCTGCGACAGCTCGTCGACTGGCAGCGGGAGACCGCTGACCCTGCGGAGTTCCTCGACCTGCTGCGCGACGAGATCGCGGGCGCCGAGGTCTACGTCTTCACCCCCAAGGGCGACGTGCAGGCGCTCCCGGCCGGCTCCACGCCCGTGGACTTCGCGTACGCGGTGCACACCGAGGTCGGGCACCGCACGATGGGCGCGCGCGTCAACGGGCGGCTCGTGCCGCTGGACTCGACGCTCGAGAACGGCGACGTCGTCGAGGTCTTCACGTCCAAGTCCGAGACGGCCGGGCCCAGCCGTGACTGGCTGGCGTTCGTCAAGAGCCCTCGCGCGCGCAACAAGATCCGTCAGTGGTTCACCAAGGAGCGGCGCGAGGAGGCGATCGAGCACGGCAAGGACGCCATCGCCAAGGCGATGCGCAAGCAGAACCTGCCGATCCAGCGTCTGATGTCGCACGAGGCCCTCGTCGCCCTCGCGAACGAGATGCGCTTCGCGGACGTGTCCGCCCTGTACGCGGCGGTCGGTGAGGGGCAGGCGTCGGCCGCGTCGGTCGTGCAGCGCCTCGTGCACTCGCTCGGGGGCGAGCCGGCCCAGGAGGAGGACCTCGCCGAGGCCGCACGCCCGGGAGCCACGGGGCGCCGCGTGCGGTCGGGCGACCCGGGTGTCGTCGTCAAGGGCGTCGAGGACGTGTGGGTCAAGCTGGCGAAGTGCTGCACACCCGTGCCGGGCGACGACATCATCGGGTTCGTCACGCGCGGCGCGGGCGTCTCGGTGCACCGCACCGACTGTCTGAACGTGGACGCGCTGCGGCGTCAGCCCGAGCGGATCGTCGACGTGGAGTGGACGCACACCAGCTCGCAGCTCTTCCTGGTGCAGATCCAGGTGGAGGCGCTCGACCGCAGTCGCCTGCTCTCGGACGTGACGCGAGTCCTGTCCGACCACCACGTCAACATCCTGTCGGCGTCGGTGTCGACGTCGCGGGACCGGGTCGCCCTGTCCCGCTTCGTGTTCGAGATGGCCGAGCCCTCGCACCTCACGTCGGTGCTCAGCGCGGTCCGCAAGGTCGAGGGCGTGTTCGACGTCTACCGCGTCACCGGGTCGCGGGGAGCCGAGGAACCCGCGATCCGCGCCTGACCGGGCTCGACCCTCCCGCGCGCCCTCCGCCTCTGGCGCGCCAGGACGTTCACACCAGGCGCAGCGTCACGCGCGCCGCCCGCAGACCACGGCCCGGGGCGTGCGCCTCGATGCGACGCCGCGCGTCGTCGGGGTCCAGGCCCTGCGTGACCAGGGCGCGCAGCACCGGCACCGCCGTGTGCGGGTGCACCCACCGGGCGACGTCCACCGCGGTACGCGTCAGGGTGGTGACGAGCACGCCACCCACGGTCAACAGGTCCTCGTCGACGAGGTCCGCCTCGGCGGACACGCGGTGCGGGTGCGGCCGGGGCCGGCGCGCACCGGAGCGGACGAGCACCGTGACCCGGTCCGGTGGCGTACCGCCCGCGTGGACCCACGCCGCGGAGAGGCGCCCGACGACGCCGCGCCGGGGCACGAGGGGAGCGAAGGCGCTCGCACGCAGCGCCCGGTCCTCGGGTGTGCCGGTGACGCGCGCCGTGTCCCGCCACAGGTGCACGAGGGCGCCGTCGAGGTGCAGGCCCGTCCAAGCCCAGGGCGGGACGTCGTCGCGCCGCACGACGTCCGGCCCCGGTGCGGCGACGCGCGGACGCAGCCGGTGCAGGGGTGCCGGCGTCGTCGTGGTGTCGCAGAGCGTCATGGACGCCAGGATGCCCGCCCGCGTCCCCCTGCGGGGAGCGGACGGGCATCCTGTGGACGGACGGGCGCCCAGGTCAGCCGCGGGCGTCCTGCGCGGCGCGCTGCACCTGCTCGAGCCAGGCGCGACGTGCGTCGAGCGCGGCCTGCGCCTCCTTCACCCGGCGCTGGTCCCCGGCGGCCTGCGCGGCCTCGAGGTCGGCCTCGAGACCGGCGATCGCCTGCTCGAGCTGGGCCGCCGCTCCCTCGGCGCGCGCACGCGTCTCGGGGTTGCTGCGACGCCACTGCGCCGAGTCGGCGTCGCGCACCGCGCTCTCGACGGCGCGCATCCGGCCCTCGACACGCTGCACGTCGGCGCGCGGCACCTTGCCCGCGGCGTCCCAGCGGTCCTGCAGGGAACGCAGCGCGGCCTTCGCGGCGCCGAGATCCCGCACGGGCAGCAGGGCCTCCGCCTCGACGAGCAGCGCCTCCTTGACCTGGAGGTTCGCGCGGAACTCCTCGTCGATGGCCTGGTTGGCAGCGTCACGCGCCGCGAAGAACGCGTCCTGCGCCGCCCGGAACCGGGCCCACAGGGCGTCGTCGACCTGGCGGCTCGCCCGTCCGGCGGCCTTCCAGCGCGTCATGAGGTCACGGAAGGCCGCGGACGTGGCACCCCAGTCGGTGCTCGTCGCGAGCCGCTCCGCGTCGGCCACGAGCTGCTCCTTGACGGCCTTCGCTTCGGAGTTGCGCGACTCGAGCTCGGCGAAGAAGTGCCGACGCTCGCGGTCGAACGTGGTCCGTGCGTGGCTGAACCGCTTCCAGAGGGACTCCTCGGTGGGGCGGTCGATGCGCGGTCCGGACCGCTGGGCGTCCTTCCACTGGTCCAGCAGCGTGCGCAGCTGCTCGCCGGCCGGACGCCACTGGATGCGGGACGGGTCGGTCGCGGCGATCTTCTCGGCCTGCTCGACGATCTGCGTCCGTGCGGCGACCGCGGCCTCGCGAGCGGCGGCGCGCTCGGCGTCCGCCTGCGCGCGACGCTCGGCGGCACGGGCTCGCAGGCCCTCCAGCCGCGCACGCAGCGCATCGAGGTCACCCACGGCGGCCGGTTCGGCGAGCTCCTCCGTGAGCCGTGCGAGCGTCTGGTCGATCTCCTTGACGGACAGGTCCGTGGCGGACAGCCGAGCGTCGAACAGCGCGACCTTCGCCTGCAGGTCCAGGAACCGCCGGACGTACAGCGCGAGCGCCTCCGGGGCACTCGCGCCGGGGAACTGCCCGACGACGCGCTCGCCCGCGGCCTCGACGACGTGCACGGTGCCGTCCTCGTCGACACGCCCGAAGGTCGCGGCGTGCGCCGCCGCGGCCTCCTCGTCGGGGGTCGGGACCGGCACGACCGGGCCGGACGGGGACGCGGCCACCGCGGACGGGCGCGGCAGGGGACGGGGGACCGGTCGCATCGCCGCCGGCGACGGGCGCGGAGCGGGTGCGGGCGCCGGTGCGTCGGCGTCCGGTGCGGGGCTGGGCGCCTCGTCACCCGACGGCGCCTCGTCACCCGACGGCGCCACGTCACCCGACGGTGCCTCGGTGCTCTCGGTCGCGGGTGCCTCGGGCGCGTCCGAGGCCGGGGCCTGCGGTGCGTCGTCGGTAGCGTCCGGCGCCGCGTCCTGCGGTGCGTCGGTCCCGGTGATGTCGGAGGTCGTCTCGCTGACCTCCGGTGCCGCGTCCTGAGCCGCAGCGGCATCCGTGCCTGCGTCGTCGACCGGCGGTGTCCCTGCCTCTGCGGGGACCTCCGTGGTCGAGGCGTCCGGCTCGTGCGCGGTGTCCTGCGGCGCCGGTGCGACGTCGGCGACGTCGGCCGCCGCCTCGGGTGCGGGCGCGTCGGTGACGCCGGCGGACGTGTCCGCCGGGTCGCCCGCGAGGGGGGGAGCCTGCTCGGCGTCGTCCGTGGACGACGTCGTCGGGTGCTCGGTCACTGGATCTCCACTCCCTCGATGGTGACGTCGGTGACCGGACGTTCGCTGCCGTCCTGGGTCCCCGCGTCAGCGATGGCCTTCACGACGTCCAGACCGGACGTGATGTGGCCGAACACGGTGTAGCCGCCCGCCGCGTCTGACGGGATCTGCGAGTCCTCGTAGACGAGGAAGAACTGGGAGCCCATCGACTCGGCGTCGCCGCCGATCCGGGCCATGGCGATCGTGCCGGCCGGGTACACGTCGTCGGCCGGCGCGTTCTCGACCGGCCCCCACGAGTATCCCGGGCCGCCGGTGCCGGTGGCGGTGGGGTCACCGCACTGCAGGACGTAGATGCCCTGGGGCACGAGCCGGTGGCAGATCGTGTCGTCGAAGTACCCCTCGGCCGCGAGCGTCACGAAGTTCGCGACGGCCTGCGGCGCGGCCTGACCGTCGAGCTCGATGCCCACGTCACCCGCGGACGTCGTGATGGTCCCGGTCCACGTCCGGTCCTCGGCCAGGGTCGCGTCCGGCACGACGCCGCCGTTGCCGGTGCGCGGGGGGTACGTGGCCGGCGCAGCCGGGGCGGTGGCGTCGCCGTCGGTCGGTGCGGCCGTCTGCTGGTCCGCGTCGCGGGAGAGGTTCACGACGGCGACCGCGCCCAGTCCCAGCGCGAGTACCGCGACGACGCCGCCGGCGACCACGCGCGTGCGCCGCTGCCGGGCGCGCTGCGCCTGGAGCTGACGTTCGTGCAGCTTCTCGTACCGACGGCGCTCGTACTCGCGCTCGCGCTTCGAAGACACCGCTCTCCTCGTCTCGTCGTGCCCGCGCGTACGGCTCCGTCGTTCCGGAGCACCGCCGCCGTCAGGCCTGCGACCGGCGGACACGTGCCGGACCCCGGACAGTCTAGGCAAGGCGAGGGCCTCGTCGCGCACGTACGGCACGGGCGCGCGCGGCGTGGCGCCGCCGTGACCTCGGCTCCGGTGCGTCCGCTCGTCTAGCGTGCGGTGCATGGAGCTCCTCACGGTCGTCGCGCCCGTCTTCGCCACCCGGTGCTCGGTGCTCGTCGCGCAGGACGGCGCGTGCGTCGTGGTGGACCCCGGCGCAGGGGCAGGGGCGCAGGTCCGGGCACTCGTCGAGGCCCGGCGGCTGACACCGCGTGCGGTGCTCGTCACGCACGGGCACGCCGACCACACGTGGGACGCGCCCGCCCTGTCGAGGGAGCTGGACGTGCCGGTGCTGCTGCACGCGGGTGACGCCTACCGGCTGGACGACCCGTTCGGGACGCTCGGCGTCCTCGACCCGCGGCACGACCCCTCCGGTCCGCTCGCACAGGCGCTGCGTGCCGCGGGGGTCGACGTCGCGTCGTGGCGCGCCCCGGAGCGCGTCGAGCCGTTCGGCGCTGCCGCGGCGGGGCGCACACCCGACGTCGAGCTCGACCTCGGTGGGGTCCGGGTCCTCGCGCGGCACGCGCCCGGGCACACGGAGGGCTCCACGATGTACCTGTTCGACGGGGGCGAAGCCGACCCGGTCGTGCTGTCCGGCGACGTCCTGTTCGCCGGCGGGATCGGGCGGACCGACCTGCCGGGCGGGGACCCGGCGGCGATGGCGACGACCCTGCGGGAGGTCGTCGCGACCCTGCCGCCGGCGTCGCGTGTGCTGCCCGGGCACGGCCCGGCGACGGACGTCGCCACCGAGCTGGCGACCAACCCGTACCTGCCCCGCGCGCGCTGAGCGCCGGCCGGCGCCTCGCGCCTCGCGCCTCGGCGTGCGAGGCGTGCGTGACGTGGGCGCCGGTCTGGGATCATCGACACCATGGCGCGTCCCACACCCCTGTCCGGATTCCCCGAGTGGCTGCCTGCCGGGCGCATCGTCGAGCAGCACGTGCTCGACGTGCTGCGTCGTACCTTCGAGCTCCACGGCTTCGCTGGCATCGAGACGCGTGCCGTCGAGCCGCTCGACCAGCTCCTGCGCAAGGGCGAGACCTCGAAGGAGGTCTACGTGCTGCGGCGCCTGCAGGAGGACCCGCAGGCGGGTGACGCGGACCGCGCAGGTCAGCTCGGTCTGCACTTCGACCTGACGGTGCCCTTCGCGCGGTACGTGCTGGAGAACGCGGGGCACCTCGCCTTCCCGTTCCGGCGCTACCAGATCCAGAAGGTCTGGCGCGGCGAGCGGCCGCAGGACGGCCGGTTCCGCGAGTTCGTCCAGGCCGACATCGACGTCGTCGGCGCCGGTGCGCTGCCGTACCACTACGAGGTCGAGCTGCCGCTGGTCATGGCCGACGCCCTGGGCGCGCTGCGGGACCTCGGCGTCCCGCCCGTGCGGATCCTGGTGAACAACCGCAAGGTCGCCGAGGGCTTCTACCGCGGCCTCGGCCTCGACGACGTCGAGGCCGTGCTGCGCGGCATCGACAAGCTCGACAAGATCGGCCCGGACGGCGTCGCGGAGCTGCTGGTCGGCGACGCCGGCGCTACGCCGGAGCAGGCCGCCGCGTGCCTGGAGCTCGCGGCCGTGCGGGGCGAGGACGCCTCCGTCGTCGACCGTGTCCGCGCGCTCGCCGAGCGTCACGGCGCGTCCACCGAGCTGCTCGAGGAGGGCCTCGGCGAGCTAGGTGCGCTCGTGAGCGCCGCAGCGGAGCGGGCGCCGGGCGTCCTGGTGGCGGACCTGAAGATCGCCCGCGGGCTCGACTACTACACCGGCTCGGTCTACGAGACCGTGCTCGTCGGCCACGAGGACCTCGGGTCCATCTGCTCGGGCGGGCGGTACGACACCCTCGCGTCCGACGGCAGCCAGACCTACCCGGGTGTGGGCCTGTCGATCGGGGTGTCCCGGCTGGTCTCGCGCCTGCTGTCGGCGGGTCTCGTGCGCGCGACGCGCTCGGTGCCCACGGCGGTGCTGGTCGCGGTCACCTCGGAGGAGCGTCGCACGGCGTCGGACGCCGTCGCCGCGGCGCTGCGGGCGCGCGGCATCCCCACCGAGGTCGCGCCGAGCGCCGCGAAGTTCGGCAAGCAGATCAAGCACGCCGACCGCCGGGGGATCCCGTTCGTGTGGTTCGTCGGCGACACGGACGACGACGGCGCACCCGCGCAGGACGAGGTCAAGGACATCCGGTCGGGCGAGCAGACGCCGGTCGACGCGTCGACGTGGACGCCGCCCGCCGAGGACCTGCTGCCGCGCGTCGTCGCCGCCGGCTGACGCACGCGGTGCCCCGAGGGGCCGGCCCGGTCGTGGTGCGGCCGTGCCGGCCCACGCCTAGCGTGGCGGAGTGCCCACCGTCGCGTCCGACGTCGCCCCGGCGCCCGTCGTCCTCGACGGGCACATCGCGGGCGCCGGCTCGGCGCACGGCACGCGGCTCGTGGTCGGGCGGTGGCGACGCTCACCGCTCGGCGGGTTCGCCGACGTCATGGTCGAGCAGCCCGACGGCACGCGGGTGCTGCTGGCGCCACGCAGCGACGTGGCGGACCTCGTCACGCGGCTGTACACCTTCGACGCCGTCCACGTGGTGCCCGTGCGCGTCGTCGCCGACGCGAGCTCGCGCACGTGGACGGTGGTCGCCGGGCCCCTGCGCGCACGCCTGACCATCGGGGCGCGCACACCGGTCGGGGCACTGCTCCGGCTCGTCCCTCCGGTCGTCGTACGCGCCCGCGCGACCGCCGGCGTCGTCGACGCGCTCGCGGGTGCGCTCGTCCCGGGTGTGCGCACGCGCGGCCGGGGCCGCGACGGTTCGTCGCAGGTGTACGCCGCGCGCGACCAGCACGCGCTCGTGGCGCTCGACGCGCACTGGGGTGAGCGCTCCCTCGGCGACCTGGCGCGCGTCGACCCGCCCGTGCGCTTCGGCTTCTCGTCGGTGCCCGCGGCCCCCGCCGTCACGGCGGTCCGGGTCACGGTCGTCGCGCCACCTTGACCCCGGCTCGAACACGTGTTCGAATCGCTGGGTGCGGTGGGACGGGCAGAAGGTCGACGCGGGGGAGGGCGACGCCCTGCCCGGCCTCGACCTGCGCACCCTGCCCGGGCTGGTCCGCAGCGTCCGCACGCCCGACTTCGCCGGCGTCACGTTCCACGAGGTGCTCTCGCGCACCGCGCTCAACCGCGTCCCCGACGCCTCGGCCGTCCCGTTCCGGTGGACCGTCAACCCCATGCGCGGCTGCCTCCATGCGTGCACCTACTGCCTCGACCCGAGCACGTCGATCCTCATGGCGGACGGGCGTCAGCGGGCGCTCGCCGACCTCCGTGTCGGTGACCAGATCGTCGGGACGCGTCTCGTCGGTCGCTATCGCCGGTACGTGGCCACCGAGGTCCTCGGCCGCATCGAGTCGGTCAAGCCGGCCTATCGCGTCCGCCTGGCGGACGGGACCGAGATCATCGCCAGCGGTGAGCACCGCTTCCTCACCGAGCGTGGCTGGAAGCATGTCACCGGGCCCCTTCACGGCGCCCTGCAGCGGCCCTACCTGACGGGGAACAACTCCCTCGTGGGCTTCGGCCGCGGCATCGTCGACGGCGCGTGGGACCAGTGGGAGTCGCATGACGACTACCGCCGCGGGTACCTCGCGGGCATGATCCGGGGCGACGGGATGATGCTGCGGCGGACGTACCGCCGAAGATCCGGCGCGGCGAACAACGTCACGATGTTCCGGCTGGCGCTTGCCGACGTCGAGGCCCTCGACCGCACTCGCCACTACCTGGAGCACTTCGGCGTGGCGACTCACCGACGTCCATTCGTCGCGGCGACGCCCACGCGACGTGCCCTCGATGCGATCTTCACGTCACGCGCCGCCGACTTCGAGCGCATCGTCGAGCTCATGGCGGTGCCGGACGACCCGGCCTCCGCGTGGCACGCGGGTTTCCTCTCCGGTGCGTTCGACGCGGAAGGGAGCTGCTCAGGCGGCATCGTGCGCATCAGCAACAAGGACGAGGTGTACCTGGCTGCTGTCGAGGCAGCGTTCGCCTCGCTCGGTCTCGAGACGGTGCGGGAGGGGCCCAACGCGATCGGTGTCCAGACGGTCCGGCTCCGGGGCGGTCGCCCCGCGGTCGGCCGGTTCTTCGCCGCGGTGCAACCGGCCATCACACGCAAGCTGCAGATCGTCGGGCGGGCCGTCAAGAGCACCGCAGACCTCCGCGTCGTCGAGATCGAACCCTTGGGCGCACCGGTGCCGCTGCTCGATATCACCACAGGTACGGGGGACTTCGTGGCCAACGGTGTCATCGCGCACAACTGCTTCGCCCGCGGCACGCACCGCTACCTCGACCTGGACGCGGGCAAGGACTTCGACACGCAGATCGTGGTGAAGACCAACGTCGCCGAGGTGCTGCGCGCCGAGGTGGCCCGCCGGTCGTGGGCGCGCGAGCACGTGGCGCTCGGCACCAACACCGACCCGTACCAGCGCCCGGAGGGGCGCTACACGCTGATGCCCGGGATCATCGAGGCGCTCGCGGGCTCGGGGACGCCCCTGTCGGTGCTCACCAAGGGCACCCTGCTGCGACGGGACCTGCCGCTGCTGGCCGCGGCGTCGCACGACGTGCCCGTGTCGCTCGCGGTGTCGATCGCCGTGCTGGACGAGGAGCTCCAGCAGCAGCTCGAGCCCGGCACGCCGACCGCCCGGGCGCGGCTGTCGTTGGTGCGGGCGATCCGGGACGCAGGCCTGCCCGTGCAGGTCCTGGTCGCGCCCGTCCTGCCGTGGCTCACCGACTCGACCGACCACCTGGACCGGCTGCTCGGTGCCGTCGCGGACGCGGGCGCCCAGCGCGCCACCGTCATGGCGCTCCACCTGCGACCCGGCGCGCGCGAGTGGTTCCTCGCGTGGCTGACGCGGGAGCGTCCGGAGCTCGTGGCGGGGTACGGCCGGGTGTTCCGGGGCGGGTCGTACGTGCACGGCGAGTACCGCGCATGGCTCGACGCGCGCGTCCGGCCGCTGCTCGCGAAGCACGGCCTCGACCGGCCGCAGCCGGACGCGGAGGGAGTGCGCTGGGCCCGCCGGGACGGCGACGCCCACCCGGCAGCGGCGCAGCTCCAGCCCGCGCTCTTCTGACCGTCGTCGCGCGGTGGGGGCAGCGTCCGCGTCGCCGATCCCGCGTGGGCCGGCCCCGCGGGCGCACCTATGATCGTCATGCGCCCGCCCGGGCGCTGACCCCCGACCTGAAGGACCTTCCGTGCTGCGCACCCACACCGCCGGCTCGTTGCGTGCCGAGGACATCGGCACCACCGTCACCCTCACGGGCTGGGTGGACCGGCGCCGCGATCACGGCGGCGTCGCGTTCGTCGACCTGCGGGACGCCTCGGGCATCGCCCAGGTCGTCATCCGCGACGAGTCCGTCGCGCACGGCCTGCGCGCCGAGTACGTCCTGCAGGTGACCGGTGAGGTCGGTCGGCGCCCCGCGGGCAACGAGAACCCGAACCTCGCGACGGGTGAGGTCGAGGTCGTCGCGCACGAGGTGGTCGTGCTCAACGAGTCCGCACCGCTGCCCTTCCAGGTCTCGGCGTCCGTCGACGAGCCCGTGGGCGAGGAGGCGCGGCTGCGCTACCGGTACCTCGACCTGCGCCGTCCGGCGCCGGCGCACGCGATGCGGCTGCGCGCGCAGGTCAACCGCGCCGCGCGGACGGTGCTCGACGAGCGCGGCTTCGTCGAGGTCGAGACCCCCACCCTGACGCGGTCCACGCCCGAGGGGGCGCGCGACTTCGTCGTCCCGGCCCGGCTGGCACCCGGCAGCTGGTACGCGCTGCCGCAGTCCCCGCAGCTGTTCAAGCAGCTGCTCATGGTCGGCGGGCTCGAGAAGTACTACCAGATCGCCCGCTGCTACCGCGACGAGGACTTCCGCGCGGACCGGCAGCCGGAGTTCACGCAGCTCGACGTCGAGGCGAGCTTCGTCGACCAGGACGACGTCATCGAGCTGGCCGAGGCCGTCCTGACGTCCCTGTGGGAGCTCATCGGGTACACGATCCCGACGCCGATCCCGCGCATGACGTACGCCGACGCCATGCGCCGGTACGGCACCGACAAGCCGGACCTGCGGTTCGGGCTCGAGCTGACCGACCTCACGGAGTACTTCGCCGCGACGCCGTTCCGGGTGTTCCAGGCGCCGTACGTCGGGGCCGTCGTGCAGCCCGGTGGTGCGAGCACGCCGCGCCGCGGCTTCGACGCGTGGCAGGAGTGGGCGAAGCAGCGCGGTGCCAAGGGCCTCGCGTACGTCACCGTCGGCGAGGACGGCGAGCTCGGGGGACCGGTCGCCAAGAACATCACGGACGAGGAGCGGGCCGGGCTCGCCGCGGCCGTCGGCGCGCAGCCCGGGGACGCCGTGTTCTTCGCCGCCGGCAAGATCACCGAGGCGCGCGCCCTGCTCGGTGCCGCACGCCTGGAGATCGGCCGCCGCGGTGGGCTGATCGACGAGGACGCGTGGTCGTTCGTCTGGGTCGTCGACGCGCCGCTGTTCAAGCCGACCGGCGAGGACGACGACGTCGCGGTCGGCGGCGGCGCCTGGACCGCTGTGCACCACGCCTTCACGTCGCCGACACCGGAGTGGATCGATCGCTTCGAGGAGGCGCCCGGGGAGGCGCTGGCGTACGCCTACGACATCGTCTGCAACGGCAACGAGATCGGTGGCGGGTCGATCCGTATCCACCGCCGCGACGTCCAGCAGCGGGTGTTCGAGGTCATGGGGATCGGGCCGCAGGAGGCGCAGGAGAAGTTCGGCTTCCTCCTGGACGCGTTCGCGTTCGGTGCGCCGCCGCACGGCGGGATCGCGTTCGGCTGGGACCGGATCGTCACGCTCCTGACACGCTCGGACTCGATCCGCGAGGTCATCGCGTTCCCGAAGTCCGGCGGGGGGTACGACCCGCTCACCGGTGCGCCGGCCCCGATCTCGCCCGAGCAGCGCCGCGACACGGGCGTCGACGTCAAGCCCAAGCCGGCGCCGAGCGCCGCCGTCCAGGACTGACGGGCGGGCCTCGGGTGGCCGCACGACTCCTCGAGCGCCTCCCGCCCGTGCTGCGGGAGCGGCGTGACGTCCTCGACGGGCGGGAACGCTGGGCCGCCGCGTCCGTCGTCGCGCAGGACGACGCGGCGGTCGTGCTCGTCGTCGACTCGCCCGACGGCGACATCCTGTGGGCGCTCGGGGACGTCGAGCAGCTCGGGCGGCTCGTACCCGACGCGCTCGTCGGGCACGGGGGCGGGCTGCGGTGGGCCACGGTGCCGCGGGCTGTCGAGGTGCCCGCCGAGGCGCTGGCCGCGGCCGGCATCCGCCGGCAGACCACCTGGGACCGCTTCACGACGGACGCGCTGCCGCCGCCGCAGCCGGGGGAGGACGCCGTGGTCGCGCTCGACCCCGTGCGTGACGCCGCCGCGATCAACGCCTGCCTCGACGTCGGTCACCCCACGACGCGCGACCGACCCGGCGCCCCGGACGACGCGGGGTGGTGGGGCGTCCACGGCGAGGGCGGCGACCTCCTCGGCGTGCTGGGCGTCACCACCCGCCCGAGCGGGGCGACGCCGTCGATGCACCTGCACGGTCTCGGCGTCGTGCCCGCCGCGCGGGGGCGGGGTCTGGGTGCCGCGATCACCGCGACGGCCGCACGGCGCGCCCTGCACGCCGGCGCGCCGTGGGTCTCGCTGGGCATGTACGCGGACAACGTCCACGCGCGCCGGGTCTACGACGCCCTGGGATTCCGGGTGGACGTCGAGAACGCGGGCTACGGGCCACCGGGCGTCACCCACCCGTGAGCCCCGGGCCGGCGGGCGGCCCTCCCGCCGGTCCCACCCGCCGGGCTGTCTCTCGCCGGGCGGTCCTCGCTCACCTTGGCTAGCGTCGGCCTGCCGGAGCTCAGGAGGGCGGACGATGACGCTGCAGGACAAGGTCGCGCTGGTCACGGGTGCGGGATCGGGCATCGGGCGGGCCACCGCGGTGCGCCTCGCGCAGGACGGTGCGACGGTCGTCGCGCTGGGGCACAGCCAGGGCAGCGCCGACGACGTCGCCGAGGAGATCCGCAGCGGCGGTGGCACCGTGCTCGCGGTGGCCGCGGACGTCGGTGACGCCGCCGCCGTGCGCGACGTCTACGCGCGGGTCGAGCGCGACCTGGGACGCCTGGACGTGGTCGTCGCGAACGCGGGCGTCAACGGCGTGTGGGCGCCGCTCGACCAGCTCGAGCCGGAGGAGTGGCAGTCCACCCTCACCACCAACCTCACGGGCACGTTCCTCACCGTGCGCTACGCCGTGCCGCTGCTCGTGCGGCAGGGGGGAGCGGTCGTGGTCGTCTCGTCGATGAACGGGACCCGGACCTTCACCACCGCAGGCGCGTCGGCGTACTCGACGAGCAAGGCGGGTCAGGTCGCGTTCGCGCGCATGGCGGCGGTCGAGCTCGGGCCGCGCGGGGTGCGGGTCAACACCGTGTGCCCCGGTGCCATCGAGACGAACATCCTGGACAGCACCGAGCAGCGCGACACCGAGGGCGTCGGTGTGCCGGCCGAGTACCCGCAGGGGCAGATCCCGCTCACGGGTGAGAGGTCCGGCGCGTCGCGTCAGGTCGCGGACGTCATCGCGTTCCTCGTGTCGGACGCCGCGAGCCACGTCACCGGCACCGAGGTGTTCGTCGACGGGGGGCAGTCGCTCGTCGCCTGACGGCGACCGTCAGCGGGTGGCCGTGCCACGGTGGCGCAGGAGCGCGTCGCCGGCGGTCACGACGACGACCCCGGCGGCGTAGGCCAGGAGGTCCGTCGCGACGAACGTCGAGCCCAGGACGTACGCGGCCGGCGGCCACGCCGCCACGACGGCCACCGGGACCGGCGTGAGCTGGGCGAGCTCCACGGCGACGCACACGCCGAGGGCCGTCGCCGCGGCAGGTCCCGTCCGCACCGTCGGGACCACGAGCAGCACCAGCAGCTGCACGAGCGCCGCGTACAGGGCACCCCCGGCGAGGTCCGCGAGCAGGTCGTCGCCCCGGGACACGGTGAGCCCCAGGAGGACCACCACGACGGCTGCGACGGCGAGCGGAGCCCGACGGCGCGCGGCGCGGGGGGCGCGCGGCGGCGCGGTCGGCAGCGGCGTGGTCACGTGCGGACGGTACCCGCGGCTCAGTGGATGATCGCGAACCGCTGGTAGAGGCGGCGCAGCGGCCGGGGCGCCCACCAGTTCGCACGGTCCAGGATCGTCATGGTCGCCGGCACGAGGAGCAGGCGCACGACCGTCGCGTCGATGAGCACCGCGAACGCCAGGGCGAACCCGACCTGCTTGATGACGACCAGGTCACCGGCGACGAAGCCGGAGAACACGACGATGATGATCGCCGCCGCCGACGTGATGATGCGCCCCGAACGCTGGAGCCCGAGCCGGACCGCCTCGTCCGTCGGCAGGCCCTCGTCGTGCAGCTCCTTGACCCGCGAGAGCAGGAACACCTCGTAGTCCATCGCCAACCCGAACGCGAACGCGATGACCAGCGCGAGCACGTACGTCTCGATCCCGCCGGTCGACGTGAACCCGAGCAGGCCCTCCAGATGGCCGTCCTGGAAGGCCCACACCAGCACCCCCAGGGACGCGACGATCGACAGCGCGTTCGTGAGCAGCGCCTTGATCGGGATCACGACCGAACCCGTCATGAGGAACAGCAGAACGAGCGTGGCGACCCCCACGATGCCGAGCGCGAGCGGCGCGCGCGCCACCAGCGCGTCGGTGAAGTCGATCTGCGACGCGGCCTGACCCACGACCCACCGGTCGAACGGCGCGTCGACGGCCCGGACCTCCCGCACGACGTCCGCGGCCACCGCACCGCCCGGGTCGTCCGTGGCAGCCCGGACGCCGATGACGACGTACGAGCCCAGCGGAGCCGGTGGGTCGACGGACGCGACGTCGGGAAGCTCGGCCACCTCCTGCGCCCACGCGGTGGCCTCCGCGAGCGACGCCTCCGCGACGACCGTGACGGCCGGTGACGCCGCCGCGGGGTAGTTCTCCTCCAGGTCCGACACGTACTCGCGCTGCGTCGAGGCCGTCGGGAGCAGCTCGAGCCCGCTGATCCGCAGCTCCATGCCCAGGGCGGGCGCCGCCAGCACCCCCAGCAGGGCGACCGACCCGAGCATCACCCACCAGGGGTGGCGCTGCACGCGCCCGGCGAGCGAGGAGAACGCGCCCTCGTCGTGACGCACGTCCGACGCGCGTCGCAGACCGGGGACGCGCGCCAGCAGCCCGGGCTTCGTGAGCCGGCGGCCCGTCATCGTCAGCAGCGCGGGGACCAGCGTCACGGCCGTCGCGACCGCGATGAGCACCACGGCCACGCCGCCCGCCCCGACGGCCCGCAGGATGTCCGGACGGAACACCAGCAGGCCCGCGATGGACACCGCGACCGTCACGGCGGAGAACACCACGGTGCGGCCCGCGGTCGCCATCGTCCGCTCGACCGCGGCCAGCACCGCACCGTCACCGCGCCGCCGGCGGCTGCCCGCGCCGTCGTCGGTGCCGACCGACCGGTGCAGCTCCTCCCGGAAGCGCGAGACGATCAGCAGGCCGTAGTCGATGGACAGCCCGAGCCCGAGCACCGTCACGACGTTCACGACGGACGCGTCGACGTCCATGACGTACGTGAGCCCCAGCAGCGCACCCAGACCGCCCGCGATCGACGCGAGTGCGCCGGCCATCGGCATCGCCGCGGCGAGAAACCCGCCGAAGACGACCACCATGATGAGCAGCGCGATCGGCAGCGCGACGACCTCACCCGTGCGCAGGTCCTCCTCGGCCTGCTCCGTGATCTCGTCGACGATCAGGTGCTCGGCACCGACGACCCCCTCGACGTCGGGCGCCACCGTGCGCAGGTCGTCGGGCACGTCGCGCAGCCGCTGCTCGACGGCGTCGAGCGCCGCGGCCTGCGCGTCGGAGGAGAGGTCGGGCTCCAGCTCCACGACCACGAGGAACCCCTGGCCGTCACGGGCGAGCAACGGGGCCGCCGCCGGGTTCTCGACACCGCCGGGCAGCACGAGGGGGTCGATGACCGACACGACCCCGTCGACGCCCGCGAGGTCCGCGCGCACGGGCTCGAGCGCGGGCCCCAGCTCCGGGTCGGCCGGGTCGAGGCCCGACAGGACGAGGTTCACGCTCGGGCCGGTCGTCCGCTCGTCGGCGAGGATCTGCTGCCCGCGGGTCGACTCGGCGCCCGGCACCCCCGGCGCACCGGTCGCGACGCGGTCGAACAGGTTCTCACCGTGCAGGCCCTGCACGGCCAGGGCGTAGCCCAGAGCCGTGAGCACCAGCCAGACGACGACCGTCAGACGCGGGTGGTGGGCGACGGAGCGACCCAGGCGTGCGAACACGCTGGCCATGCTCGCAGGTCGTCGGGGCCCGGCGCATGTCACGGGAACGGTTCGCGCTGTCGCGCGGCGCCGTGACCACGCGACGGGCACCCCACGGCGGTGCGTAGGCTCGCAGGCATGGACCTGTTCGACGCGGTCTCCTCGACCGCGCAGGGGCTGCCCGCACCCGCGGCCGGCGCCCCCCTCGCCGTGCGCATGCGGCCCCGCACCCTCGCCGAGGTGGCCGGGCAGGGGCACCTGCTCGTCCCCGGGTCCCCCCTGCGCAGGCTCGTCGAGCCGGCCGAGGAGAGTGCCCGTCGTGCCGTGCCGTCGTCGGTCGTCCTGTGGGGTCCGCCGGGCACGGGCAAGACCACGCTCGCCTACCTCGTGGCCAGCACGTCCGGACGCCGGTTCGTCGAGCTGTCCGCCGTCACCGCGGGCGTCAAGGACGTCCGCGCCGTCGTCGACGACGCACGACGACGTCTCGCCGCCGACGGCTCCGAGACCGTGCTGTTCATCGACGAGGTGCACCGCTTCACCAAGGCGCAGCAGGACGCCCTGCTGCCGAGCGTCGAGAACCGCTGGGTCACGCTCGTGGCCGCGACCACCGAGAACCCCTCCTTCTCGGTCAACTCGCCGCTGCTGTCCCGCTCGCTGCTGCTTACCCTGCAGCCGCTGACCACCGACGACGTGCGTGTGCTGGTCGAACGCGCGGTCCGGGACGAGCGGGGCCTGGCCGGCTCCGTCACGCTCGACGACGACGCCATGGACCACCTGCTGCGGCTCGCCGGCGGGGACGCGCGCAAGGCGCTGACGATCCTCGAGGCCGCCGCGGGCGCGGGCCTGTCCGACCGCGGCCCCGTCCACGACGCCACGACCCCGGTCACCGTCGACCTGGCCACGGTGGAGCGCGCGATCGACGTGGCCGCGGTCCGCTACGACCGGGACGGCGACCAGCACTACGACGTCATCAGCGCCTTCATCAAGTCCATGCGCGGCTCCGACGTCGACGCCTCCCTGCACTACCTCGCGCGCATGGTCGCGGCGGGGGAGGACCCCCGCTTCATCGCCCGCCGCGTGGTCATCGCCGCGGCCGAGGAGGTCGGCATGGCCGACCCGAGCGCGCTGCAGACCGCCGTCGCCGCAGCCCAGGCCGTCGCGCTCATCGGGATGCCCGAGGCGCGGATCATCCTCGCCGAGGCCGTCGTGCACGTGGCCACGGCCCCCAAGTCCAACGCGGCCTACGTCGGGATCGACCGCGCGCTCGCGGACGTGCGCGCCGGGCGCATCGGCACGGTGCCGCCCCACCTGCGGGACGCGCACTACGGGGGTGCGCAGGGTCTGGGCCACGGCAAGGGCTACCGCTACGCGCACGACGCGCCGCACGCGGTCGCGACCCAGCAGTACCTCCCCGACGACCTGGCCGGCACCCGCTACTACGAGCCGTCGGACCGGGGCTTCGAGCGCTCGGTGGGGGAGCGGCTGACGCGGATCCGGTCGATCCTCGACCCGTCGCAGGGGCCCACCGTCGGTGAGGGGCCCGGACGGTCGCCCGTGCCGGGCCCGGATGACGTCGGCGGCTCGGTCGTCGGGTAGTATCGACCGGTCGTCCGCCGCGTGCGGACGGCAGTATCCAGCACCTGGGGTCCTAGCCCGCGGCACCGGCCGTCTCACGACGACCGGGAGCCCGCACCGTGGTCGGCCCCACGCCCGCCGGAAACCGTTCCGTCCGGACCTCGTCCGGAGCGCGGGTGTGCTCGTCCATCAACACGACAGGAAGTACCACTGTGAGCAGCGTGACCCGTTCGCGTCGCCAGGTCCGCCTGAGCCGCGCGCTCGGCCTGGCCCTGACGCCCAAGGCCGTCAAGCACTTCGAGAAGCGCCCCTACCCCCCGGGTGAGCACGGCCGCGCCCGTCGCCGCACCGAGTCGGACTACGCGGTGCGTCTGCGCGAGAAGCAGCGTCTGCGCGCCCAGTACGCGCTGCGCGAGAAGCAGCTCGCCAAGGCGTACGAGAACGCACGCAAGGCCCCGGGCCTGACCGGTGAGGCCCTCGTCGAGGACCTCGAGACGCGTCTGGACGCGCTCGTCCTGCGCGCCGGGTTCGCCCGCACGATCCTGCAGGCGCGCCAGACGGTCACGCACCGTCACGTGCTCGTCGACGGCAAGATCGTCGACCGTCCGTCCTTCCGCGTGAAGGAGGGCCAGACGCTGCAGATCAAGCCGAAGTCGCAGGCCACCGTGCCGTTCCAGGTCGCCGCCGCCGGCGCCCACCGCGACGTCCTGCCGGCCGTGCCGGGCTACCTCGAGGTCCAGCTCGAGAAGCTCAGCGCCACGCTGGTGCGTCGTCCCAAGCGCGCCGAGGTCCCCGTGACGTGCGAGGTCCAGCTGGTCGTCGAGTACTACGCCCGCTGAACCACGCCTCACGAACGCCCCGCCGCGCACACCTGCCGGCGGGGCGTTCGCGCGTCCGGCGCGCACGACACGCGCCTCGGCGCGCACCGGCACCCCGGTAGGGTGACGACGTCCGATCACGGACGTACACGCATGTGGAGGAGAGGTCGGGCATGGTGTCGATCGGTGACGTCGCGGGACTCATCGCCGCAATCGCTTTCGTCGGCCTCGTCGGCTTCCTCGGGTTCGTGTCCCTGAAGGTCGCCGCCGTGCTCGACGAGACGCGCAGCTCCGTCAAGGAGCTGACCGACCACACGCTCCCGATGCTCGACGAGGCGGCCAAGGTCGTCGCGTCGTCCGCGTCCCAGATGGACAAGGTCGACACCGTCACGACGGCCGCAGCCCAGGTCGGCGAGAACGTCTCGGCGCTGTCGTCCCTCGTGACGGCCACCGTCGGGGCGCCGCTCCTGAAGGTCGCGGCGTTCTCCTACGGCGTGCGGCGCGCCCTCGCGGGCCTGCGCACGGGCGGGGCGCGTCGATGAGGCGGCTGTTCTGGGTCGGTGTCGGCGTCGCGGTCACGGTCGTCGTCGTGCGCCAGGGGCGTCGCCTCGTCGAGCAGTACGCGCCGGCCGGGACGGGCGACGCGGTCGACGGCGCGGTCCGGATCGGCCGCGCGCTGCGGGCCGCGCGCGACGACTTCCGCACCGGTGTCGCCGAGCGGGAGGCCGAGCTGCTCGACGCCCTCGTCGGTGACGTCGACCTCGACACGCTGCGGGCGAACGCGCCGCGGCACCGCGCCGAGCTCCGCGAGACCTTCGGTCGACCCGCCCGCGACGACCTCGCGCGGGACCTGTCCGCCCGGGGCTGGGCGGGCGAGCCCGTCACCGACCCCGACGACGACGCGCAGGCCCCGTTCTTCTGAGCGGTCCGCCGTTCCACCCCGGGCTCGCAGGCCCGGACCCACCCGATTCTTCCGCCCCTGCGTGGCGGACCGCACACCACGAGGACGACATGCGCACCGCCGAGATCCGCCAGCGCTGGCTCGACTACTTCGCGAGCAAGGACCACGCCATCGTGCCGTCCGTGCCGCTCATCTCCCCGGACCCGTCGATCCTGTTCACGATCGCCGGCATGGTCCCGTTCATCCCGTACATCCTCGGCACGCAGGACGCCCCGTGGCCGCGCGTCGCCAACGCGCAGAAGTGCATCCGCACCAACGACATCGAGAACGTCGGGCGCACCACGCGGCACGGCACGTTCTTCCAGATGCTCGGGAACTTCTCGTTCGGGGACTACTTCAAGCAGGGTGCGATCGAGCTCGCGTGGGGCTTCCTCACCGGGTCCCAGGCCGACGGCGGGCTCGGGCTCGACGGTGACCGGTTCTGGGTGACGATCTGGGACGAGGACACCGAGGCGGCCGACGCGCTCGTGCGTGTCGGGGTCAACCCGCGGCAGATCGTGCGCCTGCCGCGCGAGGAGAACTTCTGGGACACCGGCCAGCCCGGACCCGCGGGCCCGTGCGCCGAGTGGCACTACGACCGCGGCCCCGAGTTCGGCCCCGACGCCGTGGGCGGCACGGTCGACCCCGGTGGCGACCGGTACCTCGAGATCTGGAACCTGGTCTTCGACCAGTTCGTGCGCGGCGAGGGCCGCGGCAAGGACTACCCGCTGCTGGGCGAGCTCGAGCGCAAGGCGATCGACACCGGGGCGGGCCTCGAGCGCATCGCGTACCTGCTCCAGGGCAAGAACAACCTGTACGAGACGGACGAGGTCTTCCCCGTCATCGAGCGTGCGGCCGAGATGGCGGGCCGCCGCTACGGCGCCGACGACGAGGACGACGTTCGGCTGCGGGTCGTCGGCGACCACGTCCGGTCCGCGCTCATGCTCATCAGTGACGGCGTCACACCCTCCAACGAGGGGCGTGGCTACGTGCTGCGGCGACTCGTGCGCCGCGCGGTGCGCTCGATGCGGCTGCTCGGCGTGGAGGAGGCGGCGCTGCCCCAGCTGCTCCCGATCAGCCGCGACCTCATGAGCGCGTCCTACCCGGAGGTCGCGCGGGACTTCGACCGCATCGCGCAGGTCGCGTACGGCGAGGAGGAGACGTTCCTGCGGACCCTGACCGCCGGGACGACGATCTTCGAGGGTGCGGTCAGCAAGGCGAAGGCGGTTGCGGAGGGCGGCGGCGCGGCGCTGACCGGCGAGCAGGCGTTCGCCCTGCACGACACGTACGGCTTCCCGATCGACCTCACCCTCGAGATGGCGGCCGAGCACGGCGTCAGCGTCGACGAGCAGGCGTTCCGCACGCTCATGCAGGCGCAGCGGGACCGCGCGCGCGCCGACGCGCTGGCGAAGAAGACGGGCCACGCCGACACGAGCGCCTACCAGCAGCTCCAGCAGTCGCTCGCGGGCGAGCACGGCTCCGGCGTCACGTTCGTCGGCTACACCGACACGACCGCCACCGCCAAGGTCGTGGGCCTGCTGGTCGACGGCGTGCCCGCGCCTGCGGCAACCGCACCCGCCCACGTGCAGGTGGTGCTCGACGTGACGCCGTTCTACGCGGAGGCCGGCGGTCAGCTCGCCGACACGGGCACGATCAGTCTCGAGAACGGCGGCATCGTCGAGGTCGACGACGTCCAGGCACCGGTCAAGGGGCTGTCCGTGCACCACGGCCGGCTGGTCGACGGCACGATCACGCTGGGCGACGCGGGCACGGCGACGATCGACACGGCGCGTCGGCGCGCGATCGCGCGCGCCCACACCGCGACGCACATGGTCCACAAGGCCCTGCGCGAGGAGCTCGGGGACAACGCGACGCAGGCCGGGTCGGAGAACGCGCCCAGCAGGCTGCGGTTCGACTTCCGCTCGGGTGCCTCCGTCCCGGCGTCGTCGCTGTCGCAGATCGAGGGGCGCGTCAACGAGCGGCTGCAGGACGACCTCGAGGTCACCGACCGGACCATGGCGATCGACGAGGCGCGGGCACTGGGTGCGATGGCGCTCTTCGGCGAGAAGTACGGCAACCAGGTGCGCGTCGTGTCCATCGGCGGTGACTGGTCGCGCGAGCTGTGCGCCGGTACGCACGTGCGCCGGTCCGGCGAGCTCGGCCTGGTCACGCTGCTCGGCGAGTCGTCCATCGGGTCGGGGGTGCGCCGCGTCGACGCGCTCGTCGGCGACTCGGCGTACGGCTACCAGGCCAAGGAGCGTGCGCTCGTGAGCCAGCTCACCGGCCTGCTCGGCGCGCGTCCCGACGAGCTCGGTGAGCGGGTGTCGTCGCTGCTGACCCGGGTGCGCGAGTCCGAGAAGGAGCTCGCGGCGCTGCGGCAGGCGCAGGTGCTGGCGGCTGCCGGCTCCCTCGCGGCGGGTGCGCAGCAGGTCGGCGTGGCCCGCGTCGTCGCGCACGACGCCGGTGAGGTGTCCGCACCGGACGACCTGCGCACGCTCGCGCTCGACGTGCGCGGTCGGCTGGGGGAGTCCTCGCCGGTCGTCGTCGCGGTCGGCGGTGTCGCCAAGGGGCGTCCGGTCGTCGTCGTGGCGACCAACGCCGCGGCGCGCGAGGCCGGTCACCGGGCGGGTGCGCTCGTCCGGGCGGCGTCGGGCGTCCTCGGCGGTGGCGGCGGCGGCAAGGACGACGTCGCGCAGGGTGGCGGTACCGACGCGACCCGGCTGCCCGACGCCCTGGCCGGTGTCGTCGCGGCGGTCCGGGGCTGACGCCGTGGCGCCCCGCGACACGCCCGACGTGGACGTGGTGACGCGTGGCGCCCGCCTCGCGGTCGACGTCGGCACCGTGCGTGTCGGCGTCGCGGCGAGCGACCCCGACGGGATGCTCGCCACGCCCGTCGCCACGCTGGCGCGCGCGGCGGGCAAGCCGTCGTCGACGGCCACCGACGTGGCACGGATCGCGGACGAGGCGCGGGAGCGACGTGCACAAGTCGTGTATGTCGGGCTGCCGCGTCACCTCTCCGGGGCCGAGGGGTCGTCGGCCGGGGTCGCGCGCGCGTACGCTGTCGCACTGGCGCACGCGGTCGGGCCTCTCCAGGTCCGGCTCGTGGATGAGCGGATGAGCACGGTGACCGCGCATCACGCGCTTCAGGCGGCCGGCCGATCCGGGCGCCGCCACCGGCAGGTCGTCGACCAGGCGGCCGCGGTGGTGATCCTGCAGCACGCGCTGGACGTGGAGAGGTCCACGGGACGTCGTCCCGGGGAACGGGTCGAGGTGGACCCTGACCGCTCCGCACCGGCGCGCGGGGGCGTTGCGGGTGACGGCACGACGACTGTGGAGTGACGCGCAGGTGAGCAACCAGACGGAGTGGTGGGCCCCGGTGAAGTCGGACGAGAGCGTGACCGAGCTGTTCGGCGGTGACCGTGTCGCGGCTGCACCGGGTGAGCCGGAGCCGCGTCGCCGGTCCCGCGCGTCCGGGCGCAAGCGCGAGGAGCGGATGCGCAAGCAGCGCCGCCGCCGGTCCGTCTCCGTGCTGATCGTGGCTCTGGTGCTCGTGGCCGGAGCGGTCTACGTGGTGTTCTCCCTGATGGGCAAGTCGCTCTTCGGCGGATCGGGCGACGCGGCGCAGGTGACGGACTACCCCGGGTCGGGGCGGCCGGGTGCCCCGACGATCGTCATCGAGGCCGGCGACTCGGGGGCCGCGATCGCGACGACCCTGCACGACGCCGGCATCGTCGCGTCCGAGGAGGCCTTCCGCACGGCGTTCAATGCGAACCCCGACGCCGCGTCCATCCAGCCCGGCACGTACCAGCTCATGCTGGAGATGAAGGCCGAGAAGGCGGTCCAGGCACTGCTCGACCCCAAGAGCAAGGTGTCGATGAAGGTCACGATCCCCGAGGGGCTGACCGCCGAGGACATCTTCACGCGCATCAGCAAGGTCGCGCTCATCAGCATCGAAGACGTCCGCGCGGCCGCGGCCGATCCCGCCGCCATCGGTCTGCCGGCCGAGGCGGGAGGCAACGTCGAGGGCTGGCTGTTCCCCTCCACCTACCAGATCGAGCCTGGCATGCAGGCGCCGGCGATCCTGGCGCAGATGGTCGCCAAGACCGTCCAGGTTCTCAACTCGAAGGGCGTGCCGCAGGACCAGTGGCAGGACGTGCTGAAGAAGGCGTCGCTGATCGAGAAGGAGGCCAAGCTCCACACGGACCGGCCCATCATGGCCCGCGCCATCCAGAACCGGCTGGACCGCGGCATGACGCTCGACGTCGACGCCGCCGTCGCCTACGGCCTGGGGATCTCCGGGACGGCTCTGACGCGCGAGAACACGCAGGACCCGAGCAACCCGTACAACACGTACAAGCACCTGGGTCTGCCGCCGACGCCCATCGCGTCGCCCGGAGAGATCTCCATCGACGCCGCGCTCAACCCCGCCGAGGGCAAGTGGGTGTTCTGGGTCGCGATCGACCTCGAGACCGGTGAGACCCGCTTCGCCGAGACGCACGACGAGCACCAGGAGAACGTCGCGCTGCTGCGGCAGTGGCAGAAGGAGAACGGGGGGTGACGGCAGCGCACCGCCGCGCGGCGGTGCTCGGCCACCCGATCGCGCACTCGCTGTCACCCGTGCTGCACCGGGCGGCGTACGCCGCGCTGGGGCTGGACACGTGGCGGTACGGCGCCGTCGACGTCACGGAGGAGCAGTTGCCGACGTTCCTCGCGGGTCTCGACGCGTCCTGGGCGGGACTGAGTCTGACCATGCCGCTCAAGCAGACGGTCGTGCCGCTCCTGGACCACGTCGAGCCCCTCGCGCAGGTGGTCGGTGCCGTCAACACCGTCCTCGTGCACGGCTCGGGTCCGGGGCGCATGCTCACGGGTGCCAACACCGACGTGTACGGCCTGGTCGCCGCGATCGGTGAGGCTGGGGTCAGCGGAGGTGTGCGCTCCGCCGGCGTCGTCGGGGCGGGCGCGACCGCGGCGTCGACCCTCGCCGCGCTCGCGCAGCTGGGATGTACGTCCCCCCGGGTGTACGTGCGGTCCCAGGCGCGGGCCGGGGGCCTGTTGCGCGCTGCGCACCGCATGGGCGTCGAACCGCGCCTGTGCCGGCTCGACGACGCGGCGGGTGAGATCGGACGGCTCGACGTGGTCGTCAGCACCCTGCCGGCGCACGCCGCGGACCCGTTGGCCGCCGCCGTGGTCGCCGACGCCGTGGTCGCCGACATCACAGGCGTGCTCCTCGACGTGTGCTACGACCCGCGACCCACGGCGCTGGCTGCCGCGTGGGCCACCCGCGGTGGGCGCGTGGTGGGCGGCGAGCGGATGCTCCTGCACCAGGCGGCCGAGCAGGTGCGGCTCATGACCGGTGCTCCGGCACCCCTCGCGGCGATGGCCGCGGCCCTGGACGACGCGCTCGCGCCCGCCGTGTCCTGACCTGCACACCGCGGACCTTCGTCCGTGCCGGACGCTTCAGGCGGCCTGCCACGGTGCCGATGTCTCCCGAGGTGCCGCTGTCGGCGCCACGGACACAGGAGGCGTGTGTGAAGCAGCTCGGTGAGGTTCTGCTCGACGAAGGTCTCGTCACGGAGGCGCAGCTCCTGGCCGCGCTCGACGAGCAGCACTCCCTGGGGACGTCCCTGGGGCGCACGCTCGTCGAGCTGGGGATCCTCACCGAGGCGCAGCTCGTGCGGGCGCTGGCCGCGCAGGTCGGCATGGAGTTCGTCGACCTCGACGAGTACCCGGTCGACCGCACGGCGGTGGCGGCGGTCCCCGGTGCCCTGTGCCGGCGGCACTCGGTGCTCCCGGTCGGCGTGCGCAACGGCGCGCTGGTCCTGGCGACGGCGGACCCGGGCAACGTCGTCGCGGTCGACGACGTGCGCACCATGTCGGGCATGACGGTGGTCGCGGTCGTCGCGACCCACGACAACGTGCTGCGCGCGATCGACCGGTACTGCCGCGCCGACGGTGAGATGGAGGACCTCACCAACGCGTTCGAGGAGTCGCACCAGCCCGAGGAGGACCTGTCGACGCGCATGGGGGACGTCCTCGACGACGAGGCCCCCATCGTCCGGTTCGTGAACCTCCTGGTGACGCAGGCGATCACCGACCGCGCCTCCGACATCCACATCGAGCCCAGCGAGCACGACCTGCGCGTGCGCTACCGCATCGACGGCGTGCTCCACGAGACGCAGCGGGCACCCAAGAACATCACCGGCGGCGTGATCAGCCGCGTGAAGATCATGAGCGACATCGACATCGCCGAGAAGCGCAAGCCGCAGGACGGCCGCATGTCGGTCGTGCACAACGGCCGCAAGATCGACCTGCGCGTGGCGACGCTGCCCACGGTGTGGGGCGAGAAGATCGTCATGCGCATCCTCGACAACTCCACCGCGAGCCTCGACCTGCGGGACCTGTCGTTCCTCGAGCACAACTACGCCACGTACAAGGAGTCGTACTCCAAGCCGTACGGCATGATCCTCGTCACCGGGCCCACGGGCTCGGGCAAGTCGACGACGCTGTATGCGACGCTCAACGCGGTCTCCAAGCCGGAGATCAACGTCATCACCGTCGAGGACCCGGTCGAGTACCGGCTCGGGGGCATCAACCAGGTCCAGGTGAACCCCAAGGCTGGCCTGACCTTCGCGGCGGCGCTCCGCTCGATCCTGCGGTCCGACCCCGACGTCGTGCTCCTCGGTGAGATCCGCGACCACGAGACGGCGCAGATCGCGATCGAGGCCGCCCTCACCGGTCACCTGGTGCTCTCGACGCTGCACACGAACGACGCGCCCTCGGCGGTCACGCGTCTGACGGAGATGGGCATCGAGCCGTTCCTCGTGGGGTCGGCGCTCGACTGCGTCGTCGCGCAGCGGCTCGCGCGGCGGCTCTGCCCGAAGTGCAAGGAGGCCTACCGTCCGACGCCTACGGAGCTCACGGCGGCGCGGTTCCCCTGGGTCGAGGGGGAGGACCTGCCGGAGTTCTTCCGGCCGGCCGGTTGCGCCGCCTGCTCGCGCACGGGCTACAAGGGGCGGCTCGCGCTGCACGAGGTGATGCGCGTCACCGAGGACATCGAGCGCCACGCGGTCGCGCACTCGTCGTCCGCGGACATCGCAGCCACGGCGGTCAAGCAGGGCATGATCACGCTCCGCGACGACGGGTGGCAGAAGGTCGCGTCGGGACTGACGTCGATCGAGGAGATCCTCCGCGTCGTCGCGTGAGTCGTTGCGCGTCGCCGCTCAAGTCGCGCGGTACCCGGTCCGATGAGACAAGGGCACCCTCGGGTGCACTGGAGCGCGGCCGTCCCGACGACACCGCGGCGCAGGACAGACGCATGTGGAGGACGACGTGACCGACGCCTACCAGGGCCACCCGAGCGGAGCGTCGCGCCCGCTGCCGCCGTACCGGCCCGCCGGACCGCAGGCCGGCCCGGGTGGCACACCCATGTTCACGCCCGTGCCCTCCCAGAGCGCCGCGGTGTCGCAGCACCAGGCACCCGCAGCGGGCACGGGCGCACCCGCGGCGCCGGCCTACCCCTCGGCCGCCGGGACCCCGGCGTACCCGTCGGCCGGGGCGACGCAGGCGTACCCGTCGGCTGCGGGCGCGCCCGCAGCCCAGACCTACGCGCCTGCGTCGGGCGGCCCCGTCGCGGCTGCCTACACGCCGCAGACGCACGGGGGGCCTGCGGGTCAGCAGTCGTACACGCCGGCGCCCCTGCCGACCGGTGCCGTCCCGCCGCCGGCTCACGTGCCCGCACCGCAGTCGCCGCAGGTGCCACCTGCCCGGCCGCCGGCCGACGGTGCGCCGCGCCGGGCGATGGGCCAGGCGGAGCAGGCCGGTGACCTGCCCATCGACGACGTGCTGCGCGAGATGGTCCGGCTCGGGGCGTCCGACGTGCACTTCACCACCGGATCGCCGCCGATGGTCCGGATCTCGGGGTCGCTGCAGCCGCTGGACCAGTTCGGCCCCGTCATGCCGGACGGCCTGCGCCGCTCGATCTACTCGATCCTCGCCCAGAAGCAGCGGGAGAGGTACGAGGAGGAGCTCGAGCTCGACCTGTCGTACGCCGTGCGCGGGCTCGCGCGGTTCCGCGTCAACGTCTACCAGCAGCGCGAGTCCATCGGCGCGGCGTTCCGTGTGATCCCGTACGAGATCAAGCCGCTGGAGGAACTCGGCGTGCCGCCGGTCGTCGGGACGTTCGCGGGCCTGCCCCGCGGGCTCGTGCTGGTCACCGGGCCGACCGGGTCGGGCAAGTCGACGACGCTGGCCTCGATCATCGACCTGGCCAACCGCACGCGCCAGGACCACATCATGACGGTCGAGGACCCCATCGAGTTCCTCCACCGGCACAAGAAGTCGCTCGTCAACCAGCGTGAGGTCGGTGCGGACACGCACTCGTTCGCCAACGCCCTCAAGCACGTGCTGCGCCAGGACCCCGACATCATCCTCGTGGGGGAGATGCGCGACCTGGAGACGATCAGCGTCGCGCTCACCGCGGCAGAGACCGGGCACCTGGTGTTCGCGACCCTGCACACGCAGGACGCCGCCCAGACCATCGACCGCGTCATCGACGTGTTCCCGTCGCACCAGCAGGCGCAGGTCCGCACGCAGCTCGCCGGCGCGATCCAGGCCGTGGTTTGCCAGACCCTGTGCAAGCGCACCGACCAGCCGGGCCGTGCCGTCGCGACGGAGGTCATGATCGCGACGCCCGCCATCCGCAACCTCATCCGCGAGGGCAAGACGCACCAGATCTACTCCTCGATGCAGGCGGGGGCGAAGCAGGGCATGCACACGCTCGACCAGCACCTCGCGGAGCTGGTGAAGTCCGGCAAGATCACCTACGAGGTGGGGCTCGAGAAGTGCCACCACGTCGAGGACTTCAACCGGCTCACGGGCCGGTTCTCCGGACAGTCCCAGGCGCAGGCCGGCGTGTCGAACGCGACCGGCGGCCTCGGCGGGCAGGCCTTCTGATGGCGACCGCGACGAAGACCTTCGAGTACGCGGTCCGGGACCGGGCCGGCAAGATCGTCAAGGGCCGCGTCGAGGCCCCGAACCAGGCCGCGGTGGCCAACCGGCTGCGCGAGATGGGCCTCGCAGCGGTCTCGATCTCCGAGGTCAGCACCGCCGGCCTGCAGTCCGAGATCAACATCCCCGGCTTCGGCGGCAACAAGATCAAGCTCAAGGACCTGTCGATCATGGCGCGCCAGCTGGCGACGATGATCGACTCGGGTCTGTCGCTCCTGCGCGCGCTGACGATCCTCGCGGAGCAGACCGAGTCCAAGCCGCTGGCGAAGATCCTCGGGCAGGTGCGCTCCGACGTCGAGGTGGGGACCGCCTTCTCGGTGGCGCTCGGGAAGCACGAGGACGTGTTCCCGCCGTTGATGATCAACATGGTCAAGGCGGGTGAGGTCGGCGGGTTCCTCGACGAGGCGCTCATCTCGGTCGCCAACAACTTCGAGGCCGAGGTCAAGCTCCGCGGCAAGATCAAGTCCGCCATGACCTACCCGGTCGTGGTGTTCGTCGTGGCAATCCTCGCGATGATCGGCATGCTGCTGTTCATCGTCCCGATCTTCGCGGAGATGTTCGCGACCCTCGGTGGCGAGCTGCCATTCCTCACGCGGGTCCTCGTGGTGCTCTCGAACATCATGAAGTGGACCATCGTGCCGACCGCCATCGGGCTCGTGGCGTTCAGCGTCTGGTGGCGCAAGCACAAGAACGACCCGCCGATCCGGGAACGGCTCGACCCGCTCATGCTCCGGGTGCCGGTGTTCGGCCCGCTCGCACGCAAGATCGCGATCTCGCGCTTCACGCGGAACTTCAGCACGATGATCCACGCGGGCGTCCCGCTCCTCCAGGCCCTGGACATCGTCGGCGCGACCAGCGGCAACATCGTGATCGAGCGCGCGGCACGCGCCGTGCAGGACTCGGTGCGCAGGGGCGAGTCGCTCTCGGGACCGCTGTCCCAGCACCCCGTGTTCCCGCCGATGGTCGTGCAGATGATGGCCGTCGGCGAGGACACCGGGGCCCTGGACACGATGCTCGCGAAGGTCGCCGACTTCTACGACCAGGAGGTCGAGGCGACGACGGAGCAGCTCACGAGCCTCATCGAGCCGCTCATGATCGTCGGCATCGGCGGGATCATCGGCTTCATCGTCATCGGTCTGTACATGCCGATCTTCCAGATCTTCAACGTCATCCAGTAGGCGCGGGCCGAACGGGTGATCATGCGCACCGATTCGGTGCGGTCGCTCAAGGCGGCGGCAGTCACTGTCGATGAACCGGATGTACGACCCGAACCGGCCCTGATGGGCTGGTCTTCCTTTCCGATATCGCACACACAGGAGGCCGGCGTGATCGCTCGGATCCGCAAGTCCATCGACGAGAAGGACCGGGGTTTCACCCTGATCGAGCTCCTCGTCGTCATGATCATCATCGGGATCCTCGCGGCCATCGCGATCCCCGTGTTCCTCAACCAGCGCAAGAAGGCGAACGACACGGCTGCCGTGTCCGACGTGTCGACGCTGGGCAAGGAGATCGCGACGTTCTACGTCGACGCGACCGCGCCGCTCGCGACGACCGGCACGGCCACGGCCGGCGTGTTCCTCGGCGGCGGGCGCTACGCGATCCAGGGCAACGACGCCGGCAAGGCGAGCAACGGCGTGACGGCGGCGACCTACTCGCACACCGGCACCGACGTGGTCCAGGCGTCCACCAGCTGGTGCGTCGAGGTCGTGTACTCGGGTGGTTCGCAGGGCGCGACCTCCGAGGTCTCGTACAGCGCGCAGGACGGCCTGGACAAGACCGGCGGTTGCTGACCTTCGAGTGAGTGTCGTGTGGTGGTGGCGGGCCTCGGCCCGCCACCACCACACGAGTACGTCCATCAGAGGAGACCGAGGGTGAACAGACTGCGACCGCGGGACCGCGTCGGGCGCGACGACGGGTTCACGCTGATCGAGCTGGTCGTCGCCATGATGATCATCACGATGGTCCTGGTCTCGCTCATGATGGTGCAGGTCTCGGCCCTGGTGACGACGGCACAGACGCGGCAGCGCTCGCTCGGCACGGCCGTGGCCAACCAGGTCATGGAAGAGCTGCGTGCACTGCCGCACCTCGTGCTCAGCAGAGGTCTGCACACGTCCTTCCAGTCCGCGGGCCCGGACGCCAACGTCTCGGCCGGACGGCTCCGACCCCCCTCGAGCCCGGCGATCAACGAGGCCCTCGTGCTGACGTCGTCGCAGGTGACGGACGCACCCCCGCTGTCAGGTCCCGGTGGCTCGAACGTCACCCGGCAGACCGACCCGTCCATCCCGGGTGTCGAGTTCGTCTCACGCGCGTACGTGTCGGACAACCCGGCGACGGCCGACGGGGTCCTGACCCTCACGGTCGTCACCTCCTGGACGGCCAACCGCACCGGGACGCCGCGCAGCGTGCTGCTCCGCTCGGAGGCGTACGCCCCGCAGGGCGGGTGCGGAGACAACGCGAACATGCCCTTCCTCGGCGCCTGCCAGGCGCTCTTCTCCGCGAGCGGTGGCTCCGTGGGGCCGGTCACGTCGCTGACGCCGGCCGCCTTCGACCCCGTCGGGGGAGGCGTCGCACCGGGCGAGCTGCTGCCGGGTGCCGTGCACTCGTCCGGCACCGTGACGGCCGCGGGCACCGGTGTGGGCGTCACGTCCCAGCAGACGACGTCGACCGAGTCCAGCGTCGCGATGCCCACCTCGAGCTTCGCACCACCGGACGCGGCCGTGCCGCAGGTGACGAGCGGTGGGGCGAAGCTGCACAACGGCGCCTCCGACGACGTCGGCGCCTCGGGTGCGGCCCCCTCCAACCCGCCGGCACAGTCGGCGGTCGGGACCGCCTCCCCGATCACGATCAGCGGCGGCGGCGTGACGCTCCGGCTGACCGCCGGCTCGGGTGTGAGTGGTGCCGCCAGGAGCTCGATGGTGGCGTCGTGCGCCTCCGGCATCCCGGCCGGTCAGGGCTGCAGCGGTGCCACCGTGACCGGCGGCACCGCGACTTCCGCCGGCATGGAGGTCGCCGGGCAGGCGTTCACCCTGGCCGACGTCGGCGCGGGGGCGTCCTCGTCGTTCGGTGCCCGGCTGACGACCGCGGCGGGCGCGACCGGGATCGGGTGCACCGTCCTCGACGGCGCGGGCTGCGTGGCGGCCGGCAGCTCCCGGAGCATCCCCACGGCGGTCTTCGGTGCCGCCCCGTGGGCGGGTGGTGCGGCGCCCACGGGGCTGGTGCGCCTGACGTCCGCCTACACGGACAGCGTGCTCGTCCAGCGCGGCAAGCTCCAGCCCGTCACCACCGCCACACGGGCGCGCAGCGCCGTGCTCGCGTACTGGAACGGCACCGGGTACTCGAGCGTGAACGTCAACGCGACGACCTCGGCCACCTACGTGGGGGGGACGACCACCTGGACGGGTGGCGGGTGGACGGTCACCGCGACCCCCACCGTGACGATCACCCCGGCGATGTCCATGACCGACAACCTCGACCCGGTCGCGTGCACGGGCGAGGGCTGCTCGATCTCGGCGGACGCCGGTTCGGTCAACGTCGCGGTGCGGTGGACGGCGACCGACGGGGCGGCGCAGGTCGCCTTCGTCGCGACGACCAGTCTCGGGACCTCCCAGGCCGACGCGGCGTACCGGGCGGCCCCCGATGCGTGAGGCACGGGCCGCGTGGCGGCGGGTGATGCGCCCGGGGGAGTCGGAGCGAGGGCTGACGCTGGTCGAGCTGATGGTGTCGATGATGATCTTCGCCGGGCTGCTGGGGATCGTGTTCTCCGTCCTCGTGACTGTCAGCCAGCAGACCAAGGACAACCTCGCGCGCACCCGGTCGGCCGACCAGGCGCGGATCGGCCTCATGCAGATCGACCGGCAGGTGCGTTCCGGCAACGTCATCTCCGACCCGGCGGGGGAGTCGCTCGCGTCGGCCGGCGTGCCGGCGAACTACTCGCTGCGGGTCTACACCCAGACGGACGGCAGCTACCAGTGCGTGCAGTGGCGCGTGCGGTACCCCGCGGGCACCGACCGCGGGCTGCTGGAGTTCCGCTCGTGGCGCCCGTCGTGGCAGGTCACCGGTGGCGTCGAGGCGTGGCGCGTGGTCGCGCGCGACGTCGTCCGTCCCACCGGCACGTTCGACCCCGACGACAACACGACGTGGCCGCCCTTCTTCGTCGAGGCACGGGCCGGCAGCGCCGGCTCCGAAGCCCAGACCATCCGCGTGACCTTGCGGCTCAAGGACGCGAACCAGAGCGCGAGGTCCGCGCCGACGACCGTGACGTCCGTGCTCACCGGTCGCAACACCGTCTTCGGCTACCCGGCCGACAGCTGTGGCACGGTCCCCGCGCCGTGATCGCACCCCGAGGAGAACCCATGTCCCGTGCCATCGCACGTCGTCTCGCGCACAGCGGCCGCGACCGCGGCAGTGCGCTCGTCTCCGCCGTCGCGATCGCCCTCATCGGGCTCGCGCTGGCCTCGGTCGTGGTCGCGTCCAGCATCCAGGGCGCGCGGGACTCGGGGGAGGACCGGGCGCGCACCGCCGAGATGCACACGGCCGAGGGCGTCGTCGACGCCGTCTTCGCCGAGCTCGAGGTGGGCACGCCCTGCCAGTGGCCGGCCACGGGGAGCCACGCAGGCGGTACCTCACCCGGTGGCACGCAGGCGACCGCGACGATCGCGTACTACGACGAGCACGACGCCCTGCTGCCGTGCGCGGCGGGCGTCGTCACCGGCACGCCGGCGTCGGCGGTCGTGACCGGCGTCGCCACGGGGGCCGGGACCGACGTCAAGCGCGCCGTCCAGACGAAGGTGAACCTGACGCCGCTGACGATCGACGGGCGGGGCGCGGCGATCTTCGCGGCATCGTCGATCCTGTCGACCAACGGCTTCACGCTCGACACGGCGCTGCCCGACACCGCGGTCGACGTGTGGGTGGACTCCGGCGACGTCAACTGCAACTCGAACGTCAAGATCGACGGCAACCTCATCGTCGTCGAGGGCACGACCGAGATCTCGAACAACTGCCACATCACGCAGGACCTGTGGTCGAAGAAGAAGCTGACGGTCCACGAGCAACAGGGTGCGGGCCTGCGCACGGTCGGCCAGGACACCTACGTGGCGGCCGACGCCACGCTCGCCGGCGGGTCGAAGTACGGCCGGGACGTCATCATCGCGGGCGCGATGACCACGTGGGGGACCGGCCCGCAGGTGGCCGGCACCACCCGCACGGGCGTCGGCGCCGGCGCACTCCCGCAGTACGTGAAGGTGGGGCTGCCGGAGGTCAACTACATCCCGTCCGACTGGGTGGGTTTCGACAACGCCGGCAACCGCGCGCAGGCCTACAAGGACTGGGTCACGTCGAACGCCGTCGCCAACGGGGCGCCGACCTGGTCGGAGATGTACATGCCCGCGGGCAACAAGTGCACGGTGGCCGGGGCGGACTACAGCCTCAAGGGGCCGCTGGTCGGACCCACGGTGGCCACGGTGTTCGACACCCGGTTCTGCCCGACGACCACGTTCCAGGGCGGCCTCAACATCAAGCTGCGCGCCGACATGGTGATCTTCGCGAACAACTTCTACGCGACCGGGAACTTCACGATCACGTCGGCGGACGGCGACCCGCACCAGGTGTGGATCATCGTCCCGGACCCGGACGTGACGCCGAACGGTGTCGCCGAGTGCAACAAGACCGTGGGGCCGAACAGGTCCGGCGACATCAAGTTCGACTCGGGAACGAACATCACCGCGCCCATCACGTTCTTCGGCTACACGCCGTGCACGATCGACACCAACAACACGATGTCGCTCTACGGGCAGCTGTACGGCAAGGACGTCAAGCTGCGGAACGCCCTCAAGGTGCGCTACGTGCCCATCGGCATCCCCGGGGTGGACCTCGCGAGCACCAGTCCCGTGTCATCCTCTGGGGTGCGGGTCGACGTCGTCTACAAGCGGGAGGTCAAGGCACCGTGACGGGGATGCTGGTCGCGGTCTGCGCGCTTCTGGGACTCGCGATCGGCTCGTTCCTCAACGTCGTGGTGTGGCGCGTGCCGCGCGGGGAGTCGGTGGTCCGGCCCCCCAGCGCGTGCCCTGCGTGCGGTCATGAGATCCGGCCGCGCGACAACGTCCCGGTCGTCTCGTGGCTGCTCCTGCGGGGGCGCTGCCGGGACTGCGGCGCACCGATCTCGCGGCGCTACCCGCTGGTCGAGCTCACCACCGCCGTGCTGTTCGGCCTGGTGGCGGCGCTGGTCGGACTGTCGTGGCTGCTCCCCGTGGCGCTGTACCTCACCGCCGTGGCGGTGGCGCTCGCGCTCATCGACGTGGACGTGCACCGCCTGCCGGACGCGATCGTGCTGCCCTCGTACCCGGTCGTCGCCGCGCTCCTCGCACTGGCCAGCCTCGACCCGGGCGGCACCGCGGACTGGCCCCCCCTGCTGCGCGCCCTGCTCGGTGGGCTGGCGATGGGCGCCGCCTACCTGGCGCTGGTCCTCGCGAACCCGGCGGGCATGGGCCTCGGCGACGTCAAGCTCGCCGGCGTCCTGGGCATGTTCCTCGGGTGGTTCGGCTGGGGGACCTGGGCGGTCGGGCTGTTCCTGCCCTTCCTGCTCGGCGGCGTCCTCGGGCTCGCGCTGATCGCCCTCGGGCGGGCCGGACGCAAGTCGGCGATCCCGTTCGGTCCCTGGATGCTCCTCGGTGCGGCGGTCGCGCCCGTCGTGGCCCCGCCGCTGCTCGACTGGTACCTCGGGGTCACGGTCGGCGCCTGATCTGCGCAGAACGGTCCGCTGTCGCTCAAGTCGGGTGCCGGGTGCACCGATACGACACGTGAACCTCAGCGTCAGAAAGGGACACCCTGTGGCAAGCACCCGCGTCATCGGGCTCGACATCGGCTCCACGGCTGTGCGAGCAGTCGAGCTCGAGTTCGCCAAGGGCGATCGTGCCCGGTCCAATCCGACCGTCGTGCGCGTCGGCGAGCAGCCGCTGCCGCAAGGTGCGGTCCGCGACGGCGAGGTGGTCCAGCCCGAGACGGTGTCCGAGTCGCTGCGCACCCTGTGGGGACGCGCGCGCTTCGAGAGCAAGGACGTGGTGCTGGGCGTCGGCAACCAGCGCGTGCTCGTGCGTGAGCTCGACCTGCCGTGGCTGCCGACTGCGCAGCTGAAGTCCTCGCTCTCCTTCCAGGTCAACGACCTGCTGCCGATGTCGGCCGACGAGGCGCTGCTGGACTACTACCCCACGGGGGAGACGCAGGGCGACCAGGGCCGCATGGTGCAGGGCATGCTGGTCGCGGCTCAGCGTGACACGGTCACCGCCAACGTCCTCGCCGCCGAGGGTGCGGGTCTGCGGCCGGTCATGGTCGACCTCAACGCGTTCGCGCTGCTCCGGGCGATCTGCCGGGGTGACTACGCACGAGCAGTCGTCGCCTACGTGGACCAGGGAGCGACCGTGACGACGGTCGTCATCGCGGTCCGCGGCGTGCCGCGCCTCGTGCGGTCGCTGCCGACCGGCGGAGCGACGGTGACCGGTGCGGTCGCCAGCGCGCTCGGTGTGTCGTTCCCGGAGGCCGAGCAGATCAAGCGGAACCTGGGCGTCGGCCTCAGCGCGGGGGGCGACGCCGCGCCGGCGGTCGAAGCCATCAGCACCGTGGTTCGGGGCCAGGTCGAGTCGATCCGCAACACGTTCGTCTACTACGCAGGACTCAACCCCGGTCAGGGCATCGAGGTCGTCGTCCTCACCGGCGGCGGCGCGCAGCTGCCCGGCTTCGGCCAGTACCTGTCCTCCGCCTCCAGGCTGCCCACCACGCTGGGAGACCCGCTCGCGGGCCTGCGCCCGGCCAAGACCGCTCAGCTCGACGCCCTGCGGGGGCACGAGAGCTCGTTCGCCCTCCCTGTGGGCCTCGCGTACGGAGTCGCCGCATGAGCACGATCCTGGAAGCCGCCCGCGCGCGCAAGGAGGGCACCGCGACGTTCGCCCCGCCGCGCCCGCAGGTCAACCTGCTGCCGCCCGAGGTCACCGCGGCCCGGGGCCTGCACCGGCTCAAGCGGTGGCTGCTGCTGAGCATCGCCATCGCGCTCCTCGTCCTGGCCCTCATGTACGTGGTCGCCGTCCTGCGGGGCGCGCAGGCGCGTGCCGAGCTCGTGGTCGCGGAGCAGGAGACCCAGCGACTGCTGGCCGAGCAGGCCAAGTACGCCGAGGTGCCGATCGTCCTCAACAGCATCGGCCAGACGAGCCGTGCCCGTGAGCTCGGGATGTCGACGGAGATCCGCTGGCGCACGTACTACGACGCGATCGCCGCGGTGCTCCCCGAGGGGGTGAGCATCGACTCCCTGTCCTTCACGGGTGAGAGCCCGCTCGCAGCGGGTCCCGCAGCCGGGAGCCCTCTCGAGGGGCCGTCGGTCGGCCAGATCCAGTTCACGGGCCGCACGGTGACCGTCCCGGACTCCGCTGCGTGGGTCGACGCGCTGTCCTCCGTCCCGGGCTTCTCCGACCCGTGGGTGTCGGCTTTGACGCTCACCGCGGATGATGCGGGCACCCCCTACTTCACGGTGTCGGCCACCATCCGCGTGACGTCCGACGCCTATACGAACCGGTTCGCGCCCGTCGCGCCCGGTGCAGCCGAGGAGGGCTGACGTGGGCAACATGAAGCGCAGCACCTGGATCGGAGGAACCGTCTTCCTCGTCCTTCTGCTCGGGGCCGCCGCCTGGTTCCTCGCCATCTCTCCCGCGTTCGTGGCGGCCGCCGAGGTGCGTGAGGAGACGGTGCAGACGGAGGAGCGCAACGAGATCCTCCACCTCCAGGTCGCGACCCTCGCGGCCGACTTCGCGAAGCTCGACCAGCACAAGGCCGAGCTCGCGAGCATGCGCGTGCAGGTCCCGACCTCCGCAGAGCTTGCCGACATGCTGAGGCAGGTCGACCAGGTGGCAACGACGCACGGGGTGACGGTCACGTCGCTCTCCCCGGGCGTCCCGGTGACGGTGGTCCCCCCGGCCTCGGCTGCGGCACCGCCGCCTCCGGCCGACGAGACCGAGGGCTCGACCGACGAGGAGGCCGAGCAGAGCGCCGACGCGGACGAGACGGCACCCGCCCCCGAGGCCGTGGCGCCCGTCGCGGTGGCGGTCCCCGCCGGGATGGTGGCGATCCCGCTGTCGATCACCGTCCTGGGCACGTACGACGCGACGATCGCCTTCGTCGACGACCTGCAGAACGCCCTTCCGCGGCTGGTGCTCGTGACCGACTTCACCGGCACCGCACAGAAGGAGGCGACCGAGTCGGCCGGCAAGCCCGCGACCGCGCCGGGTGACCAGGAGCTGGTCGTCTCGGCTTTCACGTACGTCCTGCCGGACCCGTGGGCCGCAGCGCCCGACGCGGAGCCGGCGCCGGCCGCGCTCCCCGCGACCGTGCCGGGCAAGAACCCCCTGGTCCCCGTCCTGGGGCAATGACCTCAAGGGCGGTCCGCCGACGGGCGGTTCGCCCGCTGGGGGAGCGGCAGCTCGATCGGGTGCGTGCGGTGCGGCTTCGGCCGCACCGCACGCTCGTCGTGGTCGGGTGCCACAGGCCGCGTCCCGGTGCCGTCGCCGTGCTCGGCGGGCCGAGCCCTGGCGCGCGACGCGTGCCGCTGCTCCGACATCGGCAGCGGGCCGCCCTGCCTCGACGACGTCCGACGTGTGGCACGGCGCGCACGGCTCGTCGCGCCACGTGAAAGGATCGCGCCCATGCTCCGTTGGTTGACGTCCGGTGAGTCGCACGGTCCTGCGCTCGTCGGCATCCTCGACGGTCTGCCCGCCGGTGTGCAGGTGCAGACCTCCGACGTCCAGGCCGCGCTCGCGCGGCGTCGTCTCGGGTACGGGCGTGGCGCCCGCATGAAGTTCGAGCAGGACGCGGTGCGTCTGCTCGCGGGTGTGCGCCACGGTCTGACGCAGGGCGGCCCGATCGCGATCGAGGTGGGCAACACCGAGTGGCCCAAGTGGGCCGAGGTGATGGCCGCCGACCCCGTCGAGGACCCCGCGGTGCTGTCGCGGGCGCGCAACGCCCCGCTGACGCGGCCCCGCCCGGGCCACGCCGACCTGATCGGCATGCGCAAGTACGGCTTCGACGACGCGCGCCCCGTCCTCGAGCGCGCGTCCGCACGCGAGACCGCCACGCGCGTCGCGCTCGGTACCGTCGCGGCGGCCTTCCTCGAGCAGGTCGCGGGCGTGCGGTTGGTGTCCCACGTCGTCGCCATCGGACCGGTCGCGGTGCCGGACGACGCGCCCGCGCCGACGCCCGACGACGTCGCGGCCCTCGACGCCGACCCGGTGCGGTGCTTCGACCCCGCGACGAGCGCGGCGATGGTCGCCGAGATCGACCAGTGCCACAAGGACGGCGACACGCTCGGCGGCGTCGTCGAGGTGCTGGTGCACGGGCTGCCGTCGGGCATCGGCACCTACGTGCAGGCCGACGGACGCCTCGACGCGCGCCTCGCGGCGGCGCTCATGGGCATCCAGGCCATCAAGGGCGTCGAGGTCGGTGACGGGTTCCGGACCGCGGCACGTCGCGGGTCGCAGGCGCACGACGAGATCGAGCGCGACGCGTCCGGGCGCATCGTGCGGCGCACCAACCGCGCCGGTGGCATCGAGGGCGGCATGTCGAACGGCGAGGTCGTGCGCGTGCGCGCCGCGATGAAGCCGATCTCGACGGTTCCTCGCGCGCTGGCCACCGTCGACACCGCCACGGGGGAGCCGGTCACGGCCCACCACCAGCGGTCGGACGTGTGCGCGGTGCCGCCGGCGGCCGTCGTCGCCGAGGCGATGGTCGCGCTCGTCGTCGCCCAGACGCTGCTGGAGAAGACCGGCGGGGACAGCGTGGCCGAGGTCCGGCGCAACCTCGAGGCGTACCTGACGGCGGTCCCCGAGCTGCTCGCCTGACGCGGTTCGTCCGGCGCCGGCCGACCGGCCCGTGGACCGCGCGGGGCTGGGCGCAGGGCGGGACTAGGCTGCCGCCGTGCCCCGTCCCACCCCTGCCTCCGGACCCCGCGTCGTGCTGATCGGCCCGCCCGGCGCGGGCAAGTCCACCGTCGCCGCCGCGCTCGCCCAGCGCTGGCAGCTCGAGCCGCGCGACACCGACACCGACGTGGAGACGACCGCGGGCAAGTCCGTCGCCGACGTCTTCGTCGAGGACGGCGAGCCGCACTTCCGTGAGCTCGAGCGCGCCGCCGTCGCGACCGCGCTGGACGAGCACGACGGTGTGCTGGCGCTCGGCGGCGGCGCCGTGCTGGACCCGCGCACGCGCGACCTGCTGCAGGCCTACCGCCAGGGCGGTGGTGTGGTGGTGTTCCTCGACGTGAGCCTCGCGCACGCCGCCCCGCGCGTCGGGCTCAACCAGTCGCGCCCCCTGCTGGTCGGCAGCCCGCGCGCGCAGTGGCAGGCGCTCATGGACGTGCGGCGTCCGGTCTACGAGGAGGTCGCGACGGTGCACGTGTCGACGGACGGGCTGCGCCCGGTGGAGGTCGCCGAGGTCATCGAGTCGAGGCTGCGCGACCAGCGCGTCTCGGAGGCCGGCGCATGAGCCCCGAGGCCGTCGTCACGGTCGCGGGGGACCAGCCGTACGACGTGGTCATCGGTCGGCACCTGCTCGGCCACCTGCCCGCGGTGCTCGGCGACACGGTGCGTCGCGTGCTCGTCGTCCACCCGGCGGCGCTCGCGACGTCGGCCGAGACCGTCCGCGAGGACCTCGTCGCCCACGGCTACGACGTGTACCTCGCGCAGGTCCCGGACGCCGAGGAGCAGAAGACCGCCCAGGTCGCGGCCTTCTGCTGGGGCGTGCTCGGTCAGGCGGACTTCACGCGGTCCGACGCCGTCGTCGGGCTCGGCGGGGGAGCGACGACCGACCTCGCCGGGTTCGTCGCGGCGACGTGGCTGCGCGGCGTGCGCGTCGTGCAGGTCCCCACCACCGTCCTCGGCATGGTCGACGCCGCGGTCGGCGGCAAGACCGGCATCAACACGGCCGAGGGCAAGAACCTCGTCGGCGCGTTCCACCCGCCGGCCGGGGTGCTGTGCGACCTCGCCTCCGTGGAGTCCATGGCGCCCTTCGACTTCGTCGCCGGGCTCGCGGAGATCGTCAAGTGCGGGTTCATCGACGACCCGCGGATCCTCGAGCTCGTCGAGGAGAACACCGCCCTGCTGCAGGACCCGGTGGCGGCCGCGTCCTCACCCGTGCTCGCCGAGCTCGTCGAGCGGGCCGTGCGGACCAAGGCCCGCGTCGTCGGTGAGGACCTGCGCGAGGCAGGGCTGCGCGAGATCCTCAACTACGGGCACACGTTCGCGCACGCCGTCGAGCAGGTCGAGCGCTACCGGTGGCGCCACGGCGCGGCCGTCTCCGTCGGCATGGTCTACGTCGCCGAGCTGGCGCGGCTCGCCGGGCGGCTCGACGACGACGTCGTCGAGCGCCACCGCAGCGTCCTGACGTCTCTCGGGTTGCCGACGACGTACCGCGGCGACCGGTGGGAGCAGCTCCTGACGGCCATGCGCCGCGACAAGAAGACCCGGGGCGACCTGCTGCGCTTCGTCGTCCTCGACGGCCTCGCGCGCCCGTCGCGCCTCGAGGGTCCGGACCCCACGCTCCTCGCTGCGGCGTACGCCGAGATCTCGACCACCCCGGAACCCGCCACCGGCATCCTCCTCTGACCCACGAGCCATCGGCGGACGTCGTGGCGGCGCCCGCCGGTTGCACAAGGGCCTCACCTTGTAGCCATGCCTACAAGGTGAGAGACTTGTCGCATGTTCGTGCTCACCATCGACCAGCGCGGCAGCCGCAGCGGTACCGACCGTGTCCCCGAGCTGCTCGCGGCGCTCGCGCGCGTGCCCGTCGTGCGGGGCTTCGAGCGGACGGTCGGCGACGAGGTCCAAGGGGTGCTCGACGACCCCGACGTCGTCGTCGACACCGCGCTGCGGGTCCTGCGCGACGGTGGCTGGAGCGTCGGGATCGGCGCCGGTGCCGTCGACGAGCCCCTGCCCGCCTCGCCGCGCGAAGGAGCAGGGCCCGCGTTCGTGCTCGCCCGTGAGGCCGTCGAGGCGGCGAAGAGCCGCCAGCGACCCGTGCCGCTGGCGGTCCGCGGCGCCGACCCGCAGGCCGCCGCCGACGCCGACGCCGTGCTCGTGCTCATCGGCGCGGTGGCGGCCCGGCGCACGGCGGCCGGGTGGCGCGCCGTGGACGCGGCCCGCGAGACGGACGACGCAGGGCAGGGTGTCGTGGCACGCGCCCTCGGCGTGTCGCAGCAGGCCGTGAGCCAGCGCCTGCTGACCGCGCTGTGGGCCGAGGAGCTCGCCGCGCGCCCCGCTGCGGCGCGCCTGTTGACGCGCGCGGCCGGCTGACGAGAGGGTCGGCGACGTGCATCCCGCCCTCGTCGCCGGCATCTGGGTCGGCGCCCTGCTCGTCTCCTCCGCCGGGGGTTGGTTCGTCACCCGGCTCGTCCTGCGCCTGGCGTCGCGCTCCCGCGACGCCGGACGGCGTCGCGGCGGGCACGGCCCCGTGCTCCTCGAACGTCTGAGCGTGAGCGACGGCCCCGAGGGGGAGGGGGCGCAGATCGTCCTGCGCGGCGGCACCTGGATCGGCGTCCTCGAGCGCCTCGCGGTGACCGGGAGCCTGCTGGTGGGCGTGCCCGAGGGCGTCGCGGTCGTCGTGGCCGTCAAGGGCCTCGGGCGCTACCCCGAGCTCCGCGAGAACCCGGGTGCGTCCGAGCGGTTCGTCATCGGGACCCTCGCCTCGCTGCTGTGGTCGGCGGTCGTCGGCCTCGCCGTCGCGCGCCTGCTGCTCTGACGGGCGGTCACGGGCGCTAGGATGGTCGACGGCCTGCGGCCGGTCCGTGCACCTCGTGCGACGGTCCGGCCGGGCACAGCGAGTCGGAAGCGGCGGGCACCGGGTGCCCGCACGACGGCTCCGTGGCCGGCAGCCGTCCCGTGGGGCGCTGTGCACCGGACGCGCCGCACGGCGCGCACCCACCACCGACCGGGAGAACGACGCTCGTGGCGACCACCAACGACCTGAAGAACGGCATCGTGCTGAAGATCGACGGACAGCTCTGGACCGTCGTGGAGTTCCAGCACGTCAAGCCTGGCAAGGGCGGGGCGTTCGTCCGCACCAAGCTGAAGAACGTGCTGTCCGGCAAGATCGTCGACCGTACGTTCAACGCGGGCCTGAAGGTCGAGACGGCCACCGTCGACAAGCGCGACATGCAGTACCTGTACAAGGACGGCGACGATTTCGTGTTCATGGACACGGACACGTTCGACCAGATCAACGTTCCGGCCGCCACCGTCGGCGACGCCGCGAACTTCATGCTGGAGTCGCAGACGGCGCTCGTCGCGACCAACGAGGGCGTGCCGCTGTACGTCGAGCTGCCCCCGTCGGTCGTCCTCGAGGTCACGTACACCGAGCCGGGCCTGCAGGGTGACCGCTCCTCGGCCGGCACCAAGCCCGCGACGCTGGAGACCGGGTACGAGATCCAGGTCCCGCTGTTCCTCGAGGCCAACACCAAGGTCAAGGTCGACACCCGCGACGGGTCGTACCTCGGCCGCGTGAACGACTGACGTGGGCGCCCGGACCAAGGCGCGCAAGCGCGCGCTCGACGTGCTGTTCGAGGCCGAGCAGCGTGGCCTGGACGTCCGCGAGCTCCTCGCGAAGCGTGTCGTGGAGCCGGGTACCGAGGCGTCGCTGCCCCAGTACGCGGTGGACATCGTCGAGGGCGTCCTCGCGCACTCCGAGCGGATCGACGAGCTCCTCGCGACGCACGCGCACGGCTGGACGGTGGCCCGCATGCCCGCGGTCGACCGTGCGCTGCTGCGCCTCGCGACCTGGGAGATCCTCTGGAACGACGAGGTGCCGGACGCCGTCGCCGTCGACGAGGCGGTCTCCCTCGCGCGTGAGCTGTCGACCGACGACTCGCCCGCGTTCGTCAACGGCCTGCTGGGTCGCCTCGTCGTGCTGAAGCCGACGCTCCTCGCCTGAGACGTCGCACGACCCGCCCACGACGCCCGAGCGCCCTCACAGGTGCTCGGGCGTCGTGTCGTCGAAGGCCCCCTGCGCCACCAGCTGGGGACGAGCCACGAGGTGCACGCGCCGACGCGGCAGCCGGATCTCTGCCCGGGGTGAACCGCCGCCGGCCGTGACCACGCCGCCCGCCACCCGCGGCTGCGGCCGGGCCCCCCGGACGGGCAGACCGGGCGCGGGCCGTCCCACGAAGTTCCCCTGCGCCTGCTGCACACCGAGCTCGACCAGCGCCTGCAGGTCGCCGGCCGACTCCACGCCCTCGGCGACGACGTCGAGACCGTGGTGCTCCGCCAGCGCGACGATCGCGCGCACCGGACCCGCGCCACGGGGCGTGCGGACCTCCCGGACGAACGACCGGTCGATCTTCAGCACGTCCACGGGCAGCCGTGCCAGCCGCGCGAGCGAGCTGAACCCCGTCCCGAAGTCGTCGAGCGCGATGCGTGCGCCGCGTGCGCGCAGCTCGGACAGCACCGGGACGGCCGCGGCCGTGCGCAGCATCGTGCTCTCGGTGATCTCGATGGTCAGGTGCTCCCAGGGTCCGCCCGACCACGCGGCGTCGATGCGCTCGAGGACGTCGTTCTCGTGGAGCTCACGCGCCGAGAGGTTCACGGCGACCGGCATGTGGTGCCGGTCCAGCGCGCGACGGGCCTGGCGGAGCATCGCCCTCCCGATCGGCACGATCAGGCCGCTCTGCTCGGCGAGGGTGAGCCAGTGCTCGGGCAGGATCAGGTTGTCGCCCTCACGCCAGCGCGCCAGCGCCTCGAGCCCGACGACCTCGAGCGTGCTGGTGTCGACGATCGGCTGGTAGTACGCGGTGATGCGGTCCTCCTCGACCGCGCGCTCGAGGGAGGCGCGCAGCCGGCGCGCGCCCTCGGCGCGCGCCCGCAGTGCGGAGTCGAAGACCCGGTGCCCGGACTTGGTGCGCTTCGCCTCGAGCATCGCCGCGTCCGCGTGTCGCAGCAGCGCGTCGGGGTCCACGATGTCGCTGGGGTTCCAGGTCGCGACACCGCAGGTCAGCCGAGGGCCGGCCACCGTGCCGACGCGGCTGCCGAACCCGCTGCGGACGCGGCTCGCGAGGTCGGCCAGCTCGTCGTCGCCGGGCGCGCGGCACACGACGACGGCGAACTCGTCGCCCGCGAGGCGGGCCACGTAGGTGTCGTCGTCGACCCAGGTGCGCAGGAAGTCCGCGGTGCGGCGGAGCAGCTCGTCCCCGGCCGCGTGGCCCTCGCGGTCGTTGACGTCCTTGAAGCCGTCGATGTCGCAGTAGACGACCGACACCCGGGTCCGTTCGACCGCGGCCCGTTCGAGCACCTCGAGGAGGTGCGTGTCGACCGCGCGCCGGTTCGGCAGGCCGGTGAGGGTGTCCGTCACCGCGGCCCGCGACAGCCGCGTGTTCAGGGTGTAGCGCTCGGCAGCGGTGGAGACCACCAGACCGAGGTCGATGAGGAACGTCCGCTCGTGCGGCAGGAGCCGGTCCGGGTCGGCGGGGAACAGGTCGGCGACGAAGCGGTCCCGCTGCAGCGGGCGCAACGAGCCCTCGATGCTCGGGTCGCCGAGGACCTCGCGTGCCGCGTCCCTGGCCTGGACGAGCAGCGCGTCCGCGTCCCGGTGGAACCACGCGCTGTTGGTCACCGCGGAGAGCGCGTCGCGCATGAGCTCGCGGCGCTGCGCGGTGAGCTGCGCGCGGCGCAGGCGGACGGAGGCGAGCAGCTCGAGCCCGACCGCGAGGGGCAGCGGCCACAGGCTCGCGAGCAGCGCTCCGACGGGTCGGCCGGTGAGCAGCGTCCCGGCGGTCAGTGCGGCGAGGGACAGGCCTGCTGCCGAGACGAGCAACCAGCCCAGAGGGTTGAGGCGCACGGTGCCGAGTGCCGCGACGACGTACCCGACGACGATGCCGAGGGCGACGAAGAGCAGGGCGACCGCGACGGGCCGGCCCGTGGGGACGAGATCGGGTGCGTCGAGCGGGCCGAACGTGAGGAACCACAGGCCGGTGCGCAGCACGAGGACGACGGTCGCGGCCAGCACCCACGGGTGCAGCCGTGGGCCCGCGCCCCCGAGTGCACGGCTGGCCGGCAGGCAGAGCAGCGCCACGACGCCCACGAGCTGACCGTGCAGGAACGACATGGCCTCGCGCACCTCGCCGCCCGGGGCGACGCCGTGCAGGCCCGCGACCAGCAGCAGCGCGGCCATCGCGACGGACAGGGCGAGGGACCACGTCGACCCGTCCGAGCGCCGGGCACCGCGCCACCAGACCCACTGGAGCACGCAGAAGCCACCGACCAGACCGGCAGCGAGGAACTGCAGGACGGTGGTCCACAGGGGGACGTCGCCGAGCATGTCGGGTACATCGGCGCACATCAGGCCCGACATGAACTCCCGAGCGGGTGACGGATCACCCACCCGGACGGACGCGTGCACGAGCGTGCTGCGCGTCACGTCCCGCCCAGCGGGCCCATGGCGCGCGGGCCGGTAGGCTGGCGGCCGAGCAACACCCTTTAAGCCCGTCCTGTGAGGCGGGGAAGGAGTCGCACGCATGAGCACTGGGACACCTGCGTCCGGGCACGGACGCCCCGCACCACCGACGTCGCACGAGGCCTCCGGGACGACCGTCCTGAGCGCCGACGACGTGGCGCGTGCGCTGACCCGCATCGCGCACGAGGTGGTGGAGCGCAACAAGGGCGTCGACGACGTCGTCCTGCTGGGCATCCCGACCCGCGGTCTGCCCCTGGCCCGCCGTCTCGCGCAGCGCCTCGAGCAGGTCGAGCACGTCCCCGCGGACGAGCTCGTCGGCAGCCTCGACGTGACGATGCACCGTGACGACCTGGCGCACCAGCCGACCCGGACGATCGGCGAGACGTACGTCCCCGGCGACGGCATCGACGGCAAGGTCGTGGTCCTGGTGGACGACGTCCTGTACTCGGGCCGCACGATCCGCGCCGCGCTGGACGCGATCAGCGACCTGGGACGGCCCCGCGCCGTGCAGCTGGCCGTCCTCGTGGACCGCGGGCACCGCGAGCTCCCGATCCGCGCGGACTACGTCGGCAAGAACCTGCCGACGGCGACGGCCGAGCGCGTGCGGGTGCTCCTGGCGGAGACCGACGGCGAGGACCGCGTCCTCATCGAGGGAGGCGCACGATGAGGCACCTGCTCTCGGCCGCCGACCTCGACCTCGACCAGGCGGTCCTCGTGCTCGACACGGCGGGGCAGATGGCCGCCACGCAGGCCCGGGAGATCAAGAAGCTGCCCACGTTGCGGGGACGCACGGTGGTCAACCTCTTCTTCGAGGACTCCACCCGCACCCGCATCTCGTTCGAGACCGCGGCGAAGCGGCTGTCCGCCGACGTCATCAACTTCTCCGCCAAGGGCTCGAGCGTCTCGAAGGGCGAGTCGCTCAAGGACACGGCACTCACGCTGCAGGCGATGGGTGCGGACGCCGTCGTGATCCGCCACCAGGCGTCGGGCGCGCCGCACACCCTGGCGCACTCCGGGTGGACGCACGGCGCGGTCGTCAACGCGGGGGACGGGATGCACCAGCACCCGACCCAGGCGCTGCTCGACGCGTACACGCTGCGCCGCCACCTGGTGGGCGACGGCGGACGTGCGGACGTGACGGGTCGTGACCTGGCCGGCGCGCACGTCGCGATCGTGGGGGACGTGCTGCACAGCCGCGTCGCGCGGTCCAACGTGCAGCTGCTGCGCACGCTCGGCGCGCGGGTGACCCTGGTCGCGCCGCCGACCCTCGTACCGGTCGGGGTCCACGCGTGGCCGGCCGAGGTGTCGTACGACCTCGACGAGGTGCTCGCGACCGGTCCGGACGCGGTGATGATGCTGCGGGTGCAGCGCGAGCGGATGTCGGGCGCCGGTGGCGGGTTCTTCCCGAGCCCGTTGGAGTACACGCGCGGCTACGGGCTGGACGCCCGGCGGCTCGCGCTGCTGCCCGACCACGCGATCGTGCTGCACCCCGGGCCGATGAACCGCGGGCTCGAGATCTCGGCGGACGCGGCCGACTCGCCGCGTGCGGTGATCGTCGAGCAGGTCGCCAACGGTGTCGCGGTCCGCATGGCGGTGCTGTACCTGCTCCTCGCGGGCGGCGACACGGCGCGCGGCCGCGACGACGGCGGCGCCGGACGGGCGGGGGACGGGCAGGAGCGCACGGACGTGCGCACGGACGAGACGAGGGTGCACGCGTGACGACGTATCTGCTGACCGGGGCGCGCCCGCTGGGCGGTGACCCGACGGACGTGCTCGTGGCGGACGGCGTGGTCGCCGCGCTGGGCGCGGAGGCGTCGAGGGGGAGCGGCGTGCACGTCGTCGACGCCGACGGCCTGGTGCTGCTGCCCGGGCTCGTCGACCTCCACACGCACCTGCGGGAGCCGGGCCGCGAGGACGCCGAGACCGTCGAGTCCGGTACCCGGGCCGCCGCGCTCGGCGGGTTCACCGCGGTGCACGCGATGGCGAACACGTCGCCGGCGCAGGACACCGCCGGGGTCGTCGAGCAGGTGTGGCGCCTCGGGCGCGACGCCGGCTGGTGCGACGTGCACCCCGTCGGCGCCGTGACGGTCGGGCTCGCGGGGGAGCAGCTCGCGGAGCTGTCCGCGATGGCGCGCTCGGCCGCCGCCGTGCGGATGTTCTCCGACGACGGCAGGTGCGTGCACGACCCGGTCGTGATGCGCCGCGCGCTCGAGTACGTCAAGGCGTTCGACGGGGTCGTGGCGCAGCACGCGCAGGAGCCGCGCCTCACCGAAGGCGCGCAGATGCACGAGGGCGTGGTGTCGGCGGAGCTCGGGCTGACGGGCTGGCCTGCCGTGGCCGAGGAGGCGATCGTGGCGCGCGACGTGCTGCTCGCCGAGCACGTCGGCTCGCGGCTGCACGTCCTGCACCTGTCCACCGCCGGGTCCGTGGAGATCGTGCGGTGGGCGAAGGCCCGGGGCATCGACGTCACCGCCGAGGTGACCCCGCACCACCTGATGCTGACCGACGACCTCGTGCGCGGCTACGACCCGCGCTTCAAGGTCAACCCTCCGCTGCGCACGGCCGACGACGTCGAGGCGGTGCGCCAGGGCCTGGCCGACGGCACGATCGACACCGTGGGCACCGACCACGCGCCGCACCCGCGGGAGGACAAGGACTGCGAGTGGGGGGCCGCGGCGTTCGGCATGACGGGGCTGGAGACCGCGCTGTCGGTCGTGCAGGCCGTCATGGTCGACACGGGCCGTCTGACCTGGTCCGACGTCGCCCGCGTCATGTCGTCCGCGCCGGCGAGGATCGGGCGCGTACCCGGTCACGGTCGGCCGATCGCCGTCGGTGAGCCCGCCAACCTCACGCTCGTCGACCCGGCCGCCCGCCGGGTCGTCGTGCCCGAGGAACAGGCCACCGCCAGCGTCAACTCACCGTTCGCTGGCCGCGAGCTGCCCGGACGCGTCGTCGCCACGTTCCTGCGGGGCCGCGCGACCGTCCTCGACGGCACGCTCGTCGAGGCCGGTGCGTCCGTCGAGCGTGCGTCGGGCCGGCACGGGGCCCACGCCTGATGCCGCTCTCGGTCTCGGTCGCCGTCCTGGTGGCGATCGCGCTGCTGGGGCTGTGGGCCATGTGGCACGGGTGGCGGGCCCGTGCCCGGCGCACGGCCGTCCTCGTCCCCTCCGTCCCCGACGTGCCCGCCACGCCCCGCGCCCCGCGCACGGACGACGTCGAAGCCGTGTACGTGTCGTCGACCCGCGCGGGCGACTGGCTCGACCGCGTCGTCGCCCACGACCTGGGGATCCGGAGCCCGGCGCGCGTGCGCGTCCACGCGGACGGCGTCCACGTCGCCCGCACGGGCGCCCGTGACGTGTGGGTTCCGGCCGGCGCGCTGCGCGCCGTCGGGACGACCAGCGGGCAGGCCGGCAAGTTCGTCGGCCGCGACGAGCTCGTCGTGCTCACGTGGGTCCCCGACCCCGGGGCCGGCACCGCCATCGACACCGCGCTGCAGGTACGCCACGACGACGCACGCGCCGCGCTGCTCGCCGCCGTGCGGGCCCTGCTGGCAGCGCCCACCGACACCGACACGACGCCGCCCGCGGCGCAGGAGGAGCAGGCATGAGCGACGCGATCCTCGTCCTCGAGGACGGCCGCACGTTCACCGGGCGGGCCTACGGGGCCACCGGACGGACCGTCGGCGAGATCGTCTTCAACACCGGGATGACGGGCTACCAGGAGACCCTGACGGACCCGTCGTACCACCGGCAGATCGTCGTGATGACGGCGCCGCACATCGGCAACACGGGGGTCAACGACGAGGACCCCGAGTCGACGCGGATCTGGGTGGCGGGGTACGTGGTCCGCGACCCCGCACGACGGTCGTCGAGCTGGCGTGCGCGCCGGTCCCTCGAGGAGGACCTCGTGTCGCAGGGGGTCGTCGGGATCAGCGATGTCGACACGCGGGCGCTCACCCGGCACCTGCGCGAGCGCGGCGTCATGCGCGCGGGCATCTTCTCGGGCGACGCGCTCGTGCGCCCCGAGGGGGAGCGCCGCCCCGTGGACGAGCTCGTCGACGAGGTGCTCGCCGCGCCGCAGATGGCCGGCGCGGACCTCGCGGGTGAGGTCAGCGTGGCCGAGGCGTACGTGGTGCCGGCGCTGGGACCGGACGGCGCGCCCCTGGCGGAGCCGCGCGCACGCGTGGCCGCGGTCGACCTCGGCATCAAGTCGATGACGCCGCAGCGCATGGCGGAGCGCGGCATCGAGGTGCACGTGCTGCCCGCGACGGCGGCCATCGAGGACGTCCTCGCGGTCGGCCCCGACGGCGTCTTCTTCTCGAACGGCCCCGGCGACCCGTCCGCGGCCCGCCACGAGATCGACGTGCTGCGCGGCGTGCTCGACCGGCGGATCCCGTTCTTCGGCATCTGCTACGGCAACCAGCTGTTCGGCCGGGCGCTCGGCTTCGGCACGTACAAGCTGCGCTACGGCCACCGCGGGGTGAACCAGCCCGTGATCGACCGGACCACCGGGAAGGTGGAGATCACGGCCCACAACCACGGGTTCGCCGTCGACGCGCCGCTCGACGCGGAGACCCCGGCGCCCTTCGACGGCGGGCGCTACGGACGGGTCCGCGTGTCGCACGTGGACCTCAACGACGACGTGGTCGAGGGCCTCGAGGCGCTCGACCTGCCGGCCTTCTCGGTGCAGTACCACCCGGAGGCGGCCGCCGGACCCCACGACGCCGCCTACCTGTTCGACCGGTTCCTCCACCTCATGACCACGCACCGTGACGGCGCCGGCTCGACCCCGGACGCCGCGACCACCGGAAAGGGCGCCTGATGCCCCGTCGCGACGACCTGAAGTCCGTCCTCGTCATCGGCTCCGGCCCGATCGTCATCGGCCAGGCCTGCGAGTTCGACTACTCCGGCACGCAGGCGTGCCGCGTGCTGAAGGAGGAGGGCCTGCGGGTCGTCCTCGTCAACTCCAACCCGGCCACGATCATGACCGACCCCGAGTTCGCGGACGCGACGTACGTGGAGCCGATCACGACCGAGGTCCTCACGACGATCATCGCCAAGGAGCGGCCCGACGCGATCCTGCCGACCCTGGGCGGTCAGACCGCGCTCAACGCGGCGATCGCGCTGGACGAGGCCGGCGTCCTGGAGAAGTACGACGTCGAGCTCATCGGCGCGAACATCGCGGCGATCCAGAAGGGCGAGGACCGCCAGGCGTTCAAGGAGGTCGTGGCGGTCTCGGGCGGGGAGTCCGCGCGCTCGGTGATCATCCACACGGTCGACGAGGCCCTGCTCGCGGCCGAGGACCTCGGGTACCCGATGGTCGTGCGGCCGTCGTTCACGATGGGTGGCCTGGGCTCGGGCCTCGCGTACGACGAGTCCGACCTGCGACGCATCGTCGGTCAGGGGCTGCACTACTCGCCGACCACCGAGGTGCTCCTGGAGGAGTCGATCCTCGGCTGGAAGGAGTACGAGCTCGAGCTGATGCGCGACAAGCACGACAACGTCGTGGTGGTCTGCTCGATCGAGAACGTCGACCCGGTCGGTGTCCACACCGGGGACTCCGTGACGGTCGCGCCCGCGCTCACGCTGACCGACCGCGAGTACCAGCGGCTGCGCGACATCAGCATCGCGGTGATCCGCGAGGTCGGCGTCGACACGGGCGGCTGCAACATCCAGTTCGCGGTGCACCCCGACACCGGGCGCGTGATCGTCATCGAGATGAACCCGCGGGTGTCGCGGTCCTCGGCGCTGGCCTCGAAGGCGACCGGCTTCCCGATCGCGAAGATCGCGGCGAAGCTGGCGATCGGGTACACGCTCGACGAGATCCCCAACGACATCACGCGCTCGACGCCCGCGTCGTTCGAGCCGACGCTCGACTACGTCGTGGTCAAGGTCCCGCGCTTCGCCTTCGAGAAGTTCCCGGCCGCGGACGACACCCTGACGACGACCATGAAGTCCGTCGGCGAGGCCATGGCGATGGGCCGCAACTTCACCGAGGCGCTCGGCAAGGCGATGCGGTCGCTCGACAAGAGCGGCTCGACGTTCCACTGGGACGGCGAGCCCGCCACGGGTGAGGAGCTCGAGGCGCTCGTGGCGTCGATCTCGCGGCCCACCGAGCACCGTCTCGTCGACGTGCAGCAGGTGCTCCGCGCCGGGGTGTCGGTCGACGACGTGTACGCGCGCACCGGGATCGACCCGTGGTTCCTCGACCAGGTGCAGCTGGTGAACGAGGTCGCGCAGGCCACTGCCGACGCGCCCGCGCTCACGGCCGACGTCCTCACGCACGCCAAGCGGCACGGGCTGTCGGACACGCAGGTCGCGGCGCTGCGGCAGTCCAGCGAGGACGCGGTGCGGCGAACGCGGTGGGCGCTGGGCGTGCGCCCGGTCTACAAGACGGTCGACACGTGCGCGGCCGAGTTCGAGGCGCGGACCCCGTACCACTACTCGTCGTACGACGAGGAGACCGAGGTGCGTCCGCGTGAGCGGCCGGCCGTCCTCATCCTGGGCTCGGGCCCGAACCGTATCGGGCAGGGCATCGAGTTCGACTACTCGTGCGTGCACGCGGCGCTGGCGCTCAAGGGCGAGTACGAGACCGTCATGGTCAACTGCAACCCCGAGACCGTCTCGACGGACTACGACACGTCCGACCGCCTGTACTTCGAGCCGCTGACGTTCGAGGACGTCCTCGAGGTCTACGAGGCCGAGCTCGCGGCCGGCCCGGTCGCGGGGCTCATCGTGACGCTCGGCGGCCAGACCCCGCTGTCGCTCGCACAGCGGCTGTCGGACGCGGGCCTGCCGATCCTGGGCACCCAGCCGGAGGCGATCGACGCCGCCGAGGACCGGGGGGAGTTCGGTGCCGTGCTCGCGACCGCGGGTCTTCCGGCCCCCGCGTTCGGCACGGCCACCAACCTGGAGGCGGCGCGCGAGACGGCACGGCGCATCGGCTACCCCGTCCTCGTGCGGCCCTCGTACGTGCTCGGCGGGCGCGGCATGGAGATCGTCTACGACGAGGCGCAGCTGACCGAGTACGTCGATCGCGCGATCGCGGAGCAGCTGGGCGGTGACCGCGGCGGGAGCCTGCCGCCGCTGCTCATCGACCGGTTCCTCGACGACGCCATCGAGATCGACGTGGACGCCCTCTACGACGGCACCGAGCTCTACCTCGGCGGCGTCATGGAGCACATCGAGGAGGCCGGGGTGCACTCCGGCGACTCGGCCTGCGTGCTCCCGCCGGTGACGCTGTCCGTGGCGGAGCTCGCCCGGATCCGGGAGTCCACGGAGGCGATCGCGCGCGGCGTGGGGGTGCGCGGGCTCCTCAACATCCAGTTCGCGCTCGTGTCCGACGTGCTCTACGTGCTCGAGGCCAACCCGCGCGCGTCGCGCACCGCACCGTTCGTCTCCAAGGCCACGGGCGTCTCGCTCGCCAAGGCCGCGGCGCTGGTCATGACCGGACGGTCGATCGCCCAGCTGCGGGCCGACGGCGTCCTGCCCGTCGAGGACGCGAGCGTCGTCGACCTCGACGCGCCGATCGCGGTGAAGGAGGCGGTGCTGCCCTTCAAGCGGTTCCGCACCGCGGACGGCACGGTCGTCGACACCGTGCTGGGACCGGAGATGCGCTCGACGGGCGAGGTGATGGGCTTCGACGTCGACTTCCCGACGGCCTTCGCGAAGTCGCAGGCGGCCGCGTTCGGGGGGCTGCCGACCAGTGGCCGGGTCTTCATCTCGGTCGCGGACCGCGACAAGCGCTCCATCGTCTTCCCGGTGAAGCGGCTGGTGGAGCTCGGGTTCGAGATCCTGGCGACCGAGGGCACGTCCGCCGTGCTGCGGCGCAGCGGCATCGTGGCCCGCATCGTGCGCAAGCACTCGGCGGGCCGGGGGCCGGACGGCGAGCCCACCGTCGTCGACCTCATCTCTTCCGGTGAGATCGACATGGTCGTCAACACCCCGTCGGGGCAGGGCACGCGCGCCGACGGCTACGAGATCCGCGCTGCGACCACGGCCGCCGACAAGGCGATCGTCACGACCGTGCAGCAGCTGGGTGCGGCCGTGCAGGCGATCGAGGCGCGCCAGGCGGGTCCGTTCACGGTGACCAGCCTGCAGGAGCACGACGCCGCAGCGGCGGCACGGCGGGCGTCGCGGGCCGCGGACGTGGCCGGGTGAGCGTGTCGACGTTCGGCGCCCGCCTGGCTGCGGCCATGGACGCCCACGGGCCCCTGTGCGTGGGCATCGACCCCCACGCGTCCCTCCTGGCGGACTGGGGTCTGCCCGACGACGCCACGGGGGTGCGGGAGTTCGCGCTGCGCGTGATGGACGCCGTCGCGGGGCACGTCGCTGCGGTCAAGCCGCAGGCGGCCTTCTTCGAGCGCCACGGCTCGGCCGGCGTGGCGGTGCTGGAGGAGGTGGTGGCGGCCGGCCGCGAGACGGGGACGCTCGTCGTGGTGGACGCCAAGCGCGGCGACATCGGGTCCACGATGGGGGCGTACGCGGACGCGTTCCTGCGGGACGGCTCACCTCTGGCCGGTGACGCACTGACCGTCTCGCCGTACCTGGGGTTCGGGTCGTTCGACCCTGCGGTCGACCTCGCGCTGGCCACGGGGCGGGGTCTGTTCGTGCTGTGCCTCACCTCGAACAAGGAGGGCCACGAGGTGCAGCACGCCCGCACGGAGGACGGCGTGAGCGTCGCGGCGATGGTGGCGGCGCGCGCAGCGGCGATCAACGCGGACGCGACCCCGCTCGGTTCGGTCGGGCTGGTCGTCGGCGCGACGGTGGGTGACGCCGCGGCGCGGGCCGGCGTGGACCTGGCCCACGTCAACGGGCCCCTGCTCGCCCCGGGGGTCGGCGCGCAGGGCGCGGGGACCGCCGAGCTGGTGCAGGTGTTCGGTGCTGCGCGGCGGCAGGTCCTCGCCTCGTCCAGCAGGGGAGTCCTGCGTGCAGGACCCGAGGTGGCTGCGTTGCGTGCAGCGGCGTCGCGAGCGAGCGCCGAGGCGGCGGCCGCGCTGCGCTGAGCGCGGCACGGCCACGGGCCGTGGTGACGCCGGGTACCCGAGCCCGTCGCCGTCGGCCAGCTCGGTCATGCCGTCGTCGCGAAAGATAACGGAACCTGGCGCTGCCAAGGCGCGCCACTCTCGCCGGGAGGGGCGCCTGACGGCGCCCGGCCAGGACGACACCCGGTCTCCGGCTGTCGGTGCAGGTCGCTAGGGTGCGGGCCGTGGTGGACGTGAGCATCGGACAGGCCGTGGGGCGGTACCTCGGCGCGCTGGGGGACCGGCACCCGAGCACCGCACGCGCCTACCGGTGGGCGCTGCGCAACCTGGCCGAGACACTGGGGGACGACTCGTTCGGGAAGGTGATGGCAGGCGACAGCCTGTCGCTGTGGCTCGCGTCGCCGACCGGGGGAGGGCACGAGCCCTCGGCGGCATCCGTGCGGCAGCGGGCGACCGCGGCACGCGGGCTCGTGCGCTTCGCGGTCGAGGCACGACTGCTCGACCCCGCGACCGCGGACATCGCCCTGCAGGCGCTGCGCCGGCCCGCGACGCCGCCCGTGCTGCGTGACACGGCACCGGCGCGGCTGCTCCTCGCGCGAGCGGCCGGCAGGCGCCCTCACGGGGTGTCGTGGCACGTCTGGGTCCGCTTCCGGGCGCACGTGCTGACGCTCGCCGACACGGGCGCGCCGGAGCGAGACCTCGGTGCCGCACGCCTCACCGACCTGGGGGAGGACCGCGTGAGCCTGACCCTCGGCGGGACGCGCCACGCCCTCGGGGAGCCGACCCGGCACGCGATGACGGCCTGGATCGCGTCGCGTCACGATCTCGTCGCGACGCTGCAGGGCAGTCCGCCGCGCCAGCTGTGGGTGCGCGCGCACCCCTCGGTCCACCCCCGGACCGGTGTTGTCGCCGCGGTGGGGATGCCGATCACGGCGCGCGGGCTGCGCAAGGCGTTCCAGGACGTCGTCGCCGCGCTCGTCGACGACGACCCCCGGTTGCGCACCTGCACCGTCGCCCACGTCCGCGGGCTCGCGCCGGCGCAGTCTGCCGGTCGGTGAAGGCTCGGAACGGCCCCGGGCGCCCCGTGCCGCGGGGTGTCGGAGACGCCCACGAGGGGGCGTCGGCGCAGGTCCCGCGACGACACGCGGCCCCCCGCGTTGCCGAGCGGCATCCGCGTCGCTAGTTTCGTCTTCAGATCCCGCGCATCGGCGACAAGGATCTCCGGCCCAGTGACGAGAAGGTGACGCGCGTGGCTCTTCCTCCGCTGACTCCCGAACAACGAGCCGCCGCGCTCGAGAAGGCCAAGGTCGCGCGGCATGCGCGCGCCGAGGTGAAGAACCGCCTGAAGTACTCGCAGGGCTCCCTCTCGGAAGTGATCGAGCAGGGTCAGCAGGACGAGACCATCGGCAAGCTGAAGGTCGCCGCCCTGCTGGAGTCGCTTCCCGGTGTGGGGAAGGTCAAGGCCCGTGCGATCATGTCCGAGATCGGCATCTCGGAGACGCGCCGGGTGCGTGGCCTCGGCCCGCACCAGGTCAAGGCGCTCGTCGACCGGTTCGGCTGAGCGTCCCGCAAGTCCACGGCGCCCCGTCCGAGCCCGGACGGGGCGCCGCTTGCGTGTCCGGAGCCGTCCGGACACCTCACCCCGGATCTGGAGCGGTGCACCACCCATGACGACCACGCCGGCACGGCTCACCGTGCTCGCCGGACCGACCGCCGTGGGCAAGGGGACGGTCTCGGCCGACATCCGCGCCCGGTACCCCCAGGTCTGGCTGTCCGTGTCGATGACGACCCGTGAACCGCGACCCGGCGAGGTCGACGGGCTGCACTACCACTTCGTGACGCCCGAGCGCTTCGACGAGATGGCGGCCCGTGGCGAGCTGCTCGAGTGGGCCGTGGTGCACGGGCGCAACCGCTACGGGACGCCCCGCCGGCCCGTGGTCGAGCGGCTGGAGGCCGGTGAGCCGGCGTTGCTGGAGATCGACCTGCAGGGTGCGCGGCAGGTGCGGCAGTCGATGCCCGACGCGCGCTTCGTGTTTCTCGCCCCGCCGTCGTGGGACGAGCTGGTCCGTCGGCTCGTCGGACGGGGGACCGAGGGCGAGGAGGAGCGCGAACGTCGCCTCGCCACCGCCCGCGTCGAGCTGGCGGCGGAGTCGGAGTTCGACCACGTGGTCGTGAACGACGACGTGCACCGCGCGACGGACGAGCTGGTTCGTCTGATGGGCGTGCGCGTCTGACCGACGCACCCGTCCGGCGCCTCGGACCAGGTACCATGAGGTTCGACTGCGCCGCGCGCTGCCCGAGTTCGATGACGGGCCACAGCCCGCGGCGCCTGCGAATTCGCACCACTCTCCGACAGGACGGGAGTCCTCCGTGTCCGGAACCGTTGCCGCCCCCACGGGCATCACCGACCCGCCGATCGACCGCCTGCTCGAGCGCGCCGACTCCAAGTACGCGCTCGTGCTGTTCTCCGCCAAGCGCGCGCGGCAGATCAACGCCTACTACGCACAGCTGAACGAGGGGCTGCTCGAGTACGTCGGCCCGCTCGTCGAGACGCGCCCGCAGGAGAAGCCCCTGTCGATCGCGATGCGCGAGATCGACGCCGGCCTGCTGACGTCCGAGCCCGTCCCGGAGGCCTGAGGCCTCCCCCCATGCGCATCGTCCTCGGCGTCGCGGGCGGCATCGCCGCCTACAAGGCGGTGCTGCTGCTCCGGCTCCTGCGCGAGCAGGGTCACACCGTCCGTGTCGTGCCGACGCGCGCGTCGCTGGAGTTCGTCGGGCGGGCGACGTGGGAGGCCCTGTCCGGGGAACCCGTCACCACCGACGTGTTCGAGGACGTCGACCAGGTCGCGCACGTGGCCGTCGGCAAGGGCGCAGACCTCGTCGTCGTCGTGCCCGCCACGGCCGACCTCCTGGCCCGCGCAGCAGCGGGCCGGGCGGACGACCTCCTGACCGCGACGATGCTCGTCGCACGCTGCCCCGTGCTGCTCGCGCCCGCCATGCATACGGAGATGTGGGAGCACCCGGCGACGACCGCGAACGTGGCCACCCTGCGCGCACGCGGTGTGCACGTCCTGGAACCCGCCAGCGGACGGCTGACGGGGCAGGACTCCGGGGCCGGCCGCCTCCCCGAACCGGAGGAGATCGCGCAGGCCGCCCTCGCGCTCGTGACGCCGGGACGACCGGTCGACCTGGCCGGTCGGCGCGTCGTCGTGTCAGCCGGCGGCACCCGCGAGCCTCTCGACCCGGTCCGGTTCCTCGGGAACCGCTCGTCCGGCCGGCAAGGTGTCGCGCTCGCGCAGGCGGCGCAGGACCGCGGAGCGCTCGTGACGCTCGTCGCGGCCAACGTCGGACCGGACGTGCTCGCCGGGCTGGGTCCCGGCGTCGACGTCGTCCCCGTCGAGACGGGCGAGGAGCTGCGGTCGGAGGTCCGCGCGGCCGCGAGGCTCGCCGACATCGTCGTCATGGCGGCGGCCGTCGCCGACTACCGCCCGGCGACCACGGCGGACGCCAAGCTGAAGAAGACCGGTGACGCGACCACGGTGACGCTGGTCGAGACGACGGACGTGCTGCGCGAGCTGGTCACCGACCCCCCGCGGCCCGGTCAGGTCGTCGTGGGCTTCGCCGCCGAGACCGGTGACACGGAAGGCTCGGTCCTCGACCACGCGCGGGCCAAGGCGCGCCGCAAGGGCGCCGACCTGCTCGTGATGAACCCTGTCGGTGACGGGCGTGGCTTCGGCACCACGACCAACGAGGTCACGGTGCTCGATGCCGACGGCACCGTCCTCGCGACGGCGCAGGGCACCAAGCTCGAGGTCGCGCACGCGATCTGGGACGTCACCGTGCCAGTCGTGGACGGCCGTGCCGATCGGCACGGCGACGCCGTTACGCTGGACGTATGACCACCCCGCCTCTCCGCCTGTTCACCTCGGAGTCCGTGACGGAGGGTCACCCCGACAAGATCTGCGACCAGATCTCGGACGCCATCCTCGACGCCATCCTCGAGCAGGACGCGAGCGCCCGCGTGGCGGTCGAGACGATGGTCACCACCGGCCTCGTGCACGTCGCCGGCGAGGTGACCACGAGCGCGTACGTCGAGATCCCGCAGATCGTGCGCGAGGTGGTCCGAGGGATCGGCTACACCTCGTCGCTCATCGGCTTCGACGGCGACTCCTGCGGCGTCTCGGTGTCGATCGGCCAGCAGTCGCCGGACATCGCGGCGGGCGTCGACAAGGCGATCGAGGTGCGTCAGGACGACCAGGACCTCGACCCGCTCGACCTCCAGGGAGCCGGCGACCAGGGCCTGATGTTCGGGTACGCGAGCGACGAGACCCCCTCACTCCTGCCGCTGCCGATCTGGCTGGCGCACCGCCTCGCGGAGCGCCTCGCGCAGGTGCGCAAGGACGGCACCCTGCAGGGGCTGCGCCCCGACGGCAAGACGCAGGTCACCGTCGGCTACGACGGTGACACGCCCGTCTCCCTCGACACCGTCGTGCTGTCCACGCAGCACGAGCCGGACCTCGCCGAGTCGACGCTCGCGGCGCAGGTCGCCGAGCTGGTCGTGGCGCCCGTCCTCGCGGACGCCGGTATCGACACGTCCGCCCACCGCCTCCTGGTGAACCCCACGGGCCAGTTCGTCATCGGCGGTCCGCAGGGCGACGCCGGGCTCACCGGGCGCAAGATCATCGTCGACACGTACGGCGGCATGGCACGCCACGGGGGCGGGGCGTTCTCGGGCAAGGACCCGTCGAAGGTCGACCGGTCGGCCGCGTACGCGATGCGGTGGGTCGCCAAGAACGTCGTGGCCGCGGGCCTCGCCCGCCGTTGCGAGGTGCAGGTCGCCTACGCGATCGGCAAGTCGCACCCCGTGGGGCTGTACGTGGAGACGTTCGGCACGGGTGCGGTCTCCGACGAGAGGCTGACGGCGGCGATCCGCGAGGTCTTCGACCTGCGGCCGGCGGCGATCATCCGCGACCTCGACCTGCTGCGGCCGGTCTACCGACGTACGGCCGCGTACGGCCACTTCGGCCGCGAGCTGCCCGAGTTCACGTGGGAGCGGACCGACCGCACGGCCGCGCTGCTCTCGGCCGTCGGCTGACGCTGCTCCGTCGTCGCCCGTGACGTGGCGCGCGTGACCGCGGGACGTCCGCCCTCCGTGGTGGGATGTGCCCCGTGACCGGTGTCCCGCCCGAGCAGCCCGCCCTGGCGGGACTCGAGGTGCCGACGCCGCGTCGCCGCCGCGTCGCGGCCCCGCCCGGCCCCGCCGCCCGGCTCCCCGTGGCACGCGTGTGCGTGGACCTCGCGCCTCCGCACCTCGACCGGCCGTTCGAGTACGTCGTCCCCGAGACCCTGGACGCGGCGGCGCGGCCGGGCGTCCGCGTCAAGGTCAGGTTCGCCGGTCAGGACGTCGACGGCTGGCTGCTCGAACGGGTCGACCACGCCGAGCACGAGGGGCGTCTGCTGCCGGTGCGACGCGTCGTGTCTCGTGAACCCGTGGTCGCACCGCAGGTCGCGCTCCTCGCGCGGGCGGTCGCCGACCGTTGGGCGGGCACGCTCGCCGACGTGTTGCGCCTCGCCGTCCCGCCACGCCACGCGCGCGTGGAGGGCGAGGCGCCGTCCGACGCGGTACCAGCCGGCACGGACGCCACCGTGCCCGACGCGCCCTGCGCGGATCGCGACGCCGACGACGTGGGTCCGCCGGCTGCACCAGCGTGGGACGCCTACCGGGGTGGTCCGGCGTTCCTGCGCCACGTGCTCACCGGTGGTGCGCCGCGCGCCGTGTGGACCGCGCTGCCCGGCCTGGACGAGCGACGGTGGGCGGCCGCGGTCGCCCAGGCCGTCGCGACGTGCGTCCACGCGGGGCGCGGTGCACTCGTGGTGGTGCCGGACGGCCGTGACGTCGAGCGCGTGTGTGCAGCGCTCAGGGAGGTGGGCCTGCTCGACGTCGCCGACGGCGGCGTGGTCGCACGGCTCGTGGCCGACGACGGCCCCGCGGCCCGCTACCGCGCGTTCCTCGCGGCGCTGCGGGGGAGTGCCCGCGTCGTGGTGGGCACCCGCGCCTCGGCGTTCGCACCCGTCGCCGACCTGGGCCTCGCGGTCTGCTGGGACGACGGCGACCTGCAGCACGCCGAACCGCGCGCTCCGTACCCGCACGTCCGTGACGTCCTCGCGCTGCGCTCGGAGCTCGAGGGCGCCGCGCTGCTGGTCGGCGGGCACGCGCGGACCGTCGAGGCGCAGCAGCTCGTCGTCTCGGGGTGGGCGCGCGAGGTCGTGGCGGACCGTGCGGTCGTCCGGGCGCGCACGCCACGCGTCACGGCGCTGACGAGCGTCGAGCTCGCGCGGGAGGGCCCCGCCGCGGCTGCGCGGCTCCCCGCTCCCGCCTGGCGCGTCCTGCGCGACGCGCTGGCGGTGGGCCCCGTGCTGGTCCAGGTCCCGCGGGCGGGCTACGTCCCCGTCGTCGCGTGTGTCCGGTGCCGGACGCCGGCCCGGTGCGGTGCCTGCCACGGGCCGCTGGGACTGGCGCGGGGCGACGGCCCGCCGGCGTGCGGGTGGTGCGGACGGCTGGCGACCGACCGACGGTGCGACGAGTGCGGCGCCTCCGGACTGCGCTCGGTGCGGGTCGGCTCGGAGCGGACGGCCGAGGAGCTCGGGCGCGCGTTCCCCGGGGTCACCGTCCGGGTCTCGGGGGCTCGCGTCGCGGGGGGCGTCCTCGCGGAGGTGCCGGACCGGCCGGCGCTGGTCGTGGCCACCCCGGGTGCCGAACCGTACGCGCCGTCCGGCTACGCGGCCGCCGTCCTGCTGGACGCGGCCGTCGCGAGCGCCGGCGAGCGCCTGGGGGCCGAGGTGGACGCGCTGCGGCGATGGCTGGCGGCGGCTGCCCTCGTGCGGCCCACCGGTGACGGGGGGCAGGTCCTCCTGGTCGGCGACGGGGCGCCGCGTCCGACGCAGGCCCTGGTCCGCTGGGACCCCTCCGGACTGGCTGGGCGTGAGCTCGACGAACGCGTCGAGCTGCGGCTCCCGCCCGCCGTGCGGGTCGCGGCCCTGACGGGGACGCGCGACGCGGTGGCAGCGGTCGTCGCGCGTGTCGAGGTCCCCGCCCTCGAGGTGCTCGGCCCGGTGCCGCAGCCCGTCGACGAGCAGCGGGGGCCCGCGCTCGAGCCCGAGGTGCGTGCCCTGCTGCGCGTCGACCCTGCCGGGGGTGCGGCGCTCGCGCGAGCCGTCGCAGCGTCGCTCGCGATCCGCAGCGCGCGTCGCGAGGGCGGCACGGTCCGCGTGCAGATGGACCCGGCCGACCTGCTGTGACATACGGGGCTCCCGTCCGCGCGACCTAGGATCGAGCCCATGCGTCTGCTCTTCGCGGGAAGCCCCGCGGCCGCCGTACCGTCCCTCGAGGCCCTCCTGGGGTCCCGCCACGAGGTGGTGGCCGTCCTGACCCGCCCCGACGCACGGGTCGGGCGGGGGCGGACGCTGCAGCCCTCGGCGGTCGCGGCCGTCGCGCGCGACCGCGGCATCCCCGTCCTGACCCCCCGGACCCTGCGGGACCCGGACGCGGTCGCGCAGATCACCGAGCTGCACGTGGACGCGGCGCCCGTCGTGGCCTACGGCGTGCTCGTGCCCGCGGACCTGCTGGAGGTGCCCACGCACGGCTGGGTGAACCTGCACTTCTCCGTCCTGCCCGCCTGGCGCGGGGCGGCGCCCGTCCAGCACGCGATCATGGCGGGGGACGAGGTGACGGGCGCCTCGACGTTCCGCCTCGAGCAGGGCCTGGACACCGGCCCGGTGTACGGCACCCTCACCGAGACGATCCGACCGACCGACACGTCGGGCGACCTCCTGGGGCGCCTGTCGACCGCCGGTGCGCAGCTGCTGGTGCGCACGCTCGACGCGCTCGAGGACGGTCTGCTCGAGGCAGTGCCGCAGGCTGCTGACGGCGTGAGCCACGCTCCGAAGCTCACGACGGCGGACGCGCGGGTCCGGTGGAGCCACCCCGCGCACGCCGTCGACCGCCGGATCCGCGGCTGCACCCCCGCGCCGGGCGCCTGGACGACGCTGCCGGACGGGCAGCGGCTCGGCCTCGGGCCCGTCCGGCCCGTCCCGGACGCGACCGACCTGCTCCCGGGGGAGATCCGGGCGGACAGGCGCGAGGTGCTCGTCGGCACCGGCTCCGGAGCCGTGCGGCTCGGTGACGTCACCCCACCGGGCCGACGTCCGATGCCGGCCGCCGACTGGGCGCGTGGCGCGCGTCCCGCGGCCGGGACGGTCCTGGGCCGTGACGCCCAGGACGCCCAGGACGCCGGTGCAGCGACGGCAGGTGCCCGATGAACCGCGACGAGACGCGCGGGCGGGGCGGCCGCGGGGGCGAAGCACGCCGCGACGCCCGCGGGCGTCAGCGCGGCGAGGCCCGCGTCGAGGGCAGGGCCGCGCGGACCACCGCGGCGCCGGCCCAGCGGGCGCGCGCCGGTGACCCCGCGCGCGGCGCTGCGTACGACACGCTGCGGGCCGTGGCGGGGTCGGACGCCTACGCGAACCTCGTGCTGCCGCCCCTGCTCCGCGAGCGACGCGTCGTCGGACGGGACGCGGCGTTCGCCACCGAGCTGGCCTACGGGACGCTGCGCCTGCAGGGACGCTACGACGCGGTCCTCGCGCAGGCGGCGTCGCGACCGCTCGACCAGGTCGACCCGCCCGTGCTCGACGTGCTGCGGCTCGGTGCGCACCAGCTGCTCGGCATGCGGGTCGCTACCCACGCCGCCGTGTCGGAGACCGTGGGGCTGGCGCGCGAGCGGGTGGGTGCGGGTGCGGCGCAGTTCGTCAACGCGGTCCTGCGCAGGGTGTCCGAGCGGTCGCTCGAGGAGTGGCTGACCCGGATCGGGGACGCCGCGGACCCCCAGGGCGACGACCCGGTGGCGCGGCTCGCGGTCGTGGAGAGCCACCCGGCCTGGGTGGTGCGGGCGATGCGCGAGTCCCTGGTCGGGTCCGGGCGGTCCGCGGACGAGCTGGGGTCGCTGCTGGCCGCGGACAACGCGGCGCCGCGCGTGACGCTCGTCGCGCGCCCGGGGCTCGTGTCGCCCGAGGAGCTCGCGGAGCAGACGGGGGCACGGCCCGCGGGGCTCGCGTCGACCGCCCTGGTGATGGCCGGCGGTGATCCGGGCGACGTCCCGGCTGTGCGCGACGGTCTGGCGGGGGTCCAGGACGAGGGGTCACAGCTCGTGACGTTGGCGTTCGCGGCGGTGCCCGTCGAGGGGAAGGACGAGCGTTGGCTCGACCTGTGCGCGGGCCCGGGCGGCAAGGCGGCGCTCCTGGGTGCGCTGGCCGCGCAGCGGGGCGCGAGACTGGTCGCGAACGAGGTGCAGCCGCACCGCACGCGTCTGGTCGCGCAGGCGCTGCGCGCGGTCCCGCGCGCAGCGGTCGAGGAGGTGCGCACCGGAGACGGACGCCTGGTCGGGGACCAGGAGCCGGGGGCGTACGACCGTGTCCTGCTGGACGCCCCGTGCACGGGGCTGGGTGCCCTGCGTCGGCGTCCGGAGTCGCGGTGGCGCCGCACGCCTGCGGACCTCGCGACGCTGAGCGCGCTGCAGCGCGAGCTCCTGGCGTCGGCGATCGCGGCGGTGCGGCCGGGGGGAGTGGTGGGGTACGTGACGTGCTCACCGCACCTCGCCGAGACGCAGCTGGTCGTCCTGGACGCGGTGCGTGCTGCGGCACGTGCCGGGACGTCGGTCGAGGTCGTGGACGCGACGCCGGTCGTGGCGCAGGTCGCCCCGTCGTGGGAGCCCGTCGCGGGGCGCACGGACGTGCAGCTGTGGCCGCACGTGCACGGTACGGACGCGATGCACCTGACACTGCTGCGGCGCGCCTGACGGTGCGGGCGCGTCCGGGCGCGTCGGCTGGGTAGCGTGGGGACGTGGCTCCCGTGCTGATCAACCCGAGCATCCTGTCCGCCGACTTCGCGAACCTCGAGCGCGACCTGCAGGTGATCGCCTCCGCGGACTACGCGCACGTGGACGTGATGGACCAGCACTTCGTGCCGAACCTGACGATCGGGCTCCCGGTGGTGCGCCGGCTGGCGGAGGTCAGTCCGGTCCCCCTGGACGTGCACCTCATGATCGAGGACGCGGACCGGTGGGCACCGCAGTACGCCGAGGCGGGTGCGGCGTCGGTGACGTTCCACGCGGAGGCGACCCAGGCGCCGGTGCGGCTCGCGCGGGAGCTGCGTGCGGGCGGTGTGCGCGCAGCGGTGGCACTGCGCCCCGCGACGCCCGTCGAGCCGTTCCTGGACCTGCTGGCCGAGGTCGACATGGTGCTGGTGATGACGGTCGAGCCGGGGTTCGGGGGCCAGGCGTTCATCGAGGGCACTCTCGCCAAGGTGCGGCGCACCCGTGCCGCGATCGACGCGTCCGGGGCCGCCACCTGGGTGCAGGTCGACGGCGGGGTGTCGCGCGACACGATCGGGCGCATCGCGCGGGCGGGCGCCAACGTGTTCGTCGCGGGGTCCGCGGTGTACGGGGCGCAGGACGTCGCCGGGGAGATCGCGGCGCTGCGGCACCTCGCGCAGCACCCGACGACCGAGGCCTGACGCGCCGGTTCTCGGCGTGGACGCCGGGCGTCCGGGAATGCGGGCTGTGGCATCATCGTTGGCGAACACACACGTGCTCCGGGGTCGGTGAAAGTCCGAGCCGGCGGTGACAGTCCGCGACCCGTGAGCCCCGCGAGGGGTGAGCGGTTGACCTGGTGGAAGTCCAGGACCGACGGTGAAAGTCCGGATGGGAGGAGACGCGTGCGCGGCGCACCCCAGGTGTGCCGTGCCGGTGCGGCATGCCGCCCGAGCGACCCCGGAGCCTTCGAGGCGACGGAGGTGCAGGGCGATGAGCGCGACGACCGGTGCGACGTGCGTCCCCGACCCCGACCCGGTTGCGCCCGGGGTCGCCCCGCAGGAGCTCGCGGCGATGCGCCGCGCCCTGGAGCTCGCCGCCCGCGGCCCTCGCGGGACGAACCCCCAGGTGGGGTGCGTGCTGCTCGGACCCGACGGCACGACCCTCGGTGAGGGCTGGCACCGGGGCGCAGGGACGCCGCACGCCGAGGTCGCGGCTCTCGCCGACGCCCGCGAGCGCGGCGCCGACGTGCGCGGGGCGACGGCGGTCGTGACCCTCGAGCCGTGCGACCACACGGGCCGCACCGGGCCGTGTTCCGTGGCGCTGCTGGAGGCCGGGGTCGCGCGTGCCGTGATCGCCGTGCCCGACCCGAACCCGGTCGCGGCCGGGGGAGCGGACCGGCTGCGCTCGGCGGGCGTGGACGTCGTCACGGGCGTGCTGGCGCACGAGGGTGCGCGGGTGCTGGGGCCGTGGCTGGCGGCGGTGCGGCGCGGGTGGCCGTTCGTGACGCTGAAGATCGCCACGACGCTCGACGGGCGGGTCGCGGCCCTCGACGGCACGAGCCGCTGGATCACGTCGGACGTGGCGCGGCAGCACGCGCACGCGCACCGGGCGCAGGTCGGGGCGGTCGTCGTGGGGACCGGGACGGCTCTGGTCGACGACCCGTCGCTGACCGCACGCACGGGCGACGGGTCGCTGGTCGAGGAGCAGCCGCTGCGCGTCGTCGTGGGGCAGCGGGACGTGCCGCCGGGTGCGCGGCTGCGCAGCCCGGGCGGCGAGCTCGTGCAGGTCCGCACGCACGACCCCGCGCGGGTCCTGGCCGTGCTGCACGAGCGTGAGGTCCGTCACGTCCTGGTCGAGGGTGGGCCGACGCTCGCGGCCGCGTTCCTGGCGGCGGGTCTCGTCGACGAGGTCCACGCGTACGTGGCGCCCGTCCTGCTGGGTGCCGGTACGGCCGCGATCGGGGACCTCGGCATCACGACGATCTCGGACGCGGTGCGGCTGGTGCCGACCGAGGTCCTGCCGCTGGGGCCCGACGTGCTCGTCGTCGCGACGCCCGAGCACCCACCGCGCGGTACGGCGGACCCGATCGCACGCACGTCCACCGAGAAGGAGAGCTGATGTTCACCGGGATCGTCGAGGAGATGGGCACGGTCGTGGCCCTCGTGCCGGGGGACGGTGACGAGGCCGACGCGCGCCTGCGGGTCCGTGGGCCGCTGGTCACGTCGGACGCGTCGCTGGGGGACTCGATCGCGGTGAGCGGGGTGTGCCTGACCGTGGCCGAGCTGCCGGGTGACGGGACGTTCGTCGCGGACGTCATGCCGGAGACGCTGCGCCGCTCGGCGCTGGGTGACCTCGTCGAGGGGGACGCCGTGAACCTGGAGCGGGCCCTGGCGGTCGGGGGCCGGTACGGCGGCCACGTCGTGCAGGGCCACGTCGACGGCGTGGGCGAGGTCCGGTCGCGCCGCCCGGGGCCGCGGTGGGACGACATCGAGATCGCGTTGGACCCGTCGCTCGCGCGCTACGTCGCGGAGAAGGGCTCGATCACGGTGCAGGGCGTGTCCCTCACGGTGACGCACGTGGGCGACGACGTGTTCGGGGTCTCGCTGATTCCCACGACGCTGCAGGTCACGACCCTGGGTGAGCTTGCTCCCGGGGCGCGGGTGAACCTCGAGGTGGACGTGCTCGCGAAGTACACCGAACGGCTCCTGACCACCGCGGGGGTGACCCGGTGAGCGCGGAGATCCGGCTGGGGACGGTCGAGGAGGCCCTCGAGGCGCTGCGCGCGGGGCGTCCGGTGCTGGTGTCCGACTCGGAGGACCGCGAGAACGAGGCCGACGTGGTGCTCGCGGCGCAGTCCGCCACGCCCGAGTGGGTGGCCTGGACGATCCGGCACTCGTCGGGCTACCTGTGCGCCCCGATGCCGGCCGCGCGGGCGGACGCGCTCGACCTGCCGCTGATGGTGCCGCACAGCCAGGACCCGCGGCGCACGGCGTACACCGTGACGGTCGACGCCGCGACGGGCGTGTCCACAGGCATCTCGGCCGCCGACCGGGCGCGCACGCTGCGTGTGCTGGCGGACCCGGCGGCGGGGCACAACGACCTGATCCGCCCGGGGCACGTCCTGCCGCTGCGTGCCGTCCCCGGGGGCGTGCTGCACCGGGCGGGGCACACCGAGGCGGCGGTCGACCTGTGCCGTCTGGCGGGTCTGGAGCCCGTGGCCGGGATCGCCGAGCTCGTGCGGGACGACGGGCAGATGGTCCGGCTGCCGGAGGCCTCGCGCATCGCGGCCGAGGCCGGGCTGGTGCTGCTGACGATCGCCGACCTGCGCGCGTGGCGTGCGGAGAACGACCCCCTGGAGCCCGCGGCCCCGGCCGACCTGGGCACGGCACCGCGCGTGCACCCGACGCACACGGCGTACCTGCCGACGCGTCACGGCGACTTCCGCATCCACGGGTTCCGCGACCTGCGCACGGGGGACGAGCACGTCGCGCTCGTGTCGACCGCGGGGCTCGTCGACGAGCCGACGGTGCGGGTGCACTCGGAGTGCCTCACGGGCGACGCGTTCGGATCGGCGCGCTGCGACTGCGGCCCGCAGCTCGACGCGGCGCTCGAGATCGCGGCCGCGGAGGGTGGGGCCGTGGTGTACCTGCGCGGACACGAGGGCCGGGGCATCGGTCTGCTCGCGAAGGTCGCCGCGTACGCGTTGCAGGACGACGGCCGCGACACCATCGAGGCCAACATCGACCTGGGGTGGCCCGCGGACCGGCGTGAGTACGGCGCGGCAGCGGCGATCCTCGCGGACCTGGGCGTGCGCCGGGTGCGGTTACTGACCAACAACCCCGCCAAGGTCGCGGGCCTGCGCGCGCACGGCATCGACGTGACCGAGGTCCGTGGCATCGAGGTCGGTCGCACCCCGCACAACGAGGCGTACCTGCGCACCAAGGCCACCAGCATGGGCCACGCACTGCACCTCGACGGCGGCGCGTCCGGCACACCGCGTGTCGAGCCGGCCGTGCACGTGGCGCCCGTCATCGCCGGCCCCGCACCCGCGGGCGCCGACACCACCGACCACACGTTCGACCCTCTGGAGGATCTGGCATGAGCGGCGCAGGCGCACCCACCCTGGACCTGGACGGCCGCGGCCTGCGGGTCGTCGTCGTGGCGGCAAGCTGGCACACCGAGGTGATGGACGGCCTGGTGGCCGGTGCGCAGCGCGCCCTGGCCGAGGCCGGGGTCGAGGACGTCACGACGGTCCGCGTCCCCGGCTCGTTCGAGCTGCCCGTCGCAGCGCAGCGCGCGGCCGGCACGGCCGACGCGGTCGTCGCGCTCGGTGTGGTGATCCGGGGCGGGACGCCGCACTTCGACTTCGTGTGCCAGGCCGCCACGTGGGGTCTGACGCAGGTCGCCCTGCGCACCGGTGTGCCGGTGGGCTTCGGTGTCCTGACGTGCGACGACGAGCAGCAGGCGCTCGACCGTGCGGGGCTGCCCGGCTCGCACGAGGACAAGGGTGCGGAGGCGGCGCAGGCGGCGGTCGCGACCGCCCTGACGCTGCGCACCTGGGGGGACGCGTGAGCGACGCGTGTGCGCGACGGGTCGGACGGGCGTCTAGGCTCGGCGCGTGAAGTCGTTCGAGGAGCTGTTCGCCGAGCTGTCCCACAAGGCTGCCACCCGCCCCGCGGGGTCCGGCACGGTCGCCGAGCTCGACGCGGGTGTCCATGCCATCGGCAAGAAGGTCGTCGAGGAGGCCGCCGAGGTCTGGATGGCCGCCGAGCACGAGACCGACGAGCGCGCCGCCGAGGAGATCTCGCAGCTGCTGTACCACCTGCAGGTGCTCATGCTCGCCAAGGGCCTGACGCTGCAGGACGTGTACACGCACCTGTGACGGCACCGCCGACCGTCACGCCCCCGACCGCCACCACCGAACCACCGAGGACACCGTGCTGAGGATCGCCGTCCCCAACAAGGGCTCCCTGTCGGAGCCCGCCTGCGACATGCTGCGTGAGGCGGGCTACCGCCAGCGCCGCGACTCCCGTGAGCTGGTCCTGCCGGACCCGGACAACGACGTGGAGTTCTTCTTCCTGCGTCCGCGCGACGTCGCCGTGTACGTCGGTGCGGGGACCGTCGACGTCGGGATCACGGGCCGGGACCTGCTCATCGACTCCGCGTCGTCGGCGGTCGAGCACCTGCCCCTGGGGTTCGCGCGCTCCACGTTCCGGTTCGCCGGCACCGCCGGGCGCCTGACCGACGCCCGGCAGGTCGCCGGGCTGCGCGTCGCCACGTCGTACGCCGAGCTCGTCGGTGCGTACCTGCGCGAGCGAGGCATCGAGCCGGCGGCCGTCGTGCGGCTCGACGGAGCGGTGGAGTCGGCCATCCAGCTCGGCGTCGCGGACGTCATCGCCGACGTCGTCGAGACCGGGTCGACGCTGCGCGCCGCCGGGCTCGAGGTGTTCGGCGAGCCGATCCTGCGCTCCGAGGCCGTCCTGGTGCGCCGCGCCGACGTCGACCAGCCCGCCGGCCTCGACATCCTGACGCGGCGGCTGCAGGGCGTGCTCACGGCCCGCGAGTACGTCCTCATGGACTACGACGTGCCGCTGGAGCTCGTCGAGGCGGCCGTGGCCATCACCCCGGGCCTGGAGTCGCCGACGGTGTCACCGCTGCACAACGGCCAGTGGGCCGCCGTGCGCGCCATGGTGCCGCGCAGCCAGACCAACCGCGTCATGGACTCCCTGTACGACGTCGGCGCACGCGCGATCCTCGTCACCTCGATCCTGGCGTGCCGGATCTGACATGACGGCCGACGACGACCTCGCCGCCCCGTTCCGACCCCGCCTCGCACGGGTCGTGTCGCTCGCCGTGGCGGCGGCGGTCGTCGTGCTGACGCTCGTGCTGGTCGCGACGATGCCGGGCCTGGCGACGCTCGACCAGATCGGCTTCGTGCTGTTCGCCCTGGCGATCGCCTGGTTCTGCTGGCGGCAGGCGTCGGTGAGCGCCGTCCCGGACGACACCGGCCTGCGCGTGCGCAACCTGCTGATCACCACGCACGTCGCGTGGGCGCAGGTGGTCTCCGTGCGGTTCGGTCAGGGGCGCCCCTGGGTCCAGCTGGACCTGGCCGACGGCGACACCATCGCCGTCATGGGCGTGCAGCGCTCCGACGGGGAGCGCGCCGAGCGTGAGGCGCGTCGGCTCGCGACCCTCGTCGCCCGACGCACGGCGACCGCCGCCGACGACTGACGGCAAACGCACGACCAGCGGCGGGCACGAGCCGCGACGCGACCCCACCGGGGGCGCGTCAGGCGACCGTGATGGCGTGCACGCCCGCGACCGCGGCCGCGAGGAAGGCCGCGGGGTCGGCGTCGAGGCCTCGCCCCATGGTCGACAGCCGCACCGGGCAGCTCCGCAGCGCGTCGAGCAGGTCCGTCCCGGCGGCCTCGGCCACGGCCGCGTGGCGTCCCTGCGGCACCGCGAGCGCGGCGGCCTGACCGGCGACGCGGTCCGCGAGCGCGGTCCACGCCGCGGGCTCCGGGTCGGCCGTGAGGTCCCGCGGCGTGCCGGGCAGGTCGCGGGAGAACACCGGGACGACCACGTCGGCGGGGGACAGCGCGACCCGGCCGTACGCCGTCAAGGAGTGGTGCGACACGCCCAGGTGACGCTCGCGCGCGTCGGCCCCGGACACCCGCAGGGACGCGACGGGGCGCCCCCCGAGCACGCCGGCGGCGTTGAGGGCCTCACCGGCCGCGACGCCGGAGAAGCCCCATCGTGTGCCGGTGCCCAGGTTCCCCGGGCCCTGCGCCACCACCACGAGGTCCGCGCCGACGACGTGCCGCGCGGCGAGCAGCCCGGTGTGGACCGTGACGGCCTCGAGGTCGCCGCCGAACGCCTGACCCGTCGTCACGCACGCCGCGATCCACCCGGCGGTGCGCAGGCCGTCCACGGCGCGCGAGAACCACGCGGGCAGCGCACCCCCGTCGGTCATGACGTACGCGACGCGTGGTGCTTCCCGTCCCAGCCGCTCGGCCGCGGCGCGGGCGCCGGCGATCACCGCGGGCAGCGCCGAGTGCAGGTCCGCGACGACCACGGGCAGCCCCGCGAGGTCGTCGGCGTCACGCAGGACGTCGTGGTGCGGCGACTCCTGGTCGTCCACGCCCAGCACCATCGCCTGCAGGGGGGTGTAGCGCGCCTTGACCAGGTGGCCCGGGCCGGGCAGCGGGTCGGGCACCAGCGCGTCGGTGCGTGCCACGACGAGCGCGTACCCCCCGGTCCCCAGCCCTCGCAGCAACGCGGTGGCGTTGAGGAGCACGTGCGCACCCGGGACCACCTCGCCCACCAGGTGCGGGTACGACAGCGCCCGGACCGTGCGGTCCTCGCCGTCGAGCGCCACCGTCGACTCGCAGGCACCGTCCCACCGGGCCCGGCACTCCGTCACCACTCCCGCACGCCACGCGATCACGCGCCCACGCTACCGGCGTGCCGTGCGCCGTCCGCGCCCGCGAGCGCGCCCGCGACGACTACCGTGGTGCTCGATGCCTCCCGCGATCCCGCCCGCCGAGCGCCTGCTCAACCTCGTCATCGCCCTGGTGAACACTCCGGGCCGCATGACGAAGGAGCAGGTGCGCACCTCCGTCGCCGGGTACAGGGACGCCCGTTCGGACGAGGCCTTCGAGCGGATGTTCGAGCGCGACAAGGACACCCTGCGTGAGCTGGGGATCCCGGTCCTGACGGTGACGCACGCCGGGCACGGTGACGACATCGGGTACCGCATCGACACGGCGAGCTGGTCGCTGCCCCCGATCGAGCTGACCGCCGCCGAGCTGGGCGTCCTGGCACTCGCGGCGCAGGTGTGGCAGGACCAGTCGTTGCGTGCGGACTCGACGCGCGCCCTGACCAAGCTCCGCGCGGTGGGTGAGGCCCCCCAGGCGCACGACCTCGTGGCCGGTCTGGCCCCGCGCGTGCGGGCCGGGGGCGACGCCTTCGCCCCGCTGGTGGACGCCGTGCAGAACCGGCAGGCCGTCCGGTTCACGTACCACGCGGCGACGACCGGTGAGGTGCGCGAGCGGCGCGTCGAGCCGTGGAAGCTGCTGGCCCGTCGCGGGGGGTGGGTGCTGCTGGCGCGGGACCGCGACCGCGACGCGAGCCGGTCGTTCCGGCTCAGCCGCATCCGCGGTGCCGTCCGGCCCCTGGGCGGTCCGGGCGGGTTCGACGCGCCGACCGCGCAGGAGCTCGCGGACGCGTCGCACGCATGGATGGGCGACGGGCCGGAGCGCACGGCACTGCTCGCGGTGACCCCGCACCGGGCGGAGGCGTTGCGGGCACGTGCCACGCCCGCCCCGGCGGACCGCCCGCTGCCCCCCGGTGCCGACCACGTCCTGGACGGCCGTGAGCTGGTGGCGGTGCCCTACCGCCTCGACTGGGAGCTGGCCGAGGAGGTCGTCGCCTACGGCGACGCCGTGGTCGTCCTCGACCCGCCGCAGGTGCGTGACGCGGTCGTCGGGATGCTGCGCGTCGCGGCGACGCTGGACGCGCTGCGGCCACCGGGCACCGACGCGGCCGGCCCCACGGGTCGGCGCGACCCCCACGTCGAGGAGGCGCGAGGTGCCTGAGCGCGCGAGCGACCGCCTGGTGCGGATGCTCGGGATGATCGCCTACCTCGAGCGGCACGAGGACGTCCCCGTGGACCAGGTCGCGGCCCAGTTCGGCGTCACGCCCGAGCAGGTCATGGCCGACGTCGACACGCTGTGGGTCACCGGCACGCCCGGGTACCTGCCCGACGACCTCATCGACTTCGACGCCTCGTCGTACGAGCAGGGCGTCGTGCGGCTCACGGAGGGCCGTGGCGTCACGCGGCCCCTGCGGCTCGGGCCGCGGGAGGGTGTCGCGCTGCTCGCGGCGCTGCGGTCGCTCACGGCGCTGCGCCCGGCACTCGACGCGGAGCGCGCCGCGGCGCTCGACTCGGTGCTCGCCAAGGTGCAGGCCGCGACCGGTGACGCGGCCGCCGGCGCGCCGGTCGACGTGGAGCTCCAGGTCGGCGCTGTGCCCGCCGTCGCCGCCGCGATCGGGACCGCCCTGACGGGTCGTCGTCGCCTGCGTCTGCGGTACGTCGACGCGTCCGACGTCCTGACCGAGCGCGAGGTCGACCCCGTCCGGCTGGTCACGGCGGACGAGCACTCCTACCTGCTGGCGTGGTCGCTGGCCGCGGACGCCGAGCGCAAGTTCCGCGTCGACCGGATCGTCGAGGCGACCGTCCTGGACGCACCGGCGGACGAGCACCCGCTCGCCGACGACGACGTCGACTTCCAGCCCGACGCGTCCGGTGAGCTCGTCACGGTCAGGCTGGCCGGGCGGGCACGGTGGGTCGCCGAGACCGTGCCCGTCGAGCGCACGCGTGAGCTGCCGGACGGGGCCTTCGAGGTCGACCTGCGCGTCGTGCAGCCCGCGTGGCTGCGGCACCTGCTCCTGCAGGTCGCCGACGAGGTCCTCGAGGTCCGCCCGTCGCACGTGGCGCGGGACACCGCCGCCGCGGCGCGCGCGGCGCTCGAGGCGTACGGCCCGCTGCTCGGCACGACGACGGGGGAGGCCTGAGGTGCTCTGGTTCACGGTCTGGACGGTCCTGGTGCTGGCGACCCTCGCCGGGGCGTTCCTGGTGGGGCGGCGGCTCTGGCGCTCGGCGGTCGCGCTCGGGCACGAGCTGGTCCGCGCCGGTGACGTCGCCGAGCAGCTCGCGCAGCGCGCCGCCGAGCTCGAGGAGCAGGCACGTGCGGCCCACGTGGAGCTGCGCCCGGCACTGGGTGGCGACGCCGACGCGCTGCGGGCCCGTGTCGAGCAGCTGCGCGCCGAGCGGCGTGAGCGACGCGCACGGCGACGCGACAGGCACCGCGCGAGCGTCGCGGACGCGTCCGCGCGCTGGCTCGGGTGACGTCGGCGGACCCAGCGTCGGCGCCCGTCCACGAGGACAGGTGCATCGGCACGCCTGAGCGACGACATAGACTCGCGGGCGCAGGAACACACCGGATCACAGAGGGGTCGTCATGGGCAGGAACATCAGTGCCTGGCACGTGATCATCGTCCTGGTGGTGGTCCTGCTGCTGTTCGGGGCGAACCGCCTGCCGGGGCTGGCCAAGAGCATCGGCCAGTCCATGAAGATCTTCAAGAACGAGGTCAAGGACCTCACCGACGACGACAAGCGGCACGACCCCGCTGCCGGCCCGGACCCGGTGGCCGGACCCGGGACCGACGTGCCGCCGCCGCCCCCGGCCGGGCCGCCCGCCCCGCCGCGTCCCTGAACCGCCCGTGAGCCGGAGACCCCGGCGCGGCGCCGAGCCCGACGGCCGCATGCCGTTGCGTGAGCACCTGCGCGAGCTGCGCCGACGAATCGTGCTCGTCGCGCTGGGGCTGCTCGTCGGCGGCGTCGGCGGCTGGCTGCTGTACGAGCCGGTCTTCGACATCCTCCAGCAGCCGGTCCTCGACATCGCCGACGAACGCGGCCGGCAGGTGGCCCTGAACTTCCAGGGCGTGGCCACCGCGTTCGACATGCAGGTGAAGGTCTCGTTGTTCCTCGGCGTGCTCCTCACCGCCCCGTGGTGGATCTACCAGCTGTGGGCGTTCATCACCCCGGGTCTGACGTCCAAGGAGCGCCGGTACGCCGTCGGGTTCCTCGCCGTCGCGGTCCCGCTGTTCCTCGCCGGTGCGGCACTCGCGTGGTGGGCCCTGCCCAACGCGGTGCACCTGTTCGCGGACTTCGTCCCACCCGAGACCACCAACTGGGTCGACGCGCAGCTGTACCTGAGCTTCGTCATGCGCGTCGTCCTGGCGTTCGGCGTCGGGTTCCTGCTGCCCGTCGTCATGGTGGCGCTCAACCTGGTCGGCCTGGTGCGCGCCCGCACGTGGCTCGCGGGCTGGCGCTGGGCGGTGCTCGTCGCGTTCGTGTTCGCCGCCATCGCGACCCCCACACCCGACGCAATGACGATGCTGGCCGTCGCCATCCCGATGTGCCTGCTCTTCTTCGCCGCCCTCGGCGTGTGCGTGCTGCACGACCGACGGCTCGACCGCAAGCTCGTCGCCCAGGGCCTGCCGCGGCTCGACGGCACGATGGCCGACGACGACACCGCACCGGGCACCGCATGAGCACCGTCGGTCTCGTCGTCAACCCGGTCGCCGGCACGGGACACGGCAGCAGCGTCGGACGCCGCACCCACCGTCTCCTGCGGCGTGCCGGCCACGACGTGCACGACCTGTCCGCGCCCACGCTCGCCCTGGCGACGGACCGCGCGCGCGAGGCGGCGACCGCCGGTCTGGACGCCCTGGTCGTGGTCGGCGGCGACGGCATGGTGCACCTGGGCGTCGGTGTCGTCGCGGGTACCGACCTGCCGCTCGGCATCGTCGCGGTCGGCACCGGCAACGACGTCGCGCGGTCGTTCGGTCTGCCCCGCGGCGACGTCGACCGCGCCGTCGCGGTGGTCGACCGGGCGCTGCGCGCCGGGCCGCGCCGTGTCGATGCCGTCCGCGCGGGCCCACCCGACGGGGACTCGCCACGGTGGTACGCCGGTGTCCTGTCCTGCGGTCTGGACGCCGCTGTCAACGCGCGCGCGAACGCCCTGACGTGGCCGCACGGGCACGCCCGCTACCTGCGCGCCCTGGTGCCCGAGCTCGCGGCGTTCCGCCCCTACGGCTACCGCGTCCAGGTCGACGACACCACGTGGGAGTCCGCCGGCACCCTGGTCGCCGTGGCCAACACCCCGTGGTTCGGCGGTGGCCTGCCGATCGCCCCCGACGCCGTCCCCGACGACGGCCTGCTCGACGTCGTGCTCGCCGGCCCGTTCTCACGCCGGGAGGCCGTCGGGATCTTCCCGCGCATCTACCGCGGGCGGCACGTCGACGACCCGCGGGTGCGCGTCCTGCGCGGGCGCCGGGTCCTCGTCGAGCCCGCGCCCGACCTGGGCCCCGCACCACCTGCCGCCTTCGCGGACGGCGAGCGCCTCGGTGGCCTGCCCCTGCTGGTCGAGGTGGTACCGGGGGCGCTCCTCCTGCTCGGGTAGCGACGTGCCGCGCGCCCGGGGGACCCCACGTGCCTAGGGTTGCCCCGTGCCCTCACGTCGCCGCAGCACCCCACGCGTCGCGCCCGACACGCTCGAGCCGAACCGCCCGTCCTCCCCACCCGAGCCGTCACCGGCCGAGCGCTACGCCGCGTCCCGGCGTCGCGCCGCCGCCGACCGCGGCCGGCTCGCGGAGTTCCGGGCGCGGCTCGACTTCCCGCTCGACGACTTCCAGGTCGAGGCGTGCGCCGCCCTGGAACGCGGTAGCGGCGTCCTCGTCGCCGCACCCACCGGGGCCGGCAAGACGGTCGTCGGGGAGTTCGCCGTCCACCTGGCACTCGCGGCCGGACGCAAGGCGTTCTACACGACACCCATCAAGGCGCTGTCCAACCAGAAGTACGCCGACCTGGCCCGGCTGCACGGCACCGAGCGCGTCGGGCTGCTGACCGGCGACACCACCGTCAACGGTGACGCCGACGTGGTCGTCATGACCACCGAGGTGCTGCGCAACATGCTGTACGCCGGCTCGGCGGCGCTCGACGGCCTCGGGTACGTCGTCATGGACGAGGTCCACTACCTCGCGGACAGGTTCCGCGGGCCCGTGTGGGAAGAGGTGATCATCCACCTGCCCGACGACGTCCAGCTGGTCTCGTTGTCCGCGACGGTGTCCAACGCGGAGGAGTTCGGCGACTGGCTCGCCACCGTGCGGGGCGACACCACCGTCGTCGTCAGCGAGCACCGTCCCGTCCCGCTGGGGCAGCACGTCCTGGTGGGCGACCGGCTCCTCGATCTGTACGCCGGGCACGTCGACCCCACCGCGCCGGGCGTCGACCCGCCCATCAACCCTGACCTCACCCACCTGCTGCGGCGTCAACCGCCGGGGGAGCGGGAGCGCCGCGGGCCACGCGACCGGGGGGACCGCGGGCGCGGCGGCCACCGGCCCGGCACGGGAGTGCGCCCCGCGCCGCGGTTCGTGGTCGTCGACGAGCTCGACCAGGCCGGGCTCCTGCCTGCCATCGTCTTCATCTTCTCCCGCCTCGGCTGCGAGTCCGCGGTGCAGCAGTGCCTGACCGCCGGCGTGCGCCTGACCACCCCGGCGGAGCGGGCCGACATCCGGCGCGTCGCCGAGGAGCGGTGCGCGGCCATCCCGCCGGAGGACCTCGAGATCCTCGGCTACGACGCGTTCGTCGAGGGTCTCGTGCGGGGCGTCGCCGCACACCACGCAGGCATGCTGCCGCTGTTCAAGGAGACGGTGGAGGACCTGTTCTCCCGGGGCTGGGTCAAGGTCGTGTTCGCCACCGAGACCCTCGCGCTGGGCATCAACATGCCCGCCCGGTCGGTCGTGCTCGAGAAGCTCGTGAAGTGGGACGGCAGCTCGCACGTCGACGTCACACCGGGGGAGTACACCCAGCTCACCGGGCGGGCGGGCCGCCGCGGCATCGACACCGAGGGGCACGCCGTCGTCGTCGCGCACGGCGCCCTCGACCCCGTGCAGCTCGCCGGGCTCGCGTCACGGCGGCTGTACCCGCTGCGCTCGTCCTTCCGCCCCACGTACAACATGGCCGTCAACCTCGTCGCGCAGGTCGGGCGCGAGCGGGCCCGCGACGTCCTCGAGACGTCCTTCGCGCAGTTCCAGGCGGACCGCGGCGTGGTGGGACTGGCACGCCAGGCGCAGACGCACGCCGAGGCGCTGGAGGGCTACGCCGAGGCGATGTCGTGCCACCTCGGCGACTTCGGCCAGTACATGGACCTGCGCCGGGCGATCACCGACCGCGAGCGCGGCCTGGCGAAGGCCCAGGCCGCGACGCGGCGCGCCGACGTCGCGCGCACGCTCGAGGGCCTGCGCGTCGGTGACGTCGTGGAGATCCCCGCCGGACGGCGCGTCGAGCACGCAGTCGTCGTCGACCCCGGCGGCAAGGGCGGGTTCGACGGGCCGCGGCCGACCGTCCTGACCACGGACCGGCAGGTCCGCCGCCTGACCGTCGCGGACGTGGGGACCGGCCTGCGCACCGTCGGTCGGCTCAAGGTCCCGGGTCGGTTCGAGGTCCGGGCGCCCGCCGCCCGGCGCGACCTGGCGGCGCGGCTGCGGTCCCGGCTCGACGAGCTCGACCTCGCCCCGGCACCCGCGCGCGCTGCCGGCCGGCGCGCGGAGCGCAGGTCGGCAGCCGCCGACGACGCCGAGCTCGAGTCGCTGCGTCGCGAGCTGCGCGCGCACCCGTGCCACCGCTGCCCCGAGCGGGAGGACCACGCGCGGTGGGCCGAGCGCTGGGCACGGCTGCGGGACGAGCACGCCGCACTGGTGCGACGGATCGCCGGGCGCACCGGCTCGATCGCGGCCGTGTTCGACCGCATCTGCGACGTGCTGTGCACCCTCGGGTACCTCACGACGGACGAGTTCGGCGCCCTGCAGGTCACCCCGGACGGCGGCTGGTTGCGCCGCCTGTACGCGGAGAACGACCTGGTGCTGGCGGAGTGCCTGCGCCGTGGCGTGTGGGACGAGCTCGACGCGCCCGGGCTCGCCGCGGCGGTCTCCACGATCGTGTACCGGTCGCGTCGGGACGACGCCGCGGAGGCGCGCGTCCCGGGAGGTCCGGACAGCCGCCTCGGTCGCGCGCTCGACGCCGCGGTCCGGGCGTGGTCCCAGCTCGAGGACCTCGAGCACGACGCGCGGCTCGAGACCATCCAGCCGCTCGACATGGGCCTGGTCGAACCGATCCACCGGTGGGCGGCCGGTCGCAGCCTGGACGCCGTGCTGCGTGGGTCGGACCTCGCTGCGGGGGACTTCGTGCGCTGGTGCAAGCAGGTGATCGACGTCCTCGACCAGATCTCGGGCGCCGCGCCCACGGCCCGCCTACGTACCACGGCGGACCGCGCGGTGACCGCTCTGCGCCGCGGCGTGGTGGCGTACTCGGCCGTCTGACCGCGGGCGGGTCGGACGCCTGTCCGACCCGCAGACGCCACGACCGTCCAGGTGGCCCTATCGTGGACCGCTGTGACCTCGACCCTCTACCGGCACGGCGTCGTGCACTCACCGACGGACCCCTTCGCCGAGGCTCTGCTCGTCGAGGACGGGGTGATCGCCTGGCTCGGCTCGGACGACACCGCTGACGGCCTCGTCGCAGGCGTCGACGAGGTCGTGGAGCTGCAGGGGGCGCTCGTCGCCCCCGGGTTCGTCGACGCACACGTGCACCTCCTCGAGACCGCCCTGGCCGCCGCCGGGCTGGACCTGACAGCGGCCGGGGGAGTGCCGAGCGCGGCCGCCGCGCTGGACGCCGTCGCCCGCATCGCGTCGTCCCGCGCGCCAGGTGACCGCCGCGTCGTGCACGGCACCGGGTGGGACGAGAGCACGTGGCCCGAAGGACGACCCCCGACCCGGCACGAGCTCGACGTCGCCGGGCAGGGCCTGCCGGTCTACCTGGCGCGGGTCGACGTGCACTCCGCCGTGGTCTCCAGCGCGCTGGCCGACCTCGCCGGGCTGCGCGACCTGCCCGGCTGGTCGGACGACGGCCGGGTCACGGGCGCAGCGCACCACGCCGCGCGTGCCGTGGCGCGGGCCGTCGGACCCCAGGAGCGCAGCCAGCTGTACCGCGACGTCCTCGCACAGGCCGCCGCGCAGGGCATCGTCTCCGTCCACGAGCAGTCCGCGCCCCACGTCGACACGCGGGACGGGCTGCGTGAGCTGCTGACGACCACCGCCGACGACGCCTCCGGGCTGCCGCTCGTCATCGGGTACCGCGCGGAGCAGTGCGTCACCGTGGACGACGCCCGCGCGCTCCTGGCCGACCTGCCCGGCCTGACGGGGATCGGGGGGGACCTGAACGTCGACGGGTCCATCGGTTCACGTACCGCCGCCCTGCGGCACCCGTACGCCGACGCACCCGGCACGTCGGGCACGCTGCACATGTCGGCCGAGCAGATCGCGAACCACGTGACCGCGGTGACCCGCGCCGGGCGGCACGCGGCGTTCCACGTCATCGGCGACCGCGCGCTGGACGAGCTCCTGCTGGGTCTGCGCGCCGCGGCCGATGTCGAGGGCACAGCGGCGATCGCCGCCGCGGGTCACCGCGTGGAGCACGCCGAGATGGTCGACGCGCACTCGTTGGCGCAGATGGTGCTGCTGGGCCTGCGGCTGTCCGTGCAGCCCGCGTTCGACACGGCGTGGGGCGGCCCTGACGGGATGTACGCGACCCGGCTGGGACGCGGGCGGGCTGCGTCCCTCAACCCGTTCGCCGACCTGGCGGCGGCCGGTGTGCCGCTCGCCCTGGGCTCGGACGCACCCGTGACACCGTTCGACCCGTGGGCCGGTGTGCGCGGCGCGTCGGGGCACCACGAGGCGGACCAGCGGATCTCGGTGCGCGCCGCGTTCCGTGCCGCGACCCGCGGTGGGTGGCGGCTCGCCGGGCTCGACCACAGCGGCGCCGGGGAGGTGCGGGTCGGCGCGCCGGCGCACCTCGCCGTGTGGCAGGCCGAGCACCTCGTCGTCCAGGCGTCGCGGACCTCGACGTGGAGCGCCGACCCTCGCGCCGGCAGCCCGCTGCTGCCGGACCTGGGGCCCGACGAGCCCACGCCGCGGTGCCTGCGGACGACGCGCGCCGGGGTCGTCCTGCACGACGCGCTGGACTGATGTGCGCTACCCGTCCGACGGCGGGTGAAAAAGCGCGGCAATCGGGCGCCGCGGCGAATCGTCCCTGTCGCCCCGAATCGCGACACGCTGACGACACGCCGGGTGAAGTCTTCCCTGAACGGTCGAAGCGGACGCTGTGGCCTGGGTCGATCCTCCTGACCAGCCCGGACGTCCCCTTGACACGATGGGCCAGCGGGGTAGTTTCGCAGTGGCCCGTCGTTGCGGGCACCGGAGGGGGATCCACACGTACCGCTGATCCGGTGCCGCACGGTCCGAGCTCCGGCCGGGTCCGCGCGCTCAACAGAAAACGGCAGGACATGTCCTCGCCGGTACGAAGGGCGCGCGGGCCGGTCGGTCGGGCCGGCCGTGCGGTGCGGCCGAGCGGTCCGGTCCGACAGAGCGGTCGAGCATCACCGGTCGGACACGGGCGTCGGGCGGGGGAGCGCGACGCACCATCGGCGGCGCGCCTGGGCTTTGCGCCGCGGAGCCTCCCGCCGGAGCCACCCCGTCGCTGACGTAACCTGCTGCAGTGCCCCTCCCGCCGCCCGCACGCTGGTTGACGCTCGTGCTCGCCGCCGCCGGAGGCTGGGTCACGCGGCTGGCGTTCCCCGACCCCGGCTGGCCGGTCCTCGCCCCGGTGGGTATGGCCCTGCTCTACCTCGCGCTGCGCCGTGACTCGGCCCGCTGGAACGCGCTCGTGGGACTCGTCTGGGGACTGACCTGCTTCGGCCCGATGATCACCTGGGCCGACGACGCCGTCGGCCCCGTGCCCTGGCTCGCCCTCACCGTGCTCGAGGCGGCGTACATCGCCCTGTTCGGCGCCGCCTGGGCGTGGGCGCGCCGGGGGCACGCGGTGTGGCGCAGCAGCGCGTGGCAGCTGCTCGCGTTCGTGCTGCTGTGGGTCGGGGCGGAGGAGCTGCGCTCGACCTGGCCTTTCGGGGGCTTCCCTTGGGGGCGGCTCGCGTTCTCCCAGGCGGACTCGCCGCTCGCGGCCTTCATGTGGCTGGGCGGGACGCCGTTGCTCTCCGCCGTCGTGGCCGGGCTCGGGGTGCTGCTCGCCCGGGCGGTGCTGGCGGCCCGGCAGGTCGCGCTGGGTCGGACCGTCGGCGCGCTCGCCGCCGCCGGAGGTGTGGTCCTGGCCTCGCTGCTGATCCCGCTCGACACGGTCGCGCAGATCGGGACGTTGCGCGTCGGCGCGGTCCAGGGCAACGTCCCCGAGCCGGGACGCCTCGATGCGTTCGGTGAACGACGCCAGGTCCTCGACAACCACGTCGCCGGGACCCGTGCGCTGCTGGACCGTGCGGCACCGGGCGACCTCGACGTCGTGCTGTGGCCGGAGAACGGCACGGACATCGACCCGCAGGTCGACGAGGAGGCGGCCCGGCTCATCGACGGCGTCGCGCAGGAGGTCGCCGCACCGATGCTGGTGGGCACCGTGCAGTACCCGGAGTCGGGCGGGCGCTACAACACCGCCGTCCTGTGGGAGCCGGGCGTGGGACCCGTCGCGACGTACTCCAAGCAGCGGCCCGCGCCGTTCGCCGAGTACATCCCGATGCGCTCGTTCGTGCGGCACTTCTCGGACGCCGTCGACCTGGTGACGCGCGACATGCTGCCGGGCACCGAGCCCGGTGTGGTGCCGGTCGAGTCGCCCCGGCTCGGGCGCACCGTCGTCATCGGCGACGTCATCTGCTTCGAGGTGGCGTACGACGCGATCGTCCGTGAGTCGGTGGCCGAGGGCGGCGAGCTGTTGGTCGTCCAGACCAACAACGCGTCGTTCGGGTGGTCGGACGAGTCCACGCAGCAGCTGGCGATGTCGCGGCTGCGGGCCATCGAGCACGGGCGCGCCACGGTGCAGATCTCGACCGTCGGCGTCAGCGCGATGATCGCACCCAACGGTGCCGTCATGCAGCGCACCGAGCTGTTCACCGCCGACCAGATGGTGGCCTCGCTGCCCCTGCGGGAGTCCCTGACGCCCGCCACGCGCGCAGGGAACTGGCCCGCGCTGACGGCCGACGTGCTGGCCGTCTGGATCGTGCTGGCCGGCATGGTGGGCGCGGCACGGCTGCCGCGCGACGAGCGTCCCGACGGCCCGGCCTGAGCCACGGGGCCACACCCCGCACGCAGCACGACGCCCCGGTGGTCAACCACCGGGGCGTCGTCGTGACCAGCGGGCGTGAGCCCGTGCGTCAGGCGCTGCGGCGCAGCTTGCCGGCGCGCAGCAGGCCGAGACGCTCGTCGAGGAGCTCCTGCAGCTCGTTCACGGTCCGGCGCTCCAGGAGCATGTCCCAGTGCGTGCGCGGCGGCTTGCCGGCCTTGGCCTCGGGCTGCGCTGCGTCGCGCAGCAGAGCCTCGGCGCCGCAACGGCACTCCCAGACGACGGGCACGTCCGCCTCGACGGAGAACGGCAGGATGATCGTGTGCCCGTTGGGGCAGTCGTAGTGCGCCTGGAGCCGAGGAGCGAAGTCGACGCCCTCCTCGGTCTCCATGCTGTGGGACCCGATGCGCATGCCGCGCAGGGACCTGTTGGCCATGGTGGACCTCCGTGCCGTGTCGTCCCGACGGCTCAGGGTGCCGAGCCGTGCCGGGTCGTGAATCGAATCGATCTGCTTCCTGATGCTCCAACGTGGTCGGGGACCGCGATGTTCCGTCCCGCCGTGAAGGTCTGGTGAACACACACTGTGGCAGGAACGCGGACCGGTCGCGCGCCGGGCTGGGGGACCGGGGCACCGCTCACAGGGATTTGGTCCGCGCGGTGGTCCGGTCGGGTGACGCGCGGGGGTGCGTCACGTCGTCTGCCTAGTCTGGTGCGCATGACCATGACGTTCCGCCGGCTCGGCGACAGCGGTCTGGCCGTCTCGACGGCCGGCCTGGGGTGCAACACGTTCGGCGCGACGCTCCCGCCCGACCAGGTCCACGGGGTCGTCGCCGCGGCGTTCGACGCGGGCGTCACGCTCTTCGACACCGCCGACGTGTACGGGGGAGTGCCCGGGCAGAGCGAGGAGCTCCTGGGAGCGGCGCTGCGTGGTCGTCGCGACGACGTCGTGGTCGCGACCAAGTTCGGCCTCGACGTCGGCGGGCTGAACGGCGCCGACTGGGGCGCGCGCGGCTCGCGCCGGTACGTCCGACGCGCGATCGAGGGGTCGTTGCGCCGACTCGGCACGGACCACGTCGACCTCTACCAGCTGCACAGTCCTGACCCGGCGACGCCGATCGAGGAGACGCTCGCCGCCCTCCACGAGCTCGTCGTGGAGGGCAAGGTCCGGTACCTCGGCTCGTCGAACCTCGCGGCCTGGCAGGTCGTCGATGCCGACTGGGTGGCGCGCACGGCCGGGACCTCCCCGTTCGTGTCCGCGCAGAACCGGTACAACCTGCTGGACCGCGGCGTCGAGGCCGACCTCGTACCCGCCGCCGAGCACGTGGGCGTCGGCATCCTGCCGTACGTCCCGCTCGCCTCCGGCCTGCTGACCGGCAAGTACCGACGCGGGCAGGAAGCCCCCGCAGGCAGCCGACTCTCGCGCATGCCGCACCGGCTCGCCGCCGCGGACTTCGACCGCATCGAGGCCCTGGCCGCTCTGGCCGACGACTGGGGTGTCGACCTGCCGACCGTCGCACTCGGGGGGCTCGCCGCGCAGCCGGGAGTCGCGTCGATCATCTCCGGTGCACGCACGCCGGAGCAGGTGCGCGCGAACGTCGCGGCCGCGCTGTGGGAGCCGACGCTCGAGCAGCTCGCCGCGATCGACGAGGCATCGCCCGGACCGGCCTGACCAGCAGGCGCCTCCGCCATCGGCGTCACGCCGCAGCGTCACGGTGGGAGCACACGCGCGCGATGCTCGCCGATCGCGACGACGGCGCTCACCCGCAGGCCGCGGTCGTCGCTCGCCGCACGCAGGGCGTGCTCCCACGACCGCTCGAACGCTCCGCGGTCACCCCCTGCGGCGCGCACGAGCGCGGCGGCGATCGAACCGCCCGGGGCATCGTGCGCCAGGATGTCGCTCATCGCGAGCAGCACCTGCCGCACCTGCGACGGGTCGGGCTGCAGCGGGATCCCGACGAGGGGCAGCACGACGGGCAGCATCATGCCGTGGGCGTCGAGCAGCACGAGCCAGAGCGCCGGAGGACCGGCACGCTCCGGGCCGACCAGCGAGAGCATCACCTCCAGGATGTCGTCGACGTCGCGTAACGGGTGCGTCGGCAGCGCGGGGAGGTCGTCGTCCGGCCCCGGCGCTGCCCAGCCGGGGGAGTCGTCGCTGTCCATGGCTCGAGCGTGCAGGTCGGCCGGCAGGCGAGGGTGGCTCTCCCGGGGATCTGTGGACGCCCCTGGCGCGCGCATGCCCTGTGGTCGGTTCACCGCGCGCCGTCGTCCCCGGTGTGGCGGGGTGTCGCTGATGTCCGGAGTGTCGGGCAGGGGAGTCGCTACGATTGCGGCGTGACGACGCCGATCGTATCGACGCCCGAGTGCGTGTTCTGCGGCATCGTGGCGGGGACGGTCCCGTGCGCGAAGGTCGCCGAGGACGCCACGACCTTCGCCTTCATGGACATCGACCCGGGCTCGGACGGCCACCTGCTCGTCATCCCGAAGCGGCACAGCGTCGACCTGACGGACATTCCCGCGGAGGATCTGGCCGCCACCACGCTGGCGGCGCAGCGGATCGCCCGGGCCGTCCTGTCCGAGCTCGGTGCCGACGGCGTCAACCTGCTCAACTGCTCCGGGCCTGTCGCGTGGCAGACCGTCTTCCACTTCCACCTGCACGTGATCCCGCGCTACCGCGACAAGAGCAAGGACCGGCTCGCGTTGCCGTTCGAACCGGGGCTGCCGGCCGACGCCGCCGCGATCGCCGAGCGGGCCAGGGCGCTCGCTGCGGTGCTCTAGAGAGCCAGGGAGTCCTCGCCGCTGTCGGGGTCACCGCTCTCGGGCCCCATCCCGCTAATGCCGATAATGTGCATTATGTCAGAACGTAGACTGCGTGTTGCATCTGGTGCAACCACCGGGCCGACCACCCCCTCCCCGGTACGTCGACCGAGATGGGCCCTGACCTGCGCGAACGCGGAAGCAGTTCTGCGCGCCCAGCGACCCCGTCGACGCGCGGCGCTCGACGGCGCGTCACGCCTGAGGCCGTGACCTGCACGTCTTGTCCTCCTGTTACATCTGATGCAACGATGATTCATCAGATGCAACCAACTGGGAGGCCCCGTGGCGGTCGACGAGGCAGGTCGTGTGCGGGTCGTCCCCAGCGTCTACTCACTGCATCCCGAGGACCAGACGGTCGAGGACATGCTGCAGGGATGGCGCAACCAGCAGCTCTCCCGGAACCTCCAGTTCGCGACGATCGATCAACGACTGCGCTACGTGCGCCGATTCAGCGAGTACGTCAACGAGTTTCCCTGGCGCTGGACCCCGTTGCTCGTCGAGGAGTACTTCGGTGACCTGAGGTCGGTCCGGCACCTGAGCCATTCCACGATCCGCGCTCACCAGGCGGCGCTGCGGCTCTTCACTTCGTACATCTCGAGCCCGGACTACGGCTGGGACCTCGAGTGCGAACGGCTGTTCGGCCAGCACCCGGCGCAGGTCTTCTTCGACTGGAACACCGCCACCCACGTCCAGGAGTACGAAGGCGGGCCCTCGAAGCGGCCGTTCACCCACGGCGAGCTCCAGCGCCTGTTCGACCACGCGGACACCGAAGTCGAACGGATAGCCAAGGCCGGGGTGCGCGGGTGGCAGGCCGCGTACCGAGACGCCACGATGCTCAAGGTCGCGTACTCCTACGGGCTGCGGTTCAACGAACTGCGCCACCTCCAGCTGGTCGACTTCGCGCGCAACCCGCACGCCGCGGAGTTCGGCAAGTACGGCGTGTGCAAGGTCCGTTTCGGCAAGGCGCGACGCGCCTCTCCCCCGAAGCCTCGAGCGGTCCTCACGGTCTTTCGATGGACCCCCGACGTCATCCGCGACTGGCTGGCCAACGGGCGCGGCTCGCGCGACACGCTCGACGTCTTCCCGAGCGAGCGTGGCTCCCTGGTCACGGAGCCGACCCTGCTGCGGCGGCTGCGGCGGTACTGCCAGGCACTGGACTTCCCCGCCGGGCTCGACCTGCACTCGCTTCGCCGCTCCTACGCCACCCACCTGCTCGAGGACGGTTGGGATCCGCTGTTCGTCCAGGCGCAGATGGGACACGAGCACGCGTCGACCACGGGCATCTACACCTTCGTCAGTTCCGACTTCCGGACCTCTACCCTGCGACAAGCGTTGAATCGGACCACCCGGGAAGCGCTGGAGGGACGGACATGAAACGCGACGTCGACTACACCTGGCGGCTTCCTGAACTGATGGCCGCCCGCGGATTGCACAACACCACGGAGCTGGTGCCTCTGCTCGCCGAGCGCGGCATCGAGCTGTCACGAGTGCAGGTCTACCGGGTGGTCAACCAGCGCCCGGAACGGGTCTCACTGCATCTGCTCGCGGCCCTGTGCGACATCTTCCAGTGCGAGATCGGCGACCTCGTCACGGTCACCGCCGCCGACGCGCGTGCGCGACGCAAGGCCGCCACCGCCGGCGAGAACGTCGTCGCGCTCGATCGTTCTGTTCGGCCGCGCCGCGCCCGGGTTCTGGACGATGAGTGACTCCCCCGACGGACTCAGACCTCGGAACACCACCCGCGGCCGCCCCCGATCCGTTGGGGACGTACCGTGCGGCCGCTGTGGTCGCATGGCCACGCGTCAACGCGCCACGTGGCCGGAAGGGCGTATCTGCAGCAGCTGCTTCTACGAGGCCACCCGCTGCCACGGGACGTGCGCCGAGTGTGGCGCCGGGCGACTGACTCCGGGCCTGCGCGCTGACGGAGCCCGGATGTGCGCACCGTGCGCGCGCATCCCCTTCGACTTCACCTGCGCCGACTGTGGACTTGAGGGCGAGATCGGCCGCGCGCGCCGCTGCGCACGGTGCCTGCTGCGTCGTGAGCTTGATGCTCTACTCGTCCGAGGTGCAGCCGACCCCGCGGCCATGTCGCGCCTGGTCGACGTGCTGTCCGCAGCCCGGCGACCCGAGAGCATCCGGACCTGGATGCGGTCAGCAAAGGTGCAGGCACTGCTGACCGACGTTGCTTCCGGAGCGGTCCCGCTGAGCCACGACGGGCTGGACGCCTACGCATCGGGGACGCACGTCGAACACCTGCGCGCCCTCCTGGAGCATCACCAGATCCTCCCCGCGCGTGAGCACTTCCTGGCTTTGTTCGAGCAGTGGCTCGAACGCAAGCTGGCTTCCTTGCGCCGGGAGATCGCGCAGCCAGTCGAACAGTTCGCCCGCTGGCACCACCTGCACCGGATCCGCGCGATCGACCCCGGAGATCGCACTCTGCGAGGGCCTGTGCACCACGCCAAGCAGGAGATCACCGAGACGATCAAGTTCCTGACCTGGCTCGACGTGATGCACGGCCGCACCGCGGCCACCTGCCTGCAGAGCGACGTCGACGCCTACCTTCACGGTGGACCAACGACGCGCTACTTCATCCGGACGTTCTTCGTGTTCGCCAACGCGCGCCGCATCAACCCGGCAGTCACGGTGCCTCACCGGATGGCTCGCAGCCGGCCCTCCATGACGCAGGACCAACGGATGGCGTGGATCCGCGAACTGCTGACGGGTGAGAGCGAGTCGCTTCCCTTCCGGACCGCAGGGATGCTCCTCCTGCTCCTCGCCCAACCGCTCGTGAAGATATCCGCGCTGCGCGTCGACGCGGTCCACGACTCTCCCGGTGGCATGTCTCTGGCCCTTGGCAAGCACCCCACCCCGCTGCCCGAACCTTTCGCCGCGCTCCTTCGCGCACACGTGCACGCTCGACCCAACCTGAACACCGCAAGTCACGCCAGCGACTGGCTGTTTCCCAGCCCTCGCGCAGGCCGTCACCTGCACCCGAACACGGTCATGGACCGCCTCCGCCGGCTCGGAGTCGAACTGCGGGGCGCTCGGAACCGGGCCCTCGACGACCTCGTGAACGAGATCCCGCCGCCCGTCGTCGCCGACGCGCTCGGCTACAGCCACGCCACCGCGTTCAGCCACCAGCAGGCCGACGCCGGCAACTGGGCCCGCTACGTCGCCGCGCACCGACCTCAACCACACAGCTAGCCGCGACGCGACTCCGCCGTGACGACATTGCGTCTTTACGCTCGGCCGGACCTGTCGTTGGGTTCCCTTTCCCGAAGCCTGTTCTCGGGCGAGGATTCATGTTCGTCAAGTACCAGTTCGGGCGCGGCCCGATTCGTGAACTCAGAGTGCAGAGGGCTTTGCTCCGGGCGCGCGAGGAATATTCCTTGAGCTTCGTCAGCGGCACTCAACGCGATTCGCATGCCTTCACGTCGGGCCTGCCGGTCGTGTCGCGATCTGACATAGCGAACGACGATGCCGACGATGACCGCCACGGGCAGTGCGATAACTAGGACCCATCCATAGTTGCCCACGCGAGACCATCTCCTTTGATCGTCAGTGCATCCACCCTACGCGAGTGCTTCAGCAGGAGCCCGAGGGCCAACCCGCAGACGCTGGCTCAGACCGCCCCCGCTGACTCACCTCGTGAGTACGACCGTCCTTGATACGCAGGGGTGCCAGTAGGCGGCTGCGTGGTGCATCCGACGCCACGATGGAGTCGACCGCCCACTCCCCGGTACGCCAGCCGAGATGGGTTGCGACCTGCGTGAAGTCGAGAGCAGTTCCGCGCGCGCCGTCGTCGCCGCCGCGCTCGGTCACAGCCAGGCAACCGCGTTCAGCCATCAGCAGGCCGACGCCGGCACCTGGGCCCACTACGTCGCCGCGCACCGACCTCATGAGCCACGACAGCTAGCCGCGACGCGACGCCACAGCGGCGGCAATGAGTCTTTACGCTCGGCCGGACCTGTCGTCCGGTTCTCTTTCCCGAAGACTGCTTTCAGGCGCAGCGGCTCAGCAACGGGCCGTGGCCAACCCCAGGTGCGCGTCGGCATCCTGAGGCACTCCCCCGGTGGCGGCGTCGCTCGGTCCACGACGCTCGGTGACCTCGCCGGTTGCAGCTCGTGCGCGGCGCGCGACGACGCGGAGGGGGCCGCGCGGACGCCGCCCGCCACACGCGAGTGAATCCATTGGACCCTGTGGGCGGTTTGCCGTACGCACACGTACGATCGGACCCGTCCAGGACGACGACCGTCCCCGCGGACCCGCCTCGCGCACCCGAAGGAGGGCTTCATGCCTGCCCAGTGCTCCCCCGCCCCCGGACGCTTCTGCGGCCTCGTGACGACGACATGGGCGAGGTAGGCGCGATGGACACGGACCAGATGCCCGCGACCGCCGTCAGCGAAGGTGGACGGGTGCGCGACCGGGTCGTCAGCGACTTCACCGCGCTGAGCCGGACCGTCGAGGCCGCCGGGCTCCTGCGACGGCGGCACGCGTACTACTGGACGCGATTCGTCGTGCTGACCCTCCTGCTGGCCGGCCTGGTCGCCGCCCTCGTCATCGGTGGTCCGTCCTGGTGGCAGCTCGTCACCGCCGCCGTCCTCGCGGTCGTGCTGGGCCAGGTGATGTTCCTCGGCCACGACGCCGCCCATCGGCAGATCTTCGACTCCGGGCGCTGGAACGACTGGGCCAGCCTGGTGATCGCCAACCTGTACGCCGGCATGAGCTACGGCTGGTGGCAGCACAAGCACTCCCGCCACCACGCCAAGCCGAACCAGGTCGGCGCGGACCCGGACATCGGCACCGGTGCCCTCGTCTTCCACACCGAGGACCTCAAGGAGCCGCGCTCCGGGCTCGTCGGGTGGTTCACGCAGCGGCAGGGCTGGCTGTTCTTCCCGCTGCTCCTGCTGGAGGGCCTGAACCTGCACATCTCGGGCGTCAAGACGATCTTCGGGCGCGGACCCGTCAAGCGGCGTCCCGTGGAGATCGCGTTCGTCACCGCGCGCATCGGCGGCTACCTCGCGCTCGTCTTCTGGGTGCTGCCCGTCGGCATGGCGTTCGCGTTCCTGGGCGTGCAGCTCGGGCTGTTCGGCCTCTACATGGGTGCCGTCTTCGCGCCCAACCACAAGGGCATGCCCATCGTGCCGCGCGACTCGCGCATCGACTTCCTGCGCCGTCAGGTGCTCATGAGCCGCAACGTGCGCGGCGGCCGGCTGACCGACCTGTTCATGGGCGGCCTCAACTACCAGATCGAGCACCACCTGTTCCCGAGCATGCCGCGCCCGCACCTGCGCAAGGTGCAGCCGACCGTCCGGGCGTTCTGCGCCGAGCGCGGCATCCCCTACACCGAGACGTCGCTGCTGGAGTCGTACGGGATCGTCATCCGACACCTGAACGCCGTCGGTCTCGCGGCACGCGACCCGTTCCAGTGCCCCCTGACGGAGCAGTACCGCTCGGCTCGCTGACGATGCCGCCTCGGGCGCGCGATCCGCGCGCTCGAGGCACCCGGGCCACCCTCCGACGTCAGTGAGGTGTCAGGCCGCCGGGGTCGGTGTGCCGCACGTACCGCTCCTCGGTCTGGTCAGGGTTCCGCGGCAGCACCTGCCGTTCGCCGGTGCGCGTGAAGCCGGCCCGGACGTACAGGTCGACCGCGGAGGCGTTGTCGTCGACGACCCACAGGGAGACCGTCGCCGCGCCCTGCGCCGCTCCCCCGCGCACCGCGGCGTCGAGCAGGGACCAGCCGACGCCCTGCCGGCGCACCTCGGGCGCGACCCACAACGACACGACGTGCCGGTCGTCCTCAGGCGAGCCGGGCTCCTGGATGAGGGACACCAGACCCCGTGGCTCCCCCGCGTCGTCGAGCGCCATCCACGTGGTGCTGGTGCGCAGCCGCATACGCCAGTGCGACTCGGCGAACCGCTCCTCGCGCGCGAGCGACGAACCGAAGACGTCCGGCGACTCCCGCAGGGCGCGCAGCCTCACATCGCGCACGGTCGGCCAGTCGTCCTCGTCGACACGTCGGATCAGCACCGGACCAGCATGCCGCATCCGCGCCGTGGGGCTGCCCGCGACGCGCGTCAGGCGATCCCGTGCCCCGTGCGCTCCTCGCCCGCGTTGCCGCGCGGGTCGGCCACCAGGGCGTCGTCGCCCGGCGAGAAGGCTCCGTCTCCCCCGTGGCCCGCGCGGTCCGGGGTGGCCCGCGCAGCATCGGCGACCTCCTCCTCGGGTCGCGGCGGGATCGTCTCGTCGTACTCGAGCTCCGGCACCTGCGCGTCATCGAACGACTCGGTCATGTCGGCCTCCTCACGGCGCGACCACGCTAGCCCGGGGTACGTGTCCCGGCGACCGGCCGACGGTGCCGGTTCGCTGGGCCGGCCGCCTCGGGGCACGAAGTGGCCATCCCCTCGCAGATCAGGACACATGACGCGGCCCGCCGCGCCCCATCGCGCCCGCGGCGTCCGCGTGTCGGGCGCGCGTTTCGTGAGCGGCGCCTCATCCGACTACGGTGTCCGCGTGTTGGTCGTCGGTGTGTGCAGCCTCAAGGGCGGCGTGGGCAAGACCTCCGTGACACTAGGGCTCGCCTCGGCGGCCCTGGAACGCGGTCTGCGAACCCTCGTCGTCGATCTCGACCCCCAGGGCGACTCGACCATGGCCCTGGGGACCACGGCGGGCCGCGGTGACGTGTCGACGGTGCTCGACGCGCCGTCGCCGCAGTCGGTGGAGGCCGCGACCGCTCCGTCGTCCTGGGCGGACCACGGGCTCGACGTGCTCGTCGGGTCCGAGCGTTCCGTCCTGCACGACCGCATCGACGACTCCGACGCCGAGAGGTTGCGCCTGGCGCTGTCCTGGGCCGAGGGGTACGACCTCGTCCTGATCGACTGCCCCCCGTCGCTGGGCGGGCTGACGCGCACCGGCCTGACGGCGTGCGACCGCGCGGTCGTGGTGACGGAGCCCGGCCTGTTCGCCGTCATGGCGGTCGGCAGGGCGATGCGCACCATCGACGAGCTGCGCCGCGGCCCGGCGCCGGCGCTCCAGCCGCTGGGCATCGTGGTCAACCGGGTGCGTGCACGCTCGGTCGAGCAGGCGTACCGCCTGCAGGAGCTGCAGACGCTCTACGGCCCTCTCGTGCTGACCCCGAGCATCCCGGAGCGTGCCGCGCTGCAGCAGGCGCAGGGCGCCGCGCAGCCGGTCCACGTGTGGCCCGGGGCCGCAGCCGCGGAGCTCGCCGACGTGTTCGACCAGCTGCTCGACCGGGCGATGCGCGCGCCGCGTCGCTGACGACCGCGCGCCCGCGTCGACGCCGGCGCGCTGAAGAACCGCGCCCACGGCTCCCTGCAGGATGCCCGTGTAACGCAGGACGTCCCTGTGGAGCCGCCGCGACCTGCCGGCCGCCCCGACCTCCCAGGGCTCAGCCCGCGGTGCGGGCCTGGCGCCGGATCGCGAGCTCGTCGCGCGCGGACGAGGCCACGGGGGTCGCGTCGTCGTCGGCACGCTCGTTGGGCAGCTCGGCGAGCGTCCCCTCGACCTCGCGCCAGACGCGGCCGACCGCGATCCCGAAGACGCCCTGCCCACCCTGCACGAGGTCGATGACCTCGTCCGGCGACGTGCACTCGTACACGCTGGCGCCGTCCGACATGAGGGTGATCTGGGCGAGGTCGTCGACCCCGCGCTCACGCAGGTGACCGACCGCTGCGCGGATCTGCTGCAGCGAGACGCCCGTGTCGAGCAGCCGCTTGACGACCTTGAGCACGAGGATGTCGCGGAAGGAGTACAGCCGCTGGGTGCCGGAGCCTGTCGCGGGCCGCACGGACGGCTCGACCAGCCCGGTGCGGGCCCAGTAGTCGAGCTGCCGGTACGTGATGCCCGCGGCCCTGCACGCCGTCGGACCGCGGTAGCCGGTCGTGACGTCGAGGTCGGGCAGGTCGTCGTCGAACAGCAGGCCCTGCGCGTGCTGCGGGATCGTGCCGGAGTCGTCGGCACTCTCGTTGCGGATCACGGGGCCCTCCCTCGACGGCGCTGCGAGGCGGCCGTACTGTGCTGGTTCTTCCGCCACGCTAGGCCTGCGCGGTCAGGGGCGCAACGAACGCGGCCCGGCGTGTCGTGCGCGCAGTCTCACCTTCAGGTGGAGATCGAGGTTCTTCACCCGGTCGGCTCAGCCGTCGCGGCCCCCGCCCTCCGGCCCCGGGTCCCTTCCCGTCTCGAAGTCCTCGGCCGACACGTGGTCGAGGAACTCCCGGAACTGGGAGATGTCGTCCTCGCTCGCCGCGGGCCGCAGCTCGACGCCGGCCAGTGCGACGACCTCGGCCGAACACAGCACAGGGCACGCGAACCGCAGCGCGACCGCGATGGCGTCGGAGGCCCTCGCGTCCACGTGGCGCCCCGACGCGAGAACCAGTGCCGCGTGGAAGACCCCGTCCTCGAGCCTCTTGATCTCGACGTGGTCGACCGCCGCGCCTGCGGCCAGCAGCGCGTCGCGCAGCAGGTCGTGCGTCATGGGTCGCGGTGGGACGATCCCCGCCTGCGCCGAGGCGATCGCCGACGCCTCCGAGGGGCCGATGAGGATCGGCACGAGCAGGGCGGCGTCGGGATCCAGCAGCAGCACGACGATCTCATCGTCGGCCAGGTGCGTGCGCACACCGACGACCTCGACAGGGACCATCTCGGGTTCTACGCCCACACGGACACGCTACGTCGCTCCGGGCGCGACGTCTGCCGGGAGCACGGAGGACCGGCCCGCCGGAGGTGACCCGACGTCACGGGGCCAGGTCGTGGACCGCCGACCGGACCAGTGCCGTGTGCATCCGCGCACACAGCTCCCCGACCTCGGCCGCGAGCGTGCCCGCGCGTGCGCGCGACGAGACGCTGCGCTGTCCGCGCCATGGCGCGACGACCTGCTCGACGAGGTCGGCCTGCCGGTCCGCCGACGCGCGGAACGTCCGCAGGTGGCGCGGGTCGATGCCGTGGTCGGCCAGCGACGCCGCGACCGTCACGACCTCACGCGCCCAGGGGTCGAACACGCCGCGCGGCCCGGGCCGCAGCACTCCCTGCGCGACGAGCTCCGAGACGAGCTCCACCCCCACGCCGGCGTCCTGCGCGAGCCGCTCGGCGGTGAGCAGATCGGCCGTCGGCGCGACACCGTCACTCGTCGCGAGGCGCGCGCGGGACGGCGACTCCTCGTCCTCGCCCGCGTCGAGCGCGGCAAGACGCTCCCCGATGACCTTCAGGGGCATGTAGCGGTCCCGCTGCTGCACCAGGACGAAGCGGAGGCGTTCCACGTCCGCCGGCGAGTACTGCCGGTAGCCCGCGGGCGTGCGTACCGGGTCGACCAGCCCCTGCTCCTCGAGGAAGCGCAGCTTCGACGTCGTCACCGCGGGGAACTCGATGCGCAGGGCTGCGAGCACGTCCGAGATGCGCATCGAGGCGCGGCGCGAGATCCCCCGGGGCCACGGCTCAGCCGCGGCCCCGGCCGGAACCTGCTCGACCGCTGCGCTCACCGCGCGCTCAGGAGGCGTCACGGTGAGGGCTGGGGTGGAACGTCATCCGGTACTTGCCGATCTGCACCTCGTCCCCGGGGCGCAGCACGACCGCGTCGATGCGCGCCCGGTTGACGTACGTGCCGTTCAGCGACCCGATGTCGCGCACGATGAACTGCTGCCCGTCACGCACGAACTCGGCGTGCTTGCGCGACACCGTCACGTCGTCGAGGAAGATGTCGGCACTGGTGCTGCGCCCGGCCGTCGTGCGCTCCGCATCGAGCAGGAATCGCGCGCCCGCGCTCGGCCCACGCTGCATGAGCAGCAGAGCCGACGTGGGGGGCAGCGCGTGCACCGCTGCGGCCTCGTCGCTGGTCAGACCGACCGCGGGGGCCTCGGTCTCCGCGGGCTCCACGGAGCCGAAGGTCATCGTCGTGTCCGGACCGTCGGTCCGGTAGGCGGGCAGAACGCCGTCCGGCGCTCCTCGATCGTCGCTCATGCGCACCTCCCGTGTCGGTCGCGGGCACCCCGTGCGAGCGCGCTCGCCGTCGACCCAGCCTTGCGGGACTCACCCTATGCGGTGTCGACGCGCGCGCGCAGCACGCGGACGGCGCTGGTCGGGTGACTCGGCCCCGGACTTCACCCCTCGTCGGACGCCGGTGAGGCGTGCTCGGGCTCGTGCGGGGTCCGGACGGCGGTGACGTCGACCCGGTCAGACTTCTCGACGGTGCCCCGCCCGCCGTCGGCCCGCACCCGGACGAGGGCGCCGCCGGGGATCTCCAGCGCCGGCGCGATCGTGTCAGGGTCGCCGATCACCGACCACCGGAACGGCGAGCGGAGCGTGGCTCCATCGAGCTCGACCGCGCCACGGGTACCGGTGAAGGCGCTGCTCGCGGTGATGCGGTGCCCGTTGAGCTCCATCGCCTCCGCGCCCGCGTTCCGCAGCTCCTCGAGGACGTGCAGCATCGTCGCGGGTCGGATCTCGCCGTCCGGCTCCGTCAGGGTGATGCGCACGCCCGGACCCGTCGCGGGCAGCCGCCCGGTGAGGATTCCCTGCATCGCGGCCGTGCGACGGGCGGCGTCGAGCGCTGCCTGCTGCCGGTCCGAGCCCGACAGCAGCTCGTCGCGCTCCCGCTGCAGGTCGAGGGACTCCTGCTCGAGCTCGTCGGTGCGAGTGGTCGTCTCGTCCAGGAGCCGGACGAGGTCGTTCTGCCGCAGCGCACCCAGCTGCGTGTCGGTGGCCTGGCGCACCTGGACGACGAGCGCGAACCCCAGCAGCGCGCACAGGGCGGCGGTGATGAGCTGACCCTGCGTCGTGCGGGGTCGCATGGCGTGCCCGAGCCGCGCCCAGCCCGACCGGGCCGGACGCACCGCCGCCGCGGACGGGGGGCCCTGGCTCGACTCGCCGCCTGCGTCGTCGACGCCGTCGACCGACCCGTCGCCGTCCGGGCCCTCGTCGGGCGACCGGACGGCGAGCGGCTCGTCGGCGTCCGAGAGCAGGTCGTCGGCGTGCAGGTCGTCGGCGTGCAGGTCGTCGGATCCGCCGTCATCCGATCCGCCGTCATCCGATCGGTCGTCATCCGATCGGTCGTCGCGCGCGGCGCCGACCGGCGGCTCGTCGGGGTGCTCGACCGGCAGCACGTCCTGCGCCGGTGCGTCCTGCTCGTCCGGCGACTGCGCGGCCACGACGGGCATCGACCGCTCGTCCGCGTCCGCGTCCAGGTCCGGGTCGCCGAGCGGCAGAGCACCCAGACCCAGCGGGTCGCGCGGGTCGATCACGGGACCGTCGTCGAGCGGCGTCTCCGTGTCCGGCTCTCCGGAGGGGTCGGGACGGGTCCCGTCCGCGCTGGTCATGCCTTGAACAGGTGCCGGCGGATCGACGCGGCGTTGGAGAAGATGCGGATGCCGAGCACCACGATCACGGCCGTCGTCATCTGCGACCCGACACCCAGCTGGTCGCCCAGGAAGACGATCAGCGCGGCCACGACGACGTTGGACAGGAACGAGGTGAGGAAGACCCGCTCGTCGAAGATCCCGTCGAGGTAGGCGCGCAACCCACCGAACAGCGCGTCGAGGGCAGCGACGACCGCGATAGGCAGGTACGGCTGGAGGTTGGCGGGAACCGTCGGCTCGATGAGCAGGCCCGCGAGCACGCCGAGCACGAGCCCGATCACTGCGATCACCGGAACTCCTCTCCGTCGTGTCGCCCTGACCCTGCCACACCCGACGACGTCGCCCCAAGGGCTTGCGGACCTGGCGCCGTGGCTGCGGTGGACGCAGCGTCGGAGCCCGTGGCCGTCTCGGTGTCACCGAGCACCTGTGCCGAGCGCAGCGTGAGCTGACCGCGGCCCGCCAGGAGCAGCTCACGCTCGGCCGTCACGCGGACCTCGATGCCGTACTGCCCGAGCGACGCGAGGTGCTGCCCGGCCGACAGCCGCGCGAGCCGCGTCTGCATCGCCGCCGCGTCACCGATCGCCTCGACCGTGTACGGGCTGCTCAGCGCAGTGCTGTCGACCAGGACCGCGTCACCGGCGCTCCGGATGGCCGTCGTCGAGGTGAGGCGCTCGCCGTTGACCGTCACGGCCTCCGCGCCGGCGGCCCACAGGCCGTTGACCAGCACCTGCAGGTCGTTGTCCTGCACGAGCTCGCTGCCGTCGTCCGGAGTCGTGCCGTCCGACGGGTCACCGTCGGTCAGCACCAGACGAAGGCCCGGACCGGTCACCGGGACCACGCCGGACTCCACCGCGTCACGCTGCAGCTGGGCGAACAGCTCGGGGTCGTCCGTGGAGGCGGCGTCCCCCTGCAGCTGGGCGATCTGCGCGGACATGGCGGCGTTCGCGTGCCGCAGCTCGTCGGCCCGCGCCGTCCCCTCCCGGATCTCCGCCTCGAGCAGCGCCCGCGCCTCCAGCGCCGCAGGCGCCGGTCGGCGCAGGGCGACGGCGGACGTCGTCGCGAACGTTCCGAGCAGGACGGCCAGCACCAGCAGCGCCACGCCTCCCCGCACCGTCCGTGGAGGCGTGCTGCCCTCCGCACGGCGCGCGGCGACCTCCTGGTAGCCCGGGTCCAGCGGCTGGCGGTAGACCTCGTTGATGAGCGTCATCGACTCGTCCGCCGCGCGCGGCGGCGCGGGAACCGCGTGCCGCGGGTTCACGTCGACCCGGCCGTGCGGGCCGCCCGGGTGTCACGACGCATGACCGACGCGGCCTGCGTGAGGTACAGCACGCCCGCGAACCAGTAGAGGGCCACACCCCACAGGGCGCACGCCCACCCCAGGACGCCTGCCACGACGCCCACCGGCGCCGGCCACTCCGAGAGCAGCAGGAGCGGGAACGCGTACATGATGGCGAAGGTGCCGGCCTTGCCCGCCAGGTGCACGCGCAGCGGCGGGTAGCCGGACCGGGCGAGCGCGAACAGCATCGCGGCGAGCACGACGTCCCGCACGACCAGCACTGCCACGAGCCACAGGGGGACGACGCCGCGCCACGCGAGGCCGACGAGCGTGACGAGGATGAACAGCCGGTCCGCCGCGGGGTCGAGCATCTGGCCCAAGCGCGTGACCTGGTGCATCCGCCGCGCCAGGACGCCGTCGAGCCAGTCGCTGGCACCGGAGAGCAGGAGCACCGCGAGAGCCCATGCGTCGTGCCCCTGAGCGACCAACCACGCGAACACGGGCACCATGAGCAGCCGCGCGAGGCTGATGGCGTTGGGCACGGTGAGCACGCGCGAGCTTGCCTCCACGTCCTGGCCCACACCCTCCCCCGTCGTCGTCCTGGTCGCGATCCTATGTCGCGCGTCGCCGCGACCCCCGCCGCGACGCGGCCCGCAACCCGTGCGTCACCCGGACGTGCATCCCGGGACGCCGGGCGCCGCGCGGTGGCAACCTCGTGCCATGGACGAGGCCGATGTGATCGAAGCGCTGCTGCGCGCCCCTGCGACGTGGGCCGTCGTCGGCCTGTCCGGCAACCGCGCCCGGGCGGCGTACGGGGTGTCGGCCTACCTCCAGCAGCTCGGGCACACGATCGTGCCGGTCCACCCGAGCGCGGAGACCGTCCACGGTGCCACCGGCTACGCCCGGCTGTCCGACCTGCCCGAGTCGCCCGACGCGGTGGACGTGTTCGTCAACAGCTCGCGCGCGGCCGCGGTCGTCGACGAGGCCGTGGCCGTGGGGGCCCGTGCCGTCTGGCTGCAGCTCGGTGTCCACGCCGACGAGGCGGTGGCCAGGGCCCGCCAGGCGGGGCTCGTCGTCGTGCAGGACACGTGCCCGGTGATCGAGGGACGGGCGCGCGGGCTCGGATGACGGGCCGCGCGCGGCAGCCGCGGATCGCCGTGTGCCAGAGGTCACGCCTGGCCCACTGCCCGGCCGAGCGCCTCAGCGGGTAGTGTGTCCGCGACATCTGGAGTCGTGTCGCATCCCCTCTCGTAGGGCGGTCAGCCGGTTCGTCCGGCAACCACCTGCCTTCTCGTGCACATTGCGTGCGCCGTCATCGACGGCGTGTGGTCTGGTTCGGGGTGAGCGACGTCCTGGTCGTCGTACCGACGTCCCGGCTCTCCCCCGCTGCCACCGAACGGTGATCCATGAGCACCCCCCTGTCTGCTGCCCTGCCCACGACCCCTGAGGCCCCCGCGACGACGTTCGCCGACCTGGGCCTGAGCTCCCAGATCCTCTCCGCCGTGGAGCGCCTCGGCTTCGCCGCGCCCACCCCCGTGCAGGCGCAGACGATCCCCGCGCTGCTCGCGGGCCGCGACGTCGTCGGCGTCGCGCAGACCGGCACCGGCAAGACCGCGGCCTTCGGTCTTCCCCTGCTGCAGTCGATCGACCCCACCATCGCGGCCGTGCAGGTCGTCGTGCTGACCCCGACGCGCGAGCTCGCCATGCAGGTCGCCGACGCGATCACCACCTTCGCGGCCGACATGCCGGGCCTGCAGGTCGTCCCCGTCTACGGCGGCTCGCCCTACCTCCCCCAGCAGCGGGCGCTCGCACGCGGCGCACAGGTCGTCGTCGGGACGCCCGGACGCGTCATCGACCACATCGAACGGCGCACCCTGCGTCTGCAGGACGTCCGCTTCCTCGTGCTCGACGAGGCCGACGAGATGCTGCGGATGGGATTCGCCGAGGACGTCGACAAGGTCCTGTCCGGCACGCCCGAGGGCCGTCAGGTCGCGCTGTTCTCCGCGACGATGCCCAGCCAGATCCGGCGGGTCGCGGACAAGCACCTCGTCAACCCGGTCTCCGTCTCCGTCACGCGCCAGTCCTCGACGGTCGAGTCCGTGCGCCAGACCTTCGCCGTCGTGCCCTACCGGCACAAGGCCGGCGCGCTCGCCCGGGTGCTCGCCGTCAGCGAGGCCGACGCGGCCATCGTGTTCGTCCGGACCCGCGAGGCCGCCGAGGAGATCGGCAACGCACTCGTGCAGCGGGGCATCTCGGCCGCGCACATCAGCGGCGACGTCGCGCAGTCGGACCGCGAGCGGATCGTCGAGCGGCTCCGCTCGGGTGCGCTCGACGTCCTCGTCGCGACCGACGTGGCCGCCCGCGGCCTCGACGTGGAGCGCCTCGGCCTCGTCGTGAACCTCGACCTGCCGCGCGAGCCCGAGGCCTACGTGCACCGCATCGGGCGCACCGGCCGCGCAGGCCGCTCGGGTGAGGCCCTCACGTTCGTCACGCCCAGCGAGCGCCCCCGGCTGCGGCAGATCGAGCGCATGACGCGCACCCCCCTCATCGAGATCGCCATCCCGACCCCGGCACAGGTCAGCGCCCACCGCGCGACCGCACTGCTCACGCGCACCGACGAGCGCATGGCCGCCGGCCGGCTCGACGTCGTGCGGGACGCCGTGCGCGAGCACCTCGCCGCCCACCCCGAGCTCGACCCGATCGACCTCCTCACCGCCGTCACCGCGCTCGCGGTCGGCGACGACGGCCCCGGCGCGGCCTCCGAGGTCGAGGACCTCGACGACGCTGTGCGCCGCGCGCGGGAGACCCGCGCGGAGGACAGCCGCGGCGGTCCGGTTGCCGGCAACCGCCGTCGGCCCGGCACGACGGGCCCCAGCGGACGCCCGCGCTACCGCGTCTCCGTGGGCGAGCGTGACGGCCTGCAGCCGGGTGCCCTCGTGGGTGCGCTGACCGGTGAGGGCGGCCTCACCGGCAAGGACGTCGGCAAGATCGACATCTTCGGCAGCTTCGCGCTCGTCGACATCCCCGACGGCCTGACCGCCGAGGTCGTCGACCGCCTCGGGCGCACGCGCGTCGCCGGGCGGCCCCTGCGCATCCGGCTCGACACGGGCCCGCAGGCATCGCGTGGCCCGTCGCGCGGTGAGCGCGTGCACCGCGCCCACGTCTGACGGTCCCGGCCTCCGCACGACGAGAGGGGCACCACCCACGCGGGTGGTGCCCCTCTCGTCGTCCCCGGTGCCTCGGGGCGCACCGTGCTCGGCGCACCGACCGTGCTCAGCGCACCGCCGTGTTCCGGGGGTCGCTGCGCGTCTGTCCGCGCAGGAGGACGATGTCGGCCTCCCGCAGCACCTCGCTGACGTCCCGCATGCCGCGGATGGACCCGAGCACACCGATCGAGATGCGCGGCCCGATCTCGCGACGCAGACGCTCCAGCAGCTCCGTCAACCGGTCGGGCATCCCGCCGGGGCCGACGTCGTCGACGAGGATCGCGAAGTCGTCCTCACCGGTGCGTGCCGTCGTGTCACCCTCACGCAACGGCCGGCGCAGCTGCCGCACGACCTCACGGTGCACGTCGGGCGCGTGGTCGTCGTCCCGCGAGAGCGCGGCACCGTCCACGACCCGCACCAGCGCGATCGCGCAGTCGTACCCCGACGAGCGCCGGCACCGCAGCAGTGCGGCGCCCAGCCGGTCGAGGAAGAGCAACCGGTTGACCAGGCCCGTCTCGGGATCGTGCAGCGCATCGCGTTGCAGCGCGATCTCCGCCTCCTTGCGCTCCGTCACGTCCACCAGCGTGCCCACGAGCCGCGCGGGACACCCCGCGTCGTCGAGGACCGTCACGGCTCGGCACATCATCCAGCGGTAGTCGCCGGACTGCGTGCGCACGCGGTGCTCGAGCTCGAGCGGCGTACCGCACCCGGCGAGCTGCGCCGCGATCGCGGCCGACAGCTCGTCCCGGTCGGCCGGGTGGACCCGCTCGAGCCACTCCGACGGCTGGTCACCGATGACGTCCTCGGCGTAGCCGAGCGTCTGCTTCCAGCGCGGCGAGTAGTACACCGCACCGGCCGACACGTCCCAGTCCCACGTGCCGTCGTGCGCGGCCATCGACGCCAGCGCGTAACGCTCCTCGCTCTCACGGACCGTGTCCGCCAGCGCACGCTCGCGCGCCGCCGCCTGCTCGAGCGCCTTGCGCTGCTCGCGCAGCGAGCCCAGCAGACGCTCCTGGTCCAACGCGACCGCGAGGAGCGCAGCCCAGTGGTTGAAACGGTCGCGCGGCTGGGTGGCGCGCGTCTCGACGGTCCCGTCGATCGCCAGCAGCCCCCAGTCGCTGCCACCGAACGTCACGGGGACGACGAACGTGAGCTCGTTGGATCCCACCGTGCCCGCCCGCGTGAGGGCGGCCGGCGGGAACTGGCTGGCCGTCGTCCGCAGACCCACGAGCCGTGACAGCGTCCCGCTCGTGTCGTGGACGCCGACGATCTCCATCTCGCGGTCGCCGGGCCCGCGGTCGTTGCCCACCCACAGACCCAGGCACGCGTGCCCGCGCACTCCCCGCGGGAGCCAGCCGAGAGCCCGGGGGCTCGCCCCGTCGCCCCGCAGCAGGTCCATGTCGACCTCGTACTGGTCGACGATCGTGCGCTCCAGCTGCCCGCTGCGCGCGAGCATCGCCCGCGTGCAGCCCTTGGTCACGGCCAGCAGGACGTCCGTCACGGCCCGCCGGACAGCGGTCGCGTTCGCGGCACGTCCCTCGACCAACGACTCGACCCGTCGGCTCTCGACCATCCGCAGCACGGCGACCATCTGCTCCAGCGCCTCGGGGTGGGGCTGCAGCGCCGCCGTCAGGTCCGAGAGCCGTCCGAGTGCGGCGGGAGCAGGTGAGATGCCCCGCTCCGCGGCGACGTCCATGGGCTCCTCGACCGCACGCCACCAGGCCTCGCGTGCGTCCGGTCCGGCGCGCCGCGACACCGCGGAACCCGCAGGGCCGGCGAAGGCCGACTCCGCCAGCCGTCGCAGCAGCTCGACACCCGAGACGTCACCGCTGGCGAGGTCGCCCCCGGGTGACGTGATCTCCGTGCAGCCGCAGGACTCACGCACGACGAGCGACGACGGCACGCGGTGCTCCCCCGGCGTGACGTCGTCACCCCGCATACGGGCCAGCAGCAGCCCGACGGCGTGCTCACCGACACGCCCGAAGTGCGCGTCGACGGTCGACAGGCGAGGGCTGACACGCGCACCGGAGTCCGCGTGGTCGAACGCCACGACAGCCTGGTCGCGCGGGAGAACCAGTCCGTGCGACCGCAGCGCGCGCTGGAATCCCACGGCGTTGCGGTCGGTGGCCGCGATCACCGCGGTCGTCGGTGTGCCCGCCTGGAGCATGCGACCCGCGGCGTCGGCGCCGCCCTGCTCCTGGTTGTCCGACGCCTCGTACCACCAGGAGTCGTCGGACTCGATCCCGTGCTCCGCCAGCGTGGTGCGGTACGCCGCGAAGCGCTCGCGCATGTCGCGCTGCCCGAGGTTCCCCAGGAAGCCGATGGCGGTGTGACCGTGCCAGATGAGGTGCTCCACGGCGGCGCGGACGCCGCCGACGTTGTCCGGGACGACCACGGGGTCGTCCGGGTGCGCGGGATCCTCGCTGATGAGCACGACCGGCACGCCCCACTCGCGGACCGCGGCGAGGCGCTCGGGGCTCAGGGCCTTCCCGATGACGACGAGACCGTCCACCGCGCCCAGCGCCACCGGTGTGTCGAGGACCGACTCCTCGGGATAGCGCTCGCGGTCGAGGCCCGCCGGGTACGTCTGGACGGCCACGACCCGGTGGCCCACGCCGCGTGCGGCACGTGCCACACCAGCGATCACTGCACCGAAGTAGAAGCCCCCGACCACCGGGGACAGGACGCCGATCGTCCGACGCACCGTGGCGGGTACCCCGCGTCGGACTGCCATCATTTTCCACACCTCGCCCACGCCGTCGGAGTCGAGCTGATGCATTTCACCCACATCGGGCGCAACACTAGGTGATCGTGGTCACTCCTGCACATGACACAGGCAAAGATGCTGCCTCTCCGACGACCGGAGCCCAGCCCGTCCTCGGCGGCCCTGGCGCCCGCCGACCGACGATCACCGACGTCGCCAAGGCCGCGGGGGTGTCCATCGCCGTCGTGTCCTACGCGCTCAACGGGCGTCCTGGCGTCTCGGCCGCGACCCGAGAACGGGTGCTGCGCGTCGCCGACGAGTTCGGCTGGCGACCGAGCGCCGCGGCGCGCTCGATGCGCAGCGGGCCGCGCGCCGTGGGCCTGGTGGTGGACCGGGGGCTCACCGGAGCGGTCGGGTACGGCGCCCACGTCCTGGAGTTCGTCGTCGCGCTGCAGGACGTCCTGGCGACCCGCGGTCTCGCACTGGTGCTGCAGGTGGTCGACGACCTCCCGGCGGCCGTGACGCTCTACGGCGAGTGGTGGGCCGAGCGGCGCTTCGACGTGATGGTCGTCACAGACGTCCGAACCGAGGACCCGCGCCTCGACGCACTTCGGCGGCTGCGCATCCCGGCCGTGGTCGTCGGCGCCGGCGACGTGCCGGGCGAGGTCGCGAACGTCCGGGTCGACGACGAGCAGGCGGCCGAGCGGGTCGGGCGCTATCTCATCGAGCTGGGCCACCGGCACGTCGGTTCGGTGACGGGGCCCGCCTCGCTCCAGCGGACACGCTCGCGCATCGCCGGCATGGAGCGTGCGCTCGACACGGGGGGTGCGACGCTCGTCCACGAGCCGACGGGCGGCTCACCGGAGGAGGCCGCCGCCGCCTGCCGGCGGCTGCTGACCGGCGACCGTCCGCCGTCGGCTGTCGTTTTCGACACGGACCACATGGCGGTCGCGGCACTCGACGTCGCCCGCCGCACGGGTCTGGCCGTGCCCTGGGACGTGTCCGTGGTGGCGCTGTCGGACTCCCCCCTGTGCCGGCTCGCGACGCCCTCGATCACGGCGCTGCCGTCCGTGCAGGCCGACCTCGGGACCGCGGTGGGCGAGGCCGTCCTCACGATTCTCGACTCCCAGCCGACCCCCGTGCGCCAGATCGAGGTGGGCGGCCTCGCGGTCCGCGGCAGCACCGGGCCGCGGTCGCGCTGAGGCCGCTCCTCGGGGGTCTCGGCCCCCGGTGCGGTCTGCTTTGCCGCAGGGCCGGACGACAGGACGATATGGCCCTGACCAGGGCCTTCGGCATCTGTGGCAGGCCCATGAGAAGGTCACGATTCGGTAACGCGCGGCTGCCTAAACGATTCGCCCCGCTCCGCTCGGAGACGGAGCGTGATGGATTCCGCAGCAGTCGTCGAGGACTGGAGTCCCCGGCGGCTCGTACCCGTCGCCGCCGAGGGCCGGGTACGACCGACCGACCCCCCGGAGGACACCCGTGTCCACACACGGCAATCGAACGGCCGGGCGGCGCTTGCGCGCCGTCGCGACCGCCGCGACGGCAACGGCGCTCGTCGCAGTGCCGATGACGCTCATGAGCTCGGCCGCGACCGCGGCCGAGGCCCACGTCGACAACCCCTACGCCGGCGCCAAGCAGTACGTGAACCCGAACTGGGCAGCGACGGTTGAGAGCGCTGCCACACGTGCCGGCGACCCGACCCTCGCGGCGCGGATGCGCACGGTCGCCAAGCAGCCGACGGCCGTCTGGATGGACCGCACCAGCGCCATCACGGGCAACGCGGACGGCCCCGGCCTGAAGTTCCACCTCGACGAGGCCCTCAAGCAGAAGACCGGCAGCACGCCGCTCGTCTTCAACCTCGTCATCTACAACCTGCCCGGCCGTGACTGCTACGCACTCGCGTCGAACGGTGAGCTCCCCGCCACCGCCGCCGGTCTCACCCGGTACCAGACCGAGTACATCGACCCCATCGTCGACCTGCTCTCGGACTCGAAGTACGAGGGTCTGCGGATCGCGGCGACGATCGAGCCCGACTCGCTGCCGAACCTCATCACGAACAACTCCGAGGCCGCCTGCCAGACGGCCGGCCCGTACTACCGCCAGGGCGTCAAGTACGCGCTCGACGAGCTGAAGACGCTCGACAACGTCTACACCTACATCGACGCCGCCCACTCGGGCTGGCTCGGCTGGGAGACGAACGCGGGCCCCGCGGCCAAGCTCTTCGCCGAGGTCGCCAAGACCACGAAGAAGGGCTTCGCGTCGATCGACGGCTTCGTGACGAACACGGCGAACACCACGCCGCTCGCCGAGCCGTTCCTGACGGACCCGAACAAGCAGGTCGGCGGCGTCCCGGTCCGCTCGTCGAAGTTCTACGAGTGGAACACCGACTTCGGTGAGCACGCGTGGACCGCGCAGCTGCACCGCCTGCTCGTCGCCGAGGGCTTCCCGGCCTCGACCGGCATGCTGATCGACACCTCGCGCAACGGCTGGGGCGGCCCGGACCGTCCGACGGCCGTCTCGACCAGCACGAACGTCGACACGTACGTCGACGAGTCGCGCATCGACCGTCGCACGCACCGTGGTGCCTGGTGCAACCCGCTGGGTGCGGGCATCGGCGAGCTCCCGACGGCCACGCCGGCCGGCGCTCCCTCCGCCTCGCACCTCGACGCGTACGTCTGGATCAAGCCCCCGGGCGAGTCGGACGGCGCCTCGAAGGAGATCCCGAACGACGAGGGCAAGAGCTTCGACCGCATGTGCGACCCGACGTTCAACTCGCCGAAGCTCTCCAACCTGCTGACGGGTGCGACCCCGGACGCCCCGGTCTCCGGCAAGTGGTTCGAGACGCAGTTCGTGACCCTGGTCAAGAACGCCTACCCGGCCATCCCGACCAGCGACGGCCCCACCGTGACGCCGACGCCCACCGTGACGCCGACGGTCACGCCGACGCCCACCGTGACGCCGACGGTCACGCCGACGCCGACGGTCACGCCGACGCCGACGGTCACGCCGACGCCCACCGTGACGCCGACGCCGACGGTCACGCCGACGCCGACGGTCACGCCCACGCCGACGCAGAACCCGACGGCGTCCTGCTCGGTGAGCTACACGGCGAACAGCTGGAACACCGGCTTCACGGCCTCGGTGAAGGTCACGAACCGTGGGACCACCGCGCTGAGCGGCTGGAACCTGAAGTTCACCTTCGCCAACGGCCAGCAGGTCCAGCAGGGCTGGAGCGCGACCTGGTCGCAGTCCGGCTCGACCGTGACGGCCACGAACGCGGCCTGGAACGGCACGCTGGCACCGGGTGGTTCGGTCGACATCGGCTTCAACGGCTCGCACACCGGGACGAACAACGTCCCGACGTCGTTCACGCTGAACGGCGCGACCTGCTCCTGAGTCGCACCCATCCGGGCGTCGTGAACGCCTGACATGACGAAGGGGCCCTCCTGGACCAGTCCGGGAGGGCCCCTTCGTCGGCCCCGCCTCGCTCCCCCACCCCTCCACGTCACCAGGAGAACCGTGTCCCGCTCGCCCGTGCGCCGTCTGCGCACAGCACTCGGCGGCGTCCTCGCCGCCGGCGCCCTCGCACTGCCCCTTGCGCTGTCCGCAGCACCGGCCCAGGCCGCGTCCACCCCTGACTGGCTGCACGTGCAGGGCAACAAGATCGTCGACGCCTCGGGCAAGGAGGTGTGGCTCACGGGCGTCAACTGGTTCGGCTTCAACGCGGACGAGCGCATCTTCCACGGGCTGTGGTCGGCCGACATGCGCACGCTGACCAAGGGCATCGCCGACCGCGGCATGAACGTGGTACGGGTGCCGATCTCCACCGAGCTGCTGCTCGAGTGGAAGGCCGGCACGTTCAGCAAGCCCAACGTCAACGAGTTCGCCAACCCCGAGCTCGCGGGCCTCAACAGCCTGCAGATCTTCGAGAAGTGGCTCGCGATGTGCGAGGAGTACGGCTTGAAGGTCTTCCTCGACGTGCACAGCGCCGAGGCGGACAACTCCGGGCACGTGCACCCGGTGTGGTGGAAGGGCTCGATCACGACCGAGGACGTGTACGAGGGCTGGGAGTGGGCGGCGACCCGCTGGAAGACCAACGACACGATGATCGGCGCCGACATCAAGAACGAGCCCCACGGCACGCAGGGGTCCACCGAGCGCGCCAAGTGGGACGGCTCGACGGACAAGGACAACTTCAAGCACTTCGCCGAGACGGCGTCCCGCAAGATCCTCGCGATCAACCCGAACTGGCTCGTCTTCGTCGAGGGCATCGAGGTGTACCCCAAGGAGGGCGTCTCCTGGACCTCCACGGGGCTGACCGACTACCACAACATGTGGTGGGGCGGGAACCTGCGCGGCGTGCGCGACTTCCCGATCGACCTCGGAGCGAACCAGGACCAGCTCGTGTACTCCCCGCACGACTACGGACCGCTCGTGCACCTGCAGCCGTGGTTCAAGGGCGACTTCGACCGGACCAGCCTCGAGCGCGACGTGTGGGACCCGAACTGGCTGTACCTGCACAAGGAGAACACCGCTCCGCTGCTCATCGGCGAGTGGGGCGGGTTCATGGACGGCGGGCCGAACGAGAAGTGGATGCTCGCGCTGCGCGACCTCATCACCGACCGCCGCCTGAGCCACACGTTCTGGGTGCTCAACCCGAACTCGGGTGACACGGGCGGCCTGCTCGGCTACGACTGGGCGACCTGGGACGAGGAGAAGTACGCGCTGCTCAAGCCCGCGCTGTGGCAGGACGGCGGCAAGTTCGTCGGCCTGGACCACGACGTCCCCCTCGGTGGCGTCGGCAGCACCACGGGCAAGTCGCTGTCCCAGGTGAACGGCGGGGGCCCCACCGCGAGCCCGACGCCGTCGGTCACGCCGAGCGCGACGCCGAGCGTCACGCCGAGCGTCACCCCGTCGGTCACCCCGAGTGCGACGCCGTCGGTCACCCCGAGCGCGACGCCGTCGGCCACGGCGAGCCCCGCGGTGGGTACGTGCGCGGTCACCTACACGGCGAGCTCCTGGAGCTCGGGCCTGTCGGGCTCGGTGCGCCTGACCAACACCGGCACGACGCTCACGTCCTGGAACCTCACGTTCACCGCACCGGCCGGCGTGAGCGTGACGCAGGGCTGGGGCGGGACGTGGTCCCAGTCGGGCACCACCGTGACCGTCACGAACGCCGCGTGGAACGGCAACCTCGCGGCGGGCGGCACCGCGGACATCGGCTTCAACGCCTCGCACGCCGGCACGGCCGGTACCCCGACCGGCTTCGCGCTCAACGGCGCCGCATGCACGGTGGGCTGACCCGCACGCACTGACGTCCGGCCGCCGTTCCCTCCCGGGGACGGCGGCCGGGTTCGGTCACGCCGGGTTCGGTCACGCCGGGCTCGGTCAGGGCGTGGCGGGCGCGCCGCCCTCGGGCGCCGGTGCGTCGTCCAGCGCGTCCGCCAGGGCGGCGAGCAGCTCGTCGACGTCCTGCTCCGTGGTGTCGAAGGCGCACATGAGGCGCACGGTGCCGTCGGCCGCGTCCCAGTCGTAGAAGCGCCACCGCCGCCGCAGGGCACGCGCGACGTGGGCCGGCAGGCGGACGAACACCGCGTTCGCCTCGGTCGGCTGCACGACGTCGAGCGACCCGATCGCGTCGATGCCCGCACGGAGCCGCGCCGCCATCGCGTTGGCCCGTCCCGCTGAGCGGAGCCACAGGTCGCCCTCGTACAGCGCGACGAGCTGGGCGGAGACGAAGCGCATCTTCGACGTGAGCTGCATGTCCGCCTTGCGCAGGAAGTCCACGCCAACGACCGCCGACGGGTCCAGGACGACGACGGCCTCCCCGAGCAGCAGGCCGTTCTTGGTCCCGCCGAGCGAGAGCACGTCGACACCGCAGTCCGTCGTCAGGGCGCGCAGCGGCAGTCCCAGGTGCGCGGCGGCGTTGGCGATCCGCGCCCCGTCCATGTGGACGCGCATCCCCCGTGCGTGCGCGTGGTCGCACAGCTCCCGGACCGCCTCCGGCGTGTACACGGTGCCCAGCTCCGTGGCCTGCGTGAGGGACACGACACCGGGCTGCGCGCGGTGGACGTCACCGAACCCCCAGGCCTGGCGGTCCACCAGCTCGGGTGTCAGGCGCCCGTCCGGGGCCGCGACGGTCAGCAGCTTCAGCCCCCCGACACGCTCGGGCGCGCCGTTCTCGTCCGTGTTCACGTGCGCCGCCTCGGTGCAGATCACGGCCCCCCACCGGGGCAGCATGGCCTGCAGCGCGAGGACGTTCGCGCCCGTGCCGTTGAGGACCGGGTAGGTGACGGCCTGCTCGCCGAGCTGGGCCCGCACCACGTCCTGCAGGCGTGCGGTCCATGGGTCGTCCCCGTAGGCGGGCACGTGCCCGACGTTGGCCGCGGCGACGGCGGCGAGCACCTCGGGGTGCGCTCCGGCGTAGTTGTCCGAGGCGAAGTGGTGGACGCCGGAGGTGTGCTGTTCGGTCACGTCCCCAGTCTCGCCGACCTGTCGCCCTCCACGGTCCTCGTCGTGCAGGACGGGCCGGCGAGCGGCATGATCCGTGCAGCCGACCGACAGGAGAGACCCCCATGAACCGCACCGTCGACGACGCCCGGCCTGCAGGCGCCCGGGCGTCGGACGCCCCGACCGGAGCGAGTGACGACGACCGCAACGAGACGTTCGTCGAGCGGATGGACCGCAACTGGGCCGAGCTCCTGCAGGAGCTGCGGGTGACGCAGACCGGCGCGCAGATCCTCACCGGCTTCCTGCTGACGCTGCCGTTCCAGGCCCGCTTCTCCGACCTCGACGCGTACCAGCAGGACGTGTACCTCGTCCTGGTGCTCCTGGCCGTGCTCGCGACGATCCTCATCGTCGCGCCGGTGAGCCTGCACCGGCTGCTCTTCCGACGTCGTCTCAAGTCGCAGCTCGTCGACGCGGGCCACTGGTTCGCCCGCGCGGGACTCGCGGCCCTCGCGCTGGTCCTCACGGGCGCGACGATGCTGCTGTTCGACGTCGTGCTGACCCGCACCGCGGGGATCGTCGCCGGTGGCGCCGTGCTGCTCGCGATCGCGGTGGCCTGGTTGGTGCTCCCCCACGTCATCGCCCAGCGTGCCGACCCCGACGGCCCCGACGGCCCGGCCTGACGCGGGAACGACGACGGCCCCGTGCGCACCCTCGCAGGTGCGGCACGGGGCCGTCGGTCGACTCAGCCCTGGACGGCGCGCTTGAGGGCGCTTCCGGCCGTGATCTTCACGCGGTAGCCCGCGGGGATCTCCAGCTTCTCGCCCGTCTGGGGGTTCACGCCGGTGCGTGCTGCGCGGTCGGCACGGGCCACGGCCAGGAAGCCGGGGATCGAGACGCTGCCGCCGGCGGCGAGCTGCTCGACCACGACCTCCTGCAGGGCCTTGAGCGCCTTGTCGGTGTCGGCGTTGGTCAGTCCGGCCTTCTCGGCGACGGCCTGGACGAGCTCGGTGCGGTTGAAGCTCACGACGGGTGCTCCTCGGTGATGGGTTTCGCAGCCGCGGCACAGTACGGGCCGCGGCGGTGCCGCACGACCAGCGTGCGCACGGTTTCCGACCCTAGCCGCGCCGACCTGCACTGGCGTGGTTCCTCGCACCGTGTCGTCGGTCACCGCCGGGAGCGCTCGCGGACCTCGGCGGCGCTGCGGGTGGTCACGACACGGTCGGGTCCGATGCCGTGCGCGGCGGCGCGCTCGCACCCGGCCCGCAACCAGTCGAGCTGACCGGGCGCGTGCGCGTCGGAGTCGATCGTGAACGTGCAGCCCGCGTCCGCGGCGAGCTGCAGCAGCTCGTGCGGCGGGTCGAGCCGGTCGGGGCGGCAGTTGATCTCGACGGCGACGCCGTGCTCGGCGCACGCGTCGAAGACCGCGCGGGCGTCGAAGTCGCTCGGGGGCCGGTGCTTGCCCGCGACCTGCCGTCCCGTGCAGTGCCCGAGGACGTCGGTGCGGGGGTCGCGCACGGCCGTGAGCATGCGGCGCGTCATCGCGGTGCGTTCCATCCGCAGCTTCGAGTGCACGGACGCGACCACGACGTCCAGCTCGTCGAGCAGGTCGGGGTCCTGGTCGAGCGAGCCGTCGTCGAGGATGTCGACCTCGATGCCGCTGAGCACCTCGAAGGGCGCGACCGCGGGTCGCAGGGCGGCGAGCTGCGCCAGCTGCGCGCGCAACCGGGGCGCGGAGAGCCCGTTCGCGATCTTCAGGCGCGGCGAGTGGTCCGTGACCGCCAGGTAGTCGCGTCCCAGCTCGAGCGCGGCCAGCACCATCTCCTGGACGGGGGTCGCGCCGTCGCTGGCGTCGGTGTGGCTGTGCAGGTCGCCGCGCAGGGCCGCGTGCAGCGCGGCCGCCGCGGGCGTCGTGCACGCGTCGTGCGCCGCTGCCTGCTCCTCGAGCTCCACGAGGGCCGGCACCGGACGGCCCGCCAACGTGCGCGAGACCACCTCGGCGGTGCTGCTGCCGACCGCCGGGAGGTCCGTCAACGCGCCCGCACGGGCCAGGACGCCCAGCCGGGCTGCGTCCTGGCCCTCGACCGTGCGCGCTGCGGCCCGGTAGGCCTCAGCGCGGTACCGGCTGGCCTGGGCACGCTCGAGGAGGAAGGCGATGCGCCGGAGCGTCGCGACGGCGCGGTCCTGGTCCTCGCGTGCGGTCACGACGCCTTGGTACGGGCCCGGCGGCGGGCGGGCGCGGCGTCCTCGCCGGTGTCCTCGTCCTTGGCGGGGGTCGCGGCCGTGGACGCCTTGCCGGCGGTGGTCTTCGCCGCAGGCTTCTTCTTCTTCGGTGTGCCGGTCCCCTTCTTCGTCCCGCTCTCGGCAGGCTCGGGCGCCTGCGCGTCCTCACCGCGCGCCGCACGCGCCTTGTCGACGGACCGCTGCAGCGCCGCCAGCAGGTCCACGACCTCGCCCCCGCCGTCGGACGCCTCCTCCTCCGGCGGAGCCGGGGGCGCCTGGGTGTCACCCGACGACACCTTGGCGGCGATGAGCTGCTCGAGGGCCGCGACGTACGCGTCCTCGTACTGCGACGGGTCGAAGTCGCCGGCGAGGGACTCCACGAGCGACGACGCCATCGTCAGCTCCTGGGGCCGGACCGTGACGTCGTCGTCGAGGACCGGGAAGTCGGCCTCCCGCACCTCGTCGGGCCACAGCAGGGTCTGCAGGACGATGACCTTGTCCCGCACCCGCAGCACGGCCATCGACTCCCGCTGCCGGATCGCGACCTTGACCACCGCGACACGGTCCGTCTCCTCGAGCGCGCCGCGCAGCAGCGCGTACGGCTTGGCGGCGCTCTTGTCGGGCTCGAGAAAGTAGGTCTTCTGCAGCAGGATCGGGTCGACCTGCTCAGCCGGCACGAACTCCAGGACCTCGATCTCACGTTCCGTGGACAGCGGCAGCTGCTGGAAGTCCTCGTCCGTCAGGACGACGAGCTCGCCGTCCTGCGTCTCGTAGCCCTTGGCGATGTCCGACCACTCGACGCTCTCGCCGTCCAGGCTGCACACCTTGCGGTAGCGGATGCGCCCCCCGTCCTCGCGGTGCACCTGGTGGAGCCGGACCTCGTGCTCGCCCGTCGCCGCGTACAGCCGCACCGGCACGTTCACCAGGCCGAAGGCCACCGCGCCCTTCCAGATCGCCCGCACGGCCGTCCTCCTTCGTCGTGGCGGCGTCGTCCCCCGTCGGCCGCCCGCGCGGCCCGCTGCACCGTCCACGGGCAGGATGGACCCGTGGAGCCCATGCTCGCCACCCCTGCGCCCGCACCCGCCGCGCTCCCGCGCGGTCGCGACTGGGTGTTCGAGGTCAAGTGGGACGGGGTGCGCGTGCTCGCGGACGCGCACGACGGCGCCGTGCGGCTGAGCAGCCGCAACGAGCGCGACGTCACCCCGGCGTACCCCGAGCTCGGCGGCCTGGCCGCGCTGGGGGACGTGCTGCTCGACGGGGAGGTCGTCCTGATGGACGCCGGACGCCCCTCTTTCGCCGCGCTGGCCGAGCGTATGCACGTGCGTGACCTGCGACGGGCGCAGGCGCTCGCGGCGGCCCGGCCCGTCACGTACGTCGTCTTCGACGTGCTGCGCCACGACGGCCAGGACCTCACGGGGCTGCCGCTCGACGCGCGTCGCGCGGTCCTGGACGGCCTGGTGCTGCCCGAGCACGTGCAGACCTCGCCCTGGTACGACGACGGCGACGACCTGTGGCAGGTCACGGCCGCCCACGGTCTCGAGGGGGTCGTCGCCAAGCGTCGCGACGCGCCGTACCGACCTGGACGGCGGTCGCCCGACTGGGTGAAGTCCGCGCACCGCCGCACCCGGACGGCACTGGTCGGTGCGTGGCGTCCGGAGTCGACCGGTACCGGGCGGCTCGGTGCCGTGCTGCTGGGTGCGCCCGACGCGACCGGCGGGCTGCGGTACCTGTGCCGTGCGGGCTCCGGGCTCGGTGGGCCCGCCGCGCGCGCGATGCGTGCGCTCCTCGCGCCCCACGAACGCAGCGACAGCCCGTTCGCGGACGACGTTCCCGCCCTCGACGCACGCGGTGCGGTCTGGTGCGAGCCCGTGGTGGTCGTCGAGACCCTGTACCTGGCCCGCACGCCGTCGGGCCGGCTGCGGCAGCCCGTGGTGCGGGGGGTGCGCACCGATGCCACCGTGGACCCCTGGGAGCAGCCGTGAGGGCAGAAGGGGACGCAGCCGCATGAGCCCGGAACGCCAGAGCGTCGACGTCGGGGGCCGTCCCGTCCGACTCACCCACCTCGACAAGGTCGTGTACCCCGCGACCGGGACGACCAAGGCCGAGGTCATGGACTACCTCGTGCAGGTCGAGCCGGCGATCCTCCGGCAGCTGCGCGACCGGCCCGTCACCCGCATCCGCTGGCCGGACGGCGTGGGCGGCGAGAAGTTCTTCGAGAAGAACACCCCCCGCGGCGCACCGTCCTGGTTGCGTCACCGACGGCTGCCCGCCTCGCCCGGGACGGACGACGAGGGCACCGTCCTCGACCTGCCGTTCCTCGACGACCTCGCCGGGCTCATGTGGGCGGCCAACTCCGGCGCCCTCGAGCTGCACACGCCGCAGTGGACGGTCGGCCCCCGCGGAGGGTTGCGCGACGCCGACCGCCTCGTGGTCGACCTCGACCCCGGACCCGGCGCGGGCCTCGACGAGTGCGCCCGCGTCGCGCACCTCGTCGCCGAGAGGCTGCGCGACGAGGGCCTCGCCCGGACCGTGCCCGTCACGTCGGGCTCCAAGGGGCTGCAGCTCTACGCACCGCTCCCCCGCCCCCGCCCCGCGACGAGGGTGCGCGAGGAGGCGCGCACCCTCGCGCACGCGCTCGCGGCCGAGCACCCGGAACTCGTGGTCGCCGTGCAGCGCAAGGACGTGCGCGGCGGCAAGGTGCTGCTGGACTGGTCGCAGAACCACCCCGCGAAGACGACGATCACCCCGTGGTCCCTGCGTGGCCGGGACCGTCCCACGGTCGCCGCTCCCCGCCACTGGGACGAGATCGGGCCGGGCCTGCAGCAGCTCACGGCCACCGAGGCTGCGGCGCGTCTGGCTCGTGACGGAGACCCGTTCGCCGCGTGACGCCGGGCGCACGAGACGTCCGGGACGGGCGACGCTCGGATGGCGGGCGTCCCCGGGGCCTGGCAGCGTGGACGTCCCCGGGCCCGACGAGCCCGGCTCGTCTGCGAAGGAGTGGTCATGGCCCGCGATCTGCCGAAGTACACCGTCCCGTCCCTCACCCCGGAGGACGGCGCGCAGGTGGCGGCGATCCTCCAGGAACGTCTCAACGCCCTGAACGACCTGGCACTCACGCTGAAGCACATCCACTGGAACGTCGTCGGCCCCCACTTCATCGCCGTCCACGAGATGCTCGACCCGCAGGTCGACGCCGTGCGGCTCATGGTCGACGCCACGGCAGAGCGGATCGCCACGCTGGGTTCCGCACCCGTCGGCACGCCCGGAGCCCTCGTCGCGGCCCGCACGTGGGACGACTACTCGATCGGTCGCGCGACCACGGCGGAGCACCTCGGCGCCCTCGACGAGGTGTACGTCGGGGTCATCACCGACCACCGGAAGGCCGCGGCGCAGGCCGAGGAGCTCGACACCGTGACGAACGACCTCCTGGTCGGTCACCTGGCCGAGCTCGAGCTGTTCCACTGGTTCGTCCGTGCGCACCTCGAGTCGTCCGGTGGTGCGCTCTCGACGGCCGGCACGTCCACCGAGGCGGGGGCGGCCGAGGCCGCCGAGGCGGCCGCGTCCCGTACGACGTCGTGACGACGGGACAGCGCCCGGGCGCGCACGCCGCGCAGCCCGACCACGCCGGCACGGGCGGGCAGGACGGGTTGCGGGCGGGCCGCGTCGCGCCGCGGCTGGAGAACCCCGACGGCTCGCCGGTGCAGCCCCTGCACGTGGCGGCGCGGCTCGAGGACCGCTTCGACTCCGCGCTCGCGCACGTCCTGCGGCGCCGCGGGTGGACCGTCCGCGTCGTCGGGTACGCCGGCTACGGGTCCGGCGGCAAGGTGCGGGTCCTGGCGCGCACCCTGCTCGCGTCCCCGGGCGTGCGACAGCAGGACCTGCCGGACAGCGGAGGCGACGCGCAGACCGGCGAGCGACCGGCGGACGCCGTGCGCGGGTGGCGGTCCTTCTTCAGCGCGCCGGTCGCCGGTGCCCCCGTGGAGGTCACCATCGGTGAGACCACCCACCAGCTGACGGCGGACCGCGGGGGCTACGTCGACGAGCTGGTCGACGCGGACCTCGAGCCCGGCTGGCACGACCTGACGCTCACGTCGCTGGACGGTGCCCGTACCACGACGCGGGTGGTCGTCGTCGGCCCCGAGCCGACCGTGGGGATCGTCAGCGACATCGACGACACGGTGATGGTCACGAGGCTGCCCCGCCCGTTCGTCGCGGCGTGGAACGTGTTCGTCCGGCACGAGAACGCCCGTGAGGCCGTCCCGGGCATGTCCAGGCTCTACCGGGAGCTGCGGGCGGCGCGCCCCGACTCCCCCGTGGTGTACCTGTCGACCGGTGCGTGGAACGCGGCGCCCGCGATCGGCCGGTTCCTGCGCCGCCACGACTACCCCGCCGGTCCGATGCTCATGACGGACTGGGGACCGACCAACACGGGCCTGTTCCGCAGCGGGCAGCGCCACAAGGTCGCCCAGCTGCGGCGGCTGTTCGCCGAGCTCCCGCAGGTGCGCTGGATCCTCGTCGGCGACGACGGCCAGCACGACCCGCAGATCTACGCGGGGGCCGTGGCCCGGTACCCCGAGCACGTCGAGGCGGTGCTGATCCGCCAGCTGACCGCCGGCGAGCACGTGCTCTCGCACGGCCTGCCCGTGGCGACCCCCGAGCAGGAGGACGCGGCGGACGACGCCGACCAGACGCCGGGCATCGAGGTGCTGCTGGGCGCCGACGGGGAGGAGCTCCTGGGCCGCGTCCGGGAGGCCGGGCTCGTCGGCTGACGCGCCTCCGGGAGGCCGGGCTCGTCGGCTGACGCGCCGGGGTCCTGCGGCTCAGAGCCGCTCGGGGTCGTCCCAGTCGTCGCTCGACGCGATCGCCTCGTCGTCGGGCCCCAGCTCCGCCGCGCGCAGCGAGCGGGGGGCCCGGGCGGCGTCGCCTCCGGCGCGGGCGTCCGCGGCGTCCAGGTCTGCCTGGACCAGGGGCTGGTCGGCGAGACCGTGCGCCGAGGGGTCGGACGTCAGGTCGCTCGTGCGGTTCGGGCTCATGCACCGGTTCTACCAAGACCGGGCGGGGTCCCGCACCCGCTCGCGCCCGTCGCCCCGCGTGTCGCCGCGACGGTCCCCGGTGTGTCGCCCGCCGGGTAGGACCTGGGGCCCGGCTGGGCGGTCTGCCCGCACGTCCTGGGCGCTCCGTCGCCTCACGAGCGTCGAAGCGCCTCACACCGGTGACGCGTACCCGGCCCCAGCCGCACCCCGAAGGACCAGACCCGGGGCGGCCTCGCTCGACACCCGTGGCATGCAGGCTGTCGTGCCGCCCGAGTCCGGCTGCGGAGCGTCGCGCCAGGTCAGATTGCCGGATGTGACCAAAGTCCCATGGGACAAACATCACATGACTCGGCCTGGGCGACGCCTCGGCACCGACCTAAAGTCGCCAGACGTGGCTCCTGGAACGCACGACACCGCCGACGTCGACGTCCTCCTCGTGGGCGGAGGCATCATGAGCGCGACCCTCGCGTCGCTGCTCGGGAGCCTCGAGCCCAGCTGGCGCATCGAGGTCCACGAGCGGCTCGACGCCCCCGCGCTGGAGAGCTCCAACCCGTGGAACAACGCGGGCACCGGGCACGCGGCCCTCTGCGAGCTGAACTACACGCCGCAGCGCCCTGACGGCACCGTCGACGTCACCAAGGCCGTGACGATCAACGAGCAGTACGAGCTCTCACGCGAGCTGTGGCACCACCTCGCCGCCGCAGGCCGCCTGCCGGGCGCCGAGAACGCCGTGACGACGACCCCGCACCTGACGTTCGTGCGCGGGGCCGCCGACGTCGAGTACCTGCGCCGACGCTGGGAGGCCCTGCGTCAGCACCACCTCTTCGCGGACCTCGAGTTCACCACCGACCCCGCCGTCATCGCCCGCTGGGCGCCGCTGCTGGTGGCCGACCGCACGGACGACGAGCCGATCGCCGCGACGCGCGCCACCTGGGGAACCGACGTCGACTTCGGCTCCCTGACACGCGCGATGCTCACCGACGCCGTCGCACGCGGGGCCGCCCTGCACACCAGCAGCGAGGTCACGCGCCTCAAGCGGCTGCGTGACGGCCGCTGGCGCGTCACCGTCGTGGACCGGCGCTGGAACGGCCGACCGCCGCGGACCCTCACCGCACGCTTCGTGTTCGTCGGCGCCGGCGGTGGCGCCCTGCACCTGCTGCAGCGCTCGCGGATCAAGGAGATCCGTGGCTACGCGGGCTTCCCGATCAGCGGCCAGTTCCTGCGGACCACCAACCCGCGGCTCGTCGAGCAGCACCGGGCCAAGGTCTACGGCAAGGCCGCGATCGGTGCGCCGCCTATGTCGGTGCCTCACCTGGACGCGCGCACGGTCGACGGCGGCCAGGCGCTGATGTTCGGGCCGTACGCGGGCTGGAGCATGAAGTTCCTCAAGCGCGGCTCCTGGACGGACCTGCTGCGCTCGATCCGCCCCGGCAACCTCGTGCCCATGCTCGCGGTCGGGCTGCGCAACATGAACCTCGTGACGTACCTGCTGCGGGAGGTCACCGCGAGCGACACCGCGCGGCTGCGCTCGCTGCGCGCCTACATGCCGTCGGCGCACCCCCGCGACTGGGAGCTCATCACCGCCGGGCAGCGCGTCCAGGTCATCAAGCGCGGCAAGGGCGGGGGCGTGCTGGAGTTCGGCACGGAGCTGGTGGCCTCGGCCGACGGCTCGATCGCCGGGCTCCTGGGCGCGTCGCCGGGGGCCTCGACCGCGGTCGCCACGATGCTCGACCTCCTCGACCGGTGCTTCCCGGACCGCGCCGAGACGTGGCGTCCCCAGCTGCAGCGGCTGATGCCCAGCCTGGGCGGCGGCGAGTGGGACGCGGCGCTCGAGCTGCACCAGCTCGTGGACGACGGGACGCTGACGGGCGGACACTGACCTCGTGCAGAACGAGGACAGCGCCCACGGCGCCGACATCCCGCCCGGGGACCTGCCCGTCCCGGTGAGCGCGCCCATGCGGCACGCCAAGGTCCGTGCGTACACCGATCACACGACGGTCGGCCAGGTCGTGGTCGACCCCGACGGGGGCGTGACGATCGGGTGCGCGTGCGGCATGACGCTCACGAACGGGCCCGGCTGGTCGCTCGACGAGCACATCCGGCTGCACCGTGCAGAGGCCCGGTTCCTCGCACTGTCGGCCGTCGCACCGCCGGGCATCCCCCGGCTGATCGGCTCGCTGCCGCCCGCGTCCGCCGACTGAGCGGCTCCGCTCCGGGCGGAGGCGTCGCGCGGTACGGGCAGCTGGTCCCTCAGCCGGCTTCGCGGGCCGCGACCCGGGCGGCGACCTCGGGCCGTCGCAGCGGCGGCACGGTCGTCGGCGGGCGTCGCCGCTCCGGCAGGTCCTCCAGCAGGTGCGCCGTGATGTGGGCGATCTCGGCGACGGCGCGCTCGAACGGCTCACGCGTGGCGTCCGACAGCTGCTGGACCCCCGTGACCTTGCGCACGTACTGGCGAGCCGCCGCTTCGATCTCCGCGTCGGTGGCGTGCGGCTCCAGGCCGCGCAGCGTCGTGATGTTCCTGCACATGCCAGCCGAAACTACGCCTCGGGTGCGCCGGAAACCAGAGGAGTGCGCTCGAGCGCCAGCAGCGTGCGCTTCGCCTCGTCGCCGCCCACGTACCGGCCGGTCGACCCGTCCGAGCGCACGACGCGGTGGCAGGGCACGAGCAGGGGCACCGGGTTGAGGGCGCACGCGGTCGCCACGGCGCGGACGGCCGCGGGCCGCCCCACGGCGGCGGCGACCTGCGTGTAGGACGCCGTGGTGCCGTAGGCGATGCGCGGCAGCGCCTCGACCACGTCGCGCCGCAGGCCTCGGGCCAGGCGCAGGTCGACCGGGACGTCGAACGACGTCCGGCTCCCCGTGAAGTACTCGTCGAGCTGACGCAGCACCGGGTCGAGGCGGTCGCCACCCTCGAGCACCCGAGGGCTCACGCGTGCCGCGAGGTCGTCCAGCACCGCGTCGTGGCCCTGGACCTCGAAGGCCACGCGCAGCACGCCCGCGTCGCCCGCCGCCACGAGCACCCGGCCGACGGGCGAGTCGACGACCCGGTACGCCACGTCCAGCAGTCCCTCGTCCTGCGCTCGTGCGACCAGGCGCGCGTGCAGGACCGCCAGCAGCCGTTCCTCGTGGGTGCCGGCGAGCGTGTCGCGCACGTCCCCGCCCCGTCCGTCCTGCACGGTGCTCATCGCGCCTCCCTGGCTCCGTAGATGCGGCGCAGAGCCGCCACGCCGTCCGCGCCTGCGCGCCGCGCCGCCGCGTCGGTGCCGCCGACGAGGCCCGCGACCTCGGCGTACGGCAGCCCGCCGAGGTGGTGGAGCACGACGACCCGTCGCTGCTTGTCCGGCAGGGCGCGCACGGCCTGCCACAGGTCGAGGTCCCGCTCCCCCGGCCCGGCCACGGCACCGAGCAGCGGGACGCCGTCCAGCGCGCCCGGCTCCGCGACGGGTGCCGCCTGCCGCGTTCGTCGGCGCAGCTCGTCGATCGCCTTGCGACGAGCCACGGTCACGAGCCACGCCTCGACGTTGACGTCCGCGGGCAGCCCCGGCCACGCGCGCAGCGCCGCGAGGAAGGTCTCGGACCATGCGTCCTGGGCGTCGTGCCCGGCGAGCACCGCGCGGCAGACGCGCAGGACGGTGCCGCCGTGCACACGCACGACGTCCTCGAACGGACCGTTCATCCTCACAGTGTGCAGACGCGCGCCCCGCCCCGGACGTGAGGTCCGGGGCGGGGCGCGTCAGTCCGCGTCAGCGCATCTGGGAGAACGCCGCCGTCGCCGGGTCCGCACCGAGGCGCTCGTCGGAGTCGAGGGCGTCGATCGCGGCGACGTCCTGCGCCGTGAGGTCGAACGAGAAGAGGTCCAGGTTCGACCGGATGCGCTCGGGCGTCACGGACTTGGGGATGACGATCCGCCCGGCCTGCACGTGCCAGCGCAGGGCGACCTGGCCGGTCGTGACGCCCAGCCGCTCGGCGACCGTCGTGATCGCGTCGGCCTGCAGGTCCTTGCCCCGGCCCAGCGGCGAGTAGGCCTGGACCGCGATGCCGTGACCCGTGGAGGCGTCCTGGGTGGGTCGCTGCTGGAATGTCGGGTGCACCTCGACCTGGTTGACGGCCGGCACGACGTCCGTCTCGCGCACGAGCCGGTCGAGGTGCTCCGGCAGGAAGTTCGACACGCCGATCGCACGCACCGCGCCGTCGGCGAGCAGCTTCTCGAAGGCACGCCACGTCTCCACGTACAGGTCCTTGCTGGGCACCGGCCAGTGGATCAGGTACAGGTCCACGACGTCGAGCCCGAGCTCGCGGCGGCTGTCCTCGAACGCCCGCAGTGCCTGCTCGTAGCCCTGGTCTCCGTTGCGCAGCTTCGTGGTGACGAACACCTCGTCCCGCGGCAGGCCGCACGCGCGCACGGCGGCGCCGACGCCCGCCTCGTTGTAGTAGCCGGCAGCGGTGTCGATGTGGCGGTACCCGGCCGCGAGGGCGTCCTCGACGGTCCGCTGCGTCTGCTCGGGCTCCACCTGGAAGGTCCCGAAGCCGACCTGCGGGATCTCGATGCCGTCGTTCAGGGTGATCGTGGGAGAGGTCATGCGTCATTGTCACCGGGCCGGCAGCAGCCGCGCGCGCAGTGCCCTGCACAGGGCCCTGCGCGGTGCGCGCTGCACCGCACTCGGCGACCTCACGCCCGGGGAGGTGGGTCGGGCTCAGCCCGTCGGGGTCGTGCGGCCCCCGCGCCGGGAGACCACGACCACGGCCGTCGCGCCGAGCAGACCCACCACCGCCGCCGCTACCGCGATGCCGGAGTACCCCACCACCTGCAGCCCCACCCCGGCGAGCAGCCCGCCGCCGGCGCCGGCGAGCGACATCATCGCGTCCGACAGCCCTTGCACCGCCACCCGGTCGGCCCGCGGCACGGCACCGCTGACGATGCTCGAGCCCGCGACCGTCGCCGCCGACCAGCCGAGCCCCACCAGCGCGAGCCCGACCGTCACGGCCACGTGGTCACCGCCCGCCGCGCCGCAGACTGCGGCTCCGAGCACCAGGACGAGAAGTCCTGCGACGAGCGTCGGGCGCGAACCGACCGCGTCGGCCAGCAGGCCCATGAGCGGAGCGAAGGCGAACATCGCCCCCAGGTGGAGGCTGATCGTCAGGCCGACCGCGGAGATGGACCCCCCGTGGTCCTCCAGGTGCACGGACGTCACCGACATCACGGCGACCATCACCCCGTGCGCGGTCAGCACGCCGACGACGGCCGCAGCCGCGCGCGGGTGCCGCCGCAGCGTCGTCAGCGCGCTGCGCAGCGGCACGTGCGGCCGCGTCCCGGGAGCACCGCTCCGGCGGCCCGCGACGTCCAGCGGGTCCGGCCGCAGCCCCACCTGCACCACCACGAGCGCACCGAGCAGACCGGCGGCCGCGAACACGAAGACGCCGGCCATCGGTGGCAGGCCGGTGAGCCGCGCCACCTGCTCGTCGAGGTGGACGAGGTTGGGCCCGACGACCGCACCGACCGTGCTCGCCCAGACCACCACGGACAGGTCACGCGATCGCGTGGTCGGCGTCGACAGGTCCGTGGCGGCGAAGCGGGACTGCAGTGTGACCGCCGCCCCGACGCCCAGGAGGGCACCGGCGACGAGCAGAAGGGGGAAGAACGCGAGCACGGCTGCGAGCACGATGCCGATGGCGCCCGCCGCGGCGAGCGCCAGACCCGTGGACAGCGCGCGTCGTCGGCCGTGCGCGACGGCCAGGCGTGCGAGCGCGAGGGACCCCAGGGCTGCGCCGAGCGTCGAGGCGGTCGTCACGGACCCGGCCCACGCCCGGACGCCGGACAGGTCCACGGCCAGCAGCGACCCGACCGACACGACCGAGCCCGCGGCCAGGCCGCCGAGCACCTGCGCCGCCGCGAGGACCGCGACCGTGCGGCGGCGCAGTCTGTCGACGTGGACGGGCGGTCCTGCGTGTTCGACGGCGAGGGGTGTCGTGCCGTCGTCGGGTGTGGTCACGGCGCGACGCTAACGCACCCGCCGTGGGGGTCGTGGGCTCCCAGCGGTCGCCCGGTGGCGGTCAGCTCGCGCGGCCCCGCAGGAACGCCCGCATGCGCTCCTTGCCGACCGCGGCGATCGCGGTCAGGGGGATACCCGCCGGGCACACCAGCGCGCACTCTCCGTACGTGGAGCACGGCCCGAAGTCGTGCTCCATCTGGTCGACCATCGCCACCGCACGCCGTCCGCGCTCCTGGCGCGTCTGCGGCAGCGCCGCCAGGTGCGTCAGCTTGGCGCCGGTGAACAGCGACGCCGAGCCGTTGGGGCACGCCGCCACGCACGCGCCGCAGCCGATGCAGGCCGCAAAGTCGAGGGCCATCTCGGCGGTCTCGTGGTCGATGCGGGTCGTGTCGGCGTCGGGCGCGGTACCGGCGTCGACGGCCACGTGCCCACCGGCCTGGATGACGCGGTCGAGCGCCGAACGGTCCACCACGAGGTCCTTGACCACGGGGAACGCCGCAGAGCGCAGCGGCTCGAGGACGATGTGGTCGCCGTCGGCGAACGAGCGCACGTGCTGCTCGCACGACGGGGTGTTCGCCTCCGGGCCGTGAGGGCGCCCGTCGACGTTCACGCCGCAGCACCCGCAGATGCCCTCACGGCAGTCGGACTCGAACGCGACCGGTTCGCGGCCCTCCTCGACCAGCTGGTCGTTGAGCCGGTCCAGCAGCTCCAGCAGGGTCATCTCCGCCGTCGCGTCGGTGACGACGTACGACTCGAACGCGCCGGGCGATGCGGCGTCGGGCTGACGCCAGACGTCAAGGGTGAGCTTCACGCGTAGTTCCTCGTCTGCAGCGGCACGGCCTGGAACGTGAGCGGTTCGTCGTGCCGGACGAACCGTCCGTCGGTGGCGTCGGGAGCCGGTGACTCCCACGCCGAGACCCGGCACCACGCCGCGTCGTCGCGCAGCGCCTCGCCGTCGGGTGTCTGGTGGTCGGCACGGAAGTGCGCGCCGCAGCTCTCGTCCCGGTCGAGCCCGTCGACGCACAGCAGCTCGGCCATCTCGAGGTAGTCCGCGACGCGGCCCGCACGCTCGAGCTCCTGGTTGAGTGCCGTCCCCTCCCCCAGGACGCGCACGTCACGCCAGAACTCCTCGCGCAGCGCGCGGATCTCGGTGATGCCCTGGGAGAGGCCCTCAGGCGTGCGGCTCACGCCGGCGCAGCGGTAGAGGATCTCTCCCAGCCGGCGGTGGAACCGGTCCGGACCCTGCGTGCCCTCGTTCTTCAGGAGCCGCTGCGTCCGCGCCTCGACCGCCTCGACCGCGTCGAGCACGGCGTCGTCGTCCAGCGCCAGCGGGGGTGTGCCCAGCAGGGGTGCCAGGTACCCGGGCACCGCGTACGGCAGGGTGAACCACCCGTCGACGCACGCCGAGAGCAACGAGTTGGCGCCCAGTCGGTTGGCCCCGTGGTAGCCCCAGCCGACCTCTCCCCCGACGAACAGCCCGGGGACCGACGTCATCAGGTCGTAGTCGGACCACAGCCCGCCCATGGCGAAGTGCGCGCCCGGTGCGATGCGCATGGGGGTGCGCAACGGGTCGTCCCCCGTCGCCTGCTCGTACATGTGGAACAGGTTCGAGTACCGCGACATCACGGTCGCGCGCCCCAGCCGCGCGATCGCGTCGGCGAAGTCGAGGTAGACCGCGTTCTTCAGCGGGCCCACCCCGAAGCCGGCGTCGATGCGCTCGCGTGCGGCCCGCGACGCGACGTCGCGCGGCGTGAGGTTGCCGTACGTCGGGTAGCGACGCTCGAGGTAGTAGTCCCGCTCGTCCTCGGGGATGTCGGCGGGCGCTCGGTCGTCGTCGGCGCGCACCGGGACCCAGATCCGGCCGTCGTTGCGCAGGGACTCCGACATGAGGATCGTCTTGGACTGCCACTCGCTCATCAGCGGCAGCGCCGTGGGGTGGAACTGGATGAACGACGGGTTGGCGAAGTGGGCACCCCGCTTGTGGGCGCGCCACGCGGCCGTCGCGTTCGAGTTCTTCGCCAGGGTCGACTTGCAGTAGATGTTCCCGTAGCCCCCCGTGGCCAGGACGACGGCGTGCGCGGTGACCGCGCGGACCTCGCCCGTGACCAGGTCGCGCACGACGATGCCCTGCGCGCGGCCGTCCGCGACGACGAGGTCGAGCATCTCCTGGCGCGTGTGCAGCGTGACCGTCCCGCGGGCCACCTGCCGCAGCAGCGCGTTGGCCCCTGCGACCTGCAGCTGCTGGCCCGTCTGCCCGCGCGTGTAGTACGTCCGCGAGACCTGCACACCGCCGAAGGACCGGGTGGCGAGCTCTCCGCCGTACTCGCGCGCGAAGGGCGCACCGATCGCGTTCATGTGGTCGATGACGCGGACCGACTCCTGACCGAGCCGGTAGGCGTCGGCCTCGCGCCCACGGAAGTCCCCGCCCTTGACGGTGTCCTTCACGAACCGGTGGACGGAGTCGTTGTCGACCTTGCGCGCCCGTGCGGCGTTGATGCCGCCCTGCGCGGCGACCGAGTGCGCACGACGCGGGGCGTCGTGGATGGTGAAGCACTCCACCTGGTAGCCCAGCTCACCGAGCGCGGCCGCGGCACCCGCTCCGGCCAGGCCGGTCCCGACGACGATCACGGTGAACTTGCGACGGTTGGCGGGCGCGACCAGGTCGTAGTGCAGCCGCCGGTCGTCCCACGCCTGCTCGGCGGGCACGTCGGGGACCTTGCCGTCGAGCGGGCTGCCGACGGTGCGTACCGCCTCGGGTTCGAGCACAGGCGTCGTCTCCCTCTGGGTGGTGTCCGGCCGGGTCGTGTCGTCGGTCATGCCACGACTCCCGTCAGCACGGCGATCGGGATGACGAGGTTCCCCACGAGGATCAGGAGCCCGACGATCCCGGCGACCGCGGCGCCGGTGGCGCGCAGCCGGCGGCCGGTCGCGCCCAGGTCGTTGACCACGCTCCACAGGCCGTGCGCGAGGTGCAGCGTCAGGGTGCCGATCGCGAGGATGTAGAACGCCGCGACCGCAGGCCGCTGGAACGAGCTCACGATGTTGGCGTACGCCTGGCCGGCGACGAACTCGTCCGTCGCGGCGGGCTGGGTCCCGGTCGTGATGTCCAGGACGTGGAAGACGACGAAGAGCAGCAGGACCGTGCCGGTGACGAGCATGCTGCGCGCCTGGAAGCTGCGCAGCCCGCGCAGCCCCTGGCGGCGGTGCGGACCCCGGGCGGCACGCGCGCGGCGCCGGAGCACCACCCCCGCCCCCACGTGGGCGACCAGAGCCGCGAGCATGACGACGCGGAAGATCCAGATGAACCACCCGTGCGGGACGAGGGGCGCCAGCAGGTCCTCGTGCAGCCAGTGGGCGTACCCGTCGAGCTGCTCGGGGCCGAGGAAGATCTTGAGGTTCCCGACGAGGTGCACGACCGCGAAGACGACCAGGACGCTGCCCGTGACCGCCATGACGGCCTTGAGCGCCCAGGTCGCGGGCCGCGGGGGCGGGCTCGTCGCGGGTCGGGCGACCGCGGGAGGGCGGTTCGGTTGGGGGCGCGTGCTGGTCGGGACTGCCACCGCTGCTTGACCTCCGTGTCGACCGGCGCCGCGGGGAACGCGGCGTCCAGCACGTCGACACTTTCACCGCCGACGACGCCCCAGGTGGGACCGGAGTCCCGCGTGCGCACGGGGGGGCTCCCCCGGTCCGTCCGTCCCCCGCCCGTCAGGGCCGGGGGTTTCGTCGTTGTCGTGCCGGTCTCGGCGCTAGGTTCCGTTATCTCCGCTGCCGTCCCGGTCGTCCGGTTCGCTGACCTGCGGGCACCGGGCCTCCGTGAGACGCTCGACGACGTCCACACCCGTCGCCGACAGGGAGGTCCCGATGACCCGCACGGACGACCGGTCCGCAGCCCTCCGAGCAGTCCGGTCCCTCGAGGACAGCCCCGCGCTCGACCCCGTCATCGACCGCGTGCGGCCCGTCGTGGCCGACCTGCTCGCGCGCCGGCCCGACGCGGCAGACCTGCTCCACGGGCGTCCGCTGGGGCACGCGCTCCACCCCGTCCTGACGGACGTCCCCATCGGGCTGTGGTCCAGCGCGGTGGTGCTGGACGTCACCGGCGGCCCGTCGGCACGCCCGCACAGCGAGCGGCTCATCGGGCTGGGCATCCTCGCCGCGCTGCCCACGGCGCTCACCGGCGTCGCGGACTGGGCCGTGTCGGGCAGGCGAACCCGGCGGGTCGGGTCGGCCCACGCCGCCCTGAACTCCGTCGGGCTCGGCCTCTTCACCGCCTCCTGGGTGCTGCGTCGGCGGGGTGCGCACACCTGGGGTGTCGTCGCGTCGCTCGCCGCCACGGGGCTCGTGGGCGCGGGTGGCTACCTCGGCGGGCACATGACGTCGCGGCTCGGCGCGCCGCCGCGTGGCCTGAGCGGGCCGCCCACCACCCGCCCGACACCCGACGCCGACGAGGTGGAGGTCGGCGCGGCTCCCGACGACGGCGGGCCTGCGGCCGTCTGACGGTGAACGCGCCGTGCACCGGGGAGGGCCCCTCCCCCGGTCACCGCCCGCCGTTACCAATGGATATCGATGGATCCGATGGTAACGTCGTCGGGTGGCAACGGTTGACGCAAGGTCGCCGGACGGGTGGCCCAGGTTCTCCACCGAGACGGTGCCGTGGGAGTCCGCGGACGCGGGCTACGGCCCGCGCGCCGCTCGCCGTGCCCACGTCGGGCCCTACGAGGCCGCGGTGCCGCCGACCATCGCCGACGCCCCCGTGCACCTGCCGTCGGCCACCACCGCGCTGGTCGCCGAGGCGTCCGCCGAGGTCGCACGCTTCGACGGCGAGACGCACGCCGCCACGACGTCGTTCGCCGCCCTCCTGCTGCGCACCGAGGCGGCCAGCTCCTCCCAGATCGAGAACCTCACGTCCTCGCCCCGCGCCGTCGCGCTGGCCGAGCTGGGGCGGCGCGGCCGGGCGAACGCCGACGAGATCGTCGCCAACGTGGCGGCGATGACCCAGGCGCTGCAGGTGGCCGACCGCCTCGACGGCGCCGCGGTCCTCGCGATGCACCGCGCGCTGATGATCGGCCACATGCCGGGGGACGCCGGACGCTGGCGCGACCAGCAGGTCTGGATCGGTGGCGGGTCCCGCAGCCCGCACGGCGCCGCCTACGTCGCTCCCGTCCACGGGCGCGTCCCCGACGCCGTCGACGACCTCACGGCGTTCATGGCGCGCGACGACGTCCCGCTGCTCGCCCAGGCCGCGCTGACCCACGCCCACTTCGAGGCGATCCACCCCTTCCCCGACGGCAACGGCCGCACCGGCCGCGCGCTGCTGCACGCCCAGCTGCGCCACGGAGGCCTCACGCGTGAGGCCATCGTCCCGGTCTCGGCCGGCCTGCTCGCCGACACCGACCGGTACTTCCAGGCCCTCACCGCCTACCGCGACGGGGACGTCGAACCCATCGTCACCGAGGTCGCGCAGGCGGTGTTCCCTGCCCTGGCGAGCTCCCGGCGCCTCATCGGCGACGTCACCGAGGCGCGCGCCGCGTGGGGCGAGCGGATCCGCGCACGACGCGGCGCCGCCGCCTGGGCCCTGGCGGACCTGGTGACCACCCGTCCGGTGGTCGACGCGCGTCTCGCTGCCGAGCACCTGGGTGTCTCGACGGTCAACGCCCAGCTCGCGATCGACCGCCTCGTCGAGGCCGGCGTGCTCGAGCAGATCGGCCACGGCAGCCGGGACCGGGTGTGGCAGGCCGGTGACGTTCTCGCTGCGATGGAGCGCTTCGCGGACAGGTCGCACCGCCGGACGTGGTGACGCCCGCTCTTCACGTCCGTCCGACGCTGGTCGCGTCACGCACCGGGCGAGGCCGCCCCTCCCCCGGTCACGAGCAGCGCCCGCACCTCGTCGTCGGTGGGCGGGTCGAAGTCGACGTACGCCTGCCCGACGGCCCGGAAAGCGGTTGGTCGCCGCACGCAGACGACCTCGTCGGCCTCGCGCGCCAGGGCCGCGCACGCGCCGGTGGATCCGACCGGCACGGCCACGACGACGCGCGCCGGAGCGTGGCTGCGGACGGCCGCGACCGCGGCGCGCATGGTCGCGCCGGTCGCCAGCCCGTCGTCCACGAGCACCACGACGCGACCGCGGACGTCCGGCGCGGGGCGCCCGTCGCGGTACGCGGCCTCGCGGCGGCGCAGCTCGACGAGCTCCCGGCGGCGCACGCGGTCGAGGTCGTCCGCCGTGACACGTGCCTGCGCCTGGACCCGGCGCTCGTGCACCAGCTCGACCGCGTCGCCGATACCGGCGATGGCACCCATCGCGACCTCGGGATGGCCGGGGAGTCCGAGCTTGCGGACGACGACGACGTCCAGCGGTGCGCCGAGCGCCGCGGCGACCGGAGCCGCGACCGGCACCCCGCCGCGCGGCAGCGCGAGGACGAGGACCCGGGCGTCGTGCGCGTGGGCGGCGAGATGACGCGCGAGGTCGCGCCCGGCAGCGGCGCGGTCGGGGTAGGGCCTGGGCGTGTCGGGCATGCGCGCGACCTCCCGGTGCGCACGACGGCCTGACAGCGCCGCGACGCACCGTCGACGACAGTCCCCAGCGTGCGCCCGTCAGGGGACGTCGGCAACGACGCAGACGCATGCTGGTGCGACGCGAACGATCGAGGTGGTCACGGTGGTCGATCCCGACGACCCGCGCGAGCAGATCCAGGTCGCCGTGCTCCTGGCGAACGGGCGGCTGGCGGGACGCCGGTTCGCGGACCGGGCCGAGGCGGAGGCCTGGGCGCAGCCCGGCGAGGAGGTCGTCGAGCTCGACCTCGTCGGCGAGTGCGACCGGTAGGTGCCCTGCGCGCGTCGCACGTCAGTGGTGGTGGTCGTGCCTGCCCAACGTCTCGGCTGCCGTCACGCCCGGCCGGGTCCACTGCGGGACCGGACGGCCCGTGGGACCCCACGTCGCGTGCCCGTCCACGTCGGTGCGCCAGTACCAGCACGGCTCGTTGCCCTGGGGCCAGCCGTCGGGCACGTCCTGCCACGCCTCGCGTCGTCCGTAGGGCGTCAGGTCGAGCAGGCTGAACGACCCCGCCGCCTGCTCGACGCCCCGGCCGGTCGTCGAGTACGTGAGGAACACGCGGTCGCCGTCGCGCAGGAAGCAGGCGAAAGAACCCATGTCCCCGCCGATCGGCTCGTCGAGGCCGCGCACCGAGTACCAGGGTTGCGTGTACCCCATGAACTCCAGGTAGGGGGCGACCTCGTCCCACGGTCCTGTCGTGAGGATCGCGAAGGACACGCCCCGTGCGTCGAGGTAGACCGCGTCCTTGAGGTGCCACGCGGAGACGGTGCAGCCCTCGCACTGCCCCTGGTGCGGCGCGCCGTCGTGCCACATGTGCTGGTACACGAGCAGCTCGTCGTGGCCGGCGAACAGGTCGAGGAAGGGAACGGCGCCGTCGGGGCCGACGACCTCGACGGTCCCGTCGAGCTCCACCATCGGCAGGCGCCGCCGCTCGGCCGCGAGCGCGTCGCCGGCGCGGGTGTGCGCCTTCTCGCGGACGAGCAGCGCGTCGCGGGCCGCCTGCCAGGTGGCCGGGTCGACGACGGCCGGGCGGCCGGGCAAGGAGGTCGGGGGTTCGTGCGTGGTGGTCATGGTCCCTCCGCGGGCGGGTGTGGGCGGGCACCGCGGTCCGGCGCCCTGGCCCCCGGGTACAGACACCGGGCGCGGCCGGAACTCATCGCGTGACGTGCGACGACCGGTCCGGAGTTCCGGACCGGTCGTCGCACCAGCGGACGTCTCTGCGCCCGCCGCAGCTCGACTACGGCTCGACGGGGCCGAAGAGCGGCTGCACCTCCGCCATCTCGAGGTCTGCGGTCGCCTGGATGAGCGAGAGGAGCTCGGGGTCCAGCCCTGGCGAGAACTCCTCGTAACGCTCCTCCGCGATGGTGATCGGCACACCGGCCGGGGCCTGCTCGCTCGCGTCGAGCTGCGTGCCGTCCTTCGACGGGGACATCCCCTGGAAGATCTTGCCCGCCTCGGACGCCGCCGTGAGGTCGAACGAGTACTGCTTGCTCTGCAGGCCGAGATCGAGGAGCTTCTTGACCTCGGGGAACCTCTCGGCGTTCGTCTTGGGGATCGGCAGGACCTTCGCCCAGTCGACACCCAGGGTCTCGAGGGCCCGCGCGTAGGCGTTCTCGTGGGCCTGGTCGCGGACGATGAGGTAGGCGATCGTCGACCGGGCGGTCTTGTTGTCCGTCATCTCGTAGATGCGGCACTTCTGCAGCCGGCCGGTGGACTCGAGCATGAGGTTGTACAGCAGGTCCAGGACGAGGTTGCCGGAGTTGTAGACGTAGGACCCGCTCCACGGGTTGCCCGCCGCGTCGACCGGCAGGGCACCCTGGGCCGCGACCAGGTAGTGGTGGATGTTGCTCTGGTCGAGCGCGATGCTCAGGGGGGTGTCACCGCCTGCGCCCGGGGTGTCGAGCGGGTCCGTCTTCTTGCCCTGGTAGCGGGGTGACCCGTCGAGCAGCCGTGCGATGGTCGTGCCGATCAGCTCCACGTGGCTGATCTCCTCCGTGCCGATCCCCTGCAGCAGGTCGCGGTAGGGCTTACCGGCAGGTCCACGGAAGTTGATGCTCTGGAACAGGTACTGCATCATCGTCCGCATCTCGCCGAACTGCCCTCCCAGGCCCTCCTGGAGCGCGTTGGCGGCGGCCGGGTCCGGCTCGTCGGGGACGATCTCGTTGATCAGGCGCTGGACGTGCAGGTACATGACTACCCCTTCGCGATGTCGAAGTGTGAGACGCCCCACACTCCTCCCCCACGACGGATCCGGCATCTCGGGCGCGTGACGACGGCACCGCATGGGCCCTTCGTCACGCCGACACGCTCTGGCGAGGGCAGAATCTGGAGAAGAGCACGAATTCGACCACTTGAGCGGAGGGGTCACGATGGTCGACGGACCCGTGGTCATCGCCCTGGACGGCGGGGAGCACAGCGCCACCACGCTGCAGTGGGGCCTGGCAGAGGCAGAACGGCGCGAGGCGGACGTGCTGCTCGTCCGCGCCTGGCAGGAACCGTACGAGGTCACGCCGTGGGGCTGGTACGCGCCCCTGGGCGCTCTGGGGGTCGACGTGGAGGCGCAGGGCTACCTCGACGCCCAGAAGGCGCGCGCGGCGGCCCGGTACCCGCGGCTGCGCATCGAGGCCCGTGCGATCCAGGGCGCGGTGGTCCCCGCGCTGCTCGCGGTCGCCGAGGGCGCACAGCTGCTGGTGATCGGCTCCAGCGGCCGCGCCGACGGGTCCCGCCTGGGCAGTGCGACCGGGCACGTCGCTGCGCACGCGCCGGTCCCGGTGGCGGTGGTCCGGGACGCTCCGGCCGACGCGCCGGCGGGGCCCGTGGTCGTCGGCGTCGACGGCTCCGCGGCCTCCCTCGTCGCGGTGCGGACCGCCGCACGTGCGGCGCAGTCGCGGGACGTCCCGCTCGTTCTCGTGCACGCCCGACCGACCGTGGTCGACCCGTACGGCACCCACGACACACCCGCGCCGATCCCGCCGCAGGAGGCCGGCGCAGCGCACCACGCCGTGGCCCGGCTCGCCGAGGACCTGCGCGACGAGCACCCCGGGCTGCGCGTCGAGGTCGAGGTGGTCGAGGACCACCCCGCGCACGCGCTGGTCACGCTGTCGCGCAGCAGCGACTTGGTCGTGGTCGGCTGCCGCGGGCTCGGCGCGTTCCGCGGCATGCTGCTGGGCTCGGTCAGCCACGACGTCCTGCGCAACGCGTCGTCGAGCGTGCTGGTCAGCCGGTCGGCGTCCTGAGGCCTCCAGGCCGGCAGACGCACGGCGCCCTGCACAACGGCGCCCTGCACAGCAAAGGCTCGTCCCGGCGTCCGGGACGAGCCTTTGACCTGCACATCTCTGTCGGGCTGACAGGATTTGAACCTGCGACCCCTTGACCCCCAGTCAAGTGCGCTACCAAGCTGCGCCACAGCCCGTTGGCTCCCGCAGAAGCCTCGAAGACTCTATCGCACCCGACGCCGTCGCTCGGACCAGATACTGCAGGAGGCGTGTCACAGCACCCGCGACGTCAGGCGCTCGCGTCCCTCTCCTCACGCCGCCGCCGCAGCACCTCGAGCTCCGCGCCGACGACGCCCAGGACGACCAGGTCGACGAGCAGGCCCCACGACGCGTCCCACTGCGAGAGGCGGAACAGGAAGAACTGCGTCACCAGCAGGCTGACCAGCACCGCGCGGCGGAACCACAGGTACCCGTCGACCGCGTCGTGGCGGACCCGAACCAGCCCGACGCATGCGAGCACCACGCTCGCCGCGCCCGTGACCAGGGCGCCGGCGACCACCCAGCCCGGGGAGTCGTCACCGCTCCACCACCGGTACACGGCGCCGCTGACGGTCACCGCGGAGGTCCCGACCAGCACGGCCACGGCGAGCCACGGCACGAACCGCGCCCGCACCAGCGTGTGCAGCACGCGCACGACCGTCGACGCCACGATCCCGACGGGGTCCGGCAGCTCGGCGTGGTCGAGCTCGATGCTCCGCAGCAGCGCCCGGGTCTCGCGGGCACCGGGCACGTCCCCCGCGTCGGCCAGGCGCGCCTCCGCGCGACTGCGCGCGGCCGGCGTGAACCCCCCGACGACGCCGGCCACCGCCTCGTCGACCGCGCCGGCGAGCGCCTCGCGCGGGTCACGGGCGCGGCGGCTGTGCAGCGCGTCGGCGACGAGCCCCAGGCCGACCACCGTCGCGTAGATGATCGCGGCGGTCGGCTCGTAGAAGTAGTCGTTGTCGGAGGTCACGAACTTGCCGACCTCGTCGACGAACAGGCCGAACCCGATGCCACCGACGAGTGCCCCCAGCGGGCGCGCGGAGGGCCCGACGTACGAGAGCAGCAGCACGAAGCCGAGTGCCATCAACAACCCGCCCCACAGCACGTGCGCGATGTGCAGGGAGTCCCCACCGAGCTGCGGGTACCCGGTGGCCGCGAGCAGCGCACGCGTGGCCAGGACGGTCACCCCGGTCGCGACGAGGAACGTGGCGAGGTGGCGTGGGCCTCGGGGGTCGCGCGGCAGCCCGAGGCGCAGCATCACGTGCGTCGCCGCGCGCGCGGCGTCCTCGGGCTGCCGGGCTCTCACCCTCGCGTCACCGCTTGCGCTTCTCGCGGACGCGCACGGAGATCGTGATGGGCGTGCCCTCGAACCCGAAGGTCTCACGCAGGCGACGCTCGATGAACCGCCGGTACGTCGGCTCGAGGAAGCCGCTGGCGAAGATGACGAACCGGGGCGGGCGCGTCGAGGCCTGGGTGGCGAACAGGATGCGCGGCTGCTTGCCGCCGCGCAGCGGGTGCGGGTGGGCGGACACGAGCTCGCCCAGGAACGCGTTGAGACGCCCGGTGGAGATGCGGGTGTCCCAGGACGCGAGCGCGCGCTCCAGGGCCGGCACGAGCCGGTCCGTGTGCCAGCCCGTGCGCGCGGAGACGTTCACGCGGGGCGCCCACTGCACCTGCACGAGCTGCTGCTCGATCTCCCGCTCGAGGAAGGGACGGCGGTCGTCGTCCATGAGGTCCCACTTGTTGTACGCCACGACCAGCGCGCGCCCGGCGTCGATGACCTGCTGGACGATGCGGATGTCCTGCTCGGTCATGGGCGCCGACGCGTCGACCAGCACGACCGCGACCTCGGCCTTCTCGACCGCCGCCTGGGTGCGCAGCGAGGCGTAGAAGTCCGCGCCGGACGTCTGGTGCACCCGGCGTCGGATGCCCGCGGTGTCGACGAAGACCCACGGCTTGCCGCCGAGGGCGACGAGCTCGTCGACGGGGTCGCGCGTGGTGCCGGCGACGTCGTCGACGACGACGCGCTCGGAGCCGACGACCTTGTTCAGCAGGGAGGACTTGCCGACGTTGGGACGTCCGACGAGCGCGACGCGGCGCGGACCGTCCGGCAGCGGCGTGGCGTGCGCCGAGACGGTCGGCAGGGCGGCCATGGCGGCGTCGAGCAGGTCACCGGTCCCCCGGCCGTGCAGTGCGGAGATGGGGTGCGGCTGGCCCAGGCCGAGGGACCACAGCGTGGCCGCGTCGGCCTCGACCGCGGGGCCGTCGACCTTGTTGGCGACGAGCACGACGGGCTTGCCGGAGCGCCGCAGCAGCCGGACGACCTGCTCGTCGGTGTCGGTGGAGCCGACCGTGGCGTCCACGACGAACAGGACCGCGTCGGCCAGCTCGATCGCGACCTCCGCCTGTTGGGCGACCCGCTTGTGGATGCCGGCGACGTCGACCTCCCACCCGCCCGTGTCGACGAGGGTGAAGCGGCGTCCCGACCACTCGGCGGGGTAGCTGACGCGGTCGCGCGTGACGCCCGGGTTGTCCTCGACGACCGCCTCGCGCCGCCCGATGATGCGGTTGACGAGAGTCGACTTGCCGACGTTCGGGCGCCCGACGACGGCAAGCACGGGCAGCGTCGTGGCGACCTCACGCTCGTCGTCCGTGACCTCGCCCTCGAGGAGCGCGAGGTCCTCGTCGGCGAGGTCGTACTCGGCGAGTCCCGCGAGCAGGGCGCGCTCGCGCGCCGCGTCGTCGGCACCGTCCTGCGCCAGGTCGAGGCCGTCCGGCGCGTCGTCGGCACCCTGCGGTGCGGCGTCGCCCAGGGGTGCGGCGGGGTCGGCGAGGCCGACACGGTCGTCGTCCGAGGCGTGCGTCGTGGTGGGGTCCGGCTGCTCCATGGGCCCATTGTCCCCCGACGGGAGAGGCAGGTCAGACCACGGCGTGCGCGTCGTCCTCCGGCAGCCGCACGCCCGTGCGGTCCTGCGCGGCCACCACGAGGTCCGCGAGCGCGTCGCGGATCGCCGTGGCGGCGTGGTCGATGGCCGCGCGCCGCGACCCGCCTGCGCTGCTGACGTCGATCGGCTCGCCGAACTCCACGTACAGCTTGCGGCGCAGCGGGGGCAGCCCGCGTCGGGCGTCACCGGTGCGGCGGGTGCCGAGGATCGCGACGGGCACGACCGGCGCGTGCCCGTTCACCGCGAGCCACGCGGCGCCCGCGCGGACCTGCTCGACGGCGCCGCTGCCGCGCGTCCCCTCGGGGAAGATGCCGACCGGGCCACCGCGTCGCAGCACGCCGAGAGCGGCCTGCAGGGCGGGACGTGCCATGGCCCGGTCGACGGGGATCTGCCCCGCGGCGCGCAGGAACGTGCCGAGCGGGCCCCGGAACATCTCCGTCTTGATCAGGACGTGCAGCCCGCGCGGGGAGGTCCCGACGAGCAGCGGCCCGTCGAGGGCGGTCACGTGGTTGGCGGCGAGGACGACCGGACCGGTGGCCGGGACGTGCTCGGCGCCCGTGACGTGCGCGTCCCACACGACGTGGGCGAGGAACCACCCGACCCAGCGGGACCACGCGGGTCCGCGCGTCGACGGCACGTGCGGCGCGGTGTCCTTGCCGGTGCGTGTCATGCCCGTGCTCCCCGCGCGCGCTCGACGACGTCGAGGACGGCCTCGACGGTCTGCTCGAGGTCGAGGTCCGAGGAGTCGACGGTGACGACACCGTCGGCGGCGACCTGGAACTGCACGACGGTGGAGTCGTCGGCGTCGCGGCGCACGACCTGGTCGCGGGTCGCGGAGAGGGCTGCCGCGTCGGCGGTGCCGTGCAGCTCGCGGGCCCGGCGTGCGAGCCGCGCCTCCTCGGAGGCGGTCAGCAGGACCCGCACGTCGGCGTCGGGGGCGACGACCGTGGTGATGTCCCGCCCTTCGGCAACGACACCCCGGCCGTCGGACCAGCCGCCCGTGCGCTCGGCCTCGATGACGGCGCGCTGACGACGTCCCAGCTCGGCGCGTGCCTCGAGGTTGGTGGCGACGGCGCTGACGCGCGACGAGATCTCGGTCGTGCGGATCGCGACGCCCACGTCGCGCCCGTCGACGACGACGGTGGGGCCGTCCGGGTCGACGCCCACGACGAGCGGGAGGTCCCGCACCGCCTGCGCGACGGCGACCTGGTCGGTCAGGGGCACCCCCTGGTCCAGGCACCACCACGTGGCGGCCCGGTACATCGCCCCCGTGTCGAGGAACGCCAGGCCGAGACGACGCGCGACCTCGCGCGACACGCTCGACTTGCCGGACCCCGACGGCCCGTCCACCGCGACGACGGTGCTCACGTCACCAACCTCCATCCCCGAGCGGTCAGCTCGGTCTCCAGGTGCTCGGCCCGGGCGGGCAGCACCGCGATCGACGCCATGCCGACCGGGCGTCCCGCGGCGTGCTCGAGCCGCAGGTCCTCCAGGTTCACGCCGGCTCCTCCGACGTCGCCGAGCAGGCGCGCCAGCTCGCCCGGCACGTCCGGGACCAGCACGGTGACCACGGCGTACTGCTTGCTGGCCCCGCCGTGCTTGCCGGGGATGCGCGCGGCGCCCGTGCCGCCGTCGGCGATGGCCCGGGCGATCGTCGCGAGCGCGCCGAGCTCCACGTCCTCCGGGCCGGTGGCCGCCGCGGCGAGGTCGAGGGCGCCGACGACGACGTCGAGGTCGTCGCGCAGCGCGACGAGGACGTCGCGGACGGCGGCGGCGTTGGCCGCGAGGATCGACGTCCACAGCGCCGGGTCGGACGCCGCCAGGCGCGTCACGTCGCGCAGGCCCTGCCCCGCGAGCGCGAGCGCGTCCTCGTCGACGCCCCGCAGCCGTGCCGCGACGAGCGAGGAGGCGAGCTGGGGGACGTGCGAGACGACGGCGACGGCCGCGTCGTGCTCGTCGGCGTCCATGGTGACCGGCACGGCACCCACGTCGACCGCGAGGTGCCGCACGGTCAGCAGCGCGTCGGGACGGGACACGCCGGAGTCCGTGATGACCCACGGCCGGCCGAGGAAGAGGTCGGGGACCGCGGCGGACGGGCCCGAGCGCTCCCGCCCGGCCATGGGGTGCGACCCGACGTACCGGGTCAGGTCGGCGCCGCAGGCCCGCAGCTCGTCCAGGACGTGTCCCTTGACGCTCGCGACGTCCGTCACGACCGCCTCGGGATGCTCCGCGAGCGCGGTGGCCACCGCGTCGGCGGTGACGTCGGGCGGGGCGGCGACGACGACGAGGACCGGCGAGGGTGTGGACGCGTCGACGGGTGATCCTGCACCCACGTCGCGCGCGAGTGCGAGCGCCGTGCGCGAGGGGTCCTGGAGCTGCACGTCGACGCCGTGCTGCCGCAGCGCCAGCCCGAGCGACGCGCCGAGCAGGCCCGTGCCGACGACGCGGACGGGCCCGGCGGTGGCGATCGTCACATGCCCACCGCCGTCATGAGCGACCCGACCTCCGTCTTCGACAGGACGCGCGTGCGGCCGGGCCGCAGGTCACCGAGGCGGATGGGACCGATGCGGGTGCGCACGAGGCGGGCGACGGGGTGCCCGACCTCCTCGAAGACGCGGCGCACGACGCGGTTGCGCCCTTCGTGGAGCACGACCTCGACGAGGCTCGCGTGGCTGGCGACCTGCACGATCTTGAACTCGTCGACCTGCACGGTCCCGTCCTCGAGCTCGATGCCGCGCTTGAGCTGCTGCCCGAGCGCCTCTCGGACGCGGCCCTCGACCTCGACGAGGTAGGTCTTGGGGACGCCGTGCGAGGGGTGCGCGAGCCGGTTGGCCAGCTCCCCGTCGTTGGTGAGGAGCAGCAGCCCTTCGGAGTCCGCGTCGAGCCGACCGACGTGGAAGAGCCGCTCCTCGCGGTTGGCGACGTACTGCGCGAGCGAGGGACGCCCTTCGGGGTCGTGCATGGTCGACACGACGCCCACGGGCTTGTTCAGCGCGAGGGTGATGATCGAGGAGTCGAGCTGGACGCGCATGCCGTCGAGGTGGATGACGGCGGTCGTCGGGTCGACCCGCACACCGAGCTCGGTGACCACCTGGCCGGCGACGGTGACGCGGCCGGCCGCGATCAGCTCCTCGCAGGCCCGGCGCGACCCGAGCCCGGCGGAGGCGAGGACCTTCTGCAGCCGGACGCCCTCCGGGTCGTGCACGTCGATGGGTTCGGCGACCTGTGCGCCGCGCCGCGACGGGCGCTGCGCGTTGCGCGCGCCGCGTCGTGCGCTCCCGCCGCCCGGGCGGCTCGCACCTTCTGCGCGCCCGCCACCTCGGTGACCACGCGCTCCCGTGCCGCTCATCGTGCGTCCTCTCGTCCGTGGTACGTGTCGATGCCCTCCATGGACTCGATGTCCGGCAGGTAGGGCGCCAGCGGGGGCAGCTCGTCGAGGCTCGACAGGCCCATCCGCTCCAAGAAGTATCCCGTGGTCCCGTACAGGACTGCACCAGTCGCCGCGTCCTGACCGACCTCGGCGACCAGTCCCCGGGTCGACAGGGTCCGCATGACGCCGTCGACGTTGACCCCGCGGACGGCCGAGACCTGGCCGCGGCTGACGGGCTGGCGGTACGCGACGACCGCGAGGGTCTCCAGCGCGGCCTGCGTGAGCCGCTGCGTCTGACCGTCGACGACGAAGCGTCCGACGACGTCCCCGTGGGCACCCGCCGAATAGATGCGCCAGCCGTCGGCGGCGCGGCGCAGCTCGAAGCCGCGCGGGCGACCGCCGTGCTCGCCGCGGTACTCGGCCGCGAGCTGCTCGAGCAGCTCCTCGACGTGCGCGGTGGGCAGCCCGAGCGTCGTCGCGAGCCGCACGGCGGGCACGGGCTCGTCGACGACCATGAGGACGGCCTCGAGGGCGGCGAGCGCTCCCCCGGGCAGCGTCTCCACGTCGAACGCGAGCTCGTCGGGCGCCGGCTCGTCGCGCGTGCCGTCGAACGACCCGTCGACGACGGCACCGCCCGTGACGGTCGAGGGCGGCTCCTCGTCGCCGGTGGTGCGGGTCGTGCCCGGTGGGACATTCTCGGTCATGCTCCGGCCTCCTCGTCGACGGGTGCCACGACGTCCTCGACGGGCAGCGGCGCGGCACCGTCCTCGCGATCGAAGTCGTCCGACACCGCGATCTCCCCGTCGTCGCTGCCCGTCCACCGCACGGTCAGCTCGCCGAGCGGCTCGACCTGGTCGAATCCGACCGCACCTTCGCGGAAGAGCTCCAGCAGCGCCAGGAAGCGCACGACCACGACGACCGGTTCCCCGGCGTCGGCGGTCAGCGCGCGGAACGTCGTCGCGCCGTGGCGCCGGAGCCGGTCGACCAGGACCGCCGCCTGCTCGCGGACGCTGACGCGCGGGGCGTGCAGGTGACTGATGTCGACACCGGGCGGCGGCGGCTTGGGTGCGAGCGCCCGCGCGGCGAGCACCGCGAGCTGCTCGGGCCCCATCTGCCAGACCAGCTCGGGCAGCAGCGCGGCCAGGTGCGGCTCGAGCGCGACGCTCCGGCCGTGGCGGCGCGCGCCGGCTTCGAGCTGGGCGGCCAGGTCCCCGGCGACGACCTTGTACGCGCGGTACTGCAGCAGGCGCGCGAAGAGCAGGTCGCGCGCCTCGAGCAGCTCGAGGTCCTCGGCGTCCTCCACCTGCGCGGACGGCAGGAGCCGTGCGGCCTTGAGGTCGAGCAGGGTCGCCGCGACGAGCAGGAACTCACTGGCCTGCGACAGGTCCCAGTCCCGACCGCCGAGTGCGGCGGCGCGCTCCCCGGCGCGGATGTGCGCGATGAACTCGTCGGTGACCTGCGCCAGCGCGATCTCGGTGATGTCGAGCTTGTGCTTGGCGATCAGGCCGAGCAGCAGGTCGAACGGGCCGGAGAACACGTCGAGGTGGACCTCGAACCCCGAGGACCCGGCGGGTGCGCTCTCCCCCGGCGCACCTTCCCCCGGCCTGCCCTGTCCGGTCGTGGCGTCGAGGACGCCCTCAGGCGGCGTCGCCACGCGCCACGAGCTCGCGGGCGAGCTGGCGGTAGGCCTCGGCACCGGCGTGCGTCGGCGCGTACTGGGTGATCGGCTCGGCGGCCACGGTCGCGTCGGGGAACTTGACCGTCCGGCCGATGACGGTGTGCAGGAGCGTGTCGCCGAACGCCTCGCGGACGCGCGTCACGACCTCGCGCGCGTGCAGGGTGCGCGAGTCGTACATCGTCGCCAGGATCCCGTCGACCTCGAGACGCGGGTTCAGCCGGTCGCGCACCTTCTCGATGGTCTCGATGAGCAGCGCGACGCCGCGCAGCGCGAAGAACTCGCACTCCAGCGGGATCAGCACGCCGTGCGACGCGGTGAGGGCGTTGACGGTCAGCAGACCGAGCGACGGCTGGCAGTCGATGAACACCACGTCGTAGTCGTCCATGACCGGCCGCAGGACACGCGCCAGGACCGACTCGCGCGCGACCTCGCCGACCAGCTGGACCTCAGCCGCCGAGAGGTCGATGTTGGCCGGCAGCAGGTCGAGGTTCGGTACGGCGGTGCGCCGGATGACCCCGTGGATGTCGGCGTCCCGCTCCATGAGCAGGTTGTAGATCGTGCGGTCCAGCTCGTGGGGGCTGATGCCCAGGCCCACGGACGCGGCGCCCTGCGGGTCGAAGTCCACGATGAGGACGCGCCGGCCGTACTCCGCGAGCGCGGCCGCGAGGTTGATGGTGGTCGTCGTCTTGCCGACGCCGCCCTTCTGGTTGCACATCGCGATGACCCGCGCAGGCCCGTGCGACGCCAACGGCGCGGGCACGGCAAAAGTGGGCAGCGGGCGTCCCACTACGTCGAGCGGCTGCTCGGTCGTCTCCTGGCTCATCGGCTCACCATCTGCTCCCCGTCGCCCGTCCGGGCCCGCCTCGCGCACAACCTACCGGAGCGCGGCGCCCGGACCCGATCCGACAGACCGGGCGACCCACGATCCGCATCATCGGGCGCGCGGGTGGCTGGCCGCGTACACCTCGCGCATGGTGTCCGGCGTGACCATCGTGTAGATCTGCGTGGTCGTCACGGAGGCGTGCCCCAGCAGCTCCTGGACCACACGCACGTCCGCGCCGCCGGCGAGCAGGTGCGTGGCGAACGAGTGCCGCAGCGTGTGCGGCGACACGTGGTCCGCCCTGAGCCCCGCACGTTCGGCCGCCACCCGCAGGACCGCCCACGCCGACTGCCTGCTCAACGGCGCACCGCGCGTGTTGAGGAAGATCGTGGCGTTGCCGCGCCCCGCCGCCGCGAGCACGGGCCGGCCCCGCACCAGGTAGGCCTCGACGGCCTGCGCCGCGTACGAGCCGACGGGCACGACGCGCTCCTTGCCGCCCTTGCCGAGCAGCCGGACCGCCGCGCGGTCCGGCGTCAGGTCCAGGTCGTCGACGTCCAGCCCGACCGCCTCGGAGATCCGGGCGCCCGTGGAGTACACGAGTTCGAGCAGGGCGCGGTCGCGCAGCGGCACGGGACCGTCGCCGAGCCCGGCGGCGTCCAGGAGGCGACCGACGTCGTCGACGGAGATCGCCTTGGGCAGCCGTCGCGGCTGCGCGGGCGGGCGGACGTCCGCTGCCGCGTCCGTCGGCGCCAGGCCGTCCAGGGCGAGGAACCGGTGCCACCCGCGCAGCGCCACGACGCTGCGGGCGGCGGACGCCGGTGACAGGACGGCGCGCCCGTCGGAGCCCGTGCGCAGCACGATGACGTAGTCCTCGGCGTCGCGCTCCGTGATCTCGGCGGGGTCGGTGCGGCCGGCGGCCTGCAGGTGCTCGACGTACCGCGTCAGGTCCCGCCGGTAGGCCGCGAGCGTGTGGACGGCCAGCCCCCGCTCGACGGCGAGGTGCGCGAGGTAGCCCTCGAGGGCGGCGGTCAGACGGTCGGCCACGTCCGTGACGTCACAGCGGGAGGAAGACGTCCACCGCGACCGCGACGGACAGCAGCGTCAGGTAGGTGATCGACCCGTGGAAGACCGTCATGGCGCGCAGCGGCGGGTGCTGCGGGTCACGGGCGCGGCGCAGCAGCGCGATGCACAACCACAGGAACCACGCACCGAGCGCGGCCGCGACCGCGGCGTAGACCCACGTCATGCCGCCGACCGGCACGAGCAGCAGCGAGCAGGCGATCATCGCGACCGTGTAGGCGATCATCTCGCGCGCGACCTTGGTGTCCGCGGCGACCACCGGCAGCATCGGGACGCCGGCGGCCGCGTAGTCCCGCCGGAACTTCATCGACAGCGGCCAGTAGTGCGGCGGCGTCCAGAAGAACACGACGCCGAACAGCAGGACGGCCTCCCACGAGATGCCGCCCGTGACCGCGGACCAGCCGATGACGACCGGCATGCACCCGGCGGCGCCGCCCCACACGATGTTCTGCGGCGTGCGCCGCTTGAGGATCATCGTGTAGCCGACGACGTAGATGAGGATGGCCGACGCGGTCCACATCGCAGACGGCGGGTTCACGACGAACCACATCCACGTGAGCGACCCCGCTCCCAGGACCAGGCCGAACACCAGCGCGGCGCGCGGGGTGATGCGACCGGTGACGATCGGGCGCCGCCGCGTGCGGTTCATGACGGCGTCGATGTCGTGCTCGAGGTACTGGTTCAGCGTGTTCGCCGCACCCGCCGCACCGGCGCCGCCCACGAGCGTGGCCGCCACCAGGCTCAGCGACGGCATCCCCCGTGCGGCGAGGAACATCGTCGGGATCGTGGTGATGAGCAGGAGCTCGATGACGCGCGGCTTCGTCAGTGCGACGTACGCGGCGAGGGTGCCCAGCGCCGCCGACCACCCGCGGGCAGACGATCCGGGCGCCTGCGCCTGCACGGGCGCGACCTGCGGCTCGACGCCGCCCACCGTGCCTGCCGCGCCGACGACGGCATCGGGGCTGCTCGCGTCGAGGGACGCGGAGGTGGACGGTCGCACGCGCTTCGGTATCCGTTCGGGAGGTCGGACGGGCTGCCGACGACCGCAGGGCGAGGGCAGGTGGGACCGAGGTCCCGCCTGGTCATGGTACGCATCCCCACACCGGCGTGGGTGGCACCACCCCGGCCCGGCGGGCCGGCAGCGCGTGAGATCCGTCGCATTCCCGGGCGTGACCAGGGTGGTGACCGATCCGGTGCGGTCTGGCAATCGGTTGCCACGCGGATGGACCGGGTGAGCATGACCACTCGGGGTGGCTATAGGCTCGCGACCAGCAGACATCCCCGTCCGACGATGCGACGGGGCCCCAGCCGGACGCACCGCTTCGCCGCGGACGCTGCCCGGAGACGCTCGGAACGACGCCCCGCGCGTGCGGGACGGGAATGAGGTGCGGTGAACGCGAAGGCTCCCCTGGCCACCAAGGTCGGCTGGTCCGACCTTGACCTGCGTGCGGTGGACACCACCCGCGTGCTCGCGGCGGACGCGGTCGAGAAGGTCGGCAACGGACACCCCGGTACGGCGATCAGCCTTGCGCCGGCCGCCTACCTGCTCTACCAGACGGTGATGCGGCACGACCCGACCGACCCGCACTGGCTCGGTCGCGACCGGTTCATCCTGTCGGCGGGGCACTCCAGCCTCACCCAGTACATCCAGCTCTACCTCGCAGGCTTCGGCCTCGAGCTCGAGGACATCGAGGCGCTGCGCACGTGGGGCTCCAAGACCCCCGGCCACCCCGAGTACCGGCACACCGCGGGCGTCGAGATCACGACCGGCCCGCTGGGTCAGGGGCTGGCGTCGGCCGTCGGCTTCGCGATGGCGGCCCGCCGTGAGCGCGGCCTGCTGGACCCCGAGGCCGCCCCCGGCACGAGCCCGTTCGACCACCACGTGTACGTGATCGCCTCGGACGGCGACCTGCAGGAGGGTGTGACGAGCGAGGCCTCCTCGCTGGCGGGGACGCAGGAGCTCGGCAACCTCGTCGTGCTGTGGGACGACAACCACATCTCGATCGAGGGTGACACCCAGATCGCGTTCACCGAGGACGTCCTCAAGCGGTACGAGTCGTACGGCTGGCACGTGCAGTACGTCGACTGGACCGTCGGTGGCGAGTACCGCGAGGACGTCGACGCGCTGCACGCGGCGATCGAGGCCGCCAAGGCCGTCACCGACAAGCCGTCGTTCATCGGCCTGCGCACGCTCATCGCGTGGCCGACGCCCGGCAAGACCGACGACCACTCGTCGCACGGCTCCAAGCTGGGCGCCGAGGCGATCCGTGGCCTGAAGGAGGTCCTGGGCTTCGACCCCGAGAAGAGCTTCGAGGTCGCGCCCGAGGTCATCGCCCACACGCGCTCGCTCGCCGACCGTGCCGCGACACAGCGTGCGGCGTGGCAGGAGGCCTTCGACGCGTGGGCCGCCGCGAACCCCGAGCGCAAGGCGCTGCTCGACCGCCTGCGCGCGGACGCGCTGCCCGAGGGCTGGGCCGACGCGCTGCCGACGTTCCCCGCCGGCAAGTCCGTCGCGACGCGCGCCGCGTCCGGCGAGGTGCTGTCCGCGCTCGCGCCCGTCCTGCCCGAGCTGTGGGGCGGCTCGGCCGACCTCGCCGGCTCGAACAACACGACCATGAAGGGTGAGCCGTCGTTCCTGCCGGCGCACCGGTCGTCGCACGAGTTCGCCGGCGACCAGTACGGGCGCACGCTGCACTTCGGCATCCGCGAGCACGCGATGGGCTCGATCCTGTCGGGCATCCGGCTGCACGGCCTGACCCGGCCCTACGGCGGCACGTTCTTCACGTTCTCCGACTACATGCGTGGCGCCGTGCGGCTCGCGGCCCTCATGGGCGTCAACGTCACCTACGTGTGGACGCACGACTCGATCGGCCTGGGTGAGGACGGCCCGACGCACCAGCCCGTCGAGCACCTCACCGCGGTCCGCGCCATCCCCGGCCTGGCCGTGGTGCGTCCCGCCGACGCCAACGAGACGGCCGCCGCCTGGAAGGCGACGCTCGAGCGGACCGACGGGCCCGTCGCGCTCGTGCTGACGCGGCAGAACGTGCCGACGTACCCGCGCGGCGAGGACGGGTTCGCGACCACCGACGGCGTCGCCCGCGGCGCGTACGTGCTGCTCGAGGCGTCGACCGGCACGCCGGACGTCGTGCTCATCGGCACGGGTTCCGAGGTCCAGCTCGCCGTCGAGGCGCGCGAGACCCTGGAGGCCGCCGGCGTCGCCACCCGCGTCGTGTCGGCACCGTGCCTCGAGTGGTTCGCCGAGCAGGACGAGGAGTACCGCGAGTCGGTGCTGCCCTCCTCCGTGCGTGCACGGGTGTCGGTCGAGGCCGGCATCGCGATGTCGTGGGACAAGATCGTCGGCGACGCGGGCCGCTCGGTGTCGATCGAGCACTACGGTGCGTCGGCCGACTACCAGACGCTGTACCGCGAGTTCGGCATCACCGCCGAGGCCGTCGTGGCCGCGGCGCACGAGTCGGTCGCGGCGGCGCGTGGGGCGCTCGCCGGGTCCGACACCCCGAGCACCCCGACGCAGTCGGGGACGGGCGACCTGCCCGCCTGAGGCTCGAACGTGGCGGGGCCGGCTGCGGCCGGCCCCGCCACGCGCAGGACGCGAAGCACCTCGTGCGACGAAGGGGAACGACCATGACCTCCAGCACCAACCCCCTGCACGCGTTGCGGGACGCGGGCGTCGCCGTGTGGCTCGACGACCTGTCCCGGCAACGGATCGCCTCCGGGGGCCTGAGCGACCTGGTCGCCCGCGGCGTCGTCGGCGTCACGACGAACCCGACGATCTTCGCCTCCGCACTGGCACAGGGCGACGCGTACGACGCACAGCTGCGGGCGCTCGCCGTCGCCGGCGCCGCCGTCGAGGAGGCCGTGATGCGGATCACGACCGACGACGTGCGCGACGCGTGCGACGTGCTGCGCCCGGTCCACGACGCCACCGGTGGGGTCGACGGGCGGGTGTCGATCGAGGTCGACCCGCGCCTGGCGCGCGACACCGCGGCCACCCTCGCGTCGGCCGAGACCCTCTGGTCGGAGATCGAGCGGCCCAACCTGTTCGTGAAGATCCCCGCCACCGTCGAGGGGCTGCCCGCGATCACGGCGGCGCTGGCCCAGGGCATCAGCGTCAACGTCACGCTGATCTTCTCGCTGCAGCGCTACCGCGCGGTCCTCGACGCGTTCGTCGACGGGCTCGAGCAGGCACGCGCCGCCGGGCTCGACCTGGCACCCATCGCGTCCGTCGCGTCGTTCTTCGTCTCGCGTGTCGACGCCGCGATCGACCCGCTGCTCGACGCCCTCGGGACGGACGAGGCGGCTGCGCTGCGCGGCACGGCCGCGATCGCCAACGCGCGCCTCGCGTGGGGCGTCTACCAGGACGTCGTGACGAGCGAGCGGTGGCAGGCGCTGGCGGCGGCCGGGGCGCGCCCGCAGCGGCCCCTGTGGGCGTCGACCGGGGTCAAGGACCCCGCGTACCCCGACACCCGGTACGTCGACGAGCTCGTCGTCGCCGGCACGGTCAACACCATGCCCGAGAAGACGCTCGAGGCGGTCGAGGACCACGGCGACGTGCGCGGCGACACCGTCACCGGCACGCAGGAGGCGTCGGCCACGCTGCTCGACCGCATCGAGGCGCTCGGCATCTCGGTCGACGACGTCACCGAGCAGCTCGAGGTCGAGGGCCTGCAGAAGTTCGAGGCGTCCTGGGCCGAGCTGCTCACCACGGTCGAGGCGGGCCTCGCGCGCGCAGCCGGGCCCGCCGAGGCGGGCAGGTGAGCCCGGCGAAGGTCGCACCGGACCAGAACCCCCTGCGGGACCCGCGGGACCGCCGGCTCCCGCGCATCGCCGGACCCTGCGGGCTCGTGATCTTCGGGGTCACGGGCGACCTCGCCCGCAAGAAGCTCATGCCCGCGGTGTACGACCTGACGAACCGGGGGCTGCTGCCCCCGGGCTTCGCGTTGACGGGCTTCGCACGCCGGGACTGGGAGACCCAGGACTTCGAGCAGGTGGTGCACGACTCCGTCAAGGAGCACGCGCGCACCCCGTTCCGTGAGGCCACCTGGCGGCAGATGTCCGAGGGCATCCGGTTCGTGCAGGGCACCTTCGACGACGACGAGGCCTTCGACCGGCTCAGCCAGACCGTCGAGGAGCTCGACGTCACGCGTGGCACGGGCGGGAACCACGCGTTCTACCTCTCCGTGCCGCCCAGCTCGTTCCCGGTGGTGTGCGAACAGCTCGCCCGGTCCGGCCTCTCGCAGCCGAAGGAGGGCACCTGGCGCCGCGTCGTCATCGAGAAGCCGTTCGGCCACGACCTGGAGTCGGCACGCGAGCTCAACGACATCGTGTCGCAGGTCTTCCGGCCCGACGACATCTTCCGGATCGACCACTACCTGGGCAAGGAGACGGTCCAGAACCTGCTGGCCCTGCGCTTCGCGAACCAGCTCTTCGAGCCCATCTGGAACGGCAACTACGTCGACCACGTACAGATCACGATGGCCGAGGACATCGGCATCGGTGGCCGGGCCGGGTACTACGACGGCATCGGCGCCGCCCGCGACGTCATCCAGAACCACCTGCTGCAGCTGCTCGCCCTCACCGCGATGGAGGAGCCGGTCTCGTTCGACGCGGCGGCCCTGCGAGCCGAGAAGACCAAGGTGCTCTCGGCCGTCCGGCTGCCCCGCGACCTGGGTCGGAACACCGCCCGCGGGCAGTACACCGCAGGGTGGCAGGGTGGCGAGAAGGTCGTCGGCTACGCGCAGGAGGAGGGGTTCAACCCCGACTCCACGACCGAGACGTACGCCGCGATCCGCGTGGACATCGACACCCGGCGCTGGGCCGGCGTGCCGTTCTACCTGCGCACCGGCAAGCGACTGGGCCGCCGGGTCACCGAGATCGCCGTGGTCTTCAAGAAGGCTCCCCACCTGCCGTTCGAGGCCACCGCGGCCTCCGAGCTGGGCAAGAACGCCCTGGTCATCCGCGTCCAGCCGGACGAGGGCGTCACCCTGCGGTTCGGCGCCAAGGTCCCGGGCACCGCGATGGAGGTGCGCGACGTGACCATGGACTTCGGCTACGGCCACGCCTTCACCGAGTCGTCGCCCGAGGCGTACGAGCGCCTCATCCTCGACGTCCTGCTCGGCGACCCGCCGCTGTTCCCGCAGCACGACGAGGTCGAGCTGTCCTGGAAGATCCTCGATCCCGTGACGGCCTACTGGGCCTCGCACGGCAAGCCGGACGAGTACCGCGCCGGCACGTGGGGCCCGGCGTCCGCCGACGAGATGATGGCCCGCGACGGGCGTGCCTGGAGGCTGCCGTGATCATCGACCTGCCGGACACCACGACGCGGGACATCAACCGGCGCCTGGTCAAGGTGCGCGACGAGGGCGGAGCGATCGCGCTCGGCCGGGTGCTGACGCTCATCATCGACGCCGACGCGCACGACCCCGAGGAGGCCATCGCGGCCGCCAACGCGGCGAGCCGCGAGCACCCGTGCCGCATCATCGTCATCACCGAGCCCACCGGCCAGCGCACGTCGAGCCTCGACGCCCAGATCCGGGTCGGCGGGGACGCGGGCGCCAGCGAGGTCGTCGTCCTGCGCATCTCGGGCGGCGTCACGCGGCACGTGGACACCCTCGTGATGCCGCTGCTCCTGCCCGACGCGCCGATCGTCGTGTGGTGGCCCTACGACGTGCCCGCCAACCCGTCCGAGCACCCGCTGGGCCGCATGGCGCAGCGCCGCATCACGGACACCTCCGCGTGCCCACGACCCGGGCGCGCGCTGCGCGACCTCGCGCGCGTCTACGCGGACGGTGACACCGACCTGGCGTGGACCCGCGCGACGCTGTGGCGGGGACTCATCGCCGCCACGCTGGACCAGCCGCCGTTCGAGCCCGTGCACCGTGCCGTGGTCGTCGGGGAGAGCACGCACCCCTCCGTCGACCTCATGGCCGCGTGGCTGGCCCAGTCGCTGCGGTGCCCCGTGGAGATCGAGCGTGTCCCCGGTGCGCCGGCGATCACCCAGGTCCGGCTCCAGCGCACGTCGGGCGACATCGTGCTGGACCGTCCCGACGGGAAGACGGCCGCCCTGCGTCAGCCGGACCAGCCCGAGCACCGCATCGCGCTGCCGATCCGCCAGCTCCGCGAGTGCCTGGTCGAGGAGCTGCGGCGCCTCGACGCCGACGAGGTCTACGGCGACGTCCTGCAGAAGGGCCTCGCCCGCATCGACACGTGACACCGCAACGGCACCCGGCCGCCGGCGCCACCCCGCCCGACGAGCCCGGCGGTGCCGGGTACTGGAGGAGACGCATGAGCCCCGCCCCACCCGAGGTCCTGGTCCACCCCGACGCCGACGTGCTGGCCGCCGCGACGGCCGCCCGCCTGCTCACGCGGCTCGTCGACCTCCAGTCGCACCGGTCGCCGGTGCACGTCGTCCTCACGGGTGGCACCGTGGGCATCGCGACCCTGCGGGCAGTAGCCGCCTCCCCCGCGCGCGACGCCGTGGACTGGAGCGGCGTGCACCTGTGGTGGGGCGACGAGCGCTTCCTCCCGGACGGCGACCCGGACCGGAACGAGACGCAGGCCCGTGAGGCCCTCATCGACACCCTGGGCGACGCGCTGCCGGTCGGCAACGTCCACCCCGTCCCGCCGCTGTCCCCCGACGTCCCCGACGGCGAGAGCGCCGCGCGACGTTACGCGGCCGAGCTGCGCGCGCACGCGGGCGGCGACGGGGTCGCGCCGCAGCTCGACGTCCTCCTGCTCGGCATGGGTCCCGACGGGCACGTCGCCTCCCTGTTCCCCGGGCGTCCGTCGCTCTTCGAGGCCAACGCAGTCGTCGTCGCCGAGCACCACTCCCCCAAGCCGCCGCCGGAGCGGGTCTCCCTGACGTTCCCGCTGATCCGTTCCGCGCGTGAGGTGTGGGTCGTCGCCGCCGGCGCCGAGAAGGCACCCGCCGTCGCCCGCGCCCTCGCGGGGGACGACGTCCGCGAGACCCCCGCAGCGGGCGCCTACGGCAGCGAGCGCACCGTCTGGCTGCTGGACCTGGCGTCGGCCGCGGACCTGCCCACCGCCGACGCGTCAGTGGACCCGGGGCACCCGGGCGGCACCGCCGACGGCGGGTTGCGTCCCCGCAGCGCCTCCGGCGCGGAGCGCGCGTGGGCCGCGGTCGACGAGTACGTCGCCCCCCTCGTCGACGAGCCGCCGGCCGCGCGTGCCGTGCAGGCCGCCGCCGCGGACGCAGGGCTGCCCGACATCGCCGTGAGCGCCGCCCAGGGACGTCTCCTGGACGTGCTCGCGCGCGCCGTCGGCGCCCGGCGGGTCCTCGAGATCGGCACGCTCGGCGGGTACAGCACGTGGTGGCTCGCGCAGGCGGTGCCCGCGGACGGCACGGTCGTGACCCTGGAGCTGGACGCCGAGCACGCGGCCGTCGCCCGACGGTCCCTGCAGGACGCCGGCCTGCAGGACCGCGTCGAGCTCGTCGTGGGACCCGCCCTCGCCTCCCTCGACCGCCTCGTCGCGTCCGGGACCGACCCGTTCGACCTCGTGTTCGTCGACGCGGACAAGCAGCAGCTGGCGCAGTACGTCGACCGCGCGATCGCGCTGTCCCGGGCGGGCACCCTCGTCGTGGTCGACAACGTAGTGCGCAACGGTGCCGTGGTCGACCCCGAGCACCCCGACGACCGGGTGCAGGGCGTGCGCGCCTTCTACGAGCGCGCCGCGGCCGACGACCGGCTCGACGGCACGGTCGTGCAGACGGTCGGCGAGAAGGGCTACGACGGGTTCGCGCTGCTACGTGTCCGTTGACCCCGGCTGCCCGGCGCGGCGACGGCCAGCCGGTGAACGGCGACGGCGCCGCACCCGTGGGGTGCGGCGCCGTCGCGACGTCGTGGTGGCCGACCGGCGTCAGTGCCGGTGGCTGCGCGTGGGGCTCAACGACCCCGCCGAGCACGCAGTGCTGCGAGCGCCTCGTCGAGGATCGCTGCCCCGTCCTCCTCGCTGCGACGCTCCTTCACGTACGCGAGGTGGGTCTTGTACGGCTCGTTCTTCACCGGTGCGGGCGGAGACTCCGGGTCCTGCCCTGCCGGGAAGCCGCAGCGGGGGCAGTCCCACGTGACGGGTGCCTCCTCGGCAGCCTCCTCCGCGAAGCTGGGCCGCGTCTCGTGCCCGTTCGCGCACCAGTAGGAGATCCACACGCGCGGGGCTGCGTCACCGCGTTCGGCCTCGCCCATCGGGCCGGCTCCGACGCGCGACCCCCTGATCGCACTCCCGCTCGCCATGGCCAGGCCCCCCTACTCCGAGAACTTCTCGACCAGGCCGAGCAGGACGATCATGACCGTCCACAGCAGGGCGACGGTCACCGTGATGCGGTTCAGGTTGCGCTCCGCCACACCCGACGAGCCGGCGCCGGCGGTGATGCCGCCGCCGAACATGTCGGACAGGCCGCCGCCCTTGCCCTTGTGCAGCAGCACCAGCGGGACGAGCAGCAGGCTGGTGAGAACCAGCAGCACCTGGAGGGTGATACGAAGACCAGTCACGTCGGTGGGGTTCCTCACTCGGGCGGTTCGGTGCAGCGGTGCGCCGGTGCCGTGGTCGGCGTCGTCGCATGTCGTGCCGGTGCGGTCGTCGGCACGTGCGCCGACTTGGTGACCGCGGTACAGGGTAGGCGACGCGGGGCGGTACGTTCCACCACCACGCAGTCCGTGGGACGCCAGGGCCCGGGGCCGGGGCACCGCAGGTGCGGCGTCCCGGCCCCGGTCGGGGGTCAGGCGACGGTGTGCGCCTGGTACCGCGCGATCTTGGCGAACTCCTCCGGGTCGAGGCTCGCGCCGCCGACCAGGGCGCCGTCGACGTCAGGCTTCGCCATGATCTCGGCGACGTTGGAGGACTTCACGGACCCGCCGTACAGCACACGGACCGCGTCCGCAGTGGCCTGGTCGTACAGCGTGGCGACCTTGCCGCGGACAGCCGCGCACAGCTCCTGCGCGTCGTCCGGCGTGGCCGTCTTGCCGGTGCCGATGGCCCACACCGGCTCGTACGCGACCACGAGGCCCGCGACCTGCTCGGCCGACAGGCCGGCGAGTGCGCCCTCGAGCTGCGCGAGGGTGTGCGCGACGTGCTCGCCGGCCTCGCGGACCTCGAGCGGTTCGCCGACGCACAGGATCGGGACGAGCCCGGCACCGAGCGCCGACTTCACCTTGGCGTTGACGATCGCGTCGTCCTCGTGGTGGTACTGGCGGCGCTCCGAGTGGCCGACGGCCACGTAGGTCACGCCCAGCTTCGCGAGGAACAGCGGCGAGATCTCGCCGGTGTACGCACCCGACTCGTGCGCCGACACGTCCTGGGCGCCGTAGACGATCTCGAGCTTGTCGGCGTCGACGAGCGTCTGCACGCTGCGCAGGTCGGTGAACGGCGGCAGGACCGCGACCTCGACGGCCGCGAAGTCGTGCTTCGCGTCCTTGAGCGTCCAGGCGAGCTTCTGCAGCGTGTGCGTCGCCTGGTGGTGGTCCAGGTTCATCTTCCAGTTGCCCGCCATCAGCGGGGTGCGGGTCGTTGCCACGTCTCAGTCCTCCAGGACCGCGATACCGGGGAGGATCTTGCCCTCCAGGAACTCCAGCGACGCACCGCCGCCGGTCGAGATGTGGCCGAAGTCGGCCTCGTCGAACCCGAGCGTGCGCACGGCCGCGGCCGAGTCACCGCCGCCGACGATCGTGAAGGCGCCGTTGCGGCCCGCGTCCACCAGCGCCTGCGCGACGGCACGCGTGCCGGCGGCGAACGCCTCGAACTCGAACACACCGGCCGGACCGTTCCAGACGACGGTCTTCGCGTCGACGATCTTCGACGCGAACAGCTCGGCCGTCTTCGGGCCGATGTCCAGGCCCATCTGGTCGGCCGGGATCGCGTCGACGTCGACGACCGTCGCCGGGGCGTCGGCCTTGAACTCGGGCGCGACGACGACGTCGACGGGCAGGACGATCTCGACGCCCTTCTCCTTCGCCGTGGCCAGGTAGCCCTTGACGCGGTCGATCTGGTCCTCCTCGAGCAGGCTCTTGCCCACCGGGTGACCCTGCGCGGCCAGGAACGTGAAGAGCATGCCGCCGCCGATGAGCAGGCGGTCCGCCTTGCTCAGGAGGTTCTCGATGACACCGAGCTTGTCGGAGACCTTCGAGCCGCCGAGCACGACCACGTACGGGCGCGCCGGGTCGTCGGTCGCCTTGCGCAGCGACTCGACCTCCTTGAGGACCAGCTGGCCGACCGCGTGCGGCAGCCGCTGCGCGACGTCGTAGACCGACGCCTGCTTGCGGTGCACGACGCCGAAGCCGTCGGAGACGTACGCGTCCACGAGCGACGCGAGCTCGTCGGCCAGGGCGCCGCGCTCGGCGTCGTCCTTCGAGGTCTCGCGGGCGTCGAAGCGCACGTTCTCGAGGAGGGCGATCTGGCCGTCCTCCAGGCCGGCGACCGTGGCCTTCGCCGACTCGCCGACGAGGTCCTCGGCCAGCGCGACGGGCTGGCCGAGGAGCTCACCGAGGCGTGCCGCGACGGGCGCGAGGGAGTACTTGGCGTCCGGGGTGCCCTTGGGGCGGCCGAGGTGCGCCACGACCACGACACGCGCGCCCTTGGCGAGCAGCGCCTGCAGCGTCGGCAGCGCGGCGCGGATGCGGCCGTCGTCGGTGATGGTCGTGCCGTCGAGCGGCACGTTGAAGTCGGAGCGGACGAGCACGCGCTTGCCGCGCAGGTCGCCGAGGTCGTCGATGGTCTTCATGATCTCCTACCTACCTGCCGCCGGCGTTGCCGGCGGCCTGGGTCGCCCCCGCCTGCGCGGGGGCACGGTGTGGGGCGCTACGGCCCCGGACACAGCAGCGTCCGCGTGCGCCGGGCCGGTGGCCTCGGCGCACGCGGACGCATGGACTGCCTCAGAGCGTGACGTACGTCAGAGACGCGCGCCCACGTACTCCGTGAGCTTCACGAGGCTGCTGGAGTAGCCCCACTCGTTGTCGTACCAGGCGACGATCTTGACGAGGTCGCCGCTCACCTTGGTGAGCTTCGCGTCGAAGATGCTCTGGTGCGGGTCGGTGACGATGTCCGAGGAGACGATCTCGTCCTCGGTGTACTTCAGCGTGCCCTTCATCTCACCCTCGGCGGCAGCCTTGACCGCGGCGTTGACCTCCTCGACCGTGACCTCACGCGAGGCGGTGAAGGTCAGGTCCGTGGCCGAGCCGGTGATCGTCGGGACGCGCAGCGCGAACCCGTCGAGCTTGCCCTTGAGCTCCGGCAGGACGAGCGCGACGGCCTTGGCGGCGCCGGTCGTCGTCGGGACGATGTTCTGCGCAGCGGCACGCGCACGACGCAGGTCGCGGTGCGGGCCGTCCTGCAGGTTCTGGTCGCCCGTGTACGCGTGGATCGTGGTCATGAGACCACGCTCGATGCCGATCGCGTCGTTGAGCGCCTTCGCCACGGGGGCGAGGCAGTTCGTGGTGCACGAGGCGTTCGAGATGATGTGGTGCGCCGCAGCGTCGTAGTCGGTGTGGTTCACACCGACGACGAAGGTGGCGTCCTCGTTCTTGGCCGGGGCCGAGATGATGACCTTCTTGGCGCCGGCGTCGATGTGCGCCTTCGCCTTGGTGGCGTCCGTGAAGAAGCCGGTCGACTCGATGACGATGTCCGCGCCCAGCTCGCCCCAGGGCAGGTCGGCCGGGTTGCGCTCGGCCAGTGCCCGGATCTTCTTGCCGTCGACGATGATGTTCTCGTCGTCGTAGTCCACGCTCAGCGGGAAGCGGCCGAGGACCGTGTCGTACTTGAGCAGGTGCGCCAGGGTGTGGTTGTCCGTCAGGTCGTTGACACCGACGATCTCGATGTCGGCCCCCGAGGCGATGATGGCGCGGTAGAAGTTGCGCCCGATGCGGCCGAAGCCGTTGATGCCGACCTTGATGGTCACTTGCCCTCCTCGGCACGCGCCGATCAAAGCCGGCGCACACAGTTGGTGTTCGGTCACGCACGCCGCTGTGCGTCCCGACCGCCACTGACCGTCACGGGCCGGGTCGTGCCCAGCGCGTTGCGTCCTCGTTGCGATCGGATGACCCCGAGCCTATACCCCGAGGCACACGCCCCGCCCAAGACGAAGGTCCACCCTGGGACGCCTTTCGCATGCTGGACCATCCCCGCGGCACCCGCGCGGCCTGCCGCCGCAGCGGCGTCGTGTCACAGGTCGAGCAGATCGGGGCTCAGGCCCGCCTCGGTGTCGGGGATCCCCAGCTCCGCGGCACGTCGGTCCGCCGTGGCGAGCAGCCGCCGGATACGCCCCGCGACCGCGTCCTTCGTCAGCGGCGGGTCGGCGAGCTTGCCGAGCTCCTCGAGCGACGCCTCCTTGTGCGCGAGCCGCAGCTCACCGGCCTGCCGCAGGTGCTCCGGCAGGTCGTCCCCGAGGATCTCGAACGCGCGGTCCACGCGGGCGCCGGCCGCGACCGCCGCGCGCGCGGAACGACGCAGGTTGGCGTCGTCGAAGTTCGCGAGCCGGTTCGCCGTGCCACGGACCTCGCGGCGCACGCGCCGCTCCTCCCACACGAGCATCGCGTCGTGCGCACCGAGACGCGTCAGCATCACGCCGATCGCGTCGCCGTCGCGGATCACGACACGGTCGACACCGCGCACGTCCCGCGCCTTGGCGGCGACGCCGAGCCGACGTGCGGCCCCGACGAGCGCGAGCGCGGCCTCCGGACCCGGGCACGTGACCTCGAGAGCGGACGAGCGTCCGGGCTCGGTGAGCGACCCGTGTGCGAGGAACGCGCCCCGCCAGGCGGCCTCCGCCTCGCCCACGCCCGCCGAGACGACCTGCGGCGGCAGGCCGCGGACGGGTCGGCCGCGGTTGTCCAGCAGACCGGTCTGGCGGGCCAGCGACTCGCCGTCCTTCACCACCCGCACGACGTAGCGGCTGCCGCGGCGCAGACCGCCGCCGGAGACGACGATGATGTCGCTCTCGTGACCGTAGATCTCGGTGATCGCCTGGCGAAGCCGGCGGGCGGCGATGCCCGTGTCCAGCTCGGCCTCGATGACGATGCGCCCGGAGATGATGTGCAGGCCCCCGGCGAACCGCAGGGTCGCAGAGATCTCCGCCTTGCGGCAGGACGTCTTGTCCACCTTCAGCCGGGCGAGCTCGTCCTTCACCTGTGCTGTCAGCGCCATGGCGTCATCCTGCCACTGCCGCCCGGGTGGTCGTGACGTTCCTGTGACCCGTCACCCGTCGGAGTCGCGACTGCCGACCGCGCGGCCGGCTCGAGTCCCGACGTCCCCGAGGTAGTCCTCCACGACGTCACGCAGCGCGGCTGCGAGACGCAGCGGGTCGTGCACCGCACTCTGGTCGCCACGTCGGACCTGCCGGACCAGCAGTCGACACCCCATCGCCGCGCAGAGGTCCGCGAGCTCGCCGACGTCGTCCACCGACCCCGGGTCGGCGACGACGGCGTGCAGGGCCAGCTCCGGGGCATGTGCGCGCAGCACCTCGAGGTGGTCGACGGCTCGCATACCGGCCGTCTCGTTGTCCGGCGTCAGGTTGAGCACGACGACGATCCGCGCCGGCGTCTCGACGAGCGCGGCGCGCAGCTGCGGGACCAGGAGGTGGGGCAGGACGGACGTGTACCAGGATCCCGGGCCCAGGACGACCCAGTCGGCCTCGCGCACCGCCGCGACGGCCTCCGGGCAGGCCGGCGGGTCGGCGGGGTGCAGCCGCAGGTGCTCGATGCGGTGCGGGGTCACGGCCACGTGCGTCTGGCCACGCACGACCTCGCACCGGCCCTGCGCCGTGCGGACGTCCGCCTCGATGCACAGCGGGACCGACGCCATCGGCAGCACCCGGCCGCGGGCACCGAGCAGGCGTCCGACCAGGTCGAGCCCGTCGACCGTGTCACCCAGCAGCTCCCACAGCGCCACGATCAGCAGGTTGCCGACAGAGTGGTGGTCCAACGGCCCGTCGGTCGCGAACCGGTGCTGCATCAGGTCCCGCCACGTCCGGCCCCAGTCGGAGTCGTCGCACAGGGCCGCCAGGGCCATCCGCAGGTCACCGGGGGGCAGCACGCCCATCTCCTCCCGGAGCCGCCCGGAGGACCCGCCGTCGTCGGCGACGGTCACGACGGCCGTGATGCGGTCCGTCATGAGTCGCAGCGCCGACAGCGCCGCCGACAACCCGTGGCCGCCGCCGAGCGCGACGACGGCGGGACGCATCGGGTCCCCGAACCGGGCCTGCGACGGCTCGCTCACTCCTTGCCCAGGTCCCGCGCCGTCACCTGCACCCGGTGGCCGCGGTCGCGCAGTCGCGCCCCGATCGCCTCGCTGATCGCGACGGACCGGTGCTTGCCGCCCGTGCAGCCCACCGCGATCGTCGCGTAACGCTTCTCCTCGTGCAGGTAGCCGGCGAGCACGGGTTCGAGCGCGTCGACGTAGCGGTCGACGAAGGTGGTGGCGCCCGGCAGGCCGAGCACGTAGTCGCGCACGGGCGCGTCCCTGCCGGACAGGTGACGCAGCTCGGTGATCCAGTACGGGTTCGACAGGAACCGGACGTCCACGACGTGGTCGGCGTCCAGGGGGATCCCGTACTTGAAGCCGAACGACAGCACCGACAGGAGCAGCACGTCGTCCGCGGGGCCCGCGACGCCGGCGCGCACGACGCGAGCCAGGTCGTGGACGTTGAGGTCGGAGGTGTCGATCACCGTGTCCGCGCGCTCGCGCAGGTCCGAGAGCAGGGCCCGCTCCTGCGCGATGCCGTCGAGGATCCGCCCCTCGTCCTGCAGCGGGTGCGGACGGCGCACCTGCTCGTACCGGCGGACCAGGACCTCGTCCGACGCGTCGAGGAACAGCAGGCGCAGCTCGACTCCGCTGCCCTGGAGGTGGTCCAGGACACCGGTCAGCGCAGCGAAGTACTCCCGGCCGCGCACGTCGATGACCGCGGCGAGCCGGCGCGCACCGGTACCGACCGGTCCGCTCGTCAGCATGCCGACGAGGTGGGTGAGCATCTGCGCCGGAAGGTTGTCGACGACGTACCAGCCGAGGTCCTCCAGCACGGCGTCCGCGCGCGTGCGACCCGCGCCGGACATGCCGGTGATGACCAGCACCTGGGGCTGTTCCAGGACGGGGGCCTCCGCAGCCGCTTCGAGGGCGGGGATGCCCTGCGGCACCGTGATCGGCGAGGGCTCGCTCATGCCCCCAGGATGCCAGGCTCGCCGTCCCCCGGCTCCGTGGACCCGCCGGGCAGCGCGGCGGAGACGTCCGTCCCCGGGTCCGCCGGCGTCGCGAGCGCCGCCACGACCGCCTGCGCCGTGCGCTCCCCCATGCCGGGCACCGTCGCGATCTCCTCGGCGCTGGCCGCGCGCAGCCGCTTCACCGAGCCGAAGTGCCGCAGCAGCGCGGCCTTGCGTGCCGGTCCCAGGCCAGGGACGTCGTCGAGGACGGACACGGTCATGCCCTTGCTGCGCCGCTTGCGGTGCGCGGTGATCGCGAACCGGTGGGCCTCGTCGCGCACCCGCTGCAGCAGGTAGAGCCCTTCCGACGCGCGGCGCAGGATCACGGGGTACTCCTCCCCCGGCAGCCAGACCTCCTCGAGCCGCTTGGCCAGGCCGCACAGCGCGACGTCGTCGATGCCGAGCTCGGCGAGCGCCGCCGCGGCGGCGGCCACCTGCGGCGGTCCACCGTCGACGACCACGAGGTTCGGCGGGTACGCGAACCTCGTCGGTCGGCCGGTCCGCTCGTCGACGGGCCCCGTGCGTGGCACGTCGTCCTCGGCGTCGTCGCCCAGCTCCGGGTCGTGGGAGTCCGCGCGCTCCGCGAGGTACCGCCGGAAGCGTCGCGTGATGACCTCGTGCATGGCGGCGGTGTCATCGCGCGCCCCCTGCCCCTGCGGGCCGCGGACCGTGAACAGCCGGTACTCGTTCTTGCGCGCGAGGCCGTCCTCGAACACGACCATGGACGCCGACTGGTACGTCCCCTGGTTGTGGGACACGTCGTAGCACTCGATGCGCAAGGGAGCGCTCGGCAGGTCGAGCGCCTCCTGGATCTCCCGCAGGGCCATGCTGCGGCTCGTGAGGTCACCGGCTCGCCGCGTGCGGTGCAGCGCGAGCGCGTGCTCCGCGTTGCGCAGCACCGTCGCGGCCAGCTCGCGCTTGTCCCCGCGCTGCGGCACCCGCACCTGCACCCTGCTGCCCCGCAGGCCCGTGAGCCACGCCTGGACCTGCTCGACGTCCGTCGGCAGCACCGGCACGAGCACCTCGCGCGGCACGGACGCCGTCGCGGCCTCCGGGTCCTCGCTCCCGTACACCTGCTGCAGCAGGTGCTCGACGAGGGCGGCGTCGTCGATGTCCTCGACCTTCTCCACGACCCACCCTCGCTGCCCGCGGATGCGGCCGTCGCGGACGTGGAACACCTGGACGGCGGCCTCCAGCTCGTCGCCCGCCAGGGCGAAGACGTCCGCGTCGGTGCCGTCCGAGAGCACCACCGCGTTGCGCTCGGTGGCCTTCTCGAGGGTCTTGATGTCGTCCCGCAGGCGCGCGGCACGTTCGTAGTCGAGCTCGGCGGCGGCTTCCTTCATGGCCCGGGTGAGGCGTCGCGTGAACCGCGCGGTGTCACCGGCCATGAAGTCGCAGAAGTCCTGGGCGAGCTGGTGGTGCTCGTCGACCCCGATCCTGCCCACGCACGGGGCCGAGCACTTGTCGATGTACCCGAGCAGGCACGGCCGGCCCTGCTGGCGGGCTCGCTTGAAGACCCCGGCCGAGCACGTCCGCACGGGGAACACGCGCAGCAGCAGGTCGACCGTCTCGCGGATCGCCCAGGCGTGCGCGTAGGGCCCGAAGTAGCGCGTGCCGCGTCGCTTCGCGCCCCGCATCACCTGCACGCGCGGCACCTCGTCCGCCATGGTGACGGCGAGGTACGGGTAGGACTTGTCGTCGCGGTACTTCACGTTGAACCGCGGGTCGTACTCCTTGATCCACGTGTACTCGAGCGCCAGGGCCTCGACCTCGGTGCCGACGACGGTCCACTGGACGGCGGCGGCGGTCGTCACCATCTGCCGCGTGCGCGGGTGCAGCCCGGCGATGTCCTGGAAGTAGCTGTTCAGCCGGTTGCGCAGGCTCTTGGCCTTGCCCACGTACACGACACGGCCGTGCTCGTCCCGGAACCGGTAGACGCCCGGTGCGTCAGGGATCTCGCCCGGCGCCGGTCGGTAGGTCGCGGGATCGGCCATGCGTCCGAGCCTAAGTCCCGGCGCCGACAGCGCGAGCCTGCGCAGGCGCCGCGGGCGCGTACGCACCCGCGGGTGTGACCGGCGCCACTAGGGTCGGGGCATGGCACAGCTCCTGCACCAGTTCTCGGTGGACCTGACGTGGACCGGCGCCGGCGACGAGGGCACGGCGACGTACACCTCCTACGGGCGCGACCACCTGCTGACGTCGGGTGGGCGGCCGCCGCTGCCCGGCACGTCGGACCCCGGCTTCCGGGGCGACCCGGACCGCTGGTCGCCCGAGGACCTGCTGGTCGGTGCGCTGTCGCAGTGCCACATGCTGTGGTTCCTGCACCTCGCCGCCAGCGCCGGTGTCGTCGTGGTCGGCTACACCGACGCGGCGTCGGGGACGATGCGGATCGAGGCGGCGGGCCACGGTCGGTTCACCGAGGTCGTGCTCCGTCCCCGCGTCACCGTCCGCAACCCGACGCTCGCGGACGGCACGGCCGTCGACGGCGCCCTGCTCGCAGGGATCCACCACCGGGCGCAGGAGCACTGCTTCATCGCCCGGTCCGTCAACTTCCCCGTGCGCCACGAGGCCGCTCCGCTCACGTACGAGCAGCGCCCCGCCTGACCGCGTCGGTCAGACGGCCACCTCGACCCGCGCGGGCTCCAGAGCCTCGGCGAGGAACCGGCCGGTGTGGCTCTCGGGCACGTTCGCGATGTGCTCGGGGGTGCCCTGCGCGACGACCGTCCCGCCACCGGAGCCACCCTCCGGCCCCATGTCGACCACCCAGTCGGCGTTCTTGATGACGTCGAGGTTGTGCTCGATCACCAGGACGGTGTTGCCCTTGTCCACCAGCGACTGCAGGACTCCCAGGAGCTTGCGGATGTCCTCGAAGTGCAGGCCGGTCGTCGGCTCGTCCAGGACGTAGATCGTGCGCCCCGTGGACCGGCGCTGCAGCTCGGCAGCCAGCTTGACGCGCTGCGCCTCGCCGCCCGACAGGGTCGGCGCCGGCTGCCCGAGCCGGACGTAGCCCAGCCCGACGTCGACGAGGGTCCGCAGGTGCCGGGAGATCGCCGGGACGGCCGCGAAGAACTCGGCCGCCTCCTCGATCGGCATCGCCAGGACGTCGGCGACGGTCTTGCCCTTGAAGTGCACCTCGAGCGTCTCGCGGTTGTACCGGGCCCCGTGGCACACCTCGCACGGCACGTAGACGTCCGGCAGGAAGTTCATCTCGATCTTCAGGGTGCCGTCCCCCGAGCACGCCTCGCAGCGGCCACCCTTGACGTTGAACGAGAAGCGCCCGGGCGTGTAGCCGCGCACCTTCGCCTCGGTGGTCTCCGCGAACAGCTTGCGGACGTGGTCCCAGACCCCCGTGTACGTCGCGGGGTTGGACCGCGGCGTGCGACCGATCGGGCCCTGGTCGACGTGCACGACCTTGTCCAGCTGGTCCAGACCGGTGACGCGCCTGTGCCGGCCGGCGACCTGGCGCGCGCCGTTGAGCTCGTTCGCCATGACGGTGTAGAGGATCCCGTTGACCAGGGTGGACTTGCCTGAACCGGAGACCCCGGTGACGGCGGTCAGCACACCGAGGGGGAACGACACGTCGATCCCGCGGAGGTTGTTCTCCCGCGCCCCGACGACCGTCACCTGACGGGACGGGTCCACGGGCCGACGCACGGCCGGCATCGGGATCGAACGCCGGCCGGACAGGTACGCACCCGTGACCGACTCCTGCGACGCCAGGAGTCCCTCCAGGTCGCCGGAGTGCACGACCCGACCGCCGTGCTCACCCGCGCCCGGCCCGATGTCCACGATCCAGTCGGCCGTGCGGATGGTGTCCTCGTCGTGCTCGACGACGATGAGGGTGTTCCCCAGGTCGCGCAGCCGCGTCAAGGTGTCGATCAGCCGCCGGTTGTCGCGCTGGTGCAGGCCGATCGACGGCTCGTCCAGCACGTAGAGGACCCCGACGAGCCCCGAGCCGATCTGGGTGGCGAGCCGGATGCGCTGCGCCTCCCCGCCGGAGAGCGTCGCCGCGGGACGCATGAGCGACAGGTAGTCCAGCCCGACGTCGAGCAGGAACCCCAACCGCGCCTGGATCTCCTTGACCACCTGCGCCGCGATCGCCCGCTCGCGCTCCCCGAGCTGGAGATCTGCGATGAAGTCCCGCGCCTCGTCGATCGGCAGCGCGCACACGTCCGCGATCGAGCGACCGTCGATCTTCACCGCGAGGACCTCGGGCTTCAGGCGCGTCCCGTCGCACGTGGGACAGGGCACCTCCCGCATGAACGCCTCGTACTTCTCCTTGCTCCACTCCGAGTCGGTCTCGGCGTGGCGCCTCTGGAGGAAGGTGATGACCCCCTCGAAGCCGGTCGAGTACTGCCGCTCGCGGCCCCACCGGTTGCGGTACTTGACGTGGACCTCGTGGTTCTGGCCGTGCAGCACCGCGTCACGTGCCCGCTGCGGCAGCGCCCGCCAGGGGGTGTCCATCGAGAAGCCCAGGTCCGACGCGAGCGCGGACAGGACGCGCTGGAAGTACTCGGACGACATCTGCGCCCAGGGCGCGACCGCACCCTGCGCGAGCGACAGGTCGTCGTCGGGGATCACCAGGTCGGGGTCCACCTCGAGGCGTGACCCCAGCCCTGTGCACTCGGGGCAGGCGCCGTAGGGCGCGTTGAAGGAGAACGTCCGCGGCTCCACCTCCTCGAGCGTCAGCACGTGGTCGTTCGGGCACGCGCGCTTCTCGGAGAAGCGCCGCTCGCGCTGCGGGTCGTCCGCGTCGGCGTCGACGAGCTCCACGACGAGCAGGCCGCCCGCGAGGCCGAGCGCCGTCTCGACCGAGTCCGTCAGGCGCCGCTGCACGCCCTCCCGGGAGACCAGGCGGTCGACGACCACGTCGATGTCGTGCTTGAGCTTCTTCTCCAGCGTCGGCGGGGACGCGAGCTGGACCACCTCGCCGTCGACCCGCGCGCGCGAGAAGCCCTTGCCCTGCAGCTCGCGGAAAAGGTCCGCGTACTCGCCCTTGCGCCCGCGGACCACGGGTGCGAGCACCTGGTACCGCGTGCCGTCGGGGAGCTCGAGCAGCCGGTCGACGATCTGCTGCGGGGTCTGCGCGGTGACGCGCTCGCCGCACACCGGGCAGTGCTGCGTCCCGGCGCGCGCGAAGAGCAGCCGGAGGTAGTCGTAGACCTCGGTGATCGTGCCGACGGTCGAGCGGGGGTTGCGGTTCGTCGACTTCTGGTCGATCGACACGGCCGGCGACAGGCCCTCGATGAAGTCGACGTCCGGCTTGTCCATCTGCCCCAGGAACTGGCGGGCGTACGCCGAGAGCGACTCGACGTAGCGGCGCTGCCCCTCGGCGAAGATCGTGTCGAACGCGAGGGACGACTTGCCGGAGCCGGACAGGCCGGTGAAGGCGATGAGCGCATCGCGCGGCAGGTCCAGGTCGACGTTGCGGAGGTTGTGCTCCCTGGCGCCACGGACCACGAGACGGTCGGACAGAGGATGGGTCACAGCCGACGAGTCTACGTGCGAGCACCGACGATCGCACACGTGTTCGACGTGTGACGTCGCCCGCCCGGGGTGGTGAGCACGACGAGCGGAGGATGCCGGGGCGGGCCATGCTGGGGCCGATGAGCGCACTACCGACCCCCCAGCCTGTCGGCTCGGACCTCCCCGGCGCGCAGGTGCCGATCGAGGACTACGCCGTCCTCGGTGACGGCCACACCGCCGCGCTCGTCTCACGGCGCGGCTCGGTGGACTGGCTGTGTCTACCGAGGTTCGACTCCGACGCCTGCTTCGCCGCCCTGCTCGGGACCCCCGACCACGGCCGGTGGCTGCTGACGGTGCCCGACGCGACCGAGGTGACGCGCCGGTACCGCGGCGACTCGTTCGTCCTCGAGACCACCTACCGGGCGCCACGTGGTACGGCGGTCGTGACCGAGGCCATGCCGCTGGGCGACGGGCGGGCCGACGTCGTGCGACGCCTCGAGTGCACGCACGGTGAGGTGGAGGTCGAGCACGAGTGGGTGGTGCGGTTCGGGTACGGGCGCGTCCAGCCGTGGGTCCGGCGGGAGACCGACGAGGAGGGGTGCGAGACGATCCGCGCCGTCGCCGGACCGGACTCGCTCGTCCTGCGCGGGGACCGGCTCCCCCGCCCCGACGCGCACCGTCACCGGGACCGCTTCACGCTGCGGGCGGGCGAGAGCGTCGAGCTGTCCCTCACGTGGGTCCACTCGTGGGAACCGGTCCCACCGCGGCTGACCGTGCCGGACCGCGTCGACGCCACCGCGGTCGCCTGGGGCCTGTGGGCCCGGGACTGCACCTACGACGGACCGTACCGCGAGGCAGTGGTCCGCTCGCTGCTCGTCCTGCGACTGCTGTCCGACACCACCACGGGCGGCATCGTGGCCGCGTCGACGACGTCGCTGCCGGAGACCTTCGGCGGTGAGCGCAACTGGGACTACCGCTACTGCTGGCTGCGCGATGCGGCCCTGACGTTGGAGGCCCTGCTCGAGCAGGGCTTCCGGCAGGAGGCGACGCAGTGGCGGGACTGGCTCGTGCGTGCCGTCGCGGGCGACCCGAAGGACGTGCAGATCATGTACCGCGTCGACGGTGGGCGCCGCCTGCCGGAGATGGAGCTGGCGCACCTGCCGGGCTACGCCGGGTCCCGTCCCGTGCGCCTGGGCAACGCCGCCGTGGGCCAGGTGCAGCACGACGTGCTGGGCGGGGTCATGTCCGCGCTCGCGATGGCGCGCGAGGCAGGGCTCTCCGAGACGGCCGACACCTGGGCGCTGCAGCGGCTGCTCGTCGACGACCTGGCGAGCACCTGGCGCGAGCCGGACCGCGGCATCTGGGAGGTGCGGGGCGCCCCCCGGCACTTCACCCACTCGAAGGTCATGGCGTGGGCGGCGCTGGACCGCGCGGTCCACGCGGTCGAGACGCACGGCCTGCCCGGGCCGGTGGCGCGGTGGCGCCGGGTGCGCGAGGAGATCCGGGCCGACGTCCTCGAGCACGGGTGGTCACCCGAGCGCGGCACCTTCGTGCAGCACTACGGTGCGCGGCACACGGACGCCTCGCTGCTCCAGGTCCTGCAGGTGGGGTTCGTCCCCGCCGACGGCCCGCACGCGCGCGGCACCATCGCCGCGGTGCGTGAGGAGCTCGAGGTCGCGCCCGGCCTGCTGCTGCGGTACCGCACGGAGCGCACCGATGACGGTCTGCAGGGGGCGGAGGCCCCCTTCCTCGCCTGCTCGTTCTGGCTCGCCGACGCACTGGCGCGCGCCGACGACGTCGCGGGCGCGACCGCGGTGCTCGACGTGCTCGTCCCGCTGGCGAACGACGTGGGCATGCTCGCCGAGCAGTACGACCCGGTGGCGCGTCGCATGGTGGGCAACGTGCCGCAGGCGCTGTCCCACCTCGCCCTCGTCCGGGCGGCGCACCGGCACGACCTGGCGGCACGGCGGGCCGCGGTGGCGGCGTCGGCGGTGGCGCCGTGAGCGGGCTCGGCTGGACGGGCCGGGTCGAACCCGGTGGACCCAGCGCCGTGCGGGTGCTCGACGAGGCCGAGATCCGCAAGGCGTCGGTCGGCCCGATGGACAACGACGCGTACCTGGTCACGTGCCGCCGCACGGGCGCCCAGCTCCTCGTGGACGCGCCGACCGACCCGGACCGTCTGCTGTCCCTGGTGCGCGAGGGGTCCGCGTCGGCCCGGCTGGACGTGGTGGTCGTCACCCACCAGCACCGCGACCACCTCGGCGCCGTCGCCTCCGTCCTTGCCGTCACGGGAGCACGGCTCGCCGCGGGGGCGCCTGACGCGGAGGCGGTCGAGAAGGCCACGGGTCACGCCGTGGACACCCGGCTGCTGCACCGCGACCGCCTCGCGGTCGGCCGGCTCGTGCTCGACGTCGTCGCCCTGCGCGGCCACACCCCCGGCTCGGTCGCGCTGGCACTCACCGAGCCCGACGACGTGTCGGTGCCCGGTGCGGCGCCGGGCCGCGTGCACCTCTTCACCGGAGACTCGCTGTTCCCCGGCGGGGTGGGCAGCACCCAGGGTGACCCGCACCGGTTCACGCAGCTGCTCGACGACGTGACGACCCGCGTCTTCGACCGGTACCGCGACGACACGTGGGTCTACCCGGGGCACGGCGACGACACCACCCTCGGCGAGCAGCGTCCACACCTCGCGGAGTGGGCCGCGCGCGGTTGGTGAGGCTCAGCCCTCCTCGGGTGCGCCCAGCACGGAGGTCGCGAGCGTCGCGTGCGCGGACTCGTCGTCGGACGGGTGGTAGATGCCGGCCAGCACGTCGCGGTACAGCCGCGCGAGCTCGCTGCCGGTGAAGTACGCCCCTCCCCCGGAGACCCGCAGCGCGAGGTCGACGACGACCCGCGCGGTCTCCGTCGCGCGGACCTTGAGCCCGACGAGCTGGGCGAACCACCGCGAACCGTGGTCGACCTGCTCGTCGACGTCTCGCGCGAGCGCGAACACCTGCAGCTCGGCGCCGTCCTGCGCCAGCGCCGCATCCGCGATGCGCCAACGGATGTCGGGGTCCTGCGCGTACGAGCGACCGCCGTGCTTGAACGAGGTGCGGCGCCGGGCGTGCCCGATGCCCAGCTCGAGCGCCCGGCGCCCGATGCCGGTGTACACGGCGGCCAGGAGCGTCTCGAAGACGGCGAAGAGCGCGAACACGAACGAGTCGGCCGACGGCCCGACGGGCAGACGCCGGCAGACGCGGTCGGCCGGTGCGTACGCCCCGTCGAGCACGGTCGTCGCCGACTGCGACGCGCGCATGCCGAGCGCGTCCCAGTCGTCACGAGCCTCGACGCCGCCGCCGTCGCGGGCGACGACCGCGTGGACGAGCCGGGGGTCGTCGGGGTCGGAGTCGTCCAGGCCGAAGGTCGCCAGGCGCGTCCAGACCGGCGACAGGGAGGTGAAGATCTTCGTGCCGTGGTACCGGTAGCCGCCGTCGGCCTGCGGGACGGCCCGCGTCCGTGACCCGAACATGACGAGGTCGTTGCCCGCCTCGGAGTTGCCGAACGCGAAGACCTCACCCGCGGCAGCGTCGCGCAGGACGAACTCCACGGACGTGTCGCCCCGCGCGACGAGCAGCGCGGCGAGCCCCGTGACCACCAGGTGCATGTTGACCGCGAGGGCCGTGGCGGGGGCGGCCCCCGCGAGGCGGACCTGCTCGCGGGCGACCTCCTCGAGCGACAGACCGGACCCGCCGAGATGCTCGGGCACGAACGCCCGCAGGTAGCCCGCCGCCACGAGGTCGGCCAGGTCGTCGTGCGGGAACGTGTTGTCCCGGTCGTGCGCGTCGGCACGGGCGTGGATCCCCGCGAGGAGGTCGTCGGTCAGCAGCGTGCGCAGCGAGCGAGCCATGCGGCCACTCTGCCATCGCGCGCCGTGGTCGGTCGCGACCAGCGTGCGGCACGCTCGGGCAGGATGGCGTCATGAGCACCTACGCCGTCCGCTACACCTACGACGAGCGGGCCGAGGTCCGCGACGCGGTCCGTCCCGAGCACCGCGCCTGGCTCGCCGGGCTCGCCACCGCGGGGGTCCTGCTGGGCTCCGGACCCTTCACCGACGGGGAGCCCGGCGCGCTGCTCGTCCTGCAGGCTCCCGACGAGAGCGCGCTGCGCGCCGTGCTCGCGCAGGACCCGTTCGCGCGCGAGGGCCTCGTCGCCGCGACCGAGGTGCGCGGCTGGAGCCTCGTCCTCGGCCCCTGGGCGACGTCCGCCTCCTGAGGCGTCGGCCGGCCCCCGCCTCCTGAGGCGTGGGCCGGCCCGTGCGTCACGGCGCTGCCGGGGCGTGCGGGGTCGACGCGCGCGGCGGGGACGCGGCGCCTCGGCGCGAACGGAGCAGGCTGGCGACCGTGGCGACCCCGAGCGCGCCGGCGATGACCACGAGCGACAGCCACGTCGGCACCACGGGCGCCCATGCCACAGGTGCGCCCCCGTTGAGGAACGGCAGCGAGTTGGTCGCGAGCGCCTCGAGCACGAGCTTGACCCCGATGAACGCCAGGATCGCGGCCAGCCCGTAGGGCAGGTAGACGAGCCTGTCGAGGAGTCCTCCCAGCAGGAAGTACAGCTGCCGCAGCCCCATGAGCGCGAACACGTTCGCGGTGAACACGATGAACGGGTCGTGCGTGAGGCCGAAGACCGCGGGGATCGAGTCGAACGCGAACAGCAGGTCGGTCGTGCCGATGGCCACGAAGACCACCACGATCGGCGTGAAGACGCGCCGGCCCTCGTGCACGGTGCGGACGTTGCCGCCGTCGTAGGTCGGGGACATCGGCAGGATGCGGCGCACCGCGCGCACGAGCCGGCTCTCCTCGTACGTCTCGTCGCCACCCCCGACGCCCTCGCGGACCAGCTTGACCGCCGTCCACACCAGGAACGCCCCGAACACGTAGAACACCCACGTGTACCGCTCGATGATCGCGGCACCGGCGACGATGAACACGGCGCGCAGGACCAGCGCGACGATGATGCCCACCATCAGCACCCGCTGCTGCTGGTCCCGGGGCACGGCGAAGCTCGACATGATGAGCAGGAACACGAAGAGGTTGTCGACCGACAGGCTGTACTCGGTCAGCCAGCCGGCCAGGAACTCGCCGCTGGGCACGGGTCCACCGACGAGCGCCAGCACGCCGGCGAACACCAGCGCGAGCGCCACGTACAGGACGACCCAGACGACGCTCTCGCGGATCCCCGGCACATGGGGACGACGGCGGACGACGGCCAGGTCCAGCAGGAGGATCGCCACGACCGCGACGAGCGTCGCGACCTCGAAGGCGACCGGCAGCTCCCGCGTCACGTCACGCCCGGCCCTCGGGGCGTTCGTCGGCGTCGGACGCCAGACCGTGGGTCTGCGCGCGGGAGGCCGCACGCGCGGCGGCCGCCTCGTCGAGACGCGTGCGACGCAGCGACAGCACCGTCGTCACCGTGAGGGTGCCGACGATGACGCCGAGCGAGACCCACGTCCCGATCTCCGGGACGGCCGTGACGTGCTCGCCGCCGTTGATGAAGGGCAGCTCGTTGGTGTGCAGCGCGTGGATGAGGAGCTTGATCCCGATGAACCCGAGAATGGCACCCAGGCCGTACGACAGGTACACCAGCTTGTCGAGCAGCCCGTCGATGAGGAAGAACAGCTGGCGCAGACCGAGGAGAGAGAACGCGTTGGCCGCGAAGACGAGGTAGGTCTCCTGGGTGAGGCCGAAGATCGCGGGGATCGAGTCGACCGCGAAGATGATGTCCGCGGTGCCGATGGCGATCATCACGATGAGCATCGGGGTCATGAAGCGCGTGCCGTCGCGGCGCACGAACATCTTGTCGCCCACGTAGTCGTCGGTGGTCGGGAACACCCGGCGCGTCCAGCGCAGCACGCTGTTCTCGTGGTACTCGTCGTCATCCTCGCGGCCGGCCTTGATCTGGGTCCAGGCGGTGTAGAGCAGGAACGCACCGAAGATGTAGAAGATCCATGACAGGTTCTCGATCATCGCCGCGCCGACGAAGATGAACACCGTCCGCAGCACGAGCGCGATGGTGATGCCGATGAGCAGCACCTTCTGCTGGTACAGCCGCGGCACCCGGAAGCTGGCCATGATGAGGACGAAGACGAACAGGTTGTCGACCGACAGGCTCTTCTCGGTCACGTAGCCGGCGAAGTACTCCGCCCCGTACGTCGAGCCCCAGACGCCCCACACCAGCACCCCGAAGAGGAGCGCGACGCCCACGTACCCGGCCGACCACCAGGCCGACTCGCGCAGGGTGGGCTCGTGCGGCGAGCGCACGTGGCCGACGTAGTCGACGGCGAGCATGAGCAGGATGACGCCGACGGTGACGGCCCACGCCCACAGGGGAACATCCACGAACAGACCTCCGGATCGGTACGACAAGGGACCGGAGGTCTCTTCCGCCCAGCGCCGACCGCATCAGGTGCGAGATCGTGCGCGCGGCCGACGCCACCGGGCCGGCAACGCTGGCGACCGTGATGACGATGACGTCGTGGGGAGTACTCCCCTCCGCCGAGAACTATAGGTGACGGAGCGTGCCGCGCCATCCGGCGGCGACGGCACGCGGCGGCACGCCTGGCGCGTCAGGCGGTCGCGGACTGCATCTGCCGGAGCTCCTTCTTCAGCCCCGAGATCTCGTCGCGGAGGCGTGCCGCGAGCTCGAACTGGAGCTCCCCGGCGGCGGCGTGCATCTGGTCCGTGAGCTGCTGGATCAGATCGGCGAGGTCGTGCGCGGCCGCTCCCACCAGGCGCGTGCGGTCGTCGCCCGTGCCGCGCGATCCCAGGCCCGGCACGGGCGCCTTGCCGCGACTCGACTGCCGCGCCGCGCCGCCCAGCAGCTCGGCCGTGTCGGCGTCCTCACGCGCCAGCATGTCCGTGATGTCACCGATGCGCTTGCGCAGCGGCTGCGGGTCGATGCCGTGCTCGAGGTTGTACGCGATCTGCCTGTCACGACGACGCTCGGTCTCGTCGAGCGCCTGCCGCATCGCCGGCGTCACCGTGTCCGCGTACATGTGGACCTCGCCGGAGACGTTGCGCGCTGCGCGGCCGATGGTCTGGATCAGCGACTTGCCGGACCGCAGGAACCCCTGCTTGTCGGCGTCGAGGATCGCGACCAGCGACACCTCCGGCAGGTCGAGCCCTTCGCGCAGCAGGTTGATCCCGACGAGCACGTCGTACTCGCCGAGCCGCAGCTCACGCAGCAGCTCGACGCGACGCAGCGTGTCGACCTCCGAGTGGAGGTAGCGCACGCGAACCCCCTTCTCGAGGAGGTAGTCGGTCAGGTCCTCGGACATCTTCTTGGTCAGGGTCGTCACCAGGACGCGCTCGTCGCGCTCGACCCGCTCATGGATCTCGCCCAGGAGGTCGTCGATCTGCCCCTTGGTGGGCTTGACGAGGACCTGCGGGTCGACCAGCCCGGTCGGTCGGATGATCTGCTCGACGACGCCGTCGGACATCGACAGCTCGTAGTCGCCCGGCGTCGCGGACAGGTAGATCGTCTGGCCGATCCGCTCGACGAACTCCTCCCAGCGCAACGGCCGGTTGTCGATCGCGCTGGGCAGCCGGAAACCGTGGTCGACCAGGGCCCGCTTGCGCGACATGTCCCCCTCGAACATCGCGCCGATCTGCGGGACGGTCACGTGCGACTCGTCGATCACGAGGAGGAAGTCCTCGGGGAAGTAGTCGATCAGGGTGTTCGGGGCGGACCCCGGTGCACGCCCGTCGATGTGACGCGAGTAGTTCTCGATGCCCGAGCAGGAGCCGATCTGGCGCATCATCTCGATGTCGTAGGTCGTGCGCATCTGCAGCCGCTGCGCCTCGAGGAGCTTGTTCTGCTGCTCGAGCTCGGCGAGCCGCTGCTCGAGCTCCAGCTCGATGCCCGCGATGGCGCGCTCCATGCGCTCGGGGCCGGCCACGTAGTGCGTGGCAGGGAACACGTGCATCTGCTGCTCGGAGCGCACCACGTCACCCGTCAGCGGGTGCAGCGTCGCGATCGCCTCGATCTCGTCCCCGAAGAACTCGATGCGGATCGCGAGCTCCTCGTAGACGGGGATGATCTCGACCGTGTCACCGCGGACCCGGAACGTGCCGCGCGTGAACGCCATGTCGTTGCGCGTGTACTGCATCGTCACGAACTTCCGCAGCAGCTGGTCGCGGTCGACCTGGTCCCCCACGGCCAGCGTCACCATCCGGTCGACGTACTCCTGGGGCGTCCCCAGGCCGTAGATGCAGGAGACCGTGGAGACGACGATGACGTCGCGCCGGGTCAGCAGCGAGCTGGTCGCGGAGTGGCGCAGCCGCTCGACCTCCTCGTTGATCGAGGAGTCCTTCTCGATGTAGGTGTCCGACTGCGCGATGTACGCCTCGGGCTGGTAGTAGTCGTAGTACGACACGAAGTACTCGACCGCGTTGTTCGGCATGAGCTCACGGAACTCGGTGGCGAGCTGCGCCGCGAGCGTCTTGTTGGGCGCCATGACCAGCGTCGGCCTCTGCAGCTGCTCGATGAGCCATGCCGTCGTGGCCGACTTCCCGGTCCCGGTCGCGCCCAGCAGGACGACGTCCTTCTCGCCTGCGCGCACCCGGGCGGCGAGCTCCGCGATCGCCGCCGGCTGGTCACCGCTCGGGGTGTACTCGGAGACCACCTCGAACGGCGCGACGGTCCGCTGCAGGTCGGTGACGGGACGCATGTGCCCACGTTACGTCGACCCACCGACATCGACGCGGCGTCCTGGCGGCCCCCGGGGGGACGCGCGGCAGAAGCCCTACCACTCCCCGCTGAACGACACGTTCGCGGACGGGTCCGCCTTGCCGAGCATCTTGGCGTACCGGTCCATGAACGCGCGGTACGCGCTGAACCCGCCGATCTTGCGCCTCGTCATCGGCACCAGGGCGCTCATCCCGCCCGACTTCACGACGTAGCTGGTGATGACGGTGCGCACGGTCACGCGTCCGACGGCGCGGTCCACCTCGACGTCGAAGAAGAGCACCGGATCGGTGCTCTCCCGGGTCATGTCACGGACCGACACGGAGACCTTGTTCGCGCTGCGTTCCCCGACCCGCAGCCAGCCGCTCTCGTCCTCGACCTGCGACGCCGCTGCCGTCACCAGATCGAGCACCTGGGTCGCCGACAGGGCCCCTGTGGCCACCGACATCGACGCCTTGGACTGCAGTGGGCGCGCCTCCCACCCACTACCGACCGACTGGACCGCCATCGTTCCTCCGGCTCCGTTGCCGCAGACCGCCCGACGCGGCCCACAGGACGCGCGTGCCGCGCGTCCTTCCGAGTGATCGGCTCGTTCACGTTACTCCTCGCATGGACACGCGTTCAATTCACCCGAACGGGTGCTGCTACCCACCGGTACGGAGGACCTAGGTCCTGCAGCGCACACCGCAGGGCTCAGTGCTGGTCCGCGGCGCGCTCGTCGTCCCGCTCGACGGCCAACCGGGCCCACAGCTCGTCGACCTGGGCGCGCAGGTCGACCTCGCTGCCCGAGCCGTCGAGGACCACGTCCGCGACCGCGAGCCGGTCCTCGTCACGAGCCTGCGCGGCGACGCGTGCCTCCGCGTCAGCGCGCGGCATGCCGCGCAGGCGCACCAGCCGCTCGACCCGCAGCACCGCGGGGGCGTGCACGACCACGACGACGTGGAAGTCGTCCGCCTGGCCGGTCTCCACCAGCAGCGGGATGTCCTGGACGACCACGGCCCCCGCGTCGAGCGCAGCTGCGGCGGCTTCGCGCTCGGCCGCCAGGCGCCGCACGACCGGATGCACGATCGCGTCGAGCCGGGCGCGCGCCTCCGGGTCGGAGAACACGATCCGGGCGAGCGCGGCCCGGTCCAGCGCGCCGGCGTCGTCGACGACGCCGGTGCCGAACGCCGCCACGACCTCGTCGAGGCCCACCGTGCCGGGCGCCACCGCCTCACGGGCCAGCACGTCGGCGTCGACGACCACGGCGCCCAGCTCGTGGAACCTGCGGGCGGCGACCGACTTGCCTGCCGCGATGCCTCCGGTCAGCCCGATCCTCTGCATCGCCCCATCGTGGCGTCCTGCGCGGCCGCGCGCGACCCCCTGGCGCGACGACGGCCGGTCACCCGAAGGTGACCGGCCGTCGTCGTGCTACCGGTGCGGGCAGGCCCGCGCGGCGTCAGTTGCCGGTGAGCTTCTCACGCAGCGCGGCGAGCGCCTCGTCCGACGCGAGCGTCCCGGTGACCTCCTCGGTCGCCGACGAGTACGTCGACGGCGCCGGGCTGCTGCTGGAGCTGCTGCTGGCCGGGGTCTCCGAGGTGGACGCGTCGAGGTCCGCCTGGGCGGCAGCGGCGACCTGCTTGCGGTGCGCCTCCCAGCGCTCGTGCGCGGCCGCGTACTGGGCCTCCCACGTCTCGCGCTGCGCCTCGAAGCCCTCGAGCCACTCGTTGGTGGTCGAGTCGAAGCCCTCGGGGTACTTGTAGTTCCCCTGCTCGTCGTACTCGGCCGCCATGCCGTACAGCGCGGGGTCGAAGTCGTCCGACTCGGGGTCGAAGCCCTCGTTCGCCTGCTTCAGCGACAGCGAGATGCGGCGACGCTCGAGGTCGATGTCGATGACCTTGACGAAGACGTCGTCGCCGACCTGGACGACCTGCTCCGGGATCTCGACGTGGCGCACGGCCAGCTCCGAGATGTGGACCAGGCCCTCGATGCCGTCCTCGACGCGCACGAACGCGCCGAAGGGGACCAGCTTGGTGACCTTGCCGGGCACGACCTGGCCGATGGCGTGCGTCCGGGCGAACGCCTGCCACGGGTCCTCCTGCGTCGCCTTGAGCGACAGGGAGACGCGCTCGCGGTCGAAGTCGACCTCGAGCACCTCGACCGTGACCTCCTGGCCGACCTCGACGACCTCGGAGGGGTGGTCGATGTGCTTCCAGGAGAGCTCGGAGACGTGCACGAGCCCGTCCACGCCACCCAGGTCGACGAACGCACCGAAGTTGACGATCGAGGACACGACACCGGGGCGGACCTGGCCCTTCTGCAGCGTCTGCAGGAAGGTCGAGCGCACCTCGGACTGGGTCTGCTCGAGCCAGGCACGGCGCGACAGGACCACGTTGTTGCGGTTCTTGTCGAGCTCGATGATCTTGGCCTCGATCTCCTTGCCGACGTACGGCTGGAGGTCGCGCACACGACGCATCTCGACGAGGGAGGCGGGCAGGAAGCCGCGCAGGCCGATGTCGAGGATGAGGCCACCCTTGACGACCTCGATGACGGTGCCGGTGACGACGCCGTCCTCTTCCTTGATCTTCTCGATCGTGCCCCACGCGCGCTCGTACTGCGCACGCTTCTTGGACAGGATCAGACGACCTTCCTTGTCCTCCTTCTGGAGGACCAGGGCCTCGACCTCGTCGCCGACCTTCACGACCTCGCCGGGGTCCACGTCGTGCTTGATGGACAGCTCACGGGAGGGGATGACGCCCTCGGTCTTGTAACCGATGTCGAGCAGGACCTCGTCACGGTCGACCTTGACGATGGTGCCCTCGACGATGTCGCCATCGTTGAAGTACTTGATGGTGGCGTCGATCGCGGCGAGGAAGTCCTCAGCCGTACCGATGTCGTTCACCGCGACCTGCGGGCTGGCGGGCTTCGCGGGGGTGGAGATGCTCATGTAGTGGTGGACTCCGATGCGGACAGGAAGTAGGACGGACAGGGATGGTGCGTGACAGGGCGCCACGGCTCGAGCTGCCCCGCAGCCGCGCACGTCAGGAACGGCGGATGTCGAGGACCGGTACGCACGAGGACGCGCGGGACCGCCGTCCACCCTATCGGGTGGACGGCCGGGCAGGCAAAGGGAACGTCACGCGAGAGCGCGCGCGACGGTCAGCAGGTTCTGGGGGACGAACTTGACCTTGCCCGCGACCTCGGACAGGGGCACCAGCACGACCTCCTCGCCGCGGATCGCGGTCATCACGTTCGTCGTCCCCTCGGTCACCGCGTCGATCGCGGCGACGCCGAACCGGGACGCGAGGATGCGGTCCGCCGCCGTGGGGATGCCGCCGCGCTGCGTGTGCCCGAGCACGGTGACACGGGTGTCGAACCCGGTGCGCTGCTCGATCTCGACCTTGAGCCGTTCGCCGATGGCGCCGGCGACGATCTCGCCGAACTTCCCGACCTGCGTCTCGTAGTGCATCGTCGTGCCCTCGGCCGGCACGGCGCCCTCGGCGACGACGACGATCGAGAAGCTCGCGTGGGCGCGGTGACGGTGCTTGAGGAACTTCTCGATCCGGTTGATGTCGAACGGCTCCTCGGGCGCGAGCACCAGCTCGGCGCCACCCGCGATGCCCGACGTGACCGCGATCCAGCCCGCGTGCCGCCCCATCACCTCGACGATCATCACGCGGTTGTGGGACTCCGCCGTCGTGTGGATCCGGTCGATCGCCTCGGTGGCGATGCTGACGGCCGTGTCGAACCCGATCGACGCGTCCGTCGCCCAGACGTCGTTGTCGATCGTCTTGGGGATGCCCACGACCTTCACGCCCGCTTCGGCGACCTTGCTGGCCGCGTTGAGCGTGCCGTCACCACCGATGCAGATCAGCGCCTCGATGCGCTCCGCCTCGAGGGTGGCGAGCGCGGCGTCCAGACCGCCGTCCGAGGCGTGGGGGTGGTAGCGCGCCGTGCCCAGCAACGTGCCACCGGTCGGCAGGACGTTGCGGATGTCCCGGCGGGTCAGCGGCTGGACGTCGCCGTCGACGACGCCCTTCCAGCCGTTGCGGAAGCCGATGATCGAGTGGCCGTGCTCCCCCTCCCCCCGCTTGACGACCGCACGGATCGCGGCGTTCAGACCCGGGACGTCGCCGCCTCCGGTGAGCAGACCGACTCGCACGCTGGAAGCTCCTCGTTCGCAGGGGTCACCCCCGTCAAAGTTTCGGGGGCTGGCGCGCGTCGACGCGCACCGTTCACCACACTATCCACCCCCGCGGCGCCACCGGCACGCCTTCGGTCCCGAGACCCCCTGGTGCGCCCGTGCCGTGGCGGCTCAGGCCGGCCGCCCCAGGTCCAGGTCACGCCCGGGGATCGCGTCGAGGAGTGTGCGCGTGTACGTCGTCCGAGGTGCGTCGAACACGTCGTCGACGGTGCCGCGCTCCACGACGCGCCCCTCCTGCATCACGCACACCTCGTCGGCGACCTGACGCACGACCGCGAGGTCATGGCTGATGAACAGGTACGTCAGGCCGAGTCGTTCCTGCAGCTCGGCGAGCAGGCGCAGGATCTGGGACTGGACGATGACGTCGAGCGCCGAGACCGCCTCGTCGCACACGACCAGCTCGGGCTCCAGCGCCAGGGCCCGCGCGATCGCGACGCGCTGCCGCTGGCCCCCCGACAGCTCCGCCGGGTACCGGCGCAGCAGCCCCGCAGGCAGTGCGACCTGCTCCATGAGCTCGCGGACGCGCGCGTGGCGCGACGCGCGGTCGCCGATGCGGTGGGCGCGCAAGGGCTCCTCGACCGTGCGGTACACCGTGAAGAGCGGGTCGAGCGACGCGTACGGGTCCTGGAAGATCGGCTGCACGCGCCTGCGGAACGCCACCTCCCCGGAACGGTCGCGCTGCACGACGTCGGCGCCGTCGAACCGGATCGATCCCGATGTCGGCTCGAGGAGACCGAGCATCATGCGCGCGACCGTCGACTTGCCCGAGCCGGACTCCCCCACGACCGCGAGGGTGCGTCCCCGCGGCACCGCGAGACTGACCTCGTCCACCGCGGTGAAGTCGGCGGAGCGCCCCAGCAGCCCGCGCCCCCGGATCGTGAAGACCTTCGTGACGTGGTCGACCTCGACCAGCGGCCGGACCGCGTCCTGCGGCTCCGCAGGGCGCCGTGGGGCGGTCGCGGTCGCCGGGGTGGAGCCGGTCGCCGGCGCGGGTGCGACCAGCAGGTCCTGCTCGGGCGTCCCCCCGACCTCGACACCGTGGCGTGCGAGCTCGATGCGGCGCGATGCCAACGAGGGCGCGGCCGCGAGCAGCCGCCGCGTGTACTCGTGCCGGGGCTCGGTGAGGATCGAGCGCGCGTCACCCTCCTCGACCACCTCGCCGCGGTACATCACGACCACCCGGTCCGCGCGCTCCGCCGCGAGCCCCAGGTCGTGGGTGATGAGCAGCACCGCCACCCCCAGCCGATCCGTGAGGTCGGTCAGCCCGTCGAGGATCGTGCGCTGGACGGTCACGTCGAGGGCCGACGTCGGCTCGTCGGCGATGAGGAGGTGCGGACGTGCCGCCAGGCCCATCGCGATGAGCGCCCGCTGCCGCATGCCGCCCGAGAACTCGTGCGGGTACTGCTGCGCGCGTCGCTCGGCGTCCGGCAGTCCCGCCTCGGCGAGGAGCTCGATGGTCCGCGCCCGCGCCCGACGTCCGCGGACGACGCCGGTGTCCTGCAGCGTCTCGTCGACCTGGGCCCCCACGCGGCGCACCGGGTTGAGATTCGACATCGGGTCCTGCGGCACCATGCCGATGCGCGAGCCGCGCAGGCGGCGCATCGCGTCCGGGCCGAGGGCGGCGAGGTCCTCGCCCTCGAACAGGATCTGCCCGGCGGTCACCGAGCCGTTGGCCGCGAGCAGCCCGATGACGGCCGCAGCGGTGGTCGACTTGCCGGAGCCGGACTCCCCCACGACGGCCACCGTCTGCCCCGCGTGCACGTCGAACGAGACCCCGCGCACCGCGGTCGCGCTGCCGGACTCCGTCCGGAAGGTGACCTCGAGGTCCCGGATGCTCAGCAGCGGGGTGCCGGCCGATCCCTGCGGTGCGTCGGTCACGCTCATCGCCTCCTCGATCGCGGGTCGAGCGCCTCGCGCAGCGCCTCGCCGAACAGGGTGAAGCCCAGTGCCGTCACGGAGATGCAGATGCCGGGCCACAGCGCGAGGCGCGGCGCGATCTCCAGCTCGTTCTGCGCCGCGACGAGCATGCGTCCCCACTCCGCGGTGGTCGGCGACCCGCCACCGAGCCCGAGGAAGGACAGCGCGGCGGCCTCGATGACGGCCGTCGCGAGCAGGAGGGTCGCCTGCACGATGACCGGGGAGACGCTGTTGGGCAGGACGTGGCTCATCGTGACGGTGCGTCGCGACAGCCCGAGCGAGCGGGCCGCGAGGACGTAGTCCTGCCCCTTCTGCGCGAGCATCGACCCGCGCAGCAGGCGGGCGAAGACGGGCACCTGCACCACGCCGATCGCGACGATCACCGCGGACGGCGTCTGGCCCGCGACGGCCGCGACGGACACCGCCAGCAGCAGGCTCGGCACGGCGAGCATGAGGTCGACCAGACGCATCGCGGCGGAGTCGACCCAACCGCCGAACGCACCCGCGAGCAGGCCGACGAGCAGGCCGCCCGCCAGGCCCAGCAGCGTGGACAGCACACCGATGCGCAGCGACGCGCGCGCCCCCCAGACGAGCTGGGACAGCACGTCGGCCCCGTAGCGGTCGAGCCCCAGGGGGTGCTCGGGAGACGGACCGGGGATGAACGTCGGCCGGATCTGGGCGCGGCCGGGGAGCGCGCCCGGACCGTACGACGCGATCACCGGGGCGAGCAGTGCGACGGCCACGAAGGCGAGGACGATGACGACCCCCAGGATCGCTGCGGGGTTGCGCAGCAACCGCCGCCCAGCGACGCGCCAGAGCGCCTCCCCCGCCCGGCGGTCCTCCGCCAGGGCCAGACCTGCGTCGACCGGTCCCTGCGGGACCTCGTACACCTCGGGCGCGCTCATCGCGTCCTCGTCCTCGGGTCGATCAGTCCGTACGACACGTCCACCGCCAGGTTCACCAGGGCGTAGACCACGGCGATGAGCAGGATGAACCCCTGCAGGACCGCGTAGTCGAGGTTGAAGACGGCGTCGGCGAGGAACTTGCCGATGCCGGGGAAGGCGAAGACGGTCTCGGTGAGCACGGCACCGGACAGCAGCAGCCCCACCTGCAGGCCGATCGTCGTGGACACCGGGAGCATCGCGTTGTGCAGGATGACGCGGCTGCGCACGTGCGCCGGGGACAGGCCCTTGGCGCGGGCGGTCCGGACGTAGTCGGCGTGCTGCACGTCGATGACCGACGCCCGAGTGATGCGCGCGATGATCGCCAGGGGGATCGTGCCGAGGGCGAGCGCGGGGAGCACCAGGTGCACGAGGGCGTCCCAGCTCGCGTCCCACTCGCGGGTCAGCAGACCGTCGAGCACGTAGAAGCGGGTGGGGTGCGTCGCGATCATCGCCGCGTCCTGACGCCCGGTGGACGGGAACCAGCCGAGCTGCACCGCGAACAGCCACTTGAGCAGGAACGCGAGGAAGAACACGGGAATCGTGACGCCGAGCAGCGACGTGAAGACCGCCGCGTGGTCGACGAGGCGCCCCTGGTGGCGCGCGGCGAGGTACCCCAGCGGGATGCCGATGCCGACGGCGACGACCAGGGCGACGAGCGAGAGCTCGACGGTGGCCGGGAAGCGCGCCCAGAACTCGTCGAGGACGGGACGGCCCGTGCGGGTCGACACGCCGAAGTTGCCCTGCAGGAGCTGGCCGAGCCACGTGACGTACTGCTGCGGCAGCGGCCGGTCGAACCCGTAGAGCTGGTTGATGCGCTCCACGGCCTCGGGGGTGGCGCGCTCCCCCAGGAGGGCCGTCGCCGGCCCTCCCGGGAGAGCGCGCACCCACAGGAACAGCAGGACCGACAACCCGAGCAGGGTGGGGATGAGCAGCGCCAGGCGCCGCAGGATCAGTCGGGTCATCTGGTCCGGCCGCTCCTCAGTCGCCCAGGGTGATCACGTTGTAGACCTCGTCCTGCACCGGCGAGGCCGGGTAGCCGTGGACGTCGGCCTTGAACGCGAGCGACGGCACGGGGTGCGCGAGCGGGACTCCGGGGAGGAAGTCGAGGATCGCCGCGTTCGCGGCCTCGTACGCCTCCCGCTGCGCGTCGACGTCCGCGACGTACCGGGCGTCGTTGATCGCCGTGAACAGCTCGGGGTTGTCGAAGCCCCACTCGTTCGAGGTTCCCCCGAAGAACACGCCGATGAAGTTGTAGGTGTCGTTGTAGTCGCCGGTCCACCCGAGCAGGTGCAGGCCGTGCTGGGGGCCGCCCTGGATCTTGTCGAGGTACTCGGGGTTCCACGGGTCCGGCACGGGGTTCACGGTGATGCCCACGGCCTCGAGGTCCGCCGTGATCGCGGTGAACACCTGCTCCGGTGTGGGCATGTAGGGCCGTGAGACGTTCGTCGGGTAGTTGAAGTCGATCGTGAGGTCCGACTTCCCCGCCTCGGCGAGCAGCGCCCGTGCCTTGTCGGGGTCGTAGTCGTACGTCGCCACGTCGGCGTTCCACCCGGCCACCGCCGGCGGGACGAAGTTCGAGGCCACCTCGGTCCCCTCGGGCAGCGTCTGGGCGACGAGCGCCTCCTTGTCGATCGCGTGCGCGATCGCCTGGCGCACCTTGAGGTCGGCGAGGTCGGGGTTGGCCTGGTTCATCCCGAGGTAGAGGACGTTGAACGGCTCGCGGTCGACGATCTGGAAGCCTGCCTCCTCGAGCGCCACGACGTCGGCCGGCCCGACGAGGTCGTACCCGTCGATGTCACCGGCCTGCAGCGCCTGACGGCGCGCGGTGGCGTCGGAGATGATCGGGAAGACGATGCGCCGCACCTGCCCCTGCTCGCCCCAGTAGCCGTCGTACGCGCTGAGCACGACCTCCTCGCCCGGGCTCCACGACTCGAACGTGTACGGCCCGGTACCGGTGGGGTGGCTGGTCGCGTACTCGGGGAGCACCGGCGCCTCGCCGTCGCCCGTCACGCCGTCCGCGTCGTACTTCTCGAGTGCGGTCGGCGACTGCATGGAGAACGCCGGCAGGGACAGCGCCGAGACGAGCTCGGGCAGCGGGCTCTGCAGGTGGATGACCGCCGTGGTCGCGTCGGGCGCCTCGCACGACTCGTACTTACCGGTGCCGTTCAGGCTCGCCACGTCACTGCTCGCGAACCCGCCGTTGACCTTCTGCCAGTAGTACGACAGGGACTCGGACTGCAGGACCCCGGTGAAGTTGTTCCAGCGATCGAAGTTGAAGCACACGGCGTCGCCGTCGAAGTCGGTTCCGTCCTGGAAGGTCACGTCGTCCTTCAGGTGGAACGTGTACTCGAGGCCGTCGTCACTGACGTCCCACGACTCGGCGAGCAGCGGGGCGGGATCGGCCGTGCCCGGCTCCACGCCGACGAGCCCCTCGAAGATCTGCCGCGCGACGCGGAACGACTCGCCGTCGCTCGCGAACGCGGGGTCCAGCGACGACGGGTCGCCCGACGCCGCGAAGATGAACGTGTCGCGCCCTGCGCCGGACTCACCGCCGGCCGTGCTTCCACCGGCCTCCCTGTCGCTCGCGGCGCACGCGGTCAGGGCGAGACCCACCACCAGTCCCCCCGCGACGATCTGCCATCTGGTCCTCACAGCTGCCACCTCTCGTCAGGAGCACGGCGTGATGTGCATCGCGCCACGCGGGAACCCGGTGAACGCTAGGTGCGGCGTGTCACGCGGTTGTTACGCATTGGTACGGATTGGGCATCGGACAGACTGGCACCATGTCGGACGAATCATCGAAGGACGCGCTGGCGGAGGCCGGGTACCGCACGGTGCCGGACGAGCTGGGCGGACGCGCGGCACGCGGGTGGTGGGACGCGAACGCGCAGGAGTACCTCGACGAGCACGGCGCGTTCCTCGGTCCCGAGGACCTGCTGTGGTGCCCCGAGGGGCTGCGCGAGTCGCAGGCCGCTCTCCTCGGCGACGTCCGCGGCGCCCGGGTTCTCGAGATCGGTGCCGGCGCCGCCCAGGGGACGCGCTGGCTGCAGAAGGTCGCGGGAGCGCGCGCCGTCGCCACCGACGTGTCCGCCGGCATGCTCGCCGCGGCGGCCCGCCTGGACGCTGCCGCCGGCGTCCGCGTCCCGCTCGTGCAGGCCGACGCCCGGTCCCTGCCGTTCGCCGACGCGTGCTTCGACGTCGTGTTCACCGCCTTCGGTGCGCTGCCCTTCGTCCCGGACGCACCCCGCGTGCACGCGGAGGTCGCCCGCGTGCTGCGACCGGGTGGCCGGTGGGTGTTCTCGGTGACCCACCCGTTGCGCTGGGCCTTCCCCGACGATCCCGGGGTCGGCGGGCTGACCGCGACGCGCTCGTACTTCGACCGGCGCCCCTACGTCGAGACCGCGGCGGACGGCCGCGTCCTGTACGCGGAGTACCACCGCACGGTGGGCGACCACGTCGCCGACGTGGTCGGGGCCGGGTTCGTGCTCGACGGTCTGCTCGAGCCCGAGTGGCCCGCCGGTCACGAGCGGGTCTGGGGTGGCTGGGGGCCCGTGCGCGGCGCCCGGTTGCCCGGGACGCTGATCGTGCGTGCGCACCGGCCCCCAGCCTGAGCTCAGTGGGCGACCGTGGCCTTCTCGGCCCCGGCCCCGGTGAGCGAGCGCACCTCCATCTCGGCGAACTTCTCCGGGTGCGGCTTCTCCTTCGAAAGCAGCGTCCCGACGATCCCCAGCAGGAACGCGAGCGGGATCGAGATGATCCCCGGGTTCTCCAGGGGGAAGACGGCGAAGTCCACCGACGTGTCCCGGATCATCGACAGGCTGTCACCGGTGACGGGGTCGACCTTGCCGGACACCACCGGGGACAGGGCGATGAGCACGACGCAGGAGATGAGCCCGCCGTACATGCTCCACAGCGCCCCGGCCGTGTTGAACCGCTTCCAGAAGAGCGAGTAGATGATCGTCGGAAGGTTCGCCGACGCCGCGACCGCGAAGGCGAGCGCCACGAGGAAGGCGACGTTCTGCCCGTTGGCGAAGATGCCGCCCACGATCGCCAGGGCGCCGATGACCAGGACGGTGATCCGCGCGACGCGCACCTCGCCGTCGGGGGCCACCTCGCCCCGCTTGATGACCGACGCGTAGATGTCGTGCGCGAAGGAGGCCGCCGCGGTGATGGTGAGGCCTGCCACCACGGCGAGGATCGTGGCGAAGGCGACCGCCGAGATGATCCCGAGCAGGAACACCCCGCCCAGCTCGTAGGCCAGCAGCGGCGCTGCCGAGTTCGCCTTGCCCGGGGACGCCATGATGGTCTCCGGCCCCACGAGCGCGCCCGCGCCGTAGCCGAGCACCAGCGTGAAGAGGTAGAAGATGCCGATCAGCCAGATCGCCCACACCACGGACCGGCGGGCCTCCTTGGCGGACGGCACGGTGTAGAAGCGCATGAGCACGTGGGGCAGGCCCGCCGTCCCGAGGACCAGGGCGAGCGCGAGGGACAGGAAGTTGAGCTGCGTGAGTCCGGACGCACCGTACTGACGTCCCGGCTCGATCAGCGTCTCACCGCCCTCGCCCGCCTTGTCGATCGCCCCCTGCAGCAGTGCCGAGAGGTCGAAGCCGAACTTCGCCAGCACCCAGACCGTCATCAGGCCGGCACCGGCGATGAGCAGGATCGCCTTGATGATCTGCACCCACGTGGTGCCCTTCATGCCCCCGACCAGCACGTACAGGATCATCAGGGCGCCGACCACAGCGATCACGAGCGCCTGCCCGGCGACCCCGTCGATGCCGAGGAGCAGCGCGACGAGCCCACCCGCGCCGGCCATCTGCGCCAGCAGGTAGAAGAACACGACGGCGAGCGTCGAGATCGCCGCCGCCATGCGCACGGGGCGCTGCTTGAGCCGGAACGACAGGACGTCCGCCATCGTGAAGCGCCCGGTGTTGCGCAGCAGCTCGGCGACGAGCAGCAGGGCCACGAGCCACGCGACCAGGAAGCCGATGGAGTACAGGAAGCCGTCGTACCCGTAGATCGCGATGGCGCCGCAGATGCCGAGGAACGAGGCCGCGGAGAGGTAGTCGCCGGCGATCGCGGTGCCGTTCTGCGGCCCGGTGAACGACCGCCCGGCCGCGTAGTAGTCCGCAGCGGTCCTGTTGTTGCGCGACGCGCGGAACACGATGACCAGCGTCACGAGGACGAACGCGCCGAAGATCGCGATGTTGACCACGGGGTCGCCGACCTGGCCGCCGTCGGCGGCCGCGGCCAGCACGGTGGCGTCGTAGCGGTTCATGCGGGGCTCCCCTCGGTGCGGCGCGAGTCGCTGCCGTCGATCAGCGCGCCGGACTCGATGTGCTCACGGAGGTTCTCGGCCACCGCGTCCTGCTTCTGGTTCGCCCACCGCGCGTACGTCATGGTGATGACGAACGTGGAGACGAATTGGCCGAGGCCGAAGAGCAGCCCGACCGTGATGTTGCCGACCACCCGCTGGCTCATGAAGCCGTGCGCATAGTTCGCGAGCAGGACGTACAGGAAGTACCACGCCAGGAACAACGCGGTCATGGGGAACACGAAGTTGCGGAACCTGCGTCGCAGGTCCTGGAACTCCGGCGAGCGTTGAACGCGCTGGTAGTCGGTCTCCTGAGCACTCTCGGACACGTGCACCTCCGCTGGTCCGGACGGCCCCGTCGCCGTCAGGGGGACCACTGTGACGTACGACAGCCCGAAATTTCCACAGATGGCGCACGAAATCTCCGCGGAGTGTCGCGAAGCCCGACTGACGTCACACGATCCGGTGACGCCCGGTGCCCAGAAAGGGTGCCGTCAGTGCCCCGCCTCGTGCCAGCTGGCGCCCGCACCGACCGAGACGTCGAGCGGCACGTCGAGCGGGCCGCCCGGCAGGCCGTCCCCCGCACGCCCCATCTGCTCGCGGAGGAGCTCCTCGACCTCCTCGCGCTCCCCCTGCGCGACCTCGAGCACGAGCTCGTCATGCACCTGCAGCAGCATCCGCGAGCGCAGCCCTCGACGCACGAGCTCCGCGTCGACACCGAGCATCGCGAGCTTGATCAGGTCGGCGGCGCTGCCCTGGATGGGGGCGTTGAGCGCCATGCGCTCCGCCGTCTCCCTGCGCTGCCGGTTGTCGCTCGTGAGGTCCGGCAGGTACCGCCGACGTCCGAGGATCGTCGCGGTGTAGCCCGTGGCGCGTGCCGCGTCGACCACGCCCGTCAGGTAGTCGCGCACGCCGCCGAACCGCTCGAAGTAGTCGGCCATGAGCGCCGACGCCTCCGAGACGTCGATGGACAGCTGCTGGGACAGCCCGTACGACGACAGCCCGTAGGCGAGCCCGTAGCTCATGGCCTTGATCTTCGATCGCATGGCCGGGGTGACCTCGTCCGTCGGGACGCCGAACACGCGTGAGCCGACGTAGCTGTGCAGGTCCTCCCCCGAGCGGAACGCCTCGATGAGGCCCTCGTCGCCGGACAGGTGCGCCATGATCCGCATCTCGATCTGCGAGTAGTCCGCGGTCAGCAGCGTGGCGTACCCGGGACCCACGACGAACGCGCGCCGGATCTGCCGCCCGGCCTCCGTGCGGATCGGGATGTTCTGCAGGTTCGGGTCGGCCGAGGACAGTCGGCCGGTCGCGGCGATGGTCTGCTGGAAGGTCGTGCGGATGCGCCCGTCGTCGGCGACCGAGCGCAGCAGCCCCTCGACGGTCTGGCGCAGGCGGATCGCGTCGCGGTGCGCGAGCAGGTGCTCCAGGAACGGGTGCCCGGTCCGCGCGAACAGGTCGGTCAGGGCGGCCGCGTCGGTCGTGTACCCCGTCTTGATCCGCTTGGTGCGCGGCATGCCGAGCTGGTCGAAGAGCACCTCCTGCAGCTGCTTGGGCGAACCGAGGTTCACCTCGCGCCCGATCACCGCGTAGGCCTCGGCGGCGGCACTGCGCACCTGCTCGTCGAAGCCTCGCTCGAGCGACGTCAGGTACTCGACGTCGATGGCGATGCCCGTCCGCTCCATGCGCGCCAGGACGCCCTGCAGCGGCAGCTCGAGCTCGTCGAGCAGCGTCGTCGCGCCGCGGTCCGCGACCTCGCCGCCCAGGACGTCGACGAGGTCCCGCACCGCCGCGGCGCGCACGGCCGCGCGCCTGCCCTCGTCCGCGCCGTCGACCTCCAGGTCCAGGGCGCCCTGCGCCTGCGACGAGCTCTCGTCGCTCCCGAGCTCACGACGCAGGTAGCCGATCGCGAGGTCGGACAGGTCGTAGGCGCGACGGTCCGGCTGGCAGAGGTAGGCGGCGAGCTCGGTGTCGAAGCGCACGCCCGCGAGCGCGAGCCCGCGTCCGTCGAGCGCGTGCCAGGCCTCCTTGGCCGCGTGCAGCGCCTTGCCGCGTGCCGGGTCGGCGAGCCAGGCCGCGAGCGCCGCGTCGTCGGCGGGCTCGATCGCTGTCAGGTCGTACGCCACCGCCTGCCCGGCGCCGTCCGCGATCGCGACTCCCCAGGCGTCGCCGCGGCCGGGGGCGCCGGTGCCACGGAGGTCGAGACCGAGCACCTCGTCGGCCCGGGCGTCGAGCCAGGCGCCCAGGCCACCGACCCCGGTCTCGACGAGGTCGAGCGCGGCCGCGGTCGCGACGCGCTCGTCGCGGCCCTCGTCCGGAAGCATGGCGAAGAGGCGATCCCGCAACGTTCGGAACTCCAGCTCGTCGAGGAGCTCGTGCAGCGCGGTACGGTCCCACGGGCGGACCGCGAGGTCCTCCGGGCCGACGGGGAGCTCGAGGTCGTCGACGAGCCGGTTGAGCTCGCGGTTGAGCGCGACCTGCTCGAGGTTCGCCCGCAGGGACTCCCCCGCCTTGCCGGTGATCCGCTCCGCGTTCGCCAGGACGCCGGCGAGGCCGTCGTACTGCGCGATCCACTTGGCCGCCGTCTTCGGGCCGACGCCCGGGACCCCGGGCAGGTTGTCGCTCGTCTCGCCGACCAGCGCCGCGAGGTCGGGGTAGCGCTCGGGCGGCAGCCCGTACTTCGCCTCGACCGCCGCGGGCGTCATGCGCGTCACCTCGGACACCCCGCGCACGGGGTACAGCACCGTGACCGTCGGGCCCACCAGCTGGAACGTGTCCCGGTCCCCCGAGCAGACCAGGACCTCCATGCCCTGGTCGCGCGCCTGCGTGGTCAGGGTCGCGAGGATGTCGTCCGCCTCGAAGCCGGGCTTGTCGAGGACCTGCACGTGCATGGTGGCCAGCAGCGTCCTGATGACGTCGACCTGCCCGCGGAAGGGCTCCGGGGTGGCAGCGCGGTTGCCCTTGTAGGACTCGAACCGCTCCGTGCGGAACGTGGTCCGGCCGGCGTCGAACGCGACCGCGACGTGCGTGGGCTCCTCGTCGCGCAGCAGGTTGGCGAGCATCGAGGTGAAACCGAACACCGCGTTGGTCGGTTGCCCGGTCGACGTCGCGAAGTTCTCGACGGGCAGCGCGTAGAACGCGCGGTACGCCATCGAATGTCCGTCGATGAGGAGCAGACGCGGGGTCGTCGAGCTGGGGGTCGTTGGCTGGTCGGCACGCACGGTGCCAACCTATCTGCCATGTCCGACATCCCCTTCGTGGTCCCGCCCACCGACGACACGCTCCTGCACCGCATGGGCATCGAGATCACGCACGTCGACGCGGACGGGGCAACCGGCACCATGCCCGTCGAGGGCAACACGCAGCCGTACGGGCTCCTGCACGGCGGGGCCTCCGCCGTGCTGGCGGAGACGCTCGGCTCGTTGGCCGCCGTGGCCCACGCCGGCCCGGGGCGCGCGGCCGTGGGGATCGAGCTCAGCGCCACCCACCACCGCTCGGCCCGGACGGGTGTCGTCACCGCGACGGCACGCGCGCTGCACCTCGGCAGGTCGCTGGCGACCTACGAGGTGGTCGTCGAGGACGCCGAGGGCAGACGCCTGTGCACGGCGCGGCTCACCTGCATGCTCATCGACGCACCCGTCTGACGGGCACGCTCGGGCTCCCCGGCCGCGCGAGCCCGCGCCCGGCGGCGACGTTCGATGAGGTCCTCGAGACCGCGCGAGGCGGGGCGTCGTGCGGGCGCCGGGACGTCGAGCGCCAGACGCCGCAGCAGCGCACCGGTGCCCACGGTGCGGTGCGCCGCGGCGGGCGCGAACCCCAGGCGCGCCAGGAAGCGCTGCATGCCGCGCGAGCCGGGCAGCGGGGCCGCGTACACGTCGGTGGCCCCGGCGGCGTCCGCGAGCTCGGCGACCGACTGGAGCATGGCGTGCCCCAGTCCGCGTCGTCGCTGGTGGGGGCGCACGTACACGGCGTCCAGGCTCAGGACCAGCGTGCCGGAGAGCAGTCCCGGCCCCAGGAGCCGGCCCAGGACCATCCCGGCGGGCTCGCCGTCGCAGGTCGCCACGAGGGTGACGCCGTCCGGGACGGAAGCGAGCACCGCGAGCTGGTCCCGCAGCAGCGCGCGGTCGTCGGAGCACAGCTGGCGCCCGACACCCGACTCCGCGCGGGCCTGCAGGCAGAGGTCGACGAGGTCCTCGAGGTCGGACGACGACGCGCGTCGGACGTGCACACCTGGCCGCACTGCGGGCCTCCCGGGGACGAGGGTCGGACGTCGGGCGTCCGGTCCCCCGGTCCGCACGCCCTGTCTCGATGATGGCCCAGAGACGGTCGCCTGCCTAGCCCAGGACGGCACACGTCCCGGTGAACCAGGAGGAACCCCCCGGAACAGGGTGCGCTGCACGACGCGGTTCGCTACCGATCGGAGCAGAACCCTCGCGCAGACGTAATGAACAGGACACAATCCCTCCCTATCGTCTGCTGACCGGTGGGCGAGCACCCATCACCCGTGCGGCGACACCGTGTGCCCGTGCCCGACCATCAGGACGGAGGTCTGACGTGCGACCAGTCGCGTGCCGGGACCGTTCCGTCGCCCTGCGACGAGGAGGTGCCGGCATCCTGCTGGCCGTCCTCACCGCCCTGTCGACGCTCGTCGTCGGCGGGTCCGCGCACGCGGCGACCACCCCCTGCAGCCCGGACGACGCCACCGCGTGCCTCAACGTGACGGTGACCGTCCCGGGCTCCGGGCCGGCCGCCGGCGTCGCCCTGAGCGTCGAGGGCGAGGGGGGCACCCTCGCCGCCACGACCGACGCTGCCGGGAAGGCGTCGGTACCGCTGACCGCGGCGGGTGACTACACCGTCACGGTCGACGAGAGCACTCTGCCCGCCGGCACGGTCCTCAAGGACCCCGCAGCCAACCCGGCCGTCGTCACGGTGGCCCTCGGACGCTCCGCCGGGCGGATCGTGCAGGTCGTGCCCCCGGAGCAGGCCGGCGCGGAGACGGGCGAGCCGGACGACGGGGACGCCTCGACGGGTGCCGAGACCGGGACCACGGGCGGTGCCGACACGGGGGCGGGCGCCGACACCGAGGCGGGTGCCGAGGCGGAGGCGAGCGCGGAGGCCTCGGCGGGTCCCGGGACCAACCGGTACGCCCAGCTCGTGCTCGCGGGCCTGGTCTTCGGTGTGCTGCTCGCGCTGGCCGCGCTCGGCGCGAACCTCATCTACGGGACGACGGGACTGTCGAACTTCTCGCACGGTGAGCTCGTCACCCTCGGTGGGATGACGGCGTTCATGGCCGTGCAGTGGTGGGGCCTGCCGCTGTGGCTGGCGATCGTCATCTCCACGGCGGCGGGTGGGGTCATGGGATGGCTGCTCAACCGGGTGCTGTTCGGGCCGCTGCGACGCCGCGGCGTGGGTATCACGCAGCAGATGATCGTCACGATCGGCCTGTCGCTCGCGATGCTGTCGTCGTTCCTCTTCTTCTTCGGTGCACGGCCCGCCCCGATCGTGTCGGGGATCTCCCAGCGCATGCAGATCGGGCCCGTCCAGATCTCCGGGCAGTCGCTCGTGTCGGTCGGGATCGCGCTCGTCGTGCTGGCCGCCGTGGCCTTCGTGCTCGCCCGGACGCGGCTCGGTCGCGCGACCCGGGCGGTGTCCGACAACCCGGCGCTCGCAGCCGCCACCGGCATCAAGGTCGAGTCGGTGGTCAGCCGCGTGTGGATCGTCTCCGCCGGGCTCGCGTCCCTCGGCGGCGTGCTCCTGGCCCTGTACCTCAACACGACGCGGTTCAACTTCGGGTCGACGCTCCTGCTGCTGATGTTCGCCGCGATCACCCTCGGAGGGCTGGGGTCACCGCTCGGCGCCGTGCTCGGCGCGCTCGTGATCGGCCTCGTCGTGGAGCTCTCGACGCTGGTCATGCCGAGCGACATGCGTTACGCGAGCGCGCTCGTGATCCTCATCCTCGTCCTGCTGCTGCGGCCGCAGGGCATCCTCGGGCGCGCCGAGCGCATCGGTTAGCGGGAGGTCGTCGCCGTCATGGACTACGGACAGCTCTTCACGAACGTCCTCAACGAGATGCTGGGCCCGACCGCGATCGCGTACGCGCTCGCGGCGATCGGGCTGAACATCCACTTCGGGCTCACGGGCCTGATCAACATGGGGCAGGCCGGGTTCATGCTGCTCGGTGCCTATGGCTTCGCCGTCGCGACGATCCAGGGAGCCCCGCTGTGGCTCGCGTTCGTCGTGGCGATCACGGCCGCGGTCGTCTTCGCGCTCCTCCTCGGCCTGCCGACGCTCAAGCTGCGCGGCGACTACCTCGCGATCGTCACCATCGCGGCCGCGGAGATCGTCCGCATGGTCGGGCGCTCCACGGCCCTGACGGACGTCACCGGCGGCTCCGAGGGCCTGACGGGCAACGCGTTCAAGGGCACGTTCCAGGACGCGTCGCCGTTCCCCGACGACCGCTGGGCGCTCGGTCCGATCACCCTGGCGACCAACACCTCCAACTCGTGGTGGCTGCGGATCGTCGGCTGGGGGCTCGTGCTGCTCGCGTGCCTGCTCGTGTGGCGCCTGATCCGCAGCCCGTGGGGGCGAGTCCTCAAGGGCATCCGGGAGGACGAGGACGCCGTGCGCGCGCTCGGCAAGAACGTCTACGGCTACAAGCTGCAGGCCCTCGTCCTCGGTGGCGTCTTCGGCGCGCTGGGCGGCATCGTGTTCGTGCTCGCCAGCTCGGTGCAGGCCGACTCGCTCGGCCGGCCCGTCACGTTCAACACGTGGACCATCCTGCTGCTCGGTGGTGCGGCCACGGTGTTCGGGCCCGTGCTCGGGTCCCTGCTCTTCTGGGGGTCGCTGGTCTTCGTCCGTGGATTCCTTCGCGGCGTCGTCCCCCCCGAGGTGCTGTCGGTGCAGCAGATCGAGCAGATCGGCTGGATCCTGGTCGGGCTGACCCTGATGATGCTCATCGTCTTCCGGCCCCAGGGGATCCTGGGCGACAAGAAGGAGCTCGCGATCAATGCCCGTTGAGGATGTCGTCGCGCGGGCCAGGAACGGCCTGGCCCAGATCCCCCGTGTGCCCGGTGCGCCGAAGCCCGATGCCCTGCTCGTCGCCGACGGGGTGCGGCGCAGCTTCGGTGGCGTCAACGCGGTGGACGTCGAGCACGTCGAGATCCAGAAGCACGTGATCACCGCGCTCATCGGGCCCAACGGCGCCGGCAAGACGACCTTCTTCAACCTCATGACGGGGTTCGACAAGCCGGACACCGGCAGCTGGGTCTTCGACGGCACGCCGTTGGCCGGCGTCGCGGCCTCCCGCGTCGCCAAGTCCGGCATGGTGCGCACGTTCCAGCTGACCAAGGCGCTCGCCCGCATGACGGTGCTCGACAACATGCGCCTCGGCGCCCGGGACCAGCCGGGCGAGGGACTGTTCACCGCACTCGTGAAGCCGTTGTGGGCGCCCCGCGAGCGGGCGATCACCGAGAAGGCGATGACGCTGCTCGAGCGCTTCAAGCTCGACACGAAGAAGGACGACTTCGCCGGGTCCCTCTCGGGCGGTCAGCGCAAGCTCCTGGAGATGGCACGCGCCTTGATGTCCGACCCGACGCTCGTGATGCTCGACGAGCCGATGGCCGGCGTGAACCCGGCGCTGACGCAGTCCCTCCTGGGTCACATCACGGACCTGCGCGACTCCGGCACGACGGTGCTCTTCGTCGAGCACGACATGCACATGGTGCGGCACATCTCTGACTGGGTCGTCGTCATGGCGCAGGGCAAGGTCGTCGCGGAGGGCCCGCCGTCGGAGGTCATGGCCGACCAGGCGGTCATCGACGCGTACCTCGGCGCGCACCACGACACCGACCTCGGCGACGACGCCCTGCTGGACGAGGGCGGTGTCATCGACGCGGAGGCGGAGGCCGAGGCCGACGCCGAGCTGTCGCCGACGACCAAGGCTGAGGAGAAGGCGCCGTGACCGAGACCACCGCACCTGCGCTCCACCGTGGAGAGCCGCAGGGTGAGCCGCTGCTGCACGCCGACTCCCTGGTCGCGGGCTACGTGCCGGGCGTGAACATCCTCAACGAGTGCTCGCTCGTCCTGCACCCCGGCGAGCTCGTCGGGATCATCGGCCCCAACGGCGCGGGCAAGTCGACGTTGCTCAAGGCGCTCTTCGGACTCGTCGGCATCCGATCGGGAACCCTGACGCTGCAGGGTGAGTCGATCACGAACCTGCGAGCCGACGTGCTCGTGCAGCGTGGCGTGGGGTTCGTCCCGCAGACGAACAACGTGTTCCCGAGCCTGACGATCGAGGAGAACCTCCAGATGGGCGTCTACCAGACGCCCCACAAGTTCGCGGATCGGCTCGAGGTGGTCCTCGCGCTGTTCCCCGAGCTGACGCACCGTCGCAAGCAGCGCGCGGGAGCCCTGTCCGGCGGCGAGCGGCAGATGGTGGCGATGGCGCGGGCGCTGATGCCCGAGCCGTCCGTCCTGCTCCTCGACGAGCCGTCCGCCGGGCTGTCCCCGGTCCGGCAGGACGAGGCGTTCCTGCGCACCCGCCGCATCAACAAGGCCGGCGTCTCGGTCGTCATCGTCGAGCAGAACGCGCGGCGTGCGCTGCAGATCTGTGACCGCGCCTACGTCCTCGACCAAGGCCGCAACGCGTATTCCGGCCCGGGCCGGGAGCTCATGCACGATCCGAAGGTCATCGAGCTCTACCTGGGGACGCTCGCGACCGACGTGGATGCCGCCCGGGACGCCGAGCGGACGGGTCCCGAGGACTCCCCCGCCGCCTGACGAGCAGCGCGGGGCCCGGTGGCCGGCCAGCAGGGGCCGCCCACCGGGCCCCGTCGTCTCTGCCTCGTCGCCCCTCCGCAGCCTCACTGGCACAGACGCCGACGGCCCCCGGAGCCGTTGGCTCCGGGGGCCGTCGATCAGGCGGCCGGCGAGGTCAGCCCTGCGGGACCTCGCCCTCCTCCGAGCGGCTGAACGTGTAGGTGTTCTCCGGCCCGAACTGGTAGATGCCGATGAACGCCGACGACGGGTCGTTCGCTTCGTTGAACGGCCCGACGCCCGACACCGCCTGGTACGCGATGTCCTCGCCGTCCTCGAGGAGCGCCTTGCACTCCTCCCAGCCCGTGCAGTCGGTGCCGCCGTCCGCGCCGGAGACCGCGACCATGTTGGCCTGGATGGTCTCACCGTCGGACGCGCCGCCCTTGAACGCCGCGAGCGCCACGAGCATGGTCGCGTCGTACGACTCGGGGCCGTACGAGTAGTCCTTGAGGTCCGGGTCGATCTCCAGCATGCGCGCCTGGAACTCCTCGGACGGGTACGCACCGGGCAGCGTGCCCTGCGCGTCGGCGAGGGTGCCGGCCGGGAAGCCGATGTCGCCCTCGACGCCGAAGTTCTGCAGGTTGCCGTCCACGAAGTACGTCTTGCTCATGTCCCAGCCCTGCGACACCAGCTCGCGCACGATCGCCGGCGTCTGGTTCGTGAAGGACAGGATCGCGATGGCGTCCGGGGACGCGGCGATGGCGTCGGCGACGATGGTGGCGAAGTTCGTCTCCGTGGGGTCGAACTCCTCCCCCGACGTGCCGTAGACGACGGTCCCGCCGGCCTCGGTGACGACGCCCTCGACGACGTCCCGCAGGGACGTGCCGTACGAGTCGTTGAAGACGAGGATGCCGACGTTGCTGGCCCCGTCGCCGACGATGAGGTTGCCGAGGACGTCGCCCTGGACGGTGTCCGGCGGCGCCGTGCGGAAGTAGAAGTCCGAGTAGCCGGACAGGTCCGTCGCCGTGTTGGCCGGTGAGACCTGCACGATGCCGGCGCCCGTGATGTCGTCGACGATGTTCTTGGTCACCGACGAGGACGCGGCGCCGATGACGACCGACACACCCGAGGAGATCAGCTGCTGCGCCGATCCGGTGGCGACCGACGCGTTCTCGGCGTCCGAGGAGTCCGTGTGCTCGACCTCGACGTCGGCACCGAACAGGCCGCCTGCGTCGTTGATCTCCTTCACCGCGAGGTCGACGCCGGCGATCTCGGGCGGGCCCAGCTGCGCGAGCGAGCCGGTGACGGGAAGGATCGTCCCGATGCGGAGCGGCTCCCCGCTGCCTCCTCCGGTCGCCTCGCCGTCGCCGGTGTCGCTGGAACCGCTGCTGCAGGCGGTGAGCGCGAGCGCGACCGCCCCGGCGACCGCCAGCCCGCGTCCTGCACGTGTCGATCGAATCATTCGTGTGGTACCCCTCTGTGAGCCCTGCACGACCGCGACCCGTGGGCGGGCCCCGACGATGTGGCGCGAACGTACTCATGGTTTGTGTCCGCCATGTGAATGGCAATGTCTCACCCCCATGTCGTTGTGGACTTGTGACCATCGACACAGCGAGCCCGCACCGACGGGGGTGTCGGTACGGGCTCGGGTGGGCGCCGCGGGCGCCAGGCGGGGGACGTCAGGACGCCGCGCCACCCACCTGCTCGATCACGGCGTCGGCGACCTCGCGCATCGTCAGGCGGCGGTCCATCGACGTCTTCTGGATCCACCGGAAGGACTCCGGCTCGGACAGGCCCATCTTCGTCATCAGCAGGCCCTTGGCGCGGTCCACGCGCTTGCGGGTCTCGAAGCGCTCGGCCAGGTCCGCGACCTCCGACTCCAGCGCGGTGATCTGCGCGTAGCGGGAGATGGCGATCTCGACAGCCGGCAGCAGGTCCGCCGGGCTGAACGGCTTGACGACGTACGCCATCGCACCGGCGTCGCGTGCCCGCTCCACGAGCTCGGTCTGCGAGAAGGCGGTCAGCAGCACGACCGGCGCAAGGTGCGCCTTGCCGATGCGCTCCGCCGCGGAGATGCCGTCGAGCACGGGCATCTTCACGTCCATCACCACGACGTCCGGCCGCAGCTCGGTCGCGAGCTCGACCGCGCGCTCGCCGTCACCGGCCTCGCCGACGACCTCGAACCCGGCCTCGGTGAGCGTCTCGACCACGTCCATGCGGATGAGCGCCTCGTCCTCCGCGACGACAGCCCGGCGCGCGGGCCTGCTCGCGGACGGCGCTGCCGCACGCGGTGCGGGATCGGCGGACAGGTCCACGGCCTGCGGCGCGTCCTGCGTGGGCTCGGTGCTGTCGTCCTTGGTCACGTGCTCAGAGTAGTGCGCCTGCCGCGTGTGGTGTTGCGCAGCGGCTCGTGGTCACCATCACGTCGTGCGGAGCGCTCGTCCGAGGCCCGCGAGCGGCGGACGGTGACGACGTGGCAGCGTCGGATCCCACTAGGCTGACCCCGCAGCCCCGATAGCCCAACCGGCAGAGGCGTTCGGCTCAAACCCGATCCAGTGTGGGTTCGAATCCCACTCGGGGCACCGCATGCTCGTGCCACGGCACGAGGACGTCGTCGGCGCCCTGTGGGCCTGCGCGGGCACGGGGCACGGGGCTCTCGCGCTTCAGATCGCCGCCTGGCCCAGGTCCACCTCTGCGGCGCTCGCCGTACCGGCCGTCCGTCCGGGCGCTTCCTGGAAGCCCCAGTACAGGTTGGTGTGCGCGATGACGTCGCCGGGCGACGGCGCACCCCACGCGGTCAGGTCCTCGGTGGTGTGGGCGTCGGAGACCAGGGTGACGTCGTACCCGCGCGTGAACGCGCCGTGGAGGGTCGAGCGCACGCAGGCGTCCGTCTGCGCGCCCGCGACGACGAGCCGTCCGACGCCACGCGCGGCGAGCACGTCCTCCAGGTCCGTCGCCTCGAAGGCGTCGCCGTACCGCTTGTGCACCACGGGGTCCGCCTCGTGCACCGTCAGCTCCGGGACGATCTGCCACGGCGCGGAGCCCAGCGGGAACTCGTCGCTGCTGTGCTGCACCCACACGACGTCCGTGCCGTCCCCGCGGGCGCGTTCGACGAGGGAGGAGATCCGCCCGACGACGCCGTCACGGTCGTGGGCCCCGTCGAGCACGCCGGTCTGGACGTCGATGACGAGCAGTGCGGTGCGGTCGCGGTTCTCGAGCGTGGTCATGACGCCTCCTGAGGTCCGTCCTGGTCCTCCCACGCTAGGCGCGACCCCTGACATCGCTCCCCGGGCTCCTCGCTGGCGCCGACACCGCGCGGCTCCGTGCGGGCGGTGGCAGGGTGTGCGCGGGAGGTGGCCGAGGTGGAGCTGGGGGGCATGTCGACGGCGGAGCGCCGGGCCGTACGGTCCACGTACCGCAGCCTGCGCCTCGGTGTGGTGCTGCTCCTCGTCCTCCTGGTCACGGCCGTCGCCGTGGAGGCGTCGCGGGCAGGCTGCTGGCTGGACTCGCTGAGCGCCTACTACTGGACCGGGGCGCACGACGCGGTCGTGGGTGCCCTGTGCGCCGTCGGCACCCTGCTCGTGGTCTACACGGGCACGGACGACGTCGAGGACGCGCTGCTCGACATCGCGGGCTTCCTCGCCCTCGTCGTCGCCCTGACGCCCACCGAACCCGGAAGCGGGTGCCCGGGCGACGTCGTCGCGGACGTGCCCGCCGCCCTCGCCGACGCGCGAACCAGCCTGACGGCGCTCGTCGTCGCGGGCCTCCTGGCGACCGGCGCCCGCACGTTCGTGGCGGTCCGGAGCGGAGGATCGACACCTGCGACGCTCGCGCGCGGTGCCGGCGCCCTCGTGGTGCTCGCGGTGGCCGTCACCCTCGTCGCAGCACCCGACGTCCTGCTGCGGTCGGCGCACGACACGGCTGCCGTGCTGCTCTTCGTCGCCGTGGTCGCCGTCGTCGTGCGCAACGCCTTCGCGGCACGGGCGGTGTCGAGCCGGTGGGCGCTGGCCTACGCCCTCCTCGGCGCGACGATGCTGCTCACGCTGTCCGTCGTGGTCGCGCTGAACGCCACGGTCGAGACCTGGGCGCACGCGGTGCTCGTCGTGGAGGCGCTGCTCGTGGGCCTCTTCGCGGCGTTCTGGGTGCTCCAGACGATCGAGCACTGGGGCGCGGAGGTGGCGCGCAGCCGCGTGACGCCGCGCTGACGGCCCCCGCCCGACGGACGACGACGGCCGCCGCCCCGCGTGCGCGGGGTGGCGGCCGTCGTCGTGCCGGGATCAGGCGATACGCGTGCGTGCGATCTCGTCGTCACCGATCTTGTGCACGACGACCGTGTTGGTCGATCCCACGACGCCCACGGGCGTCCCGGCGACGACGACGACGTAGTCGCCGACCTCGGCCAGGCCATTCGCGCGCAGCGTGTGGTCGACCTGGCTGACCATCGAGTCCGTGCTGTCGACCCGCGGCACCTGGTAGGTCTGCACGCCCCACGAGAGCGACAGGCGGTTGCGCACGTCCTCCTCGGGCGTGAAGGCGAGCAGCGGGATCGGCGCCCGCAGGCGGGACATCCGCCGCGCGGAGTCGCCGGACTGCGTGAACGTCACGAGGTACTTCACACCGATGCGCTCACCGATCTCGGCAGCGGCACGCGTGATCGCCCCGCCCCGCGACGACGGCACCGAGCCGAGGGGCGCGATGCGCTCACGGCCGAGCTCCTCGGTGCTCTCGATGATCCGTGCCATCGTGCGCACGGCCTCGATCGGGTAGTCGCCGACGCTCGTCTCGCCGGACAGCATGACCGCGTCCGCACCGTCAAGCACCGCGTTGGCGCAGTCGGACGCCTCGGCGCGCGTGGGGCGCGGGCTCGTGATCATGGACTCGAGCACCTGGGTCGCGACGATGACCGGCTTGGCGTTGCGCCGCGCCAGCTCGACCGCGCGCTTCTGCACGAGCGGGACCTGCTCGAGCGGCAGCTCGACGCCCAGGTCGCCACGGGCGACCATGATGCCGTCGAACGCCTGGACGATCTCGTTGAGGTTCTCAACCGCCTGCGGCTTCTCGATCTTGGCGATGACCGGGACGACCCGGCCCTCCTCCTCCATGATGCGACGCACGTCGTCGTAGTCGGCCGCCGAGCGGACGAACGACAGCGCGATGTAGTCGGCGCCGACCTCGAGGGCCCAGCGCAGGTCCTCCTCGTCCTTGTCGCTCATGGCCGGCACGGACACCGCGACGCCCGGCAGGTTGAGACCCTTGTTGTTCGACACCGGGCCGGGGACCTCGACGCGGGTGACGACGTCGCTGCCCTCGACCGCGGTGACGCGGACGAGGACCTTGCCGTCGTCGATGAGGATCGGGTCACCGGGCTTCACGTCGCCGGGCAGGCCCTTGAACGTCGTCGAGACACGCTCCTTGGTGCCCTCGACGTCGTCCGTCGTGATGGTGAACACGTCGCCGACGGCGAGGTCGTGCTTCTCCTCGATGAACCGCCCGAGGCGGATCTTGGGGCCCTGGAGGTCGACGAGGACGGCGACCGAGCGGCCCGAGGCCTTGGCTGCGGCGCGCACGTTGTCGTACACACGCTTGTGGACCTCGGTGTCACCGTGGCTGCGGTTCAGGCGTGCGACGTCCATGCCGGCGTCGACGAGGGCCTGGACCTGCTCGGGCGACTCCGTCGCGGGACCGATGGTGCAGACGATCTTGGCTCTACGCATAACTCGAGACTATGCCTTCCTGGATTTCGGCGTTAAGGCCGGACGTCCCGGGGGGCGAGCCCGGCCTGCGGGTACGCACATCCCGGGATGGGACTTGGGGGGACGGGCTCAGGGGCGCAGTGCCACCGTGCTCGCCGAGACGGGGGCGGGGAGCTCGGAGGAGCCCGACAGGTAGGCGTCCACGGACGCCGCAGCGGCACGGCCCTCGGCGATGGCCCAGACGACGAGCGACTGCCCGCGACCTGCGTCGCCGGCGACGAAGACGCCCGGCACGCTGGTGCAGAAGTCGTCGTCCCGGGCCACGGCACCACGACGCGTGAGCTCGACACCGAGCTGGTCGGTGAGGTCACCGGTCTCGGGACCCGTGAAGCCCATCGCGATGAGCACCAGGTCGGCGGGGACGTCCCGCTCGGTGCCGGGCGTCGGCACGCGGCGGCCGTCCGGCAGGTACTCGGTGGTCGCCAGGCGCAGCGCGCGCACGTGCCCGCCCGCGTCGCCCTCGTCACCGAGGAACGCGACGGTCGAGGCGAGGTAGGCGCGCTCACCGCCCTCCTCGTGCGACGACGAGACCTCGAAGAGGACCGGGTCGGTCGGCCACGGCTGGGACTCCGGACGCTCCGTCGGCGGCCGCTTGCCGATCGCGAGGGTCGTGACCGAGGCCGCACCCTGGCGCAGGGCCGTGCCCAGGCAGTCGGAGCCCGTGTCGCCGCCGCCGATGATGACGACGTGCTTGCCCTCGGCGGTGATCGGCTCGGGCACGTCCTTGCCCGCGACGGCCGCGTTGGCCTGGTGCAGGTAGTCCATGGCGACGTGCACGCCGTCGAGGCCGAGCCCCGGCACCTGCAGCTCGCGCGGCACCGTGGCGCCGGTCGCCAGCACGATCGCGTCGTAGCGGGCCTGCAGCTGCACCCACGTGACGTCCTTGCCGACCTCGACGCCCGGCCGGAACCGCGTGCCCTCGGCGCGCATCTGCTCGAGCCGGCGGTCGATGTGGACCTTCTCGAGCTTGAAGTCCGGCACGCCGTACCGCAGCAGGCCGCCGATCTCGTCGTCGCGCTCGTACACCGCGACGGTGTGGCCCGCACGCGTGAGCTGCTGGGCGGCGGCGAGCCCCGCGGGGCCCGACCCGACGACCGCGACCGTGTGCCCGGTCAGTCGCTGGGGAACCTGCGGCGTGACCAGCCCGCGCGCGAACGCCTCGTCGATGATCGAGACCTCGACGTTCTTGATGGTGACCGGCGGCTGGTTGATCCCCAGCACGCAGCTCGACTCGCAGGGAGCCGGGCAGATCCGCCCCGTGAACTCGGGGAAGTTGTTGGTCGCGTGCAACCGGTCGATCGCGTCGGCCCACTGCCCCTGCCGCACGAGGTCGTTCCACTCGGGGATGAGGTTGCCCAGCGGGCAGCCGTTGTGGCAGAACGGGATGCCGCAGTCCATGCACCGGCCCGCCTGCTCCCGCAGGAACGGCTGACCCTCCTCGAGGTGTGCGTGCACGTCCCTCCAGTCGCGCAGGCGCACCTCGACCGGGCGGTTGGGCGGGAGCTCGCGTTCCCGGACCTTCAGAAAGCCGCGGGGGTCAGCCACGGGCCACCTCCAGGATCTTGTCCCAGACGCCCGGCGCGCTCGGGTCGAGGCCGTCGGCCTCGGCCTGCGCGAGGGCACCGCGGACACGGGCGTACTCGGTGGGCAGCAGGCGGGTGAACCGCGCGCGGGTGCTGGCCGGGTCCTCCAGGAGCTGGGCCGCGACGAGCGAGCCCGTCTCCTCCGCGTAGGAACGCAGCAGGCTCTCGACGAGTGCGAAGTCCTCGTCGTCCAGCGGGTCGAGCGCGAGCTCGCCGCTGCGGACGGCGTCGACGTTGACCAGCTCGGGCGTGAGGTCGAGCACGTAGGCGGTGCCCCCCGACATGCCCGCGCCGAGGTTGCGACCGGTGGGGCCCAGGACGAGGACCGTGCCGCCCGTCATGTACTCGCACGCGTGGTCGCCCACCCCCTCGACGACGAGCGTCGCGCCGGAGTTGCGCACCCCGAAGCGTTCGCCGACCAGGCCGCGCAGGAAGATCTGCCCGCTCGTCGCGCCGTACCCGATGACGTTGCCGGCGATGACGTTGTGCTGGCTGCTCAGGGAGGAGCTCCGGTCGGGACGGATGACCAGGCGACCACCCGACAGGCCCTTGCCGACGTAGTCGTTCGCGTCGCCGAAGAGGCGCAGCGTGATGCCCCGCGGCACGAACGCACCGAACGACTGGCCGGCCGAGCCGGTCAGCGTCGCGTCGATCGTGTCGTCGGGCAGACCCGCACCGCTGTACCGCTTGGTCACCTCGTGGCCCAGCATGGTGCCGACCGTCCGGTTGACGTTGCGCACGGGCAGCGAGATGCGCACGGGCTCTGCACGCTCGAGGGCGTCAGCAGCCAGGGCGATGAGCTGGTTGTCCAGCGCCCGATCGAGCCCGTGGTCCTGAGCCCGCGCGTGGGACAGGCCCGAGCCCGGCTTCGGCTGGGGCACGGCGAGAACGGGCGTCAGGTCCAGCCCCTCGGCCTTCCAGTGGTCGACGGCGTGGCGCGTGTCGAGCATCTCGACACGGCCGACGGCCTCCTTGATCGACCGGAAGCCAAGCGCCGCGAGGTGCTCACGCACCTCCTGGGCGATGAACTCGAAGAACGTCACGACGAACTCCGGACGGCCCGTGAACCGCGCTCGCAGCTCCGGGTTCTGCGTGGCGACCCCCACGGGGCAGGTGTCCAGGTGGCAGACGCGCATCATCACGCAGCCGGAGACGACCAGCGGCGCCGTGGCGAAGCCGAACTCCTCCGCACCCAGCAGCGCACCGACCAGCACGTCACGACCGGTCTTGAGCTGGCCGTCGACCTGCACCACGACGCGGTCGCGCAGGTCGTTGAGCACGAGCGTCTGCTGCGTCTCCGCCAGGCCGATCTCCCACGGCGTGCCGGCGTGCTTCAGCGACGTCAGCGGGCTCGCGCCCGTGCCGCCGTCGTGCCCCGAGATCAGCACGACGTCCGAGTGCGCCTTGGCCACCCCCGCGGCCACCGTGCCCACACCGAACTCGCTGACGAGCTTGGTGTGGATCCGCGCCGACGGGTTGGCGTTCTTCGCGTCGTGGATGAGCTGCGCGAGGTCCTCGATCGAGTAGATGTCGTGGTGCGGCGGCGGCGAGATGAGGCCGACGCCCGGCGTCGAGTGCCGGGTCTTCGCGACCCACGGGTACACCTTGTGCCCGGGCAGCTGACCGCCCTCGCCGGGCTTGGCGCCCTGGGCGAGCTTGATCTGGATGTCGTCGGCGTTGGTCAGGTACTCGGAGGTCACGCCGAAGCGGCCGGAGGCGATCTGCTTGATCGCGGAGCGACGCCGCGGGTCGTGCAGTCGGTCGGGGTCCTCGCCTCCCTCGCCCGTGTTCGACTTGCCACCGATCTGGTTCATGGCGATCGCCAGCGTCTCGTGGGCCTCGGCGGAGATCGAGCCGTACGACATCGCCCCGGTGTTGAACCGCTTGACGATCTCGCTGACGGGCTCGACCTCGTCGATGGGCACGGGCGGGCGGACGCCCTCCTTGAACCGCAGCAGGCCCCGCAGCGTCATGAGGCGCTCGGACTGCTCGTCGACGCGCGCCGTGTACTGCCGGAACACGTCCATCTGACGCGTGCGGGTCGAGTGCTGCAGCCGGAACACCGTCTCGGGGTCGAACAGGTGCTCCTCGCCGCCGCGACGCCACTGGTACTCGCCGCCGACCGCGAGCCGCTGGTGCGCCTGGCGGTTGCCGCTCGCGGGGTAGGCGTCGGCGTGACGCGCCGCGACCTCGGCGGCGATGACGTCGAGCCCGATGCCCCCGAGCCGGCTGGTCGTGCCCGTGAAGTACCGGTCGACCAGCGCGTGGGACAGGCCGATCGCCTCGAACACCTGCGCACCGCGGTAGGACGCGATCGTCGAGATGCCCATCTTCGACATGACCTTCAGGACGCCCTTGCCGAGCGCCTTGATGAGGTTGGCGACGGCCTTCTCGGGCGTCACGCCCGGCAGGTAGCCGCTGCGCGCCTGGTCCTCGACGGTCTCCATGGCCAGGTACGGGTTCACGGCGGCCGCGCCGTACCCGACGAGCAGGGCCACGTGGTGCACCTCGCGCACGTCGCCCGCCTCGACGACGAGCGAGATCTGCGTACGGGTGTGACGGCGCAGCGTGTGGTGGTGCACGGCCGACAGCAGCAGCAACGACGGGATCGGTGCGAGGTCCGCGTCGGAGTTGCGGTCCGACAGGACGAGGAAGCTCACGCCGTCGGCGACCGCGCGGTCGACCTCGGCGAAGATCTCCTCGAGGCGCCGCTCGAGCGCCGCCCCTCCCCCGTCGACCTTGTACAGACCGCGGATCGTCGTCGCACGGAAGCCGAGCGACGGCTCCTTCGCGACGTGCACGATCTTGGCGAGCTGGTCGTTGTCGATGACCGGGAACGGCAGCATGATCTTGCGCGCGTGCTCGGGCCCGTCCACCAGCAGGTTCGGCTCGGGGCCGATGGCCCCGCCGATCGAGGTGACGAGCTCCTCGCGGATCGCGTCCAGCGGCGGGTTCGTCACCTGCGCGAACATCTGCGTGAAGTAGTCGAAGAGCAGCCGCGGACGCTTCGAGAGGACGGCCACGGGGGTGTCCGAGCCCATCGCGCCGAGCGGCTCGGCGCCCGCCGAGGCCATGGGTGCCAGGAGGATCTTCAGCTCCTCCTCGGTGTACCCGAAGGCGCGCTGCCGGCGCCGCACGGACGCGGCCGAGTGGGCCACGTGCTCACGGTCCGGCAGCTGCGAGAGGTGGACCGCGTTCTCCTGCACCCACTGCGCGTAAGGCCGCTGGGCGGCGAGCTGGGCCATCACCTCGACGTCGGCGACGATCCGACCCCGGCCCGTGTCGACGAGGAAGAACAGACCCGGCTCGAGGCGGCCCTTGGCGACGATCGACGCGGGGTCGATGTCGAGGACGCCCGCCTCGGACGCGCAGACCACGAGGCCGTCCTCGGTCACCCAGTACCGACCCGGGCGCAGACCGTTGCGGTCCTGCACGGCACCGATGAGCGTCCCGTCGGTGAACGTCATGGCGGCGGGGCCGTCCCACGGCTCCATGAGCGTGGAGTGGTACTCGAAGAACGCGCGGGTGGACGGGTCCATCTGCGCGTGGTTCTCCCACGGCTCCGGGATCATCATCATCACGGCGTGCGGCAGGGACCGGCCCGACAGGTGCAGCAGCTCCAGCACCTCGTCGAAGCTGCCGGAGTCGGACCCGCCGGGGGTGCAGACCGGCAGGAGCGGGGCGAGGTCGCCCAGCAGGTCGGACGAGAGCATGCCCTCGCGGGCGGCCATCCAGTTGCGGTTGCCCCGCACCGTGTTGATCTCACCGTTGTGGGCGACCATGCGGAACGGCTGCGCGAGCGGCCACGAGGGGAAGGTGTTCGTCGAGAAGCGCGAGTGCACCAGCGCGATCTCGGACGCGTACCGCGGGTCCGAGAGGTCCGCGAAGAACGGCTCGAGCTGCCCGGTGGTCAGCATCCCCTTGTAGGTGATGGTCCGCGCCGACAGCGACGCGAAGTAGACACCGTGCTCACGCTCGGCGCGCTTGCGCAGCCGGTACGCCCGACGGTCGAGCGCGATCCCGGACAGCTCGCGCGACGGGTCGGCGACGACCAGCTGGCGGAACACCGGCATGGACGCGCGTGCGGTCGGCCCGACCAGGTCGGCGGTCACGACAACGTCACGCCACGCGAGGACCTCGAGCTTCTCCTCCGCCGCGACGGCCTCGACGGCCGCCACAGCCTGCGCCCGCGCAGCGTCGTCGACCGGCAGGAAGGCCATGCCGATGGCGTAGTAGCCCGCGGCGGGCAGCTCGGCGTCGACGACGTCACGGAGGAACGCGTCAGGGATCTGCGTCAGGATGCCGGCGCCGTCACCGCTGTCCTCCTCCGCGCCCACCGCGCCGCGGTGGTCCAGGTTCAGGAGCGCCGTCAGGCCGGCGTCGACGATGTCACGCCCGGGCGTGCCGCGCAGCGTCGCCACGAAGGCGAAGCCGCACGCGTCGTGCTCGGCGGCGGGGTCGTAGAGGCCGTGCCGGTCTGGCGCCACGGCAGCAGCGGGGCTCGCGGGCGACGTCGACATCAGCACCGTCCTCACAGTCCCCGGCAGAGCCGGGGCGTCGAACGAACATGGGGGGTACCGGGACGTCGTCGGCCCGTGGTGAAAGGCGACGATACCGTCCGCACGCCGGTATCGATGACCGCGTCGGACGACATCGCGTCGGACGCACCGGGTGTCACCGTGCGCGACCGGGGATGTCCGCCTCGTCGTCCTGCGTGGTGGGGGGTGTCGACAGGACGGTCGTGTCACGTCCGGGGTTCCGACGTCCGACCACGACGAACGCTATCAGCGCGCCGAGGCCCACCACGATGGACGTCCAGACGTTGAGTCGCAGACCGAGCACGGTCTCGGCGGGGTCGATGCGCAGCATCTCGATCCACAGGCGGCCCGTCGTGTACAGCACGACGTACAACCAGAACGTCCTCCCGCTGCCCGGGCGGAGCCGAGATCCCAGGTAGATCAGCAGTGCGGCCGCAGCGAAGTTCCACAGCATCTCGTACAGGAACGTCGGGTGGAACAGCGTGCCGGGCTCATAGCCCGCAGGCAGGTGGGCGTCGTCGACGCGCAACCCCCAGGGCAGGGTCGTGGGCCCGCCGAACAGCTCCTGGTTGAACCAGTTGCCGAGACGACCGATGCCCTGCGCCACGAGCAGCCCGGGAGCCAGGGCATCGGCGAAGGCCGCCAGCCGCACCCCGTGGCGGCGACAGCCGATCCACGCACCGAGCGCACCGAGCGCGACGGCGCCCCAGATGCCGAGGCCGCCCTCCCAGATGGCGAGCGCCTTCCAGGGGTCGCCACCGGGTCCGAAGTACGCGTCGGGTGAGCTGACGACGTGGTACAGCCGGCCGCCGACGATCCCGAAGGGCACCGCCCAGTACGCGATGTCCAGGACGGTCTCGGGGTCTCCCCCCTGCTTCTTCCACCGCCACTGCGTCATGACGGTCGCCACGACGATGCCGAGGAGGATCGCGATCGCGTACGCCCGCAGAGGGAACGGACCCAGGTGCCAGACGCTCTGCCCGGGGCTCGGGATCGCGAGCGGGAGGACGGTCATCGCGGGGCCCGCACCGCCGAGCGCACACCGCCGGCCAGGCCACGCACCACACCCGTGAGGGCGTCGAGGCCTGCGGCCTCGTCCGGCGCCTCGAGCAGCGGCCGCACCAGCGCCGAGCCCACGATCACGCCGTCGGCGTACCCCGCCACCTGCGCCGCCTGCTCGGGACGCGAGACGCCCAGACCGACGCACACGCGCGACGCGCCCGCGGCCCGCGTGTCGGCGACGAGCTGCTCCGCGCGCTCACCCACGGTGGCGCGCTCGCCGGTGACGCCCATGGTCGACGCCGCGTACACGAACCCGCGGCTCGCGGCGACGGTCGACACCAGCCGCTCGGGCGTCGAGCTCGGCGCGACCAGGAAGACACGGTCGAGGCCGTGCGCGTCGGACGCGGCCAGCCACTCCGCGCCCTCGTCAGGGATCAGGTCGGGGGTGATGAGGCCCGCGCCGCCCGCGGCGGCGAGGTCCCGCGCGAACGCCTCGACCCCGTAGCGCAGCACGAGGTTCCAGTAGGTCATCACCAGGACCGGCGCGCCGGCATCCGCCACCTGCTCGGCGACGAGCAGCGTGTCCCGCACGCGCGTGCCCTGCGCCAGCGCGTGGTTCGCCGCTGCCTGGATGACCGGTCCGTCCATGACGGGGTCGGTGTACGGCACGCCCAGCTCGACGATGTCCACGCCAGCCTCGACCATCGCCCGCACCGCGCGCGCCGAGCCGGGTACCGACGGGAACCCGACCGGCAGGTAGCCGATGAGTGCCGCACGGGGCTGGGGTCCGCGGGCCAGCTCGTCGAGCTTCTCCCCCGTCGCCGACCGCACGTCCGTGACGCTCACAGCTGCTCCCCCTCGTCGGCCTTGAGCACGGGCTCGGGCTCGATCAGTCCGAACCACGCGGCCGCCGTCGCCACGTCCTTGTCACCGCGGCCCGACAGGTTGACCAGGATCACGGGGTCCCTCCCGTCGGCTGCCCACGTCGCGGCCTCGCGACCGAGCGCGATCGCGCCGGCAAGCGCGTGCGCGGACTCGATGGCCGGGATGATGCCCTCCGTGCGGCACAGCAGGCGGAACGCCTCCATCGCCTCACCGTCCGTCACGGGGCGGTACTGCGCACGCCCGGTGTCGTGCAGCCAGGCGTGCTCGGGCCCGACGCTCGGGTAGTCGAGGCCCGCGGACACGGAGTGGCTCGGCAGGGTCTGCCCGTCCTCGTCCTGGAGCAGGTAGCTGCGCGCGCCATGCAGGACGCCGGGCGCCCCACCGGAGAACCGTGCGGAGTGCCGCCCGGACGCGATGCCCTCACCGCCCGCCTCGAACCCGAACAGGCGGACCTGCGGGTCGTCGAGGAACGCGTTGAAGATGCCCATCGCGTTGGACCCGCCGCCGACGCACGCCACGACCGCGTCGGGCAGCGCACCGGTCTCGTCGAGGATCTGCGCCCGGGCCTCGTCGCCGATCACCCTGTGGAAGTCGCGAACCATCTCCGGGAACGGGTGGGGGCCGGTCACCGTGCCGAGCAGGTAGTGCGTCGACTCGACGTTGGCCACCCAGTCGCGCAGCGCCTCGTTGATCGCGTCCTTGAGCGTGCGGGTACCGATCGTGACGGGCACGACCGTCGCGCCGAGCAGCTCCATGCGCGCGACGTTCAGCGCCTGGCGCTGCGTGTCCTCCTCGCCCATGTAGACCGTGCACTCGAGATCGAGCAGCGCTGCGGCCGTGGCGGTCGCGACGCCGTGCTGACCGGCGCCCGTCTCGGCGATGACCCGTCGCTTGCCCATGCGCTTGACCAGCAGGGCCTGTCCGAGCACGTTGTTGATCTTGTGCGACCCCGTGTGGTTGAGGTCCTCACGCTTGAGGAAGACGCGCACGCCGTCGCCGACGTGCTGCGCGAACCGCGGCACCTCGGTGATCGGGCTCGGGCGTCCCGTGTAGGTGCGGTGCAGACGCTCGAGCTCGTCGGAGAACGTGGGGTCGGCCAGTGCCTTGCGGTAGTACGTCTCGAGCTCGTCGAGCGCAGCGATCAACGCCTCCGGGACGAACCGGCCGCCGAACTCCCCGAAGTACGGCCCCTCGTGCCGCGCGAGCGGGCCGCCCCCGCGCAGCACGTCACGCATGCTCCGTCCCACGTGGCCGCGTCCGCCCCCGGCCCCGGTCACTGCCGCACCGCCCGCAGCGCGGGGTGGGCACCCGCCGCCACGAGGTCCGCCACGGACTGGCGAGGGGCGTCGTCCGTCACGAGGGCCTCGCCGACGAGCACCACGTCCGCTCCGGCACGCGCATAGTCCATGACGTCGTGCGGTCCCCGCACGCCGGACTCGGCGACCTTGACGACGTCCGAGGGGATCGCGGGCGCCACCCGCGAGAAGGTGGTCCGGTCGACCTCCAGCGAGCGCAGGTCACGCGCGTTGACGCCGATGACCCGCGCGCCCGCGTCGACCGCCCGCGCGACCTCCTCGGTGTCGTGGACCTCGACGAGCGCGGTCATCCCGAGGGAGTGCACCCGCTCGACCAGCGACTCGAGCACGGTCTGCTCGAGCGCGGCGACGATGAGCAGCACCAGGTCGGCGCCGTGCGCCCGCGCCTCCCACACCTGGTAGGGCGAGACCACGAAGTCCTTGCGCAGCACGGGCACGTCGACGCGGGCGCGGACGGCGTCCAGGTCGGCCAGCGAGCCGTTGAACCGGCGCTGCTCGGTGAGCACCGAGATCGCGACCGCACCGCCCTTCGCGTACTCAGCGGCCAACGCCGCCGGGTCCGAGATCGCGGCGAGCGCACCCTTGCTCGGGCTCGACCGCTTCACCTCGGCGATCACGGTCACCGCATCTGCCATCTTGAGCCGCGCGACGCACTGCAGCGCCGACTCCCGACGGGCAGCCCTCTCCTTCAGCTCACCGAGAGGCGTGGCCGCCTCCCGTGTGGCGAGGTCTTCCTTGACCCCCGCGACGATGTCGTCCAGCACTGTCATCGACCGATCATCCCCTCTGGCCGGTTGGTGCGGCACGTCCCGCTCTGTGGGCCTGGGTCGTCGCCGACGAGCCATGGTAGACGTGCCGAGCACCACGTCAGTCCACCGCCCGAGGTGTGGACCGCCGCCGTCACCCCCGGCGCATGGTCCAGCTCCTGGTCCACCGCTGGTCCGTGTCGCCCTACGGCGCCACGGCGAGGAACGGGAGGGCGAGACCCAGGAACAGCAGGGGCAGCAGCACCATGAACGCCAGCACGAGGATGACGAGCACGCCCAGGCCGGTCGCGACCCAGCCGAGCACGATGCCCGCGGTCGCCATCCCGTCGTTGTTCGCCTGCCCGGCAGCAACGGCGCGGCGCGCGTTGTTGCCGACGACCACCGCCGGGATCCCGGTGAAGAACACGCAGCCCATGACGCCCAGCAGCCCGAGCACGAGCGACCACACCGCGAGGTCGTTGCGCGGCGCGTACGCCGGCGGCGGGAGGACCGGGTACCCGCCGTCCGGCGGACCGGGCTGCACGTCCTGGTCGGGCGGCGTCACGGGCTGCGGTCCCGGTGCGGGTGCGTGCTTCGGGGTCGCGTCCACGGGCGCGGCGCCGCCGTGCGCGACGTACGCCGCCTCCTGCCCGTACGCGGGTCCGGGCTGCGGCTCGTGCGGTGTGCTCATGACGGTGCCTCCTGGGTGCGGGACTGGGGACGGGGTGATCGCGACCGTGGCGCCTCGAGCCGCTAGGGCAGCGGCGCAGGTCCGAGGTACGGCACGAGGGCCGGGACGTTGCGCAGCACGGCGAACGCCACGACCGCTACGAGGACGGTCCACGGCACCCACGCCGGCGCGACCGGGCCGGGCCGGCCACGCAGCCGTCGCACGGTCCACAGCGCCCAGGCGAACGCCAGGAGCGGCGCCGCGAGCGTCCACAGCGGGTTCGCCTGCCACGCAGCGGCGAGGTCCCCCGTCAGCAGGTCGTGCGTCGCACGCAGACCTCCGCAGCCCGGGCACGACACCCCGAGGAAGAGGACCGAGGGGCAGATGCCGTAGCTGAGGGGCACGTACGGCGACCGTGCGACCAGCAGCACCGCACCACCCACCGCGGCCGCGCCCACAGCGAGCGGCACCGCGCCCCGCCGCAGGTGCGGCGGGGACGCGGTGCCGGGGCTCGCTGCCACCCGCGGGGCAGGTGTCACGGGGTCTGCAGCTGCTGCTGACGCTCCACTTCCTCCTGGACGTACTCCATGAATCCGTCCAGACCGCCGTACTGGGCGATGCCCATGGCGATGCTCACGAGGAAGTACAGCCCGATGAGGACACCGAGGACGCTGAGGATGATGCCCGCGAGCGCGAGGCCGCCGTTGGTGGCCTCGCCGCGCGCCGCTGCCGCCCGGCCCTTGATCCCGAGCCAGATGCCGATCGCGCCGGGGATGATGCCGACGGCGAAGCAGCACAGCACGATCGAGAGGATGCCGAGCCCGAGCGACCAACCGCCGAGCGAGTTGCGCGCGGTCGACGGCGCACCGCCGTAGCCGGGCTGCTGACCGTAGCCGGGCTGCTGGCCGTAGCCGGGCTGCTGGCCGTACGCCGGAGCCTGGCCGTACGCCGGCGGCTGGCCGTACGCCGGCGGCTGGCCCTGCCCGTAGGCGGGAGGCTGCCCGTAGGCGGGAGGCTGACCCGGGGTCGGCGCTGCCGACGGTGCGTCCGGGCTGGTCCCGGCGGGGTACGGCGGGACGTCCCCTGTCGGCGGGGGGCCCGGGGACGGGGGCACCGGACCGGGCTCGGCCGAACCGGCGCCTGGCTCGTCGGGCGTGTACGGGTCGCGGGGCTCGTTCGGGGTCGTCATGCAGCTCTCCCAGCGTCGGTGGTGGTGCGGACCGGAGGACTCCCCGGTGCGGTCAGTGGCCGCCGCGTCGCTGCGCGCGGGCGAGCGTCGCTGCGCCGCCCTGCCCGTGTCCCAGCAGCTGCAGGACCTTGCCCAGGACGAGGGCCAGGACGATGACGCCCATGCCGACCCAGAACAGCCAGACGAGAGTGAACGCCACCCCGAGCGCGGCGACCAGGCCGCCGAGGACGACACCCCAGGTCGTCGTCCACGCCGCGACGGTGCGACCGTGGTTGGTCGGAGGCGTCGTCGGCGGCAGGTGCATGGTCTCGGTGCGCGTCGGGTTCTGCGCGCGGTGGGCCAGCGAGTGATCGGCCATCAGAGGTACGTCCTTCGTGCTCGGTGTCGGGACACCCTATCCGAGACCGCCCCGTCCACGCTGGTCAGGACGGGTCGTCGCCCCGGCTCAACGCATCCCAGTCCGCGCGCTCGTCGGCCGCGCCCGTGGTCGCCGGCGCGGCCCCGCCCGGACGCTCGTGGCGGCGCGACGTGTGCCGCCACGAGCCGCCCGCGCGCGTCAGCGCCGCGCCGAGCAGCACCACGACGACGCCCGCCACGACGGCGACGACGGGCCACGCGGTGAGCGACGCGGACGGGTCGTCGACAGCGACACCCGTGGCCTCGGCCACGGCTCCCCAGACGGCGCCGCCGGGGTCGGCGAGCACCCCGCCCGCGGCGGCGCAGACGAGCAGTCCCGCACCCACCGTGACGATCGCCACGACCCAGCGGCCGACGCGTCCGACGAGCGCGACGGCAGCGGCAGCGGCCAGCAGGACGAGACCGGCAGCCGTGGCCTGCGGCGCGACAGCCGAACCGGTCACCCGGACGTCCACGGAGCGCTCGAGGGAGCTGCTGCCCTCGGCGACGACCCAGGTCGGCAGCGCGACGACCGCGACGAGAGCCGCCGCGAGCACGAGCAGGAGCACCCACCGGCCGCGGCGCGCGGGCCCGTCGGTCCCGGCACGGGCGGCACCGGGGGTCGGCGCGTCGCTCACGGCAGGTCGTCGCGCAGGCACGCCGCGAGCTGGATCGCCCGGACGGCGGCCGCGGCCTTGTTGCGCGACTCCTCGTACTCGAGGGCCGGCACGGAGTCGGCGACGATGCCACCGCCCGCCTGCACGCTCGCCCGCCCGTCGCGGATCACCGCGGTGCGGATCGCGATGGCCATGTCCATGTCCCCGGCGAAGTCGAAGTACCCGACGGTCCCGCCGTAGACACCGCGCCGCGCCGGCTCCAGCTCGTCGATCAGCTCGATCGCCCGCGGCTTCGGCGCACCGGAGAGCGTGCCGGCCGGGAACGTGGCGACGAGGGTCTGGAGCGCGGTGGACCCGGCGCGCAGGCGACCGACCACCGTCGAGCAGATGTGCATGATGTGCGAGAACCGCCGCACGGCCATGAACTCCACGACCTCGACGCTCGTCGGCTCGCACACCTTGACCATGTCGTTGCGCGACAGGTCGACCAGCATGATGTGCTCGGCCCGCTCCTTGGGGTCCGCGAGCACCTCGTCCGCGAGGGTCCGGTCCTCCTCCGGCGTCGCCCCGCGCGGACGGGACCCCGCGATCGGGAAGGTCGTGACGTGGCCGTCGCTGACCTTGACGAGCGTCTCGGGGCTGGAGCCGACGACGGAGAAGTCGCGGCCGTCCGCGTCCTGCAGCGCGAGCAGGTACATGTACGGGCTCGGGTTGACGGTGCGCAGCACCCGGTAGACGTCGAGCGGGTCGGCCGGGCAGTCCAGGTCCAGCCGCTGCGAGAGCACGACCTGGAAGACGTCGCCGTCGCGGATCGCCTCCTGGCCCCGGCGCACCTGCGCCTCGAACTCCTCGCGTGTGCTGCGGAACTCGAGCTGCGGCACCGGTGCGGCCGGGTCGATCACCGCGGGTGCGGGGACCACGGGCCGGCGCAGCGCGGCCTGCATCTCGTCGAGGCGGCGCACCGCGTCCGCGTACGCGTCGTCGACGCGCTCGTCGGTCGCGTCGAAGTTGATCGCGTTGGCGACGAGCCACACCGACCCGTCGACGTGGTCGACCGCCGCCAGGTCGGAGGCCAGCAGCATCGTCACCTCGGGGATGCCGAGCTCCTCCGGCGCGCGCGCGGGCAGCGTCGGCTCCCAGTGGTGCACGACGTCCCAGCCGAGCACACCCACCATTCCCCCGGTCAGCGGCGGCAGCCCGGCGATGCGCGGTGTGTGCAGGACGTCGAGCGTGCGGCCCAGGACGTCGAGCACGTCCCCGTCGGTCGGGACCCCCACCGGCACGTCACCGGACCAGGCGGCTCGGCCGTCACGCACCGACAGGCACGCGCGCGACGTCACACCGACGAACGACCACCGCCCCCAGGTCCCGTCCGACTCGGCCGACTCGAGGATGAACGTGCCGGGCCGCCCCGCCGCGAGGGTGCGGTACAGACCCACGGGGGTCACGTCGTCGGCCAGGAGCCGGCGCACGACCGGCACGACGCGCCGCTCGGCGGCCAGGTCCCGGAACCCGTCGCGCGTCGGCCAGGTCGCCCCCCAGGGCACGTCCGTGGCGGTCGCGCGCGGCGCGGCGGAGACGGACGGCTGGGTCACGGCTGGGCTCCTCGGGAGGTGGCGGCTGCCGCCGCGGACGGGTCGGAGGTCGGGGGCAGCACGACCGGCAGGGGCCCGCCGGCCTCGAAGCACGTGCGAGAGCCGGTGTGGCAGGCGGCGCCGACCTGGTCGACGGTGACGAGCAGGGCGTCCCCGTCACAGTCGATCGCGACGGAGCGCACGTGCTGGACGTGGCCTGACGTGTCGCCCTTGCGCCAGTACTCCTGCCGGGACCGGCTCCAGAACGTCACGCGGCCCGTCGTGAGTGTGCGGTGCAGCGCCTCGTCGTCCATCCAGCCGAGCATGAGCACCTCGCGGGTGTCGTGCTGCTGGACGACCGCGGCGACGAGCCCGGCGTCGTCGCGGCGCAGGCGCGCGGCCACGGCCGGGTCCAGGGCGCTGCGCACCAGGCGTCCGTCGGGGGTGGTGGAGGGGTCGGTCTGCGGCACCCGACGATCCTGCCACGCGCGACCCGCACCGAGGCGCGCCGTCCGCGACGGCCGCACGGCTCGCCCGCGGCGCGGTCACGACGGGCTGCACCGGCTGCCGAGGTCAGCGCGTCTGCGACACCCAGGCGGAGTGCATCGCCGCGTAGTGCTCGCCGCGCGCCAGCAGGTCGGCGTGCGTGCCCACCTCGACGACGCGACCGGCGTGGACGACCACGACGAGGTCCGCGGCCTCCGCCGTCGACAGGCGGTGGGCGATCGTCAAGGTCGTGCGGCCCCGGGCGAGCTCGCGCAGCGCGCGCGCGATCCGCACCTCCGCGACGGGGTCCACCGCGGAGGTGGCCTCGTCGAGCAGCAGGAGGTCACCGTCCGCGAGCCGCGCCCGCGCGAGGGCCACGAGCTGCCGCTCGCCCGCGGACAGCAGCTCACCACGCTGCCCGACAGGGGTGGCCATGCCCGCGGGCAGCTCGTCCAGCCACGCGTCGAGGCCGAGCTCGGCGACGACCTGCTCCACGCGGGCGACGACCTGCGACGACGGCCCGGCGGCGACCACGTCGTCACGCAGGCCGTAGGCGATGTTCTCGGTGATCGTCCCGTCGAACAGGAACCCCTCCTGCGGGACCAGCACGACCCTGCGCCGCAGGTCGTGCGACGCGATACGACGCAGGTCGGTGCCGTCGAGCAGCACGGCCCCGGTGGTCGGGTCCATGAACCGGGCGACGAGCTTGGCCATCGTCGTCTTGCCCGAGCCCGTCGCCCCGACCACGGCGACCGACGTGCCGGCGGCGACGTGCAGGTCGACGTCCTGCAGCACCGGCGGGCCGTCCGGGTACGCGTAGCCGACGTCCGCGAACGTCAGCGACGCCGGGCCACGCGGGCTGGGGACGGCGTCCTCGCCCGGCTCCGCGACGTCCACGGGTGTCTCGAGGACACCCAGCACGCGCCGCCAGCCCGAGATCGCGTTCTGCAGCTCGTTGAGGATCTCGGTGGCCATCTGCACCGGCCCCGTGAACAGCTGGACGAGGAACAGGAAGGCCAGCACCCGTCCGACCGTCAGCTCGCCTGCGACACCCAGCCACGTGCCGGCGACCACGACGACCGCGAGCACGAGGTTGGCCACCAGCACGCCGGAGGAGAACACCACCGCCACGAGCGTCTGGGCGCGCACCATGGCCCGCCGCGTCGCGGCCACCGCGGCGTCGACACGACGCTGCGTGCGCTCCGACACCCCGTACGCCCGGATCGTCTCGGCGCCGACGACCGCCTCGGACACCGCGCCGAGCATCGCGCCGTACCGCTCCCGGACGGCTGCGTACCGCCGGTTCACGCCGCGCTGCATGCGCGGCAGGACCACCATCAGCGGCAGGAAGCACGCCCACACGAGCAGCGTGAGCTGCCACGAGTAGACCGCCATGAGCGTCGTGGCCACGAGGATCTGCAGCGCGGAGACGAGCAGCATGATGCCGCCCCACTGCACGAACATCGAGATCGTGTCGACGTCCGACGTCACGCGGGAGACGAGCGACCCCCGCCGCTCGGTGCTCTGGGTCAGCACGGACAGGTCGTGCACGTGCCGGAACGCCTTCGTGCGCAGGGTCAGCAGGCCCGCCTCGCTGGACCGGAAGAGCCGCACGTTGACCAGTGCGGAGCACGCGGCGCCGACCGCGAGCCCGACCGCCGCGATGCCGACGAGCGCCGCGGCCCGCGACACGTCGACGCCACCGGGCGCCAGGATCGCGGTGTCGACCGTCTGCTGCACGGCGATCGGCACGAGCACGCGGGCGGTCGCCGCGACCACGGCGAGCACGAGCGTCACGGCCAGCCCGTCGAGCAGCTCGGGTGACACCTGCGCCGCGCGGCGCAGCGTCGCGAGCACGCCGAGGGTGCTCGCCGGAGCCATGCGGCTGTCCTGCGCGGACGTCCGCGGCTGGTCCTTCGCCGTCATCGACGTCCTCCCTCTGCCGTGATGTCGTCGCCCCACGCGTCGGCCGCGTCCGCGTCGGCCCGTTCGCGCGCCCGGCGCTGTGACTCGCGCTCGTACGCCGTGGCCAGCTCGCGGTAGCCCGCGTCGCGCGCGAGCAGCTCGGCGTGCGTGCCGCGGTCGACGACACGACCCGCCTCGACGTGCACGACCTCGTCGGCGAGCACGACCGAGGCCATGCGGTACGCCACGAGCAGCACCGTCGGGCCCGTCCCCCCGGTGCCTGCGTGCAGCCCGGTGAGGATGTCGCGCTCGACGCCCGGGTCCACCGCCGAGGTCGCGTCGTCGAGGACGAGGACCCGGGGACGGCGCACGAGGGCGCGCGCGAGCGCGAGCCGCTGCCGCTGGCCGCCGGACAGGTTGGCGCCGCGCTCACCGAGCGGTGCGTCCAGCCCGCCCGGCAGCGCCCGCACCACGTCGTCGACGCGTGCCGCGGCGAGGGCCGCCCACACCTCGTCGTCACCGGGCGCCCCTGCGTCGCCGGGGTCCGCGAGCGTGACGTTGCCGCGCACCGTGTCCTCGAACACGAACGTCGACTGGCTCACGTAGCCCACCTGCGCCGCGAGGTCGGCGGGACGCAGGTCTCGGACGTCGACGCCGTCGACCTCGACCGCGCCCTGCGACGGGTCGACGAGGCGCGGCACCAGACCGACGAGCGTGGACTTGCCCGCGCCGGTCGGTCCGACGACTGCGAGCGTGCGCCCTGCCTCGACCCGCAGGTCCACGCCGTGCAGCAGCTCGACCTCGCCGTCGGACCCGGGCACCCGTAGGTGCACCCCACGCATCTCGACCGTGGCGCCCGGGGAGGCCGCGGCCAGCGGCGTGACGCCCTCGCTCGGCACACCCGGGGCGTCCAGGACCCGCGAGATCCGGTCGTGACCGACCAGGCCGCGGGGCAGCTCGCCGAGCACCCAGCCGAACGCGCGCACGGGTACGGCCAGCAGCGTCAGGAGGTAGGCGGCGGCGACGACGTCACCGGTGCCGATCGCACCGGCCGCGACCCGCTGCACCCCGACCAGCAGCACGAGCAGCGTGCCGAGGTTCGGCAGCAGGTCGATGACGGGGTCGAAGACCGCGCGGACGACACCGACGCGGACGTTGGCGTCCCGCAGCTCGCGTGCGCGCTCGGTGAACCGCACGTCCTCCCGCTCCTCGGTGCCGAGCGACTTCACCAGCGCGGCCGCCTCGAAGCTCTCGTGCGCGACGTCGGCCACCTCGGCACGCAGCTGCTGCGCACGCGTGATCGCCGGGGTCATCCGCCGCTGGAAGACGAGGTTCGCGATCACCGCGAGCGGCAGCACCACGAGTGCCGCCAGCGCCAGCCACACGTCGGTGCGCAGCAGTGCCACGGTGGCGGCGCCGATCATCACGACCACGCCGAGCGCGAAGGGCAGCGGGTTGAACACCCCCGTCGCCGCCTCGACGTCCGACCCCGCGTTCGACAGCAGCTGACCCGTGGGGTGCTGCCGGTGCCACGACATCGGCAGCCGCAGGTACTGCCGCGTGACCGCCCGGCGGTGGTCCGCCTGGATGTCGGCGACACCGATGCCCGCGAAGACGCGCCGACCGGCGACGCTGACGGCGAGCAGCAGCGCGACGAGCGCGACGACGAGGCCGGCCAGCCAGATCCTGTCCTGAGCCTGCTCGGACCCTGCCAGCGCGGGGACCACGACCTGGTCGGTGACAGCGCCGAGCACGCGGCTCACCGCGACCGTCAGCCCGCCGAACAGCGCGGAGGTCGCGACCGCCGCGACGTACGTTCGCGGGTGCGCGCGCATCCCGCGCCAGACCAGGGCGGCCGACCGGCGGGCCGTCGAGCCGCGGAGGGCCGCTCCGGCGGCCTGCGCGTCCGGGCGCGGCGAGGCGGCGGGGGTCCGTGGGCGCGCGGGCACGGCTGTCACACTCCTGACGACACGGGGGAAGTGGCGATCTTCTCACGCACCCACGGCTGCGCCCGTCCGACGCGCGCCGGACGGCACGGTGCGCGGCGACACTGCTTCGCATGGCACGATCACGTGCCATGACGTGGCACGAGACCGAACGCGACTGGCTCTGCGAGACGCTGCGCGCCGCGGACCCGCACGACCCCACGCTGTGCGCGGGCTGGGAGGCCCGGCACCTGGCGGCGCACCTGGTGATCCGTGAACGGCCCGGGCTCGCCGTGTCCGCGGTGCGCGGTGGGCTCGCAGCGGCGACGGAGCGGCTCGCGGAGAGCGCGTCCGACGCCCCCGGGTACGCCGACCTGGTCGAACGGTTCGCCACGCCGCCCCCGCGGTGGAGCCCGCTCGCGTGGGCCGGCGACGCGGTGAACGCGACCGAGTACTTCGTGCACACGGAGGACGTGCGCCGGGGCACCGGCGACCTCACGCCCCGCGAGCTGCCCGAGGGCCTGGTCGACGTCCTGTGGTCGCAGCTCGTGCGCATGGCGCCGCTGCGCCTTCGCCGCCTCGGGCCGGGCGTGGTGCTGGTCCGGGACGACGACGTGCGGTCGGCCGTGCACGCCCCCCGGCAGGGCTACGGGACGGTCGTCCTGCGGGGCGACGTGGGAGAGCTCGTGCTCGCTGTGTCCGGCCGCCTCCAGGCGTCGAACGTGCGGGTCGACGGCGCCGAGGACGAGGTCGCCACCGTGCGGGACCTCCTGACCGGACCCTGACGGCGGCGCGCGGCGGCGCCTCGCCGACCCGGCTCGTGGCCGTCCGTGTCAGCGGACGACGATCCCCGCGGCCCGCAGGGCGTCCTTGACCTGACCGATGGTGAGCGTGCCGAAGTGGAAGACGCTCGCGGCGAGGACCGCGTCGGCCCCGGCGCGCGCTGCCTCGACGAAGTGCTCGACGGTGCCGGCGCCACCCGAGGCGATCAACGGGACGCTCACCCGAGCGCGCACGTCGGTGATCATCTCCAGGTCGAAGCCCGCGGTCGTGCCGTCGGCGTCCATCGAGTTGAGCAGGATCTCACCGACCCCGAGGTCGACCGCCCGGTGGGCCCACTCGACGGCGTCCACCCCCGTGCCGCGTCGCCCGCCGTGGGTCGTCACCTCGTAGCCGGAGGGCGTGCGCGTCTCACCCGTCGTGCGGCGGGCGTCCACCGACAGCACCAGCACCTGCGAGCCGAACCGGTCGGCGATCTCGGTGATGAGCTCGGGGCGCGCGATCGCCGCGGTGTTGACGCCGACCTTGTCTGCCCCGGCCCGCAGGAGACGGTCCACGTCGTCCGGCGAACGGACCCCGCCCCCGACCGTGAGCGGGACGAAGACCTCCTCGGCGGTGCGACGCACCACGTCGTACGTGGTCTCGCGGTCCGACGACGACGCCGAGACGTCGAGGAACGTGAGCTCGTCGGCGCCCTCCGCGTCGTACCGCCGCGCGAGCTCGACGGGGTCGCCCGCGTCCCGGAGGTTCTCGAAGTTCACGCCCTTGACGACACGGCCGGCGTCCACGTCGAGGCACGGGATGACCCGCAGCGAGAGGCTCACTGGGCGCCCTGCGCGGGTGAGCCGGTGGCGAGGATGTCGATCACGAAGACCACCGTCTTTCCGGCGAGCTCCTCGGCGTCGGTCACGCCCAGGGGGTACGAGGGAGGCACGACGAGCATCACGCGGCTGCCGGCGGGCTGGTCGACCAGTCCCTCGGCCCAGGACGGCACGTCGGACAGCAGGAACGAGACGGGCAGCACGCGCTGCCACGTGGAGTCGAACAGGGCACCGTCGTCCCAGGAGAACCCGGCGTACTGGACCGTGATCACGTCACCCGCGGCGACCTGTGCGCCGGTGCCGCGCACGAGCGGCTCGACGACCAGGCGGTCCGGTGGCGGCGTGCCCGTCGGCGTGAGCGACAGCGACCCGTCACCGTCCTCGGTCACCACCGGCAGGGACGGGTCGGGCTCGAGCTGCTCCCCCACCGCCCGCGTCGGCAGCACGTCGAGCACGGTGACCGTCGGGTAGTCGGCTCCGGACCCGCCGGGTGCCACCTGCAGGAGCCGCGCGCCGACCTGCTGACCGCGCAACGTCTCGTACAGGTCCGTGCCGAGGTCCTCGACCGTCAGCATCCGGGGCGTGGGACTCGTCGAGTAGCTCTCCTTGACGAGACTCGCGTCCCGCGCGTTCTCCAGCCAGAAGTCGATGAGCACGGGGGCACCGTCGACGAGCTCCGTACCCGTTCCCGGCCAGATCTCCTTGCGGAACGTCTCCTCGACGGTCAGCGGCGTCACGTAGGTCACGGTCGGGGCCTGGCCCGCGTCACCCGTCACCGTGACCTCGGGCTCGACCGCCGTCACCGAGGTGCATGCCGCGAGCAGCATCGCCACGACAACCGGAAGGGCCGCCCGGCGGGCACCTGCCACCAACCGCACGTCCGTTCCTCCTCGCTCGGTCCTTCACGACGTCGCCGCGCCGTGCCTCACCGGCCCTCGCACGACGGGGCCCCACTGTACGACCACCGGCACCCGTCGCGCGGTGACGTCCGACCCCCGCGACCCGGCGTGGGCCGCGGACGTCACATGGACTCGATGAGCCGGTCGACGCGCTCGTCGACGCTGCGGAACGGGTCCTTGCACAGGACCGTGCGCTGGGCCTGGTCGTTGAGCTTGAGGTGCACCCAGTCGACCGTGTAGTCCCGCCGCGCGTCCTGCGCCGCGCGCACGAAGTCGCCGCGCAGCTTCGCCCTCGTCGTCTGCGGCGGGACCGCCGTCGCCTCGAACACGTCGAGGTCGGTGGTGACGCGCTCGACGAGCCCGCGCGCGGCCAGCAGGTTGTACAGGCCCTCGGTGCGCGAGATGTCGTGGTACGCGAGGTCGAGCCGCTGGACCCGCACGTCGGACAGCTCGAGGTCGTGCTTCGCGCGGTAGCGCTCGATCATCCGGTACTTGATCACCCAGTCCAGCTCCCGCTCGACGAGCGTCAGGTCTCCCTCGCGCAGCGCCCGCAGCCCGCGCTCCCACAGGTCGAGCACCTGCTTGGTCTCCGGGGACGGCCCCGTCTCGGCGGTGACGAAGTCGCTGACGCGCGAGAGGTACTCCTCCTGCAGGTCGATCGCGGTCACCGTGCGGCCCGACGCGAGCGTCACCGGCTGCTTGCCGGTCATGTCGTGGCTGATCTCCCGGATCGCGCGGATCGGGTTCTCGAGCGTCATGTCGCGCATCGTCACGCCGGCCTCGATGAGGCGCAGCAGCAGGTCCGTCGACCCGACCTTGAGCATCGTCGTCGTCTCCGACATCGACGAGTCACCCACGATCACGTGCAGCCGACGGTAGTGCTCCGCGTCGGCGTGCGGCTCGTCACGGGTGTTGATGATGGGCCGGGACCGCGTGGTCGCGCTCGAGACCGCCTCCCAGATGTGGTCCGCGCGCTGCGACAGGCAGTAGACCGCACCCCGGGGCGTGGTCAGGACCTTGCCCGCGCCGGTGAGGACCTGCCGCGTGATGAGGAACGGCACGAGCACGTCCGACAGGCGGGCGAAGTCGCCCTGCCGGCGCACCAGGTAGTTCTCGTGGCAGCCGTAGGAGTTCCCGGCCGAGTCGGTGTTGTTCTTGAACAGGTGGATCCGTCCGGGCAGCCCCTCGTGCTCGAGCCGCTGCTGGGCGTCCGCCACGAGGCCCTCGAGGATGCGCTCCCCCGCACGGTCGTGCGTGACGAGCTGGCGCCAGTCGTCGCACTCGGCGGTCGCGTACTCGGGGTGCGAGCCGACGTCGAGGTACAGGCGCGAGCCGTTGCGCAGGAACACGTTCGACGAGCGCCCCCACGCCACGACCTTGCGGAAGAGGTACCGCGCGACCTCGTCCGCGGACAGGCCGCGGCCGTCCTGCGCCGCGCACGTGACCCCGTACTCGGTCTCCAGACCGAAGATGCGCCTGTCCATTCGTCACTCCCCGTCGCTCGTCGGCCCGGTGCGGTCGACACCCTCAGGGCGTCGGCGGACCGTCACCGCCCGCCGGGGCGTCGACCCCGCCGAGCACGTCCTCCAGCAGCGCCCCCGTCAGCCTGCGGAACGCACGCCGCGGCCGGGTCCGGTCCAGGACCGCCACTTCGAGCGCGGCGGCACCCAGTGCCCGCGGCTCCGCCTCGTCCGCGGCCGAGCCCAGCACCTGCACCGCGAGCCCCAGCGCCTGCGCGAGCGTCATGCCCGGGCGCCACCCGGCACCCAGCAGGCCGGCCAGGCGCTCGGCCTGGCCGCCCATCACGACCCAGCCGTGCTCGTCGGCGACCGAGCCGTCGTACGACAACCGGTAGATCTGGTCGCCGGCCGGCTCGCGTCCGACCTCGACGACGACCAGCTCGACCTCGAGCGGCTTGGACTCCGTGGTGAACACGGTGCCGAGCGTCTGCGCGTACGCGTTGGCCAGGCCGCGTGCGGTCACGTCCACACGGTCGTAGGAGTAGCCGCGCAGGTCGGCGTACCTGACTCCCGCGACCCGCAGGTTCTCGAACTCGTTGTACTTGCCGACGGCGGCGAACGCGATGCGGTCGTAGATCTCCGAGATCTTGTGCAGCGCACGCGACGGGTTCTCGGTCGCGAACGCGATGCCGTCGTCGTACTGCAGCACCACCACGGAACGTCCGCGGGCGATGCCCTTGCGCGCATAGTCCGCCCGGTCCTTCATCAGCTGCTCGGGCGAGACGTAGAACGGCATGCTCATCGCGCACCTCCGTCGCGTCGCGTGCTGCGCCGGCCGTTCTCGACGGTCTCGACCGCGGCAGCCAGGTCGTCGTCCGACACCCGCAGGTAGCCCGCCTCCGTCACGGTCGCGACCACGGGCCAGATGCGCCGTGCCCGGTCGGGTCCCCCGGTCGCGGAGTCGTCGTCGGCCGCGTCCACGAGCGCCTCGACGGCGACACGCACCGCGGTCGACGCGTCCAGGCCGTCGCGCCAACGCTTCTTCAACGAGCCGCGTGCGAACACCGAGCCCGACCCCACGGCGTGGTGCTCCTGCTCCTCGTAGCGCCCACCCGTCACGTCGTACGAGAAGATGCGCCCGCGCCCGCCGTCCAGGTCGTACCCGGCGAACAGCGGCACGACCGCGAGACCCTGCATCGCCATGCCGAGGTTGCCGCGGATCATCGTCGCGAGCCGGTTGGCCTTGCCGTCGAGCGACAGCAGGCTGCCCTCGATCTTCTCGTAGTGCTCGAGCTCGAGCTGGAAGAGGCGGACCAGCTCGATGGCCAGGCCTGCGGTCCCGGCGATGCCGACGGCGGAGAACTCGTCCGCGGGGAACACCTTCTCGATGTGCCGGCTCGCGATCATCGAGCCCATCGTGGCGCGCCGGTCACCCGCCATGACGACACCACCGTCGAACACCAGCGCGACGATCGTCGTCCCGTGCGGCGCCTGGACGTCGCCGGGCGGCACCGGGCGACGCCCCGGCAGCAGGTCAGGGGCGTACCCGGAGAGGAAGTCGACGAACGACGACGAACCAGGCGTGGTGAAGGCGTGCGGGAGCCTGCCGGACGAGTCGTGCAGTGTCATCGGCGCTCACTGACCGCCCTTCTGGACGAACCCACGCACGAACTGCTCGGCGTTCTGCTCGAGGACGTCGTCGATCTCCTCGAGCAACGCGTCGACCTCCGCGTCCCGGGCCTGCGCGCTCGGCGCCGCCGGGGTCGGCGTCCCGGGCTCCTCCGCGGGCTCGTCGTCCTGACGGTGCCTGACGTGCTCCTGCCCAGCCATGGTGACCTCCGTCCTGCGGTCACGTCCCGCGTGCCCCGCGTGCCCACCCTAGGCCCAACGCCGCCCGCACGTACCGGCGGTACGCCACGGCGGCAACCGGGGGCACGGCGGGGCTCGACGACCCCGACACGTGCGCCGGTCGGGGGACCGCCTGTGGAGACAGCCTCTGCGCGCCCCCGGGACTGGCACGATGCGTGCCATGCCCGACCACCCGGACACCCTCTACACCCGCACCCTGCGCGCGCTGCAGGACACCACCGCGTGCCCCGCCTGCACCGCGACGCTGCGGGCCGGGCGCTGCGCCGCGTGCGGACTGGACGTGTCGGGACCCGACGGGGCGCTCGTGTGGCGCGACAGCCAGGCGGTCGTGCGCGCCCTGACGGCCCGTCAGGACCGGGTCGCCGCGCTGCGCGCGGTGCAGACGACGGGCCGCGGCGGACGCGCGTGGACACCCCGGGTGCAGCCGCCGACCACGCACGCGCCGGCAGCCCTCGCGACGCCCCCGGCAGCGGCGCCGCGGGCGCACGTCCCGGTGGTCGCCACCCCGAGTGCTGCGGGCCGTCCGTCGGCCACAGCACGGCCGGGCCCACCGGCGTCGGTCCCCCGGACCGCTCCGGCCGGCGCCGCAGCCCTCGTCCCGATCCCGGTCCCGGCCCCGACCCCGGCCCCGGCCCCGGCCCCGGCCCCGGCGGAGCGTCGCCCGTGGCGGGTGCAGACCGTCCTGCAGGTCGTCGGCGCGGCACTGCTGGTCGCGGCCAGCATCACGTTCCTCGTCTTCGCGTGGGACGTGATGGGCCTGCGCGGCCGTGCGGCCGTCATCGGCGTGGGCACGCTCGTGGTGTTCGCGCTCGCGTCGTGGCTGCGCGCCCGCCGGCTGCCCCAGGGTGCCGAGGCCGTCGGCGCGCTGGCCGTCGTGCTGCTGCTGCTCGACGCGTGGGCCGTGCGGGCGACCGGCGTGGTCTCCCTCGGGGACGGCACCGGCCAGGCCGGTGTCTCCGCACTGGTGTGCGGCGCGCTGCTGACGGCGTGGGGCGTGCGCTCGCGGCTGCGGGCGGGTGCGGTCGCGGGCGCCGCACTCGTGCCCCTCGCACCGCTGGCGTGGCTGCCCGCGGTGCCGGACGCGGCCGCAGCGTGTGCGCTCCTCCTCGCCGGGGGCGTCCTGACCGCGGCACGCGCGGTACCGCCGTGGTGCCACGGGCGCGCCGAACGCACCGTCATGCGCATCATCGCCGCCCTGCTGCTGCCCGCAGCCGTCGTGACCGCCACCGTCGGGGGCGTCGTCCACCTCACGAGCGGCCCGTGGACGTACGTCGCGCTCCTCGCCGCCGCGGCCGTGGCGCTGGCCGGGCAGGTCGCGGTCGAGGCGCGCACGGTCGCGCTGGGCTCGGACGCGCAGCCGTCGTGGTCGACGCGCGGCGCCCGGGTGATGCGCGGCGTGTGGGCCGCGGCCGGTGCCGTCACGGCGACGGCGGCAGCCGCGACCGCGCTCACGGCTGTCGTGGCGCCGCGCACCGACGGAGTGACGGCCTCACAGGCTGCCGTCGTCGGGGCGTGCCTCGTGGCCGCCGCTCTCGTGCTGGTGCCCCGCGGCCGGGCGTGGGACACCGACGTCCTCGCCGCCGAGCGCGCAGCGCTCCTCGGGGCTGCCGGCGCGGCGAGCTGGTCGGTCCTCGTCGTCGTGGCCTGGACGGGGACGCGCCTCGCGGTCGGCACTCCCCGTGCGTTCGTCGCGGACGCCGGGACGGCAGCCGTGGGGGCCCTCGTCGTCGCCGGTGCGTTGGGACTCCTGACCGCGCGCCGCGGCGAGCGGCGCACGGCCCGTGCGGCGGCCGTCGCGTGGCGGACCGTCGTGGTGCTCGTCGCCGTGGCTCTCCCGGTGCTCGCCGCCACCGCGGACGTCGTCCTCGTGGCCGGGCAGGCCGTCGTCCTCGCCGGGTTCCTCGTCGCGGACCGACGCACCGGGCTCGGTCCCGTCGCCGCGCGCGCCGGTGCGGTCGCGGCCGCGGTCCTCGCGGTCCTCGGCGCCGCACCCGACGCCGCGTGGACGGCGGCCGCGCTCGTCCTCGGGGCCGTCCTGGCCGTGCTGGCCCGCTCGTGGTCGCACTCCCCCGCCTCGGGGCCCGCGTCGACGGTCGTCGCCGCGGGCCTGCTCCTGGCGGCGGGCGCCGTCGGTGGCACGGCGACGGGCCTGCCCCCGACGACCGCCCTCGCACTGACGGTCGCACCCGTCGCCGCGGCGCTCCTCGCCCGCGCCCGGGTCGTCGGCGCGGCCGCCCGCGGTGGCGCGGAGCGGGACGCCGCCCTGACTGCTGTCGTGCTCGCCCTCGCTGTCGCCTGGCCCTCGTCGGCCGTGGTCCTCGGGGCGCCGCCGCGCGCGACCGGCAGCGACCTCTCCGTGCTCGTGACCGCGGCGCCGCTCGTCACCGCCGCGGTCGCCCTTGCGCTCGTGGTCGTGCTGCTGCGGTGGGGACGCGCGTGGGGCGCCGTGCCCGAGCTGCCCACGGGCGGGTACGTGGTGCTCGGTGCCGCGGCCGCCGCACCCGTCGCTGCGCTGACGGTCGCGACCGGGCACGTAGCCCTCGGGCTCCCCGGCCAGGCGAGCTCGCTGCTGGTGACGACGAGCGGCGTCGTGACGGCGGTGTGCGCCCCGCTGCTGCGCCCCTCCGGTGGGGACGTCGCCCGACGTGCTGCGGAGGTGTCGGGCACGGTCGTCGTCGCGGCCGGCGTGGCCGTCGCGACCGCGTCAGGTGCCGGGGCCACGGCGGTGACCCTCCTGCTCGCCGCCGTCGGCGCCGCGGCGTGCGCGCTCGCCCGGGACCGGCGGTGGGCGTGGTGGGTCGCCCTGGGGCTGGCGACGTCCGCGTGGTGGGTGCTCCTGGGCGCCCGTGACACCACCGTCGTCGAGCCGTACACGCTGCCGCCCGCACTGGTCGTGGCCGCGGTGGGCGCCTGGCGGGTCGCGCGGCGTCGCGACGGGGGCGCCCGCCTGCTGGCCGCGGGGCTCGCACTCGCCACCCTCCCGACCGCAGTGCTGCCGCCGGTGCTGGAGGTGGGCGCACGGTGGGTCGACCGTGGTCTGCTCGCGGCAGCTGCAGCGGTTGGCGTGGTCGGTGCCGCCCTGCCGCTGGCACGCCGCCGGCCGGGTGCGGCCGAGGTCCTCGCAGGCCTCGGCGCCGTGCTGCTCGTCGTCGGGCCCCTTGCGCGTGCCGCGACGGCAGCGCAGATCCCGACGGCCGCGCCCACCGGCCCTGCCCTTCCGGACGGCAGCATCCTGGTCGAGGCCTGGTCGTGGCCTGCGGTGCTGGGGCTCGCCGCGTGCGCCGCCGTCGTCCGGTCGCCGCGGGTCCGCGCCGTGCTCGACCGCACCGTGCCGTGGGCCCTGCTCGCCGCTGCCACCGCGCCGACGCTCCTCGCCGTCCTCGCTGCCCCGTCGGCATCCGCCGCCGTGGTGCGGGCGACGGTGCTCGCCGCTGCCGCCGCGACGCTCACCCTGGTCGGTGGCGCGACGGGTCGCCGCACGTCCGCACCCGGCGCGCCGGCGCCCGCGAGCGGCACGGACGGCGCACCAGCGGGCACAGGCCTCACCGGGCTCGGGCTGGCGCTCACGGCAGCGGCGGTGGCCGGTGCGACGTCCGTCCTGGCGTCGCACGCGCCTCCGGTCGCCGTCGGCACCGCGCAGGACCTGCCGTTGCTCGTCGGCGGGCTCGTGACGCTCGCTGCGGTCGCGCTGACGGCCCGGCGCGGCCCGGTGCCCCTCGCGTGGGCCGCGGTCGGCGCACTCGCGCTGCTCCCGTCGGCGCTCGTGCGCGGGGCGGACCTGCGTCTGCTGCTCTGGGGCGCCACGGCGGCGGTCCTCCTGGCACTGGCCCGGATCGGACGCCCCCCGGCGCCGGGCACGGCGGACCCGCCGGCCGCCCGGCGCCCCGGACGGCTGCCCGCCGCGGACGTCCCGTGGGTGCTGACAGGGACGGCACTGCTCGTCATGGTCGCCGGCCCGTGGGCCGCCGCGCTCGGCCCCGGCGACACCTCCCACCCCGCGTCCCTCCTGCGGGTCGAGCTCGTGGCCGCCCTGACGTGGTTCGTCGCGCTGCACCACGCCCGGACGTGGCGGAGCGGACCCGTCGGTCCGGCGCTGCGCGCGACGCAGGTCGCGCTCCTCGTGCTCCCCTGCGTGCTCGCCGTCGACGTCTCCGCGCTCGGCACCCTGCGGGGCGTGCTCGTGCTCGCCGGTGGTGGCGCGCTCGCGTGGTGGGCGCGTGATCAGGTGGGCACGTGGCTGGGGGTCGGGGCTGCGTCCCTCGCGACGGCCGCGCTCGCGCTGCGCGGCGGGCCGGAGCCGGCGGACGTGCCGTGGACCGTGCTCGGTCTGCTCGTGCTCGCGCTGGGGGTGCGACAGATGCACCGGGAACCCACGTCCGCGTCGTGGCCGACGCTGGGACCACCGCTGGGCCTGGCCCTCGGTGCGCCGCTGACGGGCCTCGTGGTCGCTCCCGTCGGGTGGCGCGTCACCGCGCTGCTGGTGCTCGGTGTCGTCGTGGTGGTCGCCGGTGCCGTCCGCCGCTGGCAGGCCCCGCTTCTGCTCGGCGCTGCGGCCGTGCTGACCACGCTCGTCGTCGTCCTGAGCCCGCTCGCCGCCGGTGCGCTGGCTGCCGTCGACGGCTGGATCCTGCTCGCGGTGGGCGGGACCCTCGTGCTGGGCCTGGGCGTGACCTACGAGCGCCGCGCGCAGCAGGCGCGTGAGGCGGTCCGGTTCGTGCGCGAGATGCGCTGACGCCCGGGGGCGCCTGCCTCACCCGCCGAGGGCCGCCAGCAGGGACCGCGCGTCCGGGCTGCGGTCGAGCAGCTCGCCGACGTGCGCGCGTGTGCCCCGCAACGGGTCCCGCATGGGCACACGCTGCAGGGTCTGTGTGCCGGGGACGTCGAAGACCACGGAGTCCCAGCTCGCTGCGGAGATCTGCGCGCCGTAGCGCGCGACGGCCTCACCGCGGAAGTACGCCCGCGTGTCCTGCGGCGGGTGCTGGACCGCGTCCTCGACCTGCTCGGGCGTCACCAGCAGGTCGACGGCACCGGCTGCGGCGAGCCGGTGGTACAGGCCACGCTCGGGCCGCACGTCGGACCACTGGAGGTCGACCGCGGCCAGACGCGGGTGGTCCCACGCCAGGTGGTCGCGTCGCCGCATACCGTCCAGCAGGCGCAGCTTTGCGAGCCACTCCACCTCGCGTGCGCACGACGCCGGTTCGTCACCGAGGCGACGCAGCAGCGACTCCCACCGGTCGAGGACGTCGGACGTCTGCTCATCCAGGCTGCCGCCGACCGCGTCGAGAGCCGCCCGCACGGCGGCCAGGTACTCGGCCTGGATCTCCAGGGCCGTGAGCCGGCGCCCGTCGACCAGCTCGAGACGTTCCGTGAGCGACACGTCGTGGCTGACCCGGTGGACGGCTTGGACGGGGTCACGCAGCGCGAGCCGGTCGACCGTCTGGGCGATCGTGCGGGCCCTCCCGCCCGCCTCGGCCTGCTCGACGAGCCACAGGACGAGCGACGTCGTGCCGAGCCGCAGGTACGTCGCCACCTCGAGCATCGTGGCGTCGCCGATGATGACGTGCAGGCGGCGCCAGCGTGCCGGGTCGGCGTGCGGCTCGTCACGCGTGTTGACGATGGGACGGCGCAGCGTCGTCTCCAGGCCGACCTCGGCCTCGATGTAGTCCGCGCGCTGCGAGAGCTGGAACCCGGAATGCTCACCGCGCTGACCCAGCCCCACCCGGCCGGCACCCGTGAACACCTGGCGCGTCACGAGGAACGGCGTCAGCCGGGCGACCAGGTCGCTGAACGGCACGGCGCGGTCCACCAGGTAGTTCTCGTGGGTGCCGTACGTCGCACCCTTGCCGTCGACGTTGTTCTTGTACAGGGTCACGTCGGGCAGCGCCGGGGTGGCGGCGAGCCGACGCACGGACTCCAGCATGACGAGCTCGCCGGCCCGGTCCCACCGCACCGCGTCGAGCGGCGTCGTCACCTCGGGTGAGGAGTACTCGGGGTGCGCGTGGTCGACGTACAGCCGCGCGCCGTTCGTGAGGATGACGTTCGCCGCCCCCGGGTCCTCGTACTCCTCGACGTCGGAGCGCGGCATCTCCTGCGGTCCGTCGCCGGACGGCGCCGGGACGGTCGGTGAGTCGGTGAGCATCGACGGGTGCGCGGACGCGCGCTGCAGGTGGTACCCGCGGGCGTCGTGCAGGGGGTCCTCGTCGTCGTAGTCCCAGCGCGCGCGTGACCGCCCGGCCTCCCGCGCCGTGGCGTGCACGGCCACCACGTGGCTGGACAGGAGCATCGGGTTGGCCAGAGGTCGTCCCGGCTGCAGGACGCCGTACTCCGTCTCGATCCCCATCACGCGCCGCACGGTCACGGCGTCCACCCTAGGCGCCGCGCCGCCGACCGGCGGCACGTGCCCGAGGGCCAGGACGCCGGCGCCCGCCGCGCGCCGTCACGCGCGGCAGGTCAGAGGTACTGACCGGTGCTCGTGACGTTCTCGATGGTCCGCGAGGCGTCGACGCCCTTCTTGCCCTGCACGATCGTGCGGATGAACACGATCCGCTCGCCCTTCTTGCCGGAGATCCGCGCCCAGTCGTCGGGGTTGGTCGTGTTCGGCAGGTCCTCGTTCTCCTTGAACTCGTCGACGCAGGCCGACAGCAGGTGGTCGACCCGGATGCCGCGCTGACCGGTGGAGAGCAGGTCCTTGATCGCCGACTTCTTCGCGCGGTCGACGACGTTCTGGATCATCGCGCCGGAGTTGAAGTCCTTGAAGAACAGGACCTCCTTGTCACCGCTGGCGTACGTGACCTCGAGGAACCGGTTCTCGTCGGCCTCCGAGTACATGCGCTCGACGACCCGCGAGATCATGGCCTCCACGGCGGCCTGTCCCGAGCCGCCGTGCTCGGCGAGGTCGTCCCCGTGGATCGGCAGGTCCGGCGTCAGGTACTTCGCGAAGATCTCCCGCGCGCCCTCGGCGTCGGGCCGCTCGATCTTGATCTTCACGTCCAGCCGCCCGGGCCGCAGGATCGCGGGGTCGATCATGTCCTCGCGGTTCGACGCCCCGATCACGATGACGTTGTCGAGACGCTCGACGCCGTCGATCTCCGAGAGCAGCTGCGGCACGATCGTCGTCTCGACGTCGCTGGAGACACCCGTGCCGCGCGTCCGGAACAGCGACTCCATCTCGTCGAAGAAGACGACGACGGGGTGGCCCTGCGACGCCTTCTCGCGCGCCCGGGCAAAGATGAGGCGGATGTGCCGCTCCGTCTCACCCACGTACTTGTTGAGCAGCTCGGGGCCCTTGACGTTGAGGAAGAACGAGCGGGCGTCGGCGGCGTCCTCGCCACGCGCCGATGCGGCGGTCGCCGCGAGCGAGTTCGCGACGGCCTTCGCGATGAGCGTCTTGCCGCACCCGGGAGGGCCGTACAGGAGCACACCCTTGGGCGGCTTGAGCCCGTGCTCGCGGAACAGCTCGGGGTGCAGGAACGGCAGCTCGACGGCGTCGCGGATCGCCTCGATCTGCGGTCCGAGGCCACCGATGTCGGTGTAGTCGATGTCCGGGACCTCCTCGAGGACCAGCTCCTCGACCTCGGCCCGCGGGATGACCTCGAACACGAACCCGCTGCGCGCGTCGATCGTCAGCGCGTCGCCCACGCGCACGCCGCCGTCGGCGACCTGACCGGCGAACCGGACGACCCGCTCCTCGTCACCGCGCCCGACGACGAGCGCACGGCCCTCGCCCAGCATCTCCTTGACGGTGACGATCTCGCCGACCTTCTCGTAGCCGCCGGCCTCGACGACCGTGAGTGCCTCGTTGAGCATGACCTCCTGGCCGGGACGCAGGTGGTGCACGTCGAGGGTCGGGCTCGCGCCGACGTGCATCTTGCGGCCCGCGGAGACGATGTCGACCGAGCCGTCCTCGCGCGCACCGAGGAACGTCGCGTACGTCCCCGGCGGCTTGGCGAGGTCGTCCACCTGCCGCTTCAGCTCGAGGATCTGCTCACGCGCCGCGACCAGGGCCTCGCTGAGCCGTTCGTTCTTCGCGGCGAGCACCGCCAGCTCGCGTTGCAGGTCACGTCCAGGGGCAACGGGTTCGGTCATGTGATCGGCCTCCGTTCCGCGTCGCGGTGCACCGTCGTGCGGTCCACCGTGCACGTCGCTGTGCCTGCTGGTCAGACGACCCTAACCGCCCGTGTCAACACTCCGCGCGGGCCGCGCCGCGTGCGGCGGCAGCGTCCCGCACCGTGGACACCCACCGTGCTGCGGCACGGTGCGGGCGCACCTGCGGGTCACTCACCCGTGGCAGGCCCCTGCGGGCCGAGGTCCTCGGGCGCGACGTGGAGCTCGCGGCGGGCCCGGCGGATCTTCTTGGCCGACGTCTCGCGCTCCCCCATCGCCTCGGGCGACCACAGCTCGGTGTCGGTGGCGGGCGCGCCGTCCTCGGCGACCGGGTACGAGCCCTTCGCGGGGCGCCGCTTGCGGTGCGGCGGCTCGACCCCGTCGGCGAGGCGGCGGGTCGTCAGGAGGAACCCGGTGTGCCCGATCATGCGGTGCTGCGGACGGACCGCGAGCCCTTCCAGGTGCCACCCGCGGACCATGGACTCCCACGCCTCGGGCTCGGTGTAGCGGCCGTCGCTGCGCACGTCCTCGGCCAGGCGGGACAGCTGCGTCGTCGTCGCGACGTAGCAGACCAGCACCCCACCCGGCGCGAGGGCGTCGGCCACCACGTCGAGGTTCTCCCACGGGGCCAGCATGTCGAGCACGACGCGGTCGACCTCGCCGGGGCCGGCAGCCGTCGGCAGGACGTCGGCGAGGTCGCCGAGGCGCAGGTCCCACGCGGGGTGGGGACCGCCGAAGAACGACTCGACGTTGCCCCGGGCGATCGCCGCGAAGTCCTCGCGCCGCTCGATCGACACCAGGCGGCCCGCGTCGCCGACGGCACGCAGCAGCGACAGCGTCAGACCACCGGAGCCCACGCCCGCCTCCACGACGGTCGCCCCGGGGAAGACGTCGCCCATGGTGACGATCTGCCCGGCGTCCTTGGGGTAGACGACGGCCGCGCCCCGCGGCATCGACAGCACGTGGTCCGCCAGCAGGGGACGCAGCGCGAGGTACTCGATGCCCGACGTGTTCTGCACCACCACGCCCTCGGACGCCCCGATGAGCTCACTGTGCCGCAGGTAGCCGCGGTGCGTGTGGAAGTTGCCGTCCGGCTGCAGGGTGATGGTGTGCAGCCGGCCCTTCGGGTCGGTGAGCTGCACGCGCTCCCCGGCGCGGAAGGGTCCGCGCCGCTGGGCGGCCCCGGTCGGTGCGGGTGCGGCGGCGTCGTGGGTGGTCACGGGCGCCGAGTCTAGGTGCCGCGCGCGTGTCACCCTCGCAGCGCCGCGACGACGTCCCGCGTGCGCACGAGCGCCACCACGCGCCCGTCGACGACGGCGGCGACCACGGGGCCGTGCGCGGACGCCGCGGACAGCGCACGCAGCAGCGCGTCCCCCGTCAGGGAGCCGTCGACGACCGCGCCGACGGGCAGGGGGGTCGAGACCGCCAGGACGGTCGTCGTACCGGCCAGGTCCGCCGGGACGCGCGCAGCGGCCTCGGTGTCGACGTACGCCGCGGGGCGGCCGTCGGGGGCGAGCACGACGACGTCCGCCGTGTGCGCCGCGGCAGCCGTCTCCCGCGCCTGCGCGAGCGACGCCTGCGCCCCGACGACGACGGCCGGCCGCCCGATGCTCTGCAGCGTGAGGGAGTCCACGACGCGGCCCGTCCGCCCGGCCCGCACGGCGGCCGACGCACCCGACCACAGGAACGCACCGATGAGGGCGGCCCACGCCACCGAGACGAGGTCGGGCGTGACGCCGGCGAGCCACGGCCGGACGAGCACGACGAGCACCACGCCGACCGCGACGACGCGCCCGGTCCACCCCGCGACCACGCTGCCGCGGTGGCGGTCCCGCGTGGCCGCCCACACGGCCGCCTCGAGGATGCGGCCGCCGTCGAGCGGGAGCCCCGGCACGAGGTTGAACAGGCCGACGAACCCGTTGGCGACGGCCCCTGCCCACAGCACGGTCTGCAGCAGCGTGCCGTCGGGCACCGCGTGGTCCGCGACCAGCATGAAGCCACCCGCGAGGACGAGGTTGGCGACCGGTCCGACGACCGCGACGAGCGCACTCGTCCCCGGGGTGGCCGCCGCACCGCCGAACGTGGTGTGCCCGCCCCACAGCGTGAGCACGAAGGCGTGCGGCTGCTGGCCCCGGGCCTTGGCGACCAGACCGTGCGCGAGCTCGTGGACGAGCACGGACGCGAACAGCAGGACGACGAACACGAGAGCCACGACGTACGGCAGCGCACCACCGCCCCCCGTCCAGGTCTGCACGCTGGGCGCGAAGACCAGCGTCAGCACGACGGCCGCGAGCAACCAGCTGGGGGCCAGGACGACGGGTGCGCCGGCGACGTGCCCCAGCACCCAGCCGGAGGGACGCGGGGGTCGCGGTGAGCTCACGTCGTCAGCCTACGTTCCGCCGCACCGGCCGCCGGGGCGGCACGGGCGGCGACCGCAAGGCGGAGGTGTCGGCGGTCGCGCCTACGCTCGTCGCGTGAGCGTGGACACCCAGCAGGACCGAACGCCCGTGGACCCACCGACCGACGGGCCGACCGACGAGCCGCGCGTCCCGGGGCTGTCGCCCTCGCGCGCCAACGACTACCTGCAGTGCCCGCTGCTGTTCCGCTTCCGCGCCGTCGACCGCCTTCCCGAGCCCGCGTCGCCCGCGGCGGCTCGCGGGACGCTCGTGCACGCCGTCCTCGAGAAGCTCTTCGACCTGCCGGCCGCCGAGCGGACGCTCGAGGCGGCGTGCGCCGCGCTGCCCGAGCGCTGGGCGGAGGTGCTGGAGCAGGACCCCCGGTGCGTCGACCTGCACACGACCGATGCGGAGCGCGAGGAGTTCCTCGCCGGGGCCGAGCGGCTGCTGGCCACCTGGTTCACCCTCGAGGACCCGACGCGGCTCGAGCCGCGGGCCCGCGAGCTGCAGGTGCGCCACGACCTCGACGGCGGACCGCGGCTGCGGGGCGTCGTCGACCGCGTCGACGTCGCACCGAACGGCTGGGTGCGCGTCGTGGACTACAAGACGGGCCGATCCCCGCGCGCCGGGTACGAGAGCTCCGCGCTGTTCCAGATGCGGTTCTACGCGTACGTCGTGTGGCGGACGCGTGGCGTGCTGCCGAAGCGGCTGCAGCTGGCGTACCTCGGCGACGGCGTGGTGGTCAGCCACGAGCCGACCGAGTCCGAGATGCACACGCTCGAGGCGCGCGTGCGGTCGATCTGGGCCGGCATCGAGGACACCGCCCGCTCGGGCGACTGGCGCCCGCGCCCCTCGCGGTTGTGCGACTGGTGCTCGTTCCGCGACCGGTGCCCGTCGTTCGGCGGGACGCCGCCACCGGTCCCGGAGGGGGCGGTGGAACGCGCGATCGGGGTGACGCCCTCGCCGGCCGGCTGACGCCCCCGGCGGTGCACGGCAGCGTCCGGCGCGTCAGACGTGGTCGCGCAGGTCCAGCACCTCACCGCGCGCGATGCGCGCGATCGTGTCAAGGCCGATCCTCTCCAGCGATGACGTGCGCGAGACCTCCGTCGGCGGGTCCAGCACCACGTGGGAGTCGACGGCGACGACCCGCGCCCCGCTCGCCACGGCCGACGCCACACCCGAGCGGGAGTCCTCGAACGCCACGCAGTCCGTGATGTCGACGCCCAGCAGCCGCGCCGCGGTCAGGTACGGCTCCGGGTCCGGCTTGGGACGACTGACGGTGTCACCGCTGACCACGACGTCGAACAGCCCCACGGTGCGCGCGAAGGGCGCCGCCACCACCTCGAACGCCGAGGTCACGAGCGCCTGCGGCACCCCCGCGACGTGCAGTGCACCCAGGATGCGGTGCGCCCCCGCCTGCCAGGGGATGCCAGCGGCGACGGCGGCACGCACGGAGGAGTTGAGGGCGTCGGCGATCTCGGCGACCGGCAGGCCGACGCCCGCCGCCTGCAGGAGCCCGGCGGCGACGTCCATCGAGCTGCCGATCATCGCGACCGCCTGCTCGCGGGTCCACACCCCGCCGTGCGCCTCGACGAGCTCGATCTCGGCTGCCATCCAGTACGGCTCGGTGTCGATCAGCGTGCCGTCCATGTCCCACAGCACCGCCGCCGGGAGCACCTGCCCGGGCATGTCGCGGACCTGGGCGCGGGCGGCGGTCGTGCGGTCGGCGAACGTGCTCAGAGCGGTCTCCTGGTGCGTGCGATCGGCTGGTGGACGGTCGGTCGAGCGTACCCGCGCACCCCCGTGCGCTCGCGGCGTCCGGCCGCGAAGGCCCACGCGCCCTAGGCTGGGACGGTGAACGAGGACGCAGCCCCGGACCTGCCGGCCCGTGAGACCGTCATGCTCGCGGCGTTCGAAGGGTGGAACGACGCGGGCAGCGCCGCGACGACGGCGCTCGAGCACCTGCACGACGTGTGGGGTGCCGAGCAGGTCGACGAGCTGGACCCTGAGGAGTACCACGACTTCCAGGTGAACCGGCCCGTGGTCGGCCTGGGGCCCGACGGAACGCGCGAGATCACGTGGCCGACGACCGCGGTCGCGGTCGCGACGACCCCGCGCTCGGGACGCCAGGTGGTGCTCGTCCACGGCATCGAGCCGTCGATGCGGTGGCGGCGCTACTGCGGGGAGCTGCTCGACATCGCGGCCGGCCTGGGCGTCCGCACCATCGTCACCGTCGGGGCGCTGCTCGCCGACGTGCCGCACACGCGTCCGATCCCGGTCAACGCGACGAGCGAGGACGCGCACGTCCGCGAGCTGATGGGCCTGGAGCCGAACACGTACGAGGGGCCGACGGGCATCGTCGGCGTGCTGCAGCACGAGGCCGCCGCGCGCGGCATGCAGGCCCTGTCGCTGTGGGCCGCGGTGCCGCACTACGTCGCGGCGCCCCCCTCGCCCAAGGCGACCCTCGCGATCCTGCACCGCATCGAGGCGCTCATCGGCGAGCCGGTCCCGCTCGCGGAGCTGCCGGAGGACGCGACGGCGTGGCAGCTGGGCGTCGACGAGCTGGCCGGTGAGGACTCCGAGATCGGCGAGTACGTGCGCCAGCTCGAGGAGGCCAAGGACACCGCCGAGCTCCCGGAGGCGAGCGGCGAGGCCATCGCGCAGGAGTTCGAGCGCTACTTACGTCGGCGGGACAAGGGCACCGGCGGCTGATCGAGCGCCCCGCGGTCACCCGCGGGGGTCGTCACATCCGCACGCCCAGCAGCGCGTCGATCGTGCGGGACACGACGCCCGGCGCGCCCGCGTGGAACTCCACCTGACCGGCGAGCGCGGTCGCGGCCCAGGCGTCGACGAGCGCGAGCGCGCGCGGGGTGTCGAGGTCGTCCGCCACGGCGGCACGGACCCCGGCGAGGAGCGGAGCCGCGTCGGGCCCGCCGTTGCCGGACAGCGCCCGGCGCCACGTCACGACACGCTGCTGCGCCGCCGCGAGGCCCTCGTCGGTCCACTCCCAGTCGTCGCGGTACCGGTGCGCGAGCACGGCGAGGCGGATGGCCATGGGCTCGACCCCGTCCGCGAGCAGCCGGGAGACCAGCACGAGGTTGCCGCGTGACTTGCTCATCTTGTGGCCCTCGTACCCCACCATCCCGGTGTGCACGTGCGCGCGCGCCGACTCCCCCGCGTCCAGCAGGCGCAGGTGCGACGCGCTGCACTCGTGGTGCGGGAACGCCAGGTCGGATCCGCCGCCCTGCACGTCGAAGGGCACACCGAGACCGTCGCGTGCGATGACGGAGCACTCGATGTGCCACCCGGGACGGCCGCGCCCCAGGCCGGGGGTGTCCCAGGCGGGCTCGCCGGGGCGCTCGGCACGCCACAGCAGCGGGTCGAGGGGTGAGCGCTTGCCGGGGCGCTCGGGGTCGCCGCCACGCTCGGCGCTCAGCGCCAGCATCGCCGCGTCGTCGAGCCGCGCGACCGACCCGAACGCCGCGTCCGCGGACAGGTCGGCGTACACGTCGTCGCCGCCGTCGGGGGACGCGAGCCGGTAGGCCGCACCACGTGCCAGGAGGAGCTCGACCGCTGCGGCGACCTGCGGGACCGACTCGACGACGCCGCGGTACACGTCGGGTGGCACGACACCGAGGGCTGCCATGTCGGACGCGAACAGGGCGGTCTGGTCCGCCGCGAGGGTGCGCCAGTCGACGCCGATGGCCGTGGCGCGCTCGAGCAGCGGGTCGTCGACGTCCGTCACGTTCGACGCGTACGTGACCTGCTGACCCGCGTCGCGCCACGCACGCCCCAGCACATCGAAGGCGACGTACGTGGCGGCGTGGCCGAGGTGGGTCGCGTCGTACGGGGTGATGCCGCACACGTAGAGCCGGGCGTCGCGGCCCGGCGCCGCCACGACGACCTGGCCGGTCGAGGTGTCCAGCACCCGGACCGGCTCACCGGTCCCGGGGAGCCGAGGGATCTGCGGAGCGGGCCAGGTGAGCACGCCGGAAGCCTAACCGCCGGGAGCGGCGCCCTCGGCGTGCCTGGCCCTGTGGCGGGCCTTCCGGCACTCCGGCCGGCTGTGAGCCGCGTCAGGCGTTCGCGGGCGCCGTGACCGGCTCGAGCACACCGGTGAGCAGCAGGAGCACGACGAGCAGCGCGAGACCGAGCCGGTAGTACACGAACGGCGCGTAGCTGAAGGTCGAGACGATCTTGAGGAACGCGATGATCACGACGTACCCGACGACGAACGCCACGAGCGTCGCGACGAGCGTCGCCCCGAGGCTCGGGGTGCCGGCCTGCCCGAAGTCGCCCACGCTCTTGACGAGCTGGAACAGCCCCGAGCCGAACACCGCGGGGATGGCGAGCAGGAACGAGTACCGCGCCGCGGCCTCGCGGGTGTAGCCCATGAGCAGACCGCCGGTGATCGTGCCGCCCGAGCGCGAGACCCCGGGCACGAGCGCGAGCGCCTGCCAGAACCCGAAGGCGATCGCGTGCTTGGGTGTCAGCTCCTCGAGCCGCCGGGTCTTGGCCCCGCGACGGTCCGCCCACCCGAGGACGAGCGCGAACCCCGCCAGCGTCAGCGCCACGAGCCACAGGTTGCGGAAGGGGCGCTCGATCGCGTCCTGGAACGCCAGCCCCAGCACGACGATCGGCACCGAGCCGAGCGCGATGAACCACGCCATGAGCGCGTCGCGGTCCGACGGCTGCCCGGCGGGCATGCCCGCGCGCGAGCGCCAGTCGGTGCCGTAGGCCCCACGCACCGCGGCCCACCACGCGAGCGCGATGCGCTTGATGTCGCGGCGGAAGTAGAGGAGCACGGCGGTCTCGGTGCCGAGCTGGGTGATCGCCGTGAACGCGGCGCCCGGGTCACCGGACCCGACGAGCTCACCGAAGATGCGCAGGTGGGCGCTGGAGGAGACCGGCAGGAACTCGGTCAGACCTTGGACCAGCCCCAGGAAGATCGCTTCGCCCGTACCGATGCCCGTTGCCACGAGGCGCAACGATAGCGGTGCCGTCCGGTCCCGGCGCGCGGCTCGTCGGGCTCCGGAGGTGCGCCCGGCGCGGCTAGGGTGACGCCTCATGGAGCACCGCCGTCTGGGCCGCACCGGCCTGCGCGTCTCGTCGCTGGGTCTGGGGACGATGACGTGGAGCCGCGACACCGACGACCACGAGGCCGCCGAGCAGCTGCGCGACTTCGTCGAGGCGGGCGGCACGCTCGTCGACACCTCGGCCGCGTACGCCGACGGCGGCTCCGAGGAGCTCCTCGGCACCCTGCTCGGTGAGGTCGTCGACCGCGAGGACGTCGTCATCTGCACCAAGGCGGGTGTGCGGCGCACGGCGGAGGGCGGGATGGTCGACGCCTCACGCGGTGCCCTGCTCGACAGCCTCGACGCGTCGCTGCGTCGCCTCGGGACCGACCGTGTCGACCTGTGGCTGGCGACGCCCGACCCGCGCACCCCGCTGGAGGAGACCGTCTCGGCGCTGCGCCACGCCGTGCAGGTCGGCAAGGCCCGCTACGTGGGCCTGTCGAACCACGCGGGCTGGCAGGTCGCGCGTGCCGCCACGCTCCTCGAGACCGACCCCGGGCTGGCCGCCGTCGAGGCGGAGTACTCGCTCCTGCAGCGTGGCGTGGAGCGCGAGGTGCTGCCGGCGTGCGCCGCGCTGGGTGCCGGGCTGCTCGCGTGGTCACCGCTGGGACGCGGCGTGCTCACGGGCAAGTACCGCCGCACGATCCCGTCGGACTCGCGCGCGGCGTCCGCGCACCTCGCGGGGTTCGTGCAGCCGTACCTCACGGCCGACGCGGCCGGGGTGGTGGACGCCGTGGTCATGGCCGCGTCAGGGCTGGACCGCACGCCGCTGGAGGTCGCCCTCGCGTGGGTGACGTCCCGGCCAGGGGTGGCCGGCGCGATCGTCGGGGCCCGCACCGCGGCGCAGCTGCGCGGTGCGCTGACCGTGCACGACCTGCGCCTGCCGCCGGAGATCGTCGCGGTGCTCGACGAGCTCACGGCGCCGAACGCGGGCTACCCCGAGCGCTAGGCCGGCACGTCCGGGGCGTCCCGGACGGCGCGGTGACGTGACTCAGGCGCGGTCGTCGACCTCGAAGTCGGTGTCGAGGTCGTCGTCGTCCTCGTCGTCGTCGTCGTCCTCGTCGTCCTCGTCGTCCTCGTCGGGCTCGTCGCCGTCCTCGTCGTCCTCACCGAGGTAGAACGGGGTCGCCTCGCCGTGGACCGTGCCCAGCGCGTCGTCGTACACCTCGAACGCGTCGGCCAGGACGTCGTACGCGTCGTCCACGGCAGGGTCGTCCTCACCGTTCTTGCCCACGACTGCGGCGTAGTGCGCCTCGAGGGCGGCAACCAGTCGGTCGAGTGCGGCGCGCGGGTCCACGGTCATGCGATGAACCGTAGCGCCGCCCGAGGCACAATGGCACCGCAGCGGCGCCGACAGGCGCTCCTGACGCGACGTCAGGACCACACCGACGGGACGAGGTGGGCGATGACGGACAGTCGGGCGCGCGAGCGGCGCAGCGAGTGGGACGCGCACGGTGGCCAGTGGGAGTACCGCGTGCTGCGGATCCCGGCAACGACGTCCGGCGGGGACGCCCGGCGCATGCTCACCGACGAGGCCGAGTACGGCCGCTGGGAGCTCGCCCGCCTGCGCCTCTACGCCGGCGGCGAGAGGCGGGTGTGGCTGCGGCGCAAGATCATCCGGGTGCGCTCCACGCTCGCGAACACCTCGGTCTGACGCCCGTCCCCGCCTCCGGCCACCTCGTCGTGAGGCGGCCGTCCCCCGGTCAGCAGGTCGTGAGCAGGCGGTCGAGGACGCGTGTGCCGAAGCGCAGCGCGTCGACCGGGACCCGCTCGTCCACGCCGTGGAACATGCCGGCGAAGTCCAGGTCGGGCGGCAGGCGCAACGGCGCGAACCCGTACCCCGTGATGCCCAGCAGCGACAACGACTTGTTGTCCGTCCCACCGGAGAGCATGTAGGGCAGGACGTGCGCGCCGGGGTCCTCCGCCACGACGGCCGCCACCATCGCGTCGACGAGCGCACCCTCGGACGGCGCCTCCAGGCCCGTGTCCCGCACGAGGTCCTCGATGCGCACGTGCGGCCCCGCGAGGCGCGCGACCGTCGCGTCGAACTCGGCGGACAGGCCGGGCAGGAAGCGTCCGTCGACCGCGGCGGTCGCGGATCCGGGGATGACGTTCTCCTTGTAGCCCGCCGCGAGGCGCGTCGGGTTCGTCGAGTGCCGCAGGGTGGCGCCGACGAACCGTGACGCCGGGCCCAGCGCGTCGACCAGCGCGTCCACCGCGTCCGGGTCCTCGGGGCCGAACGGCAGGCCGGTGAGGTCCGCCACGCCCGTGAGCAGGGCCCGGACCGTCGGGGTGAGCTGCAACGGCCACGCGTGCTCGCCGATGCGGGCGACGGCCGCGGCCAGGTGGGTCACCGCGTTGTCCGTGTTGACCTGGCTGCCGTGCCCGGCGCGCCCCTCGGCGACGAGCCGCAGCCACGCGAGCCCCTTCTCGGCGGTCTGCAGGAGGTAGACGCGCTGCCCGGCGACGTCGACCGAGAACCCGCCGACCTCGCTGATCGCCTCGGTCGCCCCGGCGAAGAGCTCGGGGCGGTGCTCCACGGCCCAGTGGGCGCCGAACCGACCGCCCGCCTCCTCGTCGGCGAACATCGCGAGGACGACGTCCCGCGCCGGACGGCGGCCCTCGCGGACCATCTGCCGCACGACGGCGAGCACCATCGCGTCCATGTCCTTCATGTCGACGGCCCCGCGACCCCACACGAGCCCGTCGCGCACCTCGGCCGCGAAGGGGTCCACCGACCAGTCCGGCGCGTGCGCGGGGACGACGTCGAGGTGCCCGTGCACGACGAGCGCCGGACGCGACGGGTCCGCACCCTCGAGGCGCACGACGACGTTGGCGCGGCCCGGTGCGCTCTCGAACAGCTCGGGCTCGAGCCCGACGTCCTGCAGCAGGCCGACGACGTACTCGGCCGCCTCACGCTCCCCCGGGCCCGTGCCGTCACCGGGGTTGGTCGTGTCGAAGCGGATCAGGTCGCGGCAGAGGTCGACGACCTCGTCCTGGGCGGTCGGGACCTGCGTGTCGGACACGGTCACTGCGCCGCCGCCAGTCCGCGCCGCGCCAGCAGCGGCTCGATGCGCGGGTCGCGGCCGCGCAGGTCGCGGAACGCCTGCAGCGGGTCGATCGACCCGCCGCGGCCCAGCAGCCGCGTCCGGAAGGCGTCGCCGTTCTCGCGCCGCAGCCCGCCGTTCTCGGCGAACCACTCGACCGTGTCGGCGTCGAGGACCTCGGACCAGATGTACGCGTAGTACCCCGCGGAGTAGCCCGACCCGAAGATGTGGTTGAAGTACGTCGTGCGGTACCGCGGCGGCACCGTGCGCAGGTCGACACCCGCGTCGCGCAGCGCGCGAGCCTCGAACTCCTCGACCTGCTCGGGCGCCGTCGGCACGTCCTCGGGCGCCAGGCGGTACCAGGCCTGGTCGAGCAGCGCCGCCGCGAGGTACTCGGTCGTGGCGAACCCCTCGCCGTCCTGACGCCCCGCGAGCAGGGTCTGCACCCACTCCTGCGGCATCGGCTCACCGGTCTCGTGGTGCACCGCGAACGACCGCAGGACCTCGGGGTCCCACGCCCACATCTCGTTGACCTGCGACGGGTACTCCACGAAGTCCCGCGGCACGCTCGTACCCGACTGCGACGGGTACCGCACGGCCGACAGCAGCGCGTGCAGCGCGTGCCCGAACTCGTGGAACATCGTGATGACCTCGTCCCACGTGAGCAGCGTCGGCTGCCCGGGCGGCGGCTTGGGGACGTTGAGGTTGTTGACGACGACCGGCGCCTCCCCCAGCAGGGTCGACTGGTCGACGAGCGAGTTCATCCAGGCCCCGCCGCGCTTGGCGGGTCGCGTCCACCAGTCCCCCAGGAAGAGGCCGAGGCCCGTGCCGTCGGCGTCGAAGACCTCGAACACACGCACGTCGGGGTGGTACCCGACGAGGTCGTGCCGCTCCGCGAACGTCAGCCCGTACAGCGCGTTCGCGGCGCGGAACACCCCGTCCGCGAGGACGCGCTCGAGCTCGAGGTAGGGGCGCAGCTCCGCCTCGTCGAGCGCACGGCGCTCCTGCCGGACACGTCCGGCGTAGTAGGCCCAGTCCCAGGGCTCGAGCGACGCACCCGGGTGGTCGGCCTGCAACGCGTGCTCGAGGTCGGCGGCCTCGGCGCGGGCGTTGGCCACGGCCGCGGGAGCCAGTCGCACGAGCATCTCCTCGACGGCCTGCGCGGAGCCGGCCGTCGCGTCCGCGGCCACGTAGGCCGCGTGGTGCTCGAAGCCCAGCAGCCGGGCACGCTCGGCGCGCAGGCGCACGAGTCCCAGCAGGGTGCTGCGCGTGTCGTGCTCGTCGCCGGTCGCACCGCGGCCGAGCGACGCGGTCATGACGCGCTCGCGCAGCCCGCGGTCGCGCAGCAGCGACAGGACAGATTGCTGGGTGGGCAGCTGCAGCTCGATCAGCCACGCACCCTCGTCGCCGCGTGCGGCCGCGGCCTGTGCCGCCGCGTCGCGGGCGTCGTCCGGCAGGCCGTCCAGCTCGGCCTCGTCGGTCACGAGGACCGCCGCGGCGTTGGCGCCCGCGAGCAGCAGCCTCCCGAAGGCCGCGTCGAGCGACGTGATCTCGGCGTTGATCGCGCGCAGCCGCTGCTGGTCCGCCTCGTCCAGGCCGACGCCGGCACGCGTGAAGCGCGTCCGGGTGCGGTGCAGCAGCCAGGCCGTGTCGGGTGGGAGCTGCACGCCGTCGGCCTCGACGCGGGCGGCGAGCGCCTCGACCCGTGCGTGCAGCCGCGCGTCCAGCCAGATGGCGTCGGAGTGCGCCGCCAGCAGCGGCGCGACCTCCTCCTCGACGTCCTGCAGACCGGGCGTGGACTCGGCGCCCGCCTGGACGTAGAAGGCGGAGGCGACGCGGTGCAGGAGCCGCCCGGACCGCTCGAGCGCCTCGAGCGTGTTCTCCACGGTCGGCTCGTTCGGGTCGGTCGCGATCGCCTCGACCTCGGCGCGCTGCTCGGCCATGCCGGCGCGCAGCGCGGGCAGGTAGTGCTCCTCACGCAGCTCACGGAAGTCCGGCAGGCCGTACGGCAGGTCGGACGCACGGGCGAACGGGTTGGCGGCGTCGAGCGGGAGCACGTCGGAGGTCATGGGCACCATGGTCACATCCCCGGGGGCCCGGACACCGCGTCGGCCCGCCCTGGCATACCCCCGGAGCTCAGGTCCCGGCGCCAGGAGGGCACCGGGTACCCGTCAGGCCCGCGCGAGCACCTCGGCCACCGGGGTCCACGCCCGTCCGTGCGCCTGCGCGACGGCCTCGTTGAGCAGCCGGCCGCCGTGCGTCGTCAGACCGCCCGCGAGCGCCGGGTCGTCCGACGCCGCGGCACGCCAGCCGCTGTCGGCGAGCTGCGTGAGGTACGGCAGCGTGGCACTGGTCAGCGCCTGGGTCGAGGTCACGGGCACGGCGCCGGGCATGTTGGCGACGCAGTAGAAGAGCGATCCGTGCACGCGGAACGTCGGGTCGTCGTGCGTGGTGGGGCGGGTGCCCTCGAAGCAGCCCCCCTGGTCGACGGCGACGTCGACCAGGACGGACCCGTGCCGCATGCGGGAGACCAGCTCGTCGCTCACGAGGCGTGGCGCTCGCGCACCGGGCAGCAGGACCGCCCCGATCACGAGGTCCGCGTCGAGCAGCTCGTGCTCGATCGTCCACGTCGACGACGCGAGCGCACGCACGCGTCCGCCGAACAGGTCGTCGATCTCGCGCAGCCGCGGCAGCGACAGGTCGAGCACCGTGACGTCCGCGCGCATGCCGACGGCGATCTGGGCGGCGTGCCTGCCGACGACACCGGCGCCGATCACGACGACCTTGGCCCCGTCGACACCGGGGACACCGCCCAGCAGCACCCCACGGCCGCCGGGGCCGCGCATGAGGTGGTAGGCGCCGACCTGGGTGGCCAGCCGGCCGGCGACCTCGCTCATGGGCGCCAGCAGCGGCAGCGACCCGTCGGGCAGCTGCACGGTCTCGTAGGCGATCGCGGTGGTCCCGGAGCCGAGGAGCGCGTCGGTCGTGGCGGGGTCGGCGGCGAGGTGCAGGTAGGTGAAAAGGGTGAGGTCGTCGCGCAGGTAGGCGTGCTCGGCCGGTTCGGGTTCCTTGACCTTGCAGACGAGCGCGGCGGACCAGGCGTCGGCCGCGCTCGGGACGATGCGTGCGCCGGCGGCCGCGTAGTCGGCGTCGTCGATCGCCGACCCGGCGCCGGCGCCCGTCTCGACGAGGACCTCGTGGCCCGCCGCGACCAGGTGCTGCGCGCCTGCCGGGGTGAGGGCGACGCGGTGCTCGCCGCTCTTGGTCTCGCGCGGGATGCCGACCTGCATCGTGGTGCTCCTGTCGGACGGCGAGGACGGTGGTGCGCCCCCGGTGCGGCGTACGTGTCCTGCGACCGTATGACGCCCGGCGGCTGTTCGGTAGCGTGCAGGCATGCCTGCGAGCCGTCCGGGTGCGGGTCCGGCGGGCGGGACGCCCGTGCACCGCAAGGCGCGCCCGGGTGCGCCCCCGGGGTTCTTCGCGTGCGAGGCCGCCGGGCTGCGGTGGCTCGCCGCCGCGGGCGGGGCGCGCGTGGTCGAGGTGATCGACGTCGCGCACGACCACCTCGATCTCGTGCGGTTGCGGCACGTGCCGCCCGACCGGGACGCGGCGCGCGCCTTCGGCGCAGCGCTGGCGCGTACGCACGACGCGGGTGCCGACGCGTTCGGCGTCCCGCCCGACGGGTGGCCGGGCGACGGCTGGTTCGGCCCGCTCGACGCGCCGCTGCCGATGCGCGCGGGCCGGTACAGCACCTGGGGTCCGTTCCTCGCCGAGTGCCGCGTCTCCCCCGTCGCCACCGCCCTGCGCGACGCGGGGCTGACGACCCGTGACGACGACGTGGCGTTCGACCGGCTCGTCGCGCTGCTGCACGACGGACGGTGGGACGACGGCGACGCCCCGTCGCGGCTGCACGGTGACCTGTGGCAGGGCAACGTGGTGTGGACCGCCCAGGGGGTGACGCTCATCGACCCCGCGGCGCACGGCGGGCACCGTGAGACGGACCTGGCGATGCTCGCGCTGTTCGGGCTCCCGCACCTGGACGACGTGCTCGGCGCCTACCAGGAGGTGCACCCGCTGCGGCGCGGCTGGCGGCACCGGGTCGGGCTGCACCAGCTGTACCCGGTCGCGGTGCACGCCCTGCTGTTCGGTGGCGGTTATGTCGAGCAGACGCGACGCGTGCTGCACGCCGCCCGGCCCTGAGGGACGCTGGAGGGGTACGGCCGGTCGGGAACGGGGTTGTGTGAGGGCTTGGTGAGGGCTCCGCCTCCTCCCATCCGGTTCCCAGGTGCGCGAGTTAACCTCGCCGCGCTCGAGGACGGCGCGCGCTGCCGACGTCACCGGGGACGCGACATCGCAGAGGAGGCCGACCATCACCAGGCCCATCGTGCTCGTGCACGGCACCCGGACCTCGTCCGAGATCTGGCACGCGCAGGTGTCCGCGCTGCGTCGCGGCGGCCACCCGACGTTCGCGATCGACCTGCCCGGGCACGGCACCCGCAGCGACGAGCGCTTCACGCTCGACGGCGCCCTCGCGGCGATCGACGATGCGGTCCAGGCGTGCCCGGCACCGCCGCTGCTGGTCGGGCTCTCGCTCGGGGGGTACGTGTCCCTGGCGTACGCGAGCAAGCACGAGGACAGGCTCGCGGGCGTCGTGCTGGCGGGTTGCTCGACCGAGATCAAGGGCAAGCCGCTGCACCTGTACCGTCGCGCGTCGACGCGCGTGACGCAGTGGCTGGGACGCGGGCAGGGGACGTGGCACGTGGTCACCGACATGTTGAGCGCGCTGGCCGGCTACTCGCCCCTGCGTGACCTGCGTCGCCTGCTGCTGCCGGTGTGGGTGGTCAACGGGCGGCGGGACCCGCTGCGCCTCGACGAGCGGCGCTACCTGCGCGCGCTGCCGGGCGTGCGTCTCACCGTGGTGCCGCGGGCGGGGCACGACGTGAACTCGCACGCGCCCGCGGCGTTCAACCGCGTCCTGCTCGACGCCCTGCACGAGCTCGCCGCGCACACGCACGTGGGCCCGCGCACGGCCTGACACGCCGGACCCCGCCCCGTACGCTCGCCGACGACGAAGGGAGCGGGGACGTGGAGCGCATCGCGGTGCTGTCGGACGTGCACGGCAACATGACGGCGTTCGACGCGGTGCTGCGGGACATCGACGCCCGGGGCATCGACACGGTACTGAACCTGGGCGACGTGGCCGGCAAGGGCCCCCGCGGCTCGGCGGCCGTCGCCCGCAGCCGCGAGCGCTGCGCCGTCACCGTCCGCGGCAACTGGGACGACTTCCTGCCCCACCCGGACACGGTCCGCGACGAGGCGTTGACCTGGTGGTACGAGGAGCTGACCGCCGACGACCACGCGTGGCTGATGTCACTGCCCCTCGTGCACCACGTCGAGCTCAGCGGGCGGCGCATCCGCCTGTTCCACGCGTCGGCACGCAGCGTGCACGTGCGCGTGCACTTCCACCACACCGTCGAGGAGTTCGACGGCATGTTCGCCACGACGGAGCTGACCGGCGACGGTCCCGCCCCGACGATGGTCGGGTACGGCGACGTGCACGACGCGTACATCGAGACCTGGCAGGGACGCACGCTGTTCAACGTCGGAAGCGTCGGCAACCCGCTCGACGAGCCGACCGCGTCGTACGTCGTGCTGGAGGGCGAGCCAGGCGCGGACACCGCAGCGCCGTTCTCGCTGCAGGTCGTCCGCGTGCCGTACGACGTGGAGGCGGAGATCGCCGTGGCCCGGGACCTGCGGATGCCGCAGCGCGAGCCGTACGCGATCGAGCTGCGCACCGCGGTGTACCGCGGCCTGCACGCGGAACGCGGCCTGACGGCGCCGGACGTCTGACCTCCGGCGTGCCGTCAGTCCTCGTCCGCCCCGAGGAACGTGCGCAGGACCGAGACGAACGCCTCGGGCTGCTCGGAGTGCACCCAGTGGCCCGCGCCCTTGAGGGTCACGAGGGTCGTGCGGGGGAACAGCGTGCGCATGGCCGGTGCGTGCTCGGGGCGCACGTAGTCGGAGCGGTCACCCGCGACCCACAGCACCGGGCCGTCGAAGGTGGCGCCGGCTGTGTCGGGGAAGCCGCCGATCACCGGCAGGTCGCGCCGCAGCAGGTCGAGGTTGGCCTGCCACCGGAACCCGTCGCCGTCGGCGCGCAGGTTCTGCAGCAGGAAGCCGCGCACCCGCGCGTCGTGCACGCGCTCGGCCAGGCGGGCGTCGGCGTCGCCCCGGCGCGTCAGCGTCGTCAGGTCGATCGCCGCCAGGCTGTCGAGGAGGTGCGCGAACTCCCCCAGGGACCCGCCCGACGCGGGGGCGATGTCCGCGACGACGAGCCGGTCCACCACCTCGGGGTGGCGCAGCGCGAGGAGCATCGCGACCTTGCCGCCCATCGAGTGCCCGACGACGTGGACCGGCCCGTCGCCGGAGAGCTCGGCCCGCAGGTGCTGCGCCACGAGATCGGCGGTCGCGGCGTAGTCGAACTGCTCGGTCCACGGCGACCTGCCGTGGTTCGGCAGGTCGAGCAGCAACGACCGGTACTCCGGCGCCAGCGCCTTGGCGATCTGCGTGAAGTTGCGCCCCTGGCCGAACAGGCCGTGCAGGAAGACGACCGGCGCACCGGTCTCGCCCACGGTCGTGCCGCTCAGGGTGCTGGACGCGCTGCTGCTCACGGGCACCGAGCCTAGGTCGTGCGGCGGTCGGGTACGCACCGGTGCCCTGCGCTGCCGACGGCGGATCCGCTGGGGGCAGCGCGGCCCCCCGTCGTGCCGGCGGGGCCGCAGGGGCCCGACCGGCCGGCCTCGTCAGCAACCGGCTCGCGGGCAGCTCACAGCTCGTGCTCCGCGAGCTCGCGGAACTCGTCGGGCACGGTCCGCAGCCGGGGCATCGCGGTCGGCAGGTAGCCGACCGCGCCGTTGCCGAACCGGGCGCGGACGGCGTCGACCGACCGGTCCACCGCCCAGCGCGCGGCCCCGGGCGCCGACCCCGGCCGTCGCGGGTCGTCGGCCAGCAGCGGCAGCTCGAGCTGCAGGGCGGACTGCGGCACGAGCCCGGACACCGCGACCGCGAGCAGGGTCACCTCCGGCTCGGGCTGCGCCTGCTCGCGGATCGCCTGCCAGACGAGCTGCTCGGCCACCTCGGTGAGCGTGAGGGTCGTCGCGACCGGCCCCGGCAGCGTGAGCGACCGTGTGACCGAGCGCATGCCGGGGAACCGCACGCGCACCGTCACGGTCCGTCCGGCACGGTCCTTGGCGCGCAGCCGTCCGGCGACGCGGTCGGCGAGGTGGCTGAGAACCTCGCGCACCAGCTCCGGGGTGACCCGTTGACGTCCGAGCGCGGACTGCGCCCCGACCGAGCGGGCATGGCCCGCCCCGGCGACCTGTCGGGGGTCGTCGTTGTGCGACAACGCCGACATCCGCGCCCCGACCGCCCGGCCGAGGATCTGCTCCACGGCTCCGGACGGCGTCCGCGCGAGCTCCCCGATCGTCGTGATGCCGCGCTCGGCGAGCCGGGCGCGGGCCACCGGACCCACGCCCCACATCAGCCCGACGGGCAGCGGCTCGAGGAACTCGCGCTCCCGGTCGGGCTCCACGACGACCAGGCCGTCGGGCTTGGCGACCTGCGACGCGATCTTCGCGAGGTGCTTGGTCCGGGCCACGCCCACCGAGATGGGCAGACCGACCTCGTCCCGCACCCGTCTCCGCAGCAGCGCCGCGATCTGCGCCGGGGTCCCGAACAGGTGCGTGGAGCCGGCGACGTCGAGGAACGCCTCGTCGATGGAGATCCGCTCGACGACGGGCGTCACGTCACCCAGGACGTCCATGACGCGGTCCGCGAGCGGCTGGTACTCGCGGAACCGTCCTGCGACGAACTGCAGCGACGGGCACAGCCGCGCGGCTCGCCAGCCGGGCATGCCGCCCGCGACGCCGTAGGCCTTCGCCTCGTACGAGGCCGCCAGCACGACGCCACCGCGGGCGCTGCCCCCGACGGCGATGGGCCGGCCGCGCAGTCGCGGGTCCAGCAGCTGCTCGACCGACGCATAGAAGGCGTCCAGGTCGGCGTGCAGGATCGTCGCGGCGGACATGGCGACCATGCTACTCGAACACCTGTTCGATCGGGCGTCACGGTCGGCCCGCGGGGTGCAACGGCTGCGACGCGGTGGGCGCCCCCTGGGCCCACCGCGTCGCACCCGGGTGCGTGACCGTCAGGCGGCCTCACACGTCACGGTGGCACCGGACCCGTTACCGGTGCCCTGGAAGCCGAAGGCGGTGCTCTGGCCGGCCCCGAGACGACCGTTCCAGTCGGCGTTCGTCACCGTGACGGACCCGCTGCTCGCACTGCCACGCACACCGTTCCAGGCGTGGGACACCCCGGCACCGCTGGGGAGCTCCAGGCGCACGACCCAGCCGTTGAGAGAGGCACCCGCGGTCACCGTCACGTCCGCGACGAAGCCCTCCCCCCACTGGTTCGCCACCTTGTACGACGCGGTGCACGCACCCGAGGCCGGGGGCGGCGTCGGCGTGGGGGTCACGCTCGGCGTGGGCGTCACGCTGGGCGTCGGGGTCGGCGTCGGGGTGGGCGTCGGGGTGGGCGTCGGGGTCGGGGTGGGCGTCGGCGTCGTCTCGACGAGCGTCAGGTTCTTCTGCTGGACGTTCCAGGCCGTGTTGCACAGCCCGCAGCTCTGCCCGACGAACGCGCGCCCGGCCTGCGTGTCACCCTTGAGGTGCCACCGGAACCACAGCTGCGCCGCGCGGCCGAACTCTCCGCCGTTGGTCTCGTGGTACGTCCCGCCGTGACCGACGTTGAGGTTGCCCATGAACGCGGGCAGACCGGCGGGCAGCTTGCCCCAGTCGTCCATCGCGTTCGGGTAGGCGATGTCGCTCGGTCCCCCGATGAAGTAGCCGATCGGGTGGTCGAGCCGACGCAGCTGGTAGTCGTCCGCGTCGTTGAGCAGACCGCTGCTGAAGATCCCGGTGGTCGTCACGCGAGGGTCTCCCGACACGGCGTAGGCCTCGACGCCTCCGCACGAGAAGCCGGCGACGCCGATCTTGCTGGTGTCCAGGCGGTTGAAGAAGCTGCTCTGGCCGTTCGAGTTCTGGGCCACCGCCCAGTCCATGGCCTGCGTCAGCCACGTGGAGTTGGAGCTGCCACCGCCACCGGGCCGCCCGTTCGAGATCACGAGGAACCCGTGCGAGGCGATCTCCTTGAGGAAGTTCTGGGCCGACGTCCCGTCCGCGGAGCACGCTCCGTTGCTCCACACCACGATGGGCATCCGCTCGGACGGCAGGTTCGCCGGACGGTAGATCGTGTGGTTGGGCAGCGCCCCGGTCGTGGAGTAGTCCGCCGGGTACGGGCCTGAGCCGCTCGGTGCGGCGACCGCGGGGGTCAGCGCGGCGGCGCCGACCAGTGCGCCGAGCGACACGACGGCGGTGAGCGCCGCCCGTCCGATGGTCCGTCTCATGGGGCTACCTCCAGGGGTGTGCGAACGATCCACCCTTACGGTTGCTGCGATCACGACAAATGTCGAGAAGCGCCCGCCCGGCAGCCGTCACCTAATCGTTTCCGCGACCATCAGGGGTCGACCCACCGCCTCCGCGCAGCCGACCCGCTGAGGACCGCGTCAGTGCCGCCCGCCGCGCGGCGCTGCCAGCGGGTCGTCCGCGGCGACGAAGTGCGTCACCCAGGAGGCGGCATCCGGCCATGACGGCGCCATGAGCTCGATCAGCCGCTCCTGCGCGAGGGGGCCGAGCGCCGTGTGCACCTCGAGGAACGTCTCGCGCGCCTGCGGACGAGGCCAGGACGCCGGCAGCAGCTCGGCCGGCAGGTCCGGGTCGGTGTCGGCGAAGGTGCGCCACGCGTCCATGAGGGTCGCCCGGGCCACCAGCGCCTGGGCGGGGCGCACGCGCCGCGCGCGGACGTCCGCCCGCAGCGCCGCGTGGTCCGCGACGAACGTGCGGTACGCCGCCGCGAGGCCGGCGAGGTCGTAGGCGTTCGCCGGGCCCTGGCCCGCCGGGTCGTCCTCGAAGCGGGCGCGCATCACCGACCACCGCGCGCCGGGGACGTCGGTCAGCAGCCCGCGCAGCGACTCCCGGACCGCCACCGCGTCCGGCGCCGGGCTGATCCACACGCTGTCGTAGAGCCGCGCGAATCCTCGCGCGCCCAGTGCCTTGCGCACCGCGTGCCGCTGCGGCTGCCCCGACTCGGGCAGGGAGTACGAGACGACGACCCAGTGCCCGTCCCACTGCCGCGGCTGCGCGCCGAACGCGAGGAACGCGTGCATGACGGCGTGGTGGTGCACGATCACGTCCGGCCTCACGTGGTAGGTCGTCGAGCGACCGCTGCCCTGCGAGGCGACCAGGCCCCGGCGCACGAGCCGGGCCAGGGCGGCACGCGTGCTGCCCGGGCTGATGCCGAACTCCGCCAGCACGGCGACGAGGGCCGCCGCCGGCAGCCGGGCGTCGGACGAGTCCAGGTACTCCCCCAGGACGGTCGCCAGGAGGTGCTGCGGGCTCGGGCCTGCCTGCACCCGTGGCGTGTCGACGGCGCCGAGCGTGTGCGATGTCACGGCGCCAACCTAGCGAAGCGCTCTGGGCGGTCCGCAGACGGCACGACTACCCGACGAGCTCCGAGGCGTCGGCGTCGTCCTCGGTCGTCTCGTCCTCGTCGACGACGTCCTCGTCCTGGATCGGCGGGTCGAGCGTCCGCAGCCGCGAGAAGATCGCCCAGGCGACGGCGACCAGCGGAACCGAGATCACCGCACCGAGGATGCCCGCGGTCAGCGTGCCCGCCGTGACCGCGAGCGCAACCACCACGGGATGGAGCGAGACCTGCTTGCCCATGATGAGCGGCTGCAGGATGTGCCCCTCGAGCTGGCCGATGAGCGCGATGCCCACCCCGACGAACACCGCCGACCACAGGCCGTTGGCCGCGAGCGCCACGATCATCGCGACGACCATGGCGGCGGGCGCACCGATGAGCGGGATGAACGCACCGATGAGGACCAGGACCGCCAGCGGCGCCGCGAGCGGCACCCGCAGGAGCGTGAGCAGCAGGAACGCGATGATGCCGTCGGTCAGGGCGATGATCACGGTGCCGCGGGTGTACCCCGAGAACGTGTACCAGCCGGCTTCCCCGGCCGTGATCCACGTCGGACGGGTCCGCATCGGCAGCTGGTTGAGGAACCAGGTCCACATCGTGGCGCCACGTGCCAGGAAGAACACGGTGCAGAAGACCGCCAGGGCAACCGCCGTGAACGCCTCGACGACGGAGCCGGCGCTCGCCGCCACCTGGCCCGCCAGGTCGCCCGCGTGGTCCTGGATCCACTTGACCCCGTTCTCGATCCACTCCGCGATCTGCGCGTTGGTGATCGTGAACGGCAGCGTGCCGCTCTCGAGGAAGTCGGTGATCTGCTTGATGCCGGACTCGAACTGCTTGCTCAGGTTGTTCCACTGCGTGGCGATCGAGTAGCCGACGTAGGTGAGCATCCCGAGGAAGAACAGGATGCCGCCGAGCAGCGACAGCGCGGTCGCCAGGCCCCGCGGCATGACCCGCGCCAGCAGCTCGACCAGCGGACGCAGCACGGCGGTGAAGACCAGAGCCAGGAAGACCGCGATGAACAGCAGCGTGACGCGTGACGTCGCGTAGAACACGACGACCACCGCGGCGAGGACGACGAGCAGCCGCCACGAGACCCCCGCCGACCTCCGCAGCCACCGGGGCGCCGTGTCGTCCCGGCCGATGACGGCGGGGTTGCGCCGGCCCCCGGCGACCTTGCGCGCAGAGGCGCTCGGGACCGCGGGCGACGACCGGGTGTCCGACACGTCGACCATGCGATGACCTCCACCCAGGGGAACCGTCAGGAGCAGTCTGCCCCCCAGGTCCGGCCGCTGCCCGCCGACGCTCCGTGGGCGTGCGCGGCAGCACCTCGATGCGGGATCGGCACCGGCCCCGTGGTATGTTCTCTGCCGCGCCGAGGGGCCGGAAACGGTTCCGCGGACGCCCACCTGTCCGGGTGGCGGAATGGCAGACGCGCTAGCTTGAGGTGCTAGTGCCCGAAAGGGCGTGGGGGTTCAAGTCCCCCTCCGGACACTCGTTGAGACAGCGACGAAGAACCCCTGACCTGCGGAGACGCGGTCGGGGGTTTCTTCGTTGCCGCCCTCCGGGACTCGACCACCGTGATCAGCGCCACCCCGCTGCCGTCCCGTGACGCCGGATTGCGGGCGATCCACGGCGAACCGGACAGTCGGCTGGGGCCGCGCACGCCGAGGCGTCCAGGACCCGCTCTCTGCCGTCGCCCCCTGACCAGCCGGGGCCCGTACAGCACCTACGCTGTCCGGCGATGATCACTCGTGCCGAAGGGGCGTACCTGGGCGCTGTCCGGGCGTTCCAGAACCCCATGCTGGACCTGCTGCACAAGCGGCACGCTCCCCTGGTCGTCTCGCTGCTGTCGCTCGTGTTCACGGTCGAGCGCCCTGCCGTACCGGTCGCCGACGCCCACACCGAGGTCGCCGACGCGCTCGACCAGCTGCGGGCGGCGGGGCACGGCGACGGGCTGCCGACCGGCTCGGCCCGCGACCTGTGCCGGCAGTGGGCGGACGCGGGCTGGCTCGTGCGACAGGTGCTGGACGACGACGTCGAGGTGTACCGCCTGTCTGCGCACGCGGTCGGGGCCCTCGAGGTCGCGGGGCGCGCCGGCGGCGTCCGGGCCCGGGTGTCGCAGTCGCGGGTGCGCACGCTGCTGGAGGCGGTCGAGCGGCTCGCGCTCGACGCCGACCCCGACGTCATGATGCGCATCGCACGCCTCGACACCGAGGTGAAGCGGCTGCAGGCCGAGATCGCGCGCCTCGAGCGCACGGGCGAGGTCGACGAGGTCGATGACGAGGAGCTGCTCGAGGAGGCCGAGAACGTCCTGCACCTCGTGCGTGAGCTGCCGGCGGACTTCGCGCGCGTCGCCGAGTCGATCAAGGCCATGCAGCGCGACGTCGTCACGGCGCTGCGCCAGGACCAGCGCCCGACTGGCGACGTGCTGCGCGAGTACCTGCAGCGCGGCGAGCAGGTCATGGACGCGACCCCGGAGGGACGCGCGTTCGCCGGTGCGCTGCGCCTGCTGGGCGACCCGCAGCGGCTCGACGAGCTGTCGGCCCAGCTGGACACCGTGCTGCGGCACCGGTTCGCGACCCGGCTGCCCTCGCCCCAGCGGGCCGAGCTGCGCGAGATCGTCCGGCGCATCGAGCAGGGCCTCGACCAGGTCTTCGCCGCGCAGCGTGAGGCGTCGTACGTGATCACGGCGCAGGTGCGCAACCACGACCCGCTGCGCGACCGGCAGGTCGACGACCTGCTGCGCGACGTCATGACGGGGATGGCCGCGTGGCTCCCGGACTCGCGCCGCGGGCAGGCCGTGACGCCGCTGCGCCGGCTGCCCGTCGCGGACGTCGAGCACCTTCGCCAGACGCCGGGCGACCTGCGCCCCGCCCGGGCGCCCGACGCGCTGGCGGACTGGGACGACGGCGCGGACGTGGCGGACACCGACGCCCGGGCGTGGGGCGGGCCGCACTACGCCGACCTCGACGCGCACCTGCGCACGTTCGGCGAGGACGCACCCGAGGTCGACCTGGCGGCGGCGTTCCGTGCCGCGCCGGCGGAGCTGCGCCGACCGGTCGACCTGCTGGGCCTGCTGGAGCTCGCGCACCAGCGCGGCATGACGGAGAGCGACGAGCTCGCGTTCGTGGACGCGGTCCGCCCCGACGGCACGCGCCGCCGGTTCGCGTTCGGCGCGACGACGACGAGGACGAGGGACGAGGACCGATGACGGACACCGTCATGCACGACGACGTGGAGGCCGGCGGGTTCATCGCGCCCGTCGCCATGGAGGACGACCCGGCCGAGCTGTTCGCCGGCGACACCGGGACGCTCGACGCCGACGTGCGCCGGGTGCTCGTGCGGCTGCTGCAGCGCCGGTTCCTGCTGGCCGAGCGCAACCCCGCGCAGTGGCGCACCCTGCTGGAGAACCAGCAGGTGGTCGAGTCGCGGCTGCACGACCTGTTCGTCCACCTGGTCGTCGACCACGAGCGCGGCATCGCGTACAAGCGCCAGGTGCGCTCGGCCGAGCTCGACGTGCCCGTGCTGCTGCGCGACGAGGCGTACACGCGCGCCGAGACCCTCGTCCTCGTGCACCTGCGCACGGTGTTCCAGCGGGAGCGCGGCGCGGGAGAGACGTCGGCGCGCGTCGACGTCGAGGAGCTCGAGGCCACCGCGCTGACCTACTTCGACCCCGACGACACCAACGTCGCCGCGCACCAGCGGGAGATCCGCACGGCGGTCGCCCGCCTCGCGAAGGACGGCGTCATCGACGAGGAGTCCGAGGGCCGCTACCGCGTGACACCGCTGGTCGAGGTCGTGCTCAGCAACGAGCGGCTCGGCGAGCTGCGCGAGTGGCTGCAGACGCGCGACGCGGACACGCACGACACGCCCGCGACGCACGACGAGGCCCCCGCCCAGCGGTTCCACGTCACCGAGGACGCCGCAGACACGGACGACGAACGTACGGACACCGAGACCACGGACATCGCGGAGACGGCGCACCCGGACGGGCCCACCGCCGGGACGACCGTCGACGCGACGCGCGAGCGGCCCGGTGAGGCACCCCCGGGCGGTCCGGTCGAGGAGATCCCCGGCCAGGGGACGATCGACGAGGCGCTGGCGGACCAGACGTCCGGTGAGGACGAGGACGAGGAGACGGCACCGTGACGATGGTCGACTCGCTGTTCGGGCTGATCCCCGCGGCGTCGACGGGTCAGCAGTGGGTCGCCCTCGACCTGCAGCTGGTGAACTGGGGCGGCTACGACGGCCACCACCGGGTGCGCCTCGCGTCGACCGCGACACTGCTGTCCGGCGGGTCCGGCTCGGGCAAGTCCACGCTCATGGACGGGTACATCGCGCTGCTCATGCCGCACACGACGCCGTTCAACGGCGCCTCGAACGGCGGGGTCGTGGGGCGTCCGCGCGGCAAGGACCAGCGCAACATCCTGTCCTACGCGCGCGGCAAGCTCGACGAGTCGCGCACCGCGGAGGGGACCCGCCAGCGGGTGCTGCGCGGTGACGGCAAGGACACGTGGTCGGCGATCGCGATGACGTGGGCCGACCAGTCGGGCACGCGGTTCACGGCCGTGCGCGGCTGGTACGTGCCGTCGTCGGCGCGCACGCTCGAGGACGTCACGGCCGTGCGGGCGACGTGCGAGACCGAGTTCGACCTGCGGGACCTGGAGCCGGCCGCCGCCCAGCGGCTGACGCGCTCGGCGGTCGCGGCCGCGGGCCTCACCTGCTTCGACACCGACCGTGAGTTCACCGCGCGGCTGCACTCGACGCTCGGCATCGGCGCCGCGGGCGACGGCGGCAAGGCCGTCGCCCTGCTGGGCCGCATCCAGGCCGGCCAGCAGATCACCACCGTCGACGCGCTGTACAAGGCGATGGTGCTCGAGGAGCCCGACACGTTCGCCACGGCCGACGCCGTGGTCGAGCAGTTCGACAAGCTCACGGGCACGCGCGACCAGATGATCACCGCCCGGCAGCAGGTCAAGGCGCTCGAGCCGATCCGCGAGCACCGCGCCGCGATCGAGGAGGCGGCGGCCCGCCTGCGCGTCGTCGACGCCGTCGGCGGTTTCGACGACGGCACCTCCCCCGCCGCGCTGTGGCGCCACGAGCGGCGCCTGGGGCTGCTGCGTGACGTCGAGGCCGACCTGCAGAGCCGGCACCGCGAGGCGCAGCGCCTGGCGGCGGAGACATCCGCGCGCGTCACCGCGGCGCGCGCCGAGCTGGACGGGGTCAAGCAGACCCTGTGGGCGTCCGGCGGCGACCGTCTGGCGACCGCGCAGCGCGAGCTGCAGGGCGTCGCGGCGCACGTCGAGGAGGTCCGCCGCGCGCGGGCGCGCCTGGACGACGCGCTCCGCTCGACGCTCGGGCAGACCGTCTCGTCACTCGACGAGTTCACCGACCTCGTCGGGCGGGCACGCACCGCACTGGCGGACACCGACGCGAAGGCCGCCGCACGCCAGGCCCTGGTCGACGCGATGTCCGAGCGCAAGGAGGCCGCGGCGGACCTGGCCGTGCTGCGCCGCGACCACGCCGACGCGCGCCACCGCCACGACAACATCCCCGGCGACCTGCACGCGACGCGCGCCGCGCTCGCGCAGGCGGCCGGCCTGACGCCCGAGGACCTGCCGTTCGTCGCCGAGCTCGTCGAGGTCCGCACCGAGCACGAGCCGTGGCGCGACGCCTTCAACCTCGCCCTGGGCGGGTTCGCGACGCTCATCCTGCTGGACGTCGCGCACCTGCAGGCGTTCCGTCGTGCGATCGACTCCGTGCGCACGGGGCGGCGCATCCGGTTCGAGGGCGTGCCGACCGACCTGCGCGACGACGTCGGCCTCGACGGCCGCACGCTGCCGGGCCGCCTGGACTACCGGCAGAGCCCGTTCACCGGCTGGCTCAAGAGCGAGCTGGCGTCGCGGTTCGCGTACGTGTGCGTCGACACCCCCGGCGAGCTCGCGCAGCACGAGAGGGCGCTCACGCGCGGCGGGCAGCTCTCGGAGGGGCGTCGCGGCGCCCACGGTGGCCAGGGCGCGCGCAACGTCCTGGGGTTCACGAACACGCGCCGCCTGACGGACCTCAACCGGCAGCTCGAGCGCGCCGAGGCGCGGTACAGCGAGGCCGAGGCGCGCGTCGAGGAGGCCGAGTCCGCGTGGGACCGGCACGACGCGACGCTGCAGGCGTACACCGGGGTCGTCGAGCTGACCTGGGACCAGGTCGACATCGCCGGTGTCGAGGCCGAGCGGGACCGGTGGCAGCGGGTCGTCGAGGAGGTCACCTCGGGCAACCCCGACGTCGGGCGCCTGCAGCAGCGGGCCGCCGAGCTCGAGGTCCTCATCCAGGACCTCACCGAGCAGCTCGGGCGCACCAAGGGCGCCGCAGGCGGCCTGGGCGAGCGCTGGTCGGCCACGACGGACGCGGTCGACGTCACCCAGGGCGCGCTCGACGCCGCGCAGGACGCGGGCACGCAGCTCGACCCCGAGCAGCGCGCCTACCTCGAGAGCGTGCTCGGCGGCACCGAGCCGGACCTCCCCCGCGTCGACGACCGGAGGGACCCGGCCGCCGCCCTGGACGCCTTCGACACCGTCGTGGCGCGTGCCGCGGACCTGCTGCGCGCCGACCGGCAGTCCGCCCAGCAGACCGTCGCGACCGCGCGCGACGCCCTGCGCCGCACGTTCGAGACGTTCGTCGAGCGCTGGCCCGACCCGAACCTCGGCACCGATCCCGACGCGTCGTACCGCGACTACGACCGGATCCTCACCGAGCTGCAGACCCAGGGCCTGCACGAGCTCGAGGCGGAGTGGCGCAAGAGCCTGCTGCGGCTCTCCGGCAACGACCTGGCGGACCTGCACAGCGCGCTGTCGCGGTCGGTGCGGGAGATCAAGGAGCGCATCCGCCCCGTCAACGACATCCTCGCGGACCTGCCGTTCGCGGACGACGACCACCGCCTGCGCATCGACGCCCGCGACACCCAGTCGACGGTCGTCGCTCGGTTCCGCAAGGAGCTGCGCGAGCTGCGCGAGGTGCTCTCGACCGAGGCGACCGACGCCGAGCGCGAGCGCCGGTACCACCGCATGGCGAAGGTCATCGACCGCATCCGCCGCACCGCACCGGACTACGCGGACCTCGTCGACGTGCGTCGGCACGTGCGGCTGTCGGCCGAGAAGGTCGACCTCGACGGCAACCACGTCGCGCTGTACGACCACATCGGCGAGAAGTCCGGCGGGGAGTCGCAGGAGCTGGTGGCGTTCATCGTCGGCGCGGCGCTGCGCTACCAGCTCGGTGACTCCGGTGCCGAGCGGCCGCGCTACGCGCCGGTGTTCCTCGACGAGGCCCTCATCAAGGCCGACGCCCGGTTCACCGGCCGCGCGATCGGCGCGTGGCGCGGGCTGGGGTTCCAGCTGGTCATCGGGGCGCCGAACGACAAGTTCAGCGCGCTCGAGCCGCACGTCGACCTCAAGTACATCGTGCTGAAGGACGCGGCCGGCCGGTCGCGGACCAAGCCGGTGGCCGGGGTTCCTGAGGGGGTGACCACGGCGTGACCGAGGACGGCAGCGCGGGCGACCTGAGGTCGATGCAGGCGCGTGCCCTGGCGGTGCGCGCGCTGTACGACCAGGTGGGGGCCGAGCGCTACGGGCGTGCCTGGACGACGCAGGAGACGATGCTCGGCCTGGTCGGCGACGTCGGCGACCTCGCCAAGCTCGTCCAGGGGAAGGCCGGTGTGCGACCTCGCGCCGACCTCGACGACGCCCTCGCGCACGAGCTCGCCGACTGCCTGTGGTCGCTGCTGGTGCTCGCCGACGCGTACGACGTCGACCTGCCCGCGGCGTTCGCGCGGACCATGGACGAGCTCACGGCCCACCTCGGCACGCTGGTCGGACCGCCGCCCGACGGGGCTGCCGTCGACTGACGCTCGCCCCGGCGCTCGCGCGCTAGGTGGTCCGTTTCGCGCCCGATCAGCAGATCCGTGTTGTCTCACCCGAGTGGCCCAGGTCTTCCACCCGTTGACCGCGAACCTCCGTTCCGAGCGTGCGCAGCGGCACGTCCCGGTGCACCAGCAGGCGGCTGGGCCGTCCGGATGACTCGCGACCGCCGGGGCGGAACCGGGACGATCCGGCGCCTAGGGTGCGCCGCATGGCAGACGTGCGACGTGCGCTGGGGGCGGCGGTCGTGCTGCTCGCCGCCCTGACGGGCTGCTCGGACGTCGCCGCCGACGAGCTCAGCGCCGACGAGGTCTGCGACAACCAGCCGGAGTCGCCGTTCCTCACGGTCGAGGCCGTGTCCGACGAGCGGGGCGCCGGCCTGGCGTGGAGCGACGTCACGATGGGCCGCTTCCAGGACCAGACGTTCCGGCTTCACAGCCGGCCCGCCGGCTCCGACGACGCTTGGGAGGAGGCCGGGGACGTCGTGCTCACCCCCGACGACACGCGCGAAGTCGTCCCCGTCGACCTGCCGCCGGGGCGGTGGGAGGTCGGCATCACGCACCTCGACCCGGTCTGCGGCGAGAGCGAGCTCTGCTTCCTGGACGAGTGCTCGTCCGCCGTCGTGGAGGTCGCCACGGAGCCCGAGCGCACGTCGTAGGTGCGTCGACACGGGGACGCACGGTGCGAAAGCTACGACGCGGCGTCTCCTGGCGATTCTGGACGCATAGTTGTTACTCACACGCTAAACTCACCAACTTATGGGGCGTGTTGTGATGATTGGTGGAGACCGGTGACAGCGTGAAGTCGTTCGACGACCTCGACGGCCTGATCGGGTCCGTCCCGTTCGACGTCGTCACGGACCTCCGCGTCGTGGACGCGGTACAAGGCTCCGCGGGGCTCCTGCCGGACGTCCTGCCCGGCCTCCTGTCGAGCCTGGCCGCCCGCGCACGCCCCGCGAGCATCGAGTCGTCCGCCGCTCTCGACGGGGTCGTCGTGATGCACCGACGCGCGGCGGCCATCGTCGCGGGAGATGTCGACCGGCTGCAGGGCCGGGAGGAGCAGGAGCTCGCCGGGTGCCGCGACGCGTTCGACCACGTCGCCGGCGAGGGTCGGGGACCCGTGGACGTCGACCTCGTCCTGGAGGTCCACCGGCTGCTGCTCGCGCGCACCCCGACGCCAGGCGGACGGCTCCGGCGGGTGGAGAGCGTCGTGCTGGACCGCGACCCCCGCTCCGCGCGGGTCAAGCGATTCACCCCGGTCGCGGTTGCCGACGTCCCGCACCACCTCGACGAGCTGATCGCCCGGTACCGCGGCGCGCTCGTCACCGGCCGCCACCACCCGGTCCTGCTCACGGGCCTGTTCGTGCTCGACCTCATGGCGATCCGCCCCTTCACCACCGCCAACGGCCGGCTCGCGCGCGCCCTGACACCGGGCCTGCTGCACGACGCCGGGTACGACGTGGCGCGGTACGTGTCGCTCGACGCAGCCATCGCGCGATCCGCCGACGTGCACGCCACCGCCCTGCTCGACTCGACCGCGGACTGGCAGGACGGCCGGCACGACCCGTGGCCGTGGCTGCGCTCCCTGGTCCGCGCGCTGGCCGACTGCTCCGACGAGCTCTCGTCCCTCGTCGCCACCGCGCGCAGCGGCAGGAGCAAGCAGGAGCGCGTCCGTACCTACGTGCTGCAGCACGCAGGTCGCTCGTTCCGCATGAGCGACGCCCGGGCCGCGCTGCCCGGGGTCTCCGACCAGACGATCCGGCTGGTCCTCGGCGAGCTGAGGAGCGAAGGACTGGTCGAGGTCGACGGGGTGGGCCGCAGCGCGGCGTGGAGCGTGGTGCGCACGCGGTAGCGCGCCAGCGCCGCGCTAGAGCCCAGCCGCGACGAACGCGCCCGCGGCAACGACCGCGATGAGAGCCACCGCGATCCACGCCCACAGGTGGGTTCGGGTCCGCGGGCACCTTCCCGCCTTGAGTGCGACTCGCACGGCGACACCGCGCAGATCCTCGAGGCACGAAATCGCCAGCGCGGAGCCGTGGACGAGGTTCGGCAGTGCGCCGACACTGTCCCCATGCTCGTGCTGCCGACGCCCGCCCCGACGTTCGGTGGCGTCCGCCTGCGGGCGTTCGAACCCCGCGACGTCGGGATGGTCCACAACCTGTCGACGGACCCGTACACGCCCCTGACCGGCACACTGGTCGCCGATGCGACGGCCGAGCAGGCCCAGGAGTGGATCGACCGGCAGCACTACCGGCTGGTGACGGGCGCCGGGTACTCGTTCTGCGTCGCGGACGCCAACAACGACCGTGCGCTCGGGCAGGTCGGGCTGTGGATCGCCGACATCGAGCACGGGCGTGCGACCGCCGGGTACGGCGTCGCACCGACCGAACGCGGCCGAGGGATCGCGGCGCGCGCTCTGACGGCGGTCACCGCGTTCGCGTGGACCATCCCCCAGCTGCACCGCATCGAACTCTTCATCGAACCGTGGAACGTGGCGTCCACCCGCACCGCCGAGAACGCCGGCTACGAACGTGAAGGGCTGCTGCGCAGCCGGCAGGTCGTCGGCGGGCGACGGGTGGACATGCTGCTGTACTCCGCCATCCGACCGTCGATCGCCGGTGCTTCAGCGCGATGACGCAGGAGACCTCAGGGCTGTGATCTCTCGGGGTGACGAGGGGCGCGGCCGCACCCCTCGAGGTGCTGGTAGCGGATGAGCTCTCTGCGATCGACCGCCACCATGCGGATGCCGCGTGCGCGTCGACAGCAGGGTCGCCCGGCTCTGGACACACTCGACCGCAAGCACCGATCTTGAGGGACATCCGGCCTCACTAATGCGAACTAGGTGCCCTCTCCCCCACCACGCGCAGCTCGCGAGGGGCCGTCGGCCACGTGACTTCCAGTGTCAATAGTGACACCATGACTCATGCCGTCGATTGAACGTCTCGTCGCGGAGATGCGTCGCTCGCCCCAGGGTGTGCGCTTCTCGGACCTCGAGCGGGTCTGTCGGCACTACTTCGGCGAACCGCGTCAGCGTGGGTCGTCGCACCAGGTCTTCAGGACTCCGTGGCAGGGCGACCCTCGGGTGAACATCCAGGACGACCACGGTTCCGCGAAGCCGTACCAGGTCCGGCAGGTGCTGGCCGCGATCGAGAAGGTGGAGCAGGAGGAACGATGACGAGCGCCGACCACTACACGTACCGGATCACGTGGTCCGCCGAGGACGAGGCCTACGTGTCGACCGTCGCCGAGTTCCCGTCGCTCTCGTGGATCGACACGGACCGCACCGCGGCACTGTCCGGCATCGAGTCGCTCCTGCAGGACGTCCTCGAGGACATGGCGGAGAGCGGTGAGACCCCGCCGTTGCCACTGGCGGACCGCGTGTACTCCGGACGTTTCCAGGTGCGCATCCCGCCCGAGGTCCACCGCCGGCTCGCGACGGAGGCGGCCGAGCAGGGCGTCTCGCTCAACCGTCTGGTGTCGTCCCGGCTGGCAGGCTGACGCGAACAGCGCAGGGCAGGGCTACTGGAAGTCCCGCGACCTGCTGCGCACCTTCAACGACAACGGACTGAGGTGCTCCGCGACGAGGCTCGTCGCCCCGTCCGCCTTCTCCAGCCGCCCCCGCACGACCATCGCCTTCGCCGTCCGGGCCGTCCGCCGGAACCTCTGCCACAGCCCGGCGGAGCACACGATGTTGAGCAGCCCGGTCTCGTCCTCCAGGGACAGGAAGGTCACTCCCCCGGCCGTGCCCGGGCGTTGGCGGTGCGTGACGACGCCGGCGACGGCGATCCGTCGGCCTTCCTCGGTGCGGAACGCCTGCTCGACGCGCAGCACACCGGCCTCGTCCAGACCCTCGCGGACGAACTGCGTCGGGTAGGAGTCGACCGACACCCCCGTGGCCCACACGTCCGCCGTGGCGACCTCGACGTCGGACAGCCCCGGCAGCGTCGGCGCCTTCACACCGACGGCCACCCCCGGCAGGGTGTCCGGCCCCTCCTGCGCGAGCGCCCCCGCCGCCCACAACCCCGCCCGGCGGTCCACCCCGAGGCAGTCCAGCGCACCGGCCGTCGCGAGCGCCTCGAGCTGCGCGGTGGTCAGCTGCACCCGCTGCACCAGGTCGTGCAGGTCGGCGAACGGGCCGCGGGCGGTGCGCTCGTCGACAAGGGCGCGGGCGACGTCCTCGCCGATGGTCCGCACCTGCGTCAACCCCTGCCGCACCGCGAGCGCGCGCACCGACCCCTCGCCCGTGCGCACCCCCACGGGTCGGGTCGGACCGGTGCCGCTGGGTTGCGGCACCAGGCGCGGCTCACCACCCGGCGGCGTGGGACCCACCCGCTCGACGACGGCCAGCACGTCGGACGCCTGCACGTCCGGGCGCAGCACCTCGATGCCGTGCCGGCGGGCGTCCGCGGCCAGGGACTGCGGTGAGTAGAAGCCCATCGGCTGCGCCGCGAGCAGGCCGGCGTAGAACGCGGCGGGGTGGTGCACCTTGAGCCACGAGCTCGCGTAGACGAGGAACGCGAACGAGTACGCGTGCGACTCGGGGAACCCGAAGTCCGCGAACGCCTTGAGCTTGTCGAAGATCTCCTCGCGGACCTTCGGCCCGATGCCCTTGGCAGCCATGCCGTCCATGAGCCGCGCCCGCATCGCCTCCATGCGCTCCATCGAGCGCTTCGACCCCATGGCGCGGCGCAGCTGGTCCGCCTCCGCGGGCGTGAAGTCCGCGACGTCGATGGCCATCTGCATGAGCTGCTCCTGGAACAGCGGCACACCGAGGGTCTTGCTCAGCGACTTCTCCAACGTCGGGTGCAGGTACGTGACCTTCTGCCGACCCTGGGCCCGCTCGATGTACGGGTGCACCGACCCGCCCTGGATCGGCCCGGGCCGGATCAGCGCGACCTCGACGACGATGTCGTAGAACGTCGAAGGCCGCAGCCGCGGCAGCGTCCCCATCTGCGCGCGCGACTCCACCTGGAAGACGCCCACGGTGTCCGCCGCGGACAGCAGCTCGTACACCGCCGGGTCCTCGTGCGGCAGCCCGTGCAGGTCGAGCGTGACGCCCTCGTGCCTCTCGACCTCGGTGAACGCCAGCCGCAGCGCCGTGAGCATCCCCAGGCCCAGCAGGTCGAACTTCACCAGCCCCGCGTCGGCGCAGTCCTCCTTGTCCCACTGCAGGACCGTGCGCCCCTCCATGCGCGCCCACTCCACCGGGCACACCTCGATGACGGGCCGGTCGCACATCACCATGCCGCCCGAGTGGATGCCCAGGTGGCGCGGCAGACGCAGGAAGCGCTCGGCCAGGTCGATGACGTGCTCGGGGATGTCCTCGGTGTCCGCCGCGGCCGGCGGCATGTGCGCCGGGACGACATCGTGGTTGTCGGCGGTCGGTCGTCCCGGCGTCTCCGGGCTCACGGGCCCCGACCGCGTCAACGTCCACCACGGGCTCGGTTTCTCCTGCCCGCGCAGGCTCCCCCACCGCTCGATCGACGAGCTCCACGCGTCCTGCTGCCCCACGTCGTACCCCAGCGCCCGGGCCGCGTCGCGCACCGCCGAGCGCGGCCGGTAGGAGATGACGTTGGCGACCTGCGCGGCGTGCGACCTGCCGTGCATGGCGTAGACGTGCTGGATGACCTCCTCCCGGCGCGCGGACTCGATGTCGACGTCGATGTCCGGGGGGCCGTCGCGCTCGGGCGCCAGGAACCGCTCGAACAGCAGACCGTGCTTCACGGGGTCCACCGCGGTGACGCGCAGCACGAAGCAGACCGCGGAGTTGGCGGCCGAGCCGCGCCCCTGCGCCATGATCCCGTTGCGGCGGCAGAACTCGACCAGCTCGTAGACCACGAGGAAGTAGCCGCAGAACCCCAGGTCCTCGATGACGCGCAGCTCGTGCTGCAGCTGCGCGTACGCACCGGGCACGCGCTCGGCCTCCGGCGGCCCGTACAGCTCGAGCGCGCCGCGGCGCACCAGCTCACGCAGCCACGTCGCCTCGGTGTGCCCGTCGGGGACCGGGTACGGCGGCAGGCTCGGGGCGACGAGCGACAGGTCGAACGCGCACTCCGCGGCCAGGTCCGCCGCCGTGGTCACCGCGCTCGGGTGCCGGCGGTGCAGGTAGAGCATCTCGGTGGCCGAGCGCAGGTGCGCGACGGGCGCACCGGGCAGCCACCCGTCGAGGTCGTCGAGGGAGGACCGCGAGCGCACGGCCGCGAGCGCCTGGGCGAGGTCCGCGTCGCGCTCGGTGGCGTAGTGCACGTTGCCGGTCGCCACCAGCGGCAGTCGCGCGTCGGCCGCGAGCTGAGCGAGCGCGTCGGCGCGGTCGGTGTCGTACGCGTCGCCGTGCATCGTCGTCTCGACGGCCACGTTGTCCCGCCCGAACAGCGCGACGAGCCGGTCCAGCTCGGTCCGCGCGGCCTCGATCCCGCCGCGCGCGACACCGAGGACCCCCGAGGGGTCGCCCCCGGCCAGCGCCCGCCGCACGGCGCCCTTACGGCACCCGGTCAGCACCAGCCACTGGCCCGCGGCGGCCTCGGCCAGCTCCTCCAGGTGGTACTCCGCGGCGCCCTTGCGCCCGGTGCGCAGGTGCCCCTCGGCGATCGCCCGCGACAGCGCGCGGTACCCGTCCGGCCCCCGCGCGAGCACCAGCAGGTGGCTCGCGCGCGGGTCGGGGACGCCCGTGGGCGCGTCGAGGACCGGCGGTCCGGGTGCCGGTCGCTTCTCGCGCGGGTGGCGGCGCGGGTCGGGTGCGGGCAGGTGAAGCTCTGCCCCGAACACGGTGGGAAGCCCGACGGCGCGCGCGGCCTGCGCGAACCGCACGACCCCGTAGAGCCCGTCGTGGTCGGTCAGCGCGAGCGCACTCTGCCCGAGCCGCGCGGCCTCGGCGGCGAGCTCCTCGGGCTGGCTGGCCCCGTCGAGGAAGCTGAAGGCGGAGTGCGCGTGCAGCTCGGCGTACCGCGGCGGCCAGTCCGCGCGGGCCTCGTGCACGACGCGCCCCGGGAACCGGTCCTCAGTCATAGTCCGCCTCGTAGGTCCACACCCCGTCGGTGTGCGTGAGCAGCACCGCTCCGCCGTCGTCGAACGCGACCTGCAGGTACCCCCGGACCTGCGGCGCCGCACCCGGGTGGGACCACCAGCGGTCGGACAGCAGCCAGGGCCCGGCCCACCCGGCCACGGCTTGGTCGTCGCCGTCGGGCTGCGCACGCACGGTGCCGGGCGACCCGCTCAGCCGGCCCCGCCGGTCGATCCGCACGGGCGCACCGTCGACGCCCCGCACCTCGACACGCACGGGGTCGACCAGCACGGTCGCGGGCGCGGGGTCCGGCAGGCGCCCCGGCCAGGGCCGGTCCGCCGGACGCGGGGGGTCGCTCTGCTCACCCCACGGCCGCACGTGCACCTGGTCGCGCACGTCACGGCCGCCCTGCAGCGTCGCGGTCAGCACCCCGGGGCCACCGACGATGCTCTGCGCACGCTCGAGCGCCCGGTGCGCACGCAGGTCACCGCCTGACGGGCCGCCCCACAGCTGCGTCGCCTCCGCACCGGCGGGGGCGACGTCGAGCGCCGTGAGCGTCAGCCGGACCAGCGCGACCGGGGCGAGGTCGTCCTCGTCGCCGGGCGCGCGCACGTCGACCCGCCGGTCACCGGACCCGACGCCCCGGTCCCGCTCCCACGCCTCGCGCCGCCGGTCCCGGGCGGTCGCGACGGCCGACGCGGTGAGCCACCCGTCGAGCTGCCAGCGGATCCGGTCGGTGATGCGGGCGGCGGCCATCGCACCCCACCCGCCCAGGTCGGTCCGCCACGTGCGCACGAGCTCGGTGCCGTCGTCCGTGCGTGCGGACACCTGGAGGCGCCCGCACGTCACGGACCGGGCGACGAGGTCGGCGTGCAGCTGCTCGGCCAGACGCCGGCCCGCGAAGGTCGCCGTGTCGACGCGGTCGACCGGCGGGTCGAGGTCGGTGCTCACCTCCAGGTCGGCCTCGGGACGGCGACGTGCAGGCGGACGCTCGTCAAGACCGCGCGCGAGCGTGCGCGCCCACGTGCCGAGCCGGCCGAACCGCGCGTGCACGTCGGGCGCCGGCAGCGCGGCGAACGCGCCGAGCGTGCGCAACCCCAACCGGTGCAGCAGGTCGACCAGGCGGGCGACCTCCGCAGCCTGCTCAGGTGTGGTCGTCGCGTACACGAGCTCGGTGACGCCGTGCGGCGCGAGGAACACGCCCGACACGCCGGGCTCGACGACAGCGCCGGAGCGGGCAGCCAGCACCGCGGCGAGCAGCCCGTCGGCCGTCCCCACGCCGCACTCGTGCCCCGTGGCCCGGGCGACCGCGTCGACGATGCGTTCCGCGAGGGCCTCCTCCGAGCCGTGGTAGCGCGCCGCGCCACCTGCGGGGAGCAGCAGCAGACCCGGCCGGGCGACCTCGACGCCCGCGACGACGGTCTCGGTCGCCGCGGCCACGGGCTCGAACAGCCGCACGTCGCGGGCGTCGTCGGCGGGCAGGAGCACCAGCTCGGGGCACACGCCCTGCGCCTGACGCCGACGCATCCCTCGACGCACCCCGTCGGCGCGCGCGAGCGCCGACACCGCGGTGACCCGTCGCCCGTCGTGCACCGCCGCGGGGGCGTCGACCGGGACCTCGTCGGCCGCCATCGCCGCGACCACGGGCCAGTCGGGCACCCACACGACCGTCGTCCGCGTGCTCATCCGACCAGCCGCAGACCGCCGGCCGCCCGCGTGCGGCGGCGCACCGGACCCCGGGGCACGTGCTCACCCGGTGGCGCGAACGGCAGCACGACGTCGACCGCCGTGGGGACGGCGGCGCTGCCCCGACCCGTACGACGCACCTGCACCTCGCTCGTGCGCAGCCGGCCGTCCCCCGCACCGACGCCCGACCACCGCGCCGGTCCGGCGTCGAGCACGACGGCGGCGCCCGGCCACGTCGTGGTCGTCAGCAGCGCGGCGCCGCGCTCGCGGGCGCGGGCGGACAGGCGGCGGCGGTCGGCGTCCGCGAGCGGGGCACCCGGCCCGACCAGGACGACGTCGATCCCGTCGACCAGCGCTGCCAGCACGAGCGCCGCGTCCGCACCGGGGTCGGGGACGAGCGCGAACCGCGCGAGGTCGACGCCCGCCTGCGCGGCAGCCAGCAGCCCGAGTCGCGGGTGCCCCACCGCCACCGCCCACGCACCGGACGCGCACGCGTGCGCGAGCACCCCCAGGACCAGTGACGTGGACCCGAGGACCGACGTGGTCGCGCCGCGTCGCAGCCCGTCGGGCATCAGGTCGGCCAGCGGTGGCGGCACGGGCAGCTGCGGCCGTTCGCTGGTGAGCAGCGACGTCCGCGGCACCTCGACCGCGAGCGCCGCCGCGTCGTCCGGTGCCACTGCGTCGAGAGGGGGCGCCTCGGACAGCATCGTGGACAGCACCGTGCGCGCACCGGTGCGCAGCTCCGCGGCCGCGAGCGCGGCACGTGCGCGCGCTGCGCGGTCGACGGTGCTCGTCCCGGTCACGTCTGCTCCTCGTCCTCGCGTCCTGACACCACGCCGGCCCCGCTCCGGGGCTCGCGTCGTGAGCAGCCGGACGCGGCGCCGTTCGCCTGCCCGACCCTCAGCGGATCGAACATGTGTTCGATCATGCCAGTACACGCCGACACCCGGGAGGTGTCAATCCGCCTCGTGCGGGTGAACCACCCCGCGCACCGAGTACCTCGGGCCACTCCTCGGCAGGTCTATGATTTGACGGTTCCATCAACTCATCATTCGGAGTTCTTGTGCCCCTGCACGCCCTCGGTGACGACCGCCCCCTCGCGGAGGTCAAGGCCGAGCTCTTCAAAGCCCTCTCCCACCCCGTGCGCGTGCGCACCCTCGAGCTCCTGGTCGACCGCGACCGGCAGGTCAGCGAGCTGCTGACCGAGCTCGGTCTCGAGGCATCCCACCTGTCGCAGCACCTCGCCGTGCTGCGCCGCGCGGGCGTCGTCACCGCGCGACGCACCGGAAACGCCGTGCACTACGCGCTCACCCTGCCCGCGGTCGCCGACATGCTCACGGCTGCCCGGACCGTGCTCGTCGACGCCGCCGCGCGCCGCCAGGGCCTGCTCGACACCGCCGCGACCGCACCCGAGGCATGAGATGACCGTCGAGGCACTCGCGTCCTCCGTCGCGCAACGCGTGCGTGCGCTGGCCCCCGCACGTTCCGACTACACCGACCTGCCCCGCTCCTGGCGTCACGACCTGCTCGCCGGTGTCACGGTCGCCGTCGTCGCCCTGCCGCTGGCACTCGGCTTCGGCGTCGCGTCCGGGCTGGGCGCCGCCGCCGGACTGGTCACCGCCATCGTCGCGGGCGCCGTCGCCGCCATCTTCGGGGGCTCCCACCTGCAGGTCAGCGGCCCCACCGGGGCCATGGCGGTCGTCCTGCTGCCCGTCGTCGCGCGGCACGGCACCGAGGCCGTGCCGGTGGTCGCGATCATGGCCGGCGGCATCGTCGTGCTGGCCGGCGTGCTCGGCATCGGCAGACTCGTCGCCTACATCCCCTGGCCCGTCGTCGAGGGGTTCACGTGCGGCATCGGTGTCGTCATCGCGCTGCAGCAGGTGCCGCTCGCCCTCGACACGCCACGCGCGGACGGCGAGAACGCGGGCCTCGTCGCACTGAGCACGATCGGCGCCGTGGACTGGCCCCAGGCCGTCGCACCGCTCGGCCTGGTCGCGCTGGTCGTCGCGGTCATGATCGTCCTGCCCCGGCTGCGCAAGGGGCTGCCCGCCTCGCTCATCGCCGTCGTGGCGGCCACCCTCGTCGCCGAGGTGGCCCACCTCGACGTCGACCGCATCGGTGCCCTTCCCTCCGGCCTGCCCGGCCCGCACCTGCCGGTCGTCGACCTCGCGACCACCAGCGCGCTGTTCTCGTCGGCGCTGGCCGTCGCGGCCCTCGCGGCGCTCGAGTCGCTGCTGTCCGCGCGCGTCGCGGACGGGATGGCCGACGACATCGGCCGCACGAGGCCCAACCGTGAGCTCTTCGGCCAGGGTCTCGCGAACGTCGCGTCCGGCCTGTTCGGCGGCCTGCCCGCGACCGGTGCGATCGCCCGCACCGCCGTCAACGTCCGCTCGGGCGGCCGCACCAGGGTGGCCTCCCTCATGCACGCGCTCGTGCTCGCCGCGATCGTCTACCTCGCCGCCCCGCTCGTGGGCCGCATCCCCCTGTCCGTCCTCGCCGGCGTGCTGCTGGTGACCGCCGCGCGCATGGTCGACGTGCCGACCATGCGCGCGATCTGCCGCTCGAGCCGCTCCGGGGCGCTGGTGTTCTGCGTGACCCTGGCCGTGACGGTCGTCTTCGACCTCGTCATGGCCGTCGAGGTGGGGGTCGCGGCCGCCGCCGTCCTCGCCCTGCGCGCGGTCGCGCGCAGCAGCGGGCTGCACCGCGAGCCGTTCGACGACGAGTCGGAGGACCACCTCACCGCGGACACCGAGCACGCGCTGCTGCACGAGCACATCGCGGTGTACCGCATCGACGGCGCCCTCTTCTTCGCCGACGTGCGCCGGTTCCTCGACGAGATCGCGCTGGTCAGCGACGTCCGTGTCGTCGTGCTCCGCCTGGGCAACGTGCGGGTGCTCGACGCGAGCGGCGCCAACGCGCTGGTCGAGATCATCACGGACATGCGCCGGCGCGGGATCGTCGTGCTCCTCAAGGGCCTGCGTCCCGAGCACCGCCGCCTCGCGGAGGGGGTGGGCGTGATCAGCGCCCTCAGCGACGACCAGCACGTGTTCGACGACCTCCAGGACGCGCTCGCGCACGCCCGCTCGCACGTGCGCCGCGCGCAGGTGACGACCAGGATGGGGTGACCGCCCCGGCGACCGGCGTCGGGACGGACCGGAGGTCGTCGTGCCCACGTCCCTGACACGCCCCGTCGCCCATGAGCCGTACCCGTTGCTGCCGCCCGTGCCCACCTTCGCCGTGACCAGCACGGACTGGGTGCACGGTGCGCCGATCCCTGACGTGCACACCAACACCGACGCCGGGCGCAACGTCTCGCCGCAGCTGACCTGGTCCGGGTTCCCCGAGCAGACCGCCGGGTTCGCGGTGAACGTCTTCGACCCGGACGCGCCCGGCGTCGCCGGGTGGTGGCACTGGACGGTGCTCGGCCTGCCGCCCGACGTCACGTCGCTCGACCGGGACGCGGGACGTCCCGACGGCTCGGGCCTGCCCACCGGCGCGTTCCACCTGCGCGGCGACGACGGGGTGGCCGGGTACGTCGGGGCCGCTCCCCCGCCGGGCGACCAGGTGCACCGGTACTACGTCGCGGTCCACGCGCTCGACACGGACGACCTGGGGCTGACGCCCGACACGACCTCGGGCGCGGCGAGCTGCGCGCTGGTGTTCCACACCGTCGCACGTGCGGTCCTCATGGGGACGTACCAGCGCTGAGCCGGCCACCCCGCGGCCCTCCCGCGACGCCGGTAGCCTGCCGCGCATGACCACCACCGCACTGGGGACGCTCGCCTGGGAGCGGGCCGTCGACCGCCCGGACCTGCTGGCCACCAGCACGCACGCCGCGATCAGCGGGTGGGCCGCCGTCGAGCCGGCGGTCGCCGACGCCGTGCTCGTCGCCGCCATCGACCCCGACCTCGCGGACACCACCGCCATGACCGAGGCCTACGCGCTGCCGCTGTCGGCGTCGGTCAACTGCGTCCTCGTCGCCGGCAGGCGAGCGGGCGAGGAGCGGACCGCCGCGTGCCTCGTGCGGGCCACCACACGCGCGGACGTCAACAACGCGGTCAAGCGCCTGCTCGACGTCCGCAAGGCGTCGTTCCTGCCGGTGGACCGCGCGACCGCGGAGTCGCAGATGGAGTACGGCGGCATCACGCCGCTCGGCCTGCCCGCCGGGTACCGGGTGCTGGCCGACGCCGCCGTCGCCGACGACGACCCCCACGCGGGCGGCACCGTCATCATCGGGAGCGGTCTGCGCCGCTCGAAGATCGCGCTGCCCGGTGCACTGCTGGTGCGCGCCCCGGGCGTCGAGGCGGTCGCAGGGCTGGCGCTCGGCTGACGGCCGCGGGACGTGGCCGCGTCACCACCGCGGTCGCCTCGTCCCGCCTGCCTGCCGGGGCCGCCCCTGCGTCCGTTCGCGGGACACCGGGCGCGGTCGGTGCGCGGCGCCGACAGGATCGCGCCGCCTGGTGCGATCCTGTCCAGGCCGGGCGTGAAGGCCTCGATGGGTCCCGACCGGCCGACCCACCACCTCCAGGAGATCCCCGATGACGACACCCCTGCACGTCCCCGCCGTCCCCTTCGACCTGGCCCCCTCGGCCGGCTCCGCGTGGGTGGTGGACGACGTGCCGGGCACCGTGCGGGTGACCGCACCGCCGCGCACCGACGTCTTCCTCGACCCGAGCGGCGGCATCTCGTTCTACTCCGACGGCGTCCTCAACGCCCCCACGCTGCTGGGCACCCCGCCCGCGGGCGACTTCCAGCTGACTGCTCGCGTCACGGTCGACTTCGCCGCGACGTTCGACGCCGGTGTGCTGCTGCTGCACGTCGACGACCGGAACTGGGGCAAGCTCTGCTTCGAGTACTCGCCCGACGGTGTCCCGCTCATCGTCTCCGTCGTCACGCGCGGCGTGTCCGACGACGCGAACGGCTTCGCGGTCGACGGCAACCAGGTGTGGCTGCGCGTCTCGCGCATCGGCGCCGCGTACGCGTACCACGCGTCACTCGACGGCGCCCGGTGGTCGCTGGTCCGGCACTTCGCCCTGGACGACCCGCAGGGCGTGGTGACGGTCGGCTTCGAGGGTCAGTCGCCCACCGGCGAGGGGTGCGCGGTGACGTTCGACCGGATCAGCTTCACGCCGACCCGCCTGGGTGACCTGCGCGACGGATCCTGAGCGGCGGGCGGCCCGGGGGCTCGTTCAGACCCGGGTCGCCCAGAACGCCACAGCCGCGGCCGCCGCGACGTTGAGCGAGTCCACTCCCCCGGCCATCGGGATCCGCACCGTCAGGTCCCCCGCGGCGACCGTCGCCGGCTTGAGCCCGTCCCCCTCGGTGCCGAGCACGAGCGCGAGCCGCTCCGGCGGGTCCGCGACCAGGTCGTCGAGCGTCACCGCGTCGTCGGCCAGCGCGAGCGACGCCGTGACGAACCCCGCGTCGCGCAACGTCGCGATCCCCTCGGGCCACGGGCTGATCCGCGTCCACGGCACCTGGAACACCGCGCCCATCGACACGCGCACCGAGCGCCGGTACAGGGGGTCGGCACAGCGCGGGGTGACGAGCACGGCGTCGACGCCCAGCGCCGCGGCGGACCTGAAGGCGGCCCCGACGTTCGTGTGGTCGACGAGGTCCTCGAGCACCGCGACGCGCCTGGCCCCGGCGCCCTGGCGCGCCGACGCCAGCACGTCCGCGACGGCCGGCAGCGCGGGCCGGTGCATCGCCGCGAGAGCACCACGGTGCACGTGGAAGCCGGTGATGGCCTCCAGCACCGGCTCGGCAGCGACGTACACGGTCACGGACCCGTCACCGGGGGTGTCCGCGAGCATCTTCTCGAGGTCGGGCAGCCAGCGCGGTGCGAGCAGCACGGAGCGCGGGCGGTGGCCGGCGCGCAGCGCACGCCCCAGGACCGTCGAGCTCTCGGCCATGTACAAGCCGTTCGCTGACTCGACGCGCATGCGCAGCGCCACGTCGGTCAGGCCGACGTAGTCCGTCAGCCGGGGGTCGTCGCGGTCGGTGACGGACTGGACGTCGGGGCGCAGCACCGCGCCATCATCCCAGGTCGGCCTGCGCCGGGTGGCGCACGGCCCGGGCACCGAGGAGGGCGACGACGACACCCGTCGCTGCCACGACGGGCACGAGCAGGAACGCCTGGTGCGTGCCGAACGCGTCGGCGAGCGCACCCAGCAGGAACGGCGCGACGCCGATCGCGAGAGCCCCCGCGAGCGTCGCGTGCGACTGAGCGCGGTCGCCCTGCCCGGGCGAGACCGCCAGGAGCAGCGCGACGCCCAGCGGGTACTGCGCGCCGTAGCCGAACCCCGCGACGACCAGGCCGGTCAGTGCCACCCCGACGTCCGTCGCGGTCCACAGCAGCGCCCACCCGGCGATGGCGAGGGCGAAGGAGCCGGCGAGCAGGTGCGCCGGGTGCACCCGCAGCGAGAGCGGCCCGACGATGAACCGCATGATCGACATGCCCGCGACGAGACCGGCGGTCGTCGCCGTCGCGATGCCCGCCCCGGCGTCGGTGCGCGCCAGCACGAGGTCCGTCGCCCAGTACGTCGTGGCGTTCTCGAGCGCGATCGCGGCGACGAGCGCCGCGAGGAAGAGCGGCGCCGCGTGACGCGAGAATCGGGACCCGCCCGGCGTCGACCGGTCGGCGGTCCCGTCGACCTGGGGTCCGTCCGGGGCGCTCGGAACGGGTGCCGCGTCCGACACGTCCGCACGCCCTGTCGGCGCGGTGTCCGCCGCGTCCCCCCGTCCCCCCCGGACCGACGACCGAGGCAACGCCGGCGTCGCGGGCAGACGGCTGATGACCAGCGCCGTCACCACGGCCAGGACCGCCGTCACCGCCACGCCCGGGCGCCAGCCCCACCCGGCGGCGACGCACGCCCCGACGGCGATCGGCCCGACCAGACCGACGGACGAGCCCACACCGTTGGCCTCCGTGATGGCTGCCGACGCAGCGGGACCCGCGTGCTGCGCGACCCCGACCTGCGTGGAGGCGATCATCACGTTCCCACCCACCGCGGTGACGAACATGCCCGTCAGCGTCCACGGCAGGGTCGGGCCGAGCAGCAGGCCCGTGACGCCCACCGCCACGAGCACCAGGGCGACGACGATCGTCGCGCGCCGACCGAAGCGACGGACCGCGCGCGGCGTCAGCGGCGCGGCCGCCAGCCCGCCGACGGCCATCGCGGTCCCGTGCAGGCCCGCCTGCGCAGCGGTGACACCGAGCTCGTCAGCCAGCAGCGGCACCGAGGGGTTGAAGCTGTACAGCAACCAGCCCCACACGACGAACGGGGTGTAGAGGCCGAGCGTGAGACGGTCCCGGACGAGCCGCGGGCGCAGCGGTGGCATGGGAGGAGCATCGGTCACCGGGCACCGCGGGACTCAGCCCGCACCCGTCTGCGGTGTGCGCCGCACCGCGGACCGGTCCCCGTAGGGGTCATCGCACGGTGACGGCGACCTCGGCGGCGTCGTCACCCACCTGGACCTCGGTCCGGGTGCCGTGCGCCTCCACCGCGTAGCGGCCGGGCAGACCCGACACCTGCACCCGTCCCTCGTCGTCGGTCACCGCCGTGGTCGGCGCGAGCCACCACTGCCCGCGGATCAGGCCGCGCAGCGCGTCGTACGACGGCTTGGGCGTCCCGTCGGCGAACACGAGACCACCGGGCGCGTTGAGCCACATGCCGTGGTCCGAGAGCCCCCAGTACGTGATGACCTGCACGCGCGGGTCGGCGACGAGCGTGGAGTACAGCTCGACCGCGTCCTGCGCCTGGCGCTCGAGGCCGTCGGGCGTGCTGGGCCACTGCTCGACCTGGTGGTCGTTCAGGTCGTCGAGGTGCTTCGGCATGAGGTCACCGGACATCAGGGTGATCTCCGTGAAGTGCAGCGGCAGGCCGAACCGGCCGAAGCGCTCGAGGACGTCGAGCGTCTTCTCCTTGCCCCACGTGCCCTGGTGCATGTGGCTCTGCAGCCCCAGTGCGTCGATGCGGATGCCGGCGGCGAGGCACTCCTCGATGAGGTGCTCGTAGTCCGCGGACATGTCGAAGTCGTTGAGCAGCAGCGTCGCCGACGGGTTGGCCGCCCGCGCCTCCTCGAACGCCAGGCGCACCATCCCGACACGGCCCACGGTCTTGGCGACGCGCGTCACCGCGTTGTCGTCCTTGGTGAAGACCGGCATGATCACGACCTCGTTGATCGCGTCCCACGTGTCGACGAGCCCGGCGAACTCCGACGCGTCACGCTGGACGCGGGCGCGCAGCAGCCGCAGCACCTCGTCGTCGGGCTTGGGCACGAGCCACTGCGGGGCGACCGTGTGCCAGACCAGGGGGTGGCCCTTGACGCGGGCACCGCGTGAGACGAAGTGCTCGGCCGCGGCACGCAGCGCAGCGGTGCGCGGCTTGCCCTCCTCCGGCTCGAACGTGCCCCAGTAGAACGGCAGCGTCGCGGTGTCGAACAGGTCGAACCACAGGGCGTCGAGCCGCTCGTGCAGCTCCTCCTCCGCCGCCGTGAACGGCTTGCCCGCGAGCCGACGCCCCGCACGGTGCACCTCGTCGAACCCGATGCACCCGAAGCCGAGGTCGTGGCCCGTCTGCTCCACGGTGACGGACGACCCGACCAGCGGCCTGCCTGCCGGGTCGAGCAGCTGCACCGTCCGCGTCCGGGTGCGGTGCGCGACCCCGGGATCGGCGACGGCCGCACTGGCCACGGCTGCGGACGTGTTCGGCGGGGGGGTCATGCGGCTCCTCAGGACAGGGGGACGAAGCGGTCGGCGACCGAGCCACAGCAGGGGCGTCGTCGCACCGATGCACAGACTCTCATCCTCAGGCGGGGATCCCCAGCACCCACGATGCGAGGGTCGTGACCGTGATCGTCACCAGCAGCACGGACGCCACGCTCAGGGGCGCCCCCGCCCGGATCATGTCGGGTACCCGCACGTACCCCGACGAGTACGCGATGGCGTTGGGCGGCGTGGCCGCCGGCATCATGAACGTGCAACCCGCCGCCAGGGCGACCGGCACCGCGAGCAGCAGCGGGCCGTAGCCGAGGGCCGCTCCGACCGTGCTCATGATGGGCAGCAGGGTCGCGGCGGTCGCGGTGTTCGACATGAACTCCGTCATCGCGACCGTCAGCAGGCAGACCACCGCGATGACCAGGACGGTCGGCAGACCGTCCAGGCCCTTCGCCCGCTCACCGATCCACTGCGACAGGCCCGAGGACGTGATCTGCGACGCGAGTGCCAGCCCTCCGCCGAACAGCAGCAGGATGCCCCACGGCAGCTCGCGCGTGTCCGACCAGTCGAGCAGCCGGCCGCCGCAGTCCGCGCCCGACGGCAGCAGGAACAGCAGGACGGCGACGAGGATCGCGACCACCTCGTCCGTCACCGGGGTGCCGCGCCAGATCAGCGGCAGGGCGATCCACGAGAGCGCCGCGAGCGCGAAGACCACGACGACGCGCCGCTGCGGGTGGCCCATCGGTCCGAGCCTGGCGAGCTCCGTCCTGACCACGGAGTCGTCGTCGCACAGGGGCTCCGGGTCGATGCGGAAGACCAGGCGGGTCAGGACCAGCCACGCGATCAGCAGGAACACCACCGACAGCGGCAGCCCCACGGCCATCCACTGGCCGAAGGAGATCTCGATGCCGTACGTCTCGGACATGTACCCGACGAGCAGCGCGTTGGGCGGGCTGGCGATGATGGTGCCGAACGACCCGATCGTGGCGGCGTACGCGATGCCGAGCATCAGCGCGGCGGAGAGCCGAGCGTCGACGCCGCCGCGCTCACGTCCGAGCAGCGCGAGCACCGACACGCCGATGGGCAGCATCATCACGGCGGTCGCGGTGTTGGAGACCCACATGCTCAGCAGCGCGGTCGCCACCATCATCCCCAGGACCAGACGACGCGGCGCGGTCCCGACCAGGCGCACCACCCCCAGCGCGATGCGCAGGTGGACGTCCCAGCGTTGCAGCGCGATGGCGAGGACGAACCCGCCGAGGAACAGGAAGATCACCTTGTTGGCGTAGGGCGCCGCGACGTCCGCCACGGGCGCGACGCCGGCGACCGGCATCACGACCAGCGGCAGCAGCGCGGTCACGGCCAGCGGCAGCGCCTCGGTCATCCACCACACGCCCATGAGGACGAGCGTCGCTGCGGTCACCGCCCCGGCGTACGCGGGCGCACCGGCGGCCTCGGGCGGCATGTCGGGGACCACCCAGGCGACGAGCGCCGCGAGCAGCGGACCGACGACCAGGCCGACGGTCGGGCGGCTCGGGCGGCGCAGCCGCTCCGCACGCGGGGGCCCGCTCCCACGGTTCCGTCCCTGTGAGGGGTGCGTGGGTGCCGGGGCTGCGGTGGAGCTGATGGGTCGACCCTCTCGTCACGTGGCGGGTACGTCGTCCCACTCGACGCTACGTCGTGGCCGGCGGGCCCCCGTGGGACCTTCGGGTCACCAGTGACGCGCCTCACCGACCGTCGATCCGAGCGACCGTCGACCACCAGCCACGCGTGCCGCGTCAGTCGACGGGGGCCACCGCCGCGGCGAACTGGCTCTCGTAGAGCCGCGCGTAGGCGCCACCGGCAGCGAGGAGCTCGCCGTGGCTGCCCTTCTCGACGATCTGCCCGTGCTCCATCACGAGGATGACGTCCGCGTCGCGGATCGTCGACAGGCGGTGCGCGATGACGAACGACGTGCGTCCCACGCGCAGGGCGTTCATCGCGTGCTGCACGAGCACCTCGGTGCGCGTGTCCACGGACGACGTCGCCTCGTCGAGGATGAGGATCGCCGGGTCGGCGAGGAACGCGCGCGCGATCGTCAGCAGCTGCTTCTCGCCCGCCGACACCGCACCGCCCTCGTCGTCGAGGACGGTCTCGTACCCCTCGGGCAGCGTCCGTACGAAGCGGTCGACGTGCGTGGCGACGGCGGCCTCGACGATCTGGACGTGCGTCGCGTCGTCGACGCCGTAGGCGATGTTCTCCGCGATGGTCCCCTGGTACAGCCAGGTGTCCTGCAGGACCATGCCCACCTGGGAGCGCAGCGCGTCGCGCGTGAGGTCCCGGGTGTCGACGCCGTCGAGCGTGATCCGGCCGCCGTCGACCTCGTAGAACCGCATCACGAGGTTGACGAGCGTGGTCTTGCCCGCACCGGTCGGCCCGACGATCGCGACGGTCTGGCCGGGCTCGGCGACGACCGACAGGTGCTCGATCAGCGGGGTGTCGTGCTCGTAGCGGAACGACACGTCCTCGAACGCGACCCGTCCCCGCACGCGCGGCGGCAGCGTGACCGGCTGCGCGGGGTCCGGGGACTGCTCGTCCGCGTCGAGGAGCTCGAAGACACGCTCCGCCGACGCGACGCCCGACTGCAGCAGGTTCGCCATGGAGGCGATCTGCGTGATCGGCTGCGTGAACTGCCGTGAGTACTGGATGAACGCCTGGACGTCACCGAGCGTCATCGTGCCCGACGCGACCCGCAGGCCGCCGACCACCGCGACCACGAGGTAGTTGAGGTTCGCGACGAACCCGAGGGCCGGCTGGATGATCCCGGAGATGAACTGCGCCCGGAACGACGACTCGTAGAGCCGCTCGTTGCGCTCGGCGAACGTCGCGGCGGCCTCCTCCTGACGCCCGAAGACGGTCACGAGCGCGTGGCCGGTGAACATCTCCTCGATGTGCGCGTTGAGCTTGCCGGTCCAGGCCCACTGCTCGACGAACTGCGGCTGCGAGCGCTTGGCGATGGCCGCGGCGATCACGACGGACAACGGGACGGTGACCAGGGCGACGACCGCCAGCAGCGGGGAGATCCAGAACATCATCGCCAGGACCCCCACGACCGTGAGCACCGACGTCACGAGCTGCGACAGGGTCTGCTGCACCGTCTGGGCGACGTTGTCGATGTCGTTGGTCACGCGGGAGAGCAGCTCGCCACGCGGCTGCTGGTCGAAGTACGACAGGGGGACGCGCGCGAGCTTCTCCTCGACCTGCGAACGCATCCGGCGGACGGTGTTCTGCACCGCGCGTGCGGTCAGGCGGCCCTGGAGCCAGGAGAAGAGGAACGCCGCGACGTACACGGCCAGGACGACCAGCAGGATCGAGCCGAGCCGCTGGAAGTCGACGCCGGACCCGACGGTCAGCTGCGCCATGCCGCTGACGAGGTCGGCGAGCTGCTCCTGCCCGGCGGCCCGCAGCGCCTCGACGGCCTGCGACTGCGACGCCCCGGCCGGCACGACCTGCCCGAGCTGGCGCGAGACGACGCCCTCGAACAGCACGTCGGTCGCGTTGCCGAGGAGCTTGGGACCGGCGACCGCCGCGGCGACGGACAGCGCCCCCAGGACCAGGACCGCGAGGAGCCGTGCGCGCTCCGGGCGCAGCACGGTGAGCAGGCGACGCAGCGAACCGCGGAAGTCCATCGACTTCTGCCCGGGCATCCCGAGCCCCGGGCCCATGTGACCGCCGCGCGGACCGCCCGGGGGCGGACCCGGGGGTGCCGTGCCGCCGGCGCGCGGTTCCTTCGCCGTGCCGCTCATGCCGCCTCCTGCGCGCTCAGCTGGGAGTACACGATCTCCTGGTACGTCTCGTTCGAGGCGAGGAGCTCGTCGTGCGTGCCGTCCCCGACGACACGGCCCTCGTCGAGGACGAGGATCCGGTCGGCGAACCGGATGGTCGCGACGCGTTGCGCGACGACGAGGACGGTGGCGTCCCGCGTCTCGGGCGCCAGGGCGGCCCGCAGTGCCGCGTCCGTCGCGTAGTCGAGCGCGGAGAAGGAGTCGTCGAAGAGGTAGATGCTCGGGCGTCGGACGAGCGCGCGCGCGATCGCGAGCCGCTGGCGCTGGCCGCCGGACAGGTTGGTCCCGCCCTGTGCCACCGGTGCGTCCAGCCCTTCGGGGAGCTCCTCGACGAAGTCGCGCGCCTGGGCCACCTCGAGCGCGTGCCACAGCTCGGCGTCGTCCGCGTCGGGCCTGCCGAACTGCAGGTTGCTGCGCACCGTCCCGGTGAACAGGTACGGCCGCTGCGGCACAAACCCGATCCGGGCACCGAGCTCGGCCGGGTCGGCGTCCCGCACGTCCACGCCGTCGACGAGGACGCGCCCGCCGGTGACGTCGTAGAGCCGCGGCACGAGGTGCAGCAGCGTCGTCTTCCCGGAGCCCGTCGAGCCGATGATCGCGGTCGTCCGGCCGGGCTCGGCGACGAACGACACGTCCCGCAGCACCGCGTCCTCCGCCCCCGGGTAGCGGAACTCGACGTCACGCAGCTCGAGCAGCCCCGGACGCGCGTCCGCGCCCGTCGGGAACGCGACGGGCCGGTCGGGTGCCCGGACCGTGGTGGAGGTGTCCAGCACCTCGCCGATGCGGTCGGCCGACACCATGGCCCGCGGCACCATGACGACCATCATCGAGCTCATCATCACGGCCATGAGGACGAACATGATGTAGCTGAGGAAGGCGATCAGCGACCCGATCTGCATCTCACCGGAGTCCACCCGCTGCGCGCCGAACCACACGACCGAGATGCTCGAGAGGTTCATCACCAGCATCACGACGGGGAACATCAGGGCGAACAGCAGGCCCGCTCGCAGCGAGGCGATGTACAGGTCGGTGTTGGCGACCTCGAACCGCGCCTGCTCCTGGCGCTCGCGCACGAACGCCCGGATGACGCGAACGCCGGACAGCTGCTCGCGCATGACCCGGTTGACCGCGTCGATGCGCTTCTGCATCTGCCGGAACCACGGCACCATGCGGGACACGATCAGCCCGATGACCACTGCCAGCACCGGCACCACCACGAGCAGCAGGCCCGAGAGCCCGACGTCCTCGCGCAACGACATCACCACGCCGCCGATGAGCATGAGCGGGGCCATGACGAGGAACACGAACGTCATGAACACGACCATCTGCACCTGCTGGACGTCGTTCGTCGTGCGGGTGATCAGCGTCGGCGCGCCGAACCGGCCCATCTCCTGCTGGGAGTAGGACTGGACCTGCGCGAACACGCGGGCACGGACGTCGCGACCGAACGACATCGCGGCACGAGCGCCGTACCAGACCGCCGCGATCGACGCGGCGACCTGCACCAGGCTGACCCCCAGCATGACCACGCCCAGCCGCCAGATGGTCGCCGTGTCACCCTGCGCGACCCCGTCGTCGATGATGTCGGCGTTGAGGCTCGGCAGCCACAGCGTCGCGATCACCTGCACGAGCTGCAGCGCGAGCACGGCGACGACGGCACCCCGGTAGGGGCGCAGATGCTCCCGGAGCAGACGTACCAGCATGGTCAGGGCCCTTCCGTGGCGGCGGGATCCGCCGGTGGACGACGCGCCCGGCCCCCGAGGAGCCGGACTGCGGCAGGTACACGATGCCGCGCCTGAGGCCGGTGGGCACCACCATTCCGCGCAGGGCGGACAGGCCGACGCCGGCACCCCGTGGGGGCGCCGGCGTCGGGCGAGCGGACGAGCGTCAGGGCGTCGGCTGTGCCGGCGGACGGGGGTCGTCGCGCGGCGGGACGTCCTGCTGCGGGTCGGGCCGCGGCGTCGCGGTCGGCGACCCGTACGTCGGCTGCTGCGGCGCCGCCGGACCCGCACCGGGTCGCTGACCCCGTTCGGCCGACGGGTCGAAGGGCACCCCCGAGAGCGTGCCCGCGCTCGTCGCGTCCGCCGTGGCCGCCGCCGACTCGCGTCGCGCCTCGGCCAGTGCCTCGCTCGGGTCCGTCAGCGACACGGGCGGCAGGTCGCCGTCGGCGATGGGCGAGCTCCCCGCGGGACGCGTCGGGTAGTCGCCGTCGTCGCCGGAGCCACCCTGGAAGCCCTTCGAGAGCCACCCCAGGGCGCCGCTGAGCTCGGCGGGCAGGAACCACATCTTGTTCGACGGGCTCGCGGCGATCTTCGGCAGGGTCTGCAGGTACTGGTACGCGAGCAGCTTGGGGTCGGCGTCGCCGCGGTGCACCGCGTCGAAGACCTGCAGGATCGCGCGGGCCTCACCCTCGGCCCGCAGGATGGCGGACTGCGCCTCACCCTCGGCCCGCAGGATCGCCGACTGCTTCTCGCCCTCGGCGGTGAGGATCGCGGACTGCTTGACGCCCTCGGCCGTGAGGATCGCGGCGCGCCGGTCACGCTCGGCACGCATCTGCTGCTCCATCGAGCCCTGCACCGAGGCGGGCGGGTCGATCGCCTTGAGCTCGACGCGGTTCACGCGGATGCCCCACTTGCCGGTCGCCTCGTCGAGCACACCGCGCAGCTGGCCGTTGATCTGGTCGCGGCTCGTCAGGGTCTGCTCGAGGTCCATGGACCCGATGACGTTACGCAGCGTCGTGACCGTCAGCTGCTCGATACCGGTGATGTAGTTCGCGATCTCGTAGACCGCGTCCTTCGGCGACGTCACCTGGAAGTAGATGACGGTGTCGATGCTCACCACGAGGTTGTCGGACGTGATGACCGGCTGCGGCGGGAACGACACGACCTGCTCCCGCAGGTCGACGCTCGCTCGCACGCGGTCCACGAACGGGATCAGCAGGTGCAGACCGGCGTCGAGCGTCTTGTTGTACCGTCCCAGCCGCTCCACGATGATCGCCACCGCCTGCGGCACGATCCGCACCGCGCGCGCCAGCGCGACGACGACGAAGATCAGGACCAGGACGAGGACGGCGATCAAGGCGATCTGGCCGGCTTCGGGGCCGTCGTTCATGGGACCTCCGCAGGTTCTGCCGCCCGTACCGGGACGGCCACGGTGACCCGGGAGCCCGGGTCGGTGTCTCGGTCGGCTCGCCGTCAGGCGGGCGCGACGCCGGGGGCCGCGGTGTCACCCGGGGCGGTGGCCACCGCGGGGCTGACCACGGCGGTCGCGCCGTCGATCTTCGTCACGGTCACCGCCGTACCCGGCGGCAACGAGCCGCCGTCCGCGGTGCGCGCGGTCCACACCTCACCGACGAGCTTCACCCGCCCGGTCGTGCCGTCGACGGTGGAGACGACCGTCGCGGGTCGCCCGACGAGCGCCGCGGCGTTCGTCTCCGGCAGGTCGACGCGGCCCTTGAGGTGGCGCAGCAGCCAGGGGCGCAACGCCACGAGCAGGACGATCGAGGTGACCGCTGCGACGAGGATCTGCACCGCGACGGGCGCGCCGAGCGCGTAGGCCAACCCTCCCGCGAGGGCCCCGCCCGCGAACATGACGAGCACGAGATCCAGTGAGAGCATCTCCAGGATGCCGAGCGTCAGGGCTCCCCCGACCCACCAGAGCCATCCCATGGCCGCCACCTCCGCAGTCGTCGTCGTCCGTGGACCGATCCTATGTGATCGCTTTGCGAACCTGTGGCCGACGCATCACGGTACGGCCACGATCAGGCCGGGGACCGCCCGGTGGCGTGCGCTGCCCACCGGCCGTCGACGTGGTCCAGGCCCAGGGGCAGGTCGAACGCGCCGGACAGGTTCTCGGCGGTCAGGGTCTCGACGATCGGACCCGCGGCGAACACCCGTCCCGCGCGCAGCAGGAGCAGGTGCGTGAAGCCCGGGGGGATCTCCTCGACGTGGTGCGTCACCAGCACGAGCGCCGGAGAACGTCGGTCGTGCGCGAGCTCGGCCAGCGCCCCGACGAGCTCCTCGCGCCCCCCGAGGTCGAGGCCCGCCGCCGGCTCGTCGAGGAGCAGCAGCTCGGGGTCGCTCATGAGCGAGCGGGCGATCTGCACCCGCTTGCGCTCCCCCTCGGACAGGGTGCCGAACCAGCGCTCCGCGAGGTGGTCGACGCCGAACGCCCGGAGCAGGTCCGTCGCCCGCACCTCGTCGACGGTCTCGTACGCCTCGCGCCAGCGTCCCGTCACGCCGTAGGCGGCGGTCAGCACGACGTCCCGCACGGTCTCGCCCGACGGGATCCGGTCGGCCAGGGCCGCGCTGGCGAAGCCGATCCGCGAGCGCAGCTCGAACACGTCCGTGGCGCCCATGCGCGCGCCGAGCAGGGTGGCCGTCCCCGACGTCGGGTGCATGCGGCCGGACGCGACCTGCAGCATGGTCGTCTTGCCGGCACCGTTGCGGCCGAGCACCACCCAGCGCTCCGAGTCCTGGACCCGCCACGTCAGGGAGTCGAGGATCGTCGTCGCCCCCCGGCGGATCGTCACGTCCTGCAGGTCGAGCACGTCGGTCATGTCCACAGACCCTAACCGTCCCGGACGTCGCGACGTGCCGGAGCGAGCGCGTCCCGCCCGATCTCACAGTCCCGCGGCGTGCCGGTGCTCACAGCTCGATCGTCAGCATGGTCGACGAGTGGGCGACCTCGTAACCCAGCCCTGCGTAGATCCCGTGGGCGCCCGACGGGTTGTCGGTGTCGACCTCGAGCTCGGCGTACCGCATCCCGTCAGCCGCGTACGCACGCATCACGTTCGCCAGCAGCGCGACCGCGACGCGTCGGCCGCGCCACTCCCGCCGCACGCCGAGGAGCTCGGTGTACCCGGACGGGTAGCCGGCCGCCGGCCAATCGTGCTCGAAGCGCGCCGAGACCGCGTACCCGACGACCTGGTCGGCGCCGTCGAGCGCCACGAACGACCACGTCGGTGCGAACATCGCGCGCGCCGCGCGCCACTGCTCGGGGGTGCGCGGCTCGGAGCCCCAGTGGTCCGCGAACACGGCGTTGTGCGTCAGACGGACCTGGTCGTCCAGCCCCGGGGACCACGGCACGACGCGCAGTCCGTCGATCTGCGGCACGTCGGGAAGTGGCACGTCGAGCGGACGCCGCATGTGCGTGTAGTACCGGACGGGGGTGAACCCCGCGGCCTGGTACACGCGCGCCACGTCGGGGGTCGAGTCGTCGCAGTACGTGGCGATCCGTGCGGGCAGCTCCTTGCCGGAGGCGGCGAGCACCTGCCGCGCGCGGGCGTGCGACCAGGCCACCAGCGCGGCCCCGATGCCTCGACCCCGCCAGGCCGGGTCGACGTCGCCCTCGACGAACGCGCGGACGACGCGCTCGTCGCCGGGCGCGGTGTCCACCTGTGCCCACGCACGCACGGTCCCGTCGCCGTCGTACCCGGCGAGGGTGTCGAGCGCCAGGTCGCGCCAGGCCGGCTCCAGCTCGGCGACGACCTCCTCGACCGACGTGCGGTACGGGAGCCCGTCGGCCTCCTGGCACCGCGCCCGCAGCGCAGCGAGCCCGCCCGCGTCGGCCGCGCCGACAGCGCGCCACGTCAGACCCAGCCCGGCAGCCGGCTGCGGGGCGTACACGGGCGCGGCCGCTCGGACGGCCAGGGGAACGGTCGAGTCGGTCATGGCGCCCAGCCTGACGCGGCGCCGGACACCGGTCCACCGCATAGTGCGTCGCGCGTCGACACGCGGGCCGCGGCGCCCCTCAGGCGTCGATCCGCGACTGGTCCAGGGCGTGCGCGTTGGCGACGATGAAGTCCTTGCGGGGAGCCACGTCGGACCCCATGAGCAGCTCGAACACCTTCTCGACGTGGGCGGCCGCCGCCTCGGCATCACCGATGCGGACCCGGCGCAGCGTGCGGTGCCGCGGGTCCATGGTCGTCTCGGCCAGCTGGTCGGCGTCCATCTCCCCCAGGCCCTTGTAGCGCTGGATGTCGTCCTTGTAGCGCTTACCGGCGCGGTCGAGCTTCTTCAGCGTGCTCGCCAGCTCCGCCTCCGAGTACGTGTACACGTACTCGTTCTTGCGCGAGCCCGCCCCGATGACCTCGATGCGGTGCAGCGGGGGCACCGCCGCGTACACCCGCCCGTCCTCGACGAGCGGCCGCATGTACCGGAAGAACAGCGTCAGCAGCAGCGTGCGGATGTGGGCACCGTCGACGTCGGCGTCCGTCATCAGCACGATCTTGCCGTAGCGCGCGGCCTCGAGGTCGAAGGTGCGGCCCGAGCCGGCCCCGACCACCTGGATGATCGCGGCGCACTCGGCGTTCTTCAGCATGTCGCCGACGGACGCCTTCTGGACGTTGAGGATCTTGCCGCGGATCGGCAGGAGCGCCTGGAAGTCCGAGCTGCGGGCGAGCTTCGCGGTACCGAGCGCGCTGTCGCCCTCGACGATGAACAGCTCGCTGCGCGCGACGTCGTCGATGCGGCAGTCCGCGAGCTTGGCGGGCAGGGAGGACGACTCGAGCGCGTTCTTCCGGCGCGAGATCTCCTTCTGCTTGCGCGCGGACACCCGCGCGCGCATCTCCCCCACGACCTTGTCGAGCAGGAGCGCGGAGTGCGCCTTGTGGTCGCGCTTGGAGGACGTGAGCACGGCCGTGAGCTCCTGCTCGACGACGCGCGCGACGATGCCCCGCACCGGTCCGGTGCCGAGCACCTCCTTCGTCTGGCCCTCGAACTGCGGCTCCGCCAGGCGCACGGTGACCACGGCCGTGAGACCCGCGAGCACGTCCTCCTTCTCGACCCGCTCGGACGACGAGTCCTTCACCGAGATCTTCAGGCGCCGCGCGTTGGCGGCGACCTGGGCACGCACGGTCTTGAGCAGTGCCGCCTCGAAGCCGGCCAGGTGCGTGCCGCCCTTGGGCGTCGCGATGATGTTGACGAAGCTGCGGACCTCGGTCGCGTACCCCGTGCCCCACCGCACCGCGATGTCGACGTCGCACGTGCGCGAGACCTCCTGCGGGGTCATGTGCCCGCGGTCGTCGAGCACGGGCACGGTCTCGGTGAACGTCCCCTGCCCCTGCAGGGTCCACGTGTCGGTGACCGCCGGGTCCGGCGAGAGGTGGTCGACGAAGTCGACGACGCCGCCCGTGTGCAGGAACGTCTCCTCGTGCGGACCGTGCTCACCGGGCGTGCCGGGCACACGGCGCTCGTCCCGCAGCGTGATGGCCAGGCCCGGCACGAGGAAGCTCGTCTGCCGCGCGCGGGTCACGAGCTCGTCGTACGAGAAGACCGCGCTCTTGGGGAAGATCTGCCGGTCGGCCCAGTACCGCACGCGCGTCCCGCTGACGCCCTTGGCGACCTTGCCTACGACCGCGAGCTCGGAGCCCTGCACGAAGGGCTCGAACGGCGAGTCAGGGCTGACGCCCGCCCGGTCGTCGAACACCCCGGGCTCACCGCGGTGGAACGTCATGCGGTGGGTGCGCCCCCCGCGGTCGACCTCCACGTCGAGGCGTGCGGACAGCGCGTTCACCACGGACGCGCCGACGCCGTGCAGGCCTCCGGAGGCTGCGTACGAGCCGCCGCCGAACTTGCCACCGGCGTGCAGCTTGGTCAGGACGACCTCGACACCCGTGAGCCCGGTCTTCGGCTCGACGTCCACGGGGATGCCGCGCCCGTTGTCGCGCACCTCCACCGAGGAGTCCGCGTGCAGCACGATTTCGATGCGGTCGCCGTGCCCACCCAGGGCCTCGTCGACGGAGTTGTCGATGATCTCCCACAGGCAGTGCATGAGGCCGCGGCTGTCGGTCGTCCCGATGTACATGCCGGGTCGCTTGCGCACCGCCTCGAGGCCCTCGAGGACCGAGAGGTGCCGGGCCGTGTAGCCGGCCTGAGCGGAGGTCGTCGTCACGGCGCCGATGGTAACCGCGCGCGTCCACGAGGCCCTCCTCGCCATGCCGTGCGGACGCCCACTCCGCGCCCCGCCACGCGTGCGGGCACCGGGGGGTGCGTGCCGCACGTCACGTTGCGCGGGGATCACGAACACGTGGCAACGCGTCACGATCTTGTACGCAGAGAGCGAACCACCCGTTCCTGAGGGCATGGAACCGCGGAGCGGGTGGTTGTATGGAGATGTGACAGGGATGACGATGGAATCCAGGACCCCGCTGACGGCTGCCGACCGCTGCGACCGCTGCAACGCCCAGGCCTACGTCCGCGTCGTGCTCCCGGTCGGTGAGCTGCTGTTCTGCGCGCACCACGCACGGGAGCACGCACCGAAGTTCGCGAGCGTCGCGACGCACGTCCAGGACGAGACGGACCGCCTGCTCGCCGAGCACGGGGCGGGCCCCGGCGCCGCTGCAGGCTGACGAGCGGACCACCACGAACCCCGAAGGCCCCGGACCACGGTCCGGGGCCTTCGTCGTGGCGCGCGCCTGCGCAGATCCCGCGCCGGCCACCACGAACCGATGTGCTCGACCAGCACGCCGGGCGTGCGGGCCTCGCCGGCCCGTTGGCAAACGACGAGAGCCCGGCCGTGGGGCCGGGCTCTCGTGGACGTGCGGGGTGACCGTCAGTCGAGGTAGTCCCGCAGCACCTGCGAACGCGACGGGTGACGCAGCTTCGACATCGTCTTGGACTCGATCTGGCGGATGCGCTCACGCGTGACGCCGTAGACCTTGCCGATCTCGTCGAGCGTCTTGGGCTGGCCGTCGGTGAGGCCGAACCGCATGGACACCACGCCGGCCTCGCGCTCGGAGAGCGTGTCGAGGACCTGGTGGAGCTGCTCCTGCAGCAGCGTGAAGCTCACGGCGTCCGCGGGGACGACGGCCTCGGAGTCCTCGATGAGGTCACCGAACTCGCTGTCGCCGTCCTCACCGAGGGGCGTGTGCAGCGAGATGGGCTCGCGGCCGTACTTCTGGACCTCGACGACCTTCTCGGGCGTCATGTCGAGCTCCTTGGCCAGCTCCTCCGGCGTGGGCTCGCGACCCAGGTCCTGGAGCATCTGGCGCTGGACGCGCGCGAGCTTGTTGATGACCTCGACCATGTGCACCGGGATGCGGATCGTGCGGGCCTGGTCGGCCATCGCGCGGGTGATCGCCTGCCGGATCCACCACGTGGCGTACGTCGAGAACTTGTAGCCCTTGGTGTAGTCGAACTTCTCGACCGCGCGGATCAGACCGAGGTTGCCCTCCTGGATGAGGTCCAGGAAGAGCATGCCGCGGCCCGTGTAGCGCTTGGCGAGGGAGACGACCAGACGCAGGTTCGCCTCGAGGAGGTGGTTCTTGGCCCGGCGGCCGTCCTGCGCGATCCACTCCAGCTCGCGACGCATCTTCGGCTCGAGCGTGTCGCGGATCTCCGCGAGCTTCTCGTCGGCGAACAGGCCGGCCTCGATGCGCTTGGCGAGCTCGACCTCCTGCTCGGCGTTCAGCAGCGCGACCTTGCCGATCTGCTTGAGGTAGTCCTTGACGGGGTCCGCGGTCGCGCCGGCCGTGACGACCTGCTGCGCCGGCGCGTCGTCGTCGTCCGCGTCGGAGTAGACGAAGCCCGTGTCCTCGGGCTCGTCCTCCTTCTTCGCGACCGCCGGCTTGGCCGGGGTCTCCTCGCCGTCGTCCTCCGCGGCGTCCACGACGTCGTCCGTCTCGATCTCCACCGTGTCGGTGACCTCGACGTCCTCCAGCTCGGCGACGTCGACGTCGACGTCCTCGTCCGTCACGTCGTCGCCCGCCTTCGACGCCTTCGCGGGCGCGGCCTTCGCGGTCGCCGCCTTCGTGGTGGCCGACTTGGTCGCGGTCTTGGCGGCCGCCGCCTTCGTCGTGGCACGCGCCGGCTTGGCGGCACCGTCCACGACCGTGGCCTTGGCCGCGGGCCGCGACTTGGCGCTCGTCGCCGCGACGGCCCGTCCGGCGGAGCCGAGGTCGTTCACGTCGACACCGGCCGTGCCGAGACCACGCACGACGGCGCGCAGCCGCTTGGCGCCCTCGACACCGGCAGCCTCGCAGGCGGCGCGAACCGAGGCGCTGTCGACGCTGCCGTGGGTCCGTCCTCGCATGACCAACTCCTGCAGAGCAGGGTGCTGGAACTCACGCGGGAGTGCGGGGTGGGGGGTCTGGGACGTCAAGAAACGACCTTTCGTCAGCGCGGCAACCGGAACCGTGGAGTGTCCGAAGGACCGGGAGACAGACAGATATTGTACCGACCCGCGGGGGCGCGCCGCGCGTGTTGTCGCGCGAGCCGTGGATCGGCGCGTGACATCGAACTCGGGGGTCGACCGGTGCAACACAGCGCCGGGCGAGGGCATTCCCGCAGTCCTCCCGGCGTACCGCACGTGTGCAGGCACACGCCGTGCGCGTGTGCCCGGCGAGGACGGACCGGCGGCGCCGAGGCGTCAGCCTGCGGGCTTGACCGTGAGCACGGGGCACGGCGCGTCGAAGAGCACCCGCTGCGCGTTCGAGCCGAGGATGAGCTTGCCCACAGGGCTGCGCCGACGCAGACCGAGGACGACGAGCTGCGCCCCGACCTCCTCGGCTGTGCTGATGAGGTCGTCGGCGACGTCGCCTCCGTCGAGCAGCCGGACGTCGTGCTCGACACCGTGCGCCTGGAGCTCCTCGTCGACGCGCGCGAGGGCCTGCTCGACCTCTCCTCGCCGCTCCGGCGTCTCGTCCCGACGCACGCTGACCACCACCACGACGCGGACGGACCGGCGCCGAGCCTCTTCGACCGCCGCATCCAGCGCTGCTCGCCCCTCGGGGGTCGCCAGGTAGCCGACCACGATTCCCATCGTCGTTCCTCCTCCTGGCCCCGTCCGGCCTCGTGCGCGACGCTACCGGAGCGCGGGACCTGCGACGACCGCGACGGGCGGGAAGCGCCTGATCATCCACGCTCCCCACCCGTCATCCGCGCCGCCGCACCCACCCGGGCGCCAGACCGGCGTCGACCGCGCTGCGCAGGAGCAGAGCCAGGCGGTACGCCGGGTCGTCCTGGAGCGCCCGGTCGAGCAGCACCGCCGCCCGCGCCCCGTCGCCCTGCCACCACGCGATGGTCGCCAGCAGGGTCGACGCGGGCGCCTGCGCGCCACGGCGGCCGTGCGCCACGACGTCCTCGAGCGCCGTCCGGACGGCGTGGACGTCATCGCCCGGCGGCTCCCCCGACGCCGGGTCCACGAGACGTCCGATCGCCGCCCCGACCTCCGCGTCCTCGTCCGGACCGCCGCGCACGAGCACGCGCTCGGGCAGCGACCCGGCGTCCGGCAGGCAGGCGACGAGTACCGCGTCGCGAACGCGACGGTCCGCGAGCCCGGCCTCGACGCGCCCCAGCAGAGCGGACCGCGTGAGCGGCCCGGCGTGCGTACCGGACGGGGGCGCGACGAGTGCGCGCCACGCTGCGAGGGACTCCGCCCGCCAGCGACCCAACGCCTGCGGCCCGCTCACCAGTGCGCGTGTCCGCGCCTCGGCCCGTCGTCGACGCACACGTGCAACCCCCCGTCGGGCGTCGGCCGGTGCCGCCGGTACCCGGCCGAGCGAGTCCCTCCCGGCCGCCACGACCGACCCGGCGAGCACCATCTCCGCTCCGGCACGCGACCCCTGCAGGTCACTCAGGGGGCGCCCCTGCGGTGGGCAGCACGTGGGGTCGCAGGCGAGGCAGCGGTACGCGTGGTCACCGACCACGAGGACGTCGGCGCCGCCGAACGGGACGTCGAAGGCCTCGGCGACGTGCGAGGCCGCAGCCTCGACACGAGCGGCACCCGCGGGCGCAGAGTCCTCGGCGTAGAGGACCAGGACGCAGCGGCGTGCGCCGTCACGGTCGAGGTGGCTCGCGAGCGATCGTGCGACCTGCGGGCCGTGGACCGCGTCGGCGATGTCCGCGAGGTCGACCCGCGCGACGAGCCCCACCTGGCCGCGAGGCCCGCGAAGGCTCACGGCGACGGCGCTGTCCTGCGGCTGGAAGCCGAGAAGGTGCGGGACGAGCGCGAGGAGCTCACGGGACTCGCTGATGCGGAGGAGGAGAGGAGGTTCCATGGCTCCACCGAACCGCTCTCCGGGCCTGCGATGGGGCGCCGCGAACCGACCTGTGGGCGGAGCTCGAGCGGACCGGTCCTGTGGTCGGCTCGGCGCTCGGGCCGTGATCCTGCGGAGGTGCCCGGCTACCCTGGCGCCGTGTCCCGCCCGACCCTCATCGCCCTGGCATCCACCGCGCTGCTCGGTGTCGGCCTGACGGCAGGCTGCACGTCACCGGCGGAGCTTGCCCCCGTGGCACCGTCCTCCAGCGCGGCATCACCCGCGCCCACGCCCAGCGAGTCCCTGCTCTCCGACGACATCGCGGACGACACCGCGGTGGGGACCCTCGCCCCGGGCTTCCCTGCCGCACTGGTCCCCGTGCCGCCCGACGCGGAGGTCCTCGTGTCCTCCGCCGAGCCGCTCGGCGACAACCGGCTCCGCATCAGCCTCAACGTGCGCACGGACCAGGACACGGGCGGCCTGCTCGACGCCGTGCGCGCGCCGCTGCTGGCCGCCGGGTTCAGCGAGTCCGCGCCGCCGGCGCCCGAGCCCGGCTTGGCCGCGCAGACCACGTTCTCCCGCGCGGACGGCGCCGAGCTCCTGGTCGTGGGCGTCCTCGACCGTGACGGTCGCAGGACGATGACGCTTGGCGGGACGGTCGCCGTTCCCGCACCCTAGGGTGGGCTCGTGCCCACCGCGAACGCTTCCGTCGTCGACCGTGAGAACCTGCGTGCCGGGGTGGACGCAGCACTCGCCCGGCACGTCGCGGACCTGCGCGAGACGGCCCGCGTCATCAGCGCCGACGCCGCACCCCTGGCCGACGCGGTCGAGAGCATGCTCGCCGGCGGCAAGCGGCTGCGCGCCGCCTTCTGCTACTGGTCCTGGCGGGCGCACGGCGGCACGCCCGGCGACGGGCGCGAGGAGCCCGTCCTGAGGGCCGGCGCCGCCCTGGAGCTCTTCCAGGCCGCCGCGCTGTTCCACGACGACGTCATGGACGACTCGAGCACGCGTCGCGGCCTGCCGACGGCGCACCACGTCTTCGCCGACCACCACCGGGCCACGGGACGCCGCGGTGCGGCCCGGCGCTTCGGTGACGGTGCCGCGATCCTCCTCGGCGACCTCGCGCTGGTCGCGAGCGACGACGCGATGTCCCGGGCGGTCGCCGGCCTGCCCGAGCCCGTCGCACAGGCCGCGCACTCGGTGTTCGAGGTGATGCGGACCGAGGTGACGATCGGCCAGTACCTCGACCTGGTCGCGCAGACCATGCCGTGGGGAGACCCGCAGGACGACGAGCGGCGCGCGCGCGACGTCGTCCGTGCGAAGTCCGCGCGCTACAGCGTCGAGCACCCGATCGTGCTCGGAGCGGCCCTCGCGGGCGCCGACGAGGACGCGATCGCGGGCTGCCGTGCCGTCGGGCTCCCGCTCGGGGAGGCCTTCCAGCTCCGGGACGACCTCCTGGGTGTGCTGGGCGACCCGTCGACGACGGGCAAGCCGACCGGCGACGACCTGCGGGAGGGCAAGCGGACGGTCCTGGTCGCGCGGGCCCTCGCCCGGGCCACGGCCATGGGCGACCGGGCAGCGGTGGACGCCCTCACGCGCGGCGTGGGCGATCCCGCCCTCGATGCCGAGGGGGTCGCGACGCTCACCGACCTGCTGGTGCGCACCGGAGCGGTCGCCGAGGTCGAGCAGCTCATCGACGAGCTCTGCACCGAGGCCTTCGCGCAGATCGAGGCGCAGAACTGGCCCGAGCCCGCGCGAGGCACGCTCATCGCGCTCGCGCACGCGGCGGTCCAGCGCGCCGCGTGACACCACAGCTCGGTCGCGTCAGGCAGCGCGGTAGCGCCGACCGTCAGAGGTCAGGCTGCGCGGTAGCGCCGACCGTCAGAGGAGCGCCTGGGCGACACGCCTGACCTCGGTCTTGCGCCCGGCCCGCAGCGCCACGATCGGCGCGACACCGAGAGACTCCTCCTCGGTGAAGAGCCACACGATCGCCTCCTCGTCGGAGAAGCCGTCGTCGTCCAGCACCGTCAGCGTGCCCTGCAGCGACGCGAGCACGGCCCACGGCCGGTCCTCGGAAGGCACGTCGGGCGCCGCGGGGTTGGCGAGGTGCCCGGGCACCAGGCAGGCAGCCGGCACGCTCAGCACCGGCGGGGTGCCGCGGCGCACAGCGACGAGCCGCCGCTCCTGAAGGAGGCGGCGCACCTTGCCGGCGTCCACGCCGAGCATCTGCGCCACATCAGGAACCGTCAGCCAGCTGCCGACGAGAAGGTCCAGATCCGAGGTCGAACTCACCCGGTCAGCCTACGGGTTCGGCCCTGGGAGCCCACTATCCGGCCCGCGGGGTTTCGATCCTCCACTTTCTCGTCTAGCGTCGAAGTTCGTCACACCTGTCACACCAGCACCACGCGTCACGACAGGTCGATCGTTCCGTCCGACCGATGCTCGATGACAGCCCTGGGGGGGCCATGTCCGCAACCACTCCGCGTCCGCGCACAACGACGCGCGTCGCGACCGGGGCAGGCGCCACGCTCGCGCTGGCGACGGTCGCGCTCGCCGCCACCGGGACAGCGGGTCACGCCGCCGACTACACCGTGCGCGAGGGCGACACCCTGACCTCGATCGCCAAGCGCAGCGGGACGACCGCCAGCAGGATCGCGCGCGACAACGCGATGTCCGACCCGTCCCGCATCCGCGCCGGGCAGGTGCTGCGTCTGCCCGACACCGCGCCGCCGGCCACCGCCGCACCGAGGCCTGCACCCGCGGGTGCGTCGTACGTCGTGCGCACGGGAGACACGGTCTCGGCGATCGCGTCCCGCCACGGCACCACCGTCGCCGCCGTCGTGGCCGCCAACGGCCTGGATGCACGCGCCTTCATCCGGGCCGGCCAGACGCTCACGATCCCGGGCACCGGCAGCCCGCAGCCCGCCGCCGCCCCCGCCGCGGCACCCGCGAGCGCCGGCAGCACCTACACCGTGCGTACCGGCGACACCGTCTCGGCGATCGCGTCCCGCCACGGCACCACCGTCGCCGCCGTCGTGGCCGCCAACGGCCTGGACGCACGCGCCTTCATCCGCGCGGGCCAGAAGCTCACCGTCCCCGGGTCCACCGCGGCAGCGCCGGCGACCCAGCTCGTGGGCAACACGTTCGCCGGCCGCACCTACTCCGCGGACGTCGTCGGTGCCGCCAACCAGAACAAGGCCACCCTGCTGGCGGCCGGCGCGCCCTCGCGTGCCGACATGCAGGCGAAGGTCGCGACGACCGCACGGGCGATGGGCGTCGACGCCGCGCTGGCGCAGGCCGTGGCCCACCAGGAGTCGGGCTTCGACCACACGGCGGTCTCGCCCGCGAACGCGATCGGCACGATGCAGGTGATCCCCTCGTCGGGCGAGTGGGCCTCGCAGCTCGTCGGTCGGCAGCTCGACCTGCTGTCCCCGGACGACAACGTGGTCGCCGGCGTCGCGATCCTGCGCTCGCTCGTCCGGACCTCCCCCGACCTCCCGACCGCGATCGCCTCGTACTACCAGGGCGCCTCCTCCGTGAAGCGCAACGGCATGTACGCCGACACCCGGCGCTACGTCGCGAACGTCCAGACCCTCATGACGCGCTTCGGCTGACGCGCGGCTCCCCGAATCTCACGCCCGCCGACCGTAGACTGCCGCGCGTGGGAGCCACCGTCACAGATCCGCTCGTCGGCCGCCTGGTCGACGGCCGGTACGAGGTCGTCTCGCGCATCGCACGCGGCGGGATGGCGACGGTGTACCTGGCCATCGACCGTCGGCTCGACCGTGAGGTCGCTCTCAAGGTCATGCACCCGCACCTCGCGGAGGGTGCGTCGGGCAACGCCTTCGTCGCACGCTTCCGCCGCGAGGCGCGCAGCGCGGCACGCCTGACGCACCCCGGACTCGTCGGGGTGTTCGACCAGGGCGTCGACGGTGAGACCAGCTACCTGACGATGGAGTACGTCGACGGCACCAACCTGCGCCGCCAGATCGCCGAGCAGGGCGCGCTGCGCGTCGGTGAGGCCCTGCGCGTCACCGAGAGCGTCCTCGACGCCCTGGCGGCCGCCCACCGCGCGGGGCTCGTGCACCGCGACGTCAAGCCGGAGAACGTCCTGATCGCGTCCGACGACCGGGTGCGCGTCGCGGACTTCGGCCTCGCGCGCGCGGTCACCGAGGTCACCTCGACGACGACGGGCACGGTGCTCGGCACGGTCGCGTACCTGGCACCCGAGCTCGTGCAGCGCGGCGCCAGCGACGCCCGCACCGACGTGTACGCCGTGGGCGTCATGCTCTTCGAGATGCTGACGGGCCGGCAGCCGTTCACCGGTGAGACCGCGATCCAGGTGGCGTTCCAGCACGTGAGCTCGGAGATCCCGGCTCCGTCGACGGTGGTCGACTGGCTGCCCTCGGAGATCGACGAGCTCGTCGGCGCGCTCGCAGCCCACAGCCCGGAGGACCGCCCGGTCGACGCCGCGTCCGCGCTGCTGCTCGTCCGACGCACCCGGCTCGCGCTCGACGGCGTCACGCTCGACCGCCGCGCCGACGTCGCCCCGACGCTCGCCCTGCCGTCCGCCACCGATCCGTCCGGGTCCGGCCTGCCCGTCGATCCCGATGCCGACGACCTGGCTACGGACGACCCGGCACTCACCGCACGCGTCCCCGTCGGCGACCACGCGCGCGGAGGAACGGTCGCGCTGCCGATCGGCCTCGGCGTGGTCGAGGCACCCCCGGGTACGTCATCGCGACCCTCACGTCGACGCTGGCCCCTGGTCGCCGCCCTGGTGGCGGTCCTCGCGCTGCTGGGTGGCGGCACGTGGTGGTACCTCGAGGTGGGTCCCGGTGCGTACACGAGCGTGCCGGACGTCGTCGACGCGCTCGAGGACGACGCCGTCGACGCCCTCACCGCCGCCGGGCTGCGGACCACGAGGGCCGAGGCCTTCGACGACCAGGTCCCGGCAGGCTCGGTCGTGTCGACCGACCCCGGCCCCGGGGAGCGCGTGCGCAAGGACGGGACCGTCCTCTACACCGTCTCCCAGGGCCCTGACCTGGTGACGGTCCCCGACGGGGTGGTGGGGGCGATGCAGGCCGATGCCGACAAGGCGCTCAAGGACGCCGACCTCGTGGTCGAGTACGGGCCCCCCGAGCACCACGACGAGGCGCCGAAGGGTCAGGTGCTGCACGCCACGCTCCCCGACGGCTCCGCCGCCACGCCCGGTGGCACCACGAAGCGCGGGACCACCGTGACGCTCGTGCTGTCCGACGGGCCCGCACCCGTCGTGGTCACCTCGGTCGTCGGCATCACCGTCGAGGAGGCGCAGGACCAGTTCGCGCAGGACGCGCTCACGGTGGAGCCCACGGAGGCGTTCCACGACACCGTCCCCGCCGGACGCATCATCGACCAGACCCCGCCCGCAGGCGAGACCGCGCACCGCAACGACGTGGTCAAGGTGACGGTGTCGAAGGGTCCGGAGACCGTCGCGATGCCCGACCTCACGGGCAAGCAGTTCGACAAGGCGAAGGCAGAGCTCGAGGCGCTCGGCCTGACCGCGAAGCGCGACAACGTCCTGGGCGGCCTGTTCGGCACCGTGCGGACGCAGAGCGTCCCGGCGGGTCAGGCGGTGCGCAAGGGCACGGAGATCGTGCTGCAGGTGGTCTAGCGGGACCCCCCGTGCCGGCGACGGCCGCTCCCCCGACGGGCCCGGCCCGTGACGCACGACAGGGCCCGGTGCCGCCGAGCGTGGCGGCACCGGGCCCTGTCGTCACGGCATCAGGCGCGGCGCAGCAGCTCCACCACCTGAAAGGCCATCTCGAGCGACTGCTGGTGGTTCAGTCGCGGGTCGACCAGCGTCTCGTACCGGCGCGCCAGCCCGTCGTCGTCGATCTCCTCGGTGCCACCGAGGACCTCCGTGACGTCGTCGCCCGTGAGCTCCACGTGCAGTCCGCCGGGCACGGTTCCGAGCGCGCGGTGGACCTCGAAGAACCCGGCGACCTCGTCCATCACGTCCGTGAACCGGCGGGTCTTGTAGCCGCTGGCGGACGTGATGCCGTTGCCGTGCATCGGGTCGCACACCCACGTCACCGGCCGGCCGTCGGCGGTGACCTTCTCGACGAGCGCGGGCAGGAGGTCCCGGACCTTGCCGGCGCCCATGCGCGTGACGAAGGTCAGGCGGCCCGGCTCCCCCGTCGGGTTCAGCCGGTCCATGAGGGCGATCGCGTCGTCACCGGTCGTCGTGGGGCCGAGCTTGACGCCGAGCGGGTTCTGCACGCGGGAGAAGAAGTCGACGTGCGCGGAGTCGAGCTGACGCGTCCGCTCACCGATCCACAGGAAGTGGGCCGAGCAGTCGTACGGCAGGCCCGACCGTGAGTCGATCCGGGTGAGCGGCCGCTCGTAGTCCAGCAGCAGCCCCTCGTGCGCGGAGTAGAAGTCCACCGCACGCAGCGCGTCGACGTCCGCACCGCACGCCGCCATGAAGCGGATCGCGCGGTCGATCTCCGCCGCCAGCTGCTCGTAGCGCGAGTACGCCGGGTTCGCGGTGAAGCCTCGGTTCCACTCGTGCACGCGCAGCAGCGACGCGAACCCGCCCGTCGTGAAGGCGCGGATGAGGTTCAGCGTCGACGCGGACGTGTGGTACGCCTCGAGCAGCCGGTCAGGGTCCGGCGTCCGCGCGTCGGCGGTGAACTCGAACCCGTTGATGATGTCGCCGCGGAACGCCGGCAGCGTGACGCCGTCGCGGGTCTCCACGTCGGAGGACCGTGGCTTCGCGTACTGGCCCGCCATCCGGCCCATCTTCACGACCGGCAGGCTCGCGCCGTACGTGAGGACGACCGCCATCTGCAGGATCGTCTTGATCTTGTTGCGGATGTTGTCGGCGGTCGCCTCGGCGAACGTCTCGGCGCAGTCCCCGCCCTGCAGGACGAACGCCTCACCCCGCGACGCCGCGGCGAGCTGCGCGCGCAGCGCGTCGGCCTCACCGGCGAAGACGAGTGGCGGCAGGCTCGCGAGCCGGTCGCGCACGCGCCCGACCGCCGTCGCGTCGGGCCACTGCGGCTGCTGCCCGACGGGCAGCGTCTCCCAGACGTCGAGCCCTGCGAGGACCTGCGGGTCCGGCTCGACGCTCACGAGTGGCTCGCCGGGACCAGGGGCTGCCCGATGTCCGCCAGCAGCTCGCCGAACCATTCCTGCGAAACGTCGAACGCCTTGCCGCCCGCGATGCGCGGGAACTCGATCGCGCGCAGCCGGTCGCCCTGCTCCTCGTCGTGGCCGATGACACCGGACTCGGCGCGCAGCGCGCACTCGACCGCCAGGTCGGTCATCGACTTGATGAGGCGCAGGTCCTCGGCGTTCGCCGCGGCGGCGCGCGAGTAGTAGCCCGACTTCTGGACCATGACCTTCTCGGCGCCGAGCTTCTCGGCGAACTGCTTGGCGAACCACTGGCCCGGGTTGATGGTGTCGAGCTTGACGTGGCCGAACGGGTCCCGCTCCGGGGGCGTGCCGGCCGCCTCGAGCTGCTCGACGATCTCGTGCATGCCCGCACCCTCGGACAGGAAGATGTTGACGTTGCCCAGCTCGTCCATGACGCCCTTGAGGCGAGCCGCCTCCGCGTCGATGTCCAGCGCGAGCTCGGGCAGGAAGACCGCGTGGATGTCCCACCGCTCGCGCGACAGGCCGATGCCCGGGACCCACTCCTGCAGGTCGAGCCACTTGCGGTACTCGGCGGCGGCCGCGGCCGTCAGCCACCCGCAGTGACGACCCATGACCTCGTGCACGATCAGCATGCGGGGCCCCGAGCGGTGCTCGCCGATGATGTTCACGGCGAAGCCGGCGGCCTCCTCGGCCGCGGTCCACGCGCCGAGGGACTGACGGATCGGGACGACGTCGTTGTCGATCGTCTTGGGCAGGCCGACGACCGTGAGCTCGTAGCCGTTGTCGTGCAGGTAGGCGGCGAGGTCGGCGGCGGTCGTGTTGGTGTCGTCACCGCCGATCGTGTGCAGCACGTCGACGCCGTCCGCCTTGAGCTGCTCGGCTGCGACGTGCAGCGGGTCCTGCCCCTCGGCCACCAGACCGCGCTTCACGCAGTCCTTCGCGTTGGTGAGCTTGACGCGCGAGTTTCCGATCGGCGAGCCGCCGAAACGGTGCAGCAGCCCCGCCTTGGCGCGGACCTCGGGCGTGATCGTCACGCTGTCGCCCCGCAGCAGGCCGTGGTAGCCGTGCTGGTACGCGATGATCTCGATCTCGGGAGCGATCTCCGTGTAGCGCTCGATGAGCCCCCCGACGGCGGAGGACAGGCAGGGAGCGAAACCGCCGGCGGTCAGAAGGGCGACGCGACGGACCGACATGGGACACACCTCTCGTTGGCACAGCTACGGACGGCGCGGGTGCAGGACGTACCCGGCCGGCCCAGGGTGGTGCTCGCACGGGGGCCGCGACCGGGACCGAGGTCCGGGTCGAGCCGTCGCGCAGGGACGGCGGGCACGCGCCCACCGGGCACGCGCACAGGCCCGGCACACGTCCGGGTCGTGCTCATCCTACTGACGGTGGCGCCTCGTCCTGCGGCGGGACCGGAACCTGGACATCGGGCACCGGCCGACCGCCGGGCGCGGCGGGCATCTTGCCCGTGCCGTCGTCCGGCTGCTGGTGGCCGGTCGCGATCCGCGCCTTCTGCGTCGCGGCGTACACGTCGACGTACTCCTGGCCGGACAGGCTCATGATCGCGTACATGATCTCGTCGGTCACCGACCGCAGGATGAAGCGGTCGTTCTCCATCCCGCGGTAGCGCGAGAAGTCCAGCGGCTCGCCGATGACCACGCCGATGCGCATGATCTTGGGGATCCGGCGGCCGAGCGGCTGCGCGACGTCGGTGCCGACCATGGCGACGGGGATCACCGGGGCCCCGGACTCGAGCGCGAGCCGCGCGACGCCCGTCTTGCCCCGGTAGAGCCGGCCGTCGGGGCTGCGGGTGCCCTCGGGGTAGATCCCGAACAACCCGCCCTCCGCGAGCCTGCGCAGCCCCGTCCGCAGCGCGGCCTCACCGGCCTTGCCGCCGCCACGATCGACGGGGATCGTGCCCACCCCGCGCATGAACCCGGCCGTCACACGGCCCTTGAGACCGACCCCCGTGAAGTACTCCTGCTTGCCGATGAAGACGATCTCGCGGTCGAGCACGAGCGGCAGGAAGAAGGAGTCGATGACGGCCAGGTGGTTGCTCGCGAGGATCGCCCCGCCCTCGGCGGGGACGTGCTCCGCACCACGCACCCACGGCCGGTAGACCAGGCGCAGCAGGGGCCCGACGAACACCCGCTTCATCAACCAGTAGAACAACGTGTCTCCTCGCTCGACGTCCGCCGCGCCGCCGCCGCCCCGCGGCGCCGGACGGTCCCACGGACCTGCCACCGACCACGACGGGTCGGCACGTCGGGTCCGACTCTAGAGTGCTCCCATGGACGCACGTCCCGACGACGACGCCGACGCCGATGACTTCACCGGTGCGCAGCAGCCGGCCGGACCCTCGGCGCGCCCCGACGAGGACGGCACGGACCCGTCCCGTCCGGACGCACCTGCGCCACCCGGGGAGGACGAGGTGTGGGCGTCGATCGTCGCGCGGCTCTCCGACGTCGACGGGGGCACCGATCCGGCCGTCCGCCAGATCCTGTCCGACCTCCAGGACGAGGACGACCACCGCCCGGGCGTGTCGCACGCAGCCGGCGCGCCGACCATGGGCCGCGACTGGGACGGCACCACGCAGTACGACGCCGCGGAGTCCGAGGTCGACGACCTCGAGCACTTCGTGCCCCAGGACCCCGGCCCCCTGACGAGCGGCGATCCTCTGCTCACGCTGGCCTGGGGCGCCGCGGCGGGCGGCCCGCTCTTCCTGCTCCTGGTCGTCACGGTGTGGCGGGACGCGCCCACCCTGCTCGTCCGGGCGGCCGCGGTGCTGTTCGTCGTCGCCGTCGGCGTCCTGGTGTGGCGCATGCCACAGCACCGCGAGCCGACGGACGGCGACGGCGCCGTCGTCTGACGACCGCCGGCTGCCGCGCCCGCGCCGTCAGACCCGCGCCAGGTCCGCCGCACCGACCATGCCGGCGTCGTTGCCCATGTCGGCGACGACGATGGCCGCCTCGGGGCGGTGCCCCCGCCCCGAGAGCTGCTCGTCGAACGCCTTGCGCGCCGGCACGAGCAGCAGGTCACCGGCCGCGCTCACCCCGCCGCCGATGACGAAGATCTCGGGGTCGAGCAGGGCCGCGACGCTCGCCGCGCCCTCACCGACCCAACGCCCCACCTCGGCGAGCAGATCGACCGCCAGAGGGTCACCGTCCTGGGCCGCGCGCGTGACGAGCGGTCCCGTGATGGCCTCCGGGCGCCCACCCGCGAGCGCCACGAGGGCAGCGGCACGGCCGGGCTCGGTGATCGCGGCGGCCTGCGCGTCGCGCACGAGCGCCGAGCCGGACACGTACTGCTCCCAGCAGCCCTCGTGCCCGCAGCCGCAGTAGTGCCCGCCGGGCACGACCCGCATGTGCCCGATCTCGGCCGCGACGCCCCAGGCACCACGCGTGAGACGCCCGCCGCTGACGATCGCCCCGCCGAGGCCCGTGCCGAGGGTCAGCATCACCATGTCCTCGACGTCCCGTCCGACACCGAACCGGAACTCCGCCCAGCCGGCAGCGTTCGCGTCGTTCTCGACGACGATCCGCACGCCGGGGTCGGCGATGAGCGCGGCCACGTTGTCGCGCAGCGGGTACTCACGCCACGCGATGTTCGGCGCGAACAGCACGCGCGCGCGGTCCGAGGCCACGAACCCCGCGGCGGCGAGCCCCAGCTCGCGCACCTCGTACGACCCGCTGAGCTCGCGGTAGACCTCCGCGATGGCGGCGTCGATGCTCGCGACGTCGTCGGGATCCGTCTCCCGCCGGGTCTGCGCGAGGATCACGCCGTCGTCGTCGACGACGCCAGCCGCGATCTTGGTCCCGCCGATGTCGACACCGATGGCATGCATGTCCTGGTCCGCTCCTGCCCTCGCCGCCCCGCGTCCGTCGCGCAGCGCCTCCACGCTAGCGGCACCCAGCGCGCGGCGAGAGCGCATCCACGGTCGCCGCGCGGCGCCGCGTCCGGCGCGGACCCGCCCGACACACCGTTGGCCTGCGACTCCATCCGGACGGAGCCCACTGACCAGGGACGGACGTCCCGTATCCTCATGGCACCTTCGCCCCCCTGCCACTGGAGTCAGCATGGACGAGTCCCACAGCCCTCTCCTCGTCGAGGTCGATCCCTCGGACAACCTGAACGACATGCTCGCCGCCCGCGTCCGCAGCACACCGGACCGCGTCCTCGTGGAGCGCCACGTCGACGGGCAGTGGCTGCCGATGACGGCGCGGGAGTACGACGCGGCGATCATCGGCGCCGCACGCGGCCTGGTCGCGAAGGGCGTGCAGCCCGGAGACCGCGTCGGCATCATGTCCCGCACCCGGTACGAGTGGTCGCTCCTGGACTGGGCCACGTGGGCCGTCGGGGCGGTCCCGGTGCCGCTCTACGAGACGTCGTCCGCCGAGCAGGTCGCGTGGATCCTCACCGACGCCGACGTCAGCCTGCTGTTCGTCGAGACGCCCGCGCACGCGGACGTCGTCGCCGAGGTGCGCGACCAGGCGTCGGCGCTGCGCGAGGTCCTGGTCATCGACGAGGGGGCCGTCGAGGACCTCGTGACCGCCGGCGCGGACGTCGACGAGGCGGAGGTGGCACGGCGCAGGGGGCTCGCCGCGCGCGACGACCTCGCCACCGTCATCTACACGTCGGGCACGACGGGACGGCCGAAGGGCGTCGAGCTGACGCACGGCAACTTCTCGGCCCTGACGATCAACTCCGTCGAGAGGCTCAGCGCCGTGGTCTCCACGCCCGGCGCCAGGACGATGCTGTTCATGCCGCTCGCGCACGTGTTCGCGCGCTTCGTGCACGTGCTGGCGATCCCCGCCGGCTCGGTCCTGGGCCACTGGCCCGACACCAAGACGCTCATCGAGGGCATCGGGACCTTCCGCCCCACGTACATCCTGTCCGTGCCGCGCGTCTTCGAGAAGGTCTACAACTCCGCCGAGCAGAAGGCGGCCGCCGGCGGCAAGGGCGCGATCTTCCAGCGGGCCGCGAAGACGTCGATCGTCTACTCGCGCGCGCTGGACACCCCGCGCGGCCCGAGCCCGTGGCTGCGTCTGCAGCACAAGGTCGCCGACGTCCTGGTCCTCTCCAAGCTGCGCAAGGTGCTCGGCGGCCAGGTCGAGTGGGCGATCTCGGGCGGCGCGCCCCTGGGCGAGCGGCTGGGCCACTTCTACCGTGGCGTCGGTCTCAAGGTGCTCGAGGGGTACGGGCTGACGGAGACGACGGCCCCGGCCACGGTCAACCTGCCCGAGAAGACCAAGATCGGTTCGGTGGGCCCCGCGCTGCCCGGCACGTCCCTGCGGCTGGCGGCGGACGGCGAGATCGAGATCAAGGGCGTCCAGGTCTTCCGCGGCTACCACAACAACCCGCAGGCGACGGAGGAGTCGATGCGGGACGGCTGGTTCCGCACGGGCGACCTCGGCACCATCGACGACGACGGCTTCCTGCGCATCACCGGCCGCAAGAAGGAGATCATCGTCACCGCGGGCGGCAAGAACGTCGCACCGAGCGTGCTCGAGGACCGGCTGCGCGGCCACCCGCTGGTGAGCCAGGTCGTCGTCGTCGGGGACCAGCGACCGTTCATCGGCGCACTGGTCACGCTGGACCCGGAGGGCGTCCCGGGGTGGCTCACCGCGCACGGCAAGCCGCCGATGTCGCTCGAGGAGGCGGCGAAGGACCCCGACGTGCTGGCGTCGCTCGACAAGGCCGTGGAGCGCACCAACAAGGCGGTCTCCCGCGCGGAGTCCATCCGCCGCTACCGGATCCTGGACCGTGACCTGACGATCGCCGACGGGTACCTCACGCCGAAGCTGAGCGTGCGGCGCTCCGAGGTGCTCAAGGACTTCGCGGCCGAGGTCGACGCGCTGTACGCCGAGGGCGCGGGCTGACCCGCGCCCACTGACGGCACGACCCGCGCACCCGGTGACCGCCGGTGGCGCGGGTCGTGCCGTCAGTGGCGACGCAACCGCTCCACGAGGGTCGCCGCCGGCACCGCCCACGCGCCAGCCCGCTCGACGTCCTCGACGACCTCCCGGTCGGACGTCGCCACCACGAGCACCCGGCCGGGCGGCTCTGCCGCGACCAGCTGCCGCAGCAGGTCGTCGGCCGTCTCCCCCGCGGTGAACAGCACCCGCACGCCGCGCACCGGTGGCGCTGCACGGTGCCCGGCCTGGCCGTCGAAGCAGCAGGTGACCTCGGCACCCGTCTGCGCGGCCAGCGCCGCCATGCCGTCGACGAGCAGACGGCGCTGGTCGGCGAGCGTCGTGTGCGGCCACCCGGTCTTGGACACGTTGTAGCCGTCCACCAGGAGATGCGCCCGCGGCAGCCGCAGCAGGTCGTCGAGCAGCGCCGGGTCCCCGACCGACCGCCCGCGTGACGTCGGCCGCACGTGCGGTCCGTCGACGCCGGGCGCCACCAGGTCCGCGGGCAGGTCACGCACGGGTGGCAGGGCGAGCTCGGCACGCAGCCCGGTGGCGGCGTCGACGACCGTGTCGAGCAGCAGCCGGACCCGCGACTCGGCCAGCCGGTGCCCGGTCCGCAGCTCTTCTCGCGCCGACGACCGCTCCGCGGCAGCCGCCCGCAGGTCGGCGGCCGCCTGGGCGCGCTCGTCCGCCGCGGCCTGGAGGTCGGCGGCCGCCCGACGGGCGTCGAGCTCCGCCGCGGCCGCCAGCGCCCGGGCCTCGCTGCGGGCACGGTCCGCGTCCGAGCGCAGCCGCCGCAGCTCGCGCTGCAGCGCGGTGAGCTCGTCACGCGCGGCGCGCTCGTCCTCACGCGCGACGCCGAGCGCCGCGCGCAGCCGCTCGACCTCGCGCTCGAGGCCCGCGAGCCGCTGCGTGTCGGCCGTCTCGACCACCGCGGGCGCGGACGTCGGCACCAGGTGCTGCCACGGCAGGTTCTGCAGCCAGGCCCCGACCGCGGCATCGGTGCCGGTGGCTGGCCCTGGAGAGGTGGTCTCGACCTGGGTGACGCCGGCGGCGCCCTCGGTCGAGGACGGCTCCCGGTCGGGGGTGGCGGCGGGGGCCGGGTCGTGCGCCTGCAGCCAGACCCGCGCGACGCGCGCACGGAAGGCGGCGTCCTCCTGCAGGGCCGACCAGAGCGGCGCACCACCGGCGGTCGCGCGGCGACGGGGCGCGAACCGCCGGACCGCGAGCAAGGACGGCGGGACGTCCGCCGGGTCCGTGTCGCCGAGCACGTCGGCGGCGAGGCGCACGAGCGCCGAGCGCAACGCGGCCGGGACGTCCGACGGATCGGGGTCGGACCCGGGTCCGTGCTCCTGACCAGCCATGGCGCCAGCCTAGGTGCCTGCTGGGTTGCGCGCGTCGGCGTGCTCGCCCGGTCCTGTCGGATGCGCCGGGTAGCGTCCGGGACATGCCCACCGCCCGTCGCCTGCGCCCGTCCGAGGGGGCCGCCGATCTGGGGGCGACGCCGGTGCAGGTGGGCCTCGACGAGCTCGGTACCCCGCTGCGAGACGTGACGTTCGTGGTCGTCGACCTCGAGACGACGGGCGGGCGGGCAGCCGAGGACGCGATCACGGAGATCGGTGCCGTCAAGGTCCGCGGCGGCGAGGTCCTCGGTGAGTTCCAGACGCTCGTCGACCCCGGGGGCCCCGTCCCCCCGTTCATCCAGGTGCTCACCGGGATCACGACCTCGATGCTGATCGGTGCACCGACGATCGCGCAGGTCCTGCCCGGCTTCCTCGAGTTCGCCCGCGGGGCGGTGCTCGTCGCGCACAACGCCCCCTTCGACGTCGGCTTCCTGCGCGCGGCAGCGGCCCGCTGCGACCGCGCCTGGCCCGGGTTCCAGGTCGTCGACACCGTCCGCCTCGCGCGGCGCGTCGTGCTGCGCGACGAGGCGCCCAACCACAAGCTGTCGACCCTGGCAGCCCTGTTCGGGGCGACCGAGACACCCAACCACCGCGCCCTGGCCGACGCGCGCGCGACCGTCGACGTGCTGCACGCGCTGCTGGGCAGGCTCGCACCCCTGGGCGTCACACACCTCGAGGACCTCGCCACCGCGACGGACCCCGTGCCCGCCGACGTCCGGCGCAGGAGCACGCTGGCGGACGGTCTGCCGGACTCCCCCGGCGTCTACCTGTTCCGCGGCCCTCGCGAGGAGGTCCTGTACGTCGGGGTGTCCACGACGTCGCTGCGCCGGCGCGTGCGCAGCTACTTCACATCCGCCGAGAAGCGGGGGCGCATGACCGAGATGGTCCGCCTCGCGGTGCGGGTGGACCCCGTCGTGTGCGCGTCCCCGCTCGAGGCACGCGTCCGCGAGCTGCGTCTCATCGCGGAGCACGCGCCGCGGTACAACCGACGCTCCCGTGCGCCCGAGCGCATGCCGTGGGTCCGCCTGACCGACGAGCCGTTCCCGCGGCTGTCCGTCGTCCGCGACGTGCGCACGGGGACCGCCCACATCGGACCGTTCGCCTCGCGCGCGCTCGCGCAGCAGGCCGTCGACGCGCTGCACGCGACGTTCGCGGTGCGCCAGTGCACGGGGCGTCTGCCGGTCGTCCCCGCGCCGGGCGCCCACGCCTGCGTCCTCGCCGAGGTCGGACGCTGCGGTGCGCCGTGCGTGGGCGGGCAGGACGTCGCTGCGTACGCCCCCGTGGTCGAGGCCGTGCGGGAGGCCATGACGCGTGACCCCCGTGACGTCGCCGAGGCGCACGCCGTGCGCATCCGCACGCTGGCGGCACAGGAGCGGTTCGAGGACGCGGCTGTGGTGCGTGACCGGCTCACCGCGTTCGTACGGGGCGCGGGACGTGCTCAGCGCCACGCACGCGCCGCCGCGTGCCGCGAGCTCGTCGCGGCGCGTCGGACGCAGGAGGGCGGCTGGGAGCTGGTCCTGGTGCGCCACGGCCGGCTCGCAGGGACGGCCGTCGTCGACCGACGAACGGACCCGCTGCCCGTCGTGGCGAGCCTGCGGGCCGGTGGCGAGCACGTCACTGCCCCCGTGGCGCCGGCAACCGCCGCGCACCCCGAGGAGACCGATCTGGTCCTCGCGTGGCTCGAGCAGCCGGGCGTACGGCTCGTCGCGGTCGACGGCGAGTGGTCCTCACCGGCCCGCTCGGCCCAGTCCGTGCGGGACGCCGCCGCCGCGGTCACGCTCGACCTCGTGGCGCCGCGCGCACCGCTGGTCGACGACGCGCCGACGACCGCGGTCGTGGAGCCGCAGCGCACGGCATGATGGGCGCATGCTCACTGCCATCGTCCTGATCGACTGCGACGCCGCCCGTATCCCGGAGGTCGCCGCCGCGACCGCGGACATCGAGGGCGTCAGCGAGGTCTACTCGGTCACCGGCGAGGTCGACCTCATCGCGCTCGTCCGGGTGCGCGAGCACGACCGCCTCGCCGACGTGATCGCCGACAAGGTCAGCAAGGTCGAGGGCGTGCTGCGCACGCAGACGTACATCGCCTTCCGTGCGTACTCGCGGCACGACCTGGAGGAGGCGTTCGACCTCGGCCTCGAGGACTGAGCAGGCCCCGTCGCCGCGGGGCCACGCTCAGGCGTTCGCGGCGACCCGCCAGCGCTCGAGCACGGCCGCAGCCGCGCCGTCGTCGATCGCGCGCTCGGCGTGACCGGCGCCCGCCACGAGGCGCTCGACGAGCGTGCCCTCGGCCGTGCCGGGCAGCGACGCGTCCGCCACCAGACCGGCAGCGGCGTTGAGCACCACCGTGTCGCGCACCGGGCCGCGCGCGCCGGCCACGAGCTCGCGCACGACCGCCGCGTTCTGCTCGGCCGCCCCGCCGCGCAGCTGCTCGACCGTGACCGGTCCGACGCCCACGGCCGCCCACTCGACGACCTCCTCGCGCACCGTGCCGTCCCGGACCTCCCAGAAGCGGGTGGTGCCGGTCGCCGCGATCTCGTCGAGCCCGTCCTCCTCGCCCCGGAACACCAGGGCCGTGCGGCCGCGGTCGGCGAGCACACCGGCCATGAGCGGCGCCATCCGCGCGTCGGCCACGCCGATGGCACTCGACTGCGGCTGCGCGGGGTTCGTCAGCGGCCCGAGGAAGTTGAACGCCGTCGCGATGCCCAGGTCCCGCCGTGTGACGCCGGCGTGCCGCATGGACGGGTGGAACGCGCCCGCGAAGCAGAAGGTGATGCCCACCTCGGTGGCGAGCGCGGCCACGCGCTCGAGCGGCAGGTCGAGCCGGATGCCCAGCGACTCGAGCACGTCGGCCGTCCCGGTGGACGACGACGCGGCCCGGTTGCCGTGCTTGACGACCGTCAGGCCCGTTCCCGCGATGACCAGCGCGGCCATGGTCGAGATGTTCACCGTGTGGAGCCGGTCACCACCGGTGCCGACGATGTCGACCGCGCGGCCGGGGACCTCGAACCGGTGGGCGTGCGTGAGCATCATGTCGGCGAGGCCGGCGAGTTCGGCGACCGTCTCGCCCTTGGCCCGCAGCGCCACCAGGAACCCGGCGACCTGCGAGGGCGAGGCCTCGCCGCTCATGATCTGGTCCATCGCCCACGCCGTACGGGCGCTGTCGAGGTCCTGGCCACGGACCAGCGACGTCAGCAGGTCCGGCCAGGTGGTGACCGGCGTCATCCGCGGGCCGCCACCGCGTGCACGAGGTCCGCGACGGCCGCGTGCACCACGACCGGGTCCAGGGGCCGGCTGACGACCGCGTCGGCGTTCGACCACGACGCGAGCCACGCGTCCTGCGGGCGGCCGGTGAGGACGAGCACGGGCGGGCACTCGTACACCTCGTCCTTGAGCTGCCGGCACAGTCCGAGGCCGCCGACCTTGTCGGCCTCGCCGTCGAGGACGAGGATGTCGGCCCCGCGGGCGTCGGCGACGGCGATCACGGCGGCCGCGGTCGCGACCTCGATCCACTCGATGTCGGGCTCGCCACGCCCCAGGCGGCGACCCACCGCCAGGCGGACCTGGTCACGCGCGTCCACGTCGTCGCTGTACAGCAGGATGCGCGGCGCGCGGGCCGCCGGGTTCGCGGTGCTCATGGTGCCCCTCACTCGTCGTCGACGTGCAAGGGGCATCTTGGCACGTCGAGGCGTTCGTGGGGCGCGCCGACCGCTTTCCGGAGCGCGCCGCGCGTCGGCCGGGGCGGCGGAAGGTGACGGTGTGACATATCCCCGGGCCTCCGGGTGGGTCGAACGACCCATGCGGCGCTCCCGTCAGGCACAATGTCCTACGTGTCGACCGCAACGGCTGCCTCGCGCCCTGTCCCCCACGTGACCGTCAACCGACCGAACCCAGTGTCGGTCGGGACGATCGTGTGGCTCGCCAGCGAGCTCATGTTCTTCGCAGGGTTGTTCGCGATGTACTTCACCGTGCGCGCGGCAGTGCCGGAGGAGTGGGCGCTGCAGACCGACAAGCTCAACCTGCAGTTCGCCTTCGCGAACACGATGATCCTGGTGCTGTCGTCCGTGACGTGCCAGATGGGCGTGTGGGCCGCGGAGCGGCTGCAGCCGGTCCGCAGCGGCTCCCTGCTCCAGTTCTGGCGCTGGGGCATGAACGAGTGGATCACGCTCACGTACGTCATGGGCGCGATCTTCATCGGCGGGCAGATCTTCGAGTACGCCGAGCTGGTCGAGCACGGCCTGACGATCTCGTCGTCCCCGTACGGCTCGGTCTTCTACCTGACCACCGGCTTCCACGGCCTGCACGTCGTCGGCGGCCTCATCGCTTTCCTCATCCTGCTCGGCCGCTCGTTCTCGGCCAAGCGCTTCACCCACCACGAGGAGACGACCGCGATCGTCACCTCGTACTACTGGCACTTCGTCGACGTGGTCTGGATCGCGCTCTTCGCGGTCATCTACCTGGTCCGATGACGACGGCCGGCCCTCGCGGGCCGGCGCCACCCACCCGCACACCCCCGACACGCGAGACGAGGACCGATCCGTGAAGGCACTCGCAGCCCGCAGGCACGACAGGCGTGCGCCGGTCGTGCTGCTCCTGCTGGCGCTGCTGATCACCGGTGCGCTGTACGCAGTGCTGGCCCCGACCTCTGCCGACGCCGCTCCCACCGCGGCGACGGCGGACCAGGTGCAGACCGGTGAGAAGCTGTTCCAGGCCAACTGCGCGACGTGCCACGGGCCGGACGCGACCGGACGCGAAGGCGTCCCGTCCCTCGTCGGCGTCGGCGCCGCGGCCGTCGACTTCCAGGTCGGCACCGGACGCATGCCCATGCAGATGAACGGCCCGCAGGCACCGGCCAAGCCCGCCCAGTTCGACGAGGACCAGATCGCGGCGCTCGCCGCCTACGTGGCCTCGCTCGGCGCCGGGCCGGCCGTCCCCACCGCCGAGCAGGTCGACGGCTCCCTCGGCGACCCGGCGAGCGGCATGGCCCTGTTCCGCACCAACTGCGCGATGTGCCACAACGCCATCGGCGCCGGTGGCGCGCTGTCCGAGGGCAAGTGGGCCCCGAACCTGTGGGAGACGACGCCCACGCACGTCTACGAGGCGATGCTGACCGGGCCGCAGTCCATGCCCGTGTTCAACGACGCCACCCTGACGCCCGACGAGAAGCGGGACATCATCGCGTTCCTCGACCTGCAGGGCGAGGGCGCACCCGGCGGCATCACGCTCGGCAGCCTCGGGCCGGTCAGCGAGGGCCTGTGGGCCTGGGTCGTGGGCATGGGTCTCCTCATCGGCGCGGCAGTCTGGATCGGAGCGAGGTCCTCGTGAGCATCACCCCTGACCACGGCCACGACGGCCACCCGCAGGACGACACCGCCGGCTCGGACGTCGTCCTGCGCGAGGGCGAGGACTCGGTCGAGAAGTTCGCCAACCCCGGCTTCGGCCCGCACCGCCCTCGGCGTGCGGACGTCGACCCGGCAGCGGACAAGCGGGCGGAGCGTCAGGTCGTCGCGCTCTTCGCCCTGTCGGTGCTCGGCACCATCGGGTTCATCGTCGCGTACTTCACGCTCCCCCCGGGCGACACGATCGCGTCGATGCGCACGTCGAACCTCGCCCTGGGTCTCGGCCTCGCGTTCTCGCTGCTGGGCATCGGTCTGGCGGCGGTCCACTGGGCCAAGTCGCTCATGAACGACCACGAGAAGGCCGAGGACCGTCACGCGCAGCGCAGCTCGGACCAGACGCGCGCCGAGGCCGTCCAGGTCCTGCGGGACGGCGCCCAGGACTCGGGCATCGGGCGACGCGGCGTGCTCAAGGGCGCTCTCGTCTCGTCGCTCGCGCTCTTCCCGCTCACCATCGTGCTGCCGCTGATCGGCGAGGTGGGCGAGGACTGGAACGTCTCGAAGTTCAAGCGCACACTATGGGCGAAGAACAAGAAGCTCACGATCGACCCCACCGGCCGTCCCATCAAGGCTGCGGACGTCACCATCGGCTCGGTCGTGCACGTGATCCCTGAGGGACTCGACGAGTCCGAGGCGCCGCTGGACGAGAAGGCCAAGGCCGTGGTGCTCCTGGTCCGCATGGACCCCCGGGACATCAAGTCCGAGCAGGGTGAGGGCTGGTCGTACGACGGCATCGTCGCCTACTCCAAGATCTGCACCCACGTGGGATGCCCGGTGGCGCTCTACGAGCAGCAGACGCACCACCTGCTGTGCCCGTGCCACCAGAGCACGTTCGACGTCGCCGACAGCGCGAAGGTCGTGTTCGGTCCCGCCAAGCGGCCGCTGCCCCAGCTGCCGATCACCGTCGACGACGAGGGCTACCTGGTCGCGCAGAGCGACTTCCACGAGCCCATCGGTCCGAGCTTCTGGGAGCGGCTGCGATGAGCACCACGACCGCACCGAGCGGCGGCAGCAAGGCCGCCGCAGCGACAGCCGACTACCTCGACCAGCGCACCGGCATCGGGACCGCTGTCAAGGAGTTCGCGCGCAAGATCTTCCCCGACCACTGGTCGTTCCTGCTGGGTGAGATCGCGCTCTACAGCTTCATCACGCTGATCCTCTCCGGCGTGTTCCTCACCATGTTCTTCGTCCCGAGCATGACCGAGGTCCACTACGAGGGGCCGTGGCCGTCGCTGAACGGCGTGGAGATGTCCGAGGCGTTCGCCTCGACCCTGCGCCTGTCGTTCGAGGTCCGCGGCGGTCTGCTCATGCGGCAGATCCACCACTGGGCCGCGCTGATCTTCATGGCCGCGATCGTCACGCACATGATGCGCGTGTTCTTCACCGGTGCGTTCCGCAAGCCGCGCGAGCTCAACTGGGTCGTCGGGTTCGTCCTCATGATCCTCGGCCTCGCGGCAGGCTTCACCGGCTACTCGCTGCCGGACGACGTCCTGTCCGGCAACGGTCTGCGCATCACCGACGGCGTGGTCCGCTCCATCCCCATCGTGGGCAGCTACCTGTCGTACTTCATCTTCGGCGGCGAGTTCCCCGGGCACGACGTCATCCCGCGCCTGTTCACGCTGCACATCCTCGTCGTGCCGGGGCTCATCCTGGCGCTCGTGGCCCTGCACCTGTTCTTCGTCGTGCTGCACAAGCACACGCAGTACCCGGGTTCGGGCCGCACCAACGCGAACGTCGTGGGCTACCCGCTGTTCCCGATCTACGTCGCCAAGGCGGGCGGCTACTTCTTCGTGGTGTTCGGTGTCATCGCGCTCATGGGCGCGACGATGTCGATCAACCCCGTGTGGAACTACGGACCGTACGATCCCTCCCCCGTGTCCGCCGGCGCACAACCGGACTGGTACATGCTCTTCCTCGAGGGGTCGCTGCGACTCATGCCGGGGCAGATGGAGTACGTGCTGTTCGGTCCGGACGGCTACACCCTGTCGCTCAACGTGCTGATCCCCGCCGTGGTGGTGCCCGGTGTGCTGTTCACGCTGCTGGCGCTCTACCCGTTCGTCGAGGCGTTCGCGACGGGCGACAAGCGTGAGCACCACGTGCTCGACCGGCCGCGCAACCGGCCCTTCCGCACGGCCTTCGGTGTGTCGGTCCTCATGGCCTTCTTCATCCTGGTGCTCGCCGGCTCCAACGACCTCCTCGCGACGCACTTCGACCTGTCGATCAACGACATCACGTGGGTCTTCCGGTTCCTGTTCTTCCTGGCCCCCTGGGCGGCGTTCGTCATCACGAAGCGCATCTGCCTCGGTCTGCAGCGCAAGGACCGCGAGCTCGTCCTCCACGGGCACGAGACCGGTCAGATCGTGCGGTTCGCCTCCGGCGAGTACATCGAGGTGCACAAGCCCCTCGACGCTCACGAGCGCTGGCTTCGTGTCCAGCACGACGCGATCCGGCCGATCGAGATCGAGCCGGCCGAGGACTCCCGCGGCGTCCGCCGCAAGGGCTACCGTCTCGACCGCATGCGCCAGCGTCTCTCGCAGGTCTTCTACGAGGACCGCGTCGAGCCGGTGACGCCCGCCGAGCTGGAGGCGTCGCACTCCCACGGTGAGCACGACGCGCTCGGCTCCGACCAGGAGAAGGCCCCCGCGCAGCTGATCGCCGAGGGTGCTCCGACGGGTGGCGGCACACGCCTGCGCCCGGAGGATGAGACCGGCCCCGAGACGCGGAACACCTGATCCTGGGCCAGAGTTGACCTGACAGACGACCGTTCGCGGTGTCCGGCCGGATGCGCCGGGCACCGCGACGGCGTTTCCGGGCGGGTGCTCCCACCCGCCACCCGACGCAGGAGAGGTACGAGATGGCTGACTACACCCTCCCGGATCTGCCGTACGACTACGCGGCGCTCGAGCCGCACATCTCCGGCAGGATCATGGAGCTGCACCACGACAAGCACCACGCCGCGTACGTCACGGGCGCCAACACGGCACTCGAGAAGCTCGCTGCCGCGCGCGAGACGGGCGACTTCGCCGCGGTGAACCTGCACGAGAAGAACCTCGCGTTCAACCTCGGTGGGCACGTCAACCACTCGGTCTTCTGGGAGAACCTCTCCCCCGACGGCGGCGACAAGCCCACGGGCGAGCTCGCGGCCGCGATCGACGAGTACTTCGGGTCGTTCGACGGGTTCCAGAAGCACTTCGCTGCGAACGCCGCGGGCATCCAGGGCTCCGGCTGGTCGATCCTGGGCTGGGACTCGGTGGGCCAGAAGCTCGCGATCTTCCAGCTGTACGACCAGCAGAGCAACTACCCCTTGGGCCTCGTGCCGATCGTCGTGCTCGACATGTGGGAGCACGCCTTCTACCTCGACTACGTCAACGTCAAGGCGGACTACATCAAGGCCTGGTGGAACATCGTCAACTGGGCGGACGCCTCGGAGCGCTTCACGCGCGCGCGTACCCAGACGGCCGGGCTCATCGTCGCCTCGGCCTGACGACACGCAGGCCGCTCCGGCGGCCGCAGCAACGCAACAGCCGCTCGCCCCTCAGGGCGGGCGGCTGTTGCGTTCCTTCCCTGCGACTCCCTCCGGGAGCCCGCAGCGGGCGCCACCCTGGCTTCCGGTGGCCCCGATCGGCAGCGGACCGCACCCGGAACGCCGAGACGGCCCGCCACCTGATGGTGACGGGCCGTCGTCGTGCGGCTGTGTGCAGCCTCAGTGCGCGTGCTGACCGCGGGAGTACTCGAACATCCAGCCGACCAGGCCGATGACGCCGAGCACAGCGGCGGGCACCATGAGCCACCAACCGACAGCCAGCGAGAGGAACGCGACCGAGGCGCCGAGCGCGACGACCAGCGGCCACCAGCTCCACGGGCTGAACGTGCCCTGGTTGCCGGCACCCTGCTCGATCTCGCCGAGCTCGTCGTCCTCTGGACGTGCATCGATCCGACGCGCGAGGAGCGCGAAGTAGCCGCCGATCATCCCCACGAGTCCGCCGACCAGCGGGATGCTGACGGTGCCGACCGCCTCACCGTCGCTCCACAGGCCGTAGATCAGGCCCACCGGGAAGAAGAAGAGGACGCCGTACAGGAAGAGCTTTGCCTCGATCTTCATCGGTCCTCCCCCTCGCGCCGCTCGCGCACGTCCTCGACGTCACCCTCGACGACGGCCGCCGAGGACTGGCTCTCCTCGCCGGTCCCCCGGGCCACACGCTCCTCCGCGAGCTCGCGCTCACCGGTCTGCTGCGGAGCCCAGTCCAGCGGTCCCGGGTCGTCCGGCGCGACGTGGTCCATCGCAGCGACCTCCGGGTGGTGCAGGTCGAAGGCAGGACGCTCGGAACGGATCCGGGGCAGCGACGTGAAGTTGTGGCGCGGCGGGGGGCAGCTCGTCGCCCACTCCAGCGACCCGCCGTACCCCCACGGGTCGTCGACCGTCACCTTGGGCGCGTTGCGCCAGGTGATGTAGACGTTCCAGAGGAACGGCAGGGTCGACGCGGCGAGAATCGCGGAACCGACCGTCGAGACCTGGTTCATCCACGTGAAGCCGTCCGCCGGCGAGTAGTCGGCGTACCGACGCGGCATCCCGACCACACCCAGCCAGTGCTGGATGAGGAACGTCATGTGGAAGCCCACGAACAGCAGCCAGAAGTGGATCTTGCCGAGCCGCTCGTCGAGCATGCGACCCGTGAACTTCGGCCACCAGAAGTAGAACCCGGCGAACATCGCGAACACGACCGTCCCGAACACCACGTAGTGGAAGTGCGCGACCACGAAGTAGGTGTCGGAGAGGTGGAAGTCCAGCGCGGGGCTCGACAGGATGACGCCGGTCAGACCACCGAAGAGGAACGTCACGAGGAAGCCGATCGACCAGAGCATCGGCGTCTCGAACGTCAGTTTGCCGCGCCACATCGTGCCGATCCAGTTGAAGAACTTCACGCCGGTCGGTACGGCGATGAGCATCGTCATGAAGGCGAAGAACGGCAGCAGCACCGCGCCGGTGGCGTACATGTGGTGCGCCCAGACCGTGACCGACAGCGCCGCGATAGCGATCGTCGCGTAGATCAGGCCCTTGTAGCCGAAGATCGGCTTGCGGCTGAACACCGGCAGGATCTCCGAGACGATGCCGAAGAACGGCAGCGCGATGATGTAGACCTCCGGATGCCCGAAGAACCAGAACAGGTGCTGCCACAGCAGTGCGCCACCGTTGTCGGGGTTGAACACCTGCGCCCCGAGGCGTCGGTCGGCACCGAGGGCGAACAGCGCCGCGGCCAGCGGCGGGAACGCCATGAGCACCAGCAGCGACGTCACCAGGATGTTCCAGGTGAAGATCGGCATGCGGAACATCGTCATGCCGGGCGCGCGCATCGTGACGACCGTGGTGATGAAGTTGACGGCGCCGAGGATGGTGCCGAACCCGGTGAGGGCCAGGCCGAAGACCCAGAGGTCTCCCCCGAGCCCTGGTGAGTACATCTGGTTCGACAACGGCGCGTAGGCGAACCAGCCGAAGGAGGCGGCGCCCTGCGGCGTGAGGAAGCCCGCGGCGGCGATGAGCCCGCCGAACAGGTACAGCCAGTACGCGAACATGTTGAGCCGCGGGAACGCGACGTCCGGTGCGCCGATCTGCAGCGGCATGATGATGTTGGCGAAGCCCGCGAACAGCGGTGTCGCGAACAGCAGCAGCATGATCGTGCCGTGCATCGTGAAGGCCTGGTTGTACTGCTCCTTGGACTGGAACAGGTCCATGCCCGGCTGGAACAGCTCGGCACGGATGAGCAGCGCCAGGATGCCGCCGATCGCGAACCACACGAACGACGTGATCAGGTACATGTACCCGATCGTCTTGTGGTCGGTGGAGGTGATCCACTTCACGACCGTCCGTCCCAGCGTCTGCCGCCGGGGTGACAGTCCGGGGATGACCTCGGTGTGCGCCGCCATCAGTGCTCGTCCTCCGCCACGTCGTTGAGGTCCTGGAGCCGGTTGTACTCGAGGCCGAGTGCACCGGTCTGTCCACGCTCGCGCAGCTTCTCCATCTGCGCCTCGTACTCCTCCTGGGAGACGACCTCGACGTTGAACAGCATCGAAGAGTGCTCCTCCCCGCAGAGCTCGGCGCACTTGCCGCGGTACACGCCCTCGCGCGTCGGCGTGACCTGGAAGGTGTTGGTGTGCCCGGGGATCATGTCCTGCTTGTAGAGGAACTCCGGGATCCAGAAGGAGTGGATGACGTCGCGCGCGTCCAGCGTGAACTCGACACGCTGGTCGACGGGCAGGTAGAGCGTCACCTGCTCGCCCAGCGCGGCCGGGTCGCCACCGATGTCCTCCGCGTGCTGGCCCGTCTCGTAGACGTCCTCGTCGAGGTAGTTGAAGTCCCAGCTCCACTGCTTGCCGACGACCTGGATGTTCACGTCCGGCTCGGCCGAGGTGTCCTGCAGCGCGAGGGTGTCCTCGTTGGTGTGGTAGAAGAGCACGCCAACCATGACGACCGGCAGCAGGATGTACATGATCTCGAGCGGCACGTGGTAGCGCAGCTGCACGGGGAGCGTGTGGTCGTCCTTGCGCTTGCGGTACACCGCGACGCACCACAGGATCAGGCCCCACGTGATGACGCCGACCGCGAGTGCGGCGATCCACGAGCCCACCCAGAGCGAGACCACCCGACCGGTCTGGTCGGTGACCTCCTGGTCGGAGTAGCCGGGGAGCCAGCCGCGCTGGACCGACTCGGAGCAGCCGCTGAGCACGAGCACGAGCGCCGTGGCCAGCACGGCGACGGTGGCGCGCCGGATGCGGCGGGGGGGAACCGGGTGCACGGAGAGCCTTCCACTCACGTCCCACCGACGACGTCCCGTGCCTGGGTACTCAGCCGTGCGGGACCTTCGTCCTCGACCGGGTCAGCGTAGCGCGCCGTGGCGCCCCTCACGTGCTGCGCCGCTCGTTTGACGACGTGGTGTCAGCACCGTCACACCGACGGCCCCGCTGGTGGGACGGCGACGGGCCGTCGCCGACGGCGCTACCGTGCCCGCGTGAGCTCTCCTCCCCCCGGCGCCCCCGGCGCACGCGCGGCCCGGGCCGTGCTCGACGTCGCCGGCCACGCACCGCTGCGCGCCACCGCCCGCGCGGCCCTGCTCGAGGCGCTCGACCAGGGCTGGGCCGACCCGCGACGGCTGTTCGCCGAGGGGCGGCGCGCCCGGCTCCTGCTGGACGGTGCCCGCGAGGCGCTCGCGGAGTCCCTCGGCGCACGCCCTGACGAGGTCGACCTCGTCCCGACCCACACGCTCGCGCTGCACGGTGCCGTCCGCTCGGTCGCCCGCGGCCGTCGCCGGACGGGCGCGGACGTCGTCGTGAGCGCCGTCGAGCGCGCCGCCCTGCACCACGCCGCGGCGTTCGCCGCCGCGGCCGGCGGCGGTGACGTCCGGACGGTCGGGGTGGACGCCGACGGTCGCGTCGACCCCGAGCTGTTCGCCGCCGTCGTGGGCGAGGACGCGGCCGTGGCGGTGCTGCAGCACGCGAACGGTGAGGTGGGGACCCGGCAACCCGTCGACGACGTCCACGAGGCGATGCGTCGGGCGGGCGTCCCCCTGCTGGTCGACGTGGGCGCCAGCGTGGGGCACGTAGACATCGGTCGGGCCGGGGACGTGATGGTGGCCGACGCGGGCGACTGGGGCGGCCCTCCGCTGGGGGTCGTGGTGACGCGCACGGGCGTGCGTCGCAGCCCCGACTGGCCGGAGGACGACGAGCGGTGGTCCCCCGGCGGCGTCCACGTCCCCATGGCGCTCGCGGCGGCGGTCGCGCTGCAGGAGGCCGTGGCGCAGCGAGCGGCGGCGGACGCGCACCGCCGGGCGCTCGTCGACGTGGTCCGCCACCGGGTCGCGGCGGAGGTCCCGGACGTCCAGGTCGTCGGGGACCCGGTCGACCGGCTGCCGCACGTCGTGACGTTCTCGTGCCTCTACGTCGACGGGGAGGCGATCGTCGACCGTCTCGACCGCGCCGGGTTCGGCGTCGGGTCGGGGTCCGCGTGCACGTCGAGCACCCTCGAGCCGAGCCACGTGCTCGCGGCCATGGGCGTGCTCACCCAGGGCAACGTGCGGCTGTGCCTGCCGCACGACGTCGCCGCGGCCGACGTCCACCGGTTCTGCGACGTGCTGCCGGGGGCCGTCGCAGAGGTGCGCGCAGCGCTGGGCGCCTGACCCTCCGTCGCACCTGCGGACACTCGGACACGCACGGGCCCGCACCCGAGGGGTGCGGGCCCGTGGAGCCGGACGGGTGTGGCGTCAGCTGAAGGAGCCGCCGCACGCGCAGGCGCTGCCAGCGTTGGGGTTGTCGATCGTGAAGCCCTGCTTCTCGATCGTGTCCGCGAAGTCGATGGTGGCGCCGTCGAGGTACGGGACGCTCATGCGGTCCACGACCACCTCGACGCCGTCGTAGTCACGCGTCGCGTCACCGTCGAGCAGGCGCTCGTCGAAGTACAGCTGGTAGATCAGGCCCGAGCAGCCGCCGGGCTGCACGGCCACGCGCAGACGCAGGTCGTCGCGCCCCTCCTGCTCGAGGAGGCTGCGCACCTTGCCGGCAGCCACGTCGGTGAGCTGGACGCCGTGCGTCGAGGTCTGCGTGGTCTCGCTCATGTCACTCCCGGGTTCGCCAGAACGTTCGTCGACGACGCCAACACCGTCGCTCGGACCGTTGTTCCCCATCAGCCTACGCTCCGCCGTGCGGGGCCTCGGCGGTGCCCGCGGCGGACGGCGGCGGACCGTTCCGGTGGCCCGACCCTTCGCGCAGGGGCGACCAGGTGCGCGCGACGCGAGCCGTCCGGCTGCGCAGCGTGCCCGCCGGGTCGCCGAGCGCGGCCCGGACCGCCTCGGGGCCCTCCGCCACGGCGTAGGCGGCGGTCACGCCCGCGGCGGAGAGCTCGCGACGCCCGACGAGCACCTCGCCCGAGACGACCACGACCGGCACCGCGAAGGCCAGGGCGCGCCCGGCGACCTCGGCCACGACCTTGCCGTGCAGCGACTGCCAGTCGGTGCGTCCTTCGCCGGTGACGACGAGGTCGTGCGCGGCGATGCGCGCCGGCAGGTCGACCGCGTCCGCGACCAGTCGCGCCCCGGGCAGCAGCCGGGCCCCGAGCAGCGCCAGGGCGAATCCCAGGCCTCCCGCGGCACCGGCGCCCGGCAGCGCCGACAACCGGGCCGCGCGCACGTCACTCGTGCCGAGCAGGTCCGCACCCGGTCCCGTGCGCAGCGGCCCCGCGGCGGTCGTCGCGGCGTGCGCGAACGCGCCGAGCGCGCGCTCGAGGTCCTGCGCCTGCTGCGGCGTCGCGCCCTTCTGCGGGGAGAAGCCTGCCGACGCGCCCTGCAGCCCCAGCAGCGGCACGTCGACGTCGACCGCGGCCAGCAGGTCGACCGTCCGCAGGGCGGCTCGCAGGTCCGGCAGCCAGCGCAGGTCGTCGACCCCGACGTCGCCCAGCGCCCCGCCCCCGCTGCTCATGCGCGCGGCGACGTCGGGCGCCACCGCGCCCGCGGGCAGCAGTGCGCGGGCGAGCGCGACGAGGAGCCCGGCGCCCGCGTCGTTGGTGGCGGACCCGCCCAGCCCCACGACGACCCGGTGCGCCCCCGGCAGCGCCGCCGCGACCAGCTCGCCGGCACCGAGGCTCGTCGTGCGCGTCGGGTCGCGCAGGTCGGGCGGCACGAGCGCCAGCCCGAGCGCGTGCGCGGACTCCACGTGGACGGTCGTACCGACGCGCAGCAGCGCGGCCGGTGCCGGCTCCCCGACGGGCGACGTCACGGTCACCGGCTCGAGGTCACCGCCGAGCGTGGCGTGCAGCGTCGCGACGAATCCCGGACCCCCGTCGGCCAGCGGGCACACGTCCACCGTGTCGTGCGGCGCGCCGTCCACCCAGCCGGCGCGCAGCACGTCGGCCGCCTCGGCAGGTGTGAGGCTGGTGCCGAAGCCGTCGGGGGCCATCAGGACGCGCACGCCCCGATGGTGGCACGTGCCGGGCACCACCGGGACCAGCGGTGGTGCCCGCCGGGCGGTCCTGCCGCGTGCCGAGACCCTGTGGGATCATTCCGCCGTGAGCACCCCCACCGGCACGTTCACCGAGCCTGCCCCGTCGGCCCTGCTGCTGCTCGGCCGCGGCGTGGACCTGGCCTCCGAGCGTGGCGTCGAGTGCGTCGGCGCCCTGCCCGAGCCGGGCGACCCCACGCTGCTCGCCCGCGCCCGTGCGGCGCGCGCGGCCCTGGGCGACCGCGCCTTCGTCCTCGGGCACCACTACCAGCGCGACGAGGTGATCGCGTTCGCCGACGTCACCGGCGACTCGTTCAAGCTCGCGCGCGAGGCTGCGGCGCGGCCCGACGCGGAGTTCGTGGTGTTCTGCGGCGTGCACTTCATGGCGGAGTCGGCCGACATCCTCACGGCGGACACGCAGCAGGTCGTGCTGCCGGACCTGGCGGCCGGCTGCTCGATGGCCGACATGGCGGCGATTGACCAGGTCGAGGACGCCTGGGACGTGCTCGTCGACGCCGGGGTCGCGCAGGACACCGTGCCGGTGACCTACATGAACTCCACCGCCGCCATCAAGGCGTTCACGGGTCGTCATGGCGGCACGGTCTGCACCTCGTCCAACGCCCACGTCGCGCTGCGGTGGGCGTTCGACAAGGTCGGCGGCGTCGACGGCCGCGGCAAGGTGCTGTTCATGCCGGACCAGCACCTCGGTCGCAACACCGCCGTCACCCGGCTCGGTCTGTCGCTCGACGACTGCGTGGTCTTCGACCCCCGCAAGCCCGGCGGTGGCGTCACGGCGCAGCAGCTGCGGGACGCGCGGATGATCCTGTGGCGCGGTCACTGCTCGGTGCACGGTCGGTTCTCGGTGCGCAACGTCACCGACGTGCGTGCCGCCGTGCCCGGTGTGACGGTCCTGGTGCATCCCGAGTGCACGCACGAGGTCGTCACCGCGGCCGACATGGTCGGGTCGACGGAGTACATCATCCAGGCCCTCGACGCGGCCGAGCCCGGGTCGTCCTGGGCCATCGGGACCGAGCTCAACCTCGTCCGGCGCCTCGCGGCACAGCACCCGGAGCTCACGGTGCACTACCTCGACTCCACGGTGTGCTTCTGCTCGACCATGAACCGGATCGACCTGCCGCACCTGGTCTGGGCGCTCGAGTCGCTCGTCGAGGGCCGCGTCCCCAACCGGATCGTGGTCGACCCCGACGACGCGCACTGGGCGCGCGTCGCACTGGACCAGATGTTGGCGCTGCCGGGGATCTGACCGCTCCACAACCGACCTCGAGGAGGCCGTCGATGCCGACCCAGTCCGCGCTGCGTGTGGGCCTGCTCGTGTTCGACGACGTGGAGGAGCTCGACGTCGTCGGCCCGTGGGAGGTGCTCGCGTGGTGGGCACGGCACAGCCCGCTGCGCCCCGACGTCCTGACCTTCTCGGTCGACGGGGGCGGGGTGCGCTGCGCGAAGGGACTGCGGCTCGTGCCCGACACGAGCGCCGAGGACGTCGGGCCGCTCACGGTGCTGGTCCACCCCGGCGGGTTCGGCACGCGCTCCCTGATGGCCGACGAGCAGCACCTCGCCTGGGTGCGGACGATGCGGGCCTGCACGCCGCTGATGACCAGCGTGTGCACGGGTGCTCTCGTCTACGCCGCCGCGGGTCTCCTGACCGCCCGACCGGCGACCACGCACCACGGCTGCCTCGACGACCTGGTCGCGGCCGACCCGACCGTGCTCGTCGACGTCGACGCACGGTTCGTGGACGACGGCGACGTCATCACGTCGGCCGGCGTGTCGGCAGGGATCGACATGGCGCTGCACCTGGTCTCCCGGCTGGAGTCCCCCGAGGCCGCGCGGGGCGTGCGGCGGGGCATCCAGTACGACCCGGCCCCGACCGTCTGAACCCCGCCCGTCCTGAAACCCCGCCCGTCCTGAAACCCCGGCCGTCCTGAACCCCGCCCGTCCGGCCCCCGCACGAGCTCGACCGGAACCGTCGGTAACGTACCGACGGTGTCCCGGATGCTGCAGCTCGCCCTCGTCACCCTCCGTCCGCGTGCCGCCGTCGCCGGGCGGGACCTGCTCGACCCCTCCGTGACGCACCTGCGGGTGCGGCTCGGCGACCTCGACCTGTACCGGCACGTCAACAACGCGGTGTACCTGCAGTACATGGACCTGGGGCGGTCCAACTACCTCGCCGACCTCGGGGCGTTCGGCAGGCTATCCGCACGCGGCTGGTACCCGGTCGTCGCTGCGTCGACCATGAGCTACCGCCGCTCCCTGACGCTGGGCCAGCGGTTCACGGTCACGACCCGGGTGCTGGGGTGGGACGGCCGCGTCGTCTACCTCGAGCAGGTCGTCGAGCGCGACGGGCAGCTCGTCGCGCGCGGCTGGGTCGCCGGTCGGTTCCTGTCCCGCGCGGGTGACCGCATCGCCCCCGCCGACGTCGTGTCCGCGATCGACGGCGGCGACCGCGTGAGCCCGACGCTCCCCGACGACGTGGCCACCTGGGCGCGCGCGGTGGACGTCGCGCACCGCTGACGGCGGCGCGCCCGCCCTCGGTCGCGAGCCTCGCGCTCAGGCGCGGGGCGTCAGCACCTCCAGCAGGAGCGCCTCGGCGAGCACGACCCGCTCGAGCTCACCCAGGTGCACCGACTCGTCCGCACCGTGGGCTCGCGAGTCGGGGTCCTCGACCCCGGTGACGAGGATCGTGGCGTCGGGGTACACGTCGAGCAGGTCGCTGATGAACGGGATCGACCCGCCGACCCCGATGTCGACGGGCGGCGTGCCCCACGACGTGCCCATGGCCCAGCGCGCGGCCCGCATCCCCGCCGAGTCGGCCGGCGCCTGGAAGGGCCTGCCCTGCTCCCCCTCGTGCACAGTGACCCGGGCACCGAACGGAGCGTGCGTCAGCAGGTGCTCGCGCATGGCGGCCATCGCCGCCGCGGGGTCCTGCCCGGGCGCGAGGCGCACCGAGAGCTTGGCGGACGCGCGCGGCGTGAGGGTGTTCGAGGCGCTCGCGACGCGCGGCGCGTCCAGACCGATGACCCCGATCGACGGGCGGGTCCACAGCCGCGCCGTCAGCGGGCCGGTGCCGGCCAGGCGCACGCCCTCGAGGACGCCGGCGTCGGCGCGCAGGTCGGCCTCGTCGTAGTCGACCTGCGGGTCGGCGGCATGCACCAGGCCCGCGACCGCGACGTCACCCTGCTCGTCGTGCAGGGTCGTGATGAGGCGGGCCAGCAGCGTCGGTGCGTCGAGCAGCGGGCCGCCGAACATGCCCGAGTGGACGGCGTGGTCGAGGACCTCGACGTCCACCACGAGGTCGACCAGGCCGCGCAGCGACGTGGTCAGGCCGGGGACGCCCACCTTCCAGTTGGACGAGTCGGCCACGACGATGACGTCGGCGGCGAGCAGGTCGCGGTGCGCGTGCAGGAAGTCCACGAACGTCGGGGAGCCGATCTCCTCCTCGCCCTCGACGAACACGGTCACACCGACGCCGAGCTCGTCGCCCAGCGCGCGCAGCGCGCCCACGTGGGCCACGACACCGGCCTTGTCGTCCGCGGCGCCGCGGCCGTACAGCCGCTCGCCGCGCTGCGTGGGCTCGAAGGGCTCCGTGGACCAGTGGGCGTCCTCCCCCGGCGGCTGCACGTCGTGGTGGGCGTACAGCAGCACGGTCGGCGCGCCGGCGGGTGCCGGACGACGCGCGACGACCGCGGGCGCGCCGGTCGCGCCGTCCCGGCCCGTGACGCGCAGCACGTCCACCTGGGGCATGCCTGCGTCCGCCAGCAGACGCGCGACCGCGGTGGCCGACGCCTCCACGTGCGCCTGGTCGAACTCGGCGTTCGAGACGCTCGGGATGCGCACGAGCGCCTCGAGGTCGGCACGGACACCGGCGAACTGCGCCGCGACGCGCTCGCGCAGCGTCGCGACCCGCTCGTCGGTCAGGGTGGGGACGGGATCGGTGGTGGTCACGTCGTACGACGCTACTCGACTACCCTGGAGGAGTGTTCGGACGCAAGCAGGATCCCCCGCTGACCGTCGACGCGCCCGTCGTCGACGAGCCGCCGCAGCCCACTCCCTCCGGCAAGGGTCGCCCGACGCCGAAGCGCAAGGAGGCGGAGGCCCGCAACAAGCGCCCCCTCGTCCCCGCGGACCGTCGAGCCGCTGCGCGCGAAGCCCGCGCCAAGGCCCGTGTCCAGCGTGACCTGGAGTACCAGGCGATGCGCAACGGCGACGAGCGCCACATGCCGGCGCGCGACCGGGGCCCGGTGCGCCGCTACGTGCGCGACAGCATCGACGCACGCTGGAACCTGGGCGAGTTCTTCCTGCCGTTCGCCGCGTTCTGCCTCGTCCTGCAGCTCGTCACCGCGATCAGCGCACCCCTCGTCGCAGAGATCTCGCTCGTGGTGCTCTACGCCTACATCGTCACCGCGATGTTCGACGTCGCGATGATGTGGCGGGGCCTGAAGAAGCGTCTCGTCGCCAAGTTCGGCGCCGAGGCGCTGCCCCGCGGCCTGGCGATGTACGCGGTGATGCGTGCGTTCCAGCTGCGGCCGATGAGGCTCCCGAAGCCCCGGGTCCAGCACGGGCAGCACCCGGCCTGACGGGACGGCGCTCCGGCGCCGTTCAGCCCGCGCAGGCCCGCACGGCCTGCAGCACCAGGAATCCGACGAAGAGCAGCGGCACGATCGGCGGGATGCCGCTACGGCGTGCGGGCTGCTCCGTCCCGGGGCGTGGCTGCTGACGCGCCGCCTGCCCGGGGGTCGACGGTCGTGACGGCGCGCCGCCCACGGGCACCCAGCGGTGGTCCGGGGTGAGCACGTGCCCGTTGACGACGTCACCGACCCGGTACGTGCGTCGGGCCGGCGGCGCGGCACCCTGCACGGCGGTCGATGCGCTGCTCTGCTGCGCCCGGGCGGCCTCGACCTGGCGCGCCCGCTCGGACGCGCGCCCCGCCGCCGCGCGCGCGTCGGCCGCGCGGTTCTGGGTCGCCCGCTGCTCCGCCGACGCCTCCTGCGACACCGCCCGCCGGTCGGCCGCAGCTCTCTCCGCCGCGAGCTGATGCTCGGCTGCCCGACGCGCAGAGCGCTGCGCGGCCGACTGCTCGCCACGGGCGCCGGTGCCCGCAGCCGGCTGCGGCGCCTGCCGACGCGAGGGCTCCCCGGCCGCTCGTCCTCGCACCCGCGAGTCGAGGGGGACCCACTCGCCGTCCGGGGTCAGCACGTACCCGTCGACGAGGTCGCCGGCCACGTACGGCTGGACCGGCGCGCGGCGCAGCGGGACCCAGGTCAGGTCGTCGTCGAGCATGTGCCCGTCGACGACGTCACCGATCCGGTAGGGCGATCCCCCGGTCGGTGACAGGCGCACCCACTCTCCCGACGGGGTCAGCTCGAAACCGTCGACCACCGCACCGACCGCGTACATGACCCTCCTCGACGACGTCCCACCTGGCGGCAGGCTACCCCTCGGTCGGCACGGTCAGTCGCGGCAGCAGCACGTGGACGAGCGGCCCGATCGCCAGCGCGTACGCGAGCGTGCCGAGGCCCACCGTTCCCCCGAGGGCCCACCCCGCCGCCACGACGAGGACCTCGATCGCGCCGCGCACCCACCGGACCGGGTGCCCGGTCCGTGCGACGAGCCCCGTCATCAGCCCGTCCCGCGGCCCGGGGCCGAGTCGCGCCCCCACGTACAGCCCGGTCGCCACCGCGTTGACGCCGACCCCCAGCACGACCATCGCCACGCGGACGGCGAGCGGCAGCGGCTCGGGCAGCATCGCCGCGAGCGCGAGGAACGGGTCGACCAGCGCACCGATCACGAGCACGTTGGCCGCGGTGCCGACTCCCGGGCGCTGGCGCAGCGGCACCCAGCACACGAGGACGACGAGCGAGATCACGACGGTGGTCGTCCCGAAGGTCCACCCGGTCACGCGTGCGACCCCCTGGCTCAGCACGTCCCAGGGCATCGACCCGAGCGCCGGGTGGACGAGCAGCGCGACGGAGGCGGCGTACAGGACGAGCCCGGCTCCGAGCTGCGCGCCGCGGCGCGCACCGGCCCGACCGCGCGGCACCACCTGGTCCTCGGTGCGCGCTCCGTCGGGGGCGGGCCTCACCACGTCGCGCCTCGCTCGTCACCGGGTCGGCTGGGAGGCGGTCGATGGCCGAGCCCGTCGCCGCGGACGCACCGGGCGAGGGCGACGAGCACGACCGCGAGAGGGAAGGAGGCCACGAACCAGAGCATGGCCCCACCCTCGCGACGGGTGGCCTTGTTATCCATAGCCACTTCGTCAAGAGTGGACCCATGTCGGTGAACGTGGATCGTCGCATCAACGGGGCGCGGCTCCGGGCCCTGCTCGGGTCGTGGCAGCACCAGGGCCCCGCCTACCAGTCCCTGGCCGACGCGCTGCGCGGGCTCACGCGCTCCGGGACGCTGCCGCTGGCGACCCGGTTGCCGGGCGAGCGCGAGGTCGCCGAGGCGCTGGGCCTGTCGCGCACCACCGTCACCGCCGCCTACGACCTGCTGCGTGACGAGGGCTTCCTGGTCAGCCGGCGCGGGTCGGGGACCGTGACGACCCTGCCGTCGCACGCGGGTGACCGGGCGCCCGCCCGGCTGGGCACCGTCGAGGACGGGATCGTCGACATGTCGGCAGCGGCCCCACCGGCGCCGCCCCAGCTGGCCGAGGCGTGCGCCGCCGCCCTCGACGTGCTCCCGCGCCACGGGACCGGCGCGGGGTACCTCCCGCTCGGCCTGCCCGAGCTGCGGGCAGCGGTCGCGGAGCGCTACACGGCGCGCGGCCTGCCCACCACACCCGACCAGGTGCTCGTCACCACCGGCGGGCAGCAGGCGATCCACCTCCTGGCCGGGGCGTTCGCAGGCCCGGGTGATCGCGTCGTCGTCGAGCACCCGACGTACCCGCACGCGATCGACGCGGTACGCGCGACCGGCGCCCGTCCCGTTCCCGTCCCCGTGACCCCGCACGGGACCGACCTCGAGCTGCTGTCGTCCACCGTGCGCCAGGCGTCCCCACGCCTCGTCTACCTCGTGCCCGACCACCACAACCCGACCGGCACGTCGCTGTCCGCGGCGGACCGCGAGCGCGTGCGGGACCTCGCGCGCCGCACCCGGACGGTCGTCGTCGGTGACGAGACGCTCACCGACCTCACGCTCGACGGTCCCGAGCCGGCACCGTTCGCGGGTGGTGCCGCCGCCGACCGGTACGTCGTGTGCGTGGGCTCGGCGTCGAAGTCGTTCTGGGGCGGGCTGCGCGTCGGGTGGGTGCGAGGTCACCCGGACCTCGTCGCCACGCTCGCACAGCGGCGCGCCCACGTGGACCTCGCCACGTCCGTGCTGGACCAGCTGGTCACGGTCGAGCTGCTCGCGCGCGCCGACGAGGTGCTGGCGCAGCGCCGCGGCGTCGTGCGGACGCAGCGCGACGCCCTGACCGCGATGCTCACGCAGGCGCTGCCGGACTGGGGCGTGCCCGTCCCCGCGGGCGGGCTGTCGACCTGGGTCGACCTCGGGCGACCCGTGTCCACGGCGCTCGCGGCTCTCGCGCACGGGCACGGTGTGCGCATCGCGCCGGGCCCCGCGTTCGGCGTCGACGGCACCTTCGACGACCACCTCCGGGTGCCCTTCTCGCAGCCCGTCGACGCGCTGCGTCGGGCCGTCGACGGGCTCGCCGCCGCGTGGGCGTCGCTCGGCGGGTCGACGCCCGTGGGGGCACCGGGAGCGCTGCCGGCGCTCGTGTGAGCCTCAGCCCGCGGGCAGCTCGACGCCGGGCGTGAGCTCCGTGCCGTCGTTCTGCAGCACGGCGCGCCGCACACCCTGGCCGGCGAGCGCACGCCAGTGCTCACCGAGCCACTGCTCGGCCTCGAACCGCGCGAGGAACACGGGGCTGCCGGGCCGCTCGACGTCGGAGCCGTCGAGCGCCTCGAGCCGCCACTGCCACCGGGGCCGCGCCGCGGTCATCGCGTACCGGCCATGCGCGCGGCGTCCTGGGCGAGCGCGCGTCCGATGCGGGCGGGCAGCGTCGGGCCCTCGTAGATGAAGGCCGTGTAGGCCTGCACGAGCGTGGCACCGACGGCGAGGTACTCACGGGCGTCCGCCGGGCCGCTGATCCCGCCGACGCCGATGATCACCGGGTCCGGACCGAGCCGGGTCCGCAGCCGGGCCACCACGTCCAGACCCCGCGGGAGGACGGGAGGACCGGACAGGCCCCCGGGCCCCAGGTCGTGGGCGATCGTCGTGTTGACGGCGACGACCCCGTCGAGGCCCAGCTCCGTGACGAGGTCCGCGACGGCGTCGACGTCGTCGTCCGAGAGGTCGGGCGCGATCTTCACCAGGACCGCCACCGGCGGGAGCCCGGCCCGCGCGGTTGCCTCGCCGGCTGCGTCGCGGGTCGCCGTGAGGACGGGGCGCAGCGCGTCGACCGCCTGCAGGTCCCGCAGCCCCGGCGTGTTGGGTGACGAGACGTTCACGACGAGGTAGTCCGCGTACGGCGCGAGGCGCTCGGCGCTGATCGCGTAGTCGGACGGCGCGTCGGCCGCCGGCGTCACCTTCGTCTTGCCGATGTTGGCCCCGACGACGAGCGCACGGCCGTGCGGGGTGCTCCGCAGGCGGCGCAGCCGCGCCGCGACCCTCGCGGACCCTTCGTTGTTGAAGCCCATCCGGTTGCGCAGGGCCCGGTCCTCGACCACACGCCACAGACGCGGCCGCTCGTTGCCCGGCTGCGGGTGCGCCGTGACGGTCCCGATCTCGACGAACGCGAACCCGAGCATCGCCAGGCCCTCGACCGCGCGGGCGTTCTTGTCGAATCCCGCCGCCAGGCCGAACCGCCCCGGGAGCGTGCGGCCCCAGACCTGGACCTGCCCGGCGCCTCCGCGTGGGACGCCCAGGACCAGCGACACCGCGCGGCGCAGGCCGGGTACACGGCCCACGGCGCCGATGAGGGCGAACGCGACCTCGTGCGCGCGCTCGGGGTCCATGCGACGGAAGACCAGGTCGAACAGCAGCCGGTACACGGCGCTCACCCTACGGCGGGCGGTGCGCCGGGAGGCGGGATGTCCACGGCCGGCGCGCGTCCGGTGCGCCGCAGCCACCACAGCCCGACGAAGGGCAGCACGAGCGGCACGTACCCGTACCCGGCGCCCAGCTGCGACCACACCGTCTCGTCCGGGAAGTCCCCGACGTCGACCATCGACAAGGTCCCGACGACGAGCACCCCGACGAGCTCGAATCCGACGGTGACCCACGCCAGCGACCGCCGGTCGCGCGCGAGCGCGTAGGTCGCGACCAGGTAGACGATCCCGGCCATCAGGGACAGCCCGTAGGCGACCGGTGCCTCGTCCAGCTTGGTCCCGACCTGGTACAGGCCCCGAGCGGTCGCCGCCAGCGCGAGCACGCCGTACACCGCGACGAGCATCCGGCCCCCGCCGGTGCCCGTCGGTCGGTGCGCGGGCGCGGCCCCCGACGTCGCTGTCGTCATCTCACGCCGCCCAGATCTGCAGGAGCCGCAGCTCGAGGAACGCCACGGTCAGCGCCGCGACGAGCAGCACCACCGAGCTCCAGCGCGTCCGTTCCGCGAACGCCCAGGCCGCGGCGACCGGCAGCACGATCAGCTGCGTGACGACGTAGCCCCACAGCAGCAAGCCGTCGACGTCCTGGTCACCACGGACCTGCACGACGGCCAGGACGACCGCCTGCAGGAGCAGCACGCCCTCCACGACGGCACCACCCCACAGCTGACGCAGGACGACGGCGCGATCGGCGACCACGAACCACGCGGCCCAGCAGGCCAGCGCGAGGCAGAGCGCCGCCACGAGCAGCGCGAGAGGGGTGAACACGGGTCCACAACCTACCGTCGCCGGTGCGCAGCACACACAGGCGCCCCCGCCCCTGAGCGTGCCGCCGGTACGATCGCCGTGTGATCTCGCTGACCTCTTCCGACCCCAGCCAGCTCGACGTCGACGCGGTCGTCGTGGGCGTGCGCGTCCAGGGCACGTCCGTGGTCCCGGTGGGAGCCGACTGGCTCCCGGCCGAGCTGACGCGCCAGATCGCGCAGGACGGTGCGCGGCTGGGCATCACCGGCGCGGTCGACGAGGTCCGCCGGCTCCCGGGTGCCGGCCTGCGTGCCGCCACGCTGGTCGTGACGGGGCTCGGCGACGGGCCGGCCGACACCACCTCACCCGCGGGCGTCGAGCTCCTGCGACGCGCGAGCGGCGCCGCGACTCGCGAGCTGGTCGGCCTGGGCTCCGTCGCCCTCGCCCTGCCCGCAGACGACGCGGCGGCAGTGGCCGCCGTCGCCGAGGGCGCGCTGCTCGGCGCCTACGTGTACGACCGGTACCACAGCCAGGACGCGCCCGTCGGACGCATCGAGGTCGTGACGACGCTCGCCCGCGACAAGGACACCCAGTCCGCCGTCGCACGTGCCGAGGTGCTCGCGGCTGCAGTCCACGCGACGCGCGACCTGGTGAACGCGGCGCCCAACGACCTGTTCCCCGAGGCGTTCGCGGACGCCGCGAAGGCCGCCGTCAAGGCGTCGGGCGCCAAGTCGCTGAAGGTCACCGTGCTCGACGAGAAGGCCCTGGCAGCGGGCGGCTACGGCGGCATCGTGGGTGTCGGTCAGGGTTCGGCGCGCCCGCCGCGGCTCGTCAAGGTCGCCTACGCGCCGGCCAAGGCGTCCGGGCACGTGGCACTCGTCGGCAAGGGCATCACGTTCGACTCCGGCGGCATCTCCATCAAGCCCGCCGCCGGCATGGAGGCGATGAAGTCCGACATGGCCGGGGCGGCCGCCGTGCTCCACACCGTGGTCGCAGCGGCGCGTCTCGGTCTGCCCGTCGCCGTGACCGGCTGGCTGTGCCTCGCGGAGAACATGCCGTCCGGCACCGCGCAGCGGCCGTCCGACGTCGTCACGATCCGCGGCGGCACGACCGTCGAGGTGCTCAACACCGACGCCGAGGGCCGGCTGGTCATGGCCGACGGCCTGGTCGCGGCGGTCGAGGAGAAGCCGGACCTCGTCGTCGACATCGCGACGCTCACCGGTGCGCAGGTCGTCGCGCTCGGCCACCGCGTCTCGGCCGTCATGGGCACGGACGAGGCCCGCGCGGAGCTCGTCGACGCGGCGCACGACGCGGGCGAGCAGTTCTGGCCCATGCCGCTGCCGGCGGACCTGCGCGCCGGCCTGAAGTCGAAGGTGGCCGACCTCGCCAACATCGGCGACCGGTTCGGCGGGATGCTCACCGCCGGGATCTTCCTGCAGGAGTTCGTCGGCACCACGCCGTGGGCGCACCTCGACGTCGCCGGTCCGGCGTTCAACGAGCGGACCGCCTTCGGCTACACCCCCGTCGGCGGCACGGGCGTGGGGGTCCGGACCCTCCTGCGGCTGCTGGAGCAGCGCGCGTCCTGAGACGAGAGGGGCGGCGTGGCGGCCGGGCGGGCCCTCAGGCGCGTCCCGCCGCGCGCCGCTTGCGCTCGATGCGCTGTCGCGAGTTCCAGTCGCGCACGCGCTGCGGGTAGCCCGTGCGCTGGACGTCGTACACGGGGATCTGCAGGTCGCGCGCGAGCGCTGCGGCCGCGCGCTCGTCGGGGACCTTGCGCCGCGTCCACTCCCCGTCGGTGGCCACGAGCATGAGCGTCGTGGGGGTGACGTTCGTCTGCGGCTCCACGTAGGCCTCGACCCCCACCCGGGTCGCCACGAAGTCGCGCAGGTACGCCAGTGTCTCGGCGCGCGCCTCGCGTCCGGCGGGCGCACCGGTGGGTGCGGCGGACCGACTCGGACGCCGGCGGGAGAACAGACCCATGCGCCGCAGACTACCGACGGCGGCCGGGTGCCGCCTGGACGGCGTCCGGCAGATGTGTCCGCGAGCACACCCCGCTGCCAGGTCATGGGACGACTGTCGTGGGACTCACACCATCAGACGTGCTAGACGGTTCGTCGCGACGCGACCGGGATGACAAGATGGGCGAGCAGCAGATCCCACACCCTCGAGGAGTGCGTACGTGGCCGACAACGGCACCGCTTTCGACATCGTCGTCCTGGGCGGAGGCAGCGGCGGTTACGCCGCCGCTCTGCGCGCCGCCGAGCTCGGCAAGACCGTCGCCCTGGTCGAGGCCGACAAGGTCGGCGGGACCTGCCTCCACCGAGGCTGCATCCCGACCAAGGCCCTCCTGCACGCCGCGGAGCTGGCCGACAACGCCCGCGAGGGTGCGCACTTCGGGGTGCACACGCACCTCGAGCGCATCGACATGGGCGGCGTGAACCAGTACAAGGACAACGTCATCGGGCGCCTGTACAAGGGCCTGCAGGGACTCATCAAGTCCCGCAAGATCGAGGTCGTCGAGGGCTACGGCAAGCTCACCGGCCCGAACACCGTCCAGGTGGGCGACCGCACCCTGACCGGCGAGCACATCGTGCTCGGCACCGGCTCGTACGCGCGGTCCCTGCCCGGGCTGGAGATCGGCGGTCGCGTCCTGACGTCCGACCAGGCGCTCACCCTCGACTGGGTGCCGCGCTCGGCGATCATCCTCGGTGGCGGCGTCATCGGCTCGGAGTTCGCCAGCGTGTGGCGCTCGTTCGGTGCCGACGTCACGATCATCGAGGCGCTCCCCCACCTGGTGCCCAACGAGGACGAGGCGATCTCGAAGGCCTTCGAGCGCGCGTTCCGCAAGCGCGGCATCGCGTTCAACCTGGGGGTCCGGTTCTCCGGCGTCACGCAGGACGACAACGGCGTGCACGTCTCGCTGGAGGACGGCAAGACGTTCGACGCGGACGTGCTGCTCGTCGCCGTGGGGCGTGGCCCGAACACCGGCGGCCTCGGGTACGAGGAGCAGGGCATCACGCTCGACCGCGGCTTCGTCATCACCGACGAGCGCCTGCACACCGGCGTGGCCAACATCTACGCGGTCGGCGACATCGTCCCCGGCCTGCAGCTCGCCCACCGCGGGTTCCAGCAGGGCATCTTCGTCGCCGAGCAGATCGCGGGCCTCAACCCCCCGCTCATCGAGGAGTCCGGCATCCCGCGCGTCACGTACTCGGACCCCGAGGTGGGGTCGGTCGGCGTGACCGAGAAGCGTGCGAAGGAGCTCTACGGCGACGACGGCGTCGAGGTCCTCGAGTACAACCTCGGCGGCAACGGCAAGAGCCAGATCCTCGCCACCCAGGGCTTCATCAAGCTCGTCCGCAAGAAGGACGGTCCGGTCGTCGGCGTGCACATGATCGGTGCGCGCGTCGGGGAGCTGATCGGCGAAGGCCAGCTCATCGTCAACTGGGAGGCCTACCCGGAGGACGTCGCCCAGCTCGTGCACGCGCACCCCACGCAGAACGAGGCTCTCGGTGAGGCGTTCCTCGCGCTCGCCGGCAAGCCGCTGCACGCCCACAACTGACCCCAGGATCGAAGGAGACACGAGCGGTCATGTCCGACAACGTGCAGCTTCCCGCGCTCGGTGAGTCCGTCACCGAGGGCACCGTCACCCGTTGGCTCAAGAACATCGGCGACACCGTCGCCGTCGACGAGCCCTTGCTCGAGATCTCGACCGACAAGGTCGACACCGAGATCCCGTCGCCGTTCGCCGGCGTCCTCGAGCAGATCCTCGTCCAGGAGGACGAGACCGTCGAGGTCGGCGCCACGCTGGCCGTGATCGGCTCCGGCGAGGGCAGCGGCGACGCCGGCTCCGGCGAGCAGCAGGCCCCGGCCGAGCAGGCGGCCGAACCTGCCGCGGAGCAGGCTCCCGCCGAGGAGCCCGCGGCCGAGCAGTCGGCGCAGCAGCCCGTCGAGGAGCACGAGGACGCACCGGCCCCGGCTGCACCGTCCGGCGGCGGTGGCGGCCAGGAGGTCACGCTGCCGGCACTGGGCGAGTCCGTCACGGAGGGCACCGTCACCCGGTGGCTCAAGGCCGTCGGCGACGAGGTCGCGGTGGACGAGCCCCTGCTCGAGATCTCCACCGACAAGGTCGACACCGAGATCCCGTCGCCCGTCGCCGGCACGCTGCAGGAGATCCGCGTCCAGGAGGACGAGACCGTCGAGGTCGGCGCCGTCCTGGCCGTCGTCGGGTCGGGCGACGCCGCCGCAGCCCCCGCGGCGGAGCAGCCCGCAGCACCGGCGCAGTCGAGCCCGGCGCCCGAGCAGGCGGCGGCGTCCGCCCAGGACGCTCCGCAGGACGGCGGCGAGGCACCCACGCCGCAGGCAGAGCAGGCGCCCGCCGCCGAGCAGCCCGCGCCCGCCGCGGAGCAGCCCGCCGCGCAGGCGTCGGCCGCAGGCTCCTACCTCACGCCGCTGGTCCGCAAGCTCGCGACCGAGAAGGGCGTGGACGTCTCCACGCTGACCGGTTCGGGCGTCGGCGGCCGCATCCGCAAGGAGGACGTCCTCGAGGCGGCCGCCAAGGCGGAGGAGGCACGCAAGGCGGCGGACGCCGCCAAGGTCGCGCCCGCCCCGGCCGCATCGACCCCGGCGCCGACCAAGGCCGCGACGCCCCAGGTGTCGCCGCTGCGCGGCACGACGGAGAAGGCCAGCCGGCTGCGCCAGATCATCGCCGAGCGCATGGTCGAGGCGCTGCACACGCAGGCCCAGCTCACGACGGTCGTCGAGGTCGACGTGACCCGGATCGCACGCCTGCGGGCACGTGCGAAGGACGACTTCAAGGCACGCGAGGGCGTCAACCTCACATTCCTCCCCTTCTTCGTCCAGGCCGCGGTCGAGGCGCTCAAGACGTACCCGAAGGTCAACGGGGTGCTCGAGGACAAGACGATCACCTACCACGGCCAGGAGAACGTCGGCATCGCGGTCGACACCGAGCGGGGGCTCCTCGTCCCCGTCATCCGCGACGCGGGCGACCTCAACATCGCCGGCATCTCGCGCAAGATCGCCGACCTCGCCGCACGCACGCGTGCCAACAAGGTCACGCCGGACGAGCTGTCCGGTGCGACCTTCACCGTCACGAACACCGGCTCGGGCGGCGCGATCATCGACACGCCGATCGTCCCGGGCGGGACGTCCGCGATCCTGGGCACGGGCGCGATCGTCAAGCGCCCCGTGGTCGTCAAGGACGCGGACGGCGCGGAGGTCATCGCGATCCGGTCGATGTGCTACCTGTGCCTGTCGTACGACCACCGTCTGGTCGACGGCGCCGACGCGTCGCGCTACCTCACCGCGGTGAAGAACCGTCTCGAGGAGGGCGCGTTCGAGGCCGAGCTCGGCCTCTGACGCACGCACCTACGCAGGGCCGTCCACCGACAGGTGGGCGGCCCTGCGGCGTCGTGCCGGTTCCGCGCGACCGCCCAGCGGTACCCCGCGCCGTCCCGACGTCCCGTGGTTAGGGTGGCCGACATGCGCGTGCTCGTCGCCGGGTCGTCCGGCCTCGTCGGGACGGCGCTCGTGCAGCACCTGCGCGAGTCCGGCCACGACGTCGTCCGCCTGGTACGCCGGGCCCCGCGGTCCCCCGGCGAGTCCGCGTGGGACCCCGTCGCCGGGAGCATCGACACGGCGGTCGTCGCGTCGTGCGACGCCGTGGTGGACCTCGCCGGTGTCGCCGTGGCGTCACGCCCGCTGACCGCCGCGCGCAAGCGCGACATCGTGACCTCACGCGTGCAGACCGCCGGGCTGCTCTCGCGGACGCTCGCGGAGCTCGCTGCCGGCCGGGACGACTCCCCACCGCGCGTGCTGCTGCAGGCCTCGGGCATCGGCGCGTACGGCGACCGCGGTGACACCCTGCTGCGCGAGGACGAGCCCCTGGGCGACACCTTCTTCGCCGGCGTCGTCCGTCGCTGGGAGGCCGCGACGGCACCGGCGCAGGACGCGGGCGTCCGCGTCGTGCACCTGCGGACCGGCATCGTGCTGAGCGCGCACGGCGGTGCCGCCGCCCCCCTGCTCCTCCCGCTGCGCGCCGGCGTCGCGACGCGGCTGGGGTCCGGCCGGCAGTACTGGAGCTGGATCAGCCTGCTCGACGAGGTCCGCGCGATCACGCACCTGCTGACCCAGCCCGTCGAGGGTCCGGCCAACCTCGTGGCACGGGCGGACCGGCACGGCGACCTGGTCGCGGCCCTGGCACACGCGTGGGGCGCACGTGTGACGGTCCCGGTGCCCGCACCCCTCCTGCGCGTCGCCCTGCGGGACTTCTCCTCGGAGGTCCTCGGGTCGATCAACGCCGACGCCGCCGTGCTGCGTGCGTCGGGCTTCGTGCCACGGCACGGCACCGCCACCGAGGTGGCGCACTGGCTCAGGGCGTCGCGCCGCCGGGCTCCCTGACGTCCCACACCCGCCACCCGTCCGGTGTCCAGCGCAGCACGAGCTCGACCGTGCGGCTCGGGGTCGCCGGCACGTCGGTGCGCTCCCCCGTCGGCGCGACCCGCACGTGCGCGCTCATGGCGGAGGTGACCTCGACGGTCGCGTCACCGTCCGCCGTGGTCCCCGTCGCAGCCACGGACGTGACGTCGACGACCAGGCCTTCGCTGCGTGCCCCGGCCAGCGCGGCGAGGAGGGCCGCGTCCGCCGCGAACGCCGGCGACCCGGCGACCTCGAGGGCGGCGACGGCGTCCGCGTCGGCGCCCGCGAGTGCCGCCGCCCGCAGCCGGGTCAGGGCCGCGGCCGCTCCCGCCGGGTCCTGCTCGTCCGACAGCAGCTGCCCGTCACCTGGACCGGGGTGACCGTCGGCGGACGTGCCCGCGGCCGAGGCGCCGGTAGCGGCGGTCGGCGACGTCGCCCCGGCGGGCAGGTCGGGCAGCGCCCGCACCACGAGCGCTCCGCCGCCGAGCACCAGGACGACAGCGGCCGCCCCGGCGAGCGGCCACCACCGGCGACGACGGCGCTCCCGGCGTGCGCGGCGCGCAGGCGGAGGGGCCGTCGAACGCGGTACTCCGCTGCGCCCGCCCGCGAGCGCGACCTGGGCGCCCGCGAGCTCGTCCGCCTCCGGGACCTGGACCGGCTCGGGCGAGGCCGCCGCGAACACGGCCTCCACGACCTCCTGCGGGGTGGTGCGACCCCGCAGCAGCGCCTCGAGCGCGTCGCGCAGCCGCACGGTCTCCTCGAGGCCGGCGGCCAGGTGCGCGTCGAGCGGTGGCATCAGGCCGAGCAGTGCCGCGACGAGGCGGTGCACGTCCCCCGTGGGGGTACCGACACCGCGCAGCGCACCGCGCAGGTCGACGAGGACGGGCACTCCCCCCGGGGTCAGGACGACACGGTCGGCACCGAGCGCACCGTGCGCGAGACCGGTCGCGTGCAGCTCGGCCAGGGCCTGCGCGACGGGGACGGCCACCGTGACGACCTCGCCGTCCGCCAGCGGGGGCCGGGCGGCGCGCACCGCGGCGAGGGTCGGGCCGGGCACGTGCTCGCACACGAGCGCGACGCGCCCCGGGCCCAGGGGCTCCACCGCGTGGACGCGGGCCAGGTGCGGGTGGTCGAGGGCCGTGAGCAGCCCTGCCCGTCCCGCGAGCGTGGCGTCCACGGGGACGTCGGCGACCAGCACCTCGATCCACTGCCCGTCGTCGTCCTCGACCGGCCGCGCCACCCACCACGACCCGTCCGTCCCGACGGACGAGGCGACGCGCGTGCCGTGCGCCTGCAGGAGCCGGGTGACGTCGTCCGGTGGCGGGGCGGCGGTGTGCACCCCGACATCCAACACCGACGAGCCCGCGCCGCGAGCGGGCCGTCCACAGGCGCTGCTCAGTCGAGGAGCTGGGCCACGCCGGTCTCCGCAGCCACCCGGGCCGCGTCCAGGACCCGGGCGGTGGCGACCGCGTCCGCGGGATCGATGGGGACGGGCCCCCCGGTCAGCAGCCACGCCTGCACCGCCCGGTACAGGTCGCCGTGGCCCCCCGGCGCGCGCGGCACGGGCGTGCGCTCCGCGCCGCGCACGAGCCAGCCCTCGTGCTCCGGCTCGCCGGGCCGCCGGCCCGCCTCCTGCGCGTCGTCGAGCACCGCGAACGGTGTCGGCTCGGCCTCGAAGCTCGTGACGAGATACGCACCGGCGTCACCGAGCACCCGGGTCCGCGGCCCTGGTGCCCCCACGAGCCCACCACCCCAGAGGTGGGACACGACGTGGTGACCGGTGGCGTCGGGCGCGTGCTCGAGCGCGAGGAAGACGTCGTCGAACGCGGGCGTCGTGAGCGCGCGCAGCTCGGCGTGCACGCGCCGCACCGGGCCGAACAGCTGCACGGCGGAGTCGACCAGGTGCGCACCCAGGTCCAGCAGCAGGCCGCCCGCGACCGGGTCCTGCTCCTTCCACCGGTGCTGCGGCTGCGGCCGGAACCTCTCCCAGCGTCGCTCGAAGCGGTGGACGCGCCCCAGGGTCCCCGCCGCGAGCAGCCCCTGCAGCGTCAGCTGCTCGGGGTCCCAGCGCCGGTTCTGGAAGACGGTCAGCCGACCCTCGCGCTCGCGCGCGAGCCGTACCAGCGCCGCGGCCTGCACCCGAGTCGTGGCGAGCGGCTTGTCGACGAGGACGGCCACGTCGGCCTCGAGCGCCGCACGCACGTGCGCGGCGTGCTCGCCCGTCGGGCTCGCCACGACGACGAGGTCCAGGTCCTGCGGGGCGGCCAGCAGCGCGGCCACGTCGGGCACGACGCGCGCCCTCGGCCAGTCCGCGACCACCTGGTCGCCGCGGTGGCGCGTGACGACGGCGACGACGTCCTGCCCCGTCTCGCGCGCGAGCCGGGCGTGGATCCCACGCCCGGCCGCGCCGTACCCGATCAGCCCGATGCGCAGCGGCTCCATGCCGCCACTCTAGGAGGGAGTCAGTGCGTCGTCGCGGCCGCCCCACCGGCTGCGGCGTGCGCACCGTGCTCGCCGTCCGCGGCGTCGGGACCGTGCTCACCGGCGGCGTTGTGCGCGCCGTGCTCCGGACGCCGGGCCAACGCGCTGGGCCACCAGGAGCGCGGCCCGACGTCGTGCACCAACCCGGGGACGAGCAGGCTGCGCACGACGAACGTGTCGACGAGGACGCCGAGCGCGACGATGAAGGCGAGCTGCGCGAGGAAGAGCAGCGGGATCACGGCCAGCGCGGCGAAGGTGGCCGCGAGCACGAGACCCGCGGAGGTGATGACGCCGCCGGTGACGGCGAGCCCCCGGGTGACGCCCTCGCGCGTGCCGACGCGCAACGACTCCTCCCGGACGCGCGTCATGAGGAAGATCGAGTAGTCGACGCCGAGCGCGACGAGGAAGACGAAGCCGTACAGCGGGACGACCGGGTCGGCGTCGGGCAGGTCGAGCACGTGGTTGAACACCAGCGCGGAGATGCCGATCGTCGCGGCGAACGACAGGACGTTGGCCGCCATCAGCAGCAGACCGGCCACGACCGAGCGCAGCAGCAGCATGAGGATCAGCAGGATCACGACCAGCACGACGGGGACGATCACGCGCAGGTCCCGCTCGCTCGCGATCTGCGTGTCCAGCGTCTCGGCTGCGGGCCCACCGACGATCGCGTCGGGCGCCACCGCGGTGACGGCCTCGCGCAGGTCCGCGACGGTGTCCACGGCCTCCTGGCTGTCGGACGGCGCCTCGGTGACGACGTCGACGCGCACGCGGCCGTCGACGACGACCGGCGGTGCGTCGGCGCCCGCTCCCGGGGCCCCCGACGCCGCACCCGTGTAGGGGGCGGACGAGCTCACGCCCTCGACCCCCTCGGCGGCCTCCACCACCGCGTCGAGCTCCTCCTGCGGGACCACGACGATGGCGGGCTGCACGGCACCGGCCGGGTAGTGCTCGGCCAGCACCTCCTCGCCCGCGACCGAGTCCACGGCCGTGAGGAACACGTCCGTCTGGCTCGTGCCGCCGGCGCGGAACGTCGGCACGAAGGCGGCCGCGAGCAGGAGGACGGCGGCACTGAGGATCCACACGGGACGTGCCCGTCGCGCGACGAACCGCGCCCAGCGGGCCCACAGGCCGGCACCCTCGGCCGCGTCGGCGACCTCCGGCGGGACGGCCGTAGCGTGCTCGCCGTGCGTCGACGGCGTGGTCGCGGCCGTCACCGGGCGCGGAGCCCGGGGCCAGAACAGGGCGCGCGAGCGCCGACCGGCGACGAGGAGGATCGCCGGCAGCAGCGTGAGCGCGGCGAGCAGGGCCGCGGCGATGCCGATCGCGGCCACGGGGCCGAGGCTGCGGTTGGAGGCGAGATCCGACAGGAGCAGGCAGAGCAGACCGGCGACGACCGTCCCGGCGCTGGCTGCGATCGGCTCGAGGGACTGGCGCCAGGCGATGCGCATGGCGTCAGCCGGGTGGTCGGTGCGCTTCAGCTCCTCGCGGTACCGCGCGACCAGCAGCAGCGAGTAGTCGACGGCGGCGCCGACGACCAGGATCGACAGGATGCCCTGCGCCTGACCGTTGAGCACCAGGACCCCGGCATCGGCGAGCTCGTAGACCACCAGCCCGGCGAGGGCGAGCGCGAACACGGCCGTGAAGATCACGACGAGCGGCAGGAACGGTGAGCGGTAGACGATGACGAGGATGAGCAGCACGGCGCCGAGCGCGACGAGCAGCAGCAGCCCGTCGATGCCGGCGAAGGCGGTGCCGAGGTCCGTGACGAATCCCGCCGGTCCGGTCACCCACGCCTCGAGGCCGAGCTCGCCCGCGCCGGACGCGGTCGCACCCAGCTCGTCGTCGAGCGCGGCCCGCAGGTCGGTGACCAGGACGTTGGTGAGGGACTCCTCCCCCACGAGCTCCTCCGCCGCGTCGGCGTCGAGCGGGACGGCGAGCAGGATCGCCTCGCCGTCCTCGGACGGGATCGGGACGATGTCACCGGTCAGGCGCTGCGCCCAGGTCCCGTCGCCGACCTCCTTCTGCGCGAACTCACCTGCGAACTGCGCCACGGCCCGCAGCTGCTCGTCGGTGACGTCACCACCGTCGGCAGGGGTCAGCACGACGAGCGCAGGTAGGGTCTGCGTGTCGACGAAGTCGCGGGATGCCTCCGCCGCCCGCGTGGACTGCGCCGACGAAGGCAGAAAGGCAGCGGCGTCGTTCGTCTGGACCTGGGACAGCTTGCCCTGGGCCATCCCCCCCACGGAGGCGAACCCCATCCATACGACGAGCACCACAGCGACGGCCACCGCACGGGCCACGGGATTCCTCAGCATGCTGAGTATCATGGACCCCGAGGAAGAGGTCGGCAAACGGGAGGTCGAGTGAGCACCCCGCAGGTGCCGCCGGTGGACCACTGGCCGGTCGGACGGATGCTGTCCGCCGTCGCGCGGCGGATCGAGCGTGCGTGGGACGCGCACCTCGCGTCGTGGGACCTGAACCACGCGAGCCTTCCGGTCCTCGTCCACGTCACGGTCACGTCGATGTCGCAGCGCGAGCTCGCCGACGCGTGCGGCGTCACCGAGCAGACGATGAGCCGCGTGGTCGCCCGGCTCGAGCGCACCGGTTACGTGACGCGCCGCCCGCACGCCGACGACCGCCGACGTCACGTGATCGACATCACGCCCGCGGGCGCGGCCGCCCTCGCAGCGTGCGCCGATCCCCGGCCGGCCCAGGAGCAGGTGCTCGGTCATCTGCCGCCCGAGCGTCGAGCGCTGCTCGACGAGCTGCTGCGTGAGCTCGTCGCGCCGTGGGAGCTGCTGCCGGGACCGGCGCGCCCTCGCGAGACCACTCGGCCGTCGGCACCGACGGTCTAGCCTGGCGAGCATGCGCGTCGAACCGCTCCAGCTCGGCACCCGACTGCAGCCGTACGTGCCCACGTGGGACCTGCAGCGCGAGATCCACGCGGCCGTCGCCGCCGGTGAGCGCGAGGACACGCTGCTCCTCGTCGAGCACGAGCCCGTGTACACGGCGGGCAGGCGGACGGCGCGCTCCGACCGGCCCGTCGACGGCACCCCGGTGGTCGACGTCGACCGCGGCGGACGCATCACGTGGCACGGACCGGGCCAGCTGGTCGGCTACCCGATCGTGCGGCTGGCCGAGCCGGTCGACGTCGTGCGCTACGTCCGCGCCCTCGAGGAGGCACTGATCCGCACGTGCGCCGACGTCGGGGTCAGCGCGGGGCGCGTCGAGGGACGCAGCGGCGTGTGGCTGCCCGCCGACGACCCCACGGACTCACCGCTGCCACGCCGTGAGCGCAAGGTCGCCGCGATCGGTGTGCGCGTCGCGCGGGGCACGACGATGCACGGCTTCGCGCTCAACTGCACCGCGTCGCTCGACTGGTACTCGCGCATCGTGCCGTGCGGCATCGAGGACGCCGACGTCACGACGCTGTCCGCCGAGGCGGCGCGCGACGTCACGATCGTCGAGGTCGTGCCGCTGGTCGTGGAGCACCTGCAGGACGCGCTCGCCCCGCTGCTGGCCGTGCACCACGAGGTGGCGACCGGCCGCTGAGCCGTTACGCGTCCCGCTCGATCGAGCGCAGCGCGCCCGCGATCTTCTGCGCCCAGGCGCGCACCGCGTCGAGGTCGCGGAAGTCGCCCGCGTCGGCCCGCGTGAGCGCGACGAGCGCGCGCTCGGAGATGTTGAGCCCGTCGCGGTCCAGCCGCCCGGCGAACACCGCCACGTCGCGCGCCCCCGTCGTACGGGCGATGTCGGTCACGTCGTCGGGCACCGTCTCGGGCATCGGCGGGTCCCCCACCGGTCCGGACCAGAACAACCACGTGGGGCGCTGCCTCAGCTGACCCGCCTGCCGCTCGACGAGGTCCCGCAGCCCGAGCGCCAGCCGCCCGACGTACACGGCCGAACCCATCACCACGGCGTCGTAGGGCTCGACGTGCTCGACGTCGTCCGGCTCGAGCTCGTCGACGTCGTGGCCCGCCGCACGCAGCTGCGAGGCGACCTCCGCACCCATCTCGCGCGTCGCTCCATGCCGCGACGCCACCGTCACCAGGACGCGCATCGCGCCACCTCCTCCAGGCTGACCGGTCGTCCCCGCACACCCGGACGTCGACCGTTTCGCCCCAGCCTGCCCCCAGGGCGCCGGATGCGCGCGGGACAGAGGTCCCCGTCACACCCCGTGGACAGGGGCGGTCCGGGCCGGCGGGCTAGGCTGGCGGCGTGACGATCGCTCCCGAGGGCCGCCGCATGCTCCGGGTGGAGGCGCGCAACGCCGCCACCCCGATCGAGAAGAAGCCGGAGTGGATCCGCACGCGGGCCACGACCGGCCCCGAGTACAGCGAGCTCAAGGGCCTCGTGCGCCGCGAGGGCCTGCACACGGTCTGCGAGGAAGCAGGCTGCCCCAACATCTTCGAGTGCTGGGAGGACCGCGAGGCCACCTTCCTCATCGGGGGTGACCAGTGCACGCGGCGCTGCGACTTCTGCCAGATCGACACCGGCAAGCCCGCGGCGCTCGACACCGACGAGCCGCGCCGCGTCGCCGAGTCGGTCCAGGCCATGGGCCTGAAGTACTCGACCATCACGGGTGTGGCCCGCGACGACCTGCCCGACGGCGGCGTGTGGCTGTACGCCGAGACGGTGCGCCAGATCCACGCCATGAACCCCGGCACGGGCGTCGAGCTGCTCATCCCGGACTTCAACGCCGTCCCGGAGCTGCTGGACCTCGTCAACGAGTCGCGTCCCGAGGTGCTGGCGCACAACCTCGAGACCGTGCCGCGGATCTTCAAGCAGATCCGCCCGGCCTTCCGCTACGAGCGCTCGCTGTCCGTCCTGACGCGTGCACGCGAGGCCGGCCTGGTCACCAAGTCGAACCTCATCCTCGGCATGGGCGAGACGACGGAGGAGGTCGTCGAGGCGCTGCAGGACCTGCACGACGCGGGCTGCGACCTCATCACCATCACGCAGTACCTGCGTCCGTCCGTGCGTCACCACCCCGTCGCCCGCTGGGTGCGTCCGGAGGAGTTCGTCGCGCTCTCCGAGGAGGCCGAGCGCATCGGCTTCCTGGGGGTCATGTCCGGGCCGCTGGTCCGTTCGTCGTACCGGGCCGGACGGTTGTGGGGCCAGGCCATGCGACGCCGCGGCCTGGATATCCCGGACGCGCTCGCGCACCTCGGTGAGCCGATGACGGCCCGCCAGGAGGCGTCGGCCCTCCTCTCCAGGACCACGGCGGGCTGACGCGGACGACGGGCTCGGTCGCACGCGCCCGCGCCGGTAGACTCCCGGCTCATGGCACGCGAGCGCTCCACGTCCCCGCAGGGCTCCTCCTCGAGCACGGGGGCGAGCACCGGGAAGGTCAAGAAGACCCGCTGGTACCACCAGGTCTGGCAGGCGTTCCAGATCACGCGGCAGTCGGACCCCGCGGTGACCTGGATCATGCTGGCGGTGTTCCTCGGCATCGTGGCGCTCGGCGTCGTGATCGGCCTGCTCATCGACCAGCTCGTGTACGTGCTGCTGCTCAGCGTCCCGTTCGCCCTCCTCGGCGGGATGTTCGTGCTTGCCCGTCGGGCCGAGACGGCCGCGTACACGCGCATCGAGGGTCAGCCCGGCGCGTCCCTGGCAGCGCTCGGCACGCTGCGCCGTGGCTGGACCTTCACCCAGGAGCCCGTCGCGGTCGACCCCCGCACGCAGGATCTCGTCTTCCGGGGCGTGGGGCGTCCCGGTGTCGTCCTCGTCGGCGAGGGACCGTCCCACCGCGTCGGCAAGCTGCTCGAGGCGGAGCGCAAGCGCACGGCACGCGTCGTGTCCGGTGCGCCGATCCACCTCATCCAGGTCGGTGACGGCGAGGGCCAGGTGCCGCTGCGCAAGCTCCCGCGCACCGTCACCAAGCTCAAGTCGCAGCTCACCAAGGACGAGGTCGCGGTCGTCCTGCGCCGGGTCACGTCCCTCGGGGCGGCGAAGCTGCCCGTGCCGAAGGGGATCGACCCCACGCGGGCGCGCCCTGACCGCAAGGGCATGCGGGGGCGCTGAGCCCCTGACCGGCGCGCCGGACGGTCAGCGCGGGACGGTCAGCGCCGGACGAGAACCGTGCCTGCGGCACGGTCGTGCAGGCCGCGACCGTCGCCGTCCCAGACCACCGCCGGCAGCACCAGGCAGAGCAGCACGGTCCGCACGAGCGCGGAGAGCACGCCCGGTGGGCGCTGCGAGAGCTGAGGCGGCCCGTCGGGCGTCGCCGGGATCGTGCGCCGCACCTGCAGACCCAGCAGGCGGTGCCCCAGGGTGTGCCCGAGCGTCGCGAGGAGCACGACGTTCTCGAGCGCGAAGACGGCCAACGTCGCCAGCGAGTCGCCACGCAGCAGGAAGAGCCCGTCGGTGCGCGCAGGCAGGAGCACCGCGGAGACGGCGAGGCACGCGGCCCAGTCGATCGTGAGTGCGACGACCCGGCGGCCCAGCCGCGCGAGCGATCCAGGACCGGTCGCGGGCAGCCCCAGCCGCGCGCCACGCGGGAGCCCCTCGTCGTCGCCGTGGCCACCGGGCCCACCCTCGAGCCAGGACCCCACGGAGCCACGCGTCACCATGGCGTCAGCCTACGTGCGCCCCCAGACCGGCCCGACGCGCTGCCATGTCGTGCGATCGTTACCTCGCACGCAGGTCCGTAACTTCCCGGAAACAGCAGGGCCACGGCAGGGAAACTCTCCCCTCCTAGCCTCGCTCTGCCCGGGACGACCGGGCACCATCGACCGAGGAGCAGCGGATGTTCACCAAGCCAGAGGAAGTCCTGGCGTTCATCAGGAGCGAGGACGTCAAGTTCGTCGACGTGCGGTTCTGCGACCTGCCGGGCGTGATGCAGCACTTCAACGTGCCTGCCGCCTCGCTCGACGCGGACTTCTTCACGGACGGCCAGATGTTCGACGGGTCCTCGATCCGTGGCTTCCAGGCGATCCACGAGTCGGACATGAAGCTGATCCCGGACCTGACGACGGCGTACGTCGACCCGTTCCGCACGGAGAAGACGCTCAACATCAACTTCCACATCGTCGACCCGTACACCGACGAGCCGTACAGCCGCGACCCCCGCCAGGTGGCCGCCAAGGCCGAGGCGTACCTGAAGTCGACCGGCATCGCGGACACCGCGTTCTTCGCGCCCGAGGCCGAGTTCTACATCTTCGACGACATCCGGTTCCAGACCCGCCAGGACGCGTCGTTCTACTACATCGACTCCATCGAGGGCGCCTGGAACACGGGCCGCAAGGAGGAAGGTGGCAACCTCGGGCACAAGACGCCCTACAAGGGTGGCTACTTCCCCGTGCCGCCGGTCGACCACTTCGCCGACCTGCGCGACCAGATCTCGCTGCAGCTCGACGAGCTGGGCTTCCAGGTCGAGCGCGCCCACCACGAGGTCGGCACCGCCGGCCAGGCCGAGATCAACTACCGGTTCGACACCCTCGGCAAGTCGGCCGACAAGGTGCAGCTGTTCAAGTACGTCGTGAAGAACGTCGCGCACGAGAACGGCCGCACCGCGACCTTCATGCCGAAGCCGCTGTTCGGCGACAACGGCTCGGGCATGCACGTGCACCAGTCGCTGTGGAAGGACGGCGAGCCGCTGTTCTTCGACGAGAAGGGCTACGGCGGCCTGTCCGACATGGCGCGCTGGTACATCGGCGGCCTGCTCAAGCACGCCCCGGCGCTGCTGGCGTTCACCAACCCGACGGTGAACTCCTACCACCGCCTGGTGCCCGGCTTCGAGGCGCCGGTCAACCTGGTCTACTCGGCGCGTAACCGCTCCGCGTGCATCCGCATCCCGGTCACCGGCTCGAACCCGAAGGCCAAGCGCATCGAGTTCCGCGTGCCGGACCCGTCGTCGAACCCGTACCTGGCGTTCGCGGCCATGCTCATGGCCGGCCTCGACGGCATCCAGAACCGCATCGAGCCGCCCGAGCCGGTCGACAAGGACCTGTACGAGCTGCCCCCCGAGGAGCACGCCCTCATCCAGCAGGTCCCGGGCTCGCTGTCCGAGGTGCTCGACAACCTCGAGGCCGACCACGACTGGCTGACCGCCGGCAACGTCTTCACGCCGGACCTCATCCAGACGTGGATCGACTACAAGCGCTCGGCAGAGGTCGACCCGATCCGGCTGCGCCCGCACCCGCACGAGTTCGAGCTCTACTACGACTGCTGATCGGCTGCTCCCGATCAGTCGGCACCGAGGGGCGTCCCGTCAGGGGCGCCCCTCGTGGCGTGTCCGGCGACCGGGCGGCCCCGCACACGGCGTCGGTGGCAGGACGTCGCCTGCCACGCGCGTCGGAGCTCAGTCCCTCGAGTCGGGCCGCAGGAGCCAGCGGTCGACCCGGACCTCGACCATGACCCGCGGCCCGTCCTGGCGTTCGTCGGCGGCGTCCCAGCCGTCGTACTTGGCCGCGAACCGGGCCAGGAGCGGTGCGTGCGCGTGGATGTCGCGGTCCACGTACGCGTGGCCCTCGGCGACGACCGGCCGGGACCCTGAGCCGTCGACCGCGATCGCCACGCGGGGGTCACGCTCCATGTTGGCGACCTTGACGTTGACCGTCGAGCTCGCGATCCAGAACGTGTCCCCGTCGAGCAGGAACCACACGGGCGTCACGTGGGGCGAGCCGTCCGGTCGCAGCGTCGTCAGCCACACGCAGGGCTGCACGGCGAGCCCGCTGCCCGAGCCAGGCTGCGGGCCCGCTCGGCCTGCACCGTCTGGTCGGCCTGCGTCGTCGACGTCAGGCCGCATCCCGGCCAGCACGATGTCGAGCATGCGGGGCACGAGGTCGGGCACGTCGCGTGCCACCGGCTCGGGCAGCGGACGGGTGATCAGCCCGATGCCCAGCACGAGGTCGAGCGGTTCCAGGTCATGGCGGACGAGGCCGGCGGCGCGTGCGGCCTCCAGCAGGTCACCCACCCCCGCGAGCGTCGCGGTCTGCGCGATACGCACGTGCGCGGACATGTCGTCCGTGAGGTGCTCGGTCAGCGCGGCGGACAGCGCCCCCAGGTCGAGCTGGACGAGCCGGCGGACGTACGCGTGCCACGCGGCTGCCGGGTCGTCGGACATACGATCCAGCGCTTCGTCGGCCGCCGTGTGCACGTCGTCCAGGATGGCGAGGGCCACCTCCTCGGCGAGAGCGGCCCGCGAGGAGAAGTTGCGGTACAGCGTCGCGATGCCCACGTCGGCCGCCTCGGCGACGGCGTCGAGGGCGATGTCGCGGCCATGCAGCGCGAACAGGCGCCGGGCCGCGCGGATGAGCGCGGCGCGACGACGCGCTGCGTCCGCGCGCATGGCCCCTCCTCGGTGTGACGATGCCCACGTACGGGCCTCTCGATACCCATCAGCCTAACCGGAGGTCTATCATCCACATAAGCGGACGACGATCCTCCGCTTGTCCCGGATGAAGGAACTCATGACTGCGACGACCGAGCTCGCCCCCCCGCGCGACCCTGAGGGCGAGGTCGCGCCTCCGCGCAAGCGCAAGCAGCTGACGAAGCTGCTCGGCATGACCGTCGCGCTCGGCGCGGTCCTGGCCATCCTGCTGGCCATCTTCATCCTCCCGTCGCTGAAGAGCGGGCCGACCGACCTGCCGGTGGGGCTCGTCGGGTCCTCGCAGGAGGCCGACCGCTTCGAGGAGGCGTTGACGGCCTCCGCGCCCGGCGCTTACCACGTCCAGGAGTTCACCGACCAGGCGACGCTGGTCGAGGCGGTGCGCGGGCGCGAGGTCGTCGGCGGCTTCGTCGTCGGGCCCAACGGTGTCCACAGCGTCGTCGCGTCCGCCGGTGGCGGCGCCATCGCGCAGTCCGTCTCCGCCACCGCGCAGGCCATCGGCACCGCGATGGGCGTCCCCGTCACGACCGATGACGTCGTCGCGCTGCCGACCACCGACCCGTCGGGCATCGGCATCGGCGGCCTGGCCTTCCCGCTCGTGTTCGGCGGCATCGTGCCCGTCGTCGCGTTCCGGACCGCCTTCGCGCGCAGCAACACCTGGAAGCTCGTGGGCCTGCTCACCTTCTCCGTGGTCGGTGGCCTCGTCGTCGCCACCGTGCTGCGGTTCCCCTTCGGCAGCATCGACTCCGCGTTCCTGCCGGTCGCCGGCGCCATGGCACTGGGCATCGCCGCCATGGCGTTCCCCCTCACCGGGCTCCAGGAGGCCTTCGGCGGCAAGGGGTTCACGATCGGCGCGATGTCGATGATGTTCCTCGGCAACCCGTTCGCGGGCATCGCCACCACTGCCGCGTGGCTGCCGACCGGGCTCGGTGCGTTCGGGCAGATCCTGCCCCCCGGGGCCACCGGCACCCTCGTCCGCTCGGTCGCGTACTTCGGTGGCACGGGTGGTCTGACCGCCGGTCTCACGCTCGGTGCGTGGGTCGTCATCGGGCTCGTGGTCCACGCGATCGGCTCGCGTCGCACGAGCAAGGCCGCACCCGCCGTGGCAACGGCCGAGGTGGCCGCGGCCTGACCCACCCGCGACGTCAGCGGCTCAGCCCGCCGGGCCGAAGCCAGCACCACGGTCGGGTCAGCCGGAGAAGACGCGCTCCACGGCGCTCGCGCGCGACGCGCGCGAGCGCCGTGTGGTCGTGCGGCAGGTCGACACCGCGCGCCGGCAGCTCGACCCGCGACAGCCCGGTCAGCGGTGCGCGACCGCCCCGGCGTCCGCCCGCGCCTGCGACGTCACCGCGTCGAGCGCGACCACGTGGGCGCACTGCTGCACGATGCGGTCGCTGTGCGTCGAGATGAGCACGAGCGCCCCAGCCTGCGCCTGCTCCGCGAGGATCTCCATCACGAGGCCCGCGTTGGCGTGATCGAGCGCCGACGTGGGCTCGTCCGCCAGGATGAGCGAGGGCTCCTTGAGGACGAGGCGCGCCAGCGCGATGCGCTGCTGCTCACCGCCCGAGAGCGTGTAGATCCGCTCCTTCTCGGCGCCGCGCATGCCGACCCTGGCTAGCGCGGCGTCGATCGCCTGCGCGCTACCGCGCCGCTGCCGCCGTCCGTGCAGCGGGAGCAGGAGGTTGCGACGCACGTCCCACTGCTCCACGAGCCCGTAGTTCTGGAAGAGGAACCCCAGGACGTCACGGAAGCAAGCCCGCGACGCCATCTGCGACCCCGCGCCGAACGACCACTCGCCGAACGAGATCCGGCCGCCGTCGACGCTCTCGAGCAGCCCGACGCAGTTCAGCAGCGTCGTCTTCCCGGAGCCGGAGGGCCCGGTCACCGCGGCCATCACGCCCGACGGCACGGTGAACGACAGCCCCGACCAGATGGTCCGGCCGCCGAACGTCTTGGTGAGGTCGCGGACCGCGAGCTCGAAGGGTGCATCTTTGAGGCGTGCCATGTCTTGTCCCCGCGGCGTCGTGGATTCTCAGTAGCGCTTGATGAGGTCCGCACGGAAGCGGGACTCGTAGATCCGGATCGAGACGACCGCCACGGCCACCTGGATCACGAGGAAGACGGTCGCGACCGCCAGGTCGCGGGGCGCGGCCCTCACCCCGCCGGCCACCGCGGCGAGCCCGATCCCGGCGCCCGACAGTGCGACGGCGCCCACCAGGTACCGCGCGTGCCGCGCGGTGAAAGGGTGACCGTGGATCAGGCCGACGAACATCGGGCGCTTCCTCCGGTCGCAGTACACGACCACCATGACGATCGCGGACAGGACGAGCAGCGTCCACCCGAGGGCGAGGCTGAACACGTCCATGCGCAGCTCGCGCTGCGCCAGCGCCACGGAGGTGGCGACGGCGTCCGCCGCGTTGTCGATGCCCTGGAAGGCGTCGCGGGCCCCCCGCTCCTGCAACCCGGCGTCCAGGACGTCAGGTTCCGAGAACAGCAGCCGGTCCCGTGAGGCGTACGACACGTACAGCAGGGGCGAGATGAGCCCCGAGGCCGCCGAGACGACCGCGACGACCGGGTCCTCGACGAACAGGCCCTCCTGCTGCATCTCCGCCGGCAGGTAGGCGGTGCCGCCGTAGGTGAACAGGTCCTGGCCCGGCGCGGTCAGCATTACCTCGCCCTGCGCGTCGCACGTCGCCCCCTCGGCGGGCGGCCCGACCATGCACGTGAAGTCGCCGAAGTAGGCGACGTACTCGTCGAGGAGCGCCTGCGCGTCACCCTCCCGACCCGACGGCACCAGCAGCGTGAAGGTGTTCGGCTCCTGCGGGAGGTTGCCGATCCGGCGGCCCTCCGCGTCGTGGACCACCTGACGCTCGAGGTACTCGTCGTTCACGATCAGCAGCATGTGACCGGTTCCGTCGGCCTCCTGGCCACCCTCGCCCGCCCCGCCCTCGTCCTCGTAGTGCGCCTCCGGCACGGCCAGCAGCACCTGACCCGCGGCCTCCATCTCGGCGACCACCGCACCCAGGCCGGGGGCCGCGCGCCTCTGGTCCTCCTCACCCGATCCGCCCGCGACCGACAGCCGCAGGGCGTAGAGCGGGTCACCCGTCTCCCAGTGCCGGGACGTGTCGAGGCTCGCCTCGACAGCCTCGACCCTGCCCAGGGAGGCGATCGACGTGGCGAGCACGATGGCGAGGACGATGATCTGCGCCCCTGCGGCGAGCAGGCCGACGCGCAGGGACATGCGCTCACCCTTGAGCACGACCGGGACGTGGGCGCTCGGCAGGGTCAGGACCGCCACGACGACGAGCATGACGACGACGGCATACAGCACCGCGAAGGTACCGGCCAGGACGCGCAGAAACCCCAGCGCCTGGTGGAACTGCGTCACCAACCCCAGGACCGGCACCCCCACGACGACCAGCACCGCGAGCCCGACCCCGAGGGTCCTGCTCGCCGCGACGACCTCCGCCCGGAGGTCGTCGGCCCGTCGGTACCCGTGAAGGGCCTTCAGTGCGTAGACCTTGCGCTGGCAGGCCACGGAGTACGAGATCGCCAGGCCGAGCGCGACGACCATCACGGCGAAAGAACCCCCGAGGTTGCCCTGGCCCGCGACGTAGAGCAGCAGGCCCAGCACCGGGACCGTGCCCTCCCGGGCGGTCATGCCGGCCTCCTCGAGCGCCCCCAGCAGGGCCGGCATCTCATCGGCGGTGGCGTCGGTGACGTAGCGACCGCGCAGATCCTCGGTCGTGATGGAGTCCGCGTCCAGCACCCGTGTCGCCATCGCCTGCGCGAAGAACGTCGGGTAGTCGTAGCCGCCGTTCGACGTGAATGCGTCTTCGTCACCGACGAAGACGAAGAGAATCCGCCCCTCCGCGGAGTTCCGCGGGTCGGGGTGCACCTTGTAGATGTTTCTACCAAACTGTTCGGCGGCCGCTGACATGGCGTCAATCGCCGCGTCCTTCGTGGGAGCCTCGACGCTCTGCACGTCGAACGACCGACGAGTGCCGGCCGGCCGCTCCTCGTCGATCACGACGAAGAGCTGGAACGCGATGATGGATGCCAGGACGACGGACATCCACAGCGTGACCGATGCGATGCGATGCATGACGGGATCTTCCTGCCGGTCGCAGCACCGGGCGCCCGCGGGCGCCCCACCGGATGGGCTTTCTGCGTCGTGCAGTCACGCACCGATTCGGACACCCGGAGAAACGGTGCCGACGGCCGCCCGACGAGGAAACCGGAGATCCGACGACGTGACGACTCCTCATCCGCCGCGAACTCCGTGGAGAACGTATCGACACTCGCAGACGGGGTCAAGCATGATTACGACATACGTCAAAGTTGCACGTGCGACCCCGTGGATGTGCTATTTGAGGGCTCGTCAGCCGTAGAAGACCCGCTCCACCACCGCCCGCGCACGCCGCGCGGTCCGCAGGTACGTCTCCTCGAGCATCGCGCCCGACCCCGGGGGGTGACCCAGCACGCGCGCGACGCCCGCGAGCGCCGTGCGGTCGTGCGGCAGGACGTCGGCGTGCGCCCCCTCCGCGCGGCCGGTCCACAGGACGTTCGCGTCGCGCACGCGGGACGCGAGCAGCCACGCCTCGCGCAGGACGGCTGTGTCGTCCGCCGCGAGCAGTCCGGCGTCTCGCGCCGCGTCGAGCGCGTCGAGCGTCGAGGTCGTCCGCAGACCGGGTACCTCGTGCGCGTGCTGCAGCTGGAGCAGCTGGGCGGTCCACTCGACGTCGCTGATGCCGCCGCGGCCCAGCTTGAGGTGCCGCGAGGGCTCGACTCCACGCGGCAGCCGCTCGGCCTCCACCCGTGCCTTGATGCGCCGGATCTCGCGCTCCGTCGCGGCATCGAGACCACCGGCGGGGTACCGCAGCGGGTCGACGAGCGCGACGAACCGCTCCCCCAGGCCTTCGTCGCCCGCGACGGGCCGCGCGCGCAGCAGCGCCTGGCTCTCCCACGGGGACGACCACCGCTGGTAGTACTCGACGTACGCGTCGAACGACCGCGCCAGCGGGCCGTTGCGCCCCTCGGGCCGCAGGTCGGCGTCCACGCTCAAGGTCGGCTCGGGACCGACGCTGCCCAACAGCTGGCGCACCCGCGTGGCCACCGCCACCGCGAAGTCCTGCGCCACCTTGCCGTCGGCCCCCGGCACGGGGTCGTGCACGAACATCACGTCGGCGTCCGACGAGTACGCCATCTCACGCCCGCCCAGCCGGCCCATCGCCACGACGAGGAGCCGGGTCGGGCTCTCATCCAGCCCGGCGGCGGTGCGGGCGTCGGACTCCGCGACCCGCAGCGTGCCGGCGAGCACAGCGTCGGCGGTGACCGTCAGGCTCTGCGACGCCCGCACTCCCGTCGTCACGCCGAGCACGTCCGCGACCGCCGTGCGCGCCAGCTCCCGCCGTCGCAGCGCGCGCAGCGCCGTCACGGCCGGCACGGGCTCGGCGGCACGACGCAGGACCGCGTCGGCCTCGGCGGCGAGCCGCTCGGCCGACCGCGGGGCGAGCTCCGCGTCATCGTCGAGCCACGTCACGGACTCGGGCGACCGGCTCAGTGCGTCGGCGACGTACCGCGAGGTCGACAGCACGTGCGCGAGGTTCTGCGCCGCGGTGCCCGAGTCCCGCAGCAGCTTGAGGTACCAGTGCGTCGTGCCGAGCTGGTCGGACAGGCGCCGGAAGGCGAGCAGACCGCCGTCCGGGTCGGCCCCGTCCGCGAACCAACCGAGCATGACGGGCAGCAGCTGGCGCTGGATCGCCGCTCGCCGGGAGACGCCGTCGGTCAGCGCGGCGATGTGCCGGACGGCACCCGCCGGGTCCCGGTACCCGATGGCGGCCAGCCGGGCGCGCGCCGCCTCCGGCGCGAGCCGCGCCTCCTCGGTCGACAGCGCGGCGGTGGCCGGCAGAAGCGGCCGGTAGAAGAGCTCCTCGTGCAGACGCCGCACGTCGCGGCGGGTGGTGCGCCAGCGCGCGAGCAGCCCTTCCGGGCCCTCGGACCGCATGCCCATCGTGCGGGCGAGGCGCCGCAGGTCCGCCTCCGACGTCGGCACCAGGTGCGTGCGCTGCAACCGGTGCAGCTGGATGCGGTGCTCCATCATCCGCAGCCACCGGTAGCACACGGCCAGCTGCGCGGCGTGGTCCCGCCCGACGTAGCCCCCGGCGGCCAGCGCCGCCAGCGCCGTCAGCGTGCTGGGGCTGCGGATCGTCTCGTCCGCACGCCCGTGCACGAGCTGCAGCAGCTGCACCGTGAACTCCACGTCCCGCAGGCCACCGCTGCCGAGCTTGAGCTCACGGTCCGCCTCGGCGCGCGGGATGTGAGCCTCGACCCGACGGCGCATCGCCTGCGAGTCCTCGACGAAGTGGTCGCGCTGGACCGCCGACCACACGAACGGCGACACGGCCTCGACGTACGCGCGTCCCACCTCTCGGTCGCCCGCCAGCGGGCGGGCCTTGAGCAGCGCCTGGAACTCCCAGGTCTTCGCCCAGCGCTCGTAGTACGCGCGGTGGCTCGCGACGGTCCGCACCAGCGGGCCGTCCTTGCCCTCGGGCCGCAGCGCGGCGTCGACGGGCCACAGCGCGGGCTCCCCCGCCGGGGCGCAGCAGGCCCGCGCCACGCCGGCGGCCAGCCGGGCGCCGGCGACCATGGCCACGTCCTCGGGGGTGCCCTCCACGGGCTCGGCGACGTACACGACGTCGACGTCGGAGACGTAGTTGAGCTCCCGGCCGCCCGCCTTGCCCATCCCGATCACGGCCAGGCGCACGCCGCGCCCCTCGTCGTCCAGCTCGGCGCGCGCGAGCGCCAGCGACGCCTCGAGCGTCGCCGCCGCGAGGTCGGCGAGCGCGGCACCGACGCCCGGCATCCGGCTCAGGGGGTCGTGTGCCGTCAGGTCGGTCGCCGCGATGCGCAGCAGCCGCGTCCGGTACGCGCGCCGCATCGCGTCGACGCCCGAGGTGCCGGCCAGCCCGGCCACGGGCACCTCGGCGTCAGGGTCGGCCTCGACGGCACGCAGCAGCTCGGCACGCACCTGTCCCGCGTCGACACCGAGGCCGGGGGCCGGGTCGGCGACGACGCGCAGGTTGTCCGGGTGCGCGGCGAGCGTGTTGCCGATGGCGGACGAGGCGCCGGTCAGCGCGAGCAGCCGGCGGCGCGCCGCCACGTCGTCGGCCAGCACGTCACGCAGCAGGCCCGACAGCGCCGGGTCCCGCTGCACCGCCCCTGCGACCTTCGCGAGCGCGAGCAGCGCCTCGTCGGGGTCGCCGACGTCGGCCAGCTCGCCGACGACGTGGTCGACCACGTCCGGGTCCACCGCCCGCAGCGCCGCGTCCGCGAGGAGCCGCTCCGCGCGCGGCACGTCGGCCACGCCCACCCGAGTCAGCCGGGCTGCGACAGAGGCGCCGCGGCCCGTGGACGTGGACATGACGTCAGATCAGCGGCAGGAACCGCTGCAGCTCGTACGGGGTCACCTGCGCACGGTACTCGGCCCACTCCTGGCGCTTGTTGCGCAGGAAGTAGTCGAAGACGTGCTCGCCGAGCGTCTCGGCGACGAGCTCGGAGCGCTGCATGACCTCGATCGACGCCTCCAGGGACGTCGGCAGCGGCTCGATGCCGAGCGCCTTGCGCTCGGCGTCCGTCAGCTCCCAGACGTCGTCGTCGGCACCCTCGGGCAGCTCGTACCCCTCCTCGATGCCCTTGAGCCCGGCCGCGAGCAGCACCGCGAACGAGAGGTACGGGTTGGTGGCGGAGTCCACCGCGCGGTACTCGACGCGGCTGGAGTTGCCCTTGCCGGGCTTGTACATCGGCACGCGCACGAGGGCCGAGCGGTTGTTGTGGCCCCAGCAGATGAAGCTCGGCGCCTCGGCGCCGCCCCACAGCCGCTTGTAGGAGTTGACGAACTGGTTGGTCACCGCGGTGATCTCCGCCGCGTGCGTGAGCAGCCCCGCGATGAACGACCGCGCGACCTTCGACAGCTCGAGCGGCGCCCCCGCCTCGTGGAACGCGTTGCGGTCGCCCTCGAACAGCGACAGGTGCGTGTGCATCCCCGAGCCGGGCTGGTCCGCCAGCGGCTTGGGCATGAAGGACGCGAACACGCCCTGCTCGAGCGCGACCTCCTTGACGACCGTGCGGAACGTCATGATGTTGTCGGCCGTCGTCAGCGCGTCGGCGTAGCGCAGGTCGATCTCGTTCTGACCGGGGCCGGCCTCGTGGTGGGAGAACTCCACCGAGATGCCCATGGACTCGAGCATCGTGATCGCGGCGCGCCGGAAGTCGTGCGCGGTGCCGCGCGGCACGTGGTCGAAGTAGCCGCCCTGGTCGACCGGCACCAGGGGACGGTTGGGGTCGGCCGGCGCGTCGAACAGGTAGAACTCGACCTCGGGGTGCGTGTAGAAGGTGAAGCCCCGGTCGCTCGCGCGGTCCAGCGCGCGCTTGAGCACGTACCGCGAGTCGGCGAGCGACGGCTCGCCGTCGGGGGTCAGCAGGTCGCAGAACATGCGCGCGGTGCCGTGCCGCTCCCCCCGCCAGGGCAGGATCTGGAAGGTCGACGGGTCGGGCTTGGCGATCATGTCGGCCTCGTACACACGCGTGAGGCCCTCGATCGCGCTGCCGTCGAACCCGATGCCCTCGCTGAACGCCTGCTCGAGCTCCGCGGGCGCGACGGCGACCGACTTGAGCATCCCCAACACGTCCGTGAACCACAGACGGATGAAGCGGATGTCCCGCTCCTCGACGGTCCGGAGGACGAACTCCTGCTGCCTGTCCATGGCGTACATCCTGCCTGATGACCGGCGACCGCGGAGCCCGCGTCCCACGGCTGGTCCAGCGCGTCGTCTGTGCGGCACCGCACAGACCACACCGCGTCCGCCGCGGATAGGCTCGACGCATGTCGACCAGTGACGCCCCGACGCCCCGCCGCATGCGCGTGCACCACCTGCTGGCAGCCAAGGAGCGTGGTGAGCGACTGACGATGCTGACGGCCTACGACGCCGTCACGGCGCGGATCTTCGACGACGCGGGCGTCGACATGCTGCTCGTCGGGGACTCGATCGGGAACACGATGCACGGGCACCGCACCACGTTGCCGGTGACCCTCGACGAGATCGTCGTCGCCGCACGCGCCGTCGCCGGTGCGGCACGCCGCGCGTTCGTCGTCGCGGACCTGCCGTTCGGCACGTACGAGGCCGGTCCGGAGCAGGCGCTGGCCAGCGCCGTGCGCCTCATGAAGGAGACGGGCGTCGCGGCGGTGAAGCTCGAGGGCGGGCACCGTTCGGTGCCCCAGATCCGCGCCCTCACACAGGCCGGGATCCCCGTCGTCGCGCACCTCGGGTACACGCCGCAGTCGGAGAACGCGCTGGGCGGCCCCCGCGTGCAGGGACGCGGCCACGCGGCCGAGGAGATCAGCGACGACGCGGTCGCCGTGACGGAGGCCGGCGCCGTCGCGATCGTGCTCGAGATGGTTCCCGCACCCGTCGCCGCGCGCGTCACCGAGGTCGTCCGTGTGCCCACCATCGGGATCGGCGCGGGCCCGCAGTGCGACGGCCAGGTGCTGGTGTGGGTGGACATGGCCGGCATGGGCGACTGGTCGCCCCGGTTCGCCAAGCGTTTCGGGGAGGTCGGCGCCGCCCTGACGGCGGCTGCCCGCGACTACGTCGACGAGGTCCGCGCGGGCTCCTTCCCGACGGCCCGGCACTCCTTCGACGCATGAGGCACGCGCGTCCGGCCACGACGCCGTGGCCGGACGCGCCGCTCAGCTCTCCTCGTCCTGCGCGTCCCACGCGTCGTTGCGGGCGCGCGCCTTCTCGAGCGCCTGTGCGGCCTCCTCCCGCGTCGGGTAGGGCCCCATGAGCTGCGACCAGTCGCTCTGGCGGCCCTGCTCCACCTGGTTGGTCCGGGTGTTGTAGAAGTACTCCGTCACGTCGCCTCCTTCTCGTCCCGGCGGGCCGTGCCGCCCCCTGGCTACGTAGACTGCCAAGCATGCCGTCGGTCCACTCGCCGCGCACCGCGCTCGTCCCCGGGCAGGTCAGCCCGCGACGACCCGTGCCTGCGCGCATCCCCCGCCCGGAGTACGTCGACAAGCCCATGCCCGCACCGTGGCGCGGACCGGACGTCCTCGACGACGACACGGTGGCGCGCGTCCGTGTCGCCTCGCGGATCGCCGCGCAGGCGCTGCAGGAGGTGGGCCGTCACGTCGCCCCCGGCGTCACGACCGACGAGCTCGACGCGATCGGCCACCAGTTCCTGATCGACCACGACGCGTACCCCTCGACGCTCGGGTACCGGGGCTTCCCGAAGTCGCTGTGCACGTCCCTCAACGAGGTCATCTGCCACGGCATCCCCGACTCGACGGTCGTCGAGGACGGCGACATCGTGAACATCGACGTCACCGCGTACATCGGAGGCGTGCACGGCGACAACAACGCGACGTTCCTCGCCGGCGACGTGGACGAGGAGTCGCGGCTGCTCGTGGAGCGCACGCGCGAGGCGCTCGAGCGGGGCATCAAGGCGGTGCGGCCGGGGCGCGAGATCAACGTCGTCGGTCGCGTCATCGAGAAGTACGCGGCACGCTTCGGCTATGGCGTCGTGCGCGACTTCACCGGCCACGGCGTCGGTCCCGCGTTCCACACCGGCCTCATCGTGCCGCACTACGACGCGGCACCCGAGTACGCGACGCTCATCGAACCCGGCATGGTGTTCACGATCGAGCCGATGCTCGACCTGGGCACCGCCGAGTGGGAGATGTGGGACGACGGGTGGACGGTCGTCACGGCCGACCGCCGCCGCTCTGCGCAGTTCGAGCACACCCTGCTGGTCACCGACACCGGAGCGGAGATCCTGACGCTGCCATGAGCAAGGACGCGAAGCACCACACGCAGGCCGACACGGCCTTCGGCATCGACATCGGCGGGTCCGGCATCAAGGGGGCGCCCGTCGACCTGAGGTCCGGCGAGTTCACGGCTGACCGGGTGCGCATCCCGACGCCGCAGCCGGCCACCCCGCAAGCCGTCGCGCGGACCGTCGCCGAGGTCGTCGACTCGTTCGACCTCGACAAGGGCCTGCCGATCGGCGTGACGTTCCCTGCCGTGATCCTGCACGGCGTCGCGCAGTCGGCGGCGAACGTGGACGACTCGTGGATCGGGACGGACGTCGCCGCGACGATCGGCGAGGCGACCGGTCGGCGGGTGCTCGCGGTGAACGACGCGGACGCGGCGGGGTACGCCGAGGTGGCCTACGGCGCGGCGAAGGACGTGCCGGGGGTCGTCCTGGTCGTCACGCTGGGCACGGGCATCGGGTCGGCGCTCGTCGTCGACGGTGTACTGGTGCCCAACACCGAGCTGGGCCACCTGGAGATCGACGGGCACGACGCCGAGTCCCGCGCGTCCGACGCCGCCCGCGACCGCGAGGACCTGTCGTTCGAGGAGTGGGCGCAGCGTCTGCAGCGGTACTTCTCGGTCGTCGAGAACCTGTTCTGGCCCGACCTGATCGTGGTCGGCGGCGGCGTGAGCAAGAAGCACGAGCAGTTCCTGCCGCTGCTGGACCTGCGCACGCGGATCGTCCCGGCCCGGCTGCGGAACGCCGCAGGGATCGTCGGCGCGGCGCGGCTCGCCGCGACCGGGGGCCGCTGACACCCGGGCCCGGTGCCGGATCGACGTCCTCCACCCGGCGCAGCGTCGTCCTCGGAATCCGGTCGCCTCTACCCCGGGACAGCGAACCTACGGTCGCGTAGGGTGTGACCATCCGCACGACGAGCGACCGCTCCACCCCACGGCTGGGAAGTCGAATCAGCCCTGGAGGTCATGTGGCTGCTGCACCCGTAACTGCGCCCCCCACCCCGACGCGTCCCCGTCAGGCGGCCGCGACCGGTAGCTATCACGAGCTGTCCGCGCAGGTGCGCGAGGCAGGACTCCTCGAGCGCACCCCCGGCTTCTACATCTCGCTGCTGGTCGGCCTCACCGCCGTCCTCGGCGGCCTGGTGACGGCGTTCGTGCTCCTGGGTCACTCGTGGTGGCAGCTGCTGGTGGCCGTCGGCCTGGGTCTGGTCCTGACGCAGTTCGCGTTCGTCGCGCACGAGGCGTCGCACCGCCAGGTGCTGCTCACCGGCCCCGCGAACGACCGGCTCGGCCGGGTGCTCGCCAACGGCGTCGTCGGCATCAGCCACTCGTGGTGGATGACCAAGCACACGCGGCACCACGCCAACCCGAATCGGGTCGGCAAGGACCCGGACATCGAGTGGGACACGATCTCGTTCCTCGAGGAGGACGCCGCCAAGCAGCGCGGACTCATGGCGGCCATCACCCGCAAGCAGGGCTGGCTCTTCTTCCCGCTGCTGACGCTCGAGGGCGTCAACCTGCACATGCTGGCGTTCAAGAGCCTCATCGCCGCCCCGGCGTCGCGGGCGCGCACGCTCGAGCTCGTGATCCTCACGGCGCGGCTGAGCATCTACGTGGCCCTCGTGATCTGGGCGCTGCCACTCGGCATGGCCGCGGCTTTCCTCGCGGTCCAGCTCGCCGTGTTCGGCGTGTACATGGGTGCGTCCTTCGCCCCCAACCACAAGGGCATGGCGATCATCCCGGCCGACAGCCGGCTCGACTTCCTGTCGAAGCAGGTGCTCACCTCCCGGAACATCGGCGGCGGCATGACCGTCACGATGCTCATGGGCGGCCTCGACGCGCAGATCGAGCACCACCTGTTCCCGAGCATGCCGCGGCCCCACCTGGCCCGCGCCCGCCGCATGGTGCGTGAGCACTGCGCGCAGGTCGACATGCCGTACACGGAGACCTCGCTGGTCCGCTCGTACATGCTGGTCGTCCAGTACCTCAACCGCGTCGGCCTGTCCGCGCGCGACCCCTTCGACTGCCCGATGGTCCAGCGGTACCGTCCGCGCTCCACCCGCTGATCCCCACGCGGCGCCCAGCGTGGGGCGCCGCACAGGATCTGCACAGGTCCCGCCGTGAACCCGACGGCGGACGACGCCCGCCGACCGCAGCGCCGCGGTGTGATGGGCACGTGCTCCGCGACCTGCGTCTGACGCTTCCGGGGGCGGGCGCGCGCGAGCTCACGGTCGTCGAGGAACGCATCGACACCTGGGCCCGCGCCCGCCTGGCCCGGCTGCGTGCCCGCAGCGTGCGCGCGGGGCTCGTCGAGCTCACCGTGTTCGTGCTCAAGCAGGGGTGGGCGTGCCTGTTCGGCGCCCTGCTGCTCGTCCTGTTGCTCGTCTCCCGGTTCTGGTACCCCGACGACGCCTGGCTGGCCCGCAACGACGCGCTGACGCTGGCGGCGCTCGCGCTGCAGGTCGCCATGCTCGCGAGCCGGCTCGAGACGCTCCGCGAGATGCGTGTCGTGCTGCTCTTCCACCTCGTCGGCACCGTGATGGAGCTCTTCAAGACCGATGCCGGGTCGTGGGCGTACGCCGCCGAGGGGGTGCTGCGCGTCGGCGCGGTCCCGCTGTTCTCCGGGTTCATGTACGGCGCCGTGGGTTCCTACCTCGTGCGCGTGTTCCGCATCTTCGAGCTGCGCTTCGACCGCTACCCCCGCCGCTGGGTGACGGCCGTCCTGGCCGTCGCGATCTACCTCAACTTCTTCTCGCACCACTGGGTGGCCGACGCACGGTGGGTCCTGCTGGCCGGCGTCGTCGCGGTGTACGGGCGCGCCGTCATGCACTTCCGCGTGCACGCCGCCCGTCTGCGGATGCCGCTGCTGCTGGCGTTCACGCTGGTCGCGGCGTTCATCTGGGCGGCGGAGAACGTCGCCACGTTCGCCGGTGCCTGGCTCTACCCCTCACAGGTCGACGGCTGGGTCCTGGTCGGCGGCAGCAAGCTCGTGTCTTGGTTCCTGCTGATGATCATCTCGGTGGTGCTCGTGACGTGGGTGTACCCGCCGCGCGCACCCGGGGAGGGCGACGAGGTCACGCGGTGACGACGGGCTCGGGCAGTGCCGACTTGTCCGGCTTGCCGCTGGGCGCCAGCGGGACGTGGTCGACGAGGGTCACGGTCTGAGGAACCGCGACCGTCCCCAGGGTCGCGGCGACGCGGTCGCGCAGCGCCGCCGCGTCCGGCACCTGCCCGTGGGCCGCGACGACCCACGCGTGCACCGCCTCACCGGTGAGGTCGTCGGGCCGGGCCGCGACATAGGCTTCCGCGACGGCAGGGTCCAGCTCGAGGACGCGCTCGACGGCGCCGGCGTGCACGAGCTGTGCGTCGACGATGACGACGTCGCGCGCGCGGCCCTCGAGATGCACGTACCCGTCGGCATCGACGTGCCCCAGGTCGCGGGTGCGTACCCAGCCGTCGGCGAACACGCCCGCCGTCTCGCGCGGGTCACCCCAGTAGCCCGACGCCTGCGCGGGCGTGCGCACCCACAGCTCACCGTCGCGCTCGCGGACGTCGACGCACGCGGGTGGCCGACCGACGGTGGCGAGCACCGCGGGTGCGGCGAGCATCTCCTCCGGCGCGACCATGGCGATCATCCCCGTCTCGGTCTGCCCGTAGCCGTGGAAGACGACGGGCCCGAGCACGTCGAGCGCCTCGGTGAGCCGCGCGGGGGCCAGGGGCGAGCCGGACACGAGCAGCGCGCGCAGGGTCGACAGGTCGGCCGGGTCCTCCCGCTGGGCGCGGACGAGCTGGTGGAGACGCCCGACCGTGATGACGCTCGCGGTCGCGCGGTGCCGCACGATCGCGTCCGGGAAGCCGGGCGGCCGCGCGGCCACCAGGACGCCGCCCGCGCTCAGGGTGAGGACGGCGTACTCGAGCATGACGTGGCTGCTGAGGGACCCGAACACGAGGTACCGGTCCAGCCGGGGTGCCAGCGCGGCCACCGCCGGCGGCCACTGCTCGGGGTACGGCGCCCACGCGGCGCTCATCGACGCGTAGGTCTGGACGCACCCCTTCGGCCGGCCGCTGGTGCCGCTGGTCCAGGTGATCCGCGCGACGTCGGCGGGCTGCCCCGCCGCCACGACCGACGACGCGGGGGGCGACGCCAGCAGCCACGCCAGGCGCGCCTCGTCGACGACCACCGCGACGTGGGCGCGCGCGAGCACGTCGGTCCGCTGCTCCGGCGCGAGCCCGGGCGGCATCCCGCACACCCGCGCGCCCACGGTGAAGGCGGCGACCGTCGCGGCGAAGGCCTCGGGCGAGACCCCGAGGTCGAGCGCGACGCCGACGCCCGGGCCGACGCCCGCAGCGCGCAGCCCGGCGACCACGCGCGCGACCGCGTCCCGCATCTCCCCCGCGTCCACGACCCGGTCGCCGTCCTCGAAGACGGGTCGGCGCGGGTCGCGCGCGAGCAGGTCGAGCACGGGCTGCGGCCACACCGCGGCGTGCCGCCGATCGGCCGTCACAGCCTCGGTCGTCGCAGCCTCGGCGGTCACGTCGTCGTCCCCTGCGTGGTCCTGCGCCATGTCGGCGACGCTAGAGTGACTTATCTCACATAGTTCTGAAATCAACTACCTACCGTCGACCTCATGAGCACCCGTGCCGCGCTGAGGACGCGCGTCGACCTGGCCTCCCCCCTGCGGACCCACGACCTCGTGGCGTCCGCCGGCCCCGTCGACGTGGTGGTCCCGCTCGTGGCACGCGAGCGCACCAGCGCGGCACGGGCGTTCCTCGACACCGCGGTCGGCGACGACCGCCCGGTCTACGGCCGCACGACAGGGTTCGGCGCCCTGGTCGGGTTCCGTGGCCGGGCGGACGGCGCAGACCAGGCCGACAACACGCTCGCGCACCTCGGCGCCGGTCAGGGCCCGGCGCTCCCCGCCGGACTGGTGCGGGCCACGGTGCTGGTCCGCGCCCGCTCGCTCGCGCAGGGCGCGTCGGGGGTCGGGCCGCACGTGCTCGACGCGCTCGCGGCGATGCTCGGGACCACGTTCGCGCCAGTCGTGCCCCGCTGGGGGTCGGTGGGCGCCAGCGGAGACCTGGTGCCGCTGGCGGCCGTCGCGGCCGCCCTGCGCGGCGACGGCGAGGCGGACGTCGACGGACGGCGCCTGCCGGCGCGCGACGCGCTCGCCGCCGCCGGCCTCACTCCCCTCCAGCTCGACGGCCGCGACGCCCTCGCCCTGGTCAACGGCACGTCGCTCACCACCGCCGCGCTGGCGCTGGCGCTGCAGGGCGTGCGCGAGGTGCACATGGCGCTCGTGAGACTGACGTGCCTGCTCACGGACCTGCTCGGCTGTGACGGGCAGTTCACCGACGCCGACCTGCTGGACCGGTACGCCCACCCGGGCGCGGCCGTCGTCGGGGCCCGCATGCGTGCGCTCCTCACGGGGCTCGTCCCGTCGGGCACCCGCGCGCTGCAGGAGCCCTACTCGATCCGCTGCACGCCGCAGCTGCTCGGCGCCGCGCACGACGCCCTGCGCTACGTCGAGGACGTCGTCACCGCCGACCTCGCCGGAGTCAGCGACAACCCGCTGCTGTTCCCCGACCACGACAAGGTCGTCCACGGCGGCAACTTCTTCGGCCAGCCGGCGGCGTTCGCGTCCGACCTGCTCGCGCTCGTGGCCGCACAGCTCGGCAACCTCGCCGAACGCCAGCTCGACCTGCTCGTCGACCCGGTCCGCAACGGCGGCCTGCCGCCGATGCTCGCGGCGGGTCCCGGCCTCCAGCACGGGCTGCAGGGGGTGCAGCTCGCGTCGACCGCCCTGGTCGCCGAGCTCCGCCGCGACGCGACCCCCGCGAGCATGCAGTCGCTGTCGACCAACCTGCGGACGCAGGACGTCGTGCCGTTCGGCACCCAGGCGGCGCTGCGCTCGCTCGACGGCGTCACGGTGCTCCGGCTCCTCGTCGGGTCGCTCGCCCTGGGGCTGCGTCAGGCGGCGCACGTCGGTGCGCGACGCCCCACCGCGCCCGCGTCCCGCGCGCTGCTGTCCGCGCTCGGCGCCGCCGTGCGTCCCGTCGACCCCGACCGACCGCTCGAGCAGGACGTGCGCGCGTGCGCGCACGTCGTCCTCACCGACCACCCGGAGGACCAGCCATGACCCTCGACCACCTCGTCATCGGGGCCGGACCTGCCGGCCTGCAGCTCGGCGCGCTCCTGGAGGCCGACGGCCGCCGCGACTACCTCGTCGTCGACCGCGCCGACGTCCCGGGCTCGTTCTTCACGCGCTACCCGCGCCACCGCCGGCTCATCTCGATCAACAAGCCGCGCACCGGCAGCGACGACCCCGAGCTCAACCTGCGGCTCGACTGGAACTCTCTGCTGAGCGACGACCCGGACCTGCGGTTCACGCGCTACACCGACCGGTACTTCCCGGACGCCGACGTCATGGTGCAGTACCTCGCCGACTTCGCCGAGCGCTCGAAGGTGCGCGTGCGGTACGGGGCGCCGGTGACCCGCGTGTCGCGCCCCGACGACCTGTTCGAGGTGCAGGTCGGCGCCGACACCCTGACGGCGCGCTCGGTCGTCGTCGCCACCGGGGTGAGCCGGCTGCACCGCCCGCCGATCCCCGGGTTCGAGCTCGTCGAGGGCTACGACACCATGTCCGTCGACCCGCAGGACTACCTCGACCAGCGTGTGCTCATCATCGGCAAGGGGAACTCGGCGTTCGAGACCGCCGACGCCCTCATGGAGACGACGACCGTCATCCACGTCGCGGGGCCCGACTCGGTGCGCCTGGCATGGCGGACGCACTACGTGGGGCACCTGCGCGCGGTGAACAACAACTTCCTCGACACGTACCAGCTCAAGTCCGCGAACGCCGTGCTCGACGGCACGGTCGAGCGGATCGAGCGTGACGCCGAGGGCCTCGCGGTGACGTTCCGCTTCGCGCGCGCGGACGAGACCCGCGTGCTGCACTACGACCGGGTCCTGGGATGCACGGGGTTCGCGTTCGACCCCACGGTGTTCGACGACACCTGCCGACCTTCGCTCGCGATCGGGGGCCGCTTCCCCGCGCAGACCGACGAGTGGGAGTCCGTCGACGTGCCCGGTCTGTTCTTCGCCGGGACGCTGAGCCAGCAGCGCGACTTCAAGCACTCGACCAACGGGTTCGTGCACGGCTTCCGGTACGCCGTGCGGGCGCTGCACCGCGTCCTCGAGCGCCGGTACGGCGGCGAGCCGTGGCCGTCGACGCCCGTGGACGCGACCCCCGCGGCGATCACGGCGGCCGTGGTCGAACGCATCAACCGCACGTCGGCGCTGTGGCAGCAGTTCGGGGTGCTGGCGGACGTGGTCGCCGTGACGGACGGTGCAGCGCGGTACCACGAGGAGGTCCCCGTCGCCTACCACTCCCGCGTGGGCGTGGGACCGGACGGTCACGACGACGACGCGTTCGTCGTCACGCTCGAGTACGGGCCGGACCACGACAAGGTCGACCCGTTCGACATCGGCGTGCAGCGCGTCGCCCAGGACACGCCGGGGGTCGCGCACGACGCGGCCTACCTGCACCCGGTCGTCCGGCACCACCGCCGCGGCGAGCTCCTCGCGACCCACCACCTCGCGGAGAACCTCGAGAACCGGTGGGACCGCCCCGACGCCCACGTCGCCCCCCTGGAGGCGTTCGTGGCCGGTGCGCTCGCGGGGCGCTGACGTGGTCCCGGGCGGCCGGGCGCGCGAGGTCGAGCGCGGGGCGCGTGACGTCCTGGACCCGGTGCACTTCGACTACCTGGCCGGCGGCGCGGGCGACGAGCGCACGCTCACGGGCAACGAGGACGCGTTCGCACGCCGCCGGCTCGTCCCGCGCGTCCTGCGCGGCCCGGGTCCGGTCGACCTGTCGACCGACCTGCCGGGCGTGCGGCTGGCGGCGCCCGTCGTCGTCGCACCGACCGCGTTCCACCGGCTCGCGCACCGTGACGGCGAGGCCGCGACGGCGGCAGGTGTCGCGGCGGCGGGCGGTCTGCTGACCGTCAGCACGATGGCGACGACCGCGGTCGAGGGGATCGCCGCCACCGGCGCCGCCCTGTGGTTCCAGCTGTACGTGCAGCCGGACCGCGCGTTCACGGCGGCCCTGGTCGCGCGCGCCGAGGCGGCGGGGTGCCGCGCCCTCGTGCTGACGGTCGACTCACCGGTCCGCGGCCGCCACGGGCGCGACGAGCGGCACGGGTTCACCGAGCTGCCCCCCGGTGTCGTGTGCGAGAACCTGCGCGCGGCGGACGGACGTGTGCGGGACCTCGTCGTCGACCCGGACCTCGGCTGGGACGCTGTCGCCTGGTTGCGCGGCAGGACGACGCTGCCCGTCCTGGTCAAGGGCGTGCTGCACCCCGCCGACGCGCGCCTGGCCGTCGAGCACGGCGTGGACGGGATCGTCGTGTCGAACCACGGCGGCCGCCAGCTCGACGGTGCCGTGAGCACGCTCGACGCCCTGCCCGCAGTCGTCGAGGCCGTCGCCGGACGCGTCCCGGTGCTGCTGGACGGCGGTGTGCGCAGCGGCGTCGACGCGCTCGTCGCGCTCGCCCTGGGCGCCGACGCCGTCATGCTGGGCCGTCCCGTGCTGTGGGGGCTCGCGCTGGGCGGTGCCGACGGTGTGCGCGCCGTGCTCGAGGACCTCACGGACGAGCTGGCGCACGCCATGGCCCTGGTCGGCGCCCACCGTCCGGCGGACCTGACGCCCGACCTGGTGACGGTCCCGTGAGCCCCGTCGTCGCGGGCGTCGCCGTGGCCCTCGTGGCGGCGTGGACCCTGCCGCGCTGGCTGCCGCGGGCCGTCGTTCGGCTGCGGGAGCGCGTGTTCACCTGGGTCAACGGCACCGAGGGCATCCCCGTGCCGGGCCCGACCGTCGGCTCCGAGCACTTCGAGCGGGTGTACTCGCACCCGGCCGCCGACGGCCGCAGCGCGGGCGCGGGGCTGTCCGACCTCTTCTGGTACTGGCTGGCGCCGGGGCCGCACATGCACCAGGAGCACCTCGAACCGGGTGAGCGGTACCGAACGGTCGCCCGCACGACCCGCCAGGTCCTGGCCGTGCGGCACGCGCGCAGCGACGAGCTCGCAACGGCCGCTGCACGACGTGCGCTCGACGCCCTGCCCGCCGACCGCGCGACCTGGGTCCGGCTGCGCGACCTGCTCATGCCGGTCTGGGCGGAGGTGTACTACGAGCTCGTGTTCGACGAGCCGTGCCCGCCCGACGCGCGCGACCTGGTCGTGGCGAACGCCGACGACGTCGTCACCGCCCTCAAGGGCACGGGGCTGCGGCACATGGACCGCCGTGACCGGCTGACGCGCTACCTGCGCCGCCGCGTCGAGGACGGGACGTGCCCGGTGGTGCTGCCCCCACCGTTCACGGCGCAGGAGACGGCCTGGTACCTGCAGGGCGCCTTCTTCAACACCGCGGTCGTGCAGATGTCCGAGGCCGCCGCGCACGTCCTGCTGTGCGCGGGCGCGTACGGCCGGGCACGCGGCCAGGTGGACGACGACGACGCCCTGGACCGGATCGTCGACGAGACGTTGCGCGTGCACCCGCTGTTCGGCGTCGCGCACCGCATCACGTCGGCACCGATCGTCGTCGACGACGACGTCACGCTGCCCACGGGCTCGGTGCTGCTGTTCAACTACCTCGCGTACCAGCGCACGGGGGCCGCCGCCGACGACGTGTTCGACCCCGAGCGGTGGCGCACGCTGCGGCACCACGACGCGCACTTCATCCCCTTCGGCGTGACCGCCAACCGGGCGTGCCCCGCGCGGGGCTCCGCCCCCGTCATGCTGCGCGCCGTGCTGCGTGAGGTCCTGCGGCGGTACGACGTGACGTCGACCGGCGCCCACACGCGGTCGATGCCGAACCGTGGCCCGGCGTACCTCACGCCCGTCGGCGTCCCCGGTCCCGGGGACGCCCGCCTGGCGGCGATGCGGCTGGGCGACCGGTGGGCCGACGTGGGCCGGTCGGTGCAGCAGCTCGTCCTGGGCACCGCGATGGTGCTCCACGCCCGGCACCTGAAGCCCTGCACCACCTACGTCACGGAGGTCCGCGCATGACACCGGTCGAGCTCGCGCCGCGCTTCTTCCTCGCGGTCGTCGTCATCCTGCTGGTCTGCCGTGGTGTGTCGTCGCTGATGGGCCGCGTGGGCCAACCACCGGTCGTGGGCGAGATGGTCGCCGGCGTCCTGCTGGGCCCCTCGCTGCTGGGGCTGCTGCTGCCGGGGGCCCAGGAAGGGCTGTTCCCCGCCGACCTGCGTCCGGTGCTGTACGTCGTCGGGCAGATCGGCCTCGTGCTCCTGATGTTCCACGCCGGCTTCGCGTTCAGCACGCACAGCACCGGCGGGCTCGCCCGCACGGCGGCGGCCGTGTCGCTCGCCGGCGTGACCGCGCCCCTGGTGCTGGGGGTGGGCCTCGTCCTCGTCGCGGCGAACCACGTGCCGCTGGCGCCCGACGGCGTGCCGGTGGGCGTGGTAGCGGCTTTCGTGGGCGTGGCCCTGGCCATCACCGCGTTCCCGATGCTCGCCCGCATCATCACCGAGCGCGGGCAGGCGGGCACCCGGCACGGGTCGATCGCCCTGGCGAGCGGTGCCGTGGACGACGTCGTCGCGTGGGTGCTGCTGGCCGTCGTCCTGGCCGTCGCGACGGGGAGCCCGGGGCCGGCAGTGGTCACGGTCGCCGGTGCCGCGGTGTTCGTCGCGCTCGTGTGGTTCGTGGCCCGCCCCGGCATGCTGCGGCTCATGTCGAGCACCCGCGTCGACGACCCGGCGCGCCTGCTCGGCACGGTCGCGGTCCTGTTCGCTGCTGCGTGGTTCACCGACGAGATCGGTCTGTACGCGGTGTTCGGCGCCTTCGCTCTGGGCCTGGCGCTTCCGCGCGTCCCGGCGTCGGAGCGCGTCGTCGGGGCGCTCACGCCCGTCACCGCGGTGCTCGTGCCGCTGTTCTTCACGTACTCGGGCCTGAACACCCAGTTCGGGCTGTTCACCGAGCCGTCCGTACTGCTGTTCGCGATCGCGTGCGTGGTGGTGGCGATCGCGGGCAAGTTCGGGGCCTGCTGGTTCGCGGCGCGGCGCCGCGGGGAGCCTCAGGGTGTGGCGCTGCGGGTGGCGTCGCTGATGAACGCGCGTGGGCTCATGCAGCTGATCGCCCTGAACATCGGGCTCGAGGCGGGGATCGTCGGGCCGGCACTGTTCACGGTGCTCGTCCTCGTCGCCCTCGTGACGACGATCATGACGAGCCCGCTGCTGTCGTGGGTCGAGCGACGTCACGCCCTCACCGAACCGGAACCGGCCCCCGTGGCGCACGTTCGGGCGACTCTATGACGAGACAGGTGTTACTGAAGTCACATGAGGTGTGCGATGGTCAGGACATGCCCGGACGACCGCACCGGCTCCTCGTGGTCGAGGACGACCGAGAGCTCAACGACATGCTGACCGAGGTCCTGACCGACGAGGGGTACGTCGTCGACCAGGCCCGCGACGGCCATCGGGGCCTGCACCTGGGCCTCACCCGTCCCTACGACGTCCTCGTCGTCGACCGTCGCCTGCCGGCGGTGGACGGCCTCGACATGCTGACGCGCCTGCGCGCCCGCGCCGTGTCCGCACGCGCGCTGGTCCTCACCGCGCTGGGTACCGTCGCGGACCGCGTCGCGGGCCTCGACGCGGGAGCCGACGACTACCTGGTGAAGCCGTTCGAGCTCGACGAGCTCAGCGCCCGGATCCGCGCGCTGTGCCGCCGCGTCGACGAGGCCGACACGCACCTGCCGGTCGGTGGCGCCTCGCTCGACCTCGTGACGCGCCAGGTCGTGCTCGGCAACGGACGGCAGGTCGACCTGTCGGCGCGGGAGCACGCCCTGCTGCGCGCCCTCGCCGAGCGCCCGCAGGCGGTGCACACCCGGACCGAGCTGCGCCGCCAGGTCTTCGCCGACACCGAGGCCGCCTCGATCGTCGACACCTACGTGTACTACCTGCGCCGCAAGCTCGGCCGCGACGCCGTCAGCACCGTGCGCGGCGCGGGCTACCGGCTGGGTGCCCTGTGACGGCGCCGACGCCCGAGGAGCGGGTCGTCCGGCGCGCGCGCCTGCGCATCGGGGCCCTCGTCGGGCTCGTGATCGCCGCGCTGCTCGGCCTCGCGGGCGCCATCTCCTACGGCGTCCTGCTGCACAGCCAGGAGCAGCAGATCGACGGGGAGCTCGCCTGGGGCATCACCCACGGCACGATCGCCGGGCCGCCGGCCTGCAGCTGGATCATCACGTTCGACGGGACGTCCGTCGACACCGGGGTCGCCGCGCCGCCGGACGGCTTCCCGCTGCGTGACGCCCTGGTCGAGGTCGCCGCGACAGGCGTCCCGCAGGACACCCGGATCGCGCAGGACGGCACCATCTACCACGTACGGACCGCACGGCAGGGCGACGAGGTGGTGCAGGCGGTCTTCGACGCACGCTTCCAGCTCGCCGACCGTCGCCACCTGCTGGTGGCGTTCGGTGTCGCCGCCGCCGCCGGGGCGCTCGCCGCCGTCGTCAGCGGCGTCGTCGTCGGGCGCCGTGCCGTCGCCCCCCTGGCCGACGCCCTGCAGCGGCAGCGCCGGTTCGTCGCCGACGCGAGCCACGAGCTGCGCACCCCGATCGCGCAGGTCCACGCGCGCGCCCAGCTGCTCGTGCGCCGGGCCCGCGCGGCCGACGACGACGTGCAGGCACGCGACCTGGACCGGCTCGTCGCCACGACCCGCCGCCTGGGCGAGATCGTCGACGAGCTGCTCATGTCCGCGCGGCTCGCAGCCACGCAGGACGCCGTCGCCACCCGCCCCGACAGCACGGACGTCGACGTCGCCGCCCTCGTCGTCGACGCGGTCTCCGCCGACTCCGCACGCGCGGCAGAGCGCGGCGTCACGGTCACCGCGCTCACCGACGACGACCTCCCGCACGTCCGGGGCATCACCTCGGCGCTGCGCCGTGTCGTCGCGGAGCTGCTCTCCAACGCCCTGACCCACACCCCGCCCGGCGGGCACGTCGCCGTGTGCGCGAGCACGTCCGAGCAGGGACGGACCGTGGAGGTCGTCGTCACCGACACCGGTGAGGGCTTCGACCTCGCCGACCCGGAGCACCTGTTCGACCGGTTCCACCGCGGCCCCGGAGACGACGAGCGCCGGTTCGGGCTCGGCCTCGCGCTGCTGCGCGAGGTCGTCACCAGCCACGGCGGCACGATCCACGCCGTGGGGCAGCCCGGGGAGGGGGCGACGTTCACGGTGCGGCTGCCGGCGGCGCCGACCCACCGCACGGGCGCGGGGCCCGTCGTGCCGGGAGGCGAGGCGGCGCAGCGCGCCCCCGCCCGCCTGTGAGCCGGCGGCACCGCGCCCCGTCCCCGCTCCCGGCAGCGTGATCTGCGTCAGCGAACCGCCCGTGCGCGTGCGCGTCGTGCGGCATCGTAGCGACCATGAGCGACAGACCTGAGCAGACGACGCCGAAGCCGGCGGCCCCGTGGATCGGCGTGGGCCTGGTGCTCGCGCTGCTGGGACCCGCGGTCGCCGACCTCAGCTACTCCGTCGCCGACGTCACCCACTCACTCATGACGGTCGGCAACGTTCTGGGGACCGCGGGGATGGCGCTGCTGGCCGTCGGCCTCTACCGGATCGCCCAGCACCTCGACCGCCTCGGCGGCGTCGTGCTGCGGCCCCGCAGCGGACCCGCGACGATCAGCGACGTCGAGCGCGAGCGGCAGGCCACGGCACGCCGGGAGCTCGCCACAGGCGACTGACCGCGCCGGCCCTGCCGGCGGCTCAGGTGCGGATGAGCCAGCCGGTACGCCGGGTTCTGTCCCCGTGCGCGGTTGCCCTCGCGCGGGTGGCGACCATCCATCTACGACGTACGTTGCCGCACGCCTCCAGCGGCCTACCCGGGAGCTCGGGCGGGCAACCCTCGAACGCTCCCTGTCTGGCCTTGCTCCGGGTGGGGTTTGCCGAGCCGCACCGGTCACCCGGCGCGCTGGTGGGCTCTTACCCCACCGTTTCACCCTTACCGCGTCGTCCCGGCGAGCCGGTCCGTCGTGGCGGTCTGTTCTCTGTGGCACTTTCCCGCGGGTCACCCCGGGTGGGTGTTACCCACCACCCTGCCCTACGGAGCCCGGACGTTCCTCGGCAGGACCCGAGGGTCCTGACGCGGCCGCCTGGCTGACTCATCCGCGCGGTCAGCCTACCCGTGTCACACCTCGACGCGGTACGGCAGGGCCAGCTCGTCACCGGCGACGCCGCGGATGCCCCAGTGCGTCGGCGGGCTCTCGATGACCACGACCTCCAGGTCGTCGGCGCCCAGGCCGAGCGCGGGTGCGACGTCGTCGAAGAACGCGGCGATCAGCGCGCGGACCGCACCCGGGCTGCGGCCGGTGAAGCACACGACCTCGACGACGAGGTACGCCGGGCCGCGCGGCGCGACGAGGTCCTCGTCGTCGAGCAGCAGGAACCGGTGGAACCGCTTGTCGCCCGGCAGCCCCCACGCCGCGACGAGCGCGTCGTGCACGGCGTCGGAGACCTCCTGGCGGCGTGCACCCCACACCGAGCGGCGCCCGTAGACCTTGACCTGCGCCACGTCACACCCCTGACGTCGTCGGACGGCGGAGCGCACACCGTACCCTCGTGCGGTGCTCGTGCTCCTGCCGCCCTCGGAGGGCAAGACGCCCGCGCCTGCCGCCGCTCCCCCGCTCGACCTGGCGTCGCTGTCGCACCCGGGCCTGACGCCGGTCCGCGAGAAGGTGCTCGACGCGCTCGTCGCCGTCAGCGGCCGCCCGGACGCGTGCGACGTGCTCGGCGTCTCGCGCGGGCTCGTGGACGAGGTCGCGCGCAACGTCGTGCTGCGCTCGGCGCCCGCGGCACGCGCCTCGCGCGTGTACACCGGCGTGCTGTACGGCGCGGCCGGGCTCGACACGCTGACCCCGGCGGCGCGCACCCGGGCGGTCGCGAGCGTGCGCGTCGTCTCGGCGCTGTGGGGCGTCCTGACGGTCGACGACGTCGTCCCGGCCTACCGCCTGTCGATGGGCACGGACCTGCCCGGCATCGGCCCACTCGCAGCCGCGTGGCGCGGTCCGCTCGGGGTCGAGCTGACGCAGCGCACCGAGGACGAGCTGGTCGTCGACTGCCGGTCGGCCGCGTACCGCGCCGCGTGGACCCCGCCGGCCGGCGCACGCTGGGTCGACGTGCGGGTGCTGCGGGAGGTCGACGGACGTCGCTCCGTGGTCTCGCACCACGCCAAGCACACACGCGGCGTGCTGACACGCCACCTCGTGACCCGCCGCGGCCGCGAGCCGCGCGACGCCGACGAGCTGGCACACGCCGCGAGCGCGCTCGTCGGCGACGCGCTGCACGCCGTGGAGCTGGGCCCCGAGCCGCGGCGCGGGGCGCGCACGTTGTCGCTCGTCGTCTGACGCGGCCCGGCGTCAGCGGTCCGGCGTCATCAGCGGCCGGACGTCACCAGCCCTCGCTGGGTGCGCCCGCCACCGCGATCTCGTCGCGGCGGTCCGCGAACAGCCGCACGATGCTCACCGAGGCGGGTGCCACGCGCAGCTGGCTCCACGTCCCGGGGTGGGCACCCATCGTCACGCCGAGCGCCGCGCGGATCGCGACCGCGTGCGACACCACCACGACGGTCCGCGGTCCGCCCTCGAGCAGTCCGTCCAGCCCGCGGCGCAGCCGCACCCCGACGTCCGCGATGGACTCACCGCCCGGCGGGCGCACGTGGCCGTCGGTGTGCCACGGCTCGAGCACCTCGGGCCAGCGCTCCTCGATCTGCTCGGCCGTCAGCCCTTGCCAGTGCCCGAAGTCCGCCTCCTGGAAGGCGGCGTCGGTGCGCAGCGGCAGCCCCAGGCGCTCGGCGAGGATCGCGGCGGTCTCCTGCGTGCGGACCATCGGAGAGGCGACGATCTCGCTCGGGTACTCGATGTCGCCCCACAGGTCCCGGCCGACGCGGTGGACGAGCGCCGCGGCAGCCGCCGCCTGCGTCCGCCCGAGGTCGTCGAGCGACGGCCCGGGCTCCGAGGAGCCCGAGTACCCCCGCGATACCGTCATCGCGGTCTGGCCGTGCCGCACGAGCACGACCGTCGTCGGCTCGTCGTCGTCGAACCGCGGGGCGGTCCCCGACGGCCGCACGGCACGGACCCGCGCGACGCCCTGCCCCGCAGCCGGCGTGCCGGAGCCCGCGGGGTCCGCGCCCGTGGGCGCCAGCGGCTCGGCGGGTGACCCCGACCCGCGTGTCACGAGTCGGTGAGCCGGACCAGGATGCGCCCGCACTCCTCGCACCGGACGACCGCGTCAGCCGGACGCGCACGGATCACCTCGAGGTCCTGGCCGTTCAGGTCGAGGCGGCAGCCCTCGCACCGGTTGCCACGCAGCGCGGCGGCCCCGCTGCCGCCGAGCTGCCCGCGCAGGCGCTCGTAGAGCGCGACGAGGCCCGCGTCCAGGCCCTCGGCGGCACGTTCGCGCTCGGCGCGCACCCGCGCGGCCTCGGCGTCGAGCTCGGCGTACCCGGCGTCCCGCTCGGCGACGACCTTGTCCCGGTCCGCGACGAGAGCACCCTGCGCCTGCTCGAGGTCACGCAGCACGGCCTCGTGCGCCTCGAGCCGCTCCATGACCTCGAGCTCGACGTCCTCGAGGTGCGCCTGACGCGCCGCGAGGCTCTCGAGCTCGCTCGTGAGGGCCTGAGCGTCCTTGGCGCCGACCTGCCCGCCGTCGAGCCGCGCCTGGTTGCGGGCGGCGCGGCTGCGCACCTGGTCGACGTCGGTCTCCGCCTTCGCCACCTCGATGCGCAGGTCCGACGCCGCCGTCCGGGACGTCACCAGGGCGGCGTCGAGGTCCGCGAGCTGCGAGTCGAGCTCGACGAGACGCGCGAGGGCCGGGAGCGAACGCCGCTTGTGCGCGAGCTGCGCGAGGCGGGTGTCGAGCTCCTGGACGTCGAGGAGTCGGCGCTGGTCGGCTGCGGGGGCGGTCGTCACGTGGTTCCTTCCGGCAGGGACGTCTGCGGCACGTGACCCGTCCACGGGTCGGTGCGCCGCGTGCTGACGCGGGTCTCCACCGTAGTGCCCGTGGCCGCCAGATCGGCCCGCAGCGCGTCGGCGGCGCGTGGCAGCCACAACCACTCCGAGGCGGAGTGCGCGAGGTCGACCAGCGCGGGCCGCGGTGGTCCGCCGCCCGCCTCGAACGCGGCGCGCTCCTGCTGCTCCGAGGCCGGGTGGTGCCGCAGGTCGGCGGTCACGTACACGTCGACGTCGGCGGCGCGCACGGCGTCGAACAGGGAGTCCCCGGAGCCGCCGAGCACCGCGACGCGACGCACCGGCATGTCGGGGTCGCCGGCGTACCGCACGCCCTGCGCGGCGGCGGGCACCGCGCGGGCCACCGCGGCGGCGAAGTCACGCAGCGACACGGGGGCGGGCAGCGCGCCGACACGACCCAGCCCGGTCTCCCCCGGCAGCGCGGCGAGCTCCAGCACGTCGAACGCCGGCTCCTCGTACGGGTGGGCCGCCCGCATCGCGGCCACGACCCGCCCCCGCAGCTGACGCGGCGCGACCATCTCGACACGTGCCTCGACGACGGTCTCGCGCCTCCCGACGGACCCGACCGCGGGAGACGCCCCGGGCAGCGGCGTGAACGTGCCCTGCCCGGTGGCCGTCCACGCGCATCGCGCGTAGTCGCCGACCTCACCGGCGCCGGCCGCCGCGAGCGCGTCGACCAGGGCTTCCGCGTCGGCGACCGGGACCATGACGACGTGCTTGTCGAGCGCGGGCGCGTCGGCCGCGACCAGCGGCTCGGTGCCGACCAGGCCGACGGCGTCGGCCAGTGCCTCGGCCACGCCACCGCGCGCCGCGTCCGCGTTGGTGTGGGCCGTGTACAGCCCGCACCCGGCCCGCACGAGCCGGTGGAGCAGCGCGCCCTTGTACGTCGTCGCGGCCATCGAGTGCACGGCCCGCAGCAGCAAGGGGTGGTGCGTGACCAGGAGGTCCGCCTCCCAGGCGACCGCCTCGTCGACGACCGTCGCCACCGGGTCGACGGCGAACAGGACGCGCCGCACCGGCGCTGCCGGGTCGCCCGCGGCCAGGCCGACGCGGTCCCAGGACTCGGCGGTCCGCGGCGGGTACCGGCCGTCGAGCGCGGCGACGACGTCCGCGAGCGTCGCGGTCACGGCAGGACCAGCGCCTTCGTGCAGGTGCGCTCGTCCATCGCGCGGTACGCGTCGGCGATGTCGCCGAGCGCGAAGGTCGCGTCGAAGACGAGGCCCGGCTCGATGGTCCCGGCCCAGACGTCCGGCAGCAGGCCCTCGATGTAGCCGCGCACGGGTGCGACCCCGCCGACCACGCCCTTGTTGGCGGAGAACATCGTCTGCACGGGCAGCTCCGGACCGCCCGCGGGGACACCGACGAACCCGACGCGACCACCGGGCCGCACGGTCGCCAGCGCCTGGGCCATGGACTCCTTGGTGCCCACGCACTCCAGCACGCCGTCCGGCCCGACGCCGTCGAGCAGGTCCACGACGGCCGCCGCCCCCTCGTCACCGCGCTCGGCGACGACGTCCGTCGCACCGAACCGACGCGCGAGCGCCTGCCGCACGGGGTTGCGTGAGAACGCGACGATCCGCTCGGCCCCGAGCCGCCGCGCCGCGATGATGCCGCAGAGGCCCACGGCGCCGTCACCGACCACCGCCACGCTCGAGCCGGCGTGGACGCCGGCGGACAGCGCCGCGTGGTGACCGGTGCCGAGCACGTCGGTCAGCGTCAGGACGTGCGGCAGGAGGGCGTCGTCGGGGTGCTCGGGCGTCACGACGAGCGTCCCGTCGGCCAGCGGCACGCGCACGTACTCGCCCTGGGCGCCGTCCGACGCGATGCCCTCGTGGTCCGGCGACCCCCACCAGGCGACGCGCTCGCACGACGTGTGCACCCCGTTGCGGCAGTGCGCGCACGTGCCGTCGGCGATCGAGAAGGGCGCGACCACGAAGTCGCCCACCTTCACCCGGCGCACGCCCGAGCCGACCTCCTCGACCACGCCCACGAACTCGTGGCCGATGCGCTGCGGCTGCTTCGGGGGCCGAACCCCCCGGTAGCCCCACAGGTCGGAGCCGCACACGCAGGTCGCGACGACCCGCACGACGGCGTCCGTGGGGCGGTGGATCACGGGGTCCGGCACCTGCTCGACGCGCACGTCGCGGGGGCCGTGGATGACGGTGGCTCGCACATGCCGAAGCCTACGCACGCGTCCGGCCGCAGGCGTCTGCTGCGGCGTGCCCCGCACGTGCGGCAGGGGCCGGTGACGCCGGTAGGCTGACCGACCGCAAGGGCCTGTAGCTCAGTTGGTCAGAGCGCCGCGCTTACACCGCGGAGGTCGCCGGTTCGAGACCGGCCGGGCCCACTCCTCGCAGCAGCACAGGGCCCCGCACCTCGGGCGGCCGACCGCTCACGCCTCCCGGTGCAGGAGGCTCGCCGTGTGCGCGGCCGCGGCGAGCACCGCCCACCCGCCCAGCACGAGCACCGCCACCCCGGAGGTCAGCGCGGTGACCGCGCCGTCGGCCACCCCGGTCACCGCCGTCGCGGCCTCGTGCGGCAGGAACCGGACGACGCGGGGCCACGGCAGCGCACCCGTGGCGACCAGGACCGGGAGGGCGGCCAGCACGCCGAGCGCGGTGGTGGCGCTGCGGACGACGCTCGTCAGCCCGTACGCCACCACGGACAGCAGCACGTACGCCAGCACCCAGCGCCCCACGTCGAGCGCACCGTCCGCCAGGCCGGGGCCGTCCTGCCGGGCGAGCACCAGCCGGGCCGGCGCCAGCGCGAGCAGCGCCGCCGGCGTCGAGACCGCGACGAGCGCCAGCAGCTGCGCCACGGCGAGCCGACCTCGCCGGGGGACGACCGTGAGCGTCACGCGGTGCTGCCCCGTGGTGTGCTCGCTGCCGGCCACGGTGGCCACCGCGATGAGCAGCAGGTACACCGGCGCGACCAGCAGCCCGGGGAAGGCCTCGAGCGACACGGGCTCGCCCCCCGTTCCGAGGCGCACGACGTCGGAGGTGACGATCACCGCGAGCGCCGTGTTCACGGCCAGAGCACCCAGCACCGCCGGCGCTGTCACCGGGTGCGTGAGCGCCTTGGTGACCTCGGCACGGACGACGTCGCGCACGCGCGGCGGGGAGGCGACGTCCACGGCCGTCACCGGGCGTCCCGGCGGTGCAGCGCCCACGCCGACGCCGCCACGGCGACGACCGCCCAGCCGACCAGGACGGCCGTGGCGTACCTCGTCCCGGAGGTGAGCGGTGGCAGCGTCGGGTCCGGGAGCACGAGCAGGTTGCGCGCCGCGCTGGTCGGGAGCAGCGCGTCGAGGCCGGGGGCGACGGCCGCCACGGCCTGCGACAGCGTGAGCCCGAGCATGGCGACGCACGGCAGCACCCCGGCCAGCGTGCGACGCCCGAGCAGTGCCAGCGCGAACCCGACGAGCGTCGTCGTCACGACGAACACCAGGAACCGCGCGTAGCCGGTCAGCGCCGGCGCACCCCAGGCCAGGGTCGGGTCCCAGTCCTTGACGACGGCGTACGTCGCTGCGACGGCGGGCGCCAGGAGCAGGAGACCGACGACGAGCGCCAGCAGCGCCGTCGCGAGCGCCTTGGCCCCGACCAGCCGGGCCCGGTCCGGGACCGCGAGCACCGCGACGCCGAGCCGGTCACGGCCCAGGTCGCTGCCGGCGAGGTGGGCGCCGACGACGAACACGAGCAGACCGATCTGCAGGGGCCACGTCGCGCACTCCGCCGCGAGCGAGGCGACGGACTGTTGCACCGGGGGGAAGACCTCGACGAGGCCGTCGGACGTGACCGCGGCCATGGCATCGAGGTAGAGCGGCAGCTGGATGGCGATGACGACGGCGTTGAGCACCAGGAGCGCGCCGACCACGAGCCACGTGCTGCGCAGCGTGACGGCCTTGGTCAGCTCGGAGCGGACGGTCGCGAGCACGGCGGTCACCACCCTTGCCCCGGCGCGGTGCCGGTGAGCGCGAAGAACGCGTCCTCCAGCCCGGCGTGGCCCGCCGTGACCTCCTCCAGCGGGCCGCTGGTCACGACGCGCCCGCGGTCGATGACGACGACGTCGTCCACCGTCTGCGCGGTCTCACCCATGAGGTGGCTCGACAGCAGCACGGTGTTGCCCTGCGCGGCGTAGTCGCGCAGGAACGTCCGGACCGTGCGGATGCCCTCGGGGTCGAGCCCGTTGACGGGCTCGTCGAGGACGAGCACGCGCGGCTCGCCGAGCAGCGCCGCGGCGAGCCCCAGGCGCTGCCGCATGCCGAGGGAGTACGTGCGGACACGGGCTCTCGCGGCGTCCGTGAGGCCGACGACGTCGAGGACCTCCTCGATGCGGCGCGCCGGGATGCGGTGCGTCTGCGCGATCCACCGCAGGTGGTCCACGCCCCGCCGCTCGGGGACCGCCCCTGCGCCGTCGAGCATGGCCCCGACGGTGCGCAGCGGCCGGCGCAGGTCGCGGTAGGGCACACCGTCGACGAGGGCGCGCCCCGCCGTCGGGCGGTCCAGGCCGAGCAGCACGCGCAGCGTCGTGGACTTGCCGGCGCCGTTGGGCCCGAGGAACCCGGTGACGCGTCCCGGCGCGGCCGTCAGGCTCACGTCCTCGACCGCCGTCCTCGGCCCGTACCGCTTGGTGACACCCTGGATCTCGATCACGCGCGCTGCTCCTCACGTCCGCTCGGGGAACCTGTCGGCTCCACCGTCCCGGACCGGTGCCGCGCGCCGTGTCGTCCGGAAGTAGACGTCCGGCTCAGCGCGGCTCGTGCAGCAGCCCTGCCTGGTGCGCGAGCACCGCGAGCTGCGTGCGGTCCCGGACGTCGAGCTTGACGAAGAGCCGCCGCAGGTACGTGCGGACGGTCGGCAGAGTGAGGTACAGCTCGTCGGCGATCTGCTGGTTGGACCGCCCGTCCGCGACGAGCCGTACGACCTGCAGCTCGCGCGCGCTCAGGCGCGTACCGGCGAACGCGTGCGGCGCGGGCCGCGGCCGCGCGGCGAACTGGCCCATGAGCCGCGCCGTGACCTCCGGCGCCAGCACGCCGTGGCCGGCGTGCACGGCGCGGATCGCGGCGAGCACCTCGGCGGACGACGCGTTCTTCAGCAGGAACCCGGCGGCACCGTCCCGCAGCGCCTCACCCACGTACTCGTCGAGGTCGAACGTGGTCAGCACGACCACGCGCGTGCTCGACCCCGCGACGGCGCGCACCACGTCCAGCCCGCTGCCGCCGGGCATCTGCACGTCGACGAGCGCGACGTCGGGCCGCAGCGCCGTGATCCGGCGGACCGCCTCGGGCACCGTCGCCGCCTCGTCGACCACACGGAAGCCGTCGGTCCGGTCGAGCAGGCGTCGGTGGACGCGCCGCAGGTCCGCGTCGTCGTCCGCCAGGAGCACCGTGATCGCCCTCGTCACCGGCGACCCTCCAGCGGGATCCGCGCGTGCACCCGGGTACCGCCGCCCGGCCGCCGCCCGACGGTCAGCTCCCCGCCGACGGCGGCAACCCGCTCCCGCATCCCGGTCAGTCCGGCACCCCACGACGGCGTGTCAGCGGGCCCGCGGCCGTCGTCGTCGACCCGCACCTCGAGGACGTCGTGGCGCTCCCGGACGACCACCTCGCAGCCGCTCGCGACGGCGTGCCGGACGACGTTGCTCAGCGCCTCCTGCACCACCCGGACCACGACGTGACCTGTCGCCGCGTCGAGGTCGGGCAGGTCGAGGCGCGACGTGACGCGAAGACCCCCCGCCCGCGCCGCGGCGACGAGCCCGGGCAGGGCCTGCGCCGGGTCCGCGGCGGTCGTCGCGCCCGCGCCGGGCACCCCGGCGCGCAGCTCGCGGACGAACGCCTGCACCTCCTCGAGGGCGTCGCGCGCCCGCTGCTCGATGTCCGCCAGGCTCGCGCGGAGCTCCTGCTCGTCCGTGCCGGGCAGGTTGCGCGCCACGTCGGCCTCCGCGCGGATGAAGGTCAGCGCGTGCCCGACGACGTCGTGCACCTCGCGGGCCGTCGCGGCCTGCGTGCGCATCCGCTCGACCTGCGCCGCCCTGTCCGCAGCCAGGCGCACCGCCTCCGCGCGCCGCGCCTCGGCGCGCCCCAGGAGCCAGGCGACCCCGAGCGCGATCCCCGACACGAGCACGCGCTGCACGAGCGAGCTGCCCGCCGACGTCGCGGCGAGCACACCGGCGGCGGCCACCACGCCACCCGCGAGCCGCCCGGCGCGCCGGGCACCGCCACCGGCACGCAGGGCCAGCGGGTAGAGGCACCACGCAGCGGCCGTCATCGGGTCGCTGCTGGCACCGACCGCCCACCCGACGGCCGTCGCCGCGGCCGCGGCGAGGGTCGCGGCTGTCGGCCACCGCCACCGCAGCAGCACCGCGCCACCCACGACGACGCAGGCCCCGACCGCGACCGGCGCGCCGGCAGCTCCCCGCGGCACGAACGGGACCCAGAAGGCCGCCACGACCACGAGGGCCACCACGGCGTCGACGAACCACGACACCGCGACCCCACCGGTGCGGTCGTCGCGCACGAGGGCCGTCTCAGACGCCGAGCGTCGCCAGGGCCTCGCGGTACGCCGCGAGCGGACGCGCCTGCCCGCGGGGGTTCACGACGCTCCAGCGCACGACCCCGTCGGCGTCGAGGAGGAACGAGCCGCGCAGGGCGTGCCCCGTGGTCTCGTCGAACACACCGAAGGCACGCGCCGCGGCACCGTGCGGCCAGAAGTCCGACAGCAGGTCGAACGTGTAGCCCTCCTGCTCCGACCACGCGCGCAGCGTGAACATGGGGTCGCACGACACGGCGAGCAGCCGCACGCCCGCGTCGTCGAAGGCCGCGACGTTGTCGCGGAGCTCGCACAGCTCGCCGGTGCAGATGCCGGAGAACGCGAAGGGGAAGAACACGACGGCGACCGGCGTGCCCCGCAGCTGCGAGAGCTGCACCGGTGTGCCGTGCGTGTCGGGCAGCGTCAGCTCCGGCGCGCGCGTCCCGAGGAGTGGGACGCCCGCGGCGGTCACTTGCCGCGGCCGCGCGAGGAGAGCCGCGTCGCGGACCAGTCCGGGCCGATGGCGAAGGTCGACATCGCGTGGAGGCCTGACGTGGTCGCCGCCTCCTCGATGTCGGAGTGCGACACGTGACCGGCACGGCCAGCCTTGGGCGAGAACACCCAGATCGGCCCGCTGTCCTCGAGCACGCTCGTCGCGTCGACGAGCGCGTCCGTCAGGTCCCCGTCGTCCTCACGGAACCAGATGATCGCACCGTCGGTGACGTCGTCGTAGTCCTCGTCGACGAGCTCCGTCCCCGTGACGGCCTCGATACGCGTACGGACGTCGGCGTCGACGTCGTCGTCGTAGTTCAGCTCCTGGATGACCTGCCCGGCTGTGAAGCCGAGGCGGGTGACCGCCTGCGTCGCGGAGTCGTCCGCGGTGGATGACACGTGGCCCGTTCCCTTCTCCCCCGGTGCGCCGCACTGTCCGCAGACCCACCTGTCGATGTCGGCACACGTTAGCCCACCGCAGGCAAGGGGGCGCTGGCAAGAGGCGATCCGGGCGCGTGTCATGGACGTCACGCCCTCGCAGCGGCACCACGGTGTGACTTTCGGGGTCGGACGGACCGAGAATGGTCGGACGGCCCGCAACCGCACCCGCGCCACAGCGCAGGTCGCCGGAGGCAGGCACTGGAGCGGGCTGCGGCGCCACGGGGCGCCCGGTGCGCACGAGACGCAGAAGGAGCACCGGTGGCTTCCATCGACGAGACGGGTCCGCTGATCGGCGGCCTGCTCAGCCAGGTCCCCGACATCGACCCGGAAGAGACCGGTGAGTGGGTCGAGTCCCTCGACGGACTGATCGAGGAGAAGGGTGGCCCGCGGGCCCGCTACGTGCTGATGAGCATGCTGCGGCACGCACGCGAGCGCAATGTCGCGATCCCCGCGTCGCTGAACACCCCGTACGTCAACACGATCGCGGTCCACAACGAGCCGTACTTCCCCGGCGACGAGGTCATCGAGCGGCGCTACCGCTCGTGGATCCGGTGGAACGCGGCCGTCATGGTCACGCGTGCCCAGCGTCCCGGCGTGGCCGTGGGCGGGCACATCTCCTCCTACGCGTCCGTCGCGACGCTCACCGAGGTGGGCCTCAACCACTTCTTCCGGGGCAAGGACCACCCGGGCGGCGGCGACCAGGTGTACTTCCAGGGCCACGCCTCCCCCGGTGTCTACGCCCGTGCGTACCTCGAGGGCCGGCTGTCCGAGCACCAGCTCGACGGCTTCCGTCAGGAGCTGTCACACCCCGGCGGCGGCCTGCCGTCCTACCCGCACCCGCGCCTGGCGCCCGAGCTGTGGGAGTTCCCGACGGTCTCGATGGGCCTCGGCCCGTCCGGCGCGATCTACCAGGCGTGGACCAACAGGTACCTGCACAACCGCGGGATCAAGGACACCAGCCAGCAGGACGTGTGGGCGTTCCTCGGCGACGGCGAGATGGACGAGCCGGAGTCGCGCGGGATGCTCCAGCACGCCGCCCAGCAGGGCCTGGACAACCTCACGTTCGTCGTGAACTGCAACCTCCAGCGCCTCGACGGGCCCGTGCGCGGCAACGGCAAGATCATCCAGGAGCTCGAGGCCCAGTTCCGCGGGGCGGGCTGGAACGTCATCAAGGTCATCTGGGGCCGCGAGTGGGACGTCCTGCTCAACGCCGACAAGGACCGCGCGCTGGTCCACCTGATGAACACCACGCCCGACGGCGACTTCCAGACGTACCGCGCCGAGAGCGGCGCGTTCATCCGCGAGCACTTCTTCGGCCGCGACCCCCGCACCAAGCAGCTCGTCGAGAAGATGACGGACGACGAGATCTGGGCCCTCAAGCGCGGCGGGCACGACTACCGCAAGCTCTACGCCGCGTACAAGTCCGCGCGCGAGCACACCGGGCAGCCGACCGTGATCCTCGCCCACACCATCAAGGGCTACGGGCTGGGGTCGGGCTTCGCCGGCCGCAACGCGACGCACCAGATGAAGAAGCTCAAGGTCGAGGAGCTCAAGACCCTGCGCGACTCGCTGCACATCCCGATCACGGACGAGCAGCTCGAGGAGAACCCCTACCTGCCGCCGTACTACAACCCGGGGCCGGAGGACGACGCGATCAGGTACATGCTCGACCGGCGCCGCCAGCTGGGCGGGTTCGTCCCCGAGCGGCGCAGCGCGCACACCAAGCTGACGCTGCCGGGAGACAAGACCTACGAGTCCCTGGCCAAGGGCTCGGGCACGCAGGAGGTCGCCACGACGATGGCGCTCGTGCGCCTGTTCAAGGACCTGGTCAAGGACAAGGAGTTCGGCCACCGCCTGGTGCCGATCATCCCGGACGAGGCACGCACGTTCGGCCTGGACTCGATCTTCCCGAGCGCGAAGATCTTCAACACCAACGGCCAGAACTACATGGCCGTGGACCGCGAGCTCATGCTGAGCTACAAGGAGTCCGAGTCCGGGCAGATCATGCACACCGGCATCAACGAGGCCGGTTCCGCGTCCGCGTTCCAGGCGGTGGGCACGTCGTACGCCACGCACGGCGAGCCGCTGATCCCGTTCTACTTCTACTACTCGATGTTCGGGTTCCAGCGCACGGGCGACCAGTTCTGGGCGGCGGGCGACCAGATGGCGCGCGGCTTCCTCATCGGTGCCACCGCCGGCCGCACGACGCTGACGGGCGAGGGCCTGCAGCACGCCGACGGGCACTCGCCCCTGCTCGCCGGCACCATGTCGCACGTCGTGCACTACGACCCCGCGTACGGGTACGAGATCCGGCACATCGTGCGCGACGGCATCGAGCGCATGTACGGCGAGACGGCGGACGGCCGCGACAAGGACGTCATCTACTACCTGACGGTCTACAACGAGCCGATGGTGCAGCCCGCCGAGCCCGAGGGCGTCGACGTCGAGGGCATCCTCAAGGGCATCCACCTCGTGGCCCCGGCCGAGGGTGACGGGCCGCGCGCCCAGATCCTTGCGTCCGGCGTCGCGGTGCCGTGGGCGCTCGAGGCGCAGCACCTGCTGGCCGAGGACTGGGGCGTGCGTGCTGCGGTCTGGTCGGTGACGAGCTGGAACGAGCTGCGCCGCGACGCGTTGGCCGCCGAGCAGCACGCCTTCCTCAACCCCGGCGACGAGGTGCGCACCCCGTACCTCACCGCCAAGCTCCAGGGCGCGGAGGGCCCGTTCGTCGCCACGACGGACTACGACCACCTCGTGCCCGACCAGGTGCGCGCCTGGATCCCGGGCCGCTACGCGACGCTCGGTGCCGACGGGTTCGGCTTCTCCGACACCCGTGCCGCGGCACGTCGGCACTTCAAGATCGACGGACCGTCGACGGTCGTGCGGGTGCTGCAGCAGCTGGTGCTCGAGGGCAAGGTCGACCCGTCGCTCCCGGCGCAGGCGATCGAGCGCTACCGGCTCCACGACGTCACGGCCGGCACGTCCGGCAACACGGGCGGCGACTCCTGACCTCCCGCTGACGCAAGGACGCCCCCGGCTTCGCGGCCGGGGGCGTCCTTGCGTCCGGGCTCAGGACGCGGCTGTCGGGTGGGGCTCGCTGCGCGAGGCCCCGGGGATCAGGTCCCGGGGATCGACTGCTGCGCCTGGGCGATCTCGATCCTGAGCTCGTCCTTCAGCCCGGCGATCGCCTGCTGGTCGGGGTACAGGTCGAGCGACGCCAGGTGCTGCTTGGCCTCGAGCGGCCGCTCGGCGGCGATCGCCGCCCGGACCAGCTCACGCGCGACCTCGGGGACGTGCTCGCGGGGCCGCCAGTGCCCCACACCGAGGTTGAGCGCATCGACAGGCTGGCCCGCCTCGCACAGCAGCGCGATCCCCTGCACGAGCGCCTGCCCCGAGGGGTCGCGCTCTGCGGCGGTCGTGAGGCGGCGGATCGTCCCCTCGTGGTCGTCGCGTACCGACAGCCGCGCCACCTCGATCAGCGGGTACCACGCGCGCGGGTTGCCCGCGAGCTCCTCGCCCAGCGACCAGACGGCCAGGTCGGCCGCGTGCTGGCGCTCGTGCTCGACGTTCGGTGCCGTCAGCGGGTCCTCCTCGGGGACGGACTCGGCGGCACGGCGGCGGACGATCTCGGCGAGGGCCAGGAAGGCGCGCTCGTTGTTGGGGTCGTCGCTGAGCATGGATCGCAGCGCGTCCTCGTGGAGCGTGTCACCACGCCGCGAGGCCGTCGTCGGACGGCGCGCCCCGACCTTGGAGGCCGAGGAGGGTCGCCGCATCAGCTGGCGCAGGCGGGGCAGAAGAGCCATGTCGCGACACTATCCGTTCCCTCCCGTGCGCACCTGTCCGGCCGGACCGTGGACCGTGTCCGACGAGCCGCGAGGTTTGTGGGCTTCCGACAAGTTGCCCCTATGCTCGCGGGATGGCGACGTCTTCGAGGCCGCCGGCGGCGCGTTCGCCCCGCCGCACCCTGCCGCCCGCGACAGCCCCCGCCGGGGCGTCGGAGGGGCCGAGCGACCAGAGCGAGACGCAGCGCCGGGTCCGCGACGGCACCGGCCTGCTCGCAGCAGCAACGATGCGCCGCCTCGACGACGACCTCGAGTGGTACCGCGCGCTGCCGGCCGAGGACCGCTCCTGGGTGAACCTGGTCGCACAGGCCGGCATCACGGCGTTCGTCACCTGGTACGCCGACCCGTCGCGGCCTCCGCACGGCGTCAGTGAGATCTTCGCCGCGGCGCCGCCCGAGCTGACGCGGTCGATCTCCTTGCAGCACACGCTGCAGCTCGTCCGCGTCGTGGTCGACGTCGTCGAGACCCACTCGGACCGACTGGCGGCACCAGGTGCCGAGCGCGAGCTGCGCGAGGCGGTCCTGCGGTACTCGCGCGAGGTCGCGTTCTCGGCAGCCGAGGTCTACGCGCGGGCGGCCGAGGTGCGCGGCGCCTGGGACGCGCGTCTCGAGGCGTTCGTGGTGGACGCGCTGGTGCGCGGTGACGTCGACGACGCGCTGCGCTCGCGCGTGGCGGCGCTCGGGTGGAGCGGACGCGGCTCGACGCTGGTGGTGGTGGGAACGGCCGGGGCGCACATGGACGAGGTGCGGGCGGCGGACCTGCGCCGCGCCACCCGACGTGCCGCGGACGACGCGCTCGTCGGCATCCTCGGCGACCGCCTCGTCGTCTTCCTCGGCGGCGAGGGAGACCTGAGCGCGGCCGCCATGACCCTGCTCCCCCGCTTCGGCCCCGGACCCGTCGTGGTGGGCCCCACCGCAGCCGGGCTGGCCGAGGCGACCAGGTCGGCGCGCGCCGCCCTGGCCGGGCTGCTCGCGGCGCCCGGCTGGAAGCAGGCACCCCGCCCCGTGCACGCCGACGACCTCCTGCCCGAGCGTGTCCTCGTCGGGGACACCGCCGCACGTCGCGCCCTCGTGGAGCGCGCCTACGCGCCGCTCGCGGCGAGCCAGGGGTCGCTGCTCGACACGCTGTCGGCCTACCTCGGCGCGGGCAGGTCGCTGGAGGCCGCCGCCCGAACCTTGTACGTGCACCCCAACACCGTCCGGTACCGGCTGCGTCGGGTGTCCGACGTGACGGGGTGGGACCCCCTCGACGCCCGCGAGTCGTACGTCCTGCAGATCGCGCTGGCCGTCGGGCGGCTCGGCGCTGCGGACGACTGACCGGCCGGACCTCGGCGGGCGATGCTCCGCGGGACGGCGTTTGTGCGGGTCCGACAACGCTGGGTCGTGAGGTTGGTGCGAGCCGTGACCGGGCGCCGAGCCCCTCGGACGGCATGGTTGTCGGGTGCTCGTCGTCGCCTGCCCCGGTCAGGGTGCCCAGTCCCCCGGCATGCTCGTCCCCTGGACCGAGGTGGACGGCTTCGCCGACGCGCTCCGGCGCGCCGGTGACGTCGTCGGCACGGACCTGCTCGCCCACGGCACGACGTCGGACGCCGACACGATCCGGGACACCGCCGTCGCGCAGCCCCTGCTGGTCGCCACCGCGCTCGCGAGCCTGCGCGCCGTCCTGGGCGCCGACGCCGGCACCGACCTCACCGACGTCGTCCCCGGCGCGCTGGACGTCGTGGCGGGGCACTCGGTCGGCGAGCTCGCCGCAGCCGCAGCCGCCGGTGTCCTGACGGACGACGAGGCCCTGCGCCTCGTCGCCGTGCGCGGCGCGGCCATGGCGCGTGCCGCCGCGGCGACCCCGACGGGCATGAGTGCCGTCCTCGGCGGCGACCCGGAGGAGGTGCTGGCCCGGCTGGCGGCGCTCGACCTCGTGGCGGCCAACGTCAACGGTGGCGGCCAGGTGGTGGCGGCGGGCACGCTCGACGCCCTCGCGGCGCTCACGGCCGACCCGCCGACGCGTGCCCGCGTCGTGACCCTCCAGGTCGCGGGCGCGTTCCACACCCGTCACATGCAGCCGGCCGTCGACGAGCTCGCCGCGGCCGCCGCAGCGGTCACGCCCCGTCGTCCCGTCGTCGCGCTCCTCGGCAACGCCGACGGCTCGGTCGTCGAGGATGGTGCCGACGCGCTGGCCCGGATCGTCGCGCAGGTCGCCCGGCCCGTGCGCTGGGACCTGTGCCAGGCCACGCTCCGCGACCTGGGCGTGACGGCGCTGCTCGAGGTGGCACCGGGCGGTGTCCTGACCGGCCTGGCCCGGCGTACGCTGCCGGGCGTCGAGACCCTCGCCCTGAAGTCCCCCGCCGACCTCGACGCCGCGCGCGACCTCGTCCGCCGGCACGCCGGTACCGCCCCCACACCCCAGGAGAGCACGTCGTGACCCGACCGACCCTCACGCAGGCCACGGGGCCCGCGCACACCCGCATCCTCGGCCTCGGGGGCGTGCGAGGCGAGCGCGTCGTGACCAACGACGACCTGGTGGGCCCGATCGAGTCGTCCGACGAGTGGATCCGCCAGCGCACCGGCATCGTCACGCGCCGCCGCGCCGCCGAGGGGACCGACGTGCTGGACCTGGCGGAGGGCGCCGCGCGTGCCGCCCTCGAGGACGCGGGGCTGACCGGCGCCGACATCGACACGGTCATCCTGTCGACCGTGACGTACTTCCACCAGACGCCCGCAGGGGCCGCGATCCTCGCCGACCGGATCGGCGCCACGCCGGCCGCGGCCTTCGACATCTCCGCCGCGTGCGCCGGGTACTGCTACGGCATCGGGCAGGCGGACGCCCTGGTCCGGGCCGGCACGGCTCGTCACGTCCTGGTGATCGGCGCGGAGAAGATGAGCGAGTTCGTCGACCCGACGGACCGGTCCATCTCGTTCCTCCTCGGCGATGGCGCCGGTGCGGTCGTCATCGGCCCGTCCGACACGCCCGGCATCGGACCGACGGTGTGGGGGTCCGACGGCGCGCAGGCCCAGGCGATCCGCCAGACCCACTCGTGGCTCGCGACGCGGGACGAGGGCGCGGGCTGGCCCACGCTGCGCCAGGAGGGCCAGTCGGTCTTCAAGTGGGCCGTGTGGCAGATGGCGCCCGTCGCGCAGAAGGCCATGGACGCCGCGGGGGTCACGCCCGACGACATCGAGGCCTTCATCCCGCACCAGGCGAACATGCGGATCATCGACCAGATGATCAAGCAGCTGAAGCTGCCCGCCTCGGTCGTCGTCGGCCGTGACATCGCCGAGACCGGCAACACGTCCGCCGCGTCGATCCCCCTGGCCGCCGAGCGGCTGCGACGCGAGGGCCAGGTCGGCCCCGGCGCACTGGCGCTCCAGATCGGTTTCGGCGCGGGCCTGGTCTACGCCGCCCAGGTCGTCGCCCTGCCCTGACCCACCCCCGGCGGTCGGCGCAACGTGCGCCTGTACCGTTCAGCACGTCCCTGCACCACCCGACACGAGGAGACACCCGATGGCCCACAGCGAGCAGGAGATCCTGGCCGGCCTGGCCGAGATCGTCAGCGAGGAGACCGGTCTTCCGACCGACTCCGTCCTGCCCGAGAAGTCCTTCACCGACGACCTCGACATCGACTCGCTGTCGATGATGACGATCGTCACGCTCGCGGAGGAGAAGTTCGACGTCCGCATCCCCGACGACGAGGTCAAGAACCTCGCCACCGTCGGCGACGCCGTGAGCTTCATCGCCGGCGCCCAGGCCTGAGCCTGCGCGCTGCACCCCGTGTGCACCCGGGCGGTGCGCCGGCCCCACGGCCGTGCGCACCGCCCGCCTGAACCGAGGAGAGACCCATGAGCACCGTCCCCGAGGTCGTCGTCACCGGCCTGGGCGCCACCACGCCGCTCGGCGGTGACGTCCCCAGCACCTGGCAGGCCGCGCTCGCCGGCGAGTCCGGCGCACGCCCGTTCGACAACGACTGGGCCGAGCGGTACGACATCGCCGTCAACTTCGGTGCGACGCTCAAGGTCCCCGCCGACCAGGTGCTCCCCCGTCCCGAGCTCAAGCGCATGGACCCCTCGGCGCAGTACGCGATCATCGCGACGCGCGAGGCGTGGGCCGACGCGGGCTCCCCCGAGGTGGACGGCGACCGGCTGGGCGCCGTGGTCTCGTCCGGCATCGGCGGTATCTGGACGACCCTCGACGGCTGGGACACGCTGCGTGAGAAGGGCGGCCGGCGCGTGCTGCCCATGACCGTGCCGATGCTCATGCCGAACTCCCCCGTCGCCTACGTCTCGCTCGAGCTGGGCGCACGGGCCGGTGCCCACGCCCTCGTCTCGGCGTGCGCGTCCGGTGCCGAGGCCATCGCCTACGGCGTCGAGATGATCCGCAACGGGCGCGCCGACGTCGTCGTCGCCGGCGGGACCGAGGCCACGATCCACCCGATGCCGATCGCCGCGTTCGCGGCGTCCCGCACGCTGTCGACGCGCAACGACGACCCCGCCGGCGCGTCCCGGCCGTACGACGTCGACCGCGACGGGTTCGTGATCGGAGAGGGCGCGGGCGTCGTGGTCCTGGAGTCCGCCGCGCACGCGGCCGCCCGTGGGGCCCGCGTGTACGGCCGCATCGCCGGTCTGGGTCTGTCCGCCGACGGCTACCACATCACGTCCCCCGAGCCGTCGGGCGACGGCCAGATCCGGGCGATGCGTGCCGCGATCGCCGACGCCGGCGTCGCGACGACCGACGTCGTGCACGTGAACGCGCACGCGACCTCCACCGTGGTCGGTGACCTCATCGAGGCGCGGTCGATCCGGGCGGTCCTGGGTGACGACGCCGACCACGCCGTGCTCTCGGCGACCAAGTCCATGACGGGACACCTGCTCGGCGGGGCGGGTGCGCTGGAGACGATCTTCACCGTCCTCGCGCTGCACGAGCGCACGGCGCCACCCACGATCAACGTCGCCAACCCCGACCCCGAGCTGGTCCTCGACCTGGTGCGCGACGAGCCCCGTGCGCTGCGCGCGGGCCCCGTCGCCGCGGTCAACAACTCCTTCGGGTTCGGCGGGCACAACGTCGCACTCGTGGTGACCTCCGCCTGACGGGATCCGTCGGGTCGCCACGCAGCGGTGTCGCCGCATTGCGGCGGCCACCGCCGCCCCTCGACCCGACGCCCACCGGCTCGGCGCGCTAGCGTCGGGAGCGTGAGCACCTCCGGGCAGGACGACCGCGCGCGGCGCCCCGGTCTGGTGCGCCTCTTCGACCAGGCCATGATCGGTGGGCCGGAGGTGCGCACGGTGCACCGCATCAGGGCGGTCGCCGTCCTGCTGGGGGTTCTGATCCTGCTCGTGGTGGCCGTGCCCTTCGCGATCTCGCGGGTCGGACGCGACGACGTCGAGCTGGCCGCGGGCGTGGTCTTCGTCGTCCTGCTGGGTGCCGGCGGCCTGGTGTGCCGCGGTGTCGGCGAGCACAGGTCCAGCTCCGTCTGGAAGTCGACGGGGTACTTCCTCGGCTCGGCCGCCTACGGCGCGTCCGCGACCGTGGCGCTCGTCAACGGGCTACACACGCTGCTGCGCGGCTCGTAGCCCGCGACGACCACGCCGGCGGCATCGGCGCGTCAGCGGCCCCCACGGACCCCTGCACTCCTCACGCGGGCCGGAGGACCGACACCTCCCCGAACACCTCTCCCGGCAGCGCGATCGCGACCCGCGCGCGGGCGTCGGCACGCAGCTGCACGTACGTGTGCTCGGCCACCCCCTGCAGGACGTCGGGATCAGCCAGGAAGAGTGCGGTCGCGAGCCCGTCCGCGACCATGGCCCGCTCGCCGAGGACCCACGTGGCGACGACCCCGTGGGCGGGCACACCGGTGCGGGCGTCGAGGACGTGGTGCAGGCCGTCGCCCCACGAGCGCCGGTCGACCGCGGACGCGCACAGCGCCGCGTCACGCAGCTCGACGACGCCCAGGACGCGTCCCGGGTCGCCCGGCACCTGCAGCCCGACGCGTACCGCGTCCGGGCCACGGTGGAGCATGTCGCCGCCGGCGTCGACCACGTACTCCCCCACGCCGCACGCCCGCAGCTCCGCTGCGACCAGGTCGACGAGCTGGCCCTTGCCCGCCGCTCCGACGTCCAGCAGCACCGGTCGCGTCGCGGTGACGGTGAGCACCCGCTGGTCACGGACCTGCCGCCTGAGCACGTCACGCGTGCGGACGCCGCGCTGCACGGGCAGCGGGGCGCCGGCGGGGCGCAGGTGGTAGGTCGCGTCGTAGCCGAGCCGCTCGAGGCTGCGCCCGACGAGCGGCGTCAGGGCGCCGCCCGTGCGCTCCTCCAGGACGTCGTACAGGTCGAGGAGCTCCGCCGCGTGGGCCGGGAGGGCGTGCGTGCCGCCCTCCCGTGCCATCCGTGACACGACGGAGTCCGCCCGGAACCGCGACCACACGCGGTCGTACGCGTCGACGACCGCGTGGACCCGGTCGAGGATCGCGTCGGCGAGCACCGTCGGGGTCTCGATGCTCCAGAGGGTCCCGATCGCCTCGAACCTGGTCTCAGCGCGAGGCACCGGCCGTGACCCCGCCGGGTTCGGCGCCGGCGTCGGCCGCGCGGGTCCGCCCGCCCTCGGGCACGCGCCGTCGTCCGCGGTCGCGCTCGGCCGGCGCCGGCGCGGCGGGTGCGGCGCCATCCGGTGACCTGTGTGCCGGGCGCCGGCCGTAGCCCGTGAAGGTGTCGGTGCGCACCCGGCGCACGCCCACCTCGCGCAGCACCGCGCGTGCACGCCGCACGAGGTCCGGCGATCCGGAGACGTACGCCGCCCGCCGTGGCAGGTCCGGCATCACCGACCGCAGGGCCGACGCCGTGAGTCGGGTGCCCCGGTGCCACGTCCAGCGGGGCGGCAGCGCGGGCACCGGGTCCGGCGAGATGATCACGACACGCGCCCGCGTGCGTGCCAGACGCCGGAGGTACGGCGGGGGCATCCCCGTGGGGCACACGAGGACGAGAACCATGTCCCGCGGGCCCGCGTGCTCGATCTGGGAGAGGAAGGGCGTGACGCCGATGCCGCCGGCGATCATGAGGACGGGACGCGTCGGGTCGTCCGGCAGCAGGAAGTCGCCGCCGACACAGGTCGCCCGCACCGTGGAGCCGACGGGCGCGGCCATGAGGGCACGCTTGAAGGCCGAGGGGCGCTCCCGCACGGCGAACGCGACGGCGACCGCGTCCCGACCGCCGGGGACCAGGGAGAACACGCGTCGCCGTCCACGCCCGTCCGGTCGCATCCGCAGCACGTCGATCTCGGCCCACTGCCCGGGTTGCCAGCGCAGTGCCCGCGACGGGCGCAGCAGCACCTCGTGGGTGCCGGGACCGGGTGAGCCGTGACCCACGACCACGAGCCGCAGCGCACGCGGCGCCGCGACGAGGGCAGTCACCAGGTTGGCGGCGACGATCGCGAGCTCGGGTGACGTCGAGAGCGGCCCGGCGGCGAACGGGACACCGGCGAGCACGCCCGCGAGCACGGCGACAGCGAGCCGCGCGCGTCGCCGCGGGGCCTGCGTGAGCGGCTCGACGACCATGAACGCGGCGACGACGAGCACGGGGTGCGAGCCGACCACCGACGCGAGCGCGTCGAGCGGCTCCTGCCCGGACAGCACGAGCCGGGGCACGGTCACGGCCAGGTACGCCGACCCGTACGCGGCGGCCACCGCGCCCGTGCCCGTCCGCCGCAGCACGGCCAGGCCGGCCACGAGGACGACCGGCGCGAGCACGGGCGTCGCGACCCACCAGACGGGGGCCGCGGTGCCGAGCACGGGCGCGAGGGCGAGGCCCGCGACCAGCGCGCCGGCTGCGGCCGGGTTGAGCAGGTGGCGGCCACGCCACCGCACGAGGACCTTCGAGAGGCCGGCGGCGGCCCCGACGAGGCCGGCGCCCACGAGGGACTCGACCGTGAGCGCGGGCCAGAGCAGCAGGGCCAGGAGCAGCCCGGTGATCAGGGACGACTCGACGTGCGCGCGCACGCCGCTGACGAGCGCACCCACCAGGCTCGTCAGCAGCGTGCCGACCGACGCCGCGCCCACGGTCGCCGCGAGCGCCACGGGGTCCAGCTCGAGCACGTCGAGGTGACCGAGCACCCCTGCCGCCGCGTGCACCGCCAGCAGCGCGAGCGTCGCGGTCCGGTACGCGCCGACCCCGCCCGCGAGGCCGTCGAACCGGCCCATCAGTGCTCCACCGTCGAGTCCGGTGCGCGCCCCTCCGGCGCACCGGACCTCTCACGCGTCGGCGGCATCGCGCACCACCTGGTCGAGCGCCGCCATGAAGCCGGCACCTGTGGAGGACGATCCCGCGAGCCGGTCCACGGCGACCTCGTCCAGCGGACGACCCACCACGGACTCCACCACCGCGGACGCGAACCGCTCCTGGAACCGCCGGGACGTCGTGTTCGTCGCCGCGGGATCGACTCGTACGCCCGTGACGACGCCGTCCGCCAGGACGACGGTCACGTCGATCTGCTGCGGACCGCCGGGCGTCTCGTAGCTGCCGCTCCCGCTGTACGTGCCGTCCGCCGTGGGCAGCGCGCGGGTGTCGTCCCCGTCGTGCCGCGTGATGGGGCTCGCGTCGGCCGGTGTCGAGACGACACAACCGGTCAGGGCGAGCCCTGCACCCAGACCGGCAGTGGCCCGCAAGGCCCCGGGCAGCAGCAGCCGACGTCGTGCTGGCATCGGCGTCCTCCGTGTGAGACGGACGGGCCGCGCTCGCGGTCCGTCGCCCCCCGGATGGCTGTCGCCGCACCCGGCAGACCCGCGGTGCGTGGGAGGGACGCTAGCCGAGCACCCCGCGCACGCCGTATCCGCACCGGGCGTGCGAAAGGTTTCACAATGCCGTCGGGGCGACCCGTCCACCCGAACGGTGGACCGGCCGCCCCGACGAGGAGGACGTCAGCCGACGCGGTGCAGCCAGCGCACGGGGGCCCCCGCACCCGCGTACCGGAACGGCTCGAGCTCGTCGTCCCACGCCTGGCCGAGCGCCAGGTCCAGCTCCGAGCGCAGCCGGTCGGGGTCGGCCGCGTGCTCGAGGGCCGCACGGATGCGGTCCTCCGGGATGACGACGTTGCCGTGCACGTCCGTCGCGGCGTGAAAGATGCCCAGCTCGGGCGTGTGGCTCCACCGTGACCCGTCGACGCCTGCGCTGGGCTCCTCGGTCACCTCGTACCGCAGGTGTGCCCAGCCACGCAGCGCCGACGCGAGCCGCGCCCCCGTCCCCGGGGCCGCCTGCCAGGAGAGCTCGGCACGGTAGAACGTCGGGCCGGCGGGCTGGGGCGTCCAGTCCAGGCTGACGCGCGCGCCCAGCGCGTTGCCGGCCGCCCACTCGACGTGGGGGCACAGCGCACGCGGCGCGGAGTGCACGAAAAGTACACCGCGGGTGATAGCACCGGCCATGTCGTCCTCCCGGAAGGGCTCGAGGGTCGCCTTCCCCAACGACCTCGCCCCTGACAGGAACGTCACCAGCACAGATGCAGCGCACGCGGCGTGCAGGGCACAGGATGCCTCATCCGCCGGCACAGGTCCAGCGGACTCGCGGCGTGGCGCTACAGCTGCTCGCGGATCGCCCGCATGGCCTTCTTGCGCACCGAGCGCTCGAGCCTGTCGAGGTACAGCATCCCGTCGAGGTGGTCGACCTCGTGCTGCAGGCACCGTGCCATGAGCTCCGTGCCCTCGACCACGACCTCGCGGCCGTCCAGGTCCGTCCCGACCACCCGGGCGTACCAGGCGCGGTGCGTCGGGAACCAGAGGCCGGGGACCGAGAGGCAACCCTCGTCGCCGTCCTGGTACTCGTCCTCCGACAGCTCGACGATCACCGGGTTCAGCACGTAGCCGATCTCGTCGTCGATGTTCCACGAGAACGCGCGCAGGCCGACGCCGATCTGGTTCGCGGCGAGGCCGGCACGCCCGTCCATGTCCACGGTCTCGAGGAGGTCCTCGACGAGCGAGCGGACACGGTCGTCGATCGTGGTGATGGGGTCGCAGGGGGTGCGCAGGACAGGGTCGCCGACGATGCGGATCTCACGCAGAGCCATGCCCTGATCCTTTCATGTCGAACACCGCAGCCGAGCCGCGCCCGTCGACCGCGCGCACTGCGCGAGGGCTCCGGGGTGCTGACCGGGGACAGCACGACGCCGGTGGTGAACAGGTCACCACCGGCGTCGGCGTCGTGGATGCGTCGTCGTTGACGGCGCCGAGATCACTCCGCCGCGCGCTGCTGCGGGACGCCGGTGAGGAGCTGACGGACCTCAGCCTCGTGGAACCGGCGGTGCCCGCCCAGGGTGCGGACCGCGGAGAGCTTGCCCGCCTGCGCCCAACGCGTCACCGTCTTGGGGTCGACGCGGAACAGGACCGCGACCTCACCCGGGGTGAGCAGCGCCCCCTGCGTGAGGGGCGACTCGTTGAGCGGGGTGTGAACAGCCATGGCTGGTACTCCTTGTCGTTCGGTAGCTCGGCTGACCCAGAAGGCCCCGTGGCTTTGCGTCCCCACCTTGCGGCGGGTTTGCCGTTTGTCGCTGACATCCCCGACTATGCACCAACCTGGACAAGTGTGCAAGAACCGCCGCCGTGTCAGATCTGTCCGTAGCGGGTGAAAAGTCACAGCCTGCCGAACCTGGCCCGAACGCCGCAGTAGGCCCCGAAAGCCATGAGGCCGAGGGCCACGAGCAGGAGCAGCACGGGACCCGCCGGGGCATCCCGCAGCGCCTGCAGCGCGCCGTCCAGCCCGCTCGCCTCCTGCGGGTTCGCCGTCGCGGCGGCGACCACGAACAGCACGCCGACGATCACCAGGGCGACGCCCTTCGCGGCGTACCCCACGATGCCCGCGTTCCGCGCAGCCCTCCCTGCCGTCCCGGCCGGAAGCCGGTGCAGGTCCTCGAGGAACTTCTTCGTCAGGCCCTTGTAGACGTGGTAGACGCCGACGACGACGACCCCGACGCCCACCGCACCCACGAGCAGCCGCCCACCCGTGGACTGCATGAGCCGGGCCGTGAGGCTCTCCGTCTGGCCGCCGCTCGACGCGCCCTGCACCACCGAGTAGGCCGTCACGGCGAGCGCCAGGTAGACGACGGCCTTGGCCCCCGCCTTGACCCGGTCCGGTGTCTCGCCCGCAGCACCGCTGAGCGCGGCCGCCGCCTGCCACGCCGCGAGCGCGACGAACGCCACGACGCTGAACCAGAGCACCACCGCACCGAAGGGCGAGTCGGCGATGGTCGCGAACGCCCCCTGCTCGTCCGCGCTCCCGCCGGACGACCCGAGGGCGAGCTGCGCCGCGAGCACGCCGATCAGCACGTGCAGCAGCCCGCTGGCGGCGTAACCCGCTCGTGCGCCCAGCTCCCATGCACCCTGGGTGGACCTCGTGCCGACCGTGGCCATGACACCTCCTCGACGCGGGCTCCCCCACTGCCCGACGACCGTCGGTGCCCGCAGCGATGGTGGCAGCGGTCGGGTCGTTCGGCATCCGGAGACGCGACGGGGGCGTCCGACGTGCCGGTAACCTGCACGAGATCAGGGGCCAGTAGCTCAGTCGGTCAGAGCAGCGGACTCATAATCCGTCGGTCGTGGGTTCAAGCCCCACCTGGCCCACCCCGCCGGCCCGGTCCGACCGTCCGGGCCGGTATCGCGGCTGGTCCGGCGTGCGAGCCCCACGGCCGACCCCTACTGTCACGCCATGCTCGTCGAACCAGCGCGCCGCCAGGCCCTGCTGCGGGCCGCCGCGCTCGGGGCGGCCGTCACCGTGCCCGTCGTCGTGCTCGCCGTGGTCGTGCGGGGCGAGTCGGGTGCCGTGGTGCGGTTCGACGAGTCCACCGTCCTCGCCGCGACCGACCTGACGCGCACCTCGGACGGGCTGCGCGCGGCACTCGTCGTGTGGCAGGAGGTGTTCACCGCCCGCTGGGTGAACCTCCTCGTCGTGCCGGCGGTGTGCGTCTGGGCGTGGCGGCGGCACGGGCTGCGGGACCGCGCCGTGTGGTGCGCGGTGACGATCGGGGTGGGCTGGGTCCTCCAGGCGGCCGCCAAGGGCCTCGTGCAGCGCGCGCGCCCGGTCGTCGAGGACGCGGTCGCGCACGCCCCGGGCTCCAGCTTCCCGTCCGGACACGCCGCCAACACCACCATCGTGGCCGTCGCGCTCACCGTGCTGGTGTGGCCGCTGCTCGGGCGCACGGGCCGGGTGGTGGCGCCGGTAACGGCGGCGACGCTCGTGGTCCTGACGGCGGCGAACCGCGTCCTGCTGGGCGTGCACCACCCGTCCGACGTGGTCGCGGGCACCCTGCTCGGCCTGGCGATCGTCGGCGCCTCGTACGTCGGCTGGCGGCGCTCCGTCCCCGACGACCTCGACGACACCGGCCACTGCCCCGACCCGCCCCCGGCGGGACGACCGACCCCCTGACCCGCGGAGGACGCGTGCACGACTTCTGGCACCGCTACGAGACCGACACCCGCGCACCGTCCGGCAGGCAGGTCCGCCGCGACGTGGCGCGTCGCCTCCTGCTGCCCGCCGTCGCGCTGTGGTGCGTGGTCGTGGGCATCGGGCTGCTCATCACCGGCCCGCTGGGCAACCTGCCGAGCGAGGCCGCCGTCAACACCTGGTTCGTCGCGCAGCGCACACCGACCCTCGACGCGGTGACCACGGTGCTGTCCGCGATCGGGCAGACCGAGTTCCTCATCGGGGCGTGCGTGCTGGCCATCGCCCTGGTGTGGTGGCGCACGCGGCAGTGGTGGTACGCGATCGTGCCCGGGCTGGCCGTCGCGGTGCAGGCGGCGATCTTCCTGACCTCTGCCCTGGTCGTGGGTCGGGAGCGCCCGGAGGTCGAGCACCTCGACCACGCACCGCCCACGTCGAGCTTCCCCAGCGGTCACACGGGCGCCGCGACGGCCTTCTACCTCTCGCTGGCGTTCATGGCGCAGCGCATCACGAACCCCGTGGCGCGCTGGGGCGTGACGGCGCTGTGCGTCCTGGTGCCCGTGGCCGTGGGCTTCGCTCGCACGTACCGGGGCATGCACTCCCTGACGGACGTCCTCGTGGGATTTCTCAACGGTGCGACGTGCGCCGTCCTCGCGTGGAACTACCTGCGCCGGGACCCGCACGCCCGGTGATCCCTCGCGGCACGGCCGCGTCTCCGGCACGGCTACGGTGGTGACGTGGCCCTGTTCTCCCGGCGGCGCCGGCTTCCCGACCCCCTGCGACGCGCGCTCGACCTGCGGGCCGACGCGGTCCTCGCGTCCGCTCCCCTCGCAGACGGCCGCTGGGTCGTGACGACCCGCCGCGCGCTGCACCTCGCCGGGGACGACGGCGCGGTCCGGACACCGTGGGCGGACGTGGACCGCGGCTCGCTCGACGCGCAGACCCGCACGCTCACGGTGCACTGGGTCAGCGGCGCACGCACCGAGCTGGTCCTCGAGACCGACGAGGACGCGTGGGACCTCGTGCAGTCGTTCCGCGAGCGCGTGCAGCAGTCCGTCGTCCACGTCGAGCACGTGGCGCTGCCCGGCGGGCGTGCCACGGTGCGCGTCGCGCTGCGACGCGACGAGGACGGAGACCTGTTCACCCAGGTGATCGGCGACGGCACGGTCGACCTCACCGACCCGGCCGTCGCGCGGCGCGTTGCCGAAGCGGAGGCGCACGTGCGCGCCGAGGCCGGTCTGGCGCCCTGAGCCCGGCCCATGCGGGCGTGCTCCACGCGGCCGAGTGGTCCGGCACCCCCGCGAGCCTGCTAGGGTTTTCCCCGCACGATCCCCCGTAGCTCAATTGGCAGAGCATTCGACTGTTAATCGAAGGGTTACTGGTTCGAGTCCAGTCGGGGGAGCATCACCAGGAGGCCTCCGCCCGCGTCACCGCGGGTCGGGGGCCTTCGTGCTGCCCCGGCCTGAGGCGTGCCCGGCCGCGCGTGGCGGCAGCCTGTGCAGCTCGACGTCCGCCACGCTGCCGGCCCGCAGCGTGAACGTCAGGTACGTGCAGGCGGGCTGCCGGCGGCGGTCGGTCGGCGAGCCGGGGTTCAGCAGGCGCAACCCCGCCGGCGTCACCGAGTCCCACGGGATGTGGCTGTGCCCGAAGACGAGCAGGTCCAGGTCACCGAACCGCTCGTCGCACCGCCGCTCGCGACCCGTCGCGGCGCCGGTCTCGTGGACGACACCGACGCGCACGCCGGCCACCACCGCGCGCGCCACCTCGGGTACGCGGGCAGCCAGGGCGGGCGGGTCGTTGTTGCCGTGGCACGCGAGCAGCCGGGTCGCGCGTCGCTCGAACCGGTCGAGCAGCTCGGTCGCCACCCAGTCCCCCGCGTGCACGACGAGGTCGGCGTCGGCGACGGCGTCCCACAGGACCGGGGGCAGGTCACGCGCGCGCGCCGGCACGTGGGTGTCGGCCACGGCGAGGACGCGCACCGCGGGCTCGTCGGCGGCGCGGGTCACGGGCGACGGAACGCGCGCCGGTCGACCACGGTCCCCCGCGGCGCCAGCGCGGCACGGCACCGGGTGCACACGTGCTGCACGGCATCGGCGTGCGGCCCGGACTCCGGCAGCGCCTCGCGCCACTGCACGTGCGGGAAGCGTGCGAGCGACGACCTGCTCAGCGCGAGGCCGCAGACCGTCTGGTTCTTGCCCTGGACCCACGCGTGCACGTCACCCGCGGGCCGACGCACGCCGTCGGGGTCGGTCCAGGTGCTCGACGCCGCGACCTGGGCGCTCGAGAGACGTCGCGGCACGTCTCGCCCTCCCCTCACCGCTGGTCACCGCGCGAGACGGGCGCGGTCGCGGGTCCCAGCGTGGCACGCGCGCCCGGACACCACCACGCGACCGCAGCGGGTGACCGAGCGGCGCATCCGGCACGGTGACGAGGCGGGTCCGCGCAGTGCGTCGCAGCACCCGCACGCACACCCCGGACAGGCCCCTGACCTGCAGTTCTGCCGCGGTCGACCAGGGGGCTGGACGAACGACCCCACGGGCCTCACACTTGCCTCGATCCCGCTCGCCCCGGGACCACCTCACCGCCTCACCCCCGCTTCGCCGTGCCCGCCTCCGGGTGCCGACCGACCTTGTCGACCGGCTCCCGGACGAGCCGTCGACCCCGCACCGCGCGCGTCCGCTCCCCGCTCTGCCGTCCCCCTGTCACCACCCGTCGTCCGGCCCGTCCTGGCCGGGGAAGGATGCGTCGTCCGTGCTGCGCTCCGTGGCTGCCCACCTCTCGCTCGACGTGCACACGCCGCTCGAGCTGCTGCTCTCCGTGGCCGTCGCGGAGGGGCCGTTCGAGCGCACCGAGCTGATGCTCGCGCGCACCGACGACGACCCGCTCGACGTCATGGAGATCAAGACGCCGCACGGCGGACGTATGCACCGGATCCTCGCGCCGGCCGGACGCGTCGTCGTGGACTACCAGGCGACCGTCACCGGTCAGGCCGCGACTCCCCCGGTCGAGGACGTCGACCTCGTCGAGTACCGCCGCCCCAGCCGGTACGCCGACTCCGACCGGCTCCTGGCGTTCGCGCGGGACCAGTTCCGCGGCCTGGCGGGTGCCGAGCTCCTCGACGCCGTCGTGACGTGGGTGAGCAGGCACGTCACCTACCTGCCCGGCTCGAGTCTGCCCACGGACGGCGCCACGGACACGCTCCTCAAGCGACGCGGCGTGTGCCGGGACTTCGCGCACCTCGTCGTGGCGCTGCTGCGGGCCTGCGACGTGCCCGCGCGTCTGGCGTCCGCGTACGCGCCCGGCCTCAAGCCGATGGACTTCCACGCGGTCGCCGAGGCGTACGTCGAGGGCGCCTGGCACGTCGTCGACGCGACGGGGCTCGCACCGCGGGCGTCGCTGCTGCGCATCGCGACGGGGCGCGACGCGACAGACACCGCGTTCCTGTCCTACTACGGCGGGAGCCTGCGGCTGCGGTCCCTCACCGTCACGGCCGTGAGCGACACGCGGGTGACGGACGACGGCACCGGGCTCGTCCCCCTGCGCTGAGGACGCGCGCCCGCCGCCGGGCGCGCGTCACGCGGGCCGGAGCGTGCGGCGCTGCGCCTCGAGCTCCAGGAGCTCGCCCAGCAGTGCGCGCTGCTCGTCGGCGTCCGGGTCGGCGCCGAGCCGCTGCAGGCGTCCGCGGACGTCCGCCACGCGGCGGGTGAGCCCCACGTCGACCAGGCGCATGACCACGCCGCGCACGTACCCCGACAGCGAGTCCGGACGGTCCTCGGGCAGTGGTGCGACCGACAGCTCGGTGAGCAGCGCCCGGACCGGCTCCGCCGCCGCGTCGATCACCGTCCCGACCCAGGCGGACTCACCGCCGCGGGCCACGACCTCGACGGCCGTCGCGACGCCGCCGGCGGCGCGCACGGCCTCGTGCGCCGCGCGGTACGCGGGCGCCGTGCAGGCGTCCGGGGCGAGCGCGTCGAACTCCGGCGGGACGAGGGTCGGGTGCTGCAGCACCACCTCCAGTGCCGTGCGCTCCACCTGCGCCACGGGGTCCCGGCGGTCGGGTGCGGCCATGCGGACCACGGGCACCGCCCCGGACGTGTCCGGTGACGGCGCCCCCGGACGCCGGGCACCGTCACGGTCGCCGGGGCGGGACGGCGGACGTGTGCCTCGCCGGGCGGCGTCGGCGACCGCGCGACGCACCCCGGAGACGTCGTCCATGCCGAGCCAGCCCGCCAGCAGCCGCTCGTACTCCGGTCGCAGCGCCGAGTCGCGGATGCTCGCGACCACGGGCGCCGTGGCACGCAGCGCGCTCACACGACCTTCGGCCGTCGTCAGGTCGTGCGCCGCGAGCGTCGAGCGGATGACGAACTCGAAGAGCGGCTGCCTTGACGCCACGAGTGCCGCCACAGCGTCCGGGCCCCGGGCCTGCCGCAGCTCGCACGGGTCCATGCCCGAGGGCTCCACGGCGACGAACGTCTGGGCGTTGAACGCCTGGTCCTCGCCGAACGCGCGCAGCGCCGCCTTCTGGCCCGCCGCGTCGCCGTCGAACGTGAAGACGATCGCGCCGCCCACCGACGACCCGCCCGCCAGCTGCACGCCCCCTGCTCCCCCGGAGTCCCCGACGAGCCGACGCACGATGCGCGCGTGCTCCGGGCCGAACGCCGTCCCGCAGGTGGCCACCGCCGTCCGCACGCCCGACAGGTGCATCGCCATGACGTCGGTGTAGCCCTCGACCACGACCACCTGCTTCTCGCGGGCGATCTCCCGCTTGGCCAGGTCGATCCCGTAGAGCACGTGCGACTTGCGGTACAGCGGCGTCTCGGGAGTGTTGAGGTACTTCGGGCCGTTGTCGTCGTCGAGGAGCCGGCGCGCACCGAACCCGACGGTCTCCCCGGTCACCTCGCGGATCGGCCACACCAGTCGCCCGCGGAACCGGTCGTAGATACCGCGCTGGCCCTGGCTGACGAGCCCCGAGGCCGTCAGCTCGGCCTCGGTGAAGCCGCGGCCCCGCAGGTGCCGCAGCAGGCCGTCCCAGCCCTGCGGGGCGAACCCGACGCCGAAGTCGTCGGCGGCCGACCTGTCGAAGCCGCGCTCCGCGAGGAACGCCCGGGCCACGGCGGCCTGCGGGGTCACGAGCTGCTCGCGGAAGAACTCCTCGCTGATGCGGTGGGCGTCCAGCAGCCGGCGCCGCCGACCGGGCTCCTCACCGGGCCGCGACGGCCCCCCGCCCTCCTCGTACCGCAGCTGCATGCCGGCGCGCGACGCGAGGTACTCGACGGCGTCCGTGAAGCCCAGACCGTCGACCTGCTGCACGAACGCGATGACGTCGCCGCCCTCGCCGCACCCGAAGCAGTGGTAGCGCCCCACCTGGGGGCGCACGTGGAACGACGGTGAGCGCTCGTCGTGGAAGGGGCACAGGCCCTTGAGCGAGCCGACGCCCGCAGGCCGCAGCGCGACGTGGGCGCCGACGACCTCCTCGATCCGGACGCGCTCGCGGACGGCCTCCACGTCCTCCCGCAGAATCCGTCCGGCCACGGCCCAGAGTCTAGGCGTCCGGACCGGCCCCCGGGACGCGCGCTGCGCCGTGCAGGCGCCGCGGGCCTCCGTGCTGTCGAATGTCCTGCGGGCCGCGCGTCATGCGGGTGACGGGTGGACCACCCCCGCGAGGCACGAGGAGGACGACGTGGAGTACATGCTCTTCATCTGCACCGACCCTGACGGCGAGGACGCCGCACCCGGGGACCTCACGATCGAGCAGTGGGGCGCCGACCTGGACGCACGGGGCGCGTGGAAGCACGGTGACCGCCTGCGCCCCGTCGAGGCGGCGACGACCGTCCGGCGGCGCGGCGACAAGGTCGTGCTGACGGACGGCCCGTTCGCGGAGACCCGGGAGCAGATCGCCGGGTACGACGTCATCGAGGCGGCGGACCTCGACGAGGCGGTCGCGATCGCGGCCGCTCACCCCATGGCGCGCGTCGGCCGGGTCGAGGTGCGGCCCGTCTGGCCGCTGGACGCGGGCGACTGAGCCCGCACCCGCGTCGGGAGGTCAGCCGCGCGACGGCCCCACGAGCCGGTCGTGCATCTCCACCGCGGACACGTCGGTGAGCGAGGCCACCTGGTCGACGACGACGCGCAGCCGCTGGGCGTCGTCGTCGGCCGCGTGCCAGTCCACCGCGAACGGGGGCTCCAGGACGTCGGCACCGCGGTCGGCCATCAGCTCGACGAGGTCGGTGAGGACCTGGCGCTGACGCTGGTAGAGCGGCTCCAGCTCGCGCGGTGCCATGACGTACGCGACCGCGAGCCCCTTGAGCACGAGGATCTCCGCGAGCGTCTCGTGCGGCACGACGAGCTCGGCGGCATACCGGGTCAGCGGCCCGTCGCCGTAGCGTGCGCGCGTCGCCTGCTGCGCGGCCTTCGCGAAGCGCCCGATGAGCTGGCTGGTCGCGTCCTTGAGCACCGCGAGCGCACGGCGCGAGCCGTCGAAGCCCGCCTCCCACAGCCGGGCGGCGACGAGCCGGTCCATCGCCGCGGCGAGCTCGTCCGCGGTGACCTGCGCGCCGTACCAGGTGTCGACGGCCTCGACGACACGGGCGCGCTCGTCGGGCCGGGTCAGCACGCCCAGGTCGAGGCGCCCTCCCACGACGGCGTCCTCCACGTCGTGCACCGAGTACGAGATGTCGTCGGCGAGGTCCATGACCTGCGCCTCCAGGCACTTGCGACCGTCCGGCGCGTCCGCGCGCAGCCACGTGAACACCGGCAGGTCGTCCTCGTAGACGCCGAACTTGTGGGTCGGGCGCCCGCTCGCGGGGCTGATGGGGCCCTGCCCGTACCGCCACGGGTACTTCACGGACGCGTCCAGGCTCGCGCGGGTGAGGTTCAGGCCCACCGAGCGTCCGTCCGGGGCGACGACCTTCGGGTCGAGGCGCGTCAGCAGACGCAGCGTCTGCGCGTTCCCCTCGAACCCGCCGATCCCCCGCGCCAGCTCGGCCAGCGCGCGCTCGCCGTTGTGCCCGAAGGGCGGGTGGCCCAGGTCGTGCGCGAGGCAGGCCGTGTCGACGACGTCGGGGTCGCAGCCGAGCGCCTTGCCGAGCTCACGCCCGACCTGCGCCACCTCGAGCGTGTGGGTCAGCCGCGTGCGCACGAAGTCGTCCGAGGACGGCCCGAGCACCTGCGTCTTCGCGCCGAGGCGGCGCAGCGCCGAGGAGTGCACGATGCGCGCGCGGTCCCGCTCGAACGGCGTGCGCTCCCGGGACTTCTCCCCCTCGGCGACCCAGCGTTCGCGGTCGGCGTCGGCGTACCCGTCGACGTCGGGCGCGATGTGGTCGAGAGCGGTCACGTGCCCAGGGTAGAGCCGGGCGGCCGTCCCCTGCTCACCCCTTGACGGCGCCCGCCGTGAGCCCGCCGACGATGTACTTCTGCAGGAACAGGAAGAGCAGCAGCACCGGGAAGGCGGAGATGACGGCCCCGGCGGCGAAGAGCCCCCAGTTCGCCTCGAGCAGCGCCGACACCCAGCCGAACAGCCCGACCGCGACGGTCCAGTTCCGTTCGGACTGCAGCACGAGCCGGGCGATGATGAACTCGCCGAACGTGCTGATGAACGACAGCAGCGCGACGACCGCCAGGATCGGCGTGACGAGCCGCAGGATGATGGTCCAGTAGGTCTGGGCGTGCGTGGCGCCGTCGATCTTGGCCGCCTCGTCGATCTCGCGCGGGATGGTGTTGAAGAACCCGTACATGAGGAACGTGTTCACACCCAGGGCACCGCCGAGGTACACGGCGATGAGCGCGATCTTGCTGTTCAGCCCCAGGGCCGGCACGACGTTGCCGAGCGTGATCAGCAGGAGGAAGACCGCCACGAACGCGAGCATCTGCGGGAACATCTGGATGATGAGCAGGGAGGTCAGCCCCACGCGACGGCCCGTGAACCGGAACCGGGAGAAGGCGTACGCCGCGGCGGCCCCCATGAGGACCGTCCCGACACCGGTCGCGATCGCGATCTGCAGCGAGTTGCCCAGCCACGTCCAGAACAGCGTGCCGCCGAGCGCCTCGTAGTTCGACGTGCTGATCTCGGAGAACAGCCTGTTGGAGCCGGTCAGCGTGCCGCCCTCGGACAGCGACGCCGAGATCACGTAGACGATCGGGAACAGCGCGTAGGCGATGGCCACGACGCCGACGAGGTGGCGCCAGCCGAGCTCGGCGAACCACCGCCGCCGGGGCATGCGGTTCTCGTCGGGGCGCGGTGCGGTGCTGGACGAGGTGGTGACGTCGGTGGTGACCATGTCAGCTGATCTCCTCGAACTGCTTGGTCCGCTTGAAGGTGATCGCCGAGATCGTGGCGACGATGACGAAGATGACGATCGACAACGCGCTCGCCAGTCCGTAGTTCTTGGCGGCCGTCCCGTCCAGGCCGGACACGGAGTACACCATCGAGATCAGGATGTCGGTGTGGCCGAGCGGCACGGACGCGTCGGCGAAGCGTGGACCGCCGCGGGTGAGCATGTAGATGAGCGTGAAGTTGTTGAAGTTGAAGGCGAACGACGAGATCAGCAGCGGCGACGTCGCGACCAGCAGCAGCGGCAGCGTCACCGAGCGCCAGGTGCGCCACGCGCCGGCACCGTCCACCTTCGCCGCCTCGAGCACGTCGCCGGGAAGCGACTGCAGGGCGCCGGTGCAGATGAGGAACATGTACGGGAAGCCCAGCCACAGGTTCACCCCGAGCACGGACAGCTTGGCCAGCCACGGGTCCGTGAGCCAGGGCACGGCAGCCCCGCCGAGCAGCACCTGGTTGATGAACCCGTACGAGCGGTTGAGCATGCCGGACCACAGCAGCGCCGCGAGGAAGCTGGGGATCGCGTACGGGAAGATCAGGAGCGTCCGGTAGACCCTGCGCCCCCGCACGCGCGTGTCGTTGAAGGTGATGGCGAGGAACAGGCCGAGCAGGAACGTCGTGACCACCGACAGGATCGCGAACGCGAAGGTCCACACGAGGATCTTGACGAAGGGCTGCGCGTACCGCTCGTCCCCGAACGCGGTGCGGAAGTTGTCGAAGCCCACCATGACGCGCCAGCCGACGTTCAGACGCTGGCCCTCGTCGTTGCGGAACGAGCCGTCGGACGTCGCCTTGTAGACGGTGCCCGTCGTGACGTCCGTCATGGTGTCGGCCTCGGGGTCCCACTGCAGGGTGGGTGTGGCGAGGAAGCCCGTGCGGGCGTCCTGCGTGCGCACCCAGCCGTCGTTCGGGTCGTCCGACACGGGCACCCGCAGGCTCGTGACCTCCGCCTGCCGGCGCAGGATCTCCTGGCGGCTCAGGACGGTGGCGCCGGGGACCTCGGTGACGCGGTCGTCGTCGACGGTCGCGTCACGCACCTCGCTCAGCGGGTCGTCCGCCGTCCCGACCTTCGCCTCGCCGTCCTCGACGATCGCGAAGCCGAGCGCACCGCCACGCTCGACGACGGTCAGCGGGTAGGTCGCGGAGCCCTCCACGCGGCGCTCGTTCTGCAGCAGCAGCGCCTCGATGGCCTGCTCCTTGGTGGAGTTGTGGCCGTCGCCGTAGTTGGTGAACGCGACCCAGCCCGTGTAGGCGACGACGTACACCTGGAAGACGAGCAGGAACGCCAGCCCGGGCAGGATGTACTTCAGCGGCAGCGTGCGCCGCGAGAAGTACACCCAGTCCGCCACGACGACCAGGGCGACCATCGCCGCGAGGATCCCCATGTGACCCTCGCGCCACGCGGCGAGCACCCCGAAGACGCCGAGGGCGTTGACCACCGCCATGAGCGCGATCTTGACGAACACGCCGGGGCGCACCGGACCGCGTGCGGGCCTGTCCCGCTCACGGGAACGGACACCCGGGGGCCCGGACGTGCCACCCGCACTCCCGGTGGGGTCCGTGGCGTCGCCGGTGAGGGTGGGCTGGGTGGGCATCGCGCGCCTTCCGTGCGGTCGGTCGGCGCCTGTGCGCCGGGAAGGTCACCCGCCGGCCGCCGTGACGGCCGAGGGGGCTTGCGGTCGCACCGCGGGCGGACCCGCGGTGCGACCGGAACGGGTCAGGACCCGATCGCGCTCTGGATGTCGGCGATCATCTTGTCCCAGGCCGCGACGGGCTCGGCCGCGCCAGAGATGATGTTCGCCTCGGTGACACCCCAGAAGGCCCACACGGAGCCCATCTCGGGGATGGACGGCATCGGCACCGCGTCCTCACCGACGGACAGGAAGCCGGCGGTGATCGGGTCGGCCGAGGCCTCCTCGGCTGCCGACGCGAGCGCCGGCGGCCGGTCGCCCGCCTCGTACAGGGCCAGCTGCGCCTCGTCCGTGGCGATGTAGTTCACGAGGAAGTCGTTCGCGAGCAGTGCGTTGTCGCTCTGCGCCGAGACGTAGAACCCCTGCACGCCGACGAACGGCTGCGCCGGCTCGCCACCGGCGGACGGGACCGGGTCGATGGACAGGTCGAGACCCTCGAACTGGTCCACCATCCACGGCCCGCCGATGATGAACGGCGACTCGCCGTTCTTGAACGCCTCGACCGCGATGTCGTACGTGACGTCGGTCGACAGGACACCGGCCGCGCCCTGCGCCTGCAGCCACGTCGCGAAGGCCTGGCCGGGGGCGCCGCCCATGGCGAGCTCGGAGGTGTAGGTGCCGTCCTCGTTCTGGACGAAGACCGGGGCACCGAACGACGTCTGCAGCGGGTAGTAGGTGTAGGGGTCGCCCTCGGCGCTGGTCTGGATGAGCACCTGGTACGGGGTACCGGCGGCCTGGCCGGCGGCGACGGCCGCGTCCCACGTCGACGGGGCCTCGGCCGCGAGCGCCGTGTTGCGGATGAGCGCGATGTTCTCGATGGCGTACGGCAGGCCGTACACCTGCCCGTCCTGCGTGAACGCCTCGACCGCCACCTCGATGAAGTCGCCGGCCTTGTCGCCGAGCTCGATGGGCGCGACGACCCCGTTGGTCGTGAGCTCGCCGAGCCAGTCGTGCGCGCCGACCGTCAGGTCGGGCCCCTCGCCGGTCGGGACCTGGGCGAGGAAGTCCGTGCGGATGTCCTCGAAGTTCTTCACCACGAGCTCGACGTCCACGTCGTTCTCGTTCTCGAACGCCTCGGCCGCCACCTCGACGGCTGCCTGACGGGTCTCGTCCACCCACACCACGAGGCTGTCCCCCGAGCCCGGGGTGGCCGATGTCGCGTCACCAGAGTTGTCGTCGTCTGAACCGCCGCACGCCGTGAGCGCCAGCGCAAGGCCGAGCGTCACCGCAACGGCCGGGATGCCTCGTCGCATCGTCTTCTCCTGTTGTCGTTCGACCTGCCGAGCCCGACTGACGTCGATGCCGGCTGTTGACGCGACGCTATGCGCGTTGCACCCCCCGTTGCAACTCGTTACGGTAACTTTCAGCCAAGCGTTCCAAGGCAAGCACCTGCATGCTCTCGTGCGGCGACGAAGGAGGGCTGGTGACCCCGACTACGCTGCGGACTGTGCGGACCCGACTGACCGACCTCGCCGAGCAGGCCGGCGTGAGCACCGCGACGGTGTCGCGCGTGCTCAACGGCAAGCCCGGGGTGTCCGCGCAGGCACGTCAGGCCGTGCTCACCGCGCTCGACATGCTGGGCTACGAGCGCCCCGAGAAGCTGCGCATGCGCTCGGCCGGCCTCGTCGGACTGGTCGTACCCGAGCTCACCAACCCCGTCTTCCCCGCGTTCGCGCAGGTCATCGAGACGATGCTGAGCGACCGCGGGTACACCCCCCTGCTGTGCACGCAGTCCCCCGGCGGCACGACCGAGGACCAGTACGTCGAGCTGCTCATGGACCACGGGGTCGACGGGATCGTGTTCGTCTCCGGTCTGCACGCGGACACCTCCGCCAGCAAGGACCGGTACCACCGGCTGCGCGGACGTGGCGTCCCGCTCGTCCTGGTCAACGGGTACGCCGAGGGCGTGGACGCTCCCGCCGTGTCGACTGACGACACGGCCGCGATGGACCAGGCAATTCGCCACCTGCACTCCCTCGGCCACCGTGCGATCGGACTCGCGGTCGGGCCCACACGGTTCGTCCCTTCGCAGCGTAAGCGCGATGCATTCACTGCGCTCATCGGGAAGCACCTGGGCGTGGCGGACGCCGACGCGCACGTCGTGTCGACGCTCTTCACCGTGGAGGGCGGTCACGCGGCCGCGACCGAGCTGTTCCGCTCGGGTCACAGCGCCGTGGTCTGCGGGTCGGACCTCATGGCGCTCGGCGCGGTGCGCGCCGCGCGGGCCCTCGGGCTGCGCGTCCCCGAGGACGTGTCCGTCGTCGGGTTCGACGACTCCCCCCTGATCGCCTTCACCGACCCGCCGCTGACGACCGTGCGCCAGCCGGTCTCCGCGATGGGGCACGCCGCGGTGTCGGCACTGGTCGCCGAGATGTCGGGCACGCCCGCGCCCCGCGCCGAGCTCCTGTTCCACCCCGAGCTCGTCGTCCGGCGCTCGACCGGCAGCGCCCCGGTGCCGTCGCCCGCGCACACGTCGCAGGACGCCGCACCCACCCACTGATCACCCTCCTCGACGTGCCCGGCCCCGGCCGCGGCGCGCGACGGTGCGCCCCCACGCGGCCGCGCGCCACCCCGACCCACCACCCGGAAGGCACCCCGTGACCATCGAGGCCGACCCCTCGGCGCAGATCGCGCACCGACCCGACACCGGCACCGGCACGAGCTGGTGGCGCACCGCCGTCATCTACCAGGTCTACCCGCGGTCGTTCGCGGACGCGTCCGGCGACGGCATCGGCGACCTGCCGGGCATCACCGCGCACCTCGACCACCTCGTCGAGCTCGGCGTCGACGCGGTCTGGCTGTCGCCGTTCTACCGCTCGCCGCAGGCCGACGCGGGCTACGACGTCGCCGACTACCGCGACGTCGACCCGCTCTTCGGCACGCTCGCCGACGCCGACGCGCTCATCGCGCGCGCCCACGAGCTCGGTCTGCGCGTCATGGTCGACCTCGTCCCCAACCACACGTCCGACGAGCACGAGTGGTTCCAGGCGGCCCTCGCGGCTGCCCCGGGCTCCCCCGAGCGCGCCCGGTACCACTTCCGCGACGGGCGTGGCGAGCACGGTGAGCTGCCGCCGAACAACTGGCGGTCGATCTTCGGCGGTCCCGCCTGGACGCGCACGACCGCTCCCGACGGCACCCCCGGCCAGTGGTACCTGCACCTGTTCGACAGCAAGCAGCCGGACCTCGACTGGGACAACCCGCAGGTGCGGGAGGAGTTCGAGGACGTGCTGCGGTTCTGGCTCGACCGCGGCGTGGACGGGTTCCGCGTCGACGTCGCGCACGGCATGGTCAAGGAGCCCGGGCTCCCCGACTGGGACGGGCACGTCGCCATGATCGACGGCACCGACGACGGGGACGACGTCGACGCCGTGGACGGCTCGGGCAACCACGGGCCGATGTTCGACCAGGAGGGCGTCCACGAGATCTACCGCGCGTGGCGGAAGGTGCTCGACTCCTACGACGGCGACCGCGCGATGGTCACCGAGGCCTGGGTCGAGCCGCTGAGCCGCCTCGCCCGCTACGTCCGGCCCGACGAGGCGCACCAGTCGTTCAACTTCGCGTTCCTGGCCGCCGGCTGGGACGGCCCCGCGCTGCGGCGCGTCATCACCGCGTCCTACGCGGCGAACGACGCCGTCGGCGCACCCACCACGTGGGTGCTGTCCAACCACGACGTCGTGCGCCACGCCTCGCGCCTGGGCCTCGACGACCCGACCCACCGGCCCAACGGCATCGGGCACGGCGACGAGCAGCCCGACGCCGCCCTCGGCCTGCAGCGTGCGCGCGCCGCCACGCTGATGATGCTCGGCCTGCCGGGCTCGGCCTACCTCTACCAGGGCGAGGAGCTGGGCCTGCCCGAGCACACCGCGCTCGACGACGACATCCGCGAGGACCCCGCGTTCTTCCGCACGGGGGGCGGCGAGCGAGGGCGCGACGGCTGCCGCGTGCCCCTGCCCTGGTCCGGCGACGCACCCGGCCTCGGCTTCTCCCCGACCGGGGCGACGTGGTTGCCGCAGCCCGCCGGCTGGGCGGAGCTGGCCCTGGACCGCCAGCGCGGCCGCGAGGGCTCGACCTACGAGCTGTACCGCGCCGCCCTGCGTCTGCGGCGCGCGGAACGGCTCGGCTCGGGGGGCCTGCAGTGGCTGGCGGAGCCGGCCGGTGAGCACGTCCTCGCATACCGCAACGGTGACGTGGTCGTCGTCGCGAACCTCGGCGACGTCGACGTGCCGCTGCCCGCGGACGCCGAGGTGCTGCTCGCGTCGGGCTCGGACGTCGGAGCCGTGCTGGCTCCCGGGACGACCGTCTGGCTGCGCGCCTCCTGACGGACCGCGCCACACGTCGAGGGCCCGGTCGCACCTGCGCGGCCGGGCACTCGACGGGTCAGGCGAGCGTCGCCTCGACCGCGTGCTCGACGACCCCGGGCAGGCCGCCCTCGAGCGCCCACGCGCGCTGCTCGTCGGCACCCGTGCCGCGCTGCCACAGGCCGGCGAGGAGCGCCTGGACCGTCGCGAGGTCACCGCTGTCCTGCAGCGCCGGCCGCACGTGGTCCAGCAGCTGCGCCACCGCGTCCCGGGCGGGCACGGGCGTCAGCGTCGGCGGGACCAGCAAGTCCCCGGCGAGCCCCGTGCGCGCCGCTCGCCACGTCGCTGCCCGCAACGGCTCGACCCGGGAGTGGGTGGCGGCCAACCCGTCGGCGGCCTGCCGGGACGCGGTCTCGACGAGGGCCCGCGCGAGCGCGGCGACCAGCACCGCGTCGTCGGCGCGCAGGCAGACGTCGGCGACGCGGATCTCGACCGTCGGGTACCGGGGCGACAGGCGGGCGTCGAAGTAGATCATCGCCGGGTCGAGCGCGGCACCCGTCGCGACCAGGCCCGCGACGGTGTCGCGGTACGCCTGGGCCGATCCGAACGGGGCGGTCGGTCCCGCGGTCGGCCACCGGTTCCACAGCTGGGAGCGGATCGAGGCGTACCCGGTGTCCTCCCCGCGCCAGTACGGCGAGTTGACGCTCAGCGCGAGCAGCACGGGCAGCCACGGGCCGATGCGGTCGAGCACGGCCACGGCCTCGTCGTCGTCCGCCACGGAGACGTGCACGTGGCACCCGCTGGTGAGCTGCTCGCGGACGGTCAGGGCGTACGTCTGGGCCATCGCCGCGTAGCGCGCGCCGTGCGACAGCGTGGTCGGGCCCGGCACGGGCGACGTGGCCACCGCGACCAGCCGACCCCCGGCCTGCTGCGCGGCACCGGCGGCACGGCGGCGCCCGTCGCGCAGCTCGTCGGCGAGCTCCGAGAGGTCGACGCACGGGTGCGTGCCGGTCTCGATCTGCTGCTCCTGGAGCTCCTTCTCGAGTCCGCCGCCGGGCTCCCCCTCGTCGGCGGACTCACCGCCGCCGCGCTCGTACGCGCGCACTGCCGCGTCGGCCACACCTGTCGGGACGCCCTCGGCGTCGACCAGCAGGTACTCCTCCTCCACACCCATGGTTCGCACGCCGTGCAGTCTGGTGCCCCGCGCGCGTCCTCGCTCGTCGAGAGCCGGTCAGCCGCCCGAGACGGAGAGCTCGGCCTCGTGCAGGTCGCGCCGGAAGTCCTCCGAGAGCTCGCGCGAGTCCAACCACCCGTACGGCAGGATCGGGCGCTTGGGTGCGCCCGCCCGCCCGCGCGGCCCCTCGGAGGCCTCACCGGGGTACGGCTGGTCCAGGTCGAGCTCGGCCAGCAGGTCGTCCAGCTCGGCGAGCGACGACACCAGGCCCAGCCGCGCGCGCAGCTCGCCACCGACGACGTAGCCCTTGAAGTACCACGCCATGTGCTTGCGCATCTCCCGCAGCGCCTTGCCCTCGTCGCCGAAGTGGTCACCCATCAGCTCGGCGTGGCGTCGCACGACGTGGGCGACGTCCCGCAGACCCGGCCGGATGCGTGCGCCCGATCCTGCGAACGCCGCCGCCAGGTCGGCGAAGAGCCACGGGCGTCCCTGGCAGCCCCGCCCGACGACGACGCCGTCGCACCCGGTGTGCGCGACCATCGCCAGGGCGTCCTCCGCCGACCAGATGTCTCCGTTGCCCAGCACGGGGATGTCGGTGACCGCCTGCTTCAGCGTGGCGATCGCGTCCCAGTCGGCCGTGCCGGAGTAGTAGTCCGCGGCGGTGCGCCCGTGCAGGGCGACCGCGGCGACCCCGGCGTCCTGGGCCGTGAGGCCGGCCTCCACGTACGTCAGGTGGTCCTCGTCGATGCCCTTGCGCATCTTGACCGTCACCGGCACGCCGTGCGGCGTCGCCGCGTCGACGGCCGCGCGCACGATGGCCGCGAACAGGTCCCGCTTCCAGGGCAGCACCGCTCCCCCGCCCTTGCGGGTGACCTTGGGCACCGGGCAGCCGAAGTTCAGGTCGATGTGGTCGGCCCGGTCCTCCTCGACGAGCAGACGCACCGCGGCCCCGACGGTCGTGGGGTCGACGCCGTACAGCTGCACGGACCGGGGCACCTCGTCGGGCTCGAACGCGATGATGCGGAACGACTCCGGGTTGCGCTCGACGAGCGCCCGGCTCGTCAGCATCTCGGCGACGTACAGACCGGCACCGGACTCGCGGCACAGCCGACGGAAGGCGGCGTTGGTGACGCCGGCCATCGGCGCGAGCACGACGGGCGTGTCGACGGTGATCGGGCCGATGCGCAGCGGCGGGAGCACGCGGCGGACGTCCTGCGCGGACGCGTCGGGGAGGGTGTCGGTCGGGAGCACCCGCTCATTGTCCCCCCTCGTGCGCGCCGCACCGGGGCACGCACGACCGACGCGACGCGGGCGGCCGCCTGACCTACGTCGACCGCGTTCCGTGGGGGACGCTCAGGCCTCGGGAGCCCACCGGGCGACGAGGCCGCGGAACCGGGCGGCCGCCTCCGCGCGGCGCTGCGCCACGGCCGTGCCGTCAGGGCTGACGTCGGCGTCCGCCGCGTCGGACAGCTGCGCGTCGACCCACGCCCGCAGCGCCGGCGGCACCGTCCCGGTGCCGAGCTCGCGGGTCACGGCCTTGGCCGCGACGAGCGCCTCGACGTCGTCCCGGACGTCCGCCGGGGGCGGCGCCTCGTCGAGCAGCTGCGTGAGGTTCATGGGCGGCGTGGTGCCGTCGTGCAGCGTGAGCCAGTGCAGCGCCGCCGCAGGTCGCAGCCCGTAGAAGACCCGCTTGAGGGCGACCTGTGCCCCGTGCGCGGCTCCGCTGCGCTGCCACTGGTCGCGGCCCACGTGCAGGTAGTGCCTCCGGACCGCCTGCCGGTCGGCCGCGGCGTCGACGAGGTCGAGGAGCTCGTCGCGGAACTGCGGCTCGCCGGCGTACACCAGGGGTGAGCGCAGCCACTCGCCGGGTGTCGCGTTGCCGCCGACCGCGAGCCGGACGACCTTGAGCAGGTCCCAGCCGTTGACGTCGAGCACCGCGTCCAGAGGCGTCTCGACGACGTCGCGCGGCGGCCACGGGTCCAGGTAGTCCGCCACGGGGCGGACGTACACGAACCGGCAGTCGTAGTCGCTGTCCGGCGACGGGAAGCCCCATGCACGACTGCCGGACTCGACGGCCCACGGCACGTGCACGCCGTGCTCGCGGGCGACGCCCACCAGGCGCGCGTCGATCGCGGCCACGACCTGCGGGTCGAACGACCCGGGCAGGTCGCGGTCGCGCGACGCGACGCGCGGCCTGGTGGGCACCGCGTCAGGCGCCGACGAGACGCTGCGCGAGGTAGCCGGTGACCTGGTCGAGCGAGACCCGCTCCTGGGACATGTCGTCACGGTGACGGATCGTCACGGCCTGGTCGTCGAGCGTGTCGAAGTCGACCGTGATGCAGAACGGCGTGCCGATCTCGTCCTGGCGACGGTAGCGGCGACCGATCGCACCGGCGTCGTCGAACTCGACGTTCCAGCTCTTGCGGAGCTCCGCGGCGAGGTCGCGTGCCTTCGGGCTGAGCTGCTCGTTGCGCGACAGCGGCAGGACGGCCGCCTTGATGGGCGCCAGGCGCGGGTCGAGCTTGAGCACGGTGCGCGTGTCCACGCCGCCCTTGGTGTTGGGCGCCTCGTCCTCGGTGTACGACTCGACGAGGAACGCCATGAGCGAGCGCGTCAGGCCCGCCGCCGGCTCGATGACGTACGGGACGTAGCGCTCGTTCTTGGCCTGGTCGAAGAACGACAGGTCCTGCCCCGAGTGCTCCGAGTGCGTGCCCAGGTCGAAGTCGGTGCGGTTGGCGACGCCCTCGAGCTCGCCCCACTCGCTGCCGCTGAAGCCGAACTTGTACTCGATGTCGACCGTGCGCTTGGAGTAGTGCGAGAGCTTCTCGGCCGGGTGCTCGTAGTGCCGCAGGTTCTCGCGGGCGATCCCGAGGTCGACGTACCAGTCGGTGCGCGCGTCGATCCAGTACTGGTGCCACGTCTCGTCGGTGCCGGGCTCGACGAAGAACTCCATCTCCATCTGCTCGAACTCGCGCGTGCGGAAGATGAAGTTGCCGGGCGTGATCTCGTTGCGGAACGACTTGCCGATCTGGCCGATGCCGAACGGGGGCTTCATGCGCGCCGCGGTGTAGACGTTCTTGAAGTTCACGAAGATGCCCTGCGCGGTCTCGGGCCGCAGGTAGTGCAGCCCGGACTCGTCCTCGACGGGGCCGAGGTACGTCTTGAGCATCATGTTGAAGTCGCGCGGCTCGGTCCACTGCCCGCGGGTGCCACAGCTCGGGCACGCGATGTCGCCCAGGCCGTTCTCGGGGGCCCGGCCTTTCTTGGCCTCGAAGTCCTCGAGCAGGTGGTCCTCACGGAACCGCTTGTGGCACGAGAGGCACTCGGTCAGCGGGTCGGTGAAGACCCCGACGTGGCCGGAGGCGACCCACACCTGCCGGGGCAGGATTACCGACGAGTCGAGGCCGACGACGTCGTCACGGCTCGTGACCATCGAGCGCCACCACTGGCGCTTGATGTTCTCCTTGAGCTCGACGCCGAGCGGGCCGTAGTCCCACGCGGAGCGGGTACCTCCGTAGATCTCACCGCTCGGGAAGACGAACCCCCGGCGCTTGGCGAGGGAGACGACGGCGTCGAGACGGGAAGGTGCGGCAGCCACGGTGGGATCTCCTGGGTCGAGGAACCCGCAGCTGGGTGCCGCGGGGCACAACGGCCCAGGATATCGCCGGACGCGCACCCAGAATGGCCACGCGACGCCCGGGCCAGCCGTGTTGACAACCGTTCTCGCCATGAATGAGAATCGCTCTCATGTCCAGGTCCCCCCGGCGCGCCCGCCTGCTCTCCGCCGTCGTCGCCCTGCCCGTCCTGGCGTCCTCGGCTTGCGCGGCAGGGTCCGGTGACGACGGCACGATCCGCGCGCTCGCGTCGTTCTACCCGCTCCAGATGGTCACCGCCGAGGTCGGGGGCGACCGGGTCGAGGTCGATTCGCTCACCCCTCCGGGCGCCGAGCCCCACGACGTCGAGCTGTCGCCGGCGCAGGTCGCCGCGCTCGAGGCCGCGGACCTCGTGGTGTACCAGTCCGGCTTCCAGCCCTCCGTCGACGACGCCGTCGCGCAGACCGCACCCGAGCACGTGATCGACACGGCCGACCGGGCCGACCTCGAGAGCACGGGTGCGCACGAGGACGAGCACGCGCAGGACGAGCACGAGCACGAGGGCGTCGACCCCCACTTCTGGCTCGACCCCACACGCCTGGCCCCGGTCGCCGGGTCGGTGGCCGACGCGCTGTCCGAGATCGACCCCGACGGCGCGGCGACGTACCGGGCCAACGCCGACGCCCTCGTCGACCGTCTGACCGACCTCGACGAGGAGTACACCAGCGGCCTGGCCACCTGCGAGCGCCGGGTCGTGGTCACGTCGCACGAGGCCTTCGGCTACCTCGCGGACCGCTACGACCTCGAGCAGGTCGGCATCTCGGGCATCGACCCGGAGTCCGAGCCGTCCCCGGCACGACTGCGGGAGATCGCCGACGTGGTCCGGGACGAGGGGGTCACGACGATCTTCTTCGAGACGCTCGCGTCGCCGAAGGTCGCGCAGACGCTCGCCGGGGACCTCGGGGTCGAGGCGGCCGTGCTCGACCCGATCGAGGGCGTGAGCGACGACTCGCAGGACTACTTCTCGATCGCCGACGCCAACCTCGCGGCCCTGCGCGTGGCATTGTCCTGCTCGTGAACGCGATCGAGGCCGACGACGTCCAGGTGACGCTCGGCGGCCAGCCCATCGTCCGCGGCGTGGACCTGACGGTGCCCACCGGGCAGGTGCTCGCGCTGCTGGGCGCCAACGGGTCCGGCAAGTCGACGCTCGTGCGCGCGCTGCTGGGCGTCGTCCCCCACGTGGCGGGGAGCGTCCGGCTGCTCGGCGCACCGCTCGGGCCGGACGTGCCCTGGCAGCGCGTCGGGTACGTCCCGCAGCGCATGGCAGCGGCCGGTGGCGTCCCGACCACGGCACTCGAGGTCGTCGTGTCGGGGATGCTGCACGGCCGACGCCTGCGCCCGCCGCGCGACAGGCGGCCACGGGCGCTGGCCGCGCTCGAGGCGCTGGGGGTCGCGGACCTCCAGGACCGCCGGGTGCAGGAGCTGTCCGGCGGCCAGCAGCAACGCGTGCTCATCGCCCGTGCACTGGTGCGCGAGCCGGCGCTGCTGGTGCTCGACGAGCCCACCTCCGGGATCGACCTGCCCACCCAGCGCACGTTCGTCGACGCGCTGTCCCGGCTGCGCGACGCGGGCACGACCGTCGTCGTGGTCCTGCACGAGATCGGCCCCTTCGCACCGCTGATCGACCGCTCGATCGTGCTGCGGCACGGCCGGGTCGTGCACGACGGGCCGCCACCCCCGCCCCGCGGGGAGCACGGGGACGCCGACCACGACCACACGCACCCGCACGCCGACCCCGAGCCGCCCACGGACGGCCCCGACCTGACGCTGGAGGTGACGCCGTGAACGGGTGGGAGCAGGTGCTCGCGCTGCTGGCCTCGCCGCTGATGCAGCGCGCGCTCGTCGCGGCCGTCCTCGTCGGCGCGGCGGCCCCCGTCGTCGGCACCTTCCTCGTCCAGCGCCGCATGGCGCTCATGGGCGACGGCATCGGGCACGTCGCCCTGACCGGTGTGGCCCTCGGCTGGCTGGTTGGCAGCTGGGCCGCGGTGTCGCCCGCCGACTCCCTCGCGGTCCCCGGCGCGGTCGTCGCCGCAGTCGTCGGGTCCGTCGTCATCGAGCTGGTCCGGGAACGCGGCCGCACCAGCGGCGACCTGGCGCTCGCGATCATGTTCTACGGGGGGATCGCCGGCGGCGTGCTGCTCATCAAGGTCGCGGGTGGCACCAACGCGAACCTCATGAGCTACCTGTTCGGGTCGATCTCCACCGTGTCGACCGCAGACCTCTGGTGGACTGCGGCGCTGGCCGTGCTCGTGCTCGTGGTGGGTGTGGGGCTGCGCTGGGCGCTCTTCGCGGTGAGCCACGACGAGGAGTTCGCGCGGGCCAGCGGGCTGCCCGTGCGGGCCTTGTCGATGGTCGTGGCGGTCCTCGCCGCGCTCACCGTCACGATCTCGATGCGTGTCGTCGGGCTGCTGCTGGTCAGCGCCCTGATGATCGTGCCGGTCGCCGTCGCCCAGATCGTCTCCCGGTCGTTCGGTCGCACCATGCTGCTGGCGAGCGCGATCGGGGTGGGGGTCAGCGTCGTCGGCCTGGTGATCACCTACTGGAACGACGTGCCGCCGGGAGCGACGATCGTGGTCCTCGCGATCGCCCTGTACGCGGGCGCCGCGGTCGCGCACCCGCTCGTGGCCCGGCGCCGGGCCGCGGGACGCGACCCGCACCCGGACGTCTCGGACGACGTGCTGGTGGCGGCGTCCGACCCGACCTGCGCGTCCGAGCCGTCGCCGGGACCCGGGACCACGGGCCGGTGAGGCCCTCCGAGGGCCGACGTACGATCGCACGATGACGTCGTCGGAGCTGCTTGCCCAGTACGGCCTCGACGGGATGCCCGTCGCGGTCGCACTGGTGTGCCTCTTCGGCATCGTCATGGCGCGGTCGCACCTCACGTACTGGGCTGGCCGCGGCGTCGAGCGCGGGGCTCGCCTCGAGGGTGAGCGGCGGCACGGCCCCGGCTGGTGGCAGCGGGTCGTCGACCGCACGGGTCGTCTGGCCTCGACGCCCTCAGCCCGTCGCGGAGTGGCCCTGGTGCACCGCTGGGGGTGGATCGCCGTCACCCTCGCGTACGTCACCGTCGGCATCCAGACCGCCGTGTTCGTCGGCGCCGGGATGCTGCGCATGCCCTACCTGCGCTTCACGCTCGCGTCCATCCCCGGGGCCGTGATGTGGGCGACCATCTGGGGCACCGTCGGTATCGGCGCGGTCTGGGGTGCGCTCACCCTCGCCGCCGGCTCCCCCTGGGGTCTGGCGGTGCTGGCCCTCCTCGTGATCGCGGTGGTGCTCGCCGTGGTCGTCGGCCGTCGCCGACGCAGCGAGCCGCACCTTGTCCACGCGGGTGCGCTCGCCGACGCCGAGAGGGCGCACGAGCACCCCCTGACCCGGGCCTGACCACCCGGGGCGGGACGCCGTCAGTCGGTGTGCGCCGCCGACACGCAGAACTGGTTGCCGTGGGGGTCGGCGAGGACAGTCCACGCGAACCCGTCCGGGAGCGTGTGGTCCGCCACCCTCGTCGCGCCGGACGCCACGAACGCCTCGACGGCGCGCGCCGGGTCGTCCGCGCCCAGGCCCACGTGCACCCTGTTCTTGCCCGGCGTGGGGTCGTCGACGCGCTGGAAGCCGAAGGCGGGCATCCCCGGGCCGGCGGGCAGCACCATGACGAACTCGTCGTCGTGGCCCTGGACCTCCCCACCGAGGTGTCCCGCCCACCAGGTCGCCAGGCCCGGCGCATCGTGCGTGTCGAAGGTCACCATGCTCACGGTGAGGTCCATGGGCCGACCGTAGCGGCGCCCCCCGACACCTCGATGCCTGATCGGGCACAACCCTGGACCGGACGAACCGGACACGGCATTCTCGACGCACGGCCCGGTCGACCCAGGGGGCACAGTGCTCGACGAGTCCGGCACCACGGTGGGTGCCCCTGCGCGCCCGCACCGCCCGGCGCTACCCGCCCGCCTCGTGCTCGGTGCGGCGTGCTGCGCGACAGGCGCCGCTCTGGTCGCGCACTTCCTGCTCGGCCTGCCGCTCATGGTGCTCGTGCTGACGACCGCCGTCCTCGCGGTGGCGGCGTGGGCCGTGGTGCTGCGCCGGCTCGACCCCGCGGTCCGCGCGGTCGTCGCGCGCCGCGCCCGGATCGGGTGCCTCGCGGGTGTGCCCGCCCTCGTGGCGTACGACCTGTCCCGGTGGCTGCTGGTCGAGGCGACGAGCTCGCCGATCCGGCCGTTCGAGGCGTGGCGGGCGTTCGGCGAGCTGCTCGGCGCGGGTGACCGTGCGGGCGACGCTGCGTTCGCCGCCGGATTCGCGTTCCACGTCGTCAACGGGCTCTCGTTCGCCACCGCCTTCGGGGTGGTGCTGGCACACCGCGGCGTGCTCGCCGGCATCGCGTGGGGGCTGCTGCTGGAGACCGCGATGGTGACCTTCTACCCCGGCTGGCTCGGGCTCAAGGCGCTCGAGGAGTTCGTCAGCATCACCGTGGTCGGGCACGTGGTGTACGGCGCGACGCTGGGTGGCCTCGCGCTGCGCGGCTGGCGGCGGTACGTCGCCGACGTGTCCGCGTGATCGAGCGCCTCGTGCAGCTCCAGTGGCTGCGGATCCCCCTGCTGGTGGCCCGACGCGTGCCCACTGCCGGGCTCGCGCTCGCCGACGGGCACCAGCTCGCCCGTTGGCCGCTGGTCGGTGCGCTCGCGTCACCGGGGGCGTTCGTCGTCGGTCTCAGCCTCGCCCTCCTGACCCGTGACGTCGCCTACACGTCGCACCTGCTCGTCGTCGGCGTCGTCGGCCTGCTCGGCACGGTCGGCGCGGCGCTGGGACTCTGGGCGACCGTCGGCCTGGGCGTCGGCCTGCTGCTCGTCGGGGACGACGTCGCGCCCTGGCTCTCGGGCGTCGCCTGGGTGTTCCAGGGTCTGCTGCCGCAGCTGCTGTCCTGGGTCGTCCTCGGCCTGCTGGCCGTGCTGGTGCCGCTGACCACCCAGGCCGCGCGTGCCGCGGTGCGCGCGAGCGCGCGCGTACCCGTGCGGCTGCGGGCGCCGGGCGAGCTGGCCGCGGCGGGACTGACGGCCGCGTTCGCCACCGCCGTGTGGTCGAGCGCCGCACCGCTGCTCATCCGCCCCCTCTTCGTCTGGGCCGGGTCGAGCCCGACCGTGGAGGCGATCGCCCCCCTCCAGGAGCGCGGGGTCTGGCTGGCGATCGTCCTCGGGCTGGCCGCCGTCGGGCGCGTCCTCCTCGACCGGCGCGCCCTCGTCGGGCCGACGGCACGCCTGTCCCAGGTGCTGGGGGCCGGGCTCGCGCAGCAGTCCCGGACCGTGCTGAGCGGGCGGACCCGCGCCGTGCTCGGGGCCGTGGGTCTCACGTTCCTGCTGTCAGGCCTCATCGGCAACGCCCTGGAGGCCGTCGTCGTGCTGGTCTTCTTCGCGGGACTCCTGCTGCTGCGGGACCGGCTGTCGGCACACCCCCCGGCGGTCGTCGCGCAGGTGCTGCGCGTCCCGCGGGCGGTGCGCGTCGGCGTCGGGCTGCTCTTGGGCTTCCTGGCGACGCGCGGCGTGCTCGGGTTCTTCTGGGTCCGCACCCAGACGTTCCTTCCGGTCCTCGTGGCGGCGTGCGTCGGCGCCGCCCTGGTCACGCTGCTGGGGATGCGGGCGGGACGCGATGCGACGCGTGGGCCGCTGCCCTCCCCCGCTCCGCGCGGGTTGCACGACGCACCACCCGGGGGGCCGGCATGACGACGACGGCCACCACTGCGGCCCCGCCCACCCCGGTTGCCGCGTCCACGCCCCTGCCACGGCCCGCCCGGCTCGTGCTCCGCCACCTCGCCGTCGCGGGGCTGACGGCAGCCGCGACCCTGCTCGACAGCCGCCCCGCGTACGCCGACAACTGCAGCGGCCTGAGCGACTGCTTCTTCACGCTGGCCGCGGCCCTGCTGATCACCGCGCTGCTCGCCCTGCTCATCGCCCTGCTCATCGGCACGGGCGGCGGTGGCGGGCTCGTGCTCGCGGGCTTCGGCTCGTTGGGCAACGCCGCCGCGCTGGCCGCCTGGTGGGCCAACGCGGCCGCTGCCGCAGCGGCCGCAGCAGCCGCGGCGGCGGCCGCGGGCACGGTCCTGGAGATGTCGTCCAACGGGACGCCGGGGAACAACCAGGCGCAGAACAAACAGTTCCGGGACGCCGTGCGCCAGGCGGAGAAGGACCTGGGGCGACGGCTCGACAAGGACGAGATCCGCCGGATCCACGACGAGATCACCGGCCAGAACATGGGCTTCCGGGAGATCATCGAGACGATCCTCGGGATGTTCGGTCGCTGACCGACGGCCCCGGTCCGACGAAGGGAACGGCACGTGACGCTCACACCGCAGGACGCCGAGCAGGCGTTCTCACCCGCCCGGGGTCGCCCGGCCTGGGGGACGCGCCTCGGCGTGGGCAGCTTCCTGACCGTCGAGCTCGGCGACGAGCGCCCCGCCACGGGTACGCCGGGGACCGGCGAGCCCCGGCCGCACGGCGAGTTCCACGTCTGGGTGTACTGCTCGGCGTGGCGGATCGAGACGCCGACGGCGGTGCTCGCGTCGTCGGAGGACGAACGCGACTCCCTGGCGGCCGCGGTGCGGGTGCTCGACGGCAAGGTCCTCGCCGGGGCACAGGTCGACACCCCGTCGCTGTCCCTCACCCTGACGTTCGAGGACGGCACGACGCTGCGCACCTTCTCGATCTTCACCGACGGCTACGAGCACTGGATGCTCTACCTGCCGCAGGGCGACGTGATCACCGCGGGCCCCGGCACCGCGGTGAGCCGCGGGACCTGACGGGGCCGCTCAGCCGATGGTCGGCGCGTCGACCGCCCCGCCGTACCGCCGGTCGCGCCGCGCGTACGTCTCGACGGCGCGCCACAGGTGCCGGCGGTCGACGTCGGGCCACGGCTCGTCGAGGAACACCAGCTCGGCGTACGCGGACTGCCACAGCATGAAGTTCGAGATCCGCTGCTCGCCCGACGACCGCACGAAGAGGTCGACGTCCGGCAGGTCCGGCTCGTCGAGGAACCGCTGGATCGTCTTCTCGTTCACCCGCTCCGGCTTGAGCCTGCCGGCCGCGACCTCACGGGCGATGGCCTGCGCGGCGTCGGCGATCTCGGCCCGACCGCCGTAGTTGACGCACATCGTCAGGGTGCAGGTCGAGTTGCCGGCGGTCTGCCGCTCCGCGGTCTCGAGCTCGTTGATCACGGACCGCCACAGGCGAGGGCGGCGGCCGGCCCACCGCACGCGCACGCCCCAGGAGTCCATGAGGTCGCGGCGTCGGCGCAGGACGTCACGGTTGAAGCCCATGAGGAACCGCACCTCCTCGGGCGAGCGCGACCAGTTCTCCGTCGAGAACGCGTACGCAGACACGTGCTGCACACCGATCTCGATCGCCCCGGCGACGACGTCCAGGAGCGACGCCTCTCCCGCACGGTGCCCCTCGACGCGCGGCAGGCCTCGCGCGTTGGCCCAGCGACCGTTGCCGTCCATCACGACCGCGACGTGCCGCGGCACGAGCTCCCGCGGGATCTGCGGCGGACGGGCGCCGGACGGGTGCGGGTAGGGCGGGACGGTCTCGCGTGGCACGTTGGACATGGTGCCACCCGGCGCGGTGCGTGCGGGCCGCGCCGGCGTCAGACGCGTTCCACCATCGGCAGTGAGCGCAGCCGCCGCTCCAGGTGGAACTGGCAGAACACCGCGACGAGCCCGTTGCCCTCCGCGCGGTGGCGCTCGGCGCTCGCGTCGGCCACGTCCCAGTCCCCCGACAGCAGGGCCGCGAGCAGCGCGAACGTCTCCGGCGCGGGCGCCGCAGCGCCCGGCGGACGGCACGCCCCGCACACCGCGCCTCCCACCGACGGCGCGAACGCGTGGTGCGGCCCCGGGGCCCCGCAGCGCGCGCACTCGGTGAAGCTCGGCGCCCACCCGGCGACGGCCAGCGCGCGCAGCAGGTACGAGTCGAGGACGAGCCCGGGCGCGTGCGCCCGCGTCGCCAGCGCCCGCACCGCACCGACCAGCAGCCGGTACTGCTGGACCGACGGCTCGCGCTCCGCCTCGACGAGCCGTTCGGCCGTCTCCAGCATCACCGTCCCGACGGTGTACAGCGCGTAGTCCTCGCAGACCTGACGACCGTAGGACCCGAGCGTCTCGACCTGGGTCACGACGTCGAGGTTGCGTCCCGTGCTCAGCTGCACGTCGATGTGCATGAACGGCTCGAGCCGCGACCCGAACCGCGACGTCGTGCGGCGCACGCCCTTGCCGACCGCGCGCACCTTGCCGTGCTCGCGCGTCAGGAGGGTGACGATGCGGTCGGCCTCCCCCAGCTTGTGGGTGCGCAGCACGATCGCCTCGTCGCGGTAGAGGCTCACGGGGCCATTGTCCCCCCGGTCGCCGGGACGGCCGGCCGCGGCGCGCGGGTGGCGCGCCGCGGCGGCCGTCTCAGCGCTCGTGGCGGTTGACCGCCGAGACGATCGCCTTGAGCGACGCCGTCGTGATCGAGGGATCGATGCCGACGCCCCACAGGATGTCGTCGCCGATGGCGCACTCGACGTAGGCGGCCGCCGTCGCGTCGCCGCCTGCCGACAGCGCGTGCTCGGCGTAGTCGAGCACCGCGACGTCGACCCCCGTCGTCCGCAGCGCGGCGACGAACGCGGCGACCGGGCCGTTGCCCGTGCCGCGCAGCATCTTCTCGACTCCCCGGTCCACGACGTCCACCTCGAGCGTGTCCTGCCCGCCCTCGGTGCTCGTGGCGCGCGTGCCGCGCAGCGCGAACCGGCCCCACGGCGCGAGCGGGCCACCTGGCGTCGCGGGCAGGTACTCGTCGCTGAAGATCGACCACAGCTCGTCGGCCGTGACCTCGGTGCCGTGCTGGTCCGTGTGCCGCTGCACGACCTGCGAGAACTCGATCTGCAGCCGACGCGGCAGGTCCAGGTCCTTCTCGGACTTGAGCAGGTAGGAGATCCCGCCCTTCCCGGACTGCGAGTTCACCCGGATGATCGCCTCGTACGAGCGACCGACGTCCTTGGGGTCGATGGGCAGGTAGGGCACGGCCCACTCGACGTCGCCGACACCGGTGCCCGCCGCGGCCGCGCGGACCTCGAGCGCGTCCAGCCCCTTCTTGATCGCGTCCTGGTGGGAGCCGGAGAACGCCGTGAACACGAGGTCGCCTCCGTAGGGGTGGCGCTCGTGCACCGGCATCTGGTTGCAGCGCTCGACGGTCCGACGGACGCGGTCGATGTCGGAGAAGTCGATCTGCGGGTCGATGCCCTGGCTGAACAGGTTGAGGCCCAGCGTGACCAGGTCCACGTTGCCGGTGCGCTCACCGTTGCCGAACAGGCAGCCCTCGATGCGGTCGGCACCCGCCAGGTAGCCCAGCTCGGCTGCCGCGACGGCGGTCCCCCGGTCGTTGTGAGGGTGCAGCGACAGGACGACCGACTCACGGTGATGCAGGTGGCGGCTCATCCACTCGATGGAGTCCGCGTAGACGTTGGGCGTCGCCATCTCGACCGTGGCCGGCAGGTTGATGATGACCGGCCGCTCGGGCGTCGGCTCCAGCACGTCGAGGACCGCGTTGCAGACCCGCACCGCGTACTCGAGCTCGGTGCCCGTGTACGACTCGGGGCTGTACTCGTAGAGGACCTCGGTGTCGGGGACGAGCTCCTCGTACTTCTTGCAGAACCGGGCCCCCGACACGGCGATGTCGGCGATCCCGTCCTCGTCGGACCGGAAGACGACCTCGCGCTGCAGCACGGAGGTGGAGTTGTACAGGTGCACGATCGCCTGCTTCGCGCCGGCGATGGCCTCGTACGTGCGCTCGATGAGGTGCTCGCGCGCCTGCGTCAGCACCTGGATGACGACGTCGTCCGGGATGCGACGCTCCTCGATGAGCATCCGGACGAAGTCGAAGTCGGTCTGCGACGCGGAGGGGAACCCGACCTCGATCTCCTTGTAGCCCATGTCGACCAGCAGCTCGAACATCTCGAGCTTGCGGGCGGGGCTCATCGGCTCGATCAGGGCCTGGTTGCCGTCGCGCAGGTCGACCGCGCACCACCGCGGCGCGCGGGTGATCCGCCGGTCGGGCCACGTGCGGTCCGGCAGGTCGACGCGGATCTGCTCGTGGAACGGGCGGTACCGGTGCGCCGGCATGCCCGAGGGCTGCTGCGGGTTGCGCTCGGCGGCCGGCGCGTCGGTGGTCCACGCGGGTGTGACGGGGCTCTGGCTGCTCATCGGGTGATCCTTCATCGCGGGTCTCGGCGGTGGCTCAGCCGGGCACGACACACTCCGCGACGAGGATCCGGCCTAGAGGGCCTCGTCGCGGCGACGAAGGAGCAGCGAGCGTGCGCGCACGCCCATGACCCTACCCCCCGCGCGCACGGCGCGCCTCCACCCTGCGCGGGCGGCTCGAGGGACGTCAGGCGAGGACGATCACCTCCGTGGACGTGCGGGCGACGACGCGTCCGTCGATCGCAGTGAGCTGGCGCAGGTCGGACGGCAGCTCGACCCGCCAGGCCTCGACACCGTCCCGCAGCCCGCGGGCGACGAGGTCGAACCCGTCGGCACCATCGGGCTCCGGCGCAAGCACGTGCAGACCGTCGGTCAGCGGGGCGATGTACTGCACCGCCACGAGCTCCTGCTCCCACAGCAGCCGCCCGTCCGCACCGTCCACGGCGCCCACGGACGCCTCACCCGCCATGACGACGACGCCGTGCGCCACGGCGACCGGAGACATGGAGGTCGGCAGCCGCCAGACGACGGTGCCGTCGTCCGCCCGCACGGCGACCGCCCGGTTGCCCACGTCGATCACGAGCGCGTCGACCGACGAGTCGCCCACCACAGGCCGGGGCAGGCCGGGGACCCTGGCCCGGACGGTGCCGTCGGCGTCACGCAGCGTCCCGCCGAACACGGCCTCCCACGTCGCGAAGCCGCCGTCGGGCAGACCGGCCACGAGGATCTGCTGGCCGGCCGGGCCCGCCTCCAGGACGACGCCCGTGCGGGCGTCGAGCACCGTGGTCGAGTTCGCCATGAGCGCGACCACGTCGCCGCCCGCCACGAGCTTGGGCACGGCACGGACCCCGCCGTTGTCGACCAGCGGCACCGGGGAGGTCCACGACCAGCGCACGGTGCCGTCGGTCCCGTCGCGGCGCTCGACGAGCACGTGCCGGTCGTTGAGCCCCGTCGCGACGACGACGTCGTCCTCGTGACGCTGGATTCCCAGGACGCTCCCCTCGACCTCCCACGCACCGCGCTGCGTGCCGTCCGCGCCGGCGAGCGCGACGACGTGCGTGGGCGGGACGTAGTTCGTCGACCCGCCGGGGGTCCCGTACACGACGTCCGGCTCCGTCCACGCGCACAGGAGGTGGCCTGAGCCGCCCTCACCCGCGACGCACGCGACGGCGACGGACTCGAAGCCCGAGCCGGCCTGGTCGACGACCGGCACCTCCCAGCGCGTCGTGCCCGTCGCAGGGTCCGACGAGCGCACGACCCATCGGCCGTCGGCTCCGCTGACCGTCACCAGCGCGCCCGCGGCGTCCAGCACCGGCGTCGGGCCGTCCGCGGCGGTCCGCCACCGCTCGACGGGCGGACGCTCGAGCGGCCGCACCACGCCGGGCAGGGCGGCGAAGACGTCGGCGCGCTCGCGCGCCGCCCGCTCCGTGACGCCGGTGGCGACGGCCGCGGCACCCACCACGACGGCGAGGGCACCGGCGCCCCAGGGCCACCAGCGGCGCTCAGCCCGGTGCGCGTCCGGGGCGTCGGGCCCGCCTGGACCGCCGGCGGCTGCGGCGTGGTCGCGCGCCGACCTGACGACCGCCGACGGACGGTCGTCCTCCTCGTCGAGCTCGACCGGCCGCATCCTCGGGGCCGGGCGCACGGCACCCATGGCCCGAGACTAGAACACCGGGGTACGCAGGGGCGGCCGGGCGGTCAGACCCACTGGACGAGCTGCCAGACGATGCCGTTGGGGTCGGCGAACTGGCAGAACCGCTCACCCCACGGCTCCGTCCCGGGAGGCGTGACGACCTGCGCACCGGCGGCGGCGATGCGCTCGTACTCGGCGTCCAGGTCCTCGACGACGAACGCGACCAGGAGGCCCTGCCCGGCCGGACCCGCGATCCGGTCGGGCTTGAAGCTGGGCAGGCCGACGCGCAGCAGCGTGAGGTTGAACCCGACGTCCGGGTGGCTGAGCGCGACGAAGCCGTCGGCGGACATCTCCTCGACGAAACCCAGGTGCGTGCGGGCGAACTCGGCCGAGGCGGCGACGTCGGGGACGTTGAGCGACACGGCGGATCCGGTGATGTGCATGTCGATCCTCTCGAAGTACCTTGTCCACCGTACAAGGTATCTCGGTGCCGACATGTTCCCCGCAGGAGGCCGAGTGTCACGCGAGCTGATCGACCTGCTGTGGCGGGACCACCCCGCGGCGCCCGCCTCCGGCACGCGGGGACCGCGCTCGAAGGTGTCGACGTCCCAGGTCGTCGACACCGCCACCGGCATCGCCGACCGCGACGGCCTGCCCGCAGTGACCGTGCGGCGGCTGGGCGTGACGCTCGGCATCGCGCCGAACGCCGTCTACACCCACGTCGGCTCCCGGGACGACCTGCTGGTGCTGATGGCCGACGCGATCCGCGCGGTCCGGCCCCGCCTGCCCCACCTCGACGGGACGTGGCAGGCGCGCGTCCGGGCCGTCGCGCAGGACGAGCTCGCGCTGTACGCCGCCCACCCCTGGCTCCTCGACGTGACGGACCCGCGCACCGCCTTCGGACCCGGCACGATCGCCACCTACGACCACCAGCTGCACGCTCTGGACGGCACCGGGCTGGACGACGTCGAGCGCGACGCAGCCCTCGCCTTCGTCGGCGACTTCGTCCGCGCCTCCGCACGCTCGTTCCTCCCGGACCCGCACTCCGCGCAGATCGCCACGGTGTGGTCGGCGTGGCAGGGCCGGCTCACCGACTACGTCGGGGACCGGTTCCCGCTCGCGCGACGCGTCGGAGCCGCAGCCGGCGCCGCCATGAACGCGCCCTCCAGCGCCGAGCACACCTGGCGGTTCGGTCTCGACCGCGTCCTCGACGCGCTCGCGGCCCTCGTGAGCGCCGCGGGCTCCAGGTCCGGCACCGACGGGCTCCCCGGCGCCTAGACCGAGGTCCTGCGTCCACCCACGACGGGCATCGCGACGACCCGCAGCGAGCTGTCGCCGAACATCACGACGGCCCCCTCGCGCAGCCGCACCGGGTGGTCGACCGGGCACACGACCTGCGCCCCGTCCGGCAGCGTCACCAGGGTGCCGTTGGTCGAGCCGCGGTCCACCACCCACGCCCCGCCGGCCGCGTCGACCGCGAGCTGCAGGTGGGTCTTGGAGACCGAGCGGGCCGGGTCGACGACGCGCACGACCTGCACACCCGGCCCCTGCGACGGGTTGCGCCCGACCAGGGCCAGACGCTCGACCGTGAGCACGCGACCGTCGTCGAACGCGACGCGCAGCCCCGCGGTCCCGCCGGGGCGCTGCTCCGGCAGGACGTCCGTCCGGGGCGGGGCCGGACGCGTCATCTCGAGCTCGGGCGCCAACCCGAACGCCAGCGTCGGCGCCGCCCGAACGGCAGGGATCGCACGGGTGTCGAGGTCGGGGGCCGAGCGCTGCGGGTGCAGGGGCGCGAGGACCAGCCCTCGCCCGTCGGGTGCGGGCGCGCCAGGCGCAGCCGGCGAAGGCGCCGCGAGGACGCCCGACGCACCCGTGGGCGGCTCGGCGGGCGCGCGGAACGGTGCGTCGTCGACCTCGGGCGACCGCGTCGCCTCGGCAGCGCGGGCCGGACGCCGGGCCGTGTCCGCTCGGACGGTGCGGCTCGTCGCGTCGTGCCCACGGGCCTGGGGCGACGGCGCGACCCGCAGCACCTCCGCGTCGACCGCCCGGTCGTGCCAGCCGCGCCGCCGGCCCGTCCGGTCGAGCAGCGGGGACAGCAGCACCACGAGCTGCCCGACCGCGCAGGCCAGGGCGCCGACGGCCACGACGAGCCCGCGGACGAGCACGCGGCCGGCGCCGATCGGCCGGCGGGTGTGCACGTCGACCGTCCGCACGCCGAGCAGCCGCCGACCGAGGGTCCAGCCGAGGCGTCCGTGAACCAGCCACTGCGCGATCGTGACGGCCGCCGCCAGCACCACCGCGGCGCCCAGCAGGGGCGCCGGGGCGGCGGGGGCGTCCGCAGCCACGGCACCGTCCCGCACGGCGGCGGCGACGCGCAGTGCGGCGACGAGCACCACCGCGCCTCCGAGCGCCATCACGACCACCTGGTCGACGAGCACGGCGACGAACCGCCGCCCCAGGCCCGCCGGCCGGTCGTCCAGGGCGGTCACGGGTCGGCTGGTCATCGTTCACCTCGGCGGTCGGAGCGGGTTCGGCGTGGACGTCGTCCGGGAGCGGCGTCGCTCGACGCCACGAGCGCCGTCTGCCGCCGTGTCGGGCGCGGTGACGAGCGTCGCAGCGACGCGAGCGACGCACGGCTCCGGACGCGTCGGCGCCACGGCAGGGTCCGGCGCAGCGCACCGACGGTCGCGTCCACGTCGGCCCAGTACGCCTCGACCTCCGACCGGTCGGGTGCCCCGGCGCCGAAGACCGCACGGTCGGCGCGCCGCGCGAGCGCGTCGACACGGGCCGCGACCGCCGGGTGCCGGGCCGTGACCGTCGTGGCCCACGCGCGGGCGGTCTCGCGACGCGTCGCCGCCACCGGCGGGACGCCCCCCATGTCGCGGGCGGTGTCCACGACCTCGTCCCAGCCGCCGGCGACCCGCCGCACCGGATCGGCTGCCCGCCGCCGCCGTCGGCGCCGTCGTGCCTTGAGCGCGATCACCACGAGCAGCGGTGACAGCAGCACGAGGACCCCGGCGAGGCCGACGCCCGTCCAGGCCGCGATGCGCAGCCACAGCGCGAGCCCGGAGTCGTCCGCGGGCGGGTCCTCCGTCTGGGGCTGCTCGGTGTCGTCGTCGGGCGGCGTGACACGGTCCGGCGGGAGCGCGGGCGGCTGCACGACCTGCGGCTGCGGGTCGGTGTCGGTCTCCTCCTGCTCCTGCTCGGGCGTGCGCGAGCGCGGCGGGGTCACGTCGAACGTCACCCAACCGTGGCCGGCGAAGGCGACCTCGACCCACGCCTGCACGTCGCGCCCGCGGATCTCGACGGCGCCGTCCTCGTCGGTCGGCACGGTCACGTCGCCCTCCCCCTCGAGGTCGTCGCCCGAGCCCGGGACGAAACCGAGCACGACGCGCGCCGGCAGGCCCCTCTCGCGGATCATCAGGGCAGCCGACGCCGCGTACTGCTCGCCGTCACCGACCATCACGTCCCCGGCGAGGAGCTCGGCGAGCCGGGCGGCACCGTGGCCCGACAGCGACGGGTAGTCCCCGGCGTCCGTCAGGCCGTGGCTGAAGTAGCCCTGCTGGCTCAGGTGGTCGGCGATGGCGCGCGCGGCCTGGACGTGGGTCCCGGCGTCGCGCGCGATGTCCGCCGCCGCGACGTCGACGGCCGGGGGCTCACCGCTGTTCGGCGGCTGCGACACCCGCCCGGGCGCCGCTCCCCCGATCTCGTCGTCCTCCGGCACCGCGGGCACCACGACGTCGAGGGAGTACGTCATCCCCTGACGGACTCCCGAGGTGACCACCGCCGCACCCGTCGCGTCGTTGAACCGCAGGTCCCCGGTCGCGCGTCCCAGGTCCACCGACCGCGCGTAACCCACGGTCGGCAGCCAGACGCCCTGCAGCGCACCGACCGTGACGTCCACGCGCGCCGCCTCGCCGCGCACCGGGACGTCGATGGTGTCGCCGACGCGCCGGAACTCCCCCGACGCCTGCGCGGAGCCGTCGCCGGCCACGTTGAACACCACGCCGTCGTACTGGTCGAACGTCGCGAGCCGCACGCGTGCTCCGCGCGGCAGGCCGTCGACCGTCAGCAGGACCGTGTCGTCCATCTTGACGAGGCGCCGGAACGACGCGAGCGGGCTCGGGTAGTCGCGCGGGTCGAAGGGCGGGACGATCTCGTCGCGGACGACGAAGCGCGGCTGGTCCGCGACGACCAGCGGACCGCCGACGAGACCACCGGTCGCCGCCACCGCGACCAGGGCAGCCGTCGCGACGACGCGACGGGGACGCCACGCACCGGTCCGCCACGCGGCCCACGTCAGACCCGTCACCGCCAGGACGGTGCCCGCGACAGCCGGCGGCACCGGCGGCTGCCGGGTCCCCAGCACGACGGCGGCGACGAGGACCAGGAGCGGGACGAGCGCCGCGAGCGAGGCGACCGCCGACCGGCGCACGCGCAGCGTCAGGGTGAGCGCCGCCGCCGTCCCGACGAGCGCGAGCAGGAAGGCGGCGACCAGCAGCGTCCCACCCGTTCCCACGGGCGGCTGCAGCGTGAGGACCTGCTTCCAGGTCGACGCCGCTCCCCGGGCGAGGGCGGCGAACGTCGCGGGCGTGGGCACCACCCCCGCCACGGTGGTCGTCGGCGCCGCGAGCGCACCCCCGGCCAGCGCGTACACGGCCACCAGCAGCGCGACGACGACGATGGCGGACCACCTGCGCAGCGCGCCGACGACGGTCACCGCGGCCCCGAGCACGATCCCGCCGACGAGCGCCGGCACGACGGCCGTCGTGCCGTACACCGGCAGGAGCGGCGTGAGCGCGAGCGCCACGGTGGCCGGCAGCACGGCGACGTCACGCACGGCGTCCGCGGGCTCCCGCACCCCGATGCGCTGCCCCGGCCTCATCCGACCACCCGGCGCAGGGCACGCGGCAGGTCGTCCAGGCGTCCGAGGGTCCCGAGGGTCAACGCCCCCTGGGTGCGCACGGAGACGTCCTGACCCAGCGCGCACCGCAGCACGACCGCGCGGGTGCCGGCCGACAGAGCGCGCGCGCCCAGGCGCAGGTCGGCGTCCGACGGCGTCCCCCCGGTGATGAGGAACGCGACGGACGCGTCGGGCGTCTCACGCACGACACGGCGGCCCAGGAGCACGACGCCGGCACCGGCCGGCGACCAGGACAGGCGTGAGCAGTCGTCGAGGAGCAGCGGAGGCGTCGCGGTCCGCAGGCGGCCGGCGCCGGCGAGGAGCTCCACGTCGCGCTCGTCGCGGATGGCCTGCACCGCGATCGACGCGGCGACCGAGACCGCGAGCTCCAGCTCGTCGGGGTGCGCGTAGTCACCCACCGCCGTGGCGAGCGCGATCGACGTGAGCGTGCGACGCGTGTCCTCGAACTGCTTGACCATGAGCTTGCCGCGACGGGCGGTGGTGCGCCAGTGGATGTACCGGCGGTCGTCCCCGGCGACGTAGTCGCGCAACGCGTGGAAGTTGAGGTCCGAGTCCGACAGGTCACGTGTGGCCTGCCCCTCGAGGTCCCGCAGCAGGCCGGCGTTCGCGCCACCCAGCGCGACGACCTCCGGGTGGACGAACAGCTCGGCCGGCTCGGTCCAGCGCAACCGGCGCTGGAGCAGGCCCAGCGGGTCCCCGCGACGCGAGACGACGGGGCCGACGACGATCACGGCGCGGCGGTCGGTCGGGACCGCGAACAGGTCGTCGTGCGTCCCACCCGCCGGCAGGCTCGGGACGGACAGCTCGACGACGCGGTCCCCGACCGGCAGGTCGACCTGCGACGGCAGCGACCGGCGCCTGGCGGCGTTGCGCACGTCGACGCGGCCTACGGCGCGCTGCCCGATGCGCACGCGGTGGTCCGCCAGGTCGAGCACGACCCGGTACCGGGTCCGACCGGCGGTCATGACCAGGGACGCGACGAGCACGCCGAGCAGCGCCACGCCGAGCGCGGCGAGCTCGCCCCAGCCGAGCAGGCGCCCCGCCCCCAGGGCGAGGAGCGCCACGACGGCCACCCCCCACCCGAGGGGCGCGACGCGCAGACCCATGGCTCAGCCCTGCCGCAGGGCCGGCGGCGCGACCTGGGAGAGCACCCGGGCGACGACCTCGGTCGCCGTCACACCCGCGAACTCGGCCTCGGAGTCGAGCACGAGCCGGTGCGCGAGCACGGCCTGCCCCAGCACCTTGATGTCGTCCGGGAGGACGTAGTCGCGCCCGTCGGCGGCGGCCGCCACCTTGGCGCACCGCACGAGCGCCAGCCCGCCGCGGATGCTCGCCCCGAGCGACGTCTGCGGGTCGTCGCGCGTGGCCTCGAGCAGCCGGGCGACGTAGTCGAGCACGGCCGCGTCGACGTGGACCGTCAGCGCGAGGTCGGCCATCGTCCCCACGGCCTGCGTCGTGATGCGCGGACGCAGCGCCGCCGTGCGGTCCTTGAGTCCCGCGAGGATCTCGACCGACGAGGCGCGGTCCGGGTAGCCGAGCGACGTCTTGAGCAGGAACCGGTCCAGCTGGGCCTCGGGGAGCCGGTACGTGCCGGCCTGCTCGATGGGGTTCTGCGTCGCGATGACCATGAACGGACGACCGACCGGGTGGGTGACCCCGTCGACCGTCACGTTCGCCTCCTCCATGACCTCGAGCAGCGCCGCCTGCGTCTTGGGCGACGCACGGTTGATCTCGTCAGCCAGGACGACCGACGCGAAGATCGGGCCGGGGTGGAACTCGAACCGCTGGGACGACTGGTCGTAGATCGTCACGCCGGTGACGTCCGACGGCAGCAGGTCGGGCGTGAACTGGATGCGGTGGTGCGAACCCTGCACGGTCGCCGAGATCGCCTTGGCCAGCGACGTCTTGCCGGTGCCCGGCGCGTCCTCGAGCAGCACGTGCCCGTCCGCGAGCATCGCGATCAGCACGAGGCGGACGGTCTCCTCCTTGCCGAGCAGCGCCTGCCCGACGTTGGCCACCAGGGCGTCGAACGTCTCGGCGAACCAGGTGGTCTGCTCGGGGGTCATGTGCGAGGGCTCCTCGGGACGGGCGTGCGGGACAGGAGGACGACGGGGACGTACGGGGGGCTCGTCATGGCGCGGCGGGCGGGGGCGTTTCGGTCACGACGGCCGGGACGCCGGCCGACCACTCCCCCCAGCCCACGCTGTTGCGTGCTCGCACGGTGACGACGTAGTCGCCGGGTGCGAGGTCGGCCAGGGTCACGGGGTCGGTCCCCGCGGTGCCCTCGAGGGGACGTCCCCGGCCGGTCACGCGGTACTCGTACCGGTCGATCGCGCGGCCACCGTCCGATCCCGGTGCCACCACGGTGAACTGCAGCGTCCGCGCGGGCTGGCCGGAGGAGATCGTCACGCCAGGACTCCCCGGGACGCCCGGCGCACCCGGCTGCGCCCTGGACTCGGCCCACGGGCTCCAGCCCTGCGAGTTCTGGACGCGGTACCTCACCGTGACCTCGCTGCCCGACGAGAAGGGCGACGCCGGGCGCTCGGAGGTCGCCGGTCCGCCGTTCACCGAGTACTCGCGGGCGCTGATGGGCGCGCCGCCGTCGTTCCCGTCCGAGAACGCGATCGCGACCAGGTCGACGCCCGCGGTCGTCACCGTGACGGCGGGCTGCTGGGGCCGCGTGACGACGGCGAGGGCGGCCGACGTGGCCGCCTCCCCCGCCAGGTCCCGGGTCGACACCGCAACGACGGTGAACGGCCCGAGGGTCTGCGCCCCGAGGCCGGAGAACTCGCGCGACGTGCCGCGCACGGTCTCGTCGACGCCGGGTCCGGTGACGCGGTAGGACGCGACGGAGATGCCGGCACCGCCCGCGTCCTCCGGCGGCGACCACGACAGGGTCGCGGTGGCCTGACCCCAGTCGGCTGCGGGCCCGACGACCAGCCGGACGTCACGCGGTGCAGTGGGTGCGCTGAACGTCTCTCCCGAGGTGGAACCGAAGGCGGACCACCCGGCCTTGTTCCGCGCGCGCACGGTGATCGAGTAGCTCCGGCCACGCTCCGCAGGTGCGATGACGCACGTGTTCGGCCCTGTCGACGCGCACGACGCGCTGCCGTCCACGAGCACCTCGTACTCGGACACGGCGTCCCCGTTGCCCCGCGGCGTCGTCCAGCTGACGGCGACGCTCGCCTGCTCGTACCAGCCCTGGCTCTTGCGTTCCGCCGTCACCTCCGGTGCGTCCGGCACGCCCGCCGGCACCTCGAGGGCGTACGGGCTCCACGGACCCGGCTCGGGCGCGCGGTTCTTGGCACGGACCCGCACCTGGTACTGCGCGCCGTTCTGCAGCCCGTCGACCGTCATGGACGTCGCCGTCGTGGCCCGTGTGAACACGCCGTTCGGTCCGACGACCTCCACGTCGTAGCCGGTGATCGCGGACCCGCTCGACGTCGGCGCGCTCCACGCGACCACGAGTGCGCGGTCGCCCGACGTCAACCGCAGCGCTGCCGGGGCGTCCGGCACCGCGTCCGGCCGCGCGGGCGCCGAGACCGGTGACTCCTCGGACCAGCCGACCCGGTTGCGGGCCGCGACGGTGAACTTGTACTCGACGTCGTTGGTCAGACCGTCGATGGTGCAGGTCGTACTCACGCAGGAGCGCGTGGCGCCGCCCGGCTGGGCCGTGACGCGGTACTCCGTGATGGGCTCGCCGCGGTTGTCGGGCGCCGTCCAGGACAGGACGACCGTGCGGTCCCGGATCTCCCCGATCCGCGGCGGGACAGGCGCGAGCGGGACACCGCTGACCCGGACCGTCACCCGACCCTCGACCTCGCGTCCCGGGTCGCCGGTCACGTCACGCACGCGGAACCGCACGACCATCGGCCCGATGAACTCGTTGCCGGGGCGCACCGAGACGCTGCTCGAGGTCGCCGAGGCCGTGCCCGCCCCCGCCGTCTCGACGACTGCCCCGACCACCGTCAACGGACCCTGGTCGGGGAACGGGTTCACCGAGCCCGCGAGGACGTCGACGGTCGTCTCACGTCCCTGCGCACCGTCGTCGACCGTGAAGTTCTGCACGGTCGCGGTGCGGCGGGTGCTCGCGACGACGCGGAGGTCGATCGCGACGTCCATCACCCCGCTGCGGCCGTACAGGAGCTGCATCTCGAACCGGCCGGTCGTGCCCTTCGGGGTCGTCGTCGGCGCGGACACGACCAGCTCGGAACCCTCGACGACGGCCACGAACCCCGCGGGCACGCTCGAGACGGACCGGAAGCCGTACCGGTCGGCCGGGGTGGCCGTCCCGTCCTCCTGCTCGGGCCCGCGCGTCAGCGCGAGCAGGTCGACACGCTTGGCCCGCTCGCCGGGCTCGACCTCGACCGTCTGGGCGTCGAAGGTCGGCGGGTGGTCGTCGACCGCGAACACCGTGATCTGCAGGGTCAGCAGCGACGTGCGTGCCGTCGTGTCCGACGGGCCGGTCTCGTCCGTGACGGGAACGGTGATCGACGCCGGCCCGGCGTACCCCTCGTCCGACGTGAACACGAGGGTCCCGGCGTCCTTGACGAGCGGCGCACCGTTCGACCGCGTGGCGGCGACCTGCGCGGGGTCGACGATCTTCGGCTCCCGCCCGGGCGCCACCTGGACGTGCTCCGCGAGCGAGATCACCAGCTCCTCGCCGGTCGCGACCCGCAGCTCCGGGGCGCGAGGGCGCAGCTGCGGGGGGAAGAAGCCGAGCGCCGGCACCGTGATGAACGCGTAGGCGTCGGCGCCCTCCGCGGTCCGGTTGACCAGGCGGTACGGGACGGTCTGCGAGTAGTCGACGAGCGTCACGACGACGTCGCCCTCCGGCGTCACGCGCGCGACGTCCGCGTGCGACGCCGGCACCGAGACGTCGAGGTCCGACAGCGGCCCGGACGGGTTCTGCGCGACCGCCAGGACGTCGACGGACACCTCCGTCTTGCCCAGCGTGTCGATCGCGGGGACAAGCACGTCGCGGGCGATCGGCGGCTGCACGGGTGCGTCCTTCGTCACGGTGACCGTCAGCACGCCGTAGTCACGTCCACCGCCGTCGTTCGTCACCAGGTACTGGATCTGCACGACTCCCGGGGACGAGGGCGCCGTGACGACGATGCGCCGACCCTGGGTCGTCGCCTCGACGCCCTCCGGGGCCTCGATCGACTCCAGCCTCAGCTCGCGGCTCGTCGAGTCGATGTCGTTCGCCAGGACGCGGACCTCGACGCGCTGTCCCGGTCGCAGGGTGACGGCGTCGTCGACCGCGACGACCCCGGAGGCGTCCGACGGCCGGGGGGCGATGCCGACCCGCACGGTCGCGACGGCGCGCTGGCCGATCCAGTCCTCCACGGCGTACGTGAACGTGTCGGTCCCCCGGGAGCCGGGGAACGCCTCGTACTCGAGCCAGTCCGGACCGACCTCGGTGATGCGCCCCAGCATCGGTGCGGACGCGGGTCCGAGGAGCGTCACGCCGTCGCCGTCGGCGTCGATGCCGACGAGTTCGACCGGGATGCGCACGGTGTCCCCCTCGAACACCCGCGCCTCGACGTCCCGCGGCCGCGGCGGTGACTTCGTGGCCGGGTCGGACTCGTGCACCCGCAGGGTCACGGTCGCGGCCGTGATGTTGCCCGCGGAGTCCTGGACCTCGAAGACCGCACGCGCCGTCAGTGCACGGTCGGGTGCCTGGTACCGCAGCACGTCGCCCGACACGAACAGCAGCCCCTCACCGTCGGCCAACGGCTCGGGGAGGTTCCGCAGCACGGTCAGCGTGTCGCCGTCCGGGTCGGACGCCCCTGCGAGCACGGGGATCGTGACGACGCCGCCGGCGCGCACCGTGGCCTCGACGTTCGGCACCACGGGAGGTTGCGACGACGCGGACGGCGGCACCGGCTGCACGACGATCTCCCCGCGCGCCGAGGCCGACCCGTTCGACACCTCGTACGTCAGCACGACGGGTCCGTCGGGGGTGCGGTCCGCCCGGATCTGCACGTAGCGGTGCTCCAGCACGGCGACCTGCAGGCCCGAGCCCTCGGGCGCGGTCACGGTCTGCAGCACCAGGACGTTGTTCGCGGGGTCCTCGTCGTTGGCGAGCGGGTCGACGGTGACCTCACCGCCGGCCGGGAGCAGGGCGAGGTCACGCACCGCGACGGGCGGCTGCGCCTGCTCGGGCCACTCACGCACGTCGATCCGCGCGATGCCGGTGGCCTGCTGCGGTGCGGCCGTGACGACGAACGACACGTAGTACGCACCGGAACGCGGTGCCTTGAACGCGAACGTGCCCGCCTGGAGGTCCGGCACGATCGTCGCCCCGACGACGTCGTTCACCCCGGCGAGGCGCGGCGGCTCGGACGACGCCGAGCGGACCGCGTCCAGCGGACGGACGACGACCTCCTGCCCGACGTACGTCACCGCGTGCACGGGGTCGATCTGCGGTGGCACGGACCCGGCGGCGCGCACGTCGACGACGACCTCGCCGTCGACGACGTTGGTCCCGTCCGAGACCTGCACGCGCACGGTCGTGCGACCCAGCCCACCGCCGTCGGCCGTGAACGTGAGGACGCCGTCCTGCCGGAAGCGCGCGGTCCCGACGGTCGGGTCCGCGTCGGCCGCGACGAGCAGCAGGTCGTCGCCGTCGACGTCCTGGAAGTCGGCGAGCACCCCGTGGACCAGCTGACCGCCGGTCTCCACGGTGAGGGACGACGTGCGTACCTGCGTCGGAGCGTTGTCACCGTCGCTCACGGTGATGCGCACGGTCGCCGTCGACGGGGCGTTGACACCGCGCCCGTCGGTGACCGTGTACTTGACCTCGGCGGTCCCCACCGCTCCGTCGAGCACGCGCACCTGCAGGGCACGGCCACCGCGGACCTTCTCGAGGGTGCCGAAGTCGGCAGGCAGCGCGTCCAGCTCGGAGATCACGAGGATCCCGCAGTCGGACGAGGAGTCGTTGTCGATCACGGGCAGCACGCGCGTCCGGCCGGCCCGCACCCCGAACTCGTCGTCGACGGCGACGGGCGGCGCGCTCTGGTCGGTGCACTCCGTGACGGGTTCCTGCATGACCTCGCCGCTCTCGGACTCCTCCTCGGAGTCCTCCGGCTCCTCCTCCGGGACGATGTCGTCCCAGTTGGGGACGCGCACGGCCGTGTCCTCCTGCGGCAGCCACACCCTGCCGCCCACGGTCTCGTTGAGCACGACGAAGCCCCGGTTCACCCGGAAGGCGAGGTCGTCCCCCGCCGTCATCCCCTGCAGGTCCTCCACCCGGGCGTCCTGCCCGTCGCAGAGCTGCAACGACGCACCGACCGTCGACGCCCACGCCGCGTAGGCGCAGTCACCGACGCGCACGGGTGCGGCCGGCGTGCCCGAGCCGGTGGTCGCGTGCCGCCGCGGGGTCCCGCCGTCGAGCGGCACCTCCCACAACGCGTCACGACCGGACAGCAGCACGCTCGACGCCGCAGGCCCCGGCTGCTGGAGCACCAGGTCCGTGTCGTCGACCGTGACCTCGCCGGACAGCGTGCGCACGGTGCTTCCGGTCAGCACGACGAGCTCGTCGCCCACCGCCGTCACGTCATCGACGTCGACCTCGCCCAGGGTCCCGAGCTGCTCGGGGGCCACCGGCTGCGTCGCGGGGACGAGCGTCACGGCGCCGTCCTGCGGCGCGACCGTGAGCACCGCACCGCTGCGCGCCACGACCGCCGCGCCCTTCTCCCCGAGCTGCAGGTCGGGGGCGTCGTCCGTCATGTCGAGCAGGTCGAGCTCGCCGACCTGGCGGACCCACACGTCACCGGCGCCGTCGACGAACGCGACCCTCCCGGCCGCCATCGACACGCGCGCTCCCCCCGGTGTGGCGATCTGCGTGGTCGTCGCGACGGTGGCCGGGTCCACGACGGACACCGCGGTGCGCTCGACCAGGAGCACCCACCCCTCGTCCTGCTGCACGTCGAACGTGCTGCTCGCGGCCACGACCCCGCCGTCGAGCTCCTCGACCGGCACGTTGTAGCGTCCCAGGCTGGACTGGCCGGTCGCCGTGAGCCACACCCCGCCGTCGTTGAGGTCGACGCGCGCGAGCGGGAAGCCACGGTCGAGCAGGGCCAGCGACAGCACGAGGACGGGCACGGTGACGATCGCCGCGGCCGTCGTGGCGGGACGCCGACGCCACGTGCGGGGATCCCACCACGTCACGACGTGCACCCCTGCGCGGGGCGTGCCGACCTGCTGCGGTCCGCCCGCACGATGGACACCTCGATGCACACCTCACCCGTCGCCTGCTCCGCGGGGACCGTGACGCGCTCGTCGTCGACGAGCACGAGCGTCGGCTCACCCGTCGCGGTGAGCACGCCCCAGAGGTACCGGTCCCCGTCCTGCGGGTCCGGATTCTGCCACGTGAACGTCACGGCCCCGTCGGCCGCCCGGGTGCCGTCGAGCGAGTGCGGCGCCGGGACGGGCGCGGCAGCGGGCCCGGTCTGCGGCGGCGCGAACGTGTCGCTGACGCCGCGTGGCGGCACGGGGTCGGCGCCACCCAACGACGCGACGAGCACCGCGGCCACGGCGACGACGACCACGGCACCCGCGACGACGGCCGCGACGCGTCCGCCGCGTCGCCCGTCGGGCCCGTCCGGCACGCCGGCGGGCACGGGAGCAGGCGCCGGTGCCGTGGGCGCCACGAGCGTCGGGCGTCCGACGACCACCGATCGCGCCCGGGTCGCGTCCTCGTCGTCGGGCCCGCGCACCTGGAGCGGGCCCGGCAGCGAGATGCCGCGCAGCCGGGTCGCGTCCTCGTCGTCCGACGGCATGAGACCGGACGGTGCGGGCGCCTCGTCGGGCAGGTCGAGCGGCGTCACCGGCAACCGGAGCGCCGCCTCGACCTCCTGCAGTGCGCGCGCGACCGCCATGGCGGAGGAGAACCGCCGCGACGGGTGCTTCGCCATCGCGCGCTCGAGCACGGCCTGCAGCTGCGGCGGCACGTCGTCGCGTCCGACCGCCGGCAGCGGCGACCGCTCGATCCGCGCCACGAGCTGCTGCGCGCTGTTGTTGCCGCCCGGCAGCTCGAACGGGGTCCGTCCGGCCAGGAGCGAGTAGATCGTGGCTGCCAGGGCGTAGACGTCCGACCGCTCGTCCCCCGTCGGGTGCTCGGCGAGCAGCTCGGGGGGCGACCACGGGATCGACATCCCCATCGTCTGCACCGCCGGCCCGGTGGTCGCGGCGATCCCGAAGTCCGTGAGCGCGGGCCATCCGAAGTCGGTCGTCAGGACGTTCGCCGGCTTGATGTCGCGGTGCAGGATGCCGGCACGGTGCGCCGTCTCGACCGCCGACGCCAGACGCACGCCGATGCGCAGCACCTCCGGGACGGGGATCCGCTCGGCGCGGTAGCGCTCGGCCAGGCCGACGCGCGAGCAGTACTCCATCACGAGGAACGGCCGACCGTCGGCGGCGATGGCCGCGTGGTAGATCGTCACGATCGACGGGTGGTGCGACAGCTGGGCCATGAGGTTGGCCTCGGTCTGGAACCGCTCGCGCACGTCGTGGTCGAGGCTGCCCGCGAGCAGCACCTTGACCGCGACGTCGCGGCGCGGCAGGTGCTGGCGGTACAGGAAGACGTCCGCGAACCCGCCGAGCCCGAGCACGCGCACGTACTCGTACCCGGGCAGGTCCGGCGGCGCGGACGCCTCACGACGAGCTGTCACGGCGCGCTGCGCTCCACCGTGAACGTCACGCCGTCCCCGAGGTCGACGACCTCGTCGGTCCCCACCACGCTCGGCTCGCCCGGGTGCAGCCGCCGCACGCCCTCACCGGGCCGCGAGACGTGCACCCCGTTGGTCGAGTCGAGGTCGGTGACGACGACGTGCTCGCCCTCGACCCGCACCTCCGCGTGCGTCCGGGAGATGTCCTGGTTCGGGCTGGGGACGGTGACGAGCCGCGGCAGCTCCCGGTTGGTGACGCGCGAGACCTGCGGGGCGCGTCCCAGCAGCACGGCCCGGTCGAGCACGACGACCAGCCCGGTGGACAGCACCATGCGGGCCGGCAGCGGCTCGGCCTCGGGCGTGGGGAACGGGCCGGGCACCGCGTCCTGCGACCACGCGGGCAGACGGTCCCGCAGCCGCGCGAGGTCGCTGGACAGGATCGTCATGCCGTCGTGGTCGTCCGACTCGACCTCCAGCACGTCGGGCTCCGCCGTGACGACGGGCGCCAGCACGGCGGGTGCCGCGGGCACGGCGGGCGCCTCCACCCCGGCGGAGGTCGTCAGCGGCCACCACGGGATGTCGTGCCCGACCTCCGCGTCGGCGGCCGGCGCGGGGTCGTCGAGGGCGGTCCCCGCCTCGACGTGCGTGCTCGTCGCGACCGGGGCGACCTCGTCGAAGTGCGCCACCTCGGCCAGGGCGGGCGCAACGGGCCAGCCGGCCATGCCGTGGTCCGCGCTCCCCGCGTGCGGTGCGACCGTCAGGGGTTCCACGTCCGCGACGTACCACGGCTCGGGCTCCGGCACGACGTCGACGTCGTGCGACTCCGGCAGCGGCTCCGACACCACCACCGGCGGCTCGGGCTCCACCAGCACCTCCGGGGCCACGGCCTGCTCCGCCACGACCGCAGGCTCCGGCTCCGGCATCACCACGGGCTCCGGCACCACCACCGACTCCGCGACCACCACCGGCTCCGGGTCCGGCACCGGCTCCCGCTCGGCCACCGGCTCGGGCTCCGCCGCGACGGCGACGGGCTCCGGCGCCACCGACGGGGCGTCCGGGGCGGGGACGACCGGCTGCTCGTGGGTCGCGGTGTCGGGCCGGACGGAGGCGACCTCCGTGGCACCGTTGCGCACGGCGCCGGCCCGCACCACGCCGGCGACCAGCGGCCACCACGGGGCCTCGGGCGCGTCGTCCACGAGCACCTCGAGCCCCTGCACGCCCAGCGCACGGTGCTCGGTCCACACGGCCCCGTCACGGGCGGCGACCTCCTGCGCACCGTCGGCACCGTGCAGGCGCAGCCGCACCGGTCCGCGCAGCACGGCGTGGACCGAGCCGTCGGCCTCCGTGCGCACGAGCGCGAACGCGGGCAGGACCGCGAAGCCGTCGGCGGCGACCACGCCGAGCGCACCGAGCACGTCCCCGTCTCCGCGTGCCACCTGCCACAGCCCGTCGACGAGACGCCACGGCGCGTCCGGCTCGACCAGGGCGAGGAGCTCGCCGCCGGCGACGGCGGTCCAGGGGCCGCCCTGGTACTCGTGGTGGGCGCGGTCGGTCATGCGGGGTCCTCCTGGGCGTCGACCGGCGAGGGGGCCGGCGGGACAGGCGTGGGCGGGTCGTCCTGCAAGGCGGCGGCGTGGCGCGGCACGGTCGCCCCGTTGAGCATCTCGTCCCAGAGGTGCGGACCGAGGTCGGGGGCCGTGCGCGGCAGCGTCGTGTGGGTCGGCTCGGGCGTGACGGTCGTCGCGACGTCGACGACGACGGCGCTCACGTTGTCGCGCGCACCGCGCTCGAGCGCGTGCTGCACGAGCCGTGCGGACGCCTCCTGCGGGTCGTCGACGGAGGCGAGGACGTCCGCGATCTCGGCGTCGCTGAGCTCACGCGTCAGGCCGTCCGTGCAGATGAGCAAGCGATCGTCGACACCGGCGGGCAGCAGCCAGTAGTCGGGCTCCGGCGGTGCCCCCGTCCCCAGCGCGCGCGTCAGCACGTGCCGCTCGGGGTGCCGACGCGCGGCGTCGGGCGTCAGCTCACCGGAGTCGAGCAGCTCCTGGACCACCGAGTGGTCGACGCTCACCTGCTCCATCGCCCCTTCGGACCGGCGGTACACGCGGGAGTCGCCCACGTTGAACACGAGCCAGTACCAGCCGCCGTCGTGCTCGGTCACGGCAGCACCCGCGACCGTCGTCCCGCCCTGCCGACCACGCGTGAACTCGGTCCGGATGCGTGACGAGGTCCGCGCGAAGCACGCGTGCACGTCGTCCGACGAGGCGGAGGACTGACCGGCGAGCTGGGCGAACTCCTCGACGGCGATGCGGCTCGCGAGGTCGCCCGCGTCGTGCCCGCCCATCCCGTCGGCGACCAGGAAGACCGGGGGGTACGCGAGGAGCGCGTCCTCGTTGACCTCACGGACGCGCCCCCGGTCCGTCGCCGAACCCCAAGACGTGCGCACTGCACCACCATCCCCACCTGAGAAGCCACCGGCGCACATGGTGCCTCACCCGGGGGGTGTGGTTCACGTGCATGCGTCCAGTTCACCCTCAGATGTTCAGCTGGAACACGCCCCAGTAGGCCAGGACGACGAGCAGGACCGCGGATCCGCCCAGGACGCCGACGGCCGCGACCCGCCGGACGATGCCGGGCGCGAGCGGCACGCCGTCCTGCCGGGCGTCGTACGCGCGGTGCGCGAGGAGCACGGCGACGAGCACCGCGCCGATGCCCAGCAGGCGCACACCCAGCCAGCCGCCCTGCACGACCCACGCGTCCCGCTCGTAGTCGAGCGCGAGGCGGGCGACCGACAGCAGGTACCAGACGAGCGCGGCGACCGTCGCGACCGTCGTGGCCCCGAGCGCGGCGAGCCGCCACGCGACACCGGGCGCGAAGCGGTTGGGCGGGCGCGCCGCACCACCGCGTGAGCGGGCAGCGGACGTGCGCTGCACGACGCGTGTCGCCGCGACCGCGAGGCCGCACAGGACCATCAGCGCCGGCACGCCGATGACGAGCACGAGCAGGGCGGTCCCGTCGCGGAGCCACCGCGGCTGCGGCACCGGTCCGGCGACGTAGGTCTGCGTGGGCTCGGCGCCCGCGACCTGCGGTGCCGCGCCCGCCGTGCCCGGCAGGCCCAGCACCCACCCCGACAGGTCCCGGAGGAACTCCGGGGTGGGGCTGCCCCCGACGCGGATGCCGTGGTCCGCACCCTCGTAGTAACGGATCGTCACGTCGGTGTTGCCGGCGCGCGCGACGTCGGAGCGGATCTGCAGCGCGCCCTGGACGACCGGCATGGAGGCGTCCGCGGTGCCGTAGACGACGAGCACGGGCTGGGTCATCCGCTGCTGCCAGGGTGCGACGTCGAAGTCCGCGTACTCGAACCCGCCACCGGGCATCGACATCCCGACGGCGCGCGGGATGGCACGGAACACGGCGTGCGGCACACCGGTGTTGCGCAGGTAGGCGTCGACCGCGAAGGCTGCCTGCTGACGCGCGGGCACCACGGGTGAGGACACGAGCACCACCCCGGCGATCCTCGGGTCCTCGGCCGCCATGACGGGCGCGATCCAGCCGCCCTCGCTCTCGGCGTAGACGACGACCTGGTCGGGGTCGACCTCGGGACGGTCACGCAGCAGGTCGAGCGACCGGCGGTAGTCCGCCGCCATCGCGACGTAGTCGCGGTGCCGTGTCGTGTACGTGTCCAGCCGCTTGTCGGGCACCATCGCGACGACGCCGGCCTCGGCGAGCGCCTGCGCCTGCCGCTGGAACGCCTGGACGGACCGGCCCGTGCCTGCGCCGTGGACGAACAGGACCGCCGGCCCCGGCTCCGCCACGTCCTCGGGCAGCGAGAGCCGCGCGCCGACGGTGGCGCCGTCGAGCGGCACCGACACGTCGACGGTCCGCACGTCGTGGGTCTCGAGCTCCGGCGCCCCGCCGATCGAGGTGTCCGCGGTCGCGACCTCGATGCCGTCCTCGAGCGGCCCGGGGTTCCAGCCGGGTCCGGTGACGGCACCGACGACGGCGAGCACCAGCGAGCCGAGGGCGACGCTGGCGACGAGCCGGTAGACCGACGAGAGCCGCGCGGAACGGGCCCGCCGGCGGCCCTCCTGCGCAGGCGCCTCCTGCGTCCCGGTGGTCGTCACCCCCACGTCAGAAGCCCAGCCGGCCGAGCTGCTTGGGGTCTCGCTGCCAGTCCTTGGCGACCTTCACGTGCAGGTCGAGGAAGACGCGGGCGCCGAGCAGCGCCTCGATCTGGGTGCGGGCGCGCGTGCCGACGTCCCGCAGCCGCGCGCCGCCGCGGCCGATGATGATGGCCTTCTGGCTGTCGCGCTCCACGAACAGGTGGACGCGCACGTCGAGCAGCGGGCGACCGTCGGCACCCGGCGGCTGGTCGCGCGGCACGATCTCGTCGACGACGACGGCGAGCGAGTGCGGCAGCTCGTCGTGCACGCCTTCGAGCGCGGCCTCCCGGACCAGCTCGGCGACCATCACCTGCTCGGGCTCGTCGGTCAGCTCCCCCTCCGGGTAGAGCGCGGGCCCCTCGGGCAGGTGCCCGACGAGCACGTCCGCCAGCACGTCGACCTGGTACCCGTCACGCGACGAGACCGGGACGATGTCGGCCCACTCCCCCAGCCGGTCGACGGCGAGCAGCTGCTCGGTGAGCCGCGCCCGCGGCACCGTATCGGTCTTGGTGACGACGGCGACCACCGGCGTGCCGGGGCGTCCGGGCGGGTTCAGGCGTGCGAGCTGCTCGGCGATGAAGCGGTCGCCGGGACCGATCTTCTCGTCGGCCGGCAGGCAGAACCCGACGACGTCCACCTCGCTGAGCGTGTCCCGGACGAGGGCGTTGAGCCGCTCGCCCAGCAGCGTTCGCGGGCGGTGCAGGCCCGGTGTGTCGACCAGCACGAGCTGCGCGTCGTCGCGGTGCACGATGCCGCGCACCACGTGGCGTGTGGTCTGGGGGCGCCCGGACGTGATGGCGACCTTCTGGCCGACGAGGGCGTTGGTCAGCGTGGACTTGCCGGTGTTGGGCCTGCCGACGAAGCACGCGAAGCCGGAACGGTGGGTCATCGGGCGGCCTCCGAGCCGTGGTCGCGCGCGGCGGGGGTGCCGCGTGCCGGGGTGCCCGCGGCCGTCGTGCCGTGGGCGGGGGTGGTGGGTGCGTCGTCGTCGGGGTCCTCAGCGCGGTGCACCAGGACGGTCGCGAGCCGCTTGCGTCGGCCCTCGACGCGCTCCCCCTGGAGCCGCAGGCCGTGGATCTGCCCGACGGAGCCCGGAAGGGGCACCTTGCCGAGCGCCTTCGCGAGCAGCCCGGCCGCGGTGTCCACGTCCTCGTCCTCGACGTCGATGCCGAACAGGTCCCCCAGCTCGTCCCTGCTCATCCTGGCCGGGACACGGTAACCGCCGTCGTCGAGCTCCTCGACGACGGGCGCGCTCACGTCGTGCTCGTCGGTGAGCTCACCGACGATCTCCTCCAGCGCGTCCTCGATCGTCACGAGCCCGGCGATCCCGCCGTACTCGTCGACGACGAGCGCGATGTGGCTGGAACCGTCGCGCAGCTCGAGGAGGAGCTGGTCGACCGGCTTGGACTCGGGCACGTAGACGGGCGGCCGTGCGAGCGAGGACGCGGGCGCGTCCAACGGGTCGTCGTCGCCGTGCGTGCCGTTCCCGCCGTCGCCCGCACCGCGCGCGGGGATGCGTCGGACGATGTCCTTGAGGTAGAGCACGCCGACGACGTCGTCGACGGACTCCCCGACCACGGGGACCCGGGAGAAACCCGAGCGCAGGAGCAGCGCGAGCACCTTGTGCAGCGGCGTGTCGGCCTGGGTGGTGATCATGTCGGTGCGCGGGACCATCACCTCGCGCGTGAGCGTGTCACCGAGCTCGAGGACGGAGCGGAACATCTCGCGCTCGTTGTCCTCGATGGCGTCGGACTCGCTGACCCGCTCGACCATGTCGCGCAGCTCGGCGTCGTCCTGCTCGCTCGTCGACGCCGAGGGGTCGGCGCGTCGCCCGACCCCGCCGGCCAGGACCGTCACGGCCCACAGCAGGCGCGACAGGCTCGCGAGCACCCCGACGGGGTGACGTCGGCCCATGCTCCGCGGGCTGACCCGCACGAGCAGGAACGCCACGACCGCGCAGGCGGCGATCGCGAGGAGCGCCGTGGCCCACCACGACAGGCTGCCCGCGCTGATGGCCAGCGTGAGGCAGACGGTCGCCGTCATCTCGCCCAGCAGCCGGACGAATGCTGCGGCCGCGGCGACCCGGGTCGGGTCGTCCACGAGCCGGCGCACCCGCGCGGCAGCGCCGGGGCGCTCGGTCTCGAGCTCGGCGACGCGGGCACGCGTCACGCGCAGGACCGCGACCTCGCCCGCCGACAGCGCGGCCGCGAGCACGATCCCCACGACTGCGACGGCGACGAGCAGGGCGACAGGGACGCCGTTCATCGCCCGGCCAGGAACGTCAGGAGCAGGCGACGCTGCAGGGCGAACATCTCCTTCTCCTCGTCCGGCTCGGCGTGGTCGTAGCCGAGCAGGTGGAGGATCCCGTGCGTGGTGAGCAGGAGCATCTCCTCGGCCGTCGAGTGGCCCGCCGCGCGCGCCTGCGTGGCGGCGACGTCGGGGCACAGCACGACGTCACCCAGCACACCCGGCCCGGCGGGCTCGCCCTCGCGGCCCGGCCGCAGCTCGTCCATCGGGAACGAAAGGACGTCGGTCGGCCCCGGCTCGTCCATCCACCGCACGTGCAGGTCCGTCATGGTCGCGGTGTCGACCAGCCGGACGAACAGGTCGGCCTGCGGGTGCACGTGCATCGCGTCGAGCACGTACCGCCCGAGCGCCGCGAACTCGGCCTCGTCGACCTCGACGCCGGACTCGTTGCTGACCTCGACGCTCATGACCTGTCCCATCTTGCGTACGCGTCGATGATCTCGCCCACCAGGCGGTGACGGACGACGTCGGACGACGTCAGGCGGCAGAACTCGACGTCGTCGACCCCGGTCAGGATCTGCTCGACGACCCGCAGCCCGGACGTCGTGCTGCTGGGCAGGTCCACCTGCGTGACGTCACCGGTGACGACGACCTTGGACCCGAAGCCCAGACGAGTGAGGAACATCTTCATCTGCTCGACGGACGTGTTCTGCGCCTCGTCGAGGATGATGAACGCGTCGTTCAGCGTGCGTCCGCGCATGTAGGCCAACGGCGCGACCTCGATCGTGCCGGCCTCCATGAGCCGCGGGATCGACTCGGGGTCGACCATGTCGTGCAGCGCGTCGTACAGCGGGCGCAGGTACGGGTCGATCTTGTCCGCCAGGGACCCCGGCAGGAACCCGAGCCGCTCCCCCGCCTCGACCGCCGGCCTGGTCAGCACGATGCGGTTGACCTTGCGCGCCTGCAGCGCCTGCACGGCCTTCGCCATCGCGAGGTACGTCTTGCCCGTGCCCGCCGGCCCGATGCCGAACGTGACGGTGTTGCGCTCGATGGCCTCGACGTAGTCCTTCTGCCCGGCCGTCTTGGGCCGGATCGTCCGGCCGCGCGAGGACAGGATGTTGAACGTGAGCACGTCGGCCGGCCGGGCGTCCGCGGCCTCGGTCAGCATGACGACGGACCGCGCGACGACGTCGGGGCTCAGGGGTGTGCCCCCGGCCGCCATCTCGACGAGCTCGTCGACGAGGCGCGTGACGAGGGCCACGTCGCCGGGCGTCCCGGCGAGCGTCACCTCGTTGCCGCGCACGTGCACGTCGACGGTCGGGAAGCCGTCCTCGATGCTGCGCAGCACCTCGTCGCGCAGTCCGAGCAGCTCGACCATCGACACGTCCGACGGGACGGTGATGCGGTGCTCGACGCGCGCGTGCCGGGACTCGGGGACGCGGGGGGCGGGGCTGGTCTCGGCCATGTGCTCGGCGGGTGCCGTGCGCTCCTTCTCTCGACGCGTGCCCTCCGGAGGGGCACGCCGCCATCTTACGGCTCCGCCCCGCCGCTCAGTGGATCCGGCACGGACGGCGAAGGGCCCAGGACGCGCGACGTGGGCCCTTCGTCCCCGGGCAGGACCCTCCGGTCGGGAGAACACTGGGAGCAGGACGCCGAGCAACGGAGCTCGGTTCGCGCGAGCGACGGAGGATGCCCCATGGCTCGGTACGTCAAGGACTTCAGCGAGGGCGACAAGGACCAGAAGGACCTACTCGGCGGCAAGGGTGCGAACCTCGCCGAGATGACCCGGCTCGGCCTGCCAGTGCCGCCGGGGTTCACGATCACGACCGAGGCGTGTCGTGCCTACATGCGCACGGGAGAGGTACCCCCCGAGCTGCGGGTCGAGGTGACCATGGCGGTGCGCCACCTCGAGGACGAGCTGGGCCGCCGTCTCGGCGACTTCCACGAGCCGCTGCTGGTGTCGGTGCGCTCGGGCGCGAAGTTCTCGATGCCCGGGATGATGGAGACGGTCCTCAACGTCGGCCTCAACGACGCGTCCGTCCAGGGCCTGGCCGAGCTGTCGGGCGACGAGCGCTTCGCGTGGGACTCCTACCGCCGGCTCATCCAGATGTTCGGACGCACCGTGCTCGGCATCGACGGAGACCTCTTCGCCGACGCCCTCGACAAGGCGAAGGCCGCCCGCGGCGTCACCGCGGACGTCGACCTCGACGCGACGGACCTGCGCGCCCTCGTCGCCACCTACAAGCAGATCGTCCGGGACCAGTCCGGGCGCGAGTTCCCGCAGCACCCCCGCGAGCAGCTCGACCTGGCGATCGTCGCGGTCCTGGACTCGTGGGGCACCGAGCGCGCCCGGCTCTACCGCCGCAAGGAGCGCATCCCGGACGACCTGGGCACCGCCGTCAACGTGTGCTCGATGGTCTTCGGCAACCTCGGTCCGACCTCGGGCACGGGTGTCGCGTTCACGCGTGACCCCGCCAGCGGCCGGCTCGGCGACTACGGCGACTACCTGGTCAACGCGCAGGGCGAGGACGTCGTCGCAGGGATCCGCAACACGCTGTCCCTGGCCGACCTCGAGCAGGTCGACCCGGCGGCGTACACCGAGCTGCGCCAGGCGATGCGTCGCCTCGAGACCCACTACCGCGACCTGTGCGACATCGAGTTCACGATCGAGCGCGGCAAGCTGTGGATGCTCCAGACCCGGGTCGGCAAGCGGACGGCGCCCGCGGCGTTCCGCATCGCCTGCCAGCTCGTCGACGAGCACCTCATCACGATGGACGAGGCCCTGTCCCGGGTCACGGGTGCCCAGCTCTCGCAGCTGCAGTTCCCGCAGTTCGCCGCGGAGGGCACGGACCGCGTGCTGCTGACCAAGGCGATGCCCGCCTCGCCGGGTGCCGCGGTCGGGATGGCGGTCTTCGACCCGGCCACGGCCGAGCAGTGGGCCGCCGAGGGCAAGGACGTCATCCTGGTGCGCCGCGAGACCAACCCCGACGACCTGGGCGGCATGATCGCCGCCGTGGGCGTCCTGACGGCGCGCGGCGGCAAGACGTCGCACGCGGCGGTCGTCGCACGCGGCATGGGACGCACGTGCGTCGTCGGCGCCGAGGAGCTCCTCGTCGACTCCGCAGCACGCACGATGCTCACCCGCGGCGGCGAGACGGTCTCCGAGGGCGACGTCATCGCGATCGACGGCACCACCGGCGAGGTCTTCCTCGGTGACGTCCCGGTCGTGCCCTCGCCCGTGCAGCGTTACCTCGAGGACGGCCTGGACGTCGCGCTCGAGGAGGCACCGGACGACGAGACCCGCGAGCTCGTGAGCGCTGTCCACCGGATCCTCGAGCACGCCGACGCGACGCGACGCCTGCGCGTGCACGCCAACGCCGACACGGCGGAGGACGCGGGACGTGCCCGCAGCCTCGGCGCGGAGGGCATCGGCCTGTGCCGCACCGAGCACATGTTCCTCGGTGAGCGACGCGTCCTGGTCGAGCGCGTGGTGCTCGCGGCGGACGACGTCGAGCGGCAGGAGGCGCTCGACGCGCTGCTGCCGATGCAGCGGCAGGACTTCACGGACCTGCTGGAGGCGATGGACGGCCTGCCGACGACCATCCGGCTCATCGACCCGCCGCTGCACGAGTTCCTTCCGGACCTCACGGAACTGTCCGTCAAGGTCGCCCTGGCGGCCGAACGCGGCAAGACCGACGAGCGGGACGTCACGCTGCTCGCCGCGGTGCGCCGCATGCACGAGGCCAACCCGATGCTGGGTCTGCGCGGCGTGCGGCTCGGTCTGGTCGTGCCCGGCCTGTTCGACCTGCAGATCCGCGCGGTGGCGGAGGCGGTCGCCGCACGGCTCGCCGCCGGTGGCAACCCGCACGCGGAGATCATGGTCCCCCTGGTGGCCTCGGTGCAGGAGCTGCGCCTGGTCCGCGAGCGGGCGACGACGATCATGGCGGACGTGAGTGCCGAGCAGGGCGTCACGGTCGACCTGCCGGTGGGCTGCATGATCGAGCTGCCGCGTGCGGCGCTCACGGCGGACCGTCTGGCCACGCAGGCACAGTTCTTCTCGTTCGGCACCAACGACCTGACGCAGACGACGTGGGGCTTCAGCCGCGACGACGTCGAGGGCGCGTTCTTCTCGCAGTACACCGCGAACGGCGTGCTGTCGGTGTCGCCCTTCGAGACGATCGACGTCACGGGTGTCGGTCAGCTCGTGAAGGTCGCGGTGGAGCGTGGGCGCACGGCCCGGCCCGACCTGACGCTCGGGGTGTGCGGCGAGCACGGCGGTGACCCGGAGTCCATCCGGTTCTTCGACGCGGTCGGTCTGGACTACGTGTCCTGCTCCCCGTTCCGCGTGCCGGTCGCCCGCCTCGAGGCCGGCCGTGCCGCGGTCGACCACGCGAGCGTCGACTCCCGCTGACCACGGACCAGTGGGGGCGGTGGCGTCTCTTCCCCGTCACGCGCCACCGCCCCCACCCGCACGCCCGGACCGAGGAGTCTCAGCCCCAGCGGCCGAGACGATCGGCGAGCATCGCGAGCGCGACGGGGCCGGCGGTCGACGTGCGCAGGACGTGCGGTCCCAGCCGGCACACGACCGCACCGGCCTGCGTGAGCGCGGCGACCTCACGGTCGCTGATGCCGCCCTCGGGTCCGACGACGACGAGCACCTCGCCGGCCGCCGGCAGCGCGGCCTGGTGCAGCGGGACGGTCGCGGACTCGTGCAGCACGAGCGTGGCACCACCCGCGGCCGTGACCGCGGCGACGCGGGCGACGAGGCCCGCGTGGTCGAGGGCCTGCTCGACCACGGGCATGCGTGCGCGACGCGACTGCTTGGTCGCGGCGCGGACCGTGCCGATCCACCGCGCACGGCTCTTCTGCGCGCGCTCGCCGCGCCACACCACGACGGAGCGCTCGGCCTGCCACGGCACGACGACGTCGACACCGACCTCGGTGGCTGCCTCGATCGCCATCTCGTCGCGGTCGCCCTTGGCCAGGGCCTGCACGAGCACGAGCTGCGGGACCGGAGCCGCCTCGACCACGACGTCGTCGACGTCGATCGTCACCCCGTCGGGGCCCGCGGCCCGCACGCGCCCGACGAGGCGCACCCCGGCGCAGTCGACCACGTCGACCCGCTCCCCGGGGCCGCGCCGCTGCACGACGCCGGCGTGCCGTCCCTCGGTGCCCGCGAGCAGGTACTGACCACCGGCGCGCACGTCGTCGAGCGTGCCCGGCTCGACGACGAAGACCGGTGCGCTCACCGGCCGCTGAGCTTGTCGCGCAGCTTGGCGAACATCCCGGGGTTGGCCGCGGCCAGCCGCGCCTCGGGGCGCTCCTCGCCGCGGAGCACGGCCAGGCGCCGCAGCAGCTCCGCCTGCTCGTCGTCCGCGGGCGTCGGGACCTGGACCTCGACGTGCACGTGCAGGTCGCCCCGACCTCCGACGTGCAGGTGACCCACACCGAGACCTCGCAGCGTCAGGACCTGGCCGGGCTGCGTGCCCGGCCGCAGGTCGAGCTCCTGCGGCCCGTCGAGCGTGTCCATCGTGACGACCGTGCCCAGGGCGGCGGCCGTCATCGGCACCTGGAGCGTCGCGTGCAGGTCGTCGCCGCGCCGGACGAACGTCTCGTGCTTGCGCTCGCGCACCTCGAGGTAGACGTCCCCCGGGGGACCGCCGGCCGGGCCGACCTCGCCCTGCCCGGTCATCTTGATGCGCGTGCCGGTGTCGACACCGGCCGGCACGTCGACCGTCAGGGTGCGCCGCGAACGCACCCGGCCCTCGCCGGCGCACTCGGTGCAGGGCTCGGGGATGACGGTGCCGAAGCCGTGGCACGCGGCGCACGGCTGCGTCGTCATGACCTGACCGAGGAACGAGCGTGCGACGCGCTGCACGGACCCGCGCCCGCCGCACACCTCGCAGGTGCGCGGCGACGTGCCGGGACGGCAGCACGTGCCACCGCACGTGGGGCACAGCACGGCCGTGTCCACCTGCACCTCGCGGTGCGCGCCGAACGCCGCCTCCGCGAGGTCCAGGTCCAGCCGGACGAGCGCGTCCTGCCCGCGACGGGCGCGCGGCACCGGACCCCGCGGTGCGCCACCGCCCGCGCCGAAGAAGGTCTCGAAGATGTCCTGGAAGCCGAAGCCGCCGCCCATCCCGCCGCCCGGGGACGCGGGGTCGGCGCCCATGTCGTAGGCGCGCCGCTTCTCGGCGTTGCCGAGCACGTCGTACGCGCGCGACACGTCCTTGAACCGCTCCTCCGCGGCGGGGTCGGTGCCCGCGACGTCGGGATGGTGCTCACGTGCGAGCCGCCGGTAGGCCTTCTTGATCTGCTCGGCTGTCGCGTCACGCTGGACACCGAGGATCTCGTAGTAGTCGGTCACGTGGGGTGCTGCTCGCTTCCTGCTCGTGCGTGGGGTGCCCAGGCCCCGGCGCATCGCACCGGGCGGCGCGGACGCGGGGCGGACCGGTCAGCCTGCAAGGATCCTGGTGAGGTAGCGGGCGACGGCTCGGACCGCCGCCATCGTCTGGGGGTAGTCCATCCGCAACGGCCCGACCGACCCCAGGACCGCGACGGACGAGCCGTCCGCACCGTAGCCGCTCGTGACGATGCTGGTCTCGGCGAGGCCCTCGTGCTGCGTCTCGCGCCCGATGCGCACGGCCACACCCGCCGAGTCCTCGGCCATCTCCGAGAGCAGGCGCAGCAGGACGACCTGCTCCTCCAGCGCCTCGAGCACCGGCCCGATGGTGTGCGGGAAGTCGGCACCCGCACTGCGGGCCAGGTGGGAGGCGCCCGCGACGATCACGCGCTCCTCGCGCTCCTGCGCGAGGGTCTCCGCGACGACGGCGGACACGGACCTGGCCAGGTCGGCGCCGTCGGGCCCGAACTCGTCCGCGAGCGCCTCGAGCGCCACGTCGAGCTCGGCCAGACGCAGACCGGCGGCAGCGGCGTTGAGCCGCAGCCGCAGCCGCGCGACGACCGACTCGTCGAGGTCCTCGGTGAGCTCGAGCGTGCGCTGCTCGACCCGGCCGGTCGTCGTGATGATGACGACGAGCAGGTGGCGCGCGCCGACGGGCACGAGCTCGACGTGCCGCAGCGCCGAGCGGCGCAGCGACGGGTACTGCACGACGGCGACCTGGTGCGTGAGCTGCGCGATCAGCCGCACGGCCCGGTCCATCACGTCGTCGAGGTCGACGGCCTCCTCGAGCAGCGTCCCGATGGCCCGCTTCTCCGCGGCGGACAGCGCCCGCACCCCGGACAGCCGGTCGACGAACTCTCGGTACCCGAGCTCGGTCGGCACGCGGCCCGCGGACGTGTGGGGCTGGACGATGAGGCCGGCCTCCTCGAGGGCGGCCATGTCGTTGCGGATCGTCGCGGGCGAGACCCCGAGGGCGTGCCGCTCCGCGAGCGCCCGCGACCCGACCGGCTCGCGGGTCGCGACGTAGTCCTCGACGATGGCGCGCAGCACGTCCAACCGACGGTCGTCGCTCATGTCGCTCCCTCCGTCCCCGGGTCCACACCGTCCGTGCGACCACGTGCACGTGGTCGCCTCACGGGCGGCCCGATGTAGCACTCACCCGGACCGAGTGCCAATTCTACGCGGTCCCCCGGTGGAGCCGGGGCGGCACCGCGCGTCGCCCGTGGAGCAGGGCGCACGACCTCCTAGAGTGCCCGCGTGACCGTCGACCGATACGGCCGCGACGTGCTCTCGAGCAGCAGCGCCGCCTCCCGTCCCACCCACCACCGTCCTGCGCGCGCGTCGCGCGAGCAGCCGGCCGAGCGCGGTCTGGTCGTCGAGGACGTGGAGACCGGGTGGGTCGGCGCGGTCGTGCGGGTCGAGAAGTCCGGCGGCCTGCACGTGGTCGTGCTCGAGGACCGGCGTGGTCGGACGCGCACCTTCCGGCTCGGTCCCGGGTTCTGGGTCGACGGTCAGCCGGTCGTCCTCACGGCGCCGGTGACCAGCCGGGCACCCGTGCGACCGACGCGCACCGCGTCGGGTTCGGTCGCCGTGCCCGACGCACCCGCGCGGGTGGCCCGGGGCTCGCGCATCTGGGTCGAGGGCAAGCACGACGCCGAGCTCGTCGAGAAGGTGTGGGGCGACGACCTGCGCGTCGAGGGTGTCGTCGTCGAGCTCCTCGACGGCGTGGACCACCTGGCCGACGCGCTGCGCGACTTCCGGCCGGCGCCCGACCGGCGCGTGGGCGTGCTCGTCGACCACCTGGTGCCCGGGTCCAAGGAGAGCCGCCTCGCCGAGGAGGCGCTGCGCACGGTCCCCGCGGGCACGGTGCGCGTGCTGGGGCACCCGTACGTCGACGTCTGGCAGGCCGTGCGCCCCGAGCGCGTGGGGCTGGCGGCGTGGCCGACGATCGAGCGCGGGACGGAGTGGAAGCGCGGGATCCTGCGCGAGCTCGGGTGGCCGGCGGACGAGCAGGCCGACGTGGCGCGCGGGTGGCAGCGGATCCTGCGCTCGGTGCGGTCGTACGCGGACCTCGAGCCCAGCCTGCTGGGTCGTGTCGAGGAGCTCATCGACTTCGTCACTGCCTGACGGCGACGTCGGGTCCGAACGCGACGCGGGGCCCGTCCGGCGGACGGGCCCCGCGTGCTGGGTGATGAGGTCAGGCGGCGATCTGGCCGTTCGTCAGCCGCCGGTACGCGTAGACGGTCAGCAGCGCGCCCACGGGCAGGGACACGAGCACGCCGATGCCGCACACCGCGGTGCCGATCCAGCTGACGACCGCCACGAGGAGGTACACGAGGATGCCCGTGCCGAGGTCACGCGTCTGGAGCGCGACGCTCGTGCGGATGGCGTCGATCGGTCCCTCGTTGCGGTCGACGATCGCGACGACCGCGTAGAACACGAAGAAGCCCACGACCACGAACGCGAGCTGACCGATGATCGGGATGAAGCTCGCGAGGAGCCCGACGCCACCGAGGATGAGTGCGAGGAGCAGCAGGCTGCGGGCGTGGGAGGTGTCGAACAGGTCCCCGACGGAGATCGGCTGGCCGCCGGCCACCTTGAGCCCCGCCTTGATGAACGCCGCGCTGAAGAGCACCAGCAGGAGCACCATGAGCGCGATGAAGATCGCGATGCCGATCGACGCGCCCAGCCCCGCGGCAGCCCCGGCCACGCCGTCGGCGTTGCTCGTGACGGCGGCGACCCCGCCCACGAGCCCCAGGCCGATGAAGCCCACCACCAGGATGACGGCGAACCAGGCGAGCCCGCCCAGCACGAACGCCGCCCAGTTCTGACCGAACTTGGTGAAGGCCCACGAGAAGCCGGCACCGATGTCGACCTGTCCGGGCGCCGGCGCGTACGGCTGCCCGTACGGCTGCTGGCCGCCCGGCTGCCCGTAGGGCGACGCGGGCGGCGGGTAGCCCGGCTGGCCTGCAGGCTGCCCGTACGGCGACGCGGGCGGCGGGTAGCCCGGCTGGCCACCGGGCGCGCCGTGCGGGGGCGGGGGGTACGCGCCGGGCTGTGCGCCGGGCGTCCCGTACGGGGGCGGTGCGCTGCCCTCGGCGGGCGGGGGCGGCGGGACGTCGCCCGAGGGCTGCCCGAAGGCGGGCGGGGGCGGCGGGACGCTCGGGTCGTCGTCGCGCGGCGGGGTCCCGCCGGGGTTCTCGCTCATTGCAGGCCTCCTGGGCGCGTCTCGGGACGTGGGCACGTCCCGAGGTCAGCGAATCGAAACGTCTCGCAGGGTGTCAAGGCGCCTCGCCGTGCAGGGACGCGGCCACGCGCACCCGCCGGTACGCTGCGGACCACGCTCACGGGCGCACCGGCCTGCACGCCGCGGCGCGGTGACGGCACCCCACGACGACCACGGGAGACGCACGTGCCCCACGACCCTCGGTCCATCCCGCCCGCACGCACCACGCAGGGCAGCAGCCTCGCCATGGTCGCGCACCTCGGCGGCGTGCTGACCTACCTCTTCCTCGGGTGGGTCGCCTCGCTGGTGGTCTGGCTCGTGCAGCGCGACCAGGACCCCGCCGTGGCGCGTGAGGCCCGGGTGGCGCTGAACTTCCAGCTCACGGCCCTCATCGCGATGGTCGTGCTGCACGTCGTCGAGCACTTCCCCGTCATCGGCGTGATCGGCTGGGTCGGCAAGGTCGCGGTCGGGATCGTGGCGCTCGTGCTGTCGCTCCTCGCCGCGGCCGCGACGTACCGCGGTGGGTCCTACCGGTACCCCGTCAGCCTCGAGCTGGTCCGGTGAGCGCTGCACCCCCGGCGTGGACGCCGCCCCCGCCCGCACCGCCGCTGCGTCCCGACGAAGAGCGCACGTGGGCCATCCTCGTGCACGTGCTGCCCCTGCTGGGGCCCGGTTTCCTCGTGCCGCTGGTGGTCTGGCTGGTGTTCCGCGGCCGCGGGCCCTTCCTCGAGCACCACGCCAAGGAGTCGCTCAACTTCCAGATCACGGCGCTGATCGCGCTCGTGGTGTCCGCCGTCGTGTGGGTGGTGTCCCTCGGCCTCGTGCCGTTCCTCTTCTTCGGCGTCCTGGTCGCGTGGTTCGTGCTGTGCATCCTGGCGGCCGTCGCCGCCAGCCGCTGGGAGTGGTACCGGTACCCGGCCACGCTGCGCCTGGTGACCTGACCGGCCCCGCGCCCGTCAGCCGACGAGCGCGCGCACGACCGTGTCCGCCAGGAGCCGCCCGCGCCGCGTGAGCAGCACCCGCCGCGGCCCGTCGGCACCGACGGCGGCGGCCCCGTCCACGAGCCCGTCGGCGACCAGCCCCGCCACGGCCGCACGAGACTGCGCGGGCACGTCCTGCAGGGGCAGCCCCTCTGCGATCCGCACCCCGAGCATGACGCGCTCGAGCGTCGCGGTGCCTCCGGCCACGATCTCGCGGCCCGCGGCCGGGCTCAGCCCGCGCGCCAACCGGTCGGCGTACGCCCGCGGGTGCTTGACGTTCCACCACCGGACGCCGCCGACGTGGCTGTGCGCGCCCGGGCCGATCCCCCACCAGTCGTCGCCACGCCAGTACCCGAGGTTGTGCCGGGATGCGTCGGCGGGCGTCCGCGCCCAGTTGCTCACCTCGTACCAGCGCAGCCCGGCGGCCGTCAGCAGGTCGTCCGCGAGCTCGTACTTGGCGGCCTGGTCGTCGTCGTCCGGCAGGGTCAGCTCGCCGCGCCGGACCTGCACGGCCATCCGCGTGCCCGGTTCGACGACGAGCGCGTAGGCGCTGACGTGGTCGACGCCGGTCGCCAGCGCGACCTCCACCGAGCGCCGCCAGTCGTCGAGCGACTCCCCCGGCGTGCCGTAGATGAGATCGAGCGACACCCGCAGACCGGCGTCGCGCGCCCAGCGCACGACGTCGGGGACGCGCGCCGGGTCGTGCGTCCGCTCGAGCGTGCGCAGCACGTGGGGCACCGCCGACTGCATCCCGAACGACACCCGCGTGAAACCCGCCGCCGCGAGCCGGGCGAGCCCCTGCGGGGTCACCGAGTCGGGGTTCGCCTCGGTCGTCACCTCGGCGCCCGGCATCAGCCCCCACGTCGTACGCACCCCGTCGAGGAGGCGCACGAGATCGTCCACCGGCAGCAGCGTCGGCGTCCCCCCGCCGACGAACACCGTCGCCACAGGGCGTCGGGGGACGCCCGCCCCCTGCAGCACGCGGTCCGCGAGCGCGATCTCCTCCGAGGCCGTGGCGGCGTACTGCGCCAGGCTCGCACCGCCCCCGAGCTCGGTGGCCGTGTACGTGTTGAAGTCGCAGTACCCGCACCGCACCGCGCAGAACGGCACGTGGAGGTAGACGCCGAAGCGGCGTGCGTCCGCACCGGTGGCGGCTGAGGCAGGCAGTGCGCCGTCGGGCGGCGCGGGGTCGCCGTCGGGCAGTGCGGGACTCACGGCAGGCCGCCCGCGAGCGGGTGCGGCCGCGTCACTTCTTCTTCGCGTCCTTCGCGTCCTTGCTGCTGCCCGCGGCGTCCGACGAGAGCGCCGCGATGAAGGCCTCCTGCGGCACGTCGACCCGACCGATCGTCTTCATGCGCTTCTTGCCCTCCTTCTGCTTCTCGAGGAGCTTGCGCTTGCGGGAGATGTCGCCGCCGTAGCACTTGGCCAGGACGTCCTTGCGCATGGCCCGGATCGTCTCGCGCGCGATGATCCGCGAGCCGATGGCCGCCTGGATCGGCACCTCGAACTGCTGCCGCGGGATGAGCTCCTTGAGCTTCGCGGTCATCGAGACCCCGTAGGCGTAGGCCTTGTCCTTGTGGACGATGGCGCTGAAGGCGTCGACCTGCTCGCCCTGCAGCAGGATGTCGACCTTGACGAGGTCGGCCGCCTGGTCACCCGCGGGCTCGTAGTCGAGGCTGGCGTACCCGCGCGTCTTGGACTTGAGGTGGTCGAAGAAGTCGAAGACGATCTCCGCCATCGGCAGGACGTAGCGCATCTCGACGCGCTCCTCGGAGAGGTAGTCCATGCCCTGCAGGTCGCCGCGCCGCCCCTGGCACAGCTCCATGATCGTCCCGACGAACTCGCTCGGCGTGAGGATCGTCGCCTTGACCATCGGCTCGCGCACCTCGCGGATCTTGCCCGCGGGGAACTCGCTCGGGTTCGTGACGACGATCTCGGTGTGGTCCTCGAGCGTGACGTCGTAGATGACGTTCGGCGCCGTCGAGATGAGGTCGAGGTCGAACTCGCGCTCGAGGCGCTCGCGCACGATCTCGAGGTGCAGCAGACCGAGGAACCCGACGCGGAACCCGAAGCCCAGCGCGACGGACGTCTCGGGCTCGTAGTTGAGGGCCGCGTCGTTGAGCTTGAGCTTGTCGAGAGCCTCGCGCAGCACCGGGTAGTCCGAGCCGTCGATCGGGTACAGGCCCGAGAAGACCATCGGCTTGGGCTCGGAGTAGCCGCCCAGCGCCTCGGCCGCGGGCTTGGCGTAGTTGGTGACCGTGTCACCGACCTTCGACTGCCGGACGTCCTTCACCCCGGTGATGAGGTACCCGACCTCACCGACGCCGAGGCCCTTGGTCGGCACCGGCTCGGGCGACGTGACGCCGATCTCGAGGAGCTCGTGCGTCGCGCGCGTCGACATCATGACGATCTTCTCGCGCGGGTCGAGCCGGCCGTCGATCACGCGCACGTAGGTCACGACGCCGCGGTACGTGTCGTACACCGAGTCGAAGATCATGGCGCGCGCCGGCGCGCCCGCGTCACCGACGGGCGGGGGCACGAGCTCGACGATCCGGTCGAGGAGCGCCTCGACGCCCACGCCGGTCTTGCCCGAGACCTTCAGGACGTCGGCCGGGTCGCCACCGACGAGGTTCGCCAGCTCCTCGGCGTACTTCTCGGGCTGCGCGGCCGGCAGGTCGATCTTGTTGAGCACGGGGATGATCTGGAGGTCGTTCTCCATCGCGAGGTACAAGTTCGCGAGCGTCTGCGCCTCGATCCCCTGCGCGGCGTCGACGAGCAGCACGGCACCCTCGCACGCGGCGAGCGAGCGCGACACCTCGTAGGTGAAGTCGACGTGGCCCGGCGTGTCGATCATGTTCAACGCGTACGGCTGCACGGTCCCGGAGGCGTCCGCGACGCCCCACGGCATGCGCACGGCCTGCGACTTGATCGTGATGCCGCGCTCGCGCTCGATGTCCATCCGGTCGAGGTACTGCGCACGCATGGCGCGCGCGTCCACGACGCCCGTCAGCTGCAGCATCCGGTCGGCGAGCGTCGACTTGCCGTGGTCGATGTGCGCGATGATGCAGAAGTTGCGCAGCAGCTCGGGAGCGGTCGCCGAGGGACGGATCGCCTCGGCGGCGGTGGCGGACGGGATCGGCAACTCGGCGTTCTCCGGCTTCTGGACGGGTCGGTCGACGGTCGGGCGACGGTGGCGCTGGACGCCGCCGGCGCCCGCGGGCGTCCGGCGCGGTCGGCAGGATCCCGACGCCCGGAGGCCGACGCCACCCTGTCGGGTGTCGGTGGCGGACCCCACCATGGTCCCATGACGCACGACGTGGGCGGCGCACCGGTGGCCGTCGATCTCACGACCCCGGATCTGCGGACCCTCGCCGCGCTGCAGGAGGCGTTCCTCGCGTCGGTCGACGAGGTCGACCCTCAGGCGCGCGTCGCCGCGTGCGGTCGCTGGCGCGTGCGCGACCTCGTCGTGCACCTCGCCCGGATCCACCACTGGGCCGCCGGCCAGGCCCGCCGCCGCCCGGAGACCCCGTTGGGGCGGGGGCCGTTCGACCTCCACGCGCTCTACGCGACGCAGGCCGCCGAGCTGCGCGCCACCCTCGAGACCCTCGATCCGGACGCACCCGCGTGGACGCTCGACGACAGCGGCGTCGTGCGCTTCTGGCACCGGCGACAGGTCCACGAGACGCTCGTGCACCTGTGGGACCTGCGCACCGCCGGAGGGCTGCCGCTGGACGTCCCCGCGGCGCTGTGGGCGGACACGGTCGACGAGGTCGTGCACGTGATGCATCCCCGCCAGGTGCGGCTGGGCCGGTCGGTGGCGTCGCCCGTGCGGGTCGGGCTCGTCGCGACGGACGCGGCCCGCACGTGGACCGTGCACGCCGCGGACGACGCGCCCACGGCGCCCGTCGCCGAGGTCACCGGTCCGGCGGCCTCGCTCGCCCTGCTGCTGTGGGGACGCACGACGGCCGACGACCCGCACCTCGCCGTGGCGGGCGACCGAACCGCGGTGCGCGCGACCCTCGGAGGTTCCCTGACCCCCTGATCTGCTCGTACGCGCAGATATCCCGTGCGTGGCGGGCCGCCGCGGCGCTACCGTCCGGCACATGGACGACTACCTCGCGGTCAACCGCGCCAACTGGGACGCCCGGGTGCCGGTGCACCTCGCGAACGGGTACGGGACCCACGAGCTCGTCGCCGACCCGACGGCGCTGTCGGGCGTCGTGCGGTTCGACCTGCCGCTCCTCGGCGAGATCGAGGGTCTGGACGCCGTGCACCTGCAGTGCCACCTCGGCACCGACACCCTCAGCCTCGCGCGGCTGGGGGCGAAGGTCACCGGCCTCGACCTGTCGGGCGACGCGATCGCGGCCGCGCAGGACCTGGCGACCCGCGCGGGGACCGATGTCGAGTACGTCGTGTCGGACGTCTACAGCGCGGTCGACGTACTGGGACCGGCGCGGTTCGACCTCGTGTACACCGGCATCGGTGCGCTGTGCTGGCTGCCCAGCATCGAGCGCTGGGCGCAGACCGTCGCGGGTCTGCTGCGGCCGGGCGGGCGGCTGTTCGTCCGCGACGCGCACCCCGTCCTGCTGGCGTCCCTGGGGATGGTGGTCGGCGAGGAGCACCCCGACCGGTCGCAGCAGTCCTGGATCAGCGGTCCCGGCACCGCGACGCCCGCCCTGGAGCTGTCGTACTTCGAGCAGCCCGAGCCGCTGGAATGGAACGACACGTTCACGTACACCGGCGGCGAGGGTGTCGCAGCACCCCTGTCGGTCGAGTGGAACCACGGCCTCGGCGAGATCGTCACGGCCGTGCTCGACGCCGGCATGGAGATCACCGGGCTGCACGAGCACGACAGCGTGCCGTGGGAGTCGCTCGCCGGTCTGATGACGTACGACCAGGAGACCGGTGAGTGGCGCCTGTCGGACCGGCCCGAGCGACTCCCCGCCTCGTTCACCCTCACGGCACGGCTCAGGCCTCGCGCGTGATCCGCACCTGCACGACGAGGTCCTGCGTCTGCGGCCCCGCGTAGATGCCGCGCAGGGGTGGGACGTCGTCGTAGCAGCGTCCGCGGCCGAGCACCACGTGGTGCTCCCCGGCACGCACGCGGTTGGTCGGGTCGTACCCCGTCCACTCCCCCGTCCACCACTCGACCCACGCGTGCGACTCGCCCGTGACGGTCGCGCCGATCTCACCGGACGTGTCGGGGTGGAGGTACCCGGACACGTAGCGCGCGGGGATGCCGACCGAGCGCAGCGCCCCCAGGGCGAGGTGCGCCATGTCCTGGCAGACACCGGTGCGCTTGGTCCACGCCTCGGCGGCCGGGGTGTGGACGGTGGTGACCCCGGGGATGTACTCCAGCTCGTCGCGCAGCGCGAGGCAGACCGCCTCGGCGGCAGCGGCCGGCTCGAGGCCGTCGGCCGCGCGGCGCGCGATCTCCACGACGTCGTCGGGGACCTCGGTCGTCCTGGTGTCCGCGAGGTGCTCGGCCAGCCGGTCACGGACCTCGGGGCCGTGCAGCACGTCCCAGCCGGTCGACGACGTGGGCGCGGGCCGCTCGACGACCTCGACGACGTGCTCCGCCGTCAGCAGGAGGGACTGGTGCGGGGCCAGCACCTCGAACGCCGTGACCTGCGTGCCCCAGTAGTCGCGGTAGTCGTGCGTCCACGTCTGCGGGTGCACGTCGAGCCGCGACTCCAGGACGGTCTGCCCCGCCTGGGACAGCGGCGTCATGCGTGCCTCGTTGTACGACGCCACCACCGGGTCGGCGTACCGGAACATGGACGTGTGGACGATCCTCAACCTGCTCACAGCGCCTCCCCCACCCACGTCAGCTCCGCACCCGACGGGAAGTACCGTGCGCGGATCGCGTCGGAGGCCGCCGAGCAGGCCCGCTGCACGAGCTCCATCTCGCGCGGGAGCGCGTCGACGATCTCCAGCAGCGGGCGGTACTCCAGGTTGGTCCGCACGAGCCCGATGTGGCGCCGCGCGTCGTCGATGGTGGTCCGGTCGGCGACCGGCTCGAGCGCGGACAGCGACGCCTCGGCCTGGTTCAGCGAGTACACGATCGACCGGGGGAAGAGCCGGTCGAGCAGCAGGAACCCCGCCGCGCGCTCGTCCGACGTGTTGCCGCGGTAGGTCCGCAGGAAGGCCTCGTGCGCCCCGCACGAGCGCAGGAGCGTCGCCCAGCTCGGTCCGGCGGACCCGGCCAGCGCGCGGGTCGTCAGCAGCCGCGCCGTCATGTCGGCCCGTTCGATGGAGCGCCCCAGGACCATGAAGTGCCACGTGTCGTCGCGCGACGTCGTCGACTCCACGATCCCGGTGACGATCGCCGCCCGCTCACGCACCCACGTGAAGTAGTCGTGCGGACGTGCCGGACGCATCTGCGACGGCAGCTGGTTCCAGCTGGTGTTCAGGCACTCCCACAGCTCGGTCGAGACGATCTCGCGTGCCCGCCGCGCGTTCTCCCGCGCCGCGACGAGCGCCCCCGCGATCGAGGACGGGGAGAACCTGTCGTAGCCGAGGACGTCGAGAACGTGCTCGCGCCCGACGTCGAGCTCGGCGGGCGGTGCGGGACGGTCCATGACGGAGAGCAGGGACCGGCACGCGAGGTCCTCCTCCGCCCAGGGGTCCTCGAGCAGGATCTGCACGTGCACGTCGAGCAGGCGGGCCGTGTCGTCGGCGCGCTCGACGTACCGACCGATCCAGAACAGCGACTCCGCGATCCGGCTCAGCACGTCGTGGCTCCCGTCGTCCGCTGCTGCTGTTGCTGCATGACCTGCGCCCGCGCGTCCGACGGGTTCGAGTCGATCGGCACCGACGCGTCCTTGGGCACGGCCTGCGGCAGCGACTGGCGCTGGTCCTGCGCGCGACGCGGGACGCGCCCTCCGAGCACCCAGGTGTCCTTGGACCCACCACCCTGCGAGGAGTTGACGACGAGCTGGCCCTCCGGGAGCGCCACCCGCGTCAGACCGCCGGGCAGGACGTAGACGGAGTCGCCGTCGTTGACCGCGAACGGTCGCAGGTCGACGTGGCGTGGACGCAGGCCGTCCTCGACGAGCGTCGGCACGGTCGACAGCTGGACGACCGGCTGCGCGATCCACCCTCGGGGGTCCTCCTGCAGCCTGCCGCGCAACACGTCGAGCTCGGCGCGCGAAGCCCGTGGCCCGACCACCAGGCCCTTGCCCCCGGACCCGTCGACGGGCTTGACGACCAGCTCGTCCAACCGGTCGAGGACCTCCTCGAGCGCCCCCGGGTCCTCCAGACGCCACGTGTCGACGTTGGGCAGGATCGGCTCCTCGCCCAGGTGGTAGCGGATGAGGTCGGGCAGGTAGGTGTAGAGCAGCTTGTCGTCGGCGACACCGTTGCCGACCGCGTTCGCGATGGTCACGTTGCCGAGCCGGGCACACGTCATGAGCCCCGGGCACCCGAGGAACGAGTCGGAGCGGAACGTCACGGGATCGATGTACTCGTCGTCCACGCGCCGGTAGATCACGTCGACCCGGCGGCGCCCCTGCGTCGTGCGCATCCACACCCGGCCGCCCGAGACGTACAGGTCGCGACCCTCGACGAGCTCGACGCCCATCGTGCGGGCCAGGAGGGTGTGCTCGAAGTACGCGGAGTTGAAGACGCCCGGGGTCAGGACGACGACGGTCGGGTCGTCGACGCCGTGCGGTGCTGCCGCGGTGAGCGCCGCGAGCAGCCGCCGGGAGTAGTCCACGACAGGACGGATCCGCAGCGCGGCGAAGAGCTCGGGGAACGTCTGGGCCATCGCGCGCCGGTTGGACAGGACGTAGCTGACGCCCGACGGGACGCGCACGTTGTCCTCCAGCACGCGCCAGCCGCCGAGGGAGTCGCGTACCAGGTCGATCCCCGAGACGTGCACGCGCACGCCGTTGGGCGGTTCGATGCCACGAGCCGCGCGGTGGAAGTGGTGGGACGAGACCACCACCGACCGTGGCACCACACCGTCCGCGATCGCCTTCTGCGGGCCGTAGACGTCGGCCAGGAACGCCTCGAGCGCCCGGACACGCTGCGCGACGCCGGGAGCGACGTGGTCCCACTCCTCGCCCGCCATGACGCGCGGGACGACGTCCAGCGGGAACGGCCGTTCCTCGCCCGCGAAGTCGAAGGTCACCCCCTGCTTCAGGTACGAGCGCGCCAGGGTGTCGGCGCGAGCGCGCAGCTCACCCGCGGAGAGCTCGGCGAGCGCGGAGTGCACGTGCCGGTACGCCGAGCGCACCTCGCCCTCGGGACCGATCATCTCGTCCCACGCAGGCCCCGCCGGGTAGTCGTCGAAGAGGTCCGCCATGGCGCGAATCTAGTCGGCCTGTGTCAACGCCGCGTTACGTGGGGCGAGCGCCGCTCCGGGGTGCCGGGCCGAGGCTAGGCTCGGCCACCGTGACCGAACGACGCTGGCGCACCGCCCTGCGGGGCGCGGCCCGCCGACTCCTGCCGAGGTCGCGGCCCGGTGCGACCACGACCGACGGCCTGTCACGTCGGGAGCGCGCGGCGTCAACCGTGACCGGCGGTGAGCTGCGCCCCACGTACGCGCCTCGGGCGGACGGCCGGCCCGACCCGGGCGAGGTCGTCTGGACGTGGGTCCCGTACGAGGACGACCCGGCGCGCGGCAAGGACCGACCCGTCCTCGTCGTCGCCGTCGAGGGCGGCACCGTCGTCGGCCTGATGCTCACGAGCAAGGACCACGACCGTGACGCGGCCGACGAGGCACGGCGCGGGCGACTGTGGCTCGACGTCGGTGCCGGCGCGTGGGACCGGCAGGGACGGCCGAGCGAGGTGCGCCTGGACCGCCTGCTGCGGTTGCCCGCCGTCGAGGTCCGGCGCGAAGGCGCCGCCCTGGACCCGGACCGGTACGCCGCCGTGGTGCGCGCCGCCGGCCAGGTGCACGGCTGGTAACATGTCGAACTGCGTGCCCGCCTGGGTCGGCGGGCGCGGGCGCAGGCCTTTCCCGCGGGTGTCCCCACGCCCCAGTCCTGGCGCTGCGCATGCCCTCTACGACCTGTCAGATCGCTTCGGCGACCTACCCAAGAGAGTCCACACGTGGCGAACATCAAGTCCCAGATCAAGCGCATCGGCACGAACGAGAAGGCCCGGCTGCGCAACAAGGCAGTGAAGTCGGAGCTCAAGACGTACGTGCGTCGCGTCCGCGAGGCAGTCGCCGGTGGCGACAAGGAGGCGGCGAGCACAGCGCTCGTCGTCGCAGCCCGCAAGCTCGACAAGGCGGTGTCCAAGGGCGTGATCCACGCCAACCAGGCCGCCAACCGCAAGTCGGCGCTGTCGAAGGCCGTCAACAGCCTCTGAGGCGCCCGCGCAGCTTCCACCTGCGCGTGCCGGACTGCGAGGTCCAGCACACCACACGTCGAAAGGGCGGTACCCCGCGGGGTACCGCCCTTCCGACGTCTGTGGCAGATCAGCCGCCGAGCGACCACGTCTGCCGCGGGGCACCCGTCGGGACCGACGGCTGGAAGCCCGCCTCGCGCAGCGCACGGTCGAACGCCCGGGCGGCCGCGTCGACGTCACCGCGGCGCAGGTACCGGTCGCCCAGGTCGCGCCAGACGCCCGCCGAGTGCCGGGTCGCCGCCATCATGCCGAGCATGTCCGCGCCCCACTGGAACGCCTTCGCCGCGCCGTCGTGGTCACCGCGCGCGTCGAGCACGTCCCCCAGCGCGATGTGCGCCGCAGCAGCCTCCAGTCGAGGGGCGTCACCGAGACCGGCCAGCGCAGCCCGCGCGTCCGCCTCGGCCGCCGCCTCGTCACCGAGCAGGAGGTGCGCACGCGAGCGCTCGACCTGCAGGCGTGCGACGTCGAGTGCCGACCCGACGACCTGCAGCCCGGGCTCCGCCTTGTCGATCTGCGCCAGCGCCGCACGCGGGTCGGCCGGCTCGGAACGCAGCAGCAACCACGCGTAGTTCACCCGCAGCCGCGGCAGGTCACGGTCGGGCTCCCCTTCCGACAGCAGGGCGAGGGCCCGCTCGGTGTACCGCTGCGCGAGCTCGTAGTCGCGGCGCTGCTCGGCGACGAGCGCGGCGTTCCAGTACACGCTCCCCCGGCCGCGCGGCGTGCCGAGCGACTCCGCCAGACGGACCAGCTCCGCCGCGCGGTGGGTGGCGTAGAGCAGGTCGCCGCGCTCGACGTACGCCCACAGCACGGTCGAGGCGAGACGCAGGTGCTCGTCGGTCCCGACGAGGTCGGCGCTGTCCAGGTCGGCCAGCGTCCGCTCACCGACCTCCACCGCCCGGTGCAGGTCGCCCGCCTCCAGGTAGCACCCGACGAGCGCCGTGGTGAGCACGGCCGCGCGCAGGTGGTCAGGGCGCTGCTGCGTCTCGGTGAGCAGCGGCTCGAGCAGCGTGATGGCCGTCTCGAGCTCACCCAGGAGCTCGTGGGCGCGGGCCAGCGTCGTCAACGCCTCCACCCGCAGCACCGGTGTCACGACCGACAGGTCGAGCGCCGTGATGCGGTGTGCCGCGCCGCCCGCGTCGCCGCTGGCCAGGTCGAGCCGCGCGTAGTCGAGCTCGAGCCGGGTGCGGGCCTCGTTGGGCCCGTCCTCGCCGTGCTTGAGGAACTCGAGGGTGGTGCCCAGCCGTTCGGCGAGCACCCCGAGGGCCGCGTCCGTGGGTTCACGGTGGCCTGCCTCGATGAGGGAGATGTAGCTGGGCGAGAACGCACTGCCGGCCAGGGCCGTCTGGGAGAGCCCTGCCGCCAACCGCGCCTCGCGCACACGGTCACCGATTGTCGTCATGAGATGTCATTGTACGTATGACGGCCGTGATTACCATCCCCCTGTCGCGCACGGCACGTCGCGACGCCGCGACGGCCGCGTGCGGGAACGCCGTTCTTCCCGCGTCGCGGCGGGTGCGCCGTGCGACGGACGTCGCACGGCGCACCCGTCAACGGCCTCTCAGATGTAGTCCTTGCAGCAACCGCCGGGCCCGTTGAGGGACACCGAGGCGGTCACTGCAGGGGCGCCGACAACGAGCGAGCCGACGATGGCGAGAGCGGCGATCGCGCTGGCGAGGTGCTTCATGGCGTTCTCCTGTCAAGGGGCTTCCTGCTCCCTGGGGACGTCATACCGACGGCCCGCCAGGGTCGGGACACGTCGTCGACAGGGTGACACATCACCGCGATCCGCGCGAACACCCCAACCACCCGAACGTGTACGCCCAGATTCCACCCTGCGACCAGATGATCACATGTCCGGACTTGTGGTGTCATAGGGGCCATGACATCGGATGGTGCTGACGCGACCCTGGCGCAGCTCGGCGCAGCGGTCGACGCCGCGATCCCGCGTGCCCTGAGACGCGCCTGGGCGCAGCACATCGCGCACGAGCCGGTGCTCGTGGCACGCCAGGGCATCTACTCCGCCCACGGACGTCCGTTCGCCTACCAGTTCTCCTACCGGTCCCCCGGGCACCACCCGGAGATCGCCCGCACCTGGGGCCGGACCGAGCACGAGCGCGCCACGGACCACGTCCTGCGCGCGACGTTCGGCCGCGCGGACCTCGAGCACGTCGCGCACGGCCGCCTGCTGTTCATCCGGTGCCCGCGCGCGCACCTCCTGGGAGAGCTTCCGCTGCCCGCCCGGCCCGACCGCCTGGTGGTCGAGGTCAGCACCCATGCCGAGGTCGACGCCGCCGCGTTGACGGGCTTGCGCCGCCTGCGGGAGCAGGGCTTCCGGATCGCCCTGCCCGCCTTCACGGACCGACCCGAGCAGCGCCGCCTGCTCCCGCACGTCGACTTCGTCAAGGTGGACGTGCGCGACCTCGACGTGGAAGGACACCCGGTCGTCCGTGTCGCGCGCTCGTTCGGCGCGATGCTCGTCGCCGAGTACGTCGAGTCACCCGACGCGCTGCGGCACGCACGCGACCTCGGGTTCACGCTGTTCCAGGGCAACCTCATCGAGCGTGCCGGCGTGCTGGACCGGGCCGGTGCCCGCCTCGTCGGCAACTGAGCACCGGATCCCCCCCACCGACGCGCGACCCTTTCCCGCTCGTCGTGGGCTGATCGGGTGATGTCTGCGAGACCAGCGTCATGAACCGTCAGCACCACGCTCTCCCATGGTGTGACACCCCACCGATCCGAGACGCACCGCCCGGTCGCGCGCCAGCCCATCCGTCGCCCCGACGGTGACGTCCTGGGCCACGAGTACCTGTACCGCTCACGGTCCGGTCGCACCGCCGGCGTGGACCGCTGGTCGGCCGCCCGGCAGGACGCCGCATCGGCGGCGGTGCTGCGCACGCTCTACGGCCGCAGGACGCCGTGCGGTACGGGGCTCGTGTTCGTCAACGTGACGCGCGCGTTCCTGACAGGTGAGCACCCACTGCCTCCTGCGGACCACCGCCTCGTCCTCGAGGTGGTCGAGTCCGTGCCCGCCGACGCGGCCACGATGGCAGGGCTGGCCCGGCTGCGGGACCGCGGCTACCGCGTCGCGCTCGACGACTGGACGGCGTCACCCGCGCAGCGCGCGATGCTGTGCCACGCCGACTTCGTGAAGGTGGACTGCCGGGACCTCGATCGGCTCGGTGGCGCAGGGCTGCACGAAGCGCGAGCCTGCGGCGCGCAGCTGGTCGCCGAGCGGGTCGCCGACGAGCGGCTGCAGGAACGGTGCGTGGCGCTGCGGTTCGACCTGCTCCAGGGCTACGCGCTGGGCAGGCCCGCCCTGATCGCCGCCGCTGCGTGATCGCCGGTCCGGACGTCGGGCGTCCGGCGCCGGCTAGCGGTCCGCTGCTCCCGCGACCCGCAGCACCGCCCGCTCCACGGCGAACCGCGGGTCACGACCCTCGCCCTTGACCTCGGCGTCCGCCTGGGCCACGGCCGCGATCGCGACCGCGAGACCCTCCGGCGTCCACCGGCGCAGGTCCTGCGTGGCACGGTCCACCTGCCACGGAGCCATGCCGAGCTCACGGGCCGCCGCCGCACCGCGGCCACGTACCGCCCCGACCTTCGCGAGTGTGCGCAGACGCGCGGCGACGGCTGCGACGACGGGCACCGGGTCGAGCCCCGTCGCCAGGGCGTGCCGGAGCAGCGCCACCGCACGGCCCGCGTCGCCCGCGACGGCTGCGTCGGCGACCTGGAAGCCGGTGGCCTCGACGCGGCCCCCGTGATAGCGCTGCACGGCCTCCTCCCCGATCAGCCCGGTGGTGTCGGCGACGAGCTGTGCGCACGCGGCGGCGAGCTCCCGCAGGTCGGAGCCCACGGCGTCCACGAGCGCGCGCACGCCGCGCGGGTCCGCGCGCCGCCCGGCCCGCTTGAGCTCCTCCGCCACGAACGCCGCCTTGTCGGCGTCGGTCCGCACCGACTCGCACCCGATGGTCGGGATCTGCTCCCGCTTCGCCGCGTCGAGCAGGCGCTTGCCGCGCTGCCCACCGCCGTGCCGCAGCACCACCACCACGTCGGGCACCGGTGCGGCGAGGTACGCCTCGGCGTCGACGAGCAATGCGTCCCCGGCGCGCTCCACGCCCTCGACGACGACGACCTTGGCCTCGGCGAACAGCGACGGGCTCGTCAGGACGGCGAGCTCGCCCGCCGCGTACGTCGCGGCGTCGACCCGCGTGACCTCGACGTCCGGGTCGTTGGCGCGCGCCAGCTCGACGATGCGGTCGCACGCGCGCTCGGCCAGCACGTGCTCCGGGCCACTCACCAGGACGACTGGCGCGGGGGCGGCCTGCGTCCACGGGACTCCGGCGGACGCACCGCCCGCGCGGCCGCGCGCGGATCCTGAGGCGCTGCGGGACGGTCGTGCTGGGGTGCGGGCTGCCACGTGGACCAGCCTGCCACGCCTCACCCACATCACCGCGCCCGGCCGGCGTCCCGGGACTCACGTCGACGGCGCCCGACGCAGCGCGAGCACCGCCACCCCCACGACGACGAGCACGGCCGCCACCGCTCCCCCCACTCCCGGCCACCACGCGAGCGCGGCACCCGGCATCCCGGCCGCACCACGGGCCACCCCCGCGATCCACCAGCACGCGGCTCCGGCACCCGCCGCGGCCACGTCGGCCGCTGCCGGCCACGGTGCCGCGAGCAGCGCGGCGAGCAGCCCCAGCACGGTCGCGGGCGCCACCGCGGGCACGACCGCGATGTTCGCGGCGACGGACCACGGTCCGAGCGTGGGCCACAGCGCGAGCGTCACGGGCAGGCACCCGACCTGGGCCGCGACCGGCGCCGCCAGCAGTGCGGCGAGGTCCCGGCCGCACCGTGCGGCCCACACCTCCACGAGCGGTCCACCCAGCACGACGAGACCCGCGGTCGCGGCGACCGAGAGCACGAAGCCGACGTCGAGCGACAGCCACGGGTCGGTGACGAGCAGCGCGACGACCGCGCCGGACAACGCTGCCGGTCCGGCCGCGCGCCGCCCCGCGAGCAGGCCGACGAGGCCGACGCCGCCCATCACGGCGGCCCGGACCACGCTGGGTTCGGGTCCGACCACCAGCAGGAGCCCGGCTCCTGCTGCCGCCGCCGCGGCGGCACGCACCGGCAGCGGCGCCCCCGCGGCCGCTGTGACGGCCAGCACCAGGGCGCCCAGGATCGCGAAGTGCGCACCGGACACGGCGGTGACGTGAGCCAGCCCGGCGGCGCGCATCGCGACGACCAGGTCGGCCGGCACCGCGTCGGTGTCCCCGACGGTCACCGCAGGGAGCAGCCCGCGGACGTCCGGCGGCAGGGGTCCCGCAACGGTCCGCGCGCCGTCGCGGACCTGTCCGGCCCACGTGTGCATCGCCCGCGGTGGTCCGGTGACCACGGGTTCCTCCCGCAGCCGCACGCGGAGCGCTGCACGCTCGTCCGGCGCCGACGCGGTCGGGACCCCACGCAGGTGGACGGCCGCGTCGAGAGGCGCACCCTGCGGTCCCGTGACGTCCACCGGCAGCCGCAGGCGGTGCCATGTCCCGTCCACCCGGACGGCGGACGCCATGACCGTGAACCGCACCACCGAACGCTCGTCACCGCGCACCTGCTGCGGCCCGACGGACACCCGACCGACGACCTCGACCGAGCGCTCACCGTCCACCGCCGTGAGGAGGAGCCCAGGCGCCCGGGCCTCCTGCGCCGCGGCACCCGAGACCAGGACCACGGCCGCCGTCGCGAGACTCATCGCGGCCGCCGGCAGCACGTGCCGCCGCCGCGGCACGTCGTGGCCGCCCCGCTCCACGGCTCGCCCGCAGCCGGTCGCGACCACCCGCACGGCCGCGCCCAGCACGACGATCCCGGCCACGGCGACCAGGAACCCCGCCGGACGTGCCGCCCGGGCCGCGACCTGCGGGGCGAGCACGACCAGCAGCGCTGCGCCCCAGGCGGCGAGCGCCGGGGGGACGAGCCGCAGGTCGACCGCCACGGACGCAGCCGCGGGGCCGCCCGTCACACCCGCACCCGTGTCCGGAGGTCGGCGAGCAGGGCCGGGCCGATGCCCGCCACGTCGTCCAGCTCGTCGACCGTCGTGAACGGCTGCGCGGTGCGGTGCTCCACGATGCGCCCGGCGAGCACCGGGCCGACCCCCGGCAGCTCCTCGAGCTCGGCTGCCGACGCCGCGTTGAGGTCGACGAGCCCGTCCGACGCGTCAGGCACCGCCGCGACCACCGCGGCACCGACCACCGGCACGACGAGCTGCTCGCCGTCGGCCAGGACGCGGGCCAGGTTCACCGTCGCCAGGTCCGCCTCGGGGGTGCTCCCGCCCGCTGCGGCGATCGCCTCGGCGACCCTCGCGCCGAGGGCGAGCCGCACCACGGCGGGCTGCGCGACCGCGCCGACCACGTGGACGACGACCTGGTCCGGCACGTCGACCGGCTCCCGCGCCCCCGCGTCGGGGCCGACCACCGCGGGCGTCGGGACGGCGACCGGCTCACCGCGTGGCGCGGCAGCCGCGCGCAGCACGATCCCTCCCATGACGAGTGCGAGCACGAGGACGGCGGCGCCGGCCGTCCGCCAGCCCGGCGCCCAGCGGACGACCGCCGCCGGCACCGGGGGTCGTGACGCGGCGGCGACGGCCAGTGCCGAGGTCACGCTCGGGTGCCACGGGTCCGCGTCGGGCTCGGCCAGCGGCGGGTGCACCGGCGGGTGCGGCACGGGTGCGTCACCGGTCGGCTCGTCGTGCGCCGGTGCCACGGGACCACGGGCGCGCGCGACCGGCGGGGCCCCGGCGGACCGGTCGCCGGGTGCGGGAGGACGGGGAACCCAGCCCGTGACCGCGGCGGACGCGGGTGTCGACGACTCGCCCCCGGGCCGTGCATCCCGGACGTCCTCCAGGTGGGCGGCGAGCACGGCCAGCCGACGCGCGACGTCCGGCGGGACACGGGAGCGGTCGAGGGGCACCCTCGGCACGCTAGGAGGCCGACGGCACCGGCGGTCGACGGGCGGTCGGTCCGGTGGACGACGCACGTCCTCGAGGGGGCTGTGGTCGGCTCGCCGTCGACCTCACGTGCGCGGCGCGACGCCGCTCGTGACCGACCTGACCGGTCAGTACAGCTAGACGTCCGCGACGACGACCGCGAGCAGACCGGGCCCGACGTGCGCCGCGAGAACCGCGCCCGCGTCGGCGACGAGCACGTCGGCCGTCCGGACGCCCACGGCGAGCGCCAGGTGGGCGGCGACCTCCTCGGCGGCGTCGGCCGGTCCGACGTGGTGCACGGCGAGGCGCGCGGCGGGTCGCCCCGCGAGCTCGGCGAGAGCCAGCTGCTCCAGCCGGTCGCGCGCTGCCTTGCGCGTGCGGACCTTCTCGCACACGACCAGCCGACCGTCCTGCACCGACAGGATCGGACGCAGTCCCAGGACGGTGCCGAGCGCCGCGGCGCCCGCGCCCAGGCGCCCACCCCGGCGCAGGTGCTCGAGCGAGTCGACGAGGAACCACACCCGGGCGCTCTCGGCAGCCGCCCCGGCGACCTGCGCGACCTGCGCGGCGTCGGGCCACACCGGCGCGGGCCCGGCGCGGTGCACCGTGCGGGTCACCCACCGGCGGACAGCCCCGCCGAGACCGTCGTCGGGCGGCTCCTGCGGCCCGTCGTCGAGCGGTGTCCGGGCGTGCTGGGCAGCGGCGAGGGCCGCGAAGCCGAGCCCGAGCGCGGCGGTCCGCGAGTCCACGACGCGGACCGGCACCGGGCTGACGGTCGAGGCGGTGCGCGCCGAGCGCACGGTCCCGGACATGTCCCCGGACAGGTGGACCGACACGATCTCGTGCGCACCGGCTGCCGCGGCCCGCTCGTAGGCCGCCGCGAACGCCGAGGGCGGCGGCTGCGACGTCGTGACCTTCGCTCCCCGTTCGAGGGCGTGCAGCAGCTGCTCCGGGCTCACGTCGACCCCCTCGGCGTACCACGCGCCGTCGATGCTGACGTCGAGGGGCACGACGTGCAGACCGACGTCCTGCGCCAGACCCGGCGGCAGCGCGGCCGTCGAGTCCGTGACGACCGCGACCCGGGGGTGGGGCGGCACCGACCCCGGGCTCAGACCGGCACCACGTTGACGAGCTTCGGTGCGCGCACGACGACCGTGCGCACGTCCCGGCCCGCGAGCGCGCGCTGCACGCCCTCGTCGGCGAGCGCGAGCTCGCGCAGCTCGTCGTCACCGACGGACGGCGCGACCTCGGCGCGGCCCCGCACCTTGCCCTGGACCTGGAACACGCACGTCACGGTGTCCTCCACCAGGTACTGCGGGTCGGCCTGCGGGTAGGTGGCGTGCACGACCGACTCGTCGTGACCGAGCCGGGCCCACAGCTCCTCGGTGACGTGCGGTGCGACCGGCGCGGTCATGACGACGAGGGCCTCGACGACCGACCGCGGCGCGCGCTCGAGCGTCGTCAGGTGGTTGTTGAGGACGATGAGCTTGGCGATCGCGGTGTTGATCCGCATCGCCGCCATGTCCTCACGCACGTCGGCGATCGTGCGGTGCAGGACGCGCAGCGTCTCGACCGGCGGGTCGTCGTCGGAGACGACCACCTCACCGGTGGTCTCGTCGACCACGTTGCGCCACAGGCGCTGCAGGAACCGCTGGGCCCCCACGACGGCGCGCGTCTCCCACGGACGCGACAGGTCCAGCGGACCCATCGACATCTCGTAGACGCGCAGCGTGTCGGCGCCGTACGCCTCGTACATCTCGTCCGGCGACACGGCGTTCTTCAGCGACTTGCCGATCTTGCCGTACTCGCGGTTGACGGGCTGCCCGTCCCACCGGAAGCCGGTCGGCGAGCTCTCGTCCTCCACGACCTCGGACGCGGGCACGTACACGCCGCGCTCGTCGGTGTACGCGTACGCCTGGATGTAGCCCTGGTTGAACAGCTTGTGGAACGGCTCGGCACTGCGGACGTGGCCCAGGTCGTAGAGCACCTTGTGCCAGAACCGGGCGTAGAGCAGGTGCAGGACGGCGTGCTCGACGCCGCCGACGTACAGGTCGACGCCACCGGTGGAGCCCTCCGGCTGCGCGCCGTGCCCCGGGCCCATCCAGTACTCCTCGAGGGCGGGGTCGACGAGCACGTCGTCCGAGTGCGGGTCCAGGTACCTCAGGTAGTACCAGCACGAACCTGCCCAGTTGGGCATCGTGTTGGCGTCCCTGCGGTAGCGCTTGGGCCCGTCGCCCAGGTCGAGCTCGACGTACAGCCAGTCGGTGTTGCGGCCCAGCGGGGGCTCGGGCTCGGACTCCGCGTCGTCCGGCGCGTAGGTGCGCGGGGAGAAGTCCGGAACCTCGGGCAGCTCGACCGGCAGGGCCGACAGCGGCAGGGCGATCGGCGTGTCGTGCTCGTCGTAGACGATCGGGAACGGCTCGCCCCAGTAGCGCTGCCGGCTGAAGAGCCAGTCCCGCAGCCGGTACGTGACCGTCCGCTCGCCAAGGCCCTTGCCCTCCAGCCACGCGACGATGCGGTCCTTCGCCTCGTCGACCTCCAGGCCGTCCAGGCTGATCTCCGCGTTGGCCGAGTTGATGACCGTGCCGCTGCCCGTCCGTGCGCCCGGGGGCGTCCCCTCGGGTGCGTCGACCGTGTAGACGACCGGCAGCCCGAAGGCCTCGGCGAACTGGAAGTCGCGCTCGTCACCGCCCGGGACCGCCATGATCGCGCCCGTGCCGTAGCCCATGAGCACGTAGTCCGCCGTGAAGACCGGCAGCAGGTCGCCGTTCACCGGGTTGGCGGCCAGGTGGCCCGTGAAGACACCGGTCTTGCGTCCCGCGTCCTGCTGACGCTCCACGGCGGTCTTGGCCGCCGCCTGGCGGCGGTAGTCGGCCACGGCGTCCGTCGGTGAGACGTGCCCGCCCGTCCAGGCGCTCGACGTGCCGTCAGGCCACTGCGCGGGGACCTCGTCCAGCAGCGGGTGCTCGGGCGACACGACGAGGAACGTGGCACCGAACAGCGTGTCGGGCCGGGTCGTGAAGACCTCGACCTGCTCGCCGCCCTGCACCGCGAACCGGACGCGGGCGCCCGTCGAGCGTCCGATCCAGTGCCGCTGCATCGACTTGACCTTCTCGGGCCAGTCGATGCGCTCGAGGTCGTCGGTCAGGCGGTCCGCGTACGCCGTGATGCGCATGTTCCACTGCCGCAGGCTGCGCTGGAACACCGGCATGTTGCCGCGCTCGGAGCGTCCGTCGGACGTGACCTCCTCGTTGGCCAGGACGGTCCCCAGACCCGGGGCCCAGTTGACGGGGGTCTCCGACAGGTACGCCAGGCGGCGCGTGTCGACGACGCGGCGGCGCGTGCCCTCGTCCAGGTCGGCCCACGTCGCGCCCTCGGTGACGCCCTCGACGTCGGTCGGAAGCGGCCGGGTACCGGCGGCGTACTCCTCGACGAGCTCGGCCACGGGACGTGCGCGGCCGGTGCCGCCGTCCGGACGGACCGCGTCCTCGTCGTACCAGGACTCGAAGATCTGCAGGAAGATCCACTGCGTCCAGCGCACGTAGTCGGGGTCGATGGTCGCGAACGACCGGCGCGGGTCGTGCGCGAGACCCAGACGGCGCAGCTGGCGCTGCATGATCGCGATGTTCGCCTCGGTCGTCACCCGCGGGTGCTGGCCGGTCTGCACGGCGAACTGCTCGGCGGGCAGACCGAACGCGTCGAACGCCAGGGCGTGCAGCACGTTGTCGCCGCACATCCGCCGGAAGCGCCCGACGACGTCCGTCGCGATGTAGCCCAGGGGGTGGCCGATGTGCAGCCCCGCGCCCGACGGGTACGGGAACATGTCCATGACGAAGAACGGGCGGGCCGCCGGGTCGGCGTGGCGACCGCGGCCGTCCGTGAGCGGGCCGACCGGGTTGGGCGTGAAGAACGTGCCGCGCTTCTCCCACTCGTCCTGCCAGCGGAGCTCGATCTCCTGCGCGAGGGCAGCGGTGTAGCGGAACGGGACGTCGTCGGGGGCCGGGGTCGGGGACTGATCGCTCACCGGTGAATCGTACCGACGCCGCAGACTCCCACGCCCCGGTGGCGGGGCCGGGTCCCTAGGATCGCCTCATGGCGGACAGCACCGAGCAGACACCGCAGGCCGCGCGTCTCGCCGAGCTCGAGGCACGTGCCGCCCGCGCCGCGGCCGACGCCGCGGCGGCACGAGCAGCGGCGGCCGAGGCGGAGGCCGTCGCCGCCGCCGCGGCGCTGGCCGCTGCACGCGCGGGGGACGGCGCGCCGTCCCCGGTGCCCGCGGCCGACGCGGTGGCGCCCGCCCCCACCCCCGAGACGCCGGCGCCCACCCCCACGCCCGACCGCGCCGCCGCCCCGGACGTCGCAGGCAGCGACCTGTCGGCGCACGCGCGCGAGATCGCGGACGGCTACACCTTCGAGGGCCCGGTGCTGCCGCTCGGCGTCCTCCTCGAGGACGGCACGCCCACGCCGCAGGCCGTGGTCGCGCTGCCGCTGGGCATGCTCAACCGGCACGCGCTGGTCGCGGGCGCCACGGGCACCGGCAAGACCCGCACGCTGCAGCTCATGGCCGAGAGCCTGAGCACGGCCGGGGTCCCGGTGTTCGTCGCCGACGTCAAGGGCGACCTGACCGGGCTGGCGGAGCCGGGGGTGCCGTCCGACAAGCTCACGGCCCGGACCGCGTCCGCCGGGCAGCAGTGGACGCCCGCGGCCTTCCCGGTCGAGCTCTACGCGCTCGGTGGCGTGGGCGACGGCGTGGCGATGCGCACGACTGTCACCGACTTCGGCCCGCTGCTGCTGGCCAAGGTCCTGGGCCTGAACGCGACGCAGGAGTCGAGCCTCGGCCTGGTCTTCCACTGGGCGGACCAGCAGGGTCTGGCACTGCTCGACCTGGCCGACCTGCGCACGGCGCTGCAGTGGCTGACGAGCGACGCGGGCAAGGCCGAGCTGCGGGGCATCGGCGGGCTGTCCTCGGCGACGGCCGGCGTGATCCTGCGTCAGATTGTCGCGCTGCAGGGGCAGGGTGCCGACGCGTTCTTCGGCGAGCCGGCCTTCGACGTGGCGGACCTGCTGCGCACGGCGCCCGACGGCCGCGGCATCGTCTCGGCGTTGGAGCTGCCGGGCGTGCAGGATCGTCCGGCGCTCTTCTCGACGTTCCTCATGTGGCTCCTTGCCGAGCTGTTCGAGGTGCTCCCCGAGGTGGGCGACCCGCAGAAGCCGCGGCTCGTCTTCTTCTTCGACGAGGCGCACCTGCTGTTCGCGGACGCGTCGAAGGACTTCCTGGCCGAGGTCGTGCGCACGGTGCGGCTCATCCGCTCCAAGGGCGTGGGCATCGTCTTCGTGACGCAGAGCCCCAAGGACCTGCCGGCCGACGTCCTGGGCCAGCTCGGCAGCCGCGTGCAGCACGCGCTGCGCGCCTTCACGCCGGACGACGCGAAGGCGCTGCGCGCGGCGGCGCGCACGTACCCGTCGTCGCAGTACGACCTCGAGCAGGTGCTGCAGCAGCTCGGCACGGGTGAGGCCGTCGTCACCGTCCTGAGCGAGGAGGGCGCGCCGACACCCGTCGCGTGGACGCGGCTGTACGCGCCCCAGGCCTCGATGGCCCCGGCCGCGCCGGCCACCGTCCACGCCGCGATCGCGACGTCCCCGGTGGCTGCTCGCTACGCGCAACCCGTCGACCGGGAGTCCGCGCACGAGCTCCTGGGTGCCCGCATGGCGCGTGCGGAGTCGGACCGCGCCGCGGCACAGGCTGCCGAGCAGGCGCAGAAGGAGGCCTCCCGTCAGCAGCGCGACCAGCAGCGGGCTGGCGCCACCGGTCGGGCTCGCTCGAGCCGGTCCAGCACGGGCAGTGCCCCGCTCGACGCCTTCCTGCGCTCGGCCGGCACGCAGCTCGGGCGGGAGATCACGCGCACGATCTTCGGCACCCGCCGGCGCCGCTGACCTCAGTCGCGGGCGGCGAGCCAGATCGCGCTCGCCGCGACCTCCCCCAGCTCCACCCGGTCGGGCCGCCCGGCGGGGAGCACGCTGACGACTCCGGTGACCGCGCGCCGCTCGTCGAGCGTCACCGGGGCGTCGAGCACGAGCCCGACCCCCTCGAGGTACCGCAGCAGCTCGGGGTCCGCGTCGGAGATCCGCGCGACGCGGTACTCCCCTGGCTCGACCTCCCACATGACGCGCGCGTCGGGCAGGTGGACCGTGCCGTCGGCCGCAGGGATCGGGTCGCCGTGCGGGTCACGGTCGGGGTGCCCCAGCAGGTCGGCGACGCGCTCGACGAACCGGTCGCTCACCGCGTGCTCCAGGACCTCGGCCTCGTCGTGCACCTCGTCCCAGCCGTAGCCCAGCTTCTCGACGAGGTAGGTCTCGATGAGGCGGTGCCGACGGACCATCGCGACCGCGTGCGCACGACCAGCCGCGGTGAGCTCCACCGCACCGTAGGGCCGGTGGGACACCAGCCCGGCGTCGGCGAGACGCTTGACGGTCTCCGAGACCGTCGAGGCCCCGACACCCAGCCTGCTCGCGAGCAGCTTGGTCGTGACCGGCACGTCGGACCACTCCTGCGCGCCCCAGATGACCTTGAGGTAGTCCTGGGTCACCGCGGACAGGGGGGCAGCACTCTGTGACACGAAACCAGCGTAGAGGGGTCAGGAGCCGTCGACGCTCCAGTGCCAGGCCTCCCCCGGCAGGTTCTTCAGCCCGTACTCCCCGGCGTGCTCCTTCAGCCACGCGTACGCCGCGGACCCGTAGGTCAACGAGCGGCCCCCCGAGGTGAAGTCGATCGCGAGCCCGCGCTCGTGGCGGGAGCTGCCCGGCCGCGCGGTGCTCGGCGAGCACGCGGACGCCGCCTTCTCGTACACGTCGGCGTCCGTCGGGCCGCAGTGCGCGCGGCGGAGCGCGATCTGCTGCTCGGGGCTGCGCCACCCGCCGCCGCCCAGCTCGACCCCGTCGGCCGTCGCCGCGGCCACGAGGGCGTCGACGGTCGCGGCGAGGCACGGGTGCACGCGGATCCCGCTGCGGGTGCGCACGATGTCGCCCTCAGCGACAGGTCCGTCGACCAGCGCGCAGTCGGTCGGCTGCACACCCGTGGGGACGGTCGGCGGCACACTCTCCACGACCAGCTCCTCGGGGACGCCCACCTGCCACAGCACCTCGCCCTCCGCGGAGACGAGCAAGACGGCGGTCTCCTCCATCACCAGGCGCGCACCGGGGTTCCCCGCCGTGCCGCTCGTCCAGACGGGTGTGCCTGCGGCGTCGAGCAGCACGAGGTCACCGTCCTCCTGCAGCCGGAAGGTCGTCCCGGTGTCCGTCGAGGACGACCAGACCGGTTCGTCGTCCCAGGTGGCGACGAGAGCCCCGGCGGCGATCCGAAGCGCGAGGTGGCCGGAGGGCGAGCCCAGCGACGCGCCCACCGAGAGCTCCCCACCGACGTCCATGGCGGACGGGCCGATCGGTGTGTCCGAGCTCCACACGGGCGTGCCGGCAGCATCGAGCAGCACGAGGTTGCCGTCGTCCTGCAGCGCGAGGGAGGCCGGGCCGATCCCCGCGGTGCGGCTGCGCCACACGACCTCGCCACCCTCGTCGAGGGCCACGAGGTTCCCGTTCTCGCGGAGCTCGAGCGCCGTCGCTCGCACCCCACCTTGCGGCGCGGCGGAGTTCGACCCCGACTCCGACTCCGACTCCGACTCGGACTCAGACTCCGACTCGGACTCAGACTCCGACTCGGACTCCGACTCGGACGTGGGCGCGGGCTCGGACACGGGCGTCCACCGCGCGACGCCGTCGGGGCCGCTCAGCTGCACGCCCGCATCCGGGTCGACGAACAGGGTGTGCCGCCCGTCGGGTGACGACAGGACGTCGCCGGGGTCGAGCCGGTCGGGGCCGACGAGCGTGGAGGGCACCACCGCCGTGCCGCTGCCCCACACGACGCTGCCGTCGGGGCTCTCCACCACCATCTCGCCGTCGTCCCGCAGCCGCAGCGTCCCCTGGGAGCCTGCCGTCGCGGTGCTCCACAGCACGGCGCCGTCGGGGGCCACGAGCCGCACGTCCCCGGTCGCGTCCGCGGTGAGCGTCGCGCCCGCCACGCCCCGTCCCGACGACCAGCGCACGACGTCGTCCAGCGCGTACAGGCCGAGCGAGCCGTCGGGCTGGACGACGAGCACGTGCCCACCACCCGGTGCCAGCAGCCCGTCGCCCGGTGCGAGCTGCTCACCGGGGCGCAGCACGTCCTCACCCGGTCCGGCCCACGCGGGCACGGCACCGGCCAACAGCAGTCCTGCCGTGACAGCCACGACCGCGACACGTCGCACGCGCACTCCCCCCGTGCACGACCCACGCGGACACAGCCATGGACCCGCGGGGCCGCACCGGTCCAGGCCACCATCCGTACGGCGTACGCACAACCCCTGCGGACCAATTCATCCGCGGCTGCGTGCGACCTCACCCCTCCGGCGTCGCGCCGTCCTCCGGCGCCGTCGGGTCGTCCTGCAGGACAGGGCCGAAGCCGACGACGTCCTCGGCGTCCCGCTCCTCGACGACCACCGGCCAGGGCTGCGGACGTCCGACGCTCACGCTCGCGTCGGGTGCGACGCGGACGACCTGGTAGTCGAGGAACCGCCGCGACTCGGGGTCGAAGCGCAGGACGGTCAGCTCGGCGACGCCCTTCAGGGGGCCGACGGTGGGCTGGTTGAGCGTCGCGCCGGCGGTGCTCGACGACACGTACCGCACGCCGCGACCGACCTGCTCGGGCCCGATGCGCCGGTGGTAGTGACCCGAGACCTGCGCGGCCACGCAGCCGTCGTCGAGGGCCGCGTCCCCGACCGACGGGGAGTGGATCAGCAGCAGGTCGACCTCGCCGTCGTCGCACGCGACGTCCGCGAGCCGCCTGCCCGCCTCGGTCGGCGTCTCGTCGGCCGCGGAGGCGGTGCCCCCGGCGCCGACCCGCGTCTCGTTCGGGTCCCGGTCCCCGAGGATCCGCAGCCCGGCGACCTCCACGACGCCACCGTCGAGGACGATCGCGCCCGCGCGGGCGTAGTGGTCGGTGGTCTCGCGCGAGTCGTGGTTGCCCGGCGCCGTCACCAGGGCCACGCCGGGCGGGACAGCACGTGCGAACGACGTGACGCAGTACTGCTCGACCGAGGTGCCGTTCATCGTCGTGTCACCGGCGTCGAGCACCGCATCGGCCCCGGAGAGCCGCGCGAGCGTCCCGATGAGGGGTGCCATCCCCACGTTGCAGTGCAGGTCGGAGGCCACGACGAGCACGATCGGCTCCACGGGCGGGTCGGGCTCCGCCGTGGGGGACGCGCTCGCCGTCGGCGACGGGCCGGCGTCGTCGGCGGCCGCGGCGTCGGCGGCCGCGGCGTCGGCGGCGTCGGCGGAGTCCTGGGCGGGCACGTCCGCCGTCCCGTCGGGGTCGGTCTCGGCGCCCGGCATGTCCAGGCCGCCGTCCGGGCCGTCGGTGCCCGCGGCGCCGGCGTCGAGCGGCACGTCCTCGCCCGCCGCTCCGTCCGGCGTCGCGCCGGGGGTCGCTGCAGGCGCGGCCGCCTCCTTCGCGGCCTCGTCCGCCAGACGCTCCTCGTCGGCCTCCCAGTCCGCCCACGCGACGGCGAGCGCGTCGTCGGCGCTCCGGTAGAAGTCCTCGTTGGCCCGCCACGCGTCCAGCGCGTACGCACCGTACGTGTCGATGACACCGCCCAGCCGGCCCGTCACCCGAGCACCGTCCAGCGGGGTCCCGGCGAACACCGCGGAGGCGACCGGTTGCGACGCCGGCCGGTCGCGGGGCGCGACGCTGGATGTCAGGACGGTGGCACCGACGACCACCGCGAGCGCTCCTGCCACCAACGGCCGCGACCGCGCGGCGACGCGGTCCCCGAGCTCATGGCGCCGGTCGGGCCCGAGCAGCCACCGCAGCAGCAGCCAGGCGGCCAGCAGCACCAGGAACGCGACCGCGGAGCGGAGGAGCGCGTCGGCGACCAGGGCGTTGGCCACGTCCTGGACGGCGGCCGCGGGGCCGGAGAAGAACGAGACGTACGCGTTGAGGTCCTCGCTCAGCGCCTGCAGCGTGCGCGCCTGCCCGAGCTCGGTGACGCTCGCGGGGATCTCCTGCACGGTCGCGCGGATCCCCAGGGTGGCCGGCAGCGGCGAGTCGATCTGGAGCGTGCCGAGCGGCCCGAAGTCGATGGTGACGGTCGAGTCCGTGGTGACGTCGTACCGGGTGACGTGGGGCCCCAGCGAGGCCTGCACCGACGCGGTCGTCACGCCGAACACGAGCGACGCGAGCACCCCGGCGACGACGAGGCCGACTGCTGCGGCCCACCCGTGGCGCGGCCGCCACGCCCGGACCGCCCGCAGGGCGCGGCCAGCGCCACGCCCGACCCGCTCGCGGGCGTGGTCGAGGGCGCGCTCGAGCCGGCGCCGGGCCGGCAGCTCGCTCGTCGGTTCAGCCATCCTGGTCCGAGCCTAGACGCGCCCGGGCTCGCGTCCGAGCCATGGGGCCGTGGCGGCGCGGCGCACCCACCTGCAGGGCGCGGAGCATCCCCGCCTTCCAGCGTGCCAGGGCGCTCAGGCGCGCTCGTCGCGCCAGCGCACCCAGGCCGCCGCACGCGACAGGTCGTAGTCGGGTCCGCCGGCGCTGCACGTGAACAACCGCACACCGGCCGCGAGCAGCTCGTCGCCGACCTCGTCGGGGTCGGACCCGTCGACCGCGACGGACCGCGTCACCAGCGTGGCGGTGTCCCGTCCCACCGCGGCGCCGTGCTCGTCGAGGATCGCGCTCTTGCGCCGCAGCGTGTCGACGTCACCGAACGAGTGCCAGATGTCGGCGTGCTCGGCCACGACGCGCAGCGTCTTGCGCTCACCCCCGCCACCGATCATCACCGGGATGTCCCGCGTCGGTGCGGGGTTCATCGCCGCCCACCGCGCGCGGATCCGCGGCATCGCCTGCGCGAGGTCCGCGATCCGCGACCCGGCCGTGCCGAACTCGTACCCGTACTCCGTGTAGTCCCGCTCGAACCACCCGGCGCCGATCCCCAGGATCAGCCGCCCGCCGCTGATGTGGTCGACCGTGCGGGCCATGTCGGCCAGCAGGTCGGGATTCCGGTACGAGTTGCAGGTGACCAGCGCGCCGATCTCGACGCGCTCCGTCTGCTCCGCCCACGCCCCGAGCATCGTCCAGCACTCGAAGTGCTTGCCGTCCGGGTCGCCGAACAGGGGGAAGAAGTGGTCCCAGTTGAAGACCACGTCGACTCCGAGGTCCTCGGCGCGGCGCACCGCGTCGCGGATCTGGCCGTAGTCGGCGTGCTGGGGCTGGAGCTGGACGCCGACACGCACGCCGGCCGCGGGGGTCTGGGTCACGCGCCCACGCTAACGCGCGGCCCCCCCGGCGTCGCGGGCTGCGTCACTGGTAGGTGACGAGGTCCGGCACGGGCTGGACCTGGTACGTCTGGACGGGGTCGAGCATGGGCACGTCCTCGTCGTAGAAGTTCTTCCAGCCCCAGGACACGGCGGGGGCGCCGTGGCGCAGCGCAGCCCAGGTGCCGGCCTTCGCGGGCTGGGAGCCCTGGCCGTCGACGTGGATGAGCAGCGCCAGCTCGTCGTGCGACGTGGCGAGACGCTCACGCTCGGAGATCATCCGCAGCGAGAACTGGTGCAGGACGAACATCTTCTGCGGCAGGGCCCGCTCACGCGTCAGCTGCGCGAGCCAGGCGGCGGTCGCGTTGACCTCGTCGATGCCGACGCTCCCGATCTGGCGCAGGTGCACCTGGTCGGGCGCCAGCCGCCACTCGGGGTCGAGCGCCAGGCCGACGTGCGGCAGCGCGAGCAGCTCCTCGTACCCCTGGGCCTGCGTGACGAAGTCCTGGCGGCCCGGCTGCAGGTCGAGCACGACGTACTGCCCGGCCGCCCCCGCGGCCTCGACCAGCGGCCGCAGGTCCTCGACCGACCGCTTCCGGGAGTAGGTGCCGTCGGGCTCCGCGCCGGCGGACGCGATCGACGCGATGATCTCGACCGCGGGCACGACGGTGTCACCGGTCAGCCCTCGGTACGGCGCGGCGTGCTGCTCGGCGCGCGCGAGGGTCGCAGGCACGTCCTGCTCCCCGAGGACCCCGAGCGCACCCGAGCCGGGTGTCCCGTACAGGGCGACGTACTTCTTGCCGGGCTGGCCGGGCACGGTCGGGAACACGAGCTGCCCGCCGCCGGGCAGCTCGGCGCCGGCGCGAGCGGTGGCCGTACGGGCCGCCAGCATCTCGGGCGTGCCGAACGTCTCCCCGAACGCGACGACGGCCGACGGCGCGGCGGTCGCGATCCCCTGCACGGTGGCCGACGACGCGCGGGGGTCACCGCCCGGCACGTCGAGGACCTGGACGCCCAGCGCGCGGACCGTGGCGGCGGCCGCGGGCGGTACGGCGCCGTCCGCGAGCGCGAGCACCCCCGTCGCGACGACCGGTGCGGTGGGCGGCAGAGCGCCCGGTCCCGCGTCCGTGGAAGTGGACGTTCCGGTCGGCGTGGCGCTGGGCGACGGCGCTGCCGCGTCGTCCGCGGCTGCCTCGTCCGCGGTCACCAGGACCGCCGGACGCGGCCCCACGAGCGCCCGGATCGCGGCGCTCTCGTCCCCGGCCGACACCGGGACGAGGTCGCCGAAGCGGTGGCCGGTGGCCGCCGCGAGGGCGTCGGCACGGGCACCGGCGGGCAGCGCGACCGTCCCGACGTCGTCCGGCAGGTCTCCGGTGGCCACGTCACCCACGACGAGCGCGTGACGCGCACCGAGCCGCGCGAGCTCGGGCGCGAGGTCGACGCCGTCGGCCACGAGGAGCACGGGCGCGCCGGTCGCCACCGCCGCCGACGCGGCCGTGAGCACGGCGCCGGCGTCGCCGGCCGGGGCGACGACCACGACGGGGGCCGCCTCGAGCAGCGCGGCCGACGTCGCCAGGGCCGCGTGCGCGTCGTCCCCGGCGACCAGGGACGTGGGCGTACCGCTGGCCGGGGTGGCGCTCACCGGGGTGGGTGACGGTGTCGCCGTCGCCGCGCTCGAACCGGTCGGCGCGGGCGTCGCCGCGCCCCAGCTGCACCCCGCCAGGAGTGCGACCACGAGCGCCACGCTCACGGACGTCACGCGCAGCCGCGCGCCACCGATGTGCTCCACCACGTGCAAACCAGACCTCCCCGGCCGTCGGACGGGTGCACCCGTCGGCTCGCCACTGTAGGCAAGTTGCTGACGGGCGCGTACCGCGAAGCGGTGCATTCCCGGACCGAACGGTCGCCGTGGGCGGGCATTCGTGTGCCGGGGCCTGCACGGACGCCCACCAGAGGGCATCATCCGACGATGGCCCAGTCCTCCCCCGGAGACCCGATCCCCGACGGCACGAGCGCGCACGAGCGACCGGGTGTCTACAGCACGCCGGGCGCGGGCTTCGAGCGTGACACCCGCTACCTGACGACGCGCATCACGGCGGACGGCCGTGACGGCTGGCCGGTCGAGCCCGGCCGCTACCGGCTGGTCGTGTCGCGCGCGTGCCCGTGGGCCAGCCGCGCGATCGTCGTGCGGCGCCTCCTCGGGCTGGAGGACGCGCTGTCGATGGGTGTCTGCGGGCCCACGCACGACGAGCGCTCGTGGACGTTCGACCTCGATCCCGGCGCGGTCGACCCGGTGCTGGGGATCGAGCGCCTGCGCGACGCGTACCTGCGACGGGACCCGCAGTACGCCCGCGGGATCACGGTGCCCGCGATCGTCGACGTGGCGTCGGGCGCCGTCGTCACCAACGACTTCGCGCAGATGACGCTCGACCTGTCGACGCAGTGGACCGCGTACCACCGGCCCGGCGCCCCCGACCTGTACCCGGACGCGCTGCGCGACGAGATCGACGAGGTCGCCGACGAGATCTACCGCGACGTCAACAACGGGGTCTACCGGTGCGGGTTCGCGGGGTCGCAGGAGAGCTACGACCGCGCGTTCACGCGGCTCTTCACCGCACTCGACCGCCTCGAGGAGCGGCTGACGAGTCGGCGCTACCTCGTCGGTGACACGATCACCGAGGCCGACGTGCGCCTGTTCACCACGCTCGTGCGGTTCGACGTCGTCTACCACGGGCACTTCAAGTGCAACCGCGACCGGCTCACCGACCTGCCCGCGCTGTGGGCCTACGCGCGCGACCTCTTCCAGACCCCCGGTTTCGGTGACACGGTCGACTTCGTCGACATCAAGCGCCACTACTACGAGGTCCACCGCGACATCAACCCGTCGGGCATCGTCCCGCGCGGCCCTCGGGTCGGGGCGTGGTTGACGCCGCACGGCAGGCAGGCGCTGGGCGGGCGGCCGTTCGGGGACGGCACGCCTCCGGGGCCCGTGCGCGCCGACGAGCGCGTCCCCCAGGGGCACGGCGCAGAGTGACGGCGGAGCCGTCCGGGCGGGGCGGGGCGTCCCGCGGCTAGAACCCCGTCATCCGGTGGTCGTGCCCGAAGCCGGGCAGGAACGTCGGCCCCCGCTGGGCGAGCTCGGCACGCCAGGCGTCGGCCCAGGTGGCGAACGGCGCGTGCGCGAGCCCGTCGTTGGCGAACCGCGGGTCCGCGGTCACCTCGGTGACGCAGAAGTCCGGGATGGCGAGGTCCGTGACGGGCCCGCCGCGCTCCACCTCGGCGACGACCAGCGGCGCGTTCGCACCGGCGAAGACGTCGACGACCCACCCGTCCTCCCCGAGCCACACGGAGTACCGGACCTTCGCGACCCGGGCGCCGCCACGACGCACCATCTGCACGCCCACCTGGGGGTCGATCTCCCGCTCCGCCTCGTACCGCGTCCCGCCGTTCATCGGCCCCTTGACGGTGACGGCGCAGAAGTCGACCCGGTCGGCGTACCTCTCGAGGAGGGAGACCTCGTCGAGCCCGACGTCGACGCCCGCGACCGCGGACGCCTGCGCACGCACCCGCAGCGCGTACCCCTCGTCGGCCAGGTAGTAGCTCTGGACGATCAGCGCCGGCTCCGCGTCGAGCAGCTCGGCCGGGACGTCACGCGCGAGGAACCGCCGCTCGAACTCGAAGTCGCCGTTACCCGTGTCGCTCATGGCCACCCGTCCGTGCCCCGACGACCCCGGCGGCCGCCTGCGCACACCGTACCGACCCTCTCGCGCAGCCCGCGGTACCACGGCGCGACGGCGAGCGTCTGCGCCGCGACCGGCTCCGGGGTCGGGACCTGCCGTGGGGTGGACGCCTGCGGCCACGACCACGCGGCTCACCCTGGTGGACGAACCGCCGGACAGTGCGATCACAGGCCGCTGACCTGCGACGACGCGCGCCTCACCGAGCGCCGGGCCCCGGGTGTGAGACAGTGGTCCCGAGAGGCAGCGCGATCGACCGCGCGCCCGCGTCGTGGAGTCCCCCCGGGAATCGTGCGGCGGACACCGACTTCAACAGCCCGAGAGGCACCATCCTGTGACGACCTTCACCGACCTCGGCGTGCCCGAGGCGCTGGTCCGCGCGCTCGCGGACCAGCAGATCACCACCCCGTTCCCGATCCAGACCGCAACGCTGCCGGACACGCTGCGCGGCGCCGACGTGCTCGGCCGCGGCCGCACCGGCTCGGGCAAGACCCTCGCTTTCGCCCTGCCCGTCGTGACGCGCCTCGCCGCGTCCGGCACTCCTCGCCGTGCTCGCCGCCCCCGCGCCCTGGTGCTGTGCCCCACGCGTGAGCTCGCGACCCAGATCGAGGCCGTGTTCGCCCCGCTGGCCAAGACCGCAGGCCTGCGCACCGCCGTGATCTTCGGTGGCGTCGCGCAGTCGCGCCAGGTCACGGCCCTCGACCGCGGCGTCGACGTGCTCGTCGCGTGCCCCGGCCGGCTCGAGGACCTGCTGCGCCAGAACCTGGTGACGCTCGACGGCATCGAGATCACCGTGCTCGACGAGGCCGACCACATGGCCGACCTCGGCTTCCTGCCGGTGGTCCGCCGCCTCATGGACCGCACGCCGAAGCGCGGCCAGCGCCTGCTGTTCTCGGCGACGCTGGACAACGGCGTCGGCACGCTCGTCGAGCGCTACCTGACGACGCCGGTCGAGCACGCCGTCGACCCGGCCGCCCAGACCGTGGTCGCCAGCACGCACCACGTGCTCGAGGTCGCCGACGCGACGGCCAAGAAGGCCGTCGTCGAGATGCTCGCGGCCGGCTCCGGCCGCCGCGTGCTGTTCATGCGCACCAAGCACCACGCCAAGAAGCTCGCGCGTCAGCTCACGCTGGCGGGCATCCCGGCCGTCGACCTGCACGGCAACCTCGGCCAGGGCGCGCGCGAGCGCAACCTCGCCGCCTTCTCCTCCGGTGAGGCCCGGGTGCTCGTCGCCACCGACATCGCGGCGCGCGGCATCCACGTCGACGAGGTCGAGCTCGTCGTGCACGTCGACCCGCCGGCCGAGCACAAGGCGTACCTGCACCGCTCGGGCCGCACGGCCCGTGCCGGCGCGTCCGGCACGGTCCTGACGCTCCAGCTGCCCGAGCAGCGCGCCGACGTGCGCGCCATGACGCGTGCCGCGGGCATCAGCGTGACGCCCGTCTCGGTGCGCCCCGGTGACGCGCTCGTGCGTCAGTTCGCCGACGCACCCGGGACGGTCGGCGCCGACAACGGCGGCACGCCCGCCCCGACGACGTACGTGGCTGCGCCCGCGACGTCGGACGACCGCTCCACCTCCGCGGGCCGCGGGCGGTCCGGCGGTGGCCAGCAGGGCGCGGGCCGTGGGCAGTCGGCGACGCGCGGCCGCTCCTCGTCCGCGCGTGGCCAGGCGGCACCCGGCCGCGGCCGCTCCCCGCAGGAGGCCGGCAGCCCCCGTGCCGCATCCCAGCCCGACGGTGCCGCACGGCGCCGCCCGGGCACGCGCGCCGCGTCGCGGCCCGCAGGTCCCGCCGTCGTCTGGACCTCGGGCGGGCCCGACGCCGTGCGCGGCCACGACCCGCGCGCGACCACCACGCCCCAGCGCGGCACCGGTCCGTCGGCCGGGCGCGACGCAGGATCGGCGCCGTCCGACACCGCGGGCGCGCCCCGCCGTCGGCGCGGTGGCCGCGGCCGCAGCCGGTCCGGCGCTGGCAGCTCCGCCGCCTGACGTCCGCCCGCACGCGTCGAGCCCGGAGCTCGGCGGTCCCTGACGCATCGGGACCGTCGAGCTCCGGGCTCGCTGCTTCCCGGCCCCTGGTCGCGGGCCGCGCCCGGTCAGTCCAGGTGGGCCGGCAGCCCGAACCGCGCGAACAGCCGGGCACCGAACCACACGGTCACGTGCCTGACCCCGTCCTGCGTCACGGTGACCTGCTGCACCTGGAACGCCGCGTGGCGTCCCTGCGCGTCGCGCATGTACATCGCAAACGCCGGCAGCCCGTTCGCCGCCGTCGGCACCATGCGCATGTCCCCCGGCCGCTGGGCCGGGCACCACGTGCCGATGAGCTCGCCCACCGCCTGCGGGCCCGTGTACCAGCCGGGGAACGGCGGCATCTCCCAGACCACGTCGGCGGCGAGCAGGTCCACGATGGCGGCGACGTCGTACGCCTCGAACGCCTCGACGTACCGCTCGACCAGCGCCCGGTGGCGCGGGTCCGTCGGCTCCATCGGCGTCAGGTGGTGCACGTTGGCCATGTGCGCGCGTGCTCGTTGCAGCGTGGAGTTCACGGCGGCGACCGACAGGTCGAGCGCGTCCGCGACCTCCGCCGCCGACCACGCGAGGACGTCGCGCAGCAGCAGGACCGCCCGCTGCTGGGCCGTCAGGTGCTGCAGCGCCGCGACGAACGCGAGACGCACCGAGTCGCGGTGCACGGTCGTCTCGGCGGGGTCCGCGGGCGGCTGCGCCCACACCAGCGCGTCCGGCAGGGGCTCCAGCCACGGCGTGCCGAGGTCCTCGCGCGGCTGGTCCCGCGGGTCGGCGGCCGGTGCGCCGAGCCCCGTCGGCAGCGGCCGCCGGCGCCGGCCCTCGAGGTGCGTCAGGCACGTGTTGGTCGCGATGCGGAACACCCAGGTGCGCAGCGACGAGCGGTTCTCGAAGCCGCGCATCGCACGCCAGGCCCGCAGGAACGTCTCCTGGAGCATGTCCTCGGCGTCGTGCACCGAGCCCGTCATGCGGTAGCAGTGCGCGAGGATCTCGCGCCGCATGGGGGCGAGCCGCTCGGCGAACTCGTCGGCGGTCAGGTCACCGGGTGCGTCGCCCGGCGCGGCCCCGGACGCGGGTGCGGGTGTGGTCGTCGTCACACCACGACGTTAGCCGCGACCACCGACACGGCACACCCCCCGATGACCCGTGACGTCGGCGCGGGTCGTCACCGGTGTCACCGCACCCCGCACCCGGCAGGAGCGCCCGTGGACCGCATCATCTTCCTCACCCTCCCGGTCCACGACCTCGCGGCGTCGCGCTCGTTCTACACCGGGCTGGGGCTGGCGGTGAACGAGATGTTCAGCGACGAGCAGATCGTCTGCGTCGTCGTGTCGGACACGGTCTGCGTCATGCTCATGGACCGGGACCGGTTCGCCGACTTCACGCCCCTGCCGGTCGCCGACGCCCGCACGAGCACGCAGGTCCTGCTCTGCCTGACCACGTCGTCGCACGCCGAGGTCGACGCGCTCGTCACGGCTGCGCTCGCCCGTGGCGGCTCCGAGTTCCGGCCGCCCCAGGACGACGGGACGATGTACGCGCGCGCCGTCTCCGACCCGGACGGCCACGTCTGGGAGCTCCTGCACACGGACCACGCCGGCGGCGGCTGAGCCACCGCCGTCGCACCCGCGTGCCAGACTCGCGCGCATGCCCCCGCACCCCGACGGCTACGCGCCGGACGACCACCTCGGCGAGCGCACGCTGCTCGTCGCCGCCGCGTACGTCGTCCTGCGCCGGGTCGGCGAGGGCGACGACGAGGTCCTCCTGCAGCGCCGCGCGGGCACCGGCTACATGGACGGCTCCTGGTCCGTGCTCGCCGGCCACGTCGACCCGGGCGAGTCCGTGCACGAGGCCGCCGTGCGCGAGGCGGCGGAGGAGGCGGGGGTCGTCGTGCCCACGGACGCGCTGCGTCCCCTGACCGCGATCCACCGGTTCGAACGGGGCGGACCGCAGGTCGAGCAGCGCGTCGACGTCTTCTTCGAGGTGACGCAGTGGGGCGGCGAGCCCACGCTCCGGGAGGCCGACCGCGCCTCCGCGATGGGCTGGTTCCCGCTGCACGACCTGCCCGACCCCGTGGTCCCCCACGAGCGCGTCGTGCTGGACCTGCTCGCCGCCGGCGCACCCGTGCCCGCGGTCATGTCGCTGCCCCGCTGAGGCGAGCGGGTGGAACTCGCGCGTCGGGCCCCCACGCCACCCCGGGTGGACCGCACGCACCGCTAGCGTGGCCGCGTGCACCCCGATCCCACCCGCGACGACGTCGCGGCGCTCGTCGCCGCCCGCACCCCGATCGTCGTGCTGGAGACCGAGGACGAGGCGGACGCCGTCGAGCTGGTGCTGCGCGCCGCGTCACGGCCACCGGGGGGCCGCGCCGGGCGGCCGGTCTTCCGTTGGAGCGTGACGGACGGGCTGCGGCGCATGGACGTCGACCTGGGCGGTGCGCAGCTGCACAACACCGATGCGCCGGCCCTGCTGCGGTCGATCGTCGACGGTGTGGCGCCCGCCGTCTACGTGCTCCTGGACCTGCACCCGTGGTTCGACGACCCGGTCGTCGTGCGCCTGCTCAAGGACGTCGCGCTGCGCCCCATGGGCCTGCGCAGCACGCTCGTGCTCGTGTCGCACGCGCTGACCCTGCCGCGCGAGCTCGAGCACCTCGCGGTGCGCGTGCCGGTGACGTTCCCGACCCCCGGCGAGCGCGCCGTCATCGTCGACCGCACGGTCGCCGCGTGGGCCGACGTCACGGGCCTGATGCCGCACGTCGATCCGCACGCCCGTGAGCTCCTCGTGGCGCGGCTGGCGGGACTGTCACGGTCCGACGTCGCCCGTCTGGCTCACGGGGCGATCGTCGACGACGGCGCGCTGACCGTCCGCGACGTGCCGGCCGTCGAGCGTGCCCGCTTCGACGCGCTCGCGGCAGACGGTGTGCTGTCGTACGAGTACGCCACCGTCGCTCCCGGTGACGTCGTCGGCCTCGACCGGGTCGTGCAGTGGCTGCTGCTGCGACGCCCTGCCATGGACGGCTCGGCACCCCATCTCGATGCACCACGCGGCGTGCTGCTGCTCGGGGTGCAGGGCTGCGGCAAGTCGCTCGCGGCCCGTGCGGCGGCAGCGATCCTCGGTGTGCCGCTCCTGCGCCTCGACCTGGCCGGCGTGCACGACAAGTACGTGGGCGAGTCCGAGCGCCGGCTGCGGGACGCGCTGGCCACGGCCGACGCCCTGGCACCGTGCGTGCTGTGGGTCGACGAGATCGAGAAGGCGATCGCGAGCAGCGAGTCCGACGGCGGGTCTGCGCGCCGCGTGCTCGGGACGCTGCTGACGTGGCTCGCCGACCGTGGCTCCCGCGTCTTCGTCGCCGCGACCGCCAACGACATCTCCGCCCTGCCCCCCGAGCTCGTGCGCAAGGGCCGGTTCGACGAGCTCTTCTTCGTCGACCTGCCCGACGCGGACGCGCGGTCCGGCCTGCTGCGGCTGCACGCCGCACGTCGCGGGCTGACGCTGGAGGACGCGCAGACTGCGCCCCTCGTGGCCGCGTCGGACGGGTTCTCCGGTGCCGAGATCGAGCAGGCGGTGGTGGCGGGGACGTACGCGGCGCACGCGCACGGCGCGGAGCTGGACGCGCCGACGGTGCTCCGCGAGCTGCGTGCGACGCGTCCGCTCGCCGTGGTCATGGCGGAGCGGGTCGCAGCCTTGCGTGCCTGGGCAGCCACGCGGACGGTCCCGGCGCGCTGACGCGCCGGAGCTCGGGACCGCGGCACGGCCTGCACGCGCGACGCCCCCGCCCCGGGCTCTGGTACCGGGGCGGGGGCGTCGTGCGGCGCCGACCTCAGCCGGTGTTCTGCAGGCCCGCGGCGACGCCGTTGACGGTGAGCAGCAGCAGCCTCTGCAGGTCGTCGGTCGACGCCTGCTCCCCTCCGGTCCGCAGCCCGCGCAGCGCCCGCAGCTGCAGCAGGGACAGCGCGTCGACGTACGGGCTGCGCAGCTGCACGGCGCGGCCGAGGATGCGGCGGCGCGACAGGACGCCCGTGCTCCCGGTCGTCGCGAGCACCCACTCGCGTGTGCGCCGCATCTCGTCGAGGACGAGCTTCGCGAGGTCGTCCCGGTCACCCAGGGCCAGGTAGCGCGCGGCGATGCGCTCGTCCGTCTTGGCGAGCGACATCTCGACGTTGTCGATGATCGTCGCGAACAACGGCCACTCGGCGTACGCGGCGCGCAGCTCCTCGACGTCGCCGACCTGCGCGAGCGCGGTGCCCAACCCGTACCAGCCGGCCAGGTTGATGCGCGCCTGCGACCAGGAGAACACCCACGGGATCGCGCGCAGGTCATCCAGCGACGACACCGACAGGCCGCGCCGTGCCGGGCGCGAGCCGATCGGCAGCAGGCCGATCTCCTCGAGCGGCGTCACCTGGGCGAACCAGGACGGGAACCCGTCGGCGCGCACGAGCTCGTGGAAGTGCTCGCGGGAGGCGACGTCCAGGCGGGACGCCAGGTCGGCGAACCGGCCCGCCGCCTCGTCGTTGCGGCGCACGACGCTCGGTGCGTCGGCGAGCAGCGTCGCCGCCGTCACCTGCTCGATGTGCCGTGCCGCGATGTCCGCGTCCCCGTAGCGCGCGAAGATGACCTCGCCCTGCTCGGTGAGCTTGAAGCGACCGTCGACGGAGCCCGGCGGCTGCGCCATGACGGCACGGTTCGCGGGGCCGCCCCCGCGCCCCAGCGCACCGCCGCGACCGTGGAAGAGGGTGAGGACGATGTCGTTGCGACGCGCCCACTCGGCGATGCGTCGCTGGGCGTCGTCGAGGGCGAGCGTCGCGGACAGCGGGCCGACGTCCTTCGAGGAGTCGGAGTACCCCAGCATGACCTCGACACGCCGGCCGTTGGCGGCCAGCCGCTCCTGCACCCGCGGGTGCTCGAGCGCGGCGTCGAGGATCTCGACGCTGTTCTGCAGGTCGGCGAACGTCTCGAACAGCGGGATCGCGTCGATCACCGGTGCGTGCTCGGGACCACCGAAAGCCAGGTCGGCCAGGCGGTACACGGCCGGCAGGTGCTCGGGCGACTGCGTGAACGACACGATGTAGCGCCGCGCGGCTGCCACGCCGAGACGACGCTGGACGGTGCCGAGCGCCCGGAAGGTGTCGAGCACCTCGACGGTCATGGGCTGCAGGTCGCCGTCGACGCCGTTCGCCTCGATGTCCGCGAGCGCGGCGGCGTGCACCTGGGAGTGCTGGCGGATCTCGAGCTCGGCGAGGTGGAAGCCGAACGTCTGCACCTGCCAGATGAGCCGCTGCAGGTCCCCGAAGGCGGCCCGCCGCGCTCCGGCGGTCTCGAGCGAGCGCTGCACGATGCGCAGGTCGGTCAGGAGCTCGTCGGCGTTCGCGTACGCCAGGTCGGCGTCCCGTCGCCGGGTCGCGGCGACCCGCTCGATGATCCCCAGCAGGGCACGGCGGTGGGGCTCGTTGGGCGCGGAGCCGGCGATGCGGGAGGTGATCGCGTCGGACAGGGAGCGCTGGCGCTGCCACAGCGCGCTGAGCTCGGGTGAGGCGGGCGTGCCCACGGCGTCGAGCGTGAGGCCGTCGGCCGTCCGGCTCGCTGAGACCAGCAGCGCGTCGAGCGCGTGCTCGGAGGCCATCGCGGCGGCCGCGCGCGTCACCTCGGCGGTGACGTTCGGGTTGCCGTCCCGGTCGCCGCCGATCCACGAGCCGAGCCGCGCGAACGGGGCGACGACGGGCGCCGTGGTCCCCGCCTGGTCCTCGAGGAGCCAGTCGTCGAGCCGGCGGTAGACCGTCGGCAGGACGTCGGCGAGCGTCGCGTCGAAGACCGACAGCACCGTGGCGACCTCGTCGAGGACGGTCGGCTTCTCGGCCCGCAGTGGCGACGTGCGCCACAGGGTGTCGATCTCGGCCAGCAGCCGCCGCTCGTTCTCCGCCAGGGTCGTGCCGCCGATGTGCAGCGTGTCGCGCTCCGCGACGAGCTCCGCCACGCGCCGGATCGACCGGGAGACCGCGCGCCGGCGCGCCTCGGTCGGGTGAGCGGTGAAGACCGGACGGAACTCCAGGTCGCGCAGGCGTGCCCGGGCCGTCTCCTCGCCCACCTCGGCGACGAGCTGCTGGTACGCGGCGGGCAACGAGTCGTCCGGTGCCAGCTCGTGCGGCGAGAGCTGCGACTCGCGGTCGCGCAGCACGCGCACCCGGTGGTACTCCTCGGCCAGGTTGGCGAGGTGGAAGTAGCACGTGAAGGCGCGCGCCACCTGTTCGGCGCGCTCGTGGCTGAAGCCGGCGACGAGCGCCTCGGCCTCGGCCAGCGCGCGGCCGTTCGGCTCGCTGTGGGAGGCGATCGCCAGCTCACGCAGCCGTTCGACGTCGGCGAGCAGGTCCTCGCCGCCGGCGTCGCGCAGCACGCGGCCGAGCAGCTCTCCGAGCAGCCGGACGTCGTTGCGCAGGAGCTCCGGTACCTCATGGCTGACGACGCCGCGAGGGACGTCCGACCCGATCTCCGCTTCAGTCACGGGAGAAAGGTAGTTGACTTTCCGGCGTTGTCCGCCGGGGTGCCCGACGGGTGGGCGGTCGGGGAACCCGGTAGAACCGTCCCGCACCAGTTCCGGTTGTCGCGTCAACCGTGGAGATAGGCTGGCACCGTGCCCCCCGAGACCCGCTGGCTGACCCCCGCCGAGCTGCGCGCCTGGCTCGGCCTCGTCGCCGTCGCCGAGCTCCTGCCCGCCCAGCTCGACTCCCAGCTGCAGCACGACGCAGGGCTCACGCACTTCGAGTACCAGGTCCTCGCAATGCTGTCCGAGGCTGCGGACCGGAAGCTGCGCATGTCGGACCTCGCACGGCGCACCAACGCCACGCTCCCCCGCCTCTCGCACGTCGTGCGGCGCCTGGAGGGACGCGGGCTGGTCGAGCGGGCACCCTGTGCCGACGACCGGCGGGCCACGAACGCGCACCTCACCGACGCGGGCTGGGACCTCGTGGTGCGCACCGCGCCGGGGCACGTCGCCACCGCACGCGAGCTCGTCCTCGACGCCCTGACCCCCGAGCAGGTCGCTCGCCTCGAGGACCTCGCCCGCACGATGCTCCAGCGCCTCGACCCCGACGGACGCCTCACGCCGCCGCTCGACGAGGTGGGGTCTGCGTGACCACGCACACCGCCGCGGACGCCGCCGACGCCCTGCGCCGGTGGGAGGACTCCGGTGCGGTGTGGCGCGTGCTCGGCCGGGACGGCACTCGGGTCACGGTCGGCCTGTGGACGTGCACGGGCGACGAGGTCGTCGACCGGGTCGAGGCGGACGGCCCCGCGCTGACCGCCTTCCTCGCCGGGCGCGAGAGCAGCGAGGACACCTGACCGCGGGCGCACGGCGGGGGCGCCGGGGCCGTGGCCCCGACGCCCCCGCACGGCAGGACTACGAGCAGACGCCGGTGGGCGTCCAGTCGACGTTGTTGCTGCCCTTGTAGTACGTCACCCCGAAGCTGTTCGAGCCGTTCGGCGTGAAGGTGTTGCCGTTGCGGTTGGCGCCCCACGAGCTCTGGATCGACTGCCCGTTGCTCGGGTAGACCGTCACCGACCAGTTGGACTTGCCGGAGACCGTGTAGGTGACGTTGAACCGGTCGCCCCAGCTCTCGGCCTTGGTCGCCGTCGCGGTGCACGAGCCGGTGTTGCCGCCACCGGTGTTCCCACCGCCGGTGTTGCCGCCACCGGTGTTGCCGCCGCCCGTGTTGCCGCCGCCGCCCGACCCGGTCGACATCGTGATGTTCGAGCTGCCGGAGGACTGGTAGCCCTCGGTGGCCATGATCATGTAGTTGTGGTTGCCCAGCTGCATGCCCTTGGACGCCCACGCGGAGAAGTGGTTGCCGGCGGTGATGGTGCCGCCCACGCGCTTGGACTGCCGGACCGACCAGAACTGCTTGAACGTCGAGGAGTTGCCCTCGATCGACGGGGCGTTGACGCGGGTCGTCTCGTAGATGTCGTACGTGCCGCCGTCGGTGGTGACGGTGCCCTTGTGGGTGCCGGTGGGGCGGTAGGTGCCCCACGAGTCGACGATGTAGTACTCGATCAGCGGGCCGTTGGTCCACCCGTACAGCGTCAGGTAGGCGTTGCCCGAGGGGTTGAACTGACCGGAGTAGTTCACGACCTTCGAGCTGTCACCCTTGGACCAGCCCTTGCCGATGACGAAGTTGCCGGTGTTCTGCCAGTTCGTCGTGTAGTTGCCGCCGTCGTTCATGCCGGCCGAGACGGTGCCCGGGCTGTCGGTCCAGAACGAGAACCAGTAGCCGCCGCTCGTGCCGGTCTGGTTGCTGTTGATCGTGGCGGCCATGGCGGGCGCCGCGACGGCGACACCGCCTGCCAGGAGCGCGCTGGCGGCGACAGCGCCGATCAGCGAGCGGACCGGACGGCGCGTCCGGACCGCGGTGCGCGTGGGGACAGAGGACATGAAGCACTCCTTCGTGCGAAAGGTCGAACGTCCTCGGAAGTCCGCCGTGCCCCCACATCGGGACCGGCAGCCCGCGCCTTCCGGGCGGCCGGGGCCGACGGCTCCCGCCGACGGGCCGCAGCCGCCCGGCGAGTGTGCAAGGTCATGACACAGGAGTCAATGGGTGCTAGCACTCACGAAACGCATCGTTTGCCACGCGTGGCCCACCCCGGTGTCACCGTCCACCCGACGGTCGGGAGCGGGCGAGCACGCCACCGACGAACCCGAGGACGGCGCCGAGCAGCACGAGGGCCAGACCACCCCCCGGTGTCCCGAGGATCCCGGCGGTGAGCGCGACGAGCACCATGAGCAGCGCCGCGAACCGGATCCCCCGGCCGTTCGAGCCGTTCAGGCCGATCAGCATGAGCAGCGCCAGCACCAGCACGAGGACGGTCGAGCCGACCGTGGCGGTGAACGCGATCGCCTCGCGGTCACCCTCGAACGCGCTCGACGCCACCCAGACGATCGCCTGGGGGTCGACCATCCGGCCGAGCCACGGCAGCAGCGCCCCCAGGCCCGCGAGCACCGCCCCGAGCACGACGAGCCACCGCTTGGCGACCGGCCGACGGTCCGGCGTCGACTGGCTGAGCACCGCCTCCGTCTCGACCGCCTCCCGACCGTCGGACGCCGAGATCCGCAGCCGCCGCGAGGACGACGTCCCGGCGGGCGGGGTCGCGGAGTCGACCGCGACCCGCACCGTGCCCACCTGCCCGCCCGGCACCACGATCACCGCGGGTGTGAAGGCGAGGCGCGCGGTGCCGAGCTCGTCCGCCCCCGACAGCTGGACCTGGAGCGGGTCGCGGCCTCGGCGGTTGTCGACGTGGACCAGGTACGCGCCGTGCCGCCGCTGCGTCACGAGCGTCTGCGGCTCGACCCACAGCCGTGCCGTGCCGATCGGCGCAGGCCGCGCGACCGCCTCCAGCACGCCGGGCACCTCCACGTCGGTCGTCCCGTCATTCGCGACCACGACGAACGGGTGGGACCGGGTGGTCCCGGGCGGTGGGGCCGGCGTCCGTGCGCGCCCGGGGACCCGGGCGGCCCTGCCCGCGGGCACGACGAGCCGGCTTTCCACGAACGAGAGCGTGACCTGGTGGGCCGGGTCCCGGCCCTCGAGCGTCACCGCGGCAGCCTCGTGCCCGGCGCGGTTGTCCACGACGAGCTCGAACCGCACGGCCTTCCCGTTCTCGGACCGCAGCCGGCCGGGCTCCATCCGCAGGACGACCGGCACATGGGGTGCCGGTGCAGCGGTGCGCTGGACCAGCGTGACGGACGTGCTGACCTGGCCCTCCTCGGCCACCCCCGTGAGCGTGAACTGCCGGGTCACCTCGGATCCTGGCGTCGCCGCCGGCGCCGTGACCCGCACGCTCACGTCGACGCTCTCGCCGGGCGGGACGTCCACCTGGGGCGGCACGAACCGAGCGCGGACGACGTCCTGCGGGTCGTGCACGGCCAGCCGGTAGTGACGCGGGAAGTTGGCCGAGCGGTTGTCGAACGACAGCGTGACTACGCCCTCGTCCGCGTCCGCCAGCTGCAGGAGCGCCGGTCGCGCCGTCAGCGTCGGCGGCGGCCCCGCGCGAGGCACCGTCAGCGCGACCTGCACGGGCGTGGCCTTGGTGGCATCGACGCAGGAGCGCACGACGAGGTCCAGGACGAGCCGTTGCGCGACGGCGAGGATCCCCGGCCGGGTCGCGAACGTCACGACGACCGTGCGGGACTCCCCCGGCAGGAGGTGCGCCTCCTCATGGGTCACGACGAGCCACGGCAGCGGGTCGACGGGGTGGATCACGAGGCCGTCCACGAGCTCCGAGACGTTCCTCAGCAGGACGGTCGTGGTGCCGGGCTCGTCCGGGGCCACGACGACGTCGGCCGTCTCGACCCTCGCCACAGGAGCCTTCACGTGGGGGTCGGCGCGGGGGGCCGGGGGGTCCTCCCGAGCGAGAAGCAGCTCGAGGTCCGAGATCTCGGGCTCCGTGGTCGGAGCGGGGGACTTCGGTGCGGGGGGCGTCGGCGCACCTGCCGCCGAGGTGGAGCTCGCTCCATCGGGCACGGTCGGCACCGCGGGCGTCGTCGCCGCGCCGCCCCAGGCCACGTAGGCGCCGCACGTGGCGCAGAAGGTCACGCTCGACGCGTTCGACGCCCCGCACGCGGAGCAGATGCGGTCCGTCATCGCTCACCCCGCTCGTCGCGCTCGGCTCGCACTGCAGGCATACTGAAGGAGAGTCGCTCGCAGGCGCGTGGATACGTCCAGCCGAGCACGTGGCGGCGCATCGCGCGACGCCATGACGGAGAGCGTGCGCGAAAGGGCATCAGCGCCGCCCTCATGGCCACGACCGCTGACGACCGGGCGCCTCACGGCGGGTGACGAGCCGTTCCCCCCCACCTCGTCGCACCACGACATGCTCGTCGCGCCCTGGCCGGCATCGACGTCGAGCGCCATGCTGAGCGTCCCGGGACGACGGCGGACGGCGCACAGGAGGCGACGATGGCGACGCGGAGCAGTCGGCCGACGATCCTCGACGCCGTCCTCGTGGTGCCGGGCACGATGGGCAGCGAGCTGCGCGACGCCGAGGACAGGGTCGTCTGGGGCCTCGCCCCGTCGCTCGCGGCCCAGCGCTGGCTCGGCGGCCGCACCACGGAGCTGCACGTGACCGAGGAGGAGCGGGCCGGCTCGACCCGGCTGCGCCCGACACGCCTGCTGCGCGCGCCGGCCTTCATGCCGGTCCTGCGCGGGGTGGAGCCCTACACGGACCTGCTGAGGCAGCTGTGCGGGCGCGCGGCAGCACCCGCAGCGGTCGCCGAGTTCCCCTACGACTGGCGCCTCGGCATCGACGTCTCGGCACCGCGCCTCGCATCCGCGGGCTTCGCGCACCTCGAGCGGTGGCGTACGCAGGTCCGGGACGAGAGGCTCGGCGACCCGGACGACGTCCGTTTGACGATCGTGGCGCACTCGATGGGAGGTCTCGTGACGCTGCAGGCCGCCAGGCACCACGGGCTGGCCGAGGTCCTGCGTCAGGTCGTCACGCTGGGCACGCCGTACTTCGGCGCCGTCAAGGCCGTGCAGACCCTGGTGGCCGGTCGCGGCGCGCCGCTGCTGATCCCTCCCGCCGCCGCCCGGGCGCTCGCCCGGACCTGCCCGGGCCTGTACGACCTCCTTCCCCGGTACCGGTGCGTCGACGACGGCGGCACGTTGCGGAGCCTCGACACCGCCGACCTGGTGGCGCTCGACGCCGACGGCGAGCTCGCCACGGAGTCGCAGAGCCGGTGGGACCGGCTGGGTCTGCGCTCCGAGCAGCCGTTGCCCTACGAGCTGCACGCGCTCGTCGGCGCCGAGCAGCCGACCGCGCAGAGCGTCCGCCTCGCATCCGGCGACGCCACCTTCCTGCCGTCGCTGCTCGGGGTCGACCACCGCGGCGACGCGACCGTGTACCGCGGGGCGGCGGCGCCCCTCGGCTCGGCCGCCTTCGCCCTGCCACAGCACCACGGCCCGCTGGCGAAGACCTCGGAGGCGAGGACGTTCGTCGTGGACAAGCTGCTCGGCCGGTCCTCGGCGCCGCCCCTGGGCACCGGCGCGGTCGGTGCGGACATCCCCGACGTCGCGGCGCCCGGCGAGGTGCTCGAAGTCGTGGTGACGGGAGCGGAGGGCTTCGGCGACGTCGCCGTGACGAGCACCTACCTCGAGTCCGGCGGGCCTGCGCGCTGGGCCGGGCACGTCCTCGGTGACGGCCGTGTCGTCTTCCGCCACGAAGGCCTGCCCCCCGGGCTGCACCGCGTCGAGGTCCGTTCCGGTGGGTGGTCGCCGGTGTCCGACGTCCTCCTCGTCGGCGCATGAGCAGCCTCCGGCTGATCACGGTCGGCCTGTCGTCGTACCCGAAGGTGTCCGCGTGGCGGGTCGACGAGGCCGAGCCGTGCAGACGGCAGGTGGTCAAGAGCTTCACCCGGCACGGGTTCGACGTCGAGGACTGGACCCCGCGCGCCACCACCGAACAGATCGGCAGCCTGTGGAAGGAGTTCCTGCGGGCGAGCGACGACGTCTCGCACGTCATCTACTGGATCGGGCACGGGACGTACGGCGAGAGCTACGTCGCCGCTCTCGCCGACAGCGACGCGCGGCTGAACTCGTTCACCGGCATGGACTCCGACATGCTGCGCAAGGCGCTCCAGGAGCGCGTGCGGCGCCTTGCCGCCGCCGACTCCGACCGGTGGGTGCTGGTCGTGCTCGACACCTGCGCATCTCAGCGCGGTGCGTGGGACGTGTTCCGCGGGTTCCAGGACGCCCCGGCCAACTTCGGCATCGTCGGCACCGGGGACGGCGCGGCGTTCGCCGGCCGGTTCACCGAGGAGCTCGAGACCGTGCTGGACAGCTTCGGGCCCAACGAGACGGCCGGCGTCCGTCTCAACGTCCTGGTCGAGCGGCTGAGCGCCCGGCTCGGGTGGCCACCGCGGGTGCACGCCCAGTTCTCGCCGACGGCGAGCTTCCCGAGCCGGTCCGAGGGCCCGACCTTCACGGCCCCGCTCGACGTCTACGCCGAGCTGCGCCAGGTGCTGGCGGACGCACCGGCCGCGCTGCGCAACCACTTCTACGCCCGCGCCCAGGGCAGCGAGATCGGCACGCCGGCATGGCACTTCACGGGCAGGGTGACGGAACGTCGCAGGATCACGGCGTGGCTGCGCGAAGCGCGCCGGGGGATGTACGCGGTGACCGGCGAGCCGGGCGCCGGCAAGTCCGCCCTGATCGGCATGGTGCTGGCCAGCACCGACGAGAGCGTGCTCGCCGCCCTGGACGCCGCCGGGCACGCGCCGCTTGCCGACGACCTGCGACCCACCGACGTCCCCGTCGACGCCGCGATCCACCTGTCCGGTCTGACGATCGGCGAGGTCACGGCAGAGCTCGCCCACCTGCTGGGCGCTACCGGTGCGCACTCGCCGGACGGGCTGGTCGGCGCACTGGCCCGACGCGGACCTCTGACCGTCGTCGCGGACGCACTCGACGAGTGCCGCGACCCGTTCACCGTCGCGTCGCTCCTGGCGAAGATCGCCGCGTTGCCGAGGGTGCGGGTGCTGGTCGGGACGCGGCAGTCCCTGCACGAGGACCCGGACGACCCCGCACCGGTGGACCAGGCCCTGGCGGACGCGCTCGGCCCGATGACCCGGCTGCACCTGGAACGCGAGCCCGGAGCCGTCGAGCAGTACGTGACCGACCGGCTCCTCCTGGCGGGCAGCAGCCTTCCCCGCGAGCGCGTCGAGGCCGTGGCACGACAGGTCGCGGCACATCAGCAACCGTTCCTGTTCGCCCGGCTGGCCGTGCACGAGATCATCGCCGAGCCTGGGCTCGGTCACGACGACGACGCCCTCGCCGACGTGCTCAGCCGGGGGCACCGCGGACTCTTCGCGCACGCGTTCGAGCGCCTGCAGCACCATGACGAGCGCACCGCCGCACTGGTGAGGTGCCTCGCCTACGCGCGCGGCGGAGGGTTCCCGCGCTCCGGCAACGTGTGGGCGACGGTCACCAGCGCGCTGTCGGGCGAGGACGTGACCGACGTGCACGTCGCGGCAGCGCTGCGCGACGCCGCTCCCTACGTCATGGAGAGCAGCGAGGGGCGCGAGGCCGTCTACAGGCTCGCTCACCGCACCTTCGTGGACTTCTTCCGCGTGGTGGACTCCGGTGATGACGGTCGGTCGGCCCAGCGCCCACCGACGTCTCCCGCATCCGACGAGGCCCGCATCGTCGCGGGACTCTGCTCGCTCGAGCCGGATGGTGCTCACCCCACGCCGTACGTGCGCAGCCATCTCGCCGAGCACGTGAGCGCGGCAGACGACTGGGATCGCTTCGCCGTCGAGCACCCCGGCCTCCTCGCGGCGCTCGACCCGCTGACGGTGCGCGGGGAAGGGCTGCGGATGCTTCTCGGTCGGCAGGCACCGCCGCCACTGGTCGCGGTGACGATGATGGAGGCGGACGCGCTCGCAGCCCTCGACGGACCCGGGCGGGCCTTCCTCCGGACGATCTGCGCGCACCAGCTCGGAGTCGAGGGCGAGGGCATGCACGACCCGCGCGTCGTGCACGCAGACCTGCAGGCGTCGACGGTGCATGTCGCGATCGAGGCCGCCGGCCGGGTCACCAGCCTGGCGTCCGGCCGCCTCGAGGACGGCCGCGCGGTGGTGGCCGCCGTGACGAGGAATCCTTGGGCCACGATCCGGTTCTGGGACCCGCTGACCGGGGCGCCATGGGGACCCGTGATCTTCCCGACGAGGACAACGTCCGTCGAGCCCTCGGACCGCTTGTGGTGGGTCACACTCCCCGGTGGCCGGCCTGCCGTCACCCGGAGCAAGGGCGCACCGACGCTCTTCGACGCCACCACGGGCGACGTGCTGGCGGCGGATCTTGGCGAGTTCACGCGACTCCGGACGATGGTCGACGGCCGGCTGGCGATCCTGTCCCTCGACGCCGCCGACGAGCGCGCCGACTCCCTCGTCCCGCGCACCACGGGAGTCCGGCTCCGCGTCCTCCTGAGCCAAGAGGTGGTGGCGTCGTTCGACACCGGTGAGGTGAGGCAGGCCGACCTCACGAGCGTCGACGGCCGGGACGTGATCGTCGTCTCCGGTCGCTTCGGTGTGGATCTCGTCGACGTCGCGGGCGGCCGGCGCAGGCGGCTCGTCCCGGACGTCAGCGCGGGCGAGGTCGAGGCCGGTGTCGTCAACGGCCGACCCTGGGTCGCAGTAGGCACGCTCGCAGGCGCAGTCGTCGTGGCGGACCCATCCGGCATCCAGAGCGCATGGACGGTAGCTCGGACGGGCGCATTCATCCGCGAGCTTCGATGGGGAGCGGGCGGAGAACTGGTCGTCAGCGTCGACGACCGCGTCTGGTTCGTCGATCCGTTCGGCTCCTCCGTTCCTCGCATCGTGCCCGCTGCGTCCTCGATCGCCAGCCCGATCGCGCTGGGCCACTCGGTCGAGCGAACTCTCGCGGTGACGGCGGACAGCTCGAAGCTCAAGCTCTGGGACCACGCGTCTGGGCTGGACACCAGACGCGAACGCTCGGCCCTCGCGCAGGACGCCGCCTACCTGGTGACAGGGCACGGCCCGCAACTCGCAGAGACGTTGAGGGACGAGCGCCTCGTGCTCGTGTCCGCCACCGCTCGACGACTGCTCGGCCACAATCGCTTCCTCCCCCATCCGGTCGTCGCCCGGCGGCTCCGGTCAGGTCGTTCAGTCGTCGCCCAAGGGCGAGCCGTCTGGGACGCCGACACCGGCGAGCTCATGGGTGAGCTCGCGATCGACCCTGAGCTGGCGACCGACCCGTCCGAGCGTCTCGCCCACATCACCGACGTCGCTGAAGCACCCGGCGATGCAGTCCTCGTCACGTCTGTCGGCCCACGCACCGAAGTGTGCGCGTTGGGCACGCGGAGAAGGACGCTGATGGCTCCGAGGAAGCGGAACCCTGCTGCCCTCCTCGAACTCTCCGGGACGGGCGTGCTGCACCTGCAGAGGGGCGAGTGCGACTTCCCCCGTGAGATGAGGTGCGCTGCCGAAGCCTGGCGGGTCACCGACGAGGACGGACTGACCCACCAACCACAGCTGGTCTGGTCCCGCCCGACAGGGAGCCACATCGCCGACATCGTCTCAGGGACGTGGTCGGGCACCGACGTGGCTGCACTCCTGACCATGGCCGAGCTCATGCTTGTCGAGGGTGCGTCAGGCGAGGTGATCGCCTCTGTCCCAGAACCTGGCATCACGCGCGTGGCCTTCGGTTCGGGCCCGGAAGGGCAGCGCCTGCTCGCGACCGCGGGCAGCCGTCACGTCGGCGTCTGGGTGGTCGACCAGGCTTCCGCTCGGCGCGTCGCCACCTACCCGCTGGCACGCCGCAAGGTCCTCGCCATGCTGATCGACGGCAGCCATCTCCACGTCGCGTTCGAGGACGGCGGGATCGCCGTCGACGTGAGCACCGACCTGGCGGCAGCGACCCCGCGGGCCCGTGACGAGAAGGCGCAGCTCCGACGCCACGCCGGGTGGCTCCGCGAACGACAGCCGGACGGCACATGAAGCACGAAGGCCTCCCTCCGTGCGGAGGGAGGCCTTCGTGCTTCGGTGGAGCTGAGGGGACTCGAACCCCTGACCCCCTGCATGCCATGCAGGTGCGCTACCAGCTGCGCCACAGCCCCGTGGCCCGCGAGCGGACCTCGACGCCCCTGGGGGCGCCCCGAGAGTCTAGGACGAACGAGCGGCGAAGCGCCAATCGCGTCCCGGCGACCGCGGTGTGACGTGCGACGCGTCGTCAGTCCGGGTCTCGGGTCGCGTCGTCCGCGTCCCGCTCGGCCGGCTCCGGGTCGGGCCCGGCATTCCAGTCGGACGACGCGTCGGTCGGTCCGATGTTGTAGCCGAGCAACCGCCAGGCGGGCTCCACGTCGGGGCCCGACGTCGTCATCTCCGCCCAGTGGGCGTTGTGCATGCCGACCAGGCCACGCCATGCGGGGGCCTGGCCGAGCAGCTCCGCCACGAGCGAGCCCAGTGCGGCACCGTGCGACACGATCACCACGTCACCGCGCCCGGGGGTGCGAGCCACATGGTCCCGCACAGCCGCCGACACGCGCGCGGCCACGTCGGCGCGCGACTCGGCACCCACCCCCGCCGGGTCGCCGCCCGCCCGCCACGCCGTGAACTCCCCCGGCCAGCCGACCTCGATCTCCTGACCGGTCAGGCCCTCCCAGGCGCCGAAGGCCCGCTCACGCAGCCGGGGGTCGAGCTCGACCGGGACGTCGAGCGCGCGGCTCAGGTACGTCGCCGTCTCCACGGTACGCGTCAGGTCGGACGCGACGATGCGCGCCGGCCGGTGCCGGACCGCCAGCCGGGCCGCCGACGTCCGGGCCTGCCAGTGGCCCACCTCGTCCAGCGGGATGTCGATCTGGCCCTGCAGCCGCGCCTGGGAGTTGTACGCGGTGCGGGCGTGCCGCCAGAGCAGCAGACGCTGGGTCACGCGTCCGCCTGCTCGCCCCGCTCCTCGGCGGGGAGCTCGATGAGCGGGCAGTCCTTCCAGAGCCGTTCGAGGGCGTAGTAGACGCGGTCCTCGGCGTGCTGCACGTGCACGACGATCTCGCCGAAGTCGATGAGCACCCAGCGCCCCTGCGCCTTGCCCTCGCGGCGCACCGGCTTGGCACCCAGGTGGTGCAGCGCCTCCTCGACGGCGTCGACGATGCCGCCGACCTGCCGCTCGTTGGTGCCGGAGGCGATGAGGAAGACGTCGGTCAGGACGAGCTGCTCGCTCACGTCGAGCGCGATGATCTCCTGCGCCTTGAGGTTGGATGCGGCGCGCGCGGCCGCATGGGCCAGCTCGATCGCGCGGGTGCTCGCGGGCACGTGGGCTCCTCGTGTTCGGGGGGACGGCGTCGACCGGATGGCGCGACGCCGCGGGCGTGCGGAGACGTCAGGCGGGTACGGCCGCGACGACGGTGGCGATCGCGGGCGCAGACTGCGCCTCGGCTCCCCCGCCGTCGGGGCGCGTCTGGATGACGAGCAGCATGATGAGGAAGCCGAGCACGAACGCCACGACGGCCAGGACGAGCACGTGCAACCAGGTGTAGGGGTGCAGGCGGCGCGACGGCTCGTCGTCGTCGTCCTCGTCGTCCAGGTCGTCGTCGTGCGTCGCGCCGGCGGAACGCGCCGCGGCCCACGGCGGAGCGGGCTTCTCGTCGGCGGGCGGCGTCGCGCCGGGCGGGCGCGGCCAGACCTCGGCCGGCTGCTCCGCCGCGGGAGCCGACGAACCTGCCGCGTCCGGCTGGGCCGTCGCGGCGGCCGGCGGCCCACCCGGCGTCCAGAGTGACGGCGCCGCGCTCACCGGCGCCGGGGCCGCGACCGGCTCCGCCCGGAAGGACGTCACCGACGGCGCCGCAGGCGGCTGCGCCGGCGCTGCCGCGGGGGTCGACGGGGTCCAGGCGGAGGGCGTGGGCGCCGGCGGTGCCGACGTCCCTGCACCCCAGGCGGACGTGCGCGGCGGTGTGGCCGGAGCGGCCGTCGCACCGCCCACCCAGCTGGGCGCGCCGGACGCGGGCGCAGCGGCGCTCTCACGACCCCAACCGGATCCCTCCACGGGCCGGGCCGACGTCGCGGGTGCCGCGGACGGCTGGCCCCAGGCCGGTGCGGGCGCGGGCGCAGCAGCCGGCGGCCGTGGCGTCGTGCGGGCGTCGGACGACGAGGGTCCCCGCGCACCCCACGCGGGTGCACCCTGCGTGGGTGCCGGCGCCGGGGCCGGTGCGGGCCGCGGCGCGGGTGCTGAGGCAGCCCGCTGCTGCGCCGACGGGGCCGGGGCCGGGCGGGGCGTCGCCGCGCGCGGCGCGGACGTCGGGTCCAGCGCCGAGTCGCGGTACGACCGCCGCGAGCGGGAGCCGTCACCGGCAGCGGGCGCCGGCGTCGACGGGCTCGGCGAGACGGGCCGGGGCGTCGCGGGGCCGGCGGATACCGGTCCGGGTCGCGCTGGCTGCTGTCCAGGTCCGGACGACCACGCCGGTGTCCCCGTCGGCCCCGCCGACGAGGTGCCGACTGGTGGCGTCACCAGCCTGCTGCGCATGGCACGACGCGAGCTCGGTGCGGCCGCGTCGTCCCCCGCGGGCGGGGAGGACGGGCCATCGGGGACCTGGCCACCGTCCTGGGCCGCACGCTCCATCTCACGACGGCGACGACGCTCTCCGGGTTCACTCATGACGACCTCGATACAACCTGTGCTTGGCGATGTACTGGACAACCCCGTCCGGGACGAGGTACCACACCGGCGCCCCTGCACGCGCACGCGCACGGACGTCGGAGGAGGAGATCGCCAGGGCGGGGACCTCCAGCACGTCGACCCGCCCGGCGGGCAGGCCTTCCACCGACAGCGCGTGGCCCGGACGGGTCACCGCCACGAACCGCGCCATGTCGAACAGCTCGGCAGCATCCTTCCACGTCAGGATCTGCGCGATGGCGTCGGCACCGGTGATGAAGAAGAGGTCGGCGTCCGGACGCTCGTCCTTGAGGTCACGGAGGGTGTCGACCGTGTAGGTCAGGCCCGCGCGGTCGATGTCGACGCGGCTCACGGTGAACCGGGGGTTCGACGCGGTCGCGATCACGGTCATGAGGTAGCGGTGCTCGGCGGGCGACACGTCGACGTGCTGCTTGAACGTGGGGTTGCCCGTCGGGACGAACACGACCTCGTCGAGCTCGAACCGGGCGGCGACCTCGCTCGCCGCCACCAGGTGCCCGTGGTGCACGGGGTCGAACGTGCCGCCCATCACACCGAGGCGTGGGCGGCTGGGGACCTCGACGGTGGCCGGCACCGTCAGTGGCGCGTCCCGACGGACCGGAAGGCGTACGTGACCAGCAGCATCGCCAAGAGCCCGGCGAAGGCGCCGACGCCGAAGACGGCGGGCGCGAAGGGCAGCGCATCGGAGTGCTCGGCGGCCGTCTCGGCTGCGGCGATCAGGGTGGCGTGCACATCGTCCTCCGGCTGGTCCTCAAAGGTCTCTTGCGTGGTCGTCGCGGCGCGCTTCGGTCCTCCGGTGCCGCAACGACACAGTGTCGCACGCAGCGCTGGGAGCCCGGACCACGCCACGACACCCTGTCAGGGGCGGACGTGGCCGTCGCCGTGCACGACCCACTTGGTCGTCGTGAGCTCGGCCAGGCCCATCGGACCACGCGCGTGGAGCTTCTGCGTGGAGATACCGATCTCCGCACCCAGGCCGAACTGGCCGCCGTCGGTGAACCGCGTCGACGCGTTGACGATCACCGCGGCGGCGTCGACCTCGGCGACGAACCGCTCGGCGGCGCGCAGGTCCTGCGTGACGATCGCCTCCGTGTGACCTGTCGACCACTGCCGCACGTGCTCGATCGCCGCGTGCAGGCCGTCGACCACACGCACCGCGAGGTCGAGGGACAGGTACTCGGTCCCCCAGTCCGCGTCCGTCGCCGGGGCGGTGCTCGACCCCTGCGGTGCCCGGAGCAGCGTCGCGTCGTCCCCATGCACCGTCACCCCCGCCTGCGTGAGCGCCGCGAGCGCGGACGGCAGGAACGTGTCGGCGACCTGGCGGTGCACCAGCAACGTCTCCACCGCGTTGCACACCCCGACGCGCTGCGTCTTGGAGTTGAGCAGGATGGCCAGGGCGTCGGCCTGGTCCGCGCTCGCGTCCACGTACAGGTGGCAGTTGCCGACCCCGGTCTCGATGACCGGGACCGTTGCCTCCCGCACGACGGTCGCGATGAGGTCGGCGCCACCGCGGGGCACGAGCACATCGACCAGGCCGCGCGCGTGCATCAGGGCCACCGCGCCGGGCCTGCCCCACGCGTCCACCGACTGCACCAGGTCCCCCGGCAGCCCCTGGGCGACAAGGGCGTCCGCGAGGACCTCGACGACGACCTCGTTGCTGCTCGCGGCCGCCGAGCCACCGCGCAGGATCACCGCGTTGCCGCTCTTCAGCGCGAGTCCGGCGGCGTCCACCGTGACGTTGGGGCGTGCCTCGTAGATCATCCCGACGACGCCCATCGGCACCCGCAGCTGCTGCAGCCGGAGCCCGTTGGGCAGGGTGGAACCGCGCACGACCTCGCCCACGGGGTCGGGCAGCGCCGCGAGCTCACGCAGGGCGTCGGCGATCGCGGCGACGCGCTCGGGGGTCAGCGCGAGGCGGTCGAGCAACCCGGGCGACATGCCGTTGGCGCGTCCGCGCTCCAGGTCCTGGGCGTTCGCGGCCAGGACGCGGTCGGTCGCGCCGACGAGCGCGTCGGCCAGCGCGCGCAGGGCGGCGTCCTTCGTGGCACGGGTCGCGGTCGCGAGCGCACGCGAGGCCTCCCGCGCCCGACGTGCGACGGCGAGGACGGCGACCTCGGGGTCGTCCAGGACGGCGGGCGTCGACTGCTCCAGCGACGTGGTCATGGCGTCCAGGTTAGCCGCGCACGCCCCCGGGACGGCGACCGTCCGCACCTCGGGCGGGTGGCACCCGGTGGTGCGCTCAGCGGCGTCGACGCACGAGGACGAGGTCGTCGCGGTGCACGAGCTCACGGTCGTACCCCGGCCCCAGCGCTGCGCGCAGGTCCCTCGTGCTGCGCCCCAGCAGCTGCGGCACCTCCTCGGCGCCGTACGCGACGAGGCCACGGGCGACGACCTCGCCTCCCGGGTCGACCAGCTCGACCGGGTCCCCGGCCTCGAACACGCCCTCGACGGCCGTGACCCCGGCCGGCAGCAGCGACGTGCGCCGCTCGACGACCGCACGCACAGCGCCCTCGTCGAGCACGAGACGGCCTCGCGTCCGCGCGGCGTGCGCCAGCCACAGGAGGCGGATCGAGCGGCGGCGTCCCGTCGCCGCGAACCAGGTGCCCACGTCGGCACCGGCCAGGCCCGCCGCGGCGTGCGCGACCGACGTGAGGAGCACGGGGATGCCCGACTGCGTCGCGATGGCCACCGACTCGAGCTTGGTGACCATGCCGCCCGTGCCCACCGCGCTGCCGCGCGCCGTGACGTCGATCCCCTGGATCTCGCTCAGCGTGCGCACCTCACCGATGCGTTCCGACCCCGAGCGTGAGGGCGGCCCCGTGTACAGCGCGTCGACGTCCGTGAGCAGTACGAGCGCGTCCGCGTGGACCAGGTGGGACACGAGCGCCGCAAGCCGGTCGTTGTCACCGAAGCGGATCTCGTCGGTCGCCACGGCGTCGTTCTCGTTGATGATGGGCACGACACCCAGGTCCAGCAGCCGGGTCAGCGCGCGGTGCGCGTTGCGGTACTGGCCGCGGCGCCACGTGTCCTCCGCCGTGAGCAGCACCTGGGCGACCGTCGTGCCGTGCGCCGCGAAGGCCCGGGTGTAGTGCGCGACGAGCAGCCCCTGCCCCACCGACGCGGCCGCCTGCTGCGTGGCGAGGTCACGCGGCCGTGCGGCCAGACCGAGCGGGCCGATGCCCGCCGCGATGGCGCCGGAGGACACCAGCACCACCTGCGTGCCGGCGGCACGACGTGCCGCGAGCAGGTCGACCACGGCTGCCAGCCGCTGCGGGTCGAGGTGCCCGTCGGTCGTCGTCAGGGACGACGAACCGACCTTGACGACGATGCGGCTCGCGCCGGGCAGCTGGTCACGTCCCGACAGGGCGGCGGCACTCACGGCACCCATGATGCCTCGCCGCGTGGGCCGCTTCGTGCAGCGACCGGCTCCCGGACGTGCTGTGAGCACGCCCGGGAGGCCGTCGTCAGGCGTCCGGGTCCGTCCAGACGCCCTGCTCGCGCTCCGTCCACATCTCCGCGCGCGCGGCCGCCTTGGCGTCCATGCGCTCGGTGTACTCGCGACGCTTCTGGCCGCGGGTGGGCCGCGACCGGTCCTCGAGGCGCAGGTCGCTGCCGCGGGGCCCACCGAGCAGCTCCGAACCGGTCAGCAGCGTGGGCTCCCAGTCGAACACGACCGAGTTCTCGTCCGGTCCGATGCGCACCTCGTCGCCCGCGACGGCGCCGGCCTTGTAGAGCGCGTCCTCGACCCCCGCGCGGGCCAGCCGGTCGGCGAGGTAGCCGACGGCCTCGTCGTTCGAGAAATCGGTCTGGCGCACCCACCGCTCGGGCTTCTCGCCGCGGATGGAGAACCACACCTGACCGCCGCCCTCGCGGCGCTTGACCGTGAAGCCCGAGTCGTCGACGGCACGCGGGCGCAGCACGACGCGCGTCGCCTCGGCGACGGGGGCGGCACGGCGCGCCGCCCCGACACGCTCGGCCAGGGCGAACGTCAGGGCCCGGAGCCCTTCGTGGGAGGCCGCGGAGATCTCGAAGACCGGAAGGCCGCGGGCTTCGAGCTCGGCGCGGACCAGGTCGGCCAGCTCGCGCGCCTCGGGCACGTCGATCTTGTTGAGGACGACGACGCGGGGACGCTCGACGAGCGGCACCCCGCCCGCAGCGACCTCGAGGTCCTCGGAGTACGCGGCGAGCTCCGCCTCGATCACGTCGAGGTCGGAGACGGGGTCGCGCCCCGACTCGAGCGTCGCGCAGTCGAGCACGTGGACGACGACCGCGCACCGCTCGATGTGCCGCAGGAACTCCAGACCGAGGCCCTTGCCCTGCGACGCCCCGGGGATGAGCCCCGGCACGTCGGCCACCGTGTAGCGGAAGTCACCGGCCTGGACGACGCCGAGGTTCGGCACGAGGGTCGTGAACGGGTAGTCGGCGATCTTCGGCCGCGCCGCGGAGATGGCCGCGACGAGGCTCGACTTGCCCGCCGAGGGGAAGCCGACCAGCGCGACGTCGGCGATGGTCTTGAGCTCGAGCACGACCTGGGCCTCGTCGCCCGGCTCACCGAGGAGGGCGAACCCGGGCGCCTTGCGTCGCGGCGACGCGAGCGCCGCGTTGCCGAGGCCCCCGCGACCACCGGCCGCGACGACGTACCGCGAACCCGCTCCGACGAGGTCCGCGAGGACCGTGCCGTCGGGCGACTTGACGACCGTGCCGTCCGGGACCGGCAGCACGAGGTCCTCGGCCGTCGACCCGCTGCGGTGGTCGCCCATCCCCTGGGTGCCCGACGCGGCGCGCCGGTGCGGCTGGTGGTGGAACGGCAGCAGCGTGGTCACCTGCGGATCGACCTCGACGATCACCGACCCGCCGTTGCCGCCGTTGCCGCCGTCGGGGCCGGCGAGCGGCTTGAACTTCTCGCGGTGGATGGATGCACAGCCGTGCCCACCGTCACCGCCGGTCGCGTGCAGCACGACACGGTCGACGAACGTCGCCACGGCTGGACCTCCTTCGTCTGCGGATGCAGATCTCGATCGTTCATACGCCGAAGGGGCGCACCGGACCGGTGCGCCCCTCCGACCGTGAAGCTGGGGTGTGTCGCGACCTCAGAGGGACGCGACGACGTCGATGACCTTGCGGCCACGACGCGTGCCGAACGCCACCGAACCGGCGGTCAGCGCGAACAGGGTGTCGTCCCCGCCACGGCCGACGTTGTCGCCGGGGTGGAAGTGGGTGCCGCGCTGGCGGACGATGATCTCGCCGGCCTTGACGACCTGACCGCCGAAGCGCTTCACGCCGAGGCGCTGGGCGTTCGAGTCGCGACCGTTGCGCGAGGAGCTCGCGCCCTTCTTGTGTGCCATGACAGACCTGCTCTCCGGGTGCTGCGAAAAGGGATACGGCCGCGTGAGCGGCGCGGGCTCACTTGATGCCGGTGACCTTCAGGCGGGTCAGCTTCTGGCGGTGACCCTGGCGCTTGCGGTAGCCGGTCTTGTTCTTGTACTTGAGGATGTCGATCTTGGGACCCTTCTCGTCCCGCACGACCTCCGCCGTCACCGTCACCTTGGCCAGGGCCTCGGCATCGGTCGTGACCTTCTCGCCGTCGACGAGCAGGAGCGCCGGCAGCTGGACCGACGAACCCGCCCCGGCGGCGAGGCGGTCGACGACGACGACGTCGCCGACGGCGACCTTCTCCTGGCGGCCGCCAGCCTTCACGATCGCGTACACCACGTTGCTGCTCATCTCTGCTCGTCGGACCTGCTCATCGGTGCTTCGTGCGTCCTGCTCGTCGGTGCCGCGGCCCCGCCGGTACCCGCGCACCGCCCAGCCACGAGGCAGGGGGTTCGCGTCGGCGGTGTCATCCGCGGCGCCTGCGCCGGGACCTGCGTACGCCCACCCCGAGAATCCTCGGGGAACCTGGCACGCACGGCTCCCGGCACGCGCGCGACGCACCGACGTTCTAGGGTACGGACCCGCTCGCGCCCGGTCAAACGAGCGCGGCGGGCCCGCCCTGTGGGTCGGTGGTCGCGCGACGGGTCAGCCGTCGGTCGGCGCGGGTGCGCCGTCCGTCGTCGGATCGGTCGCCGCCGGAGGCGTGCCGTCGGCGTCGGGCGCACCGTCGGCCTCCGGCTCCCCGTCGGCGTCCTCGAACACCTCGGGGGCGACCGCGTGCAGCGCGAGCGGCGCGTCCGTCTCGACGGCCCTGGCGTCGGCCGTGGCGGCCACCGGGGCTGCCGTCGCGGCAGGCGGGACGCCCGTAGAGCCCAGCTCCGCCATGACGTCGAGCGTCCCCAGCCGCCGCGTGCCGGCGCCTCGCGTGGCGTCAGGAGCCTGCGCGCCGTCCGTGGGCGTGCCGCCCGCCGGGGCGTCGTCGGCCTCAGCGGGCGCGTCGAGCTCCTCCGGCGCGACCCCGTGCTCGTGCGCGTGCGCAGCGGCTGCGGCGATCGTCGCGAGCGTCGCCTTGACCGCCTCGCGCGCCTCGGGCAGCACCGGGACGGTCGCGTGCTGCACACCGGCGGACTCGGCGGAGCCGCGCTTGCGTCGCGCACGCTTCGACTCGCTCGGCTCCGCGGCCGGCTGCGTGTGCGTCTCGGGACGCCCGCCCTTGCCGACGGGGTCCGTGTGGACGATGAACCCGCGGCCGTGGCAGTGCTCGCAGGTCTCGCTGAACGCCTCGACGAGACCCTGGCCGACACGCTTGCGAGTCATCTGCACGAGCCCGAGCGACGTCACCTCGGCCACCTGGTGCTTGGTCCGGTCACGCCCCAGGCACTCGACGAGCCTGCGCAGCACGAGGTCGCGGTTCGACTCGAGCACCATGTCGATGAAGTCGATGACGATGATGCCGCCGATGTCGCGCAGCCTCAGCTGGCGCACGATCTCCTCGGCCGCCTCGAGGTTGTTGCGCGTGACGGTCTCCTCGAGGGTCCCGCCCGCCCCGGTGAACTTGCCGGTGTTGACGTCCACGACGGTCATCGCCTCGGTGCGGTCGATGACGAGCGAACCACCCGAGGGCAGCCAGACCTTGCGGTCCATGCCCTTGGCGAGCTGCTCGTCCACGCGGTGCACCGTGAAGACGTCCTGCGTGCCCGTCCACTTCTCGGTGCGCGCGGCGAGGTCGGGTGCGAGCTCGCCCACGTAGGTCGAGATCGTCGACCACGCGTCGTCACCCTGCACGACGAGCGACGAGAAGTCATCGTTGAAGATGTCGCGGACGACGCGGATCGCCATGTCGGGCTCGCCCTGCAGGAGTGCGGGGGCGTTCGCCGTCTTCCGCTTCTTCTCGATCGCCTCCCACTGGCCCTGCAGACGGGCGACGTCGGCGCGCAGCTCCTCCTCGGTCGCGCCCTCGGCGGCCGTGCGCACGATGACGCCGGCGGAGTCGGGCACGAGGTCGCGCAGGATCTTCTTGAGACGCGAGCGCTCGATGTCCGGCAGCTTGCGGCTGATGCCTGTCATACCGCCACCGGGCACGTACACGAGGTACCGGCCCGCGAGCGTGATCTGGCTGGTGAGCCGGGCGCCCTTGTGGCCGATCGGGTCCTTGGTCACCTGGACCAGGACCGCGTCGCCCGACTTCAGCGCCTGCTCGATGCGGCGCGGCTGCCCGCCGTCGAGCCCGGCGGCGTCCCAGTTGACCTCGCCCGCGTACAGGACCGCGTTGCGGCCCTTTCCGACGTCGACGAACGCGGCCTCCATGCTCGGCAGCACGTTCTGCACGCGCCCGAGGTACACGTTGCCGACCATCGACGCCTGCGCCTGGTTCGACACGTAGTGCTCGACGAGCACACCGTCCTCGAGGACCGCGATCTGGGTGCGCGAGTCGACCTCGCGCACGACCATCGCGCGCTCGACCGCCTCGCGTCGTGCGAGGAACTCCGCCTCGGTGATGACCTGGCGTCGTCGGCCCGCGTCGCGTCCCTCGCGGCGGCGCTGACGCTTGGCCTCCAGGCGCGTCGACCCCCGCAGCGCCGTGACCTCGTCACCGCTCGAGCGCCGGCGCGGCTCGTCGGCGACCTCGCCGCGGGCACCACGCCGACGCCGCCGCCGACGCCGGCTGGACCCGGTCGAGTCGTCCTCGCCCGCGTCCTCGCTCGCCGACGCCTCGGCCTCGGCGTCCGGCTCGTCCTGCGCGGCAGGCTCGTCAGCCGCGTCGTCGCTGCCCGGCGCGTCGGGCCGGCCCCGACGTCCCCGACCGCCACGGCGCCGGCGGCGGCGCGGCGACGTGCCGTCGTCGTCACCCGCGTCGTCGTCGGTGCCGTCGTCGTCACCGTCCGCGTCGGTGCCGTCGACGTCCACGACCTCCGGCTGCACCTCGTCCTGGGAGTCGTCCTGGGAGTCGTCCTGGTCCTCGAGCTCCGTGGCCTCGTCCTCGACCTCGGCCTGGGCCTTGCGGCCGCGACCGCCGCGGCGCCGACGCGCACGGCCGGAACCCTCGGCGGGAACGCTGTCCGCAGCAGCCTCGCCGGTCGCGTCCGCGCCGGAGCCCTCGACGCCGGTGGGGGCCTGCTCGTCCACGTCGGTGCGTGCCGCGTCCGAGATCTCCTGCGGGGACCCCGCCGAGGCCTGCGCCCGGCGCCTGCGCGTGCGCGGCTCCGGGTCGGCCGCCTGGAAGAGCAGGGCGGTCGTCGCCATGCGGGCACGCGGCGCCGGCTCCTCGGTCCGCACGGGGCCCAGCTCGGCGAGCACGTCGAGCGGCCCGTCCCGGCGCTCGTCGCCCGACGTACCGGCGGGCTCGTCGACCGGCTCGTCGCCGGCGGGGGCCTGCTCCGCGTCCGCGTCCTGCGCGGAACGGGCGGTGCGGCCACCACGTCGACCGGAGCGCCGGCGGCGCGGCGCGCGCTCGGCGGCGTCCTCGGCCAGCGCGTCCGCGACGCCGCTCGCCTCCGGCTCGTCCGCGGGCACCTCGTCGGTCGGAGCGTCGTCGGCGGTGGCGTCGTCGGCGGCGAGATCGTCGTCCGTCGCCGGGGTCTCGCTCGCGGCCTGCGCCGCTTCCTCGTCCTCGACCGGGTCCTCGGCGACGCCCGACGGCGCGGGCTGCACCGGCGCGTCCTGGGTGGCGGGTGCGGCGACGTCGTCGAGCACCACGGTGCGGGTCACGCGGCGCGAGCGCCGTGCGCGGGTCGGCGCGGGCGCCTGCACCGGCTCCTCGGGCGTCTCCACCTCGGGCGCCGCGACCTCGGGCGCCGCGACCTCGGCAGCGACCGGTGCCGCGCCGGCGGACGGCTCGGGGGCCGCCGTCCCGACCTCGGGGGGCGCGACGGGCGCGTCGGCGCCGGGGGTCACGACGTCACGGACGACTCGGCGACGACGCTTGCGGGGGGCCGCCTCGGCGGCGTCGGCTGCATCGGCGTTCTCGGGGCTGTTCACGGGAGACAAAGCGCGTACTCCTGAGCACCGGTGGCCCCGCCCACACGACGTGCGCCCCCGGGCGGTCGGTCGTCGCTCACAGCCGGTGTGACCCGGTGCGGCGACGGAAGTCGTCGGTTGCGGCTGCCGCCCGTCCGGCGCCATCGCCTGCCAGGCCGTCTCGGGGCTCCGGGCTGGAGCCCGCCGAGGGCGGGGCGGCGGCTGGCCTGCACGGTCACTGCTGCGGCGAGCTCACTGGCCCCGACGGTGTGGGCGTCAGGACCAGTCACGAGTATCGCACAGGACCCCGCATCCGCCGTCCGCGTACGGGTGAGTTTCACGACGTGTCGTCAGCACCCGGGACCTTCGTCCTGCCCGGCCGGACCTGCCCGTCCTAGCGTTGATTTGAAGGACTTGCACCCCGAGGTGCGCGCCCGCCCTGGCGCACGCCACGACCCGCCCGGCAGCACGACCGCCCTCGCACACGCCCGGAGACTCCCGTGGACGCCCTCGACCTGGCCCGCTGGCAGTTCGGCATCACGACCGTCTACCACTTCATCTTCGTCCCCCTGACGATCGGGCTCTCGCCGCTCGTCGCCATCATGCAGACCGCCTGGGTCCGCACGGGCAACGAGCGCTGGCTGCGGCTGACGAAGTTCTTCGGCAAGCTCCTGCTGATCAACTTCGCGATCGGCGTGGCCACCGGCATCGTGCAGGAGTTCCAGTTCGGCATGAACTGGTCCGAGTACTCGCGGTTCGTCGGTGACGTCTTCGGGGCGCCGCTGGCGATGGAGGCGCTCGCCGCGTTCTTCGTCGAGTCCACGTTCCTGGGGCTGTGGATCTTCGGCTGGGACAAGCTGCCCAAGAAGATCCACCTCGCCTGCATCTGGGCCGTGGCCATCGCGACGAACCTGTCCGCGTACTTCATCCTCGCGGCCAACTCCTGGATGCAGCACCCGGTGGGCACCACGTTCAACCTCGAGACCGGTCGCGCCGAGATGACCGACATCGTCGCGGTCCTCACGAACCCCACGCTGCTCGCGGCGTTCCCGCACACCATCGCGGCCGCGTTCCTCACCGCGGGCACCTTCGTCGCCGGCATCGCCGCGTGGTGGATGGTGCGGCTCGTGCGCTCGGGGCAGATCGACAAGGCCCGCGACGTGTACCGCCCCGCGGTGGTCCTCGGCCTCGTGACCATGCTGGTCTCCGGCGCCGGCGTGGCGCTGTCAGGCGACTGGCAGGCCAAGCTGATGTTCCAGCAGCAGCCCGCCAAGATGGCCGCCGCCGAGGGCCTGTGCACCACGCAGGAGGGCGCGCCCTTCTCGATCCTGGCGATCGGCGACCTCACGAACGACTGCGCCAACGTGAAGCACATCCTCGAGGTGCCCGGCCTGACGTCCTTCCTGGCGACCAACGACTTCGACGCACCCATCCGCGGCGTGGAGGAGCTCCAGGAGGAGTACGCGCAGTGGATCGCCGAGTGGGACGAGGCCAACGGCGTCTCGTCCGGCGTCGACGAGGACACGCGCTTCTACCCGAACCTGGCCATCACGTACTGGTCCTTCCGCCTCATGATCGGGCTGGGAGCCGGGTCCGCCGCACTGTCGCTGGCCGCGCTGTGGCTGCTGCGCCGCAAGGGCTCGGTCACCGGCAACGTGTGGTTCGGCCGGCTCGGCCTCGCGGCGATTGCGACCCCGTTCCTCGCCTCGGCGTTCGGCTGGATCTTCACCGAGATGGGCCGCCAGCCGTGGGTCGTCGCCCCCAACCCCGACGCGTCCGGCGTCGACGGCGTCTGGCTGCTGACCGCACGCGGCGTCAGCGAGGTCGTGAGCCCCGGCATGGTCCTGTTCTCGATGATCGGGTTCACGCTGCTGTACGGCGTGCTCGCGGTCGCCTGGTTCCGGCTGATGAAGCGGTACGCCGTCGAGGGCGTCGCCGACACCGAGCGTGACCCCAGCCCCGAGGCCAACCCCCCTGCCGACGACGCCGACGGTTCCGACCGTCCGCTGTCCTTCGCCTACTGAGGAGCCCGCCATGGACCTCCCCGTCGTCTGGTTCCTCCTGATCGCCGTGCTGTGGACCGGCTACCTCGTGCTCGAGGGGTTCGACTTCGGCGTCGGCATGCTGCTCGCGATCCTGCCCCGGGGCGACAAGGCCCGCCGGGAGAAGGAACGCCGGCTGATGATCAACACCATCGGCCCCGTCTGGGACGGCAACGAGGTGTGGCTGCTGACCGCGGGCGGCGCGACCTTCGCCGCCTTCCCCGAGTGGTACGCCACGCTGTTCTCGGGCTTCTACCTGCCGTTGTTCCTCATCCTCATCGCCCTCATCGTGCGCGTCGTCGCCTTCGAGTGGCGCGGCAAGATCGACTCCCCCACCTGGCGTGGCTGGGCGGACCGCGCGCTGATCTTCGGCTCGTTCCTCCCCGCCCTGCTGTGGGGGGTCGCGTTCGCCAACCTGGTGCGCGGTGTCGAGCTCGACGCGAACCACCAGTACGTCGGGGGCTTCTTCGCGCTGCTGTCGCCGTTCGCGCTGCTCGGCGGGGTCGTGACGCTGAGCATCTTCCTGACCCACGGCGCGATCTTCCTGGCGATGAAGGTCGACGGCGAGATGCGCGAGCGCGCCGGCGCGTTCGCCGCACGCAGCTCCGTCGTCACGCTCGTCGTCGCCGGTGCCTGGGCGGTGTGGGCCCAGCTGTCGTACAGCGGCAAGGGCTGGACGTGGGCGGCCGTGCTCGTCGCCGCCGCCGCGCTCGTCCTCGTCGTCGGCGCCACCCGGGTGCGTCGCGAGGGCCTGGCGTTCACCGCGTCGGCCGTCGCCATCGTCGCCGCCGTCGTCCTGATCTTCGGCTCGATGTTCCCCGACGTCATGCCCGCGTTCGACCCCGCGAACTCCCTGACGGTCGACAACGCGTCGTCCACCGACTACACGCTGACCGTCATGACGTGGGTCGCCGCGGTCCTCACCCCGGTCGTGCTGCTCTACCAGGGCTGGACCTACTGGGTCTTCCGCAAGCGCCTGACCGTCGAGCACATCCCCGAGGCGACCGGCCTGACCTTCTCCCGCGTCGTCTCGCGGTCCTGACCGTGGTCTGCTGGACGGCGTGAAGCCTCTCGACCCCCGGCTCCTGCGGTATGCGCGGTCCGCGCGCGGGTACCTCGCCCTGACGGTCGCGCTCGGTCTGCTCACCGGCGCGCTCGTCGTGGCGCAGGCGCTGCTCCTCGCGCACGCGCTGGGATCGGCCGTCGCCGACGGGGCGTCCCTCGCGCAGGTCGCCCCGCTGGCGGGCTGGCTCGTCCTCGTCGTGGTGCTGCGCGCGCTGACCGCCGGTGTCCAGGAGCGCTACGCGCACCGTGCGGCGACACGGGCCGTGGCCGAGCTCCGCGAGAGCGTCGTCGCGCACGCCGCGGCCGTCGGTCCGCGACGCGCCGCGCCCGCCGACGGCGCCGGTCTCGTCACCTTGGCGACCCGCGGCCTCGACGCCCTCGAGCCGTACTTCGTGCGGTACCTGCCACAGCTCGTGCTCGCAGCCACGCTGACCCCCGCGACGCTGCTCGTCGTGCTCGACCTGGACTGGGTGTCGGCCGCGATCCTGGCCGGCACGGTGCCGTTGGTGCCGCTGTTCATGTGGCTCGTGGGCGTCATGACGCAGGGCCGCTCGGAACGCGGGCTCGCGACCATGCAGCGCCTCGGGGCGCAGGTGCTCGACCTGCTCGCCGGCCTGTCGACGCTGCGGGCGTTCGGACGCGAGCGCGGGCCGGCCGCGCGCGTCCGGGAGCTCGGGGACGCGCACCGGCGCGCCACGATGGGAACCCTGCGGATCGCGTTCCTGTCCGGCATGGTGCTCGAGCTGCTGACCACGCTCGCGGTCGCGCTCGTGGCGGTCGGCGTCGGCCTGCGGCTCGTCTACGGCCACGTCGATCTCGTGACCGGTCTCGCCGTGCTCGTGCTGGCACCCGAGGTCTTCCAGCCGCTGCGTCAGGTGGGCGCGCACTTCCACGCCTCGACCGACGGTGTCGCGGCGGCGGACCGCGCGTTCGCGGTGCTGGAGGTGCCCGTCGCGGAGGCGGGGACGCTCCCCGCGCCGGACCTCACGCGGGGGACGGTGCGTGCCCGCGGTGTCGCGGTGCGCTCGCGGGGCGCCTGGGCACCGGCACCGCTGGACGTCGACCTCGTCCCGGGACGTGTCGTCGCGCTCGTCGGGCCGTCCGGGGCAGGCAAGTCCACGACGGTCGAGGTCATCCTCGGCCTCCTCCCGCCGGACGCGGGGCACGTCGAGCTGGTCGCCGCCGACGGCACCGTGACGGAGCTGGCGGACGTGGACGTGCACGACTACTGGCGGCAGGTGACGTGGCTGCCGCAGCGGCCCGTGCTGGAGCCAGGGACGCTCGAGGAGGTCCTGGGCGCGGCGACGCGTGCGGATCGCGACCGCGCCGCCGCCCTCACCGGGCTCGACACGGTCGTCGCGGGGCTGCCCGACGGGTGGGGCACGACGCTGGGCGGTGGTGGCACCGGGCTGAGCGTGGGCCAGCGGCAGCGTCTCGCGCTCACGCGTGCACTGCTGCGGCCCAGCCCCGTGGTCGTGCTCGACGAACCCACGGCACACCTCGACGCGGCCGGCGAGCAGGTCGTGCTCGCGACCCTGGACGCCCTGCGCGACGCCGGGTGCGCCGTCCTGCTCGTCGCCCACCGCGAGTCTCTCGCGAGCCGCGCGGACGACGTCGTGCACGTCGCGTCGGCGTCCGACGCCGGGACCGACAGTCCACCCCTCGCCGCGCCCGAGGTGCACCGATGACCGCGCCCCTGCCGTCCTCCCCGTCACCGGCCGCCACCGCGTCGCGTCCGCCGCGTGGCACGCTGCGGCGCGCCGTCCGGCTGCTCGACGTCGACCCGCGGCGCGTCGCTCTGGCGGTCCTGCTCGGCACCCTCGCGCTGGGGTCCGCGGTCGCGCTCGCCGCAGTGGCCGCGTGGCTCATCGCACGGGCGTCCCAGATGCCACCGGTCCTCGAGCTGTCGGTCGCGACCGTGGCGGTACGGACCTTCGGCATCAGCCGCGGACTCATGCGCTACCTCGAGCGGCTCGTGTCGCACGACATCGCCCTGCGCGGCATGGCCGACCTGCGGGTGACCCTGTACGAGCGACTCGCCGCGGGGTCGCCGCAGGCCCTGCTCTCGGTGCGCCGCGGCGACCTGCTCGCGCGTGTGGGTGCCGACGTCGACGCCGTCGGTGACGTCGTGGTCCGCGGCCTGCTGCCGGCCGCCGTCGCGGTCACCCTGGGCACCGGCACGTCGATCGCCATGGCGCTGTTCTGGCCGCCCGCCGGGCTCGCGCTCGCGGTGTGCCTGCTGGCCGCGGGCGTGCTCGCGCCGTGGCTCGCGGCGCGCGGTGCCCGCACGGCCGAGGAGCGCGGCGTGCAGGCGCGGGCGCGCATGAGCGCGACGGCGCTCGGCGTGCTCGACGACGCCGGCCCGCTCGCGGTCTCCGGCCGGCTGCCGGGCGAGCTCGACGCGCTGCGCGCGGCCGACACCGACCTGGCCCGCGCGACGGACGCCGGCGCGCGGCCCGCCGCGCTCGCGGCGGCCATCGGCCAGCTCGCGGTCGGGGTGGCCGTGGTCGCCGCGCTCGTGACCGGCGTGCCGGCCGTGGCTGCGGGTCTGCTCGCGCCGGTCGAGCTGGCGGTCATCGTCCTGACGCCGCTGGCTGCCTTCGAGGCGACGTCCCTGCTGCCGGCGGCCGCGGTGCAGGTGCAGCGGTCGCGGGCTGCCGCGGCGCGCGTGCTGGCGCTCGTCGACAGCGCCGGCAGCCCCGTCACGCCCGCTGCCGTGACCCCGCCGGCCGCCACCGGCACGACCGGCCGCTCCCCCGGCCCGGTCCTCGTCGCGACCGGCCTCACCTGCGGCTGGCCGGGCCGGGCACCGGCGGTCGCGGGCGTCGACCTCACGCTCGCGCCGGGCAGGCGCCTGGCCGTCGCCGGACCCAGCGGGGAGGGCAAGACGACGCTCCTGCTGACGCTCGCGGGCCTGCTGCCGCCCGTCGCGGGCGCCGTGACCCTCGACGGCGTCCCGCTCGCGAGCGCGGACGGCGGGCGCGTGACGGGTGACGTCGTCATGACCGGCGAGGACGCCCACGTGTTCGGCACCTCGGTCCTGGAGAACCTGCGCGTCGCGCGCGGCGACGTGACGACGGGCGAGGCGACGGACGCGCTGCGCCGGGTGGGCCTCGGGCCGTGGCTCGCGGACCTGCCCGACGGCCTCGACACGCTCATCGGATCCGACGCGCGCACCGTGTCCGGCGGAGAGCGCCGCCGCCTCCTGCTGGCCCGGGCGCTCGTGTCCGACGCGCCCCTGCTGCTGGTCGACGAGCCTGCTGAGCACCTCGACCCGCGCACCGCGGACGCGGTCCTCGACGAGCTGTGGCACGCACCGCCGACCCGGGACGGCACCGCGCGCGGCGTCCTGGTGGTCAGTCACCGCCTCGCACCGCTCGCCGCCGCGGACGAGGTGCTGTGGCTCGCGGGAGGACGCGTGGCGGCCCGCGGCACCCACGAGGACCTGACGGCTCGCGTGCCCGGCTACCGTGAAGCCGTGCAGGCCGAGCAGCAGGAGACGTCGTGAGCGAGCACCGAGGCGAGATGCGTGAGGTCGCCGGACGGCTGCCGGTCCCGGGGGCGCCGTTCGAGCGCGGGGTCCTCGTCGACACCGCGCCGGACCCCGCGCCCCTCACGGGTGATGCGCTGACCGACCTGCTCGGGGCGATGCTCGCGGTCGCGGGGCACCTCGAGCTGCCGGCCGTGCTCGACCGGTTCGTCCAGCTCAGCGCCGAGCTCACGTCCGCCCGCTTCGCGGCGATCAACGTCCTCGACCACACCGGCACGTCCACCACGTTCGTCTACACGGGCGTCCCGACGGCTGTCGCACGCGCGATGCGGCACCCCCCGCACGCCCAGGGTGTGCTCGGGCAGATCCCCGTGAACGGCGTCCTGCGCCTGGACGACCTCACCCAGCACCCGTCGTTCCAGGGCTGGCCCGCCCACCACCCGCCGATGGGGTCCTTCCTCGGCGCGTCGGTGAAGGTCGGCGAGCACGTCTACGGCCAGCTCTACCTGTCCGAGAAACAGGGCGGCGGGACGTTCACCACCCGGGACGAGCACATGGTCCTGGCACTCGCCGCCGCGGCGGGGGTGGCCGTCGCGAACGCGCAGCTGTACGCCGAGTCCGAGCGGCGCGAGCACTGGCTGCGTGCCGGTCAGGACATCACCACGATGCTCCTGGAGGGGGTGGACGAGGAGTCCGCCCTCGAGCACGTCGCACGCACCGCGCGGGAGGTCGCGGGTGCCGACACCGCGGCGCTCGCGCTGCCGGGGATGGGCGGGGAGCTGTTCATCGAGCTCGCCGACGGCTACCGCGCGGCGGAGCTCACCGGCCTGGTCATGCCACGCGGCGGCCGCGCCTGGACCGTGCTCGAGGAGGGCCACGGCCTGCTCACGCCGTCGCTGTCGGCGTCCCGCACCGTCAAGCTCGACGAGATGCGCGCGTTCGGGCCCGCGATGTTCGCGCCGCTGCACTCGTCCGGACGCGGTGTGGGCGTCCTGGTGCTGATGCGGCGTATCGGGGCCGTCCCGTTCGACGAGAGCGACCTCGCCACCGCCGAGTCGTTCGCGGCGCAGGCAGCCCTCGCGTACGTCCTCGCCGAGGCGCGGCACGCGCAGGACGTCGCCGCGCTGCTCGACGAGCGCGAGCGCATCGCGCGCGACCTGCACGACCTGGCGATCCAGCAGCTGTTCGCCACGGGCATGCAGCTGGAGACGGTGCGCCGGCGCGCAGCCCGGGGCGTCGACCCGCAGGAGCTCATCAGCATCGTCGAGGAGGCCCTCGACAACGTCGACAGCTCGGTGCGCGAGATCCGCCAGATCGTCTACGCGCTGCGTGACCCCGACGCGGCCACCGGCCTGGTGGAGCGGCTGCGTCGTGAGACGTCCCTGGCCCGCACGGGACTCGGGTTCGCGCCGTCGCTCGTCCTCTCGCTCGACGGCGAGGGCCTGTCGCCCGGCGACGGCGAGGCCGAGGACCGGATCGACGAGCGCCTCGAGCAGGAGCTCACCGACGACGTCGTCGCGGTCGTGCGGGAGGGTCTGGCCAACGCCGCGCGCCACGCGCACGCCTCGTCGGTGAGCGTGCGCGTCGCCGTCCGCGGCTCCGGCCCGACCGGGTCCGTCGAGGTCGACGTCGAGGACGACGGCGCGGGCCTGCCGGCGGAGCGTGAGCGCAGCTCCGGCACCGGCAACCTCGCGTCACGGGCCCGCCAGCACGGGGGCACGTTCAGCCTCGGTGCGGCTCCCAGCGGCAAGGGCTCCCTGCTGAGCTGGCAGGCCCCGCTCGGCTGAGACGCCAGGGGCCGTGCCGGGGTGGCGCGCGACGCGCGTGCGCCACCCCGTGTGCGACCTCAGTGCCCGGGCTCGGCCCGCCAGCCGGAGTTCTTGCGCGACGCGACCCACGCGGCCACCTGCGTGCGGCGCTGCAGCCCCATCTTCGCCAGCAGCGACGTGATGTGGTTCTTGACGGTCTTCTCGGCGACGCCCAGCCGCTCGGCGATCTCACGGTTGGACATGCCCTCACCGATGAGGTCGAGGACGCGCAGCTCGCTCGGCGTCAGCGACTCCGTGGGGTCCTCGTGCCCGGCGCGGCGACGCGCGACCGTGCGGTCGTCCAGGAGCGTGCGACCGGCGGCCACGGCGCGGATCACGTCGGTGATCTCCGCTCCGCGCACGCTCTTGAGCAGATAGGCGGACGCGCCGGCGTCCAGGGCCAGGGCGAGGGCGTCGTCGTCGTCGAACGACGTCAGGACGATCGCGCGCGCGTCCGGCAGCGTCTCACGCACCGCCTTCATCAGGTCGATGCCCGTGCCGTCCGGCAGCTGCAGGTCGACCAGCAGCACCTGCGGCCGCACCAGCGTGGCACGTCGGACGCCGTCGGCCACCGAACCCGCCTCCGCGACGACGGTCATGCCGTCCGTGCGCTCGACGACCTCGGCTATCCCACGACGGACGACCTCGTGGTCGTCGACGATCATGACGGAGATGGACCCTGGCCGACCGCCCCCGGGGGGCGTCGGCGTGGACTGGCTCGTGGCTGACACCGTGGCATCGTATCGACCCATGACCCTGATACTGCTCCCGACCGCTGTCGACGGCGCGCCCGAGCTGCCGGCGGACGTCACCGTCGTGCGGTACGACGTGGCGGCACCGCCCCCACCGCAGGCCGCGGACGCCGACGCGGTCGTCGTGTGGGGCAACCCCGCCGACCGCCTCGCCGAGCTCGCGGCGGCTGCACCGCGGGTCCGCTGGGTCCAGACGCTGGCCGCCGGACCGGACGCCGTCCTCGCTGCGGGCTTCGGCCCCGACGTGGTCGTGACCAACGGACGCGGGCTGCACGACGCCACGGTCGCCGAGCACGTGCTCGCCCTGCTGCTGGCGTCCGTGCGGTCGGTGCCGGCGATGGTGGTCGCCCAGGCGGAGCACCGCTGGGCGGACGAGCTGGGTGGCCTGCAGCCGTTGCACGCGCCGGACCGCGTGAGCACGCTGATCGACGCCAACGTGACCGTGTGGGGCTTCGGGTCGATCGCCGCACGTCTCGCCCCGCTGCTCGTCGGCCTCGGCGCGCACGTCACGGGCGTCGCCACGACCGGCGGGGACCGGTACGGGTTCCCCGTCGTCACCCCGCGGGGCCTGCCGGACATCCTGCCCCGCACGGACGTGCTCGTGGGGCTCCTGCCCGCGCTCGAGACGACCCACCACGCCATCGGACGGGACGTGCTGTCCCTGCTGCCGCGGCACGCGCTGGTGGTCAACGCCGGTCGGGGGTCGACGCTCGACGAGGACGCACTCGTGGACGCCCTGCGGACCGGTGGCATCGCCGCCGCCGCGCTCGACGTGTTCGCCACGGAACCCCTGCCTGCGTCCTCGCCGCTCTGGGACGAGCCGCGCGTCCTGGTCAGCCCGCACGCCGCCGGCGGCCGCCCCGTCGGCTGGGAGTCGCTCGTCGCCGACAACGTCGCACGGTTCGTCGCGGGCGCCGCCCTGCGCAACGTCGTCCCGCGCTGACGTCCGCTCCCCCGCGGCGCCGGGCGACTGACGGTCACCACCCGGCCGGGACGGTCAGGCGCGGCGGGGCCGCGGACGCGGTTGGCACCGCGGGCAGGTGTACGACGAGCGGTTGGCGAACGCGTCGCGCCGGACGAGGGTCCCGCACCGGCGGCAGGGACGGCCGTCCTGCCCGTAGACGGCCAGGGACCGGTCGAAGTAGCCGGACGCCCCGTTGACGTCGACGTACAGCGCGTCGAAGCTCGTGCCGCCCTGCTCGAGCGCCTCCGTCATGACCTCGGTCGCGGCGTCGAGCAGGCGTTCGGCGTCCGTGGCGCGCAGCGCCGCCGTGGGCCGCGTCCCGTGCAGCCGGGCCCGCCACAGCGCCTCGTCGGCATAGATGTTGCCGACCCCGGAGACGAGGGTCTGGTCCAGCAGCGCGCGCTTCACCTCCGTGCGTCGTGTCCGCATCGCGGCGACCACGGCGCGCCGGTCCAGCGCCGGGTCCAGCAGGTCCCGCGCGATGTGGGCGACCGGCAGCGGCACCACGTCCCGCGCGGCCCCGCACCCGCCGGGCGCGCCGTCGGGCGTCGTGACCAGGTCGGGGACGGACAGGTGGCCGAACGTCCGCTGGTCGACGAAGTCGAGCGCCGAGCCGTCGTCGAGGACCAGCCGGACCCGCAGGTGCGGGTGCTCGACCCAGCCCACCGGTCCCGACGGGACGGCACCCTCGGTGACCCCGGACGCCCGCGCGTCGACGACGTGGGCGCCGCGGACGAGGAGCTGTCCGCTCATGCCGAGGTGCGCCAGGAGGGCGTCGTCGCCTCTGCCGGCGCCCTCGTCCAGCAGGAGCCACAGGAACTTGCCCCGACGTACCGCGGCCTCCAGTCGTCGGCCGGTCAGCCGCGCCGCGAAGTCGAGCGGGCCGGCCTCGTGGCGACGCACCGAGTAGTCGCGCCGCACATCCACGTCGACGACGGTCCGGCCCAGGACGTGCCGTGCGAGCCCGTCGCGGACCGTCTCCACCTCGGGCAGCTCGGGCACGCGTCAGCCCGGGTCGACGGAAGGGGCCTCGTCCTGAGCCGCGTCGCGCAGCGCGGTGAGCGCGGCCCAGGCCGCCGACGCGGCCTCCTGCTCGGCGATCTTCTTGGCTGGGCCGGTGCCCGAGCCCCTTACCTCGCCACCGACGACGGCGCGGGCCGTGAACGTCCGGGCGTGGTCCGGGCCCTCGCCCGTGACCTCGTAGTACGGCGCTCCGAGACCCAGCGACGCGGAGAGCTCCTGCAGCGACGTCTTCCAGTCGAGCCCGGCGCCCAGGTCGGCGGCTGCGGTGAGCGTCGGCCGGACGAGCCGGTCGACGAGGACGCGCGCCGTCTCGAGCCCGTGCGAGAGGTAGACGGCACCGAAGACCGCCTCCAGCGTGTCCGACAGGATCGAGTCCTTGTCCTTGCCGCCGGTGGCGAGCTCACCCTTGCCGAGCAGCACGTAGCTGCCGAGGTCGAGCGTGCGCGCGACCTGCGCCAGGGCGCGCTGCGACACGGTCGCGGCGCGCATCTTGGCGAGGTCGCCCTCGGAGTTGCCGGGATGCGTGCGGTAGAGGTGCTCGGTCACGACGAGACCCAGCACCGTGTCGCCCAGGAACTCCAGACGCTCGTTGGTGGGGATGCCACCGGCCTCGTGGGCGAACGAGCGGTGCGTGAGCGCGAGCACGAGAAGCTCGGGGTCCAGGGGGACCCCGAGCTTCTCCAGGAGCGTGTCCGCTGCCGTGCTCATGCGACGCCGGTCGGAACGGATCTGCCGGTCATCGGACCGCGAGGGTCAGACAGCCTCGTGCTCGCTGCGCACGGCCTCGACGTAGCGACGGCCGTTGTACGCACCGCACGAGGGGCACGCGATGTGCGGCCGCGTCTGCGACTTGCACTGGGGGCAGCTGGTGAGCGTCGTGGCAGTGGTCTTCCACTGCGACCGACGCGCACGGGTGTTGCTGCGCGACATCTTGCGCTTCGGAACCGCCACGGTCAGCTCTCTCTCTTCTCGTCGTCAGTGCCCTGCAGGCCGCCGAGGGCAGCCCACCGGGGGTCGATCGTCTCATGCGCGTGGTCCAGGTCGTCGGCGAGCCGCGCCCCGCACTCCGAGCACAGGCCCGGGCAGTCCTCCCGGCACAGGGGCCGGAAGGGCAGCGCAGGCACGACCGCGTCACGCAGTGCGGGCTCGAGGTCGACGAGGTCGCCCTCCAGCTCACGCACGTCCTCGTCCTCGTCACCGCTCGCTGCCGCGGCGTCGGCGCGCTCGGGGTACACGTACAGCTCCTGCAGCGGCGCGTCGACTGGCTCGACCACCCGCTCCAGGCACCTCACGCACTCCCCGACGGCTTCGCCGCGGATCGATCCGGAGACCAGGACCCCTTCCATGACCGCCTCGAGCCGAAGATCCAGCTCCAGGTCGCTCCCGGCAGGGATGCCGATCATGCCGCTGCCGAGCTCGTCAGGTGCCGCGACCGTCCGCTGCACCTTCCGCATCGATCCCGGACGTCGGCCGAGCTCGTGTGTCTCGAGCACGAACGGCGAGCTGGCATCGAGGTGGGATGGGCGCACGGTCCGGTCCCCTCGTTTCCAGGTGGCACCGGGCGCGGGCGCGCGGCACCTAGTTGCGGCAATGACGACTCGGCCCACGCCACGACCGGCAGGACCAACCGAGAACTCTACGGCACGCGGTGCGCTGCCCCAAACCGGCGTCGCTCGCCGCGGCGGGAGCCGCTACGCGTTCTCACCCGGCACCAGGCGGCCCGCCAGCTTCGCGCGTCCCGCCTGGACCTGCGACAGCACCTTGCCCAGGTCGATCTCGAAGTCCGCCAGCCGCCGGTCGCAGTAGTCGTCCGCGTCACGGCGCAGCGACTCCGCCGTCTCCTGCGCCTCCGCGAGGATCTCGGCGGCCCGCGTCTGGGCGGCCGTCACGACGCTCTCCTGCTCCACGAGCGCAGCCGCGCGGCTGCGGGCACGGGCCAGGACCGCGTCGGCCTCCGCCTGCGCCGCGGCCCGCGCGGCATCCGCGTCGGCCAGGACCTCGTCCGCCTGGTGCAGCTGGGACGGCAGCGCCGCCCGCACCTGGTCGACGAGCTCCAGGATCTCCGCCCGGTTCACCAGGACGGACGAGGACATCGGCATCGCCCGCGCCTGCGTCACCGCGTCCTCGAGCGCGTCGAGCACACCACCGACACCTTCCGTCCGCTCCACGTCGTGGTCCACGTGCTCCGTCATCGTCAGTCCTCTCCCCCGACGCCCGGGACCGGCGCCAGTGCCTGTCGCACCGCTGCCGCCACCTCGGGCGTCACCATGTCGTCGATCGGTCCCCCGTGCCGTGCCACGTCCTTGACCAGGGACGACGCGATGTGCGCACGCGCCGGGTCGCCCAGGACGAATACCGTCTCCACGCCGGACAGGTGCCGGTTCATCAGTGCCATCGCGAGCTCCGCGTCGAGGTCGGCACCGCTGCGCAGCCCCTTGACCACCGCGCACGCCCCGACGTCGCGCACGAGGTCGATGAGCAGCCCGTCCGTCGACACGACCCGCACGCCCTCCCACCCCGCCAGCGCATCGGTCGCCAGCCGGACCCGTTCGTCGGGCGACAGCAGCGACCGCTTCGAGGAGTTGTGCGCCACGGCCACGACGACCTCGTCGAACATCGACCGAGCGCGCCGGACGACGTCCACGTGACCGAGCGTGATCGGGTCGAACGACCCGGGGCAGACGGCGGTGCTCACGGACGCCAACCTACGTCACCGGGCCCCGCCGGACCCGACGACGACCCGCTAGCGTTCCGCCGTGAGCCTCGTCCGCCCCGCGACGTCCGCCGACCTGCCGGTCCTGCGCACGGTGTGCGCGCTGGCCTACCGCGACAACCCGCTGATGCGCTGGGTGCTGCCGGACGACGAGACCCGCGTCGAGGCGTGCGCGGCCTGGCTGGGCCCGTCCCTCGAGCGCTACCTGGCGGCGGGTCGGGTCGACGTCCTGGCCGTCGACGACGTCCCGGTCGCGGTCGCGGCGTGGCGGGTGCCGGGTGCGGACGTCGCCGCCCCGGCCATCGCGTCGACGCTGCCGTCACCCGCCGGCGTGCTGCGCGCCCTCGTCGGCGCGCAGCGGGCGGCGCAGGTGCTCGGCGCGCTGGGCGGTGCGAGCACCCTCGCACCGCCGGCCCCGGGGCCCTACCTCAACTACCTCGCGGTGCACCCGGCGCACCAGGCACGTGGTCACGGCGGCGCGCTGCTGGACCACGGGGTCGACGCCCTGCGCGCCGTCGGCGGGACCCCGTGGCTCGGGACGACCGATCCGCGCAACGTCCCCTTCTACGAGCGGCACGGCTTCTCGACGGCCGGCACCCGCGTGCTCGACGACCCCGGCCCCGTGCTCACGGTGCTGCACGGCTGATCGGTCGGGCGCTCGCGACGCAGACCTCCGCGCCGCGGTTGCACTCCCCCGCAGGCGGAGACACGCTGACCGGATGGCCGACACCGCACGCGAGCACGACGTCGTCGTCCTCGGGGCGACCGGGTTCGTCGGGACGCTCGTGTGCGAGCACCTCGCGCGGCACGCCCCGGCCGGGACCCGGATCGCGCTGGCCGGGCGCTCCCGGGAGAGGCTCGTGCGGACACGCGCCGGGCTCCCCGAACGCGCCCACGCGTGGCCCGTCCTCGTCGCGGACACCGACGACGCTCCCTCCCTACGCGCGCTGGCCGCCTCCACGCGCGTCCTGGTCAGCACCGTCGGGCCGTACCTGCAGCACGGGCTCCCGGTCGTCGAGGCGTGCGCCCGCGCCGGCACGCACTACGCGGACCTGACCGGCGAGGTGCCGTTCGTCCGGCAGGCCGCCGACGCGCACGACGAGGTGGCCCGGGCGACCGGGGCGCGCCTCGTCCACGCGTGCGGGTACGACGCCGTCCCGTCCGACCTCGCCGTCCTGGTGCTCCACCAGCGCGTCGCCGCCGACGGCGCCGGCTCGCTGGGGCGCGTCCGCCTGGTCGCGAGCGCGCGCGGCGGCGTCAGCGGCGGCACCGTCGCGTCGGGGCGCGGCATCGCCGAGCTGGCCGGACGGGACCCGGCAGTCCGCCGCCTGCTCGCCGACCCGTTCTCGCTGAGTCCCGACCGCGCCGCCGAGCCGGACGGGCCGCAGCCCTCGGACACCCCGGGGCCCGGTCGCACGCTCGGCGGCCTGTGGGTCGCGACGTCGCCGATGGGGTCGTTCAACTCGCGCGTGGTGCGGCGGTCGAACGCGCTGCAGGGCTGGGCGTACGGACGCGAGCTGCGCTACCAGGAGGTGGCGGCGACCGGCTCCGGGCTGCGCGGGGCGGCGAGGGCCGGCCTGCTGACGGTCGGGCTGCCGCTCGCGCTCGCAGCGCTCGCGGTGCCACCGACGCGTGCGCTGCTCGACCGCGTGCTGCCCGCCCCGGGCACGGGACCGGACGCGCAGACGCGGCGCGCCGGGTGGTTCCGCATGGACCTGCACGCGGTGACGACGACCGGTCGGCACTACCGCGCGCTGGCCGCCGGCCAGGGCGACCCCGGGTACTCCGCCACGGCCGTGATGCTCGGGCAGGCGGCGCTCGCCCTGGCGCTGGACGGCGACCGGCTCCCGGACCGGGCCGGGTCGCTCACGCCCGCGACGGCCGTCGGCGACGTGCTGGTCGAGCGGCTGCGGGCAGCCGGCCACCGGTACGTGGCGTCCGTGCGCTGAGCGTTCGGCGACAGCCGGACGAGGCGCGACGTCAGGACCGCCCGAGGGCCGCGACCGCGGCTGCCGCCGCCTCGGCGACGACGGCGTCGTCGGGCTCGGCGTCGCGCTCCGCACGATCGGACATGACGGCGACCACGATCGGTGCACCGTCCGTCGGCCACACGACCGCGACGTCGTTCCGGGTGCCGAAGCCCCCGGTGCCGGACTTGTCGCCGACCACCCAGTCGGCAGGCAGCAGGGCGCGCACCAGGGTGTCGCCGGTCTGCGTCCCGGTGAGCCAGGCGGTGAGGACGGCCCGCTCGTCGTCCGTGAGCGTCGTTCCGAGGACGTACTCGCGCAGGTCCGCGGCCAGCACCCGCGGCGTCGTGGTGTCGCGCTCGTCACCCGGCGTGGCCTCGTTGAGGTCGGGTTCGGTGCGGGCGACGACGGTGACGTCGTCGCCGAGGGCCGCGAGCGCCTCGTCGAGCGCCGCAGGGCCGCCCAGCGCCTCGAAGAGCAGGTTGCCGGCGGTGTTGTCGCTGCGCGTCACGGCCGCCTCCGCCACCTCGGCGAGCGTCATCGTGCCCCCGACGCGGGTCTCCGTCACCGGCGAGTAGGTCACGATGTCCTCCGCCCGGACCGGGACCTCGCGGGCGAGCCCGTCCACGCCGACGAGGTCGAGGACCGCGCCGGCCGCGAGGGCCTTGATCGTCGACGCGTACGCGAACCGCTCGTCGGGGCGCCACGCGACCGCGGCACCGGTGCCGGTGTCGACGGCGTGCACGCCGAGGCGGGCGTCGTAGCGGGCCTCGAGCTCCTCGAGCGCGAGCGGCAGCTGCGTGGCGGTCGGCGACGGCGTGGTCGTCGGGGCCGGGGCGCTGCTCGCGGTGGGGACCGCCGTCGGCGCCTCCCGCGGCGCGGCACCGCACCCTGCGGTGACGGCGACACCCGCGGCGACGAGGACGACGAGGACGCGGTTCATGGTCGACGTGCTGGGCATGACGACCATGCTGCGACAGGGCACGGACATCCGCCGTGCGGGCTCGGGTCCCGTGCGACGGCCGAACCGCTGCGGAGCACCACCTCCTCGGACCTCAGACGCCCCAGCGCCCCGCCGCGGCCGCGCGCTCCATCGACGTGACGTGCGGCGGCTCGCGCCTCTCACGCACGAGCAGGCCCGGCAGGCTCGCCGCAGGAGCGCGCACGTCGCTGCCGGCGGCGTGCTCGACGATCGCGTCGACGATCCGGCGCGTCAGGTCGAGGCGAGGCAGCTCCGTCGTGAGCACCGCTGCCAGGGCGTCCGGCACGGCGTCCGCGCCGAACCCGAAGTCCATGGCGATGCCCGCACGCGCGAGCGCGACCTCGGCCTGCTTGTGCTCGGCGATCCCGACCGACGTGTGCAGGGCGACCGCGTCCCACACCGTGTCGGCCGTGCTCGTCGGCAGGCCCTGGGAGATCACGAACGACCGCGCCAGGTCGGCACCCTCGACCTCGAAGCGCCGGTCACCGCGTGAGGCCAGGTGCAGCCCGGTGTCGTGCAGCACGCACGCGACGAACAGCGCCACGTCGTCGAAGTCGGCCGGCCGCCACCCGCGCTCTGCGGCCGCGACCCGTGCGAGGACCCAGCTGCGCACGCTGTGGTGCAGGAGGTAGTCGGGCTCGAGGTCCCGCGCGAGCGCGAGCGCCGCGCGCGGGACGTCGCCGGCCGGGAGCACCAGACGGCCCCCGTCGAGCAGATCGTCCAGGGCCGGTGGGAGTGCGGCGGGCGTCGTCATGGCTCGATCGTGGCGCCGTCGCGCACCGTGGACCAGTGTCGTGAACGCCGTCCTTCCGTAGGATCCCGCCATGGACCAGCCGCAGCCCCACCGCGTCGCGGTCCTCGCCCTGCCCGGCGTGGTCGCGTTCGACATGACGATCCCGCTCGAGGTCTTCGCCGGGACCGACGCGCCGTACTCCGTGCGACTCGTGACCGCGGACGGCGCGCCGGTGACCACGAGCTCCGGCTACGGAGTCACCCCGCACGCCGGGCCCGAGGCATTCTCGGAGGCACAGACCGTCGTCGTCCCGGGCTTCTGGCCCACCTGGGCGCCGCCTCCGGGCCCGGCCCTCGAGCTGCTGCGCGCGGCGCACGACCGCGGCGTGCGCCTCGTGTCCATCTGCACCGGCGCGTTCGCCCTCGCGGCCGCAGGGGTGCTCGACGGTCGCCGCGCGACGACGCACTGGCGGCACACGGACGAGCTCGTGGCACGCCACCCGACCGTCGTCGTCGAGCGCGACGTGCTGTTCGTCGACGAGGGCGACGTGCTCACGTCGGCCGGCATGGCGGCCGGGATCGACCTGTGCCTGCACGTCGTGCGCCGTGACCACGGCGCCCGGGCGGCACGCGAGGTCGCACGGCGGCTCGTCGTCGCCGCCCACCGGGAGGGAGGTCAGGCGCAGTTCGTCGCGGCACCCGTGCCCGACGTCGCCGGGGGCTCGCTCGCCGACACCCGGGCCTGGGCGCTCGAGCACCTGGGCGAGGCGATGACCCTGGACGCCCTCGCCCACCACGCCCACGTCTCGACGCGCACCCTCCAGCGGCGCTGGCGCGACGAGACGGGGACCTCACCGCTCCGCTGGCTCAGCGAGCAGCGCGTCCACCGCGCGCGCGAGCTGCTCGAGGCCGACCCGACGATGCCGGTCGAGGAAGTCGCCCGGCGCACAGGGCTCGGCACGGGCGACAACCTGCGCCTGCACACCCGTCGGCACCTGGGCACGACGCCGTCCGCGTACCGGAGCGCCTTCGGCACGCCGGCAAGGGCGCCGAGGCCGCCGCCGTGACGGCGCTCGCCCGGCACACGGTACGGGCGGCGCCCCTGGAGCACGACGCCCCGCGCGACGTCCTGCGCGCGCTCCACGAGGCGCTGCGGCGTGCCGACACGGACCGCTCCACCAGGCGGGTGACGCGCGCGACGACATCGCGGTGGTCACGGTCGCCGTGGAGTGAGCGGCAGGACGGTGCACGGCCCTCAGACGGGGTGCTCCGCGAACCACACCCGGGTCTCGCCGTAGCGCCGGTCGTCGAGCCCGACCAGCGGCAACGGCCACGTCGGCGCCGCGGCGCGCGACGAGCGCTCGACGACGACCACGCCCCCCGGCGCGGTGCAGCGGGCCGCACCGGCGACGGCCGTCCCCAGGGCGTCGTCGGGCAGGTCGTAGGGCGGGTCGAGCAGCACCAGGTCGAAGGCGTCGATCCCGGGCTCCCCGTCCGGGGCGACGCGTGCGAGGTACCGGTCGACCTTGTCGGCGACCACGTCGACGCGCTCGGCGAGCCCGAGCGTGCGGGCGTTGCGGCGGCACACGTCGACGGCCCCCCGCGCGGCGTCGACGAGCACGGCGTGGGCCGCCCCCCGGCTGACGGCCTCCAGGCCGAGGGCGCCGGAGCCGGCGAACAGGTCGAGCACGCGCGCACCGTCGACGGCGTCGAGGTGCTCCAGCCGCGAGAACAGCGCCTCGCGCACCCGCTCGCTCGTGGGACGCGTCCCCGAGGAAGGCACCGCCAGCGTGCGGCCGCCCGCGCTGCCCGCCACGATCCGCGTCACGCGGCACCGGCCTTGCGCTGGTCCTGCTCCTCGAGCATGCGCTCCATCCAGCCCTTCTCCGCGGTCGACGACGCGATCATCACCGCGATGACCGACATCCAGACCTGCCCGATCACCATGATCGTCGTCACCGTGCCGAGCGCCATCGCGACCCACACAGGAAGCAGGCAGAAGGCCACGAGGTCCGGCCCGCGGGCGATCACCTGCATCACCCCCATGGGCAGCGCACCGGCGGGTGTCGAGATCAGCGGCTTGTCCCAGCGCGGGGCGGGGCGGTAGGCGGCCCGGACGGCGGCCGCAGCCCACACCGGCGCTGCGCTGACCCCGAGCAGGAGCCAGTCCTGCGTCGCGCCCGCCCAGCGGCCGACCGCCGTGAACACGACGACCGACCACACGAGCGCGACCAGACCGGGGACGACCATGCGCAGCCGCCGCACGGTGCGGTCGCCGAGCGGCAGGAGACGGTCGATCACGGGCGCCATCTCGGCCCACCGCGAGCCCTCGGCGCTCGCGCTCGACATCATCCAGCCACCCAGCAGCACCGTCACCAGGATGCCGACGGGGCCGGCAAGCTGCGGCACCACCGTGGCCAGCACGGGCAGGCCCGCCGCCACGACGATCTGCACCACGTGCCGCAGCGACCGGCGCAGGACGACCAGGTCGGCCGTCACCAGCGCGGTCATCGGCCCGCGGACGGTCGACAACCGGGACGTCCGGCGACGAGAGGCGGCCGCCACACCCCCGGACAGCGCGCGCCCCAGCTCGCGCGAGTCGAGCGACACGACGGCACCGACCGCGTGGGTGGCCACGGAGCCGCCCTCGCGCAACGTGCGACCAGGCAGCACCGCCAGGCGGCGGTCCACGACCACGGCCAGCACGCCCACCAGGGCGATGACCGCCGCGACGGCCGCCCACGTCACCGACGGCAGTTCGGTGGGCGTGCGCCCGCTCAGGGCCACGAGGGCGGCGAGCACGGGCGCCGCGACGAGGAGCAGGTCGCCGGCCAGCGCGGTCCGACGCCGCGGCACGCCACGGGACTGCGCGACGGCCGCGACGAGCACGACGAGAGCAGCGACCGCCGCACCCAGCACGCCCGCGCGGACGAGCTCCCCGTCCCGGCGCTCCAGCAGGCCCGCCTCGAGCACGACCACGACGACGCCCCCGGCGAGGGCCGCCGCGAGCGGGACACGGACAGCGGCAGGGCGCAGCAGACCACGTCGGTCCACCGGCAGGGGCAGCCACCACGCGGCCTGCGCCCCCTCGGCGCCGACGGGCCCGAGCCGCCCGGCGGTCGACAGGAGCGCGCCCAGGGCCGCCAGCAGGATCGTCGCGACGAGCACCGGCAGGCTCAGTCCGCCCGGCTGCGCCGTCGGCGGGCCGTCGGGGAGCCCGGCGCCGAGCTGCTGGACGATCCCCATCACGATGAGCACGGAGAGCACGACGCTCACCGACACCGTGTACAGCTCCGTCAGCAGCGACCCCGCACCGACGCCGGCGCGGGCCCGCGCCGCCCTGGCCGTGAACCGGCGGATCTCACGTGCGGAGGGCACCTCCCCCAGCTCGAAGTCGCCGACCTGGGGGTCGTCGCGCAGGTCGCGTGGGTCACCCGCGAGGGCGTCCACGCCGGTCACAGGACGACCCTGGCGATCCGGTCGGCCGCCTCGGCGGGCTCGAGGAGCAGCGACTCGTCGTCAGCGATGTGCACGGCCCGCGTGCAGACAGCGGCGACGAGGTCGGGGTCGTGCGTCGCGATGAGCACGGCGCCACCGGCGTCCTGCTCGGCGCGCAGACGGTCCGCGAGGCTGGCGCGCATGCGCTGATCGAGCCGCTGCTCGGGCTCGTCGAGCACGAGCAGGGACCGGGGACGGGCGAACCCGGCGGCCAGCAGGAGGCGACGCCGCTGACCCGAGGACAGCGACACGGGCGTGGCCCGCGCGTGGTCTGCGAGACCGAACTCCTCGAGGAGCACGGCGACCTCGGCCTGCGCCCCGAGGACGCCGTGGCCGCGAGCGGTCAGGTACAGGTGCTCCGCCACGGTCAGGGCCGGGAAGTAGGCGTCGTCGTCGAGCACGCTGGACACCTCGCGCCGGAACGACGTCTCACGCTCGTCGACGGGTCGGCCGAGCACCTGGACGTCCCCATCGAGCGGCTCGAGCAGACCGAGGACGGTCTTGAGGACCGTGGACTTGCCCGAGCCGTTGGCGCCGACGAGCGCGACCGCAGCTCCCTCCTCGAGCGTGAACGTGACGGGGGCGCACACGGGTGCCGCGCCGTAGCCGACCTGCAAGTCACGAGCGTCCACCACGAGAGCCATGCCGCCAGGGTAGCCAGCGTGCGAGCGCCGACCTGCGACGGGGACCGCTCACCGGGCAGCCGGGTCGGCGGTCACGCGCGATCGAGGAACTCCTCGCGCTCCCCTGCCAGGGACGTCTCGATGGCGGCCCGCAGCGCCGGCCACGCGTCGAGGTCGCCGTCCTGCTCGACGAGCGCGCGCGCGTCGGTGCGGGCTCGCGCGATGACGTCGGCGTCCCGGGTGACACGCAGCAGCCGCAGCGAGCTGCCGCGCCCGTGCTGGGCGGCACCCAGCACGTCGCCCTCGTGCCGCAGCTCCAGGTCGAGCGCCGCGAGCTCGAAGCCGTCCGTCGTGGCTGCGAGCGTCTCGAGCCGGGTGTGGGCGTCCGTCCCCGGCTGCGCCGCACTGACCAGGAGACACAGGCCCGGGCGCGTCCCCCGTCCGACCCGGCCGCGCAGCTGGTGCAGCTGCGAGATCCCGAACCGGTCGGCGTCGAGCACGACCATGACGGTGGCGTCCGGGACGTCGACGCCGACCTCGACGACCGTCGTCGACACGAGGACCGGCGCCTCGCCCGTCGCGAACGCCGCGAACGCGCGGTCCTTCTCCTCAGGGGCGAGCCGACCGTGCAGGACGCCGACCCCCACACCGGTGAGGTCCGGACGCGCCCGCAGCTCCTCGGCGACGTCGAGCACGGCCCGCAGCGGTCGGCGCACGCCTGCATCGGGAGCCCCGACGGTCGGTCCGGCGTCGAGCACGAGGTCCGCGCCGTCCTCGTCCACCGCGTCGCCGGCCGCCGCGTCGCCGTCGATGCGCGGGCACACCACGTAGGCGCGGCCGCCACCGTCGACCTCCTCACGCACGCGCTGCCACGTGCGGTCGGTCCACCGCGGGTTGTCGGCGGGCACGACGTGCGTGGTGATGCCCTGTCGCCCGGCGGGCACCTCGCTGAGCACCGAGGTCTCCAGGTCGCCGAACACCGTCATGGCCACCGTCCGGGGGATCGGCGTCGCCGTCATGACCAGCGTGTGGGGCGTCCGACCAGCCTTCGCGCGCAGCGCGTCCCGCTGCTCGACCCCGAACCGGTGCTGCTCGTCGACGACCACCAGTCCCAGGTCCGCGAACTGCACGTCCTGCGACAGCAGCGCGTGGGTGCCCACCACGATGCCGGCGGACCCGCTCGCGGCGTCGAGCATCGCGCTGCGGCGCGCCATCGTCGGCAGCGAGCCCGTCAGCAGCGCGACGCGTGTGGCCGGATCCGCGCCCCCGAGGAACCCTCCCTCGGCCAGGTCGCCGAGGAGCCCGCGCAGCGTGCGCGCGTGCTGCGCCGCCAGCACCTCCGTGGGCGCGAGCAGCGCCGCCTGCCCGCCCGCGTCGACGACCTGCAGCATCGCGCGCAGCGCGACCACGGTCTTGCCCGAGCCGACCTCGCCCTGCAGCAGGCGCTGCATGGGACGCGGCGCCGCGAGCTCACCGGCGATCTCCTCACCGACCGCGCGCTGCCCGGCGGTCAGGGTGAACGGCAGCCGCGCGTCGAACGCCTCGAGCAGGCCGCCCTCGCGCGCCGGACGTGCGACGGCCTCCTCGCGTGCGACGCGGGCCCGGCGCCGTGCGAGCTCCGCCTGCAGCACGAGCGCCTCCTCGTAGCGCAGCCGTGCTCGACCCCGCTGCCAGTCCGCCTCGTCCTGCGGCACGTGGACCAGGCGCAGGGCCTCGAGCAGCGTCGGCAGCGCGTCACGCTCCCGCAGCTGCGGCGGGACCGGGTCCGGCACGTCCTGCTCACGCAGGGGGTCGAGCACGGTACGCACGGCCTGGGCGACCTTCCACGACTCGAACCCGGCGACCGCCGGGTACACGGGGATCGGCCGCCCGGCCTCGACCAGCGCCTCGTCCTCCTCGTGCTCGTCGTCGTCGGCGCCGAACAGCCGGCACTCCGGGTGCATGAGCTGCAGCGTGTCGCGGTAGAGGGACACCTCGCCGGTGAACAGCCCGCGCCGACCCGGGCGCAGCTGCCCCTGGCGCCACTCGAGCTTCTTGACGTGCGACGCGAAGAACGTGAGCTCGATGCGGCTGTGCCCGTCGGTGATGGTCGACTGCAGCAGACCGCGGCCCTGCGCCGTCGGGCGCAGCGAGGTCCGCAGGACCTCCGCCACGACGGTCACGTGCTCGCCGACGCGCAGGCTCGCCATGTCGGTGAGCGTGCCGGGCTCGGCGTACCTGCGCGGGTAGTGCCGCAACAGGTCGCCGGAGGTCTCGAGCCCGAGCTTGCCCAGCGCCTTGGCGGTACGGGCGTTCATACGCGTCAGAGAGACGGTGAGCGGGTCTGCGGCGAGCATGTCAGTCGACCCCCACCCACCACGCGGCACCGGCGGCCGGGCCGGCGACGACGACCTCCAGCGCAGGGTGCGCGGCACGGAGAGCGTCCGCCGCGGAGCGTGCTGCGGCAGGGTCGACGTCGACGCCGTGCACGAGCGTCACCCCCTGCGGGCCGCGCACGTCCGTGAGCAGCGCAGCCACGGCGCCCGGCACCTCGTCCGCGCTCGCGGGGGTCCCGGAACGCAGCCGTCGCAGAGCGTCGGCTCCGGCCTCGGGCGCGACGTGGGGGTCCGCGACGAGGGCGAGGCACGCGACGACCGCCGGGCCGTCCCCCGCCGTCGCCAGCAGGTCGAAGCCCGCACCGGCGGGAGCAGCAGCCGCAGGCCCGACGCCCGCGCCGACGACGACGACCTGCCCGGCACGCGTGTCGACGGCGGCACGGGCGACCTGCTCGACGTCGGGGTCTGGGCCCACGAGCGTCACCGCACCGCACGTCGCGTACCAGGCCGACAACCCGGGCGACGGCGTGAGCACGACGAGCCCCCGGTCGGCCGGTGCGGGCTCGTCGACGCGCCGCACCACGACCTGCTCCCGGGCCGGGCCGGGCACGAGCGCGATCGCCGCGGCCGGGTCGTCGCAGTGCACGTGCGCGTGCCACGATCCCCCGGCGTCGACGACGGCGACTGCGTCTCCCACGCCCTGCAGCGCGACGGCGAGGCCGGCGGCCCCGGGCCAGGTGGCCCCCACGAGCATCATCACCTCGTACGCGCCGCCCGAGGCCGGCCCGCAGCCGGCGACGACGTCCGGGCCTGCGTGGGGCAGCCACGCCAGGTCCAGGTCGCCCTCCTGCAGGGCCAGCCCTCCGGTGCGCAGGGTGTGCACGAGCGCGTCCAGCACGACGAGCAGCGCGCACGCGCCCGCGTCGACCACGCGCGCAGCCCGCAGGACGTCGTGGCTCGCGCTGAGCCGGTCCAGGTCGGCGCGGGCGGCCTCGGTCGCCGCCGCCAGGACCTCGGCGGGCGGACCGTCGATCCCCCGCATGCCGTCCCGCGCGTGCCTCGCGACCTCGCGGGCGATCGTCAGGACGGTCCCCTCCTGGGGGTCCGGCACCGCGTCCCGTGCCGCGCTCGCGGCCCGCTCGAGGCCGCCGACGAGAGCCGCCGTGCCGTCCCGGTCCGCCGGCGGACCCTCCGCCAGGCCCGCCGACAGGCCGACGAGCCACTGGCTCAGGATGATCCCGGAGTTGCCGCGTGCGGCCCTGGCAGCACCGCGGGCGAACGTCGCGAGGAGCTCGGACGGCCCGTCGAGCCCCCGGTCCGCCGCGACGGCCGCCGCACCGCCCGCGATCGTCAGCGTGACGTTCGAGCCGGTGTCCGCGTCAGGGACGGGGAACACGTTGACGGCGTCGATGAGCTCCCGCGCGGCCCGGCACGCGGTGAGCGCCCCGGCCGCCCACGCGCGTACGGCGTCGCCGTCGAGCACGACCTGTCGCGCCGCGACCTCCACGCGTATCTCCCTCTCCACTCGCTGCGCCGGACCGGCGCGGGTGACGTGGTGCGGCAGCCGACGGCGGTCGGCCACCGACCGTGGCCGACCGCGGCCGACCACAGACGCTACCGACCGGCACCCCGCGGGACCGTCGCCGCCCACTGTGCCGCACGCCGCCCACATTTGGGTGCTACCCCGACGATGGGCTAGTCTTGCCCGGTTGCCCGGACACCGTCCGGCACCCCCACAGACCCTTCCGACGCACCGTCGTGCGGTCCTGGCCCTCGGGCCGGGTCGACGCGCGGGAGCGCGGGACACGTGCACGACCCCCCGGGCCCGTCGGCCCGCGACAGGACAGAACCAGGAGAAGACCGTGGCTGCCAACTGCGACGTCTGCGCCAAGCGCCCGAGCTTCGGGCACAGCATCTCGCACTCCCACGTGCGTACGAAGCGGCGTTGGAACCCGAACATCCAGCGTGTGCGGGTGGTCGTCGCCGGCACCCCGAAGCGCCTCAACGTGTGCACGTCGTGCCTCAAGGCCGGCAAGGTGCAGCGCGCGGTCTGACCGCACAGCACCCTGCGCCGGGGCGACCCGACGCGGAAGCACGCACGACACGCCGAAGGCCCACGAGCAACTGCTCGTGGGCCTTCGTGCTGCCTGGCACCTGTGGCAGGGTGGTCGCCATGGTCGAGCACATCGGCGAGGTCACCATCCGCCCCGCGACGACGCGTGACGCTGCCGACATCGCGGGCGTACACGTCCGGTCGTGGCAGGAGGGGTACGCGGGCATCGTCCCCGACGACCACCTGCGCGCGCTCGACCCCGCGTCCCGGGTCGAGGACTGGACGCGGCGCCTCACCCCCGGCCCCGACAACCGCGTGCGCACCTACGTCGCCGAGGCGGGCGGCCGGGTCCTGGGGTTCGCCTCGTACGGGCCGAGCCGTGACGAGGACGCGCGACGTGGCGAGCGCGAGATCTACGCGATCTACCTGGACCCGGGCACGTGGGGGCACGGTGTCGCACGTGACCTGATCCGGACGGTCCTGGCCCAGGTCGGCGAGCAGACCCCGGTGTCGTTGTGGGTACCGGCCGACAACGACCGAGCTCGCCACTTCTACCGCCGCCACGGCTTCTCCCCCGACGGCGTCGAACGCCTCGAGACCGTCGGCGGCGCCGACCTGCTGGAGGTGCGGTACCGCCGAGGCTGACGCCCGCGGCAGGGTCGTCCGTGCCCCGCAGACGCGCCCCTAGTCGCCGAAGTGGTCCCACCCCGTCGTCACCGCACGCGGCGGCTCACCGCCCACGAGCACGAGGTCCGACCCGCGGCTCGACACCACCCCGATCGCACCGAACGGCTCCGGGAGCGGCGCTCCCGGAGGGAACGTCGCCAGCAGGCCGTGGTCCTCGCCGCCCGTCAGCAGCCACTGCGTCAGGTCCGCGCCCAGTGCGGCGGCGGCGCCGGCCAGGCGCGACGCGTCCTGCACGAACGCCACCGCGGGATCCTCGAGGTGGAGCGTCACCCCGCTGGCGCGCGCGATCCGGGAGGCGTCGCGCAGCAGGCCGTCCGAGACGTCGAGCATCGCCGTCGCCCCGGCACGAGCAGCGGCCGGGCCCGCGTCCAGGGGAGGCGTCGGGGCCCGGTAGAAGGCCGTCAGCCCGGGGTCCGTCTCCGGCAGCCCCGCGCTCAGCAGCGCGAGGCCCGCCGCCGACCAGCCGCGTCGGCCCGCGTACGCCACCACGTCACCGGCGCGCGCCCCGCTGCGCAGCACCGGGGCGCGCCCCTCGAGGTCGCCGTGCGCGGTGACCGACACGACGATCGTCGGGCCACCGGAGAGGTCGCCTCCGACCACGCCCACGTCCAGCGGCCGGCACGCGTCCCCCAGACCCCGCGCGAGCCCCTCGACCCAGGCCACCGGCGTGCCCCCGGGCACCACGAGCCCCACGACCAGCGCCACCGGGCGGGCACCCATCGCGGCGACGTCGGCGAGGTTCTGCGCGGCGGCACGGCGCCCGACGTCCTCACCGGTGGACCAGCGGCGGCGGAAGTGCACGTCCTCGACCAGCACGTCGCAGGTCACGACGTACCGGCCGTCCGGCGCGACCACCACGGCCGCGTCGTCACCGGGCGGCACGAGGGTCCGGGACCCCACCGGCAGGTGGGGGAAGATGCGGTCGAGCAGGTCCTGCTCGGAGAGATCGGCGACGACGGGGCTCTCGGCAGGCACCCGCCCACGCTAGACCGTCCGCTCGTGCGTCGCGGCCACCCGTCCGCGCCGCACGGCCATGCACCCCCTTCACGGCCGGTAGCGTTGACGTGTGCTCCACCGCCCCACCATCGCGGCCGGCGCGGCCGCGACCGCGCTCGTCACCCTGTCCGGGTGCTCGCCCACCGTCCCCGTCACCGTCGCACCGTCCGCGACCGACCCCGTGTGCGCCTCGGTCGTGCTGGCGCTGCCCCGGTCGCTCGGCGAGGGGCTGGAGCAGGTCGACACCGACGCGCAGGCAACCGCCGCGTGGGGTGATCCGCGGTCCGCCGTCGTGCTGCGGTGCGGCGTCGAGCCCTTGGGCCCGACGACCGAGCGCTGCCAGTCGGTGACCACGACCCGGGGCCCGACGATCGACTGGGTCGTGGTCGAGGACGACGGCGACTGGACCTTCACGACCTACGGACGTGTGCCCGCGGTCGAGCTCGTGGTGCCGGAGGCGGTCGCGACGACCCGCTCGACGGCGTTCGTCGACCTGCTGGGCCCCGCCGTCGCGCTGACGGAGCAGCAGCGCTCCTGCCTGTGACAGCGCTCCTGCCTGTGACAGCGCTCCTGCCTGTGACGCCGACGGCTCAGCGCAGGCCGAGGGGCCGCTCGAGCGCGAGGCTCACGAGCTCGTCGACGAGCTCGTCGTAGCCGAGTCCCGAGACCTCCCACATCCGCGGGTACATCGAGTAGGGCGTGAACCCCGGCATCGTGTTGATCTCGTTGACGACGACCTCGCCGTCCTCGCGCACGAACACGTCGACGCGGGCGAGGCCCTCGCACCCGACGGCCTCGAACGCGCGCACGGCGACGTCCTGCACGCGTGCCACCACGTCGGGCGCGAGCTCCGCCGGGCACGCGAGCGTCACGCCCGCCTCGTCGAGGTACTTCGCCTCGAAGTCGTAGAAGGCGTGCCGTGCGTCGGTCACGACGATCTCCCCCGGCAACGAGGCGCGCGGGGGCGACCCCGCGCGGCCGCCGAGGACGCCGCACTCGATCTCGCGGCCGACGATCGCCGCCTCGATGATGACCTTGGGGTCGTGCTCGCGGGCCTCGGCGACCGCTGCCGGCAGGTCCGCCGGGTCCTCGACGCGCGAGATCCCCAGGCTCGAGCCGGCGCGTGCGGGCTTGACGAACAGCGGGAGCCCGAGCTCCGCGACGACGGTGTCCACGGTCTGCGCGTCCACGGTGCGGCCGGCCGGCAGCACCCGGAACGGCCCGATCCGCAGGCCGGAGCCGGCGAGCACGAGCTTCATCATGTGCTTGTCCATGCCGACGGCCGACGCGAGCACGCCCGACCCCACGTAGCGCACGTCGGCGAGCTCGAGCAGCCCCTGGACGGTCCCGTCCTCACCGAACGGCCCGTGCAGGAGCGGGAACACCACGTCCACGGCCTCCAGCGGGGACTCCAGCCGCCCGTCGCGCAGCACCTGCACCTCACGGTCGGCGGTGCCCTGCGGCAGCAGCACGTGGGTCGACGTGTCCTCGACCTGCGGGAGCCGCCCGTCGCGGATGGCCCAGTGGTCCGGGTCGTCGTCCGCGAGCACCCACTGCCCCGCGCGCGTGATCCCGACCGCGACGACGTCGTACCGCTCCCGGTCGATCGCGCGCAGCACACCACCGGCGGTCGCGCAGCTGATCGCGTGCTCGCCGGAGCGTCCCCCGAAGAGCACCATGACCCGCGGGCGGCGAGCCGCCGCGGGACCGTCACGGTGGGTGGGTGTGCCGTCGTCGGCCGGGGGGATCCTCGTGGCGTCCATCGCGCACAGACCCTACCCTCCCGGTCGCGGCTCGGACGCCCGCGCGCCGTCTCCTCCGGCGTACCCTGCGACGCGTGACGACCCCGGCACCCGACTCCCCGGATCTTCCTCCCGCACCTCCGGCCGGGGTGTCCCCGCGCACCCTCGCCGTCAGCGCGGGGCGCCCGGCCCGTGTCCCCGGCGGCAGCCTCAACCCGCCGCTGGTGCTCACCTCGACCTTCGTGTCCCAGGGGGCGCCCGCGCCCGGCGAGCACCTCTACGGGCGCATCGGCACTCCCGCCTGGGAGCCGTTCGAGGACGCGCTCGCGGCCCTGGAGCGCACCGACCACGCCACCACGGCCCGGCGGGTCGACGGTCCGCCTGCCACCGTGTTCGCCTCCGGCATGGCGGCCATCGACGCGGTCGTGGCCCTCGTACCGCTCGGCGGCCGCGTCGTCGTGCCCCGGCACGCGTACCAGGTCACGCTGGTGCTGCTGCGTGAGCAGGCGGAGCGGGGCCTGCTGCGCGTGGACGCGGTCGACGTCGCCGACACCGACGCGGTGGTCGCGGCGGTGCGCGGGCAGGGCGAGCCGGCCGCGATGCTGTGGCTGGAGTCCCCGACCAACCCCATGCTCGAGGTGGCGGACGTCCCGGCGCTCGTCGCGGCGGCGCACGACGTCGGCGCGATCGTCGTCGTCGACAACACCTTCGCCACCCCGCTGACGCAGCGACCGCTCGCCCTGGGTGCGGACGTCGTCGTGCACTCCGTCACCAAGTACCTCGCGGGGCACTCCGACGTCGTCCTCGGCGCCACGGTCACGGACGACGACGACCTGCACGCGCGGATCGTCGCCCACCGGACCACCCACGGCGCGATCGCCGGCCCGTTCGAGGTGTGGCTCGCACTGCGCGGTCTGCGCACGCTGGCCCTGCGGGTCGAGCGCGCCCAGGCCAACGCCGGTGAGCTCGCGCGCCGGCTCGCGACCCACGCGGACGTCGTCGAGGTCCGCTACCCCGGGCTCCCGCAGGACCCGGGGCACGCGCGTGCCGCAGCGCAGATGGACGGGTTCGGGGCGATCATCGGCCTGCAGCCCGTCGGCGGCCCCGCCGGCGCCGACGCCCTCGTCGACGCGGTCTCGCTGTGGGTCCCTGCGACGAGCCTCGGCGGGGTCGAGTCGACGCTCGAGCGCCGCCGCCGGTTCAGCACGGAGTCACCGACCGTTCCCGAGGACCTGGTGCGACTGTCTGTCGGGATCGAGGACGTCGAGGACCTGTGGAGGGACCTGGACGCCGCACTGGGTGCGGCAGGCCGCACGACCCGGACCTGACCCACCGGCTCGCGACAGACCGCGGGAGCCGGGGTCGGGCCGAGACCCTCAGCCGTCCGACGCGCCCGTCCGGACCAGGCCCTCGGCCTTGTGCGGCCGCGCCAGCAGGAGCCCGGCGAGGCGGTCGACCGGCAGGTCCTCGTGCAGCACCTGCACGACCGCCGACGTGATCGGCATCTCGACCCCCAGGGAGGTCGCGAGCGCGAGCACCGAACGGCACGACTTGACGCCCTCGGCGGTGCCGCCGGTGGCGACGACCGCCTCGTCGAGCGTCATGCCCCGACCGATGTGCACGCCCAGGGTGTGGTTGCGGGAGTCCGGGGACGCGCAGGTCGCCATGAGGTCACCCATGCCGGCGAGACCCGGGAACGTGTCCGCGTCGGCCCCCAGCGCGAGCCCGAGCCGCGCGATCTCGACCAGACCGCGCGTGATGACCGTCGCCATCGTGTTGAAGCCCATCCCCCGGCCCTGCGAGATCCCCACCGCGAGCGCGATGACGTTCTTGACGGCGCCGCACAGCTCTACACCCACGACGTCGGGATTGGTGTACGGCCGGAAGTACGAGGACGCACAGGCGCGTGCGACGAGCTGGGCGGTCGCGTCGCTCGTCGACGCGACGACCGTCGCCGTGGGCTGCCGCTGCGCGATCTCGCGAGCGAGGTTCGGCCCCGAGAGCACCGCGACGCGGCTCGCGTCGATGCGCAGGCTCTGCGCCACCACCTCGCTCATCCGCTGGTCGGTGTCGAGCTCGACACCCTTCATCAGGGACACGACCACCGCGTGGGCGGGCAGAGCGTCCGCCAGCGGGGCCAGCACCTCACGCGCCCGCTGCGAGGGGACGGCGACGGCGAGCACGTCGGCGTCGGCCACGGCAGCGCGTGCGTCGAGGGTGGCCGTCACCCCCGCCGGCAGCTCGATGCCCGGCAGGTAGCGCGTGTTGCGGCCGTCGCGCGCGATCTCCTCCACCGTCGCCGCGTCGCGCCCCCACACGGTGACCGAGCAGCCCGCGTCGGCCATCACCGCCGCGAACGTCGTCCCCCAGCTGCCCGAGCCCAGCACCGTGGCGCGCAGCGGGGCGTCCTGCGCGCTCACGCCGCCGCCTCGTCGCCGGACGCACGCCTGCGCCGCATGTCGTACCGCTCGGCGGGCGCCTGCTCGCCGCGGATCTGCTCGAGGAGGTCCGTGATGGCCGACATGACGCGCTCGGTGGCCTCGCGCAGCGTCGCGGTGTCCTGCGGCCGGTCGTAGAGGTCCGACAGGTCGACAGGAGGCCCCGCCACGATCGTGACCTTCTTGCGGGGGAACGGCTTGAGCACCTTGCCGTAGCGCGCCAGCAGGTCCTGCATGCCCCACTGCGCGACGGGCACGACGGGGGCGCGGGTCGTCAGCGCGAGGCGGGCCACACCGGTGCGCCCTGCCATGGGCCACAGGTCGGGATCACGCGTGAGGGTCCCCTCCGGGAAGACCGCGACGCACTCACCCGCCTCGACGGCCGTGACGGCCGACCGCAGCGAGTCACCCGCGGCGGCGGTCTCACGGTGGACGGGGATCTGGCCCGTGGCCCGCAGGACCGGCCCGACGACGGGCACGCGGAACAGCGACGACTTCGCGAGCACGCGGGGCACGTGCCCGTTGTCCCACAGGTAGTGCGCGAACGTCAGCGGGTCCACCTCGGTCATGTGGTTGGCGACGGCGATGAAGCCACCCTCGGCGGGCAGGTGCTCGGCACCGTGCCAGTCGGGACGGGTCGTCGCGAACAGGAACGGACGCACGATCCGTGCGACGTTGCGGTAGGCGAGGTTGGAACGCGACGGCGACGGCACGGGAACCGATGGTAGCCGGGGCGGCGCCGCGCGCGGACCGCCGTCCGGGTCAGGGACGCCCCGAGTCCTCACGGCTGAACTGCGCCCCCAGGGCCTCGAGCTTCTCGGCGAACCGCTCGTAGCCGCGGTCGATGAGGCTGATGCCCCGCACCGCCGACGTCCCCTTGGCCGCGAGCGCCGCGATCAGGTGGCTGAACCCGCCCCGCAGGTCGGGCACCTCGATCTCGGCGGCCGACAGGGGCGTGGGACCCGAGATGACGGCGGAGTGGTAGAAGTTGCGCTGGCCGAAGCGGCACGGCCGCCCGCCCAGGCACTCCTTGTAGACCTGGATGGTGGCGCCCATGCCGACGAGCGCGTCGACGAACCCGAACCGGTTCTCGTAGACCGTCTCGTGGACGATCGACAGACCGGATGCCTGCGTGAGGGCGACCACGAGCGGCTGCTGCCAGTCCGTCATGAACCCGGGGTGGACGTCGGTCTCGAGCTGCAGCGACCTGAGGTCGCCACCCGGGTGGAAGAACCGGATGCCGTCGTCGTCGATCGCGAACTCACCGCCGACCTTGCGGAACGTGTTGAGGAACGTCGTCATCTCAGGCTGGGTGGCCCCACGCACGTAGACGTCACCGCCGGTCGCGAGCGCAGCCGACGCCCAGGACGCGGCCTCGATGCGGTCGGCCAGCGCCGTGTGCTGGAATCCCACGAGCCGGTCGACGCCCTCGATCCGGATGACCCGGTCGGTGTCGACCGAGATGATCGCGCCCATCTTCTGCAGCACGTTGATGAGGTCCATGATCTCGGGCTCGATCGCCGCGTTCGCCAGCTCGGTGATGCCCTCGGCGCGCACGGCCGTCAGCAGCAGCTGCTCGGTCGCCCCCACGCTGGGGTACGGCAGAGCGATCTTGGTGCCCTGCAGACGGTACGGCGCGCGGATCCGGATGCCGTTGTCGGTCTTGTCCACCACGGCACCGAACTGGCGCAGGATGTCGAGGTGGAAGTTGATCGGGCGGTCACCGATGCGGCACCCCCCGAGGTCGGGGATGAACGCCTCACCCAGCCGGTGCAGCAGCGGGCCGCAGAAGAGGATCGGGATGCGACTCGACCCCGCGTGCGCGTCGATGTCGGCCACGTGGGCGGACTCGACGTCCGTCGGGTCGAGGCTGATGGTGCCGGCCGCGTCGTCGATCTCGACCTTGACGCCGTGCAGGCGCAGCAGGCCGGACACGACGGCGACGTCACGGATCTGCGGCACGTTGCGCAGCTCGCTCGGTGTCTCACCGAGGAGTGCGGCGACCATCGCCTTCGAGACGAAGTTCTTGGCCCCTCGGACGGTGATGTCGCCCCTCAGCGGGTTGCCACCGTCGACGTACAGCAGGTCACTCATGACCACATCGTCTCCCACGCAACGGCCCGCGCGCTCCATCTGCGGCCCTGGATCGGCTGTCCTCGCAGAACCCTCACAACCAGCGAGGGCGGACGTGCGGTCGCACCGCACGCCCACCCCCGCGACGCCCCAGGTCCGGGGCGTCGTTCAGCTCAGGCCCCGCGCGTCGGACCGAGGTCGACCGTCACGACCGGGCGCGCCGGGCGGACGGCCACCGGCGGCAGGTGCTTGGCCGGCAAGGTCGCCGGGCGCCAGGACTCCCGGTGCTGCTCGAACTCCGTGATCTCGTCGGCGTGCTGCAGGGTCAGGCCGATGTCGTCGAGGCCCTCCATGAGGCGCCAGCGCGTGTAGTCGTCGACCTGGAACGGCACGACGACGTCCTCGCACGTCACGGTGCGGGACGCGAGGTCCACCGTCACCTCGGTGCCGGGGCTGGTCTCGAGGATCTTCCACAGCAGCTCGACGTCCTCCTGCGCGACCTGCGCCGCGAGGAGCCCCTGCTTGCCGGAGTTGCCCCGGAAGATGTCCGCGAACCGTGCCGAGATCACGACCCGGAAGCCGTAGTCCTTCAGCGCCCACACGGCGTGCTCGCGCGACGAGCCCGTGCCGAAGTCGGGCCCGGCCACGAGGACCGAGCCGGACCGGTAGGCGTCCTGGTTGAGCAGGAAGGCGGGGTCGCCCCGCCAGGCCGCGAACAGGGCGTCCTCGAACCCCGTGCGCGTGACCCGCTTGAGGTACACGGCGGGGATGATCTGGTCGGTGTCGACGTTGCTGCGACGCAGCGGGACGCCGACCCCGGTGTGCTGGGTGAACTTCTCCATGATGTTCCTACCTGTGTCTCGGGGGGCGTCAGACGGTCTGCAGCGCGTCGTCGGGCGTGAGCGGGCTGCCGTCGGGCACTGCCACGTCGGCGCCGAGGTCGGCGACGGACGACAGCGTGCCGCGGATGGCCGTGGCCGCCGCGACGAGCGGCGAGACGAGGTGGGTGCGCCCACCCTTGCCCTGCCGCCCCTCGAAGTTGCGGTTCGACGTCGAGGCGGACCGCTCCTGCGGCGCGAGCTGGTCCGGGTTCATGCCCAGGCACATCGAGCAACCGGCGTTGCGCCACTCGGCACCGAAGTCGAGGAAGATCTGGTCGAGCCCCTCGGCCTCGGCCTGCAGCCGCACACGGGCCGACGCGGGGACCACGAGCACGCGCACGTCGTCGGCCTTCTTGCGGTCCTTGACGAGCTTGGCGACGGCCCGCAGGTCCTCGATGCGCCCGTTGGTGCAGGAGCCGATGAAGACCGTGTCGACCTTGATGTCGCGCAGCGGCTGCCCGGGGACCAGACCCATGTACTCGATCGCCCGCTCGGCGGCGACACGCTCGTTGGCGTCGGCGATCTCCTCCGGAACGGGGACGTTGCCGGAGAGCGGCAGGCCCTGGCCGGGGTTGGTGCCCCACGTCACGAACGGCTCGAGGTCGGCCGCCTCGAGCACGACCTCGGCGTCGAAGACGGCGTCGTCGTCGGTGCGCAGCGTGCGCCAGTACTCGACGGCAGCGTCCCAGTCGGCACCCTCGGGAGCGTGCGGGCGTCCCTTGAGGTACTCGAACGTCGTCTCGTCCGGCGCGATCATCCCCGCGCGTGCCCCGGCCTCGATCGACATGTTGCAGATCGTCATCCGCCCCTCCATCGAGAGGTTGCGGATGGCCTCGCCGCGGTACTCCAGGACGTAGCCCTGGCCGCCGCCGGTGCCGATCTTGGCGATGATCGCCAGGATGATGTCCTTCGCGCTCGCGCCGATCGGGAGCGCGCCGTTGACGGTGATGGCCATCGTCTTGAACGGCGCCAGGGGCAGGGTCTGCGTCGCCAGGACGTGCTCGACCTCGCTCGTGCCGATGCCGAACGCGAGGGCGCCGAACGCACCGTGCGTCGAGGTGTGGGAGTCGCCGCAGACGACGGTCAGCCCGGGCTGCGTGAGGCCCAGCTGCGGCCCGACCTGGTGCACGATCCCCTGGTCGGCGTCGCCCAGGGAGTGGAGCCGCACGCCGAACTCGGCCGCGTTGTTGCGCAGGGTCTGGATCTGCGTCCGGCTCGTCAGGTCGGCGATCGGCAGGTCGATGTCGAGCGTCGGGGTGTTGTGGTCCTCGGTGGCGAGGGTGAGGTCGGGACGACGTACCGGCCGACCGGCGAGGCGTAGCCCTTCGAAGGCCTGCGGGCTCGTGACCTCGTGCACCAGGTGCAGGTCGATGTACAGCAGGTCGGGCGCACCGTCCGTGCCACGGCGCACGACGTGCGCCTCCCAGACCTTCTCCGCCAGCGTGCCGGCCATGTTCGTCGTTCCTCTCGTCCGGGCGGGGGCCTCCCGGGTCACCGAGTCGATGACCATCCGCCGAGCGACATGTGTCCCCCGGCTTGCATCTCAGCCTTCGAGACGCCAATATCGACCTATGGACAACTCTAGCGGAGTCGGCGTCCTGGACAAGGCCGCGTCGGTGCTGAGCGCCCTGGAGGCCGGACCCGCGACACTCGCACAGCTCGTCGCCGCCACCCATCTTGCACGCCCGACGGCCCATCGACTCGCAGTTGCACTCGAGCACCACCGCCTCGTGGCGCGCGACCTGCAGGGCAGGTTCGTGCTCGGGCCCCGCCTGTCGGAGCTCGCGACCGCTGCCGGCGAGGACCGGTTGCTGGCCGCCGCCGGCCCCGTCCTGGCGCTGCTGCGCGACCACACCGGGGAGAGCGCACAGCTCTACCGCCGCCAGGGCGACCAGCGGATCTGCGTCGCCGCCGCCGAGCGACCCATCGGGCTGCGCGACTCGATCCCCGTGGGCGCCACGCTCACGATGCAGGCCGGGTCCGCCGCCCAGGTGCTGCTGGCCTGGGAGGAGCCCGACCGGCTGCACCGCGGGCTGCAGGGTGCCAAGTTCACCGCGACGATCCTCTCGGGCGTCCGGCGCCGCGGCTGGGCGCAGTCGGTCTCGGAGCGCGAGGTCGGCGTCGCGTCGGTGTCGGCGCCCGTCCGCGGACCGTCCGGGCGCGTTGTCGCCGCCGTGTCGGTCTCCGGACCGCTCGAGCGCCTCTCGCGGCAGCCGGGCCGCCTGCACGCCGCGGCCGTGGTCTCGGCAGCGAACCGCCTCACCGAGGTCCTGCGGCGCACCGCGGACTGAGCACTCCCGCTCGTCGGGCCCGAGGGCCGGTGCACCGCACCGGCCCTCGGGCCTGACGGCTCCGCCGTCCGGGAACGACGACAAAGGCCCGGTCACCTGTGGTGACCGGGCCTTGACCGTACCCCCGACCGGATTCGAACCGGCGCTACCGCCGTGAGAGGGCGGCGTGCTAGGCCGCTACACAACGGGGGCCTTGCGCACGACCCGTGGGCCATGTGCCGAGTGGATACTGTACCCGACGTCCGTCGTGAGCCGAAACTCGCGACCTCCGCGGGCCCGCCGCAAGGGCGGACGCGTCCGTGCTGGTCGAACGGGCTGACGCCCTGTCGAACAACGCTGGGGTACCAGGACTCGAACCTAGACTAACTGAACCAGAATCAGTCGTGCTGCCAATTACACCATACCCCACGGGCTGTGACTGGACTCGGAGGTCCACACACAGCACCATCGACACGCGCCTCGTGGACCCGTACCGGCGGTGAACATTACCTGAGCGACGGGGGTGGGTCCAACCAGCACCAGGTGGCACACCTCACTGCAGCGCTCCCCTGAGCCGGAGCACGAGTCGGGACACCAGTCAGGGCACCGGGATCTGCGGGATCTCCGTCACGTCGTACCAGAGCAGGTCGCGCTCCTCGAGCCGGTCCAGCGCCGCCTCGTCCCCGGCCGCCGCCGCCGCGACGTCGTCGGCCGCCGCCGGCTCGTCGACGTGGACGCTCACCATCTGGCTCAGGTCCACCCCGCAGACGAGCTCGACCGCCGACGGCACCGGCGGGTCGTCGAGCGCCTGGACGCACCCCTCGGGCACGTCCGCCGCGACCACCACCCGGAGCGGAGGCGCGCCCGGCGCGCCCGCGAGCAGGATGAGGGAGCCGTCGGCGGCACCCGCCTGGGCGGCGTACTCCCAGCCCTCGTCGTCCTCGTCCGGCCACAGCTCGCGCAACGCCGGCGTGACGCCGTGGGCGATCCGTGGTGCCAACAGGACGGGTGACTCGCGCTGGAGCTCGGAGAGGATCGCAGGCAGGTAGACGCGCACGGGTCCAGTGTGCGCCGTCCGCCGTTCAGCCCACCGGTACGCGCCCTCCCGGCGCGTCGGTCCGGACCATCGCCGCGACCTCCGCCGCGAGCGCCGCGAGGCTGCGCCGCGCAGGCGACCCGGGCGCCACCTCGCGCAGCGCCCGCCCCTCCAGCATCGCGGTGTCGACGGCGGACCGGTCCTCCGGCACCAGAACGACGTCCTCCACCCCCGCGTACCGCGCGAGGGCGGCAGCGACGGCCTCGCCCGGGCGTGCCCCGGCGACGGTGGGGCGCACCCGGTTGACGACCACACGCCGCGACAGCGCGAGCCCGCGCTCGGCGGCCTCGGCGAGCGCCCGCACGAGGCGCTGCACCCCCACCGGGTCGGCGGCCCCCACCACGACGACGAGGTCCGCCTGCTCCAGCGCTGTCGACGTCGCAGCGTTGCGCGCGGGGGCACGCGTGTCGTAGCTCAGCATCTCGTCCTGCTCGAGACAGAAGCCCGTGTCGACCACCGTCACGTCCGCCAGTGCACGCGCCTGGGAGAGCACCAGCTCGAGCGAGCTCGCGGGCAGCTCCGGCCAGCGGTCAGCGCGTGAGATGCCCGACAGCAGCCGCAGGCCGGGCAGCACGACGGGGGCGAGGCGTGCGAGCGTCGCGAGGTCGAGCGAGCCCTGGCCGGCCGCCCGTGCAGCGGCCGCGACACCGGGCGCCTCGTCGAGCACCCCGAGGACCTGCGCCACCACCCCGCCGTAGGTGTCCGCGTCGACCAGGAGCGTCGAACGGTCGAGTGCCGCCAGCTCGGCTGCGAGGTTGACCGCGACGAACGTCCGCCCCGGCGCCCCGGTGGGACCCCAGACGGCGACGGTCGCGCCGCGCCTCGTCGGCGCGACCGGCTCCGGGGCCGTGACCGGAGCCATCGGACCGGCGCCGAGCACGGACAGCGCCTCGCGGACCACGTCCGGAACGGCACCGTCGACGTCGACGTCGACCACCAGGTCCGCTCCGTGGGCCGTCAGACGCTCTGCGAGCCACGGACGGCTCGGGTCGCCGAGCCCCACGACCCGTACCCCGCACCGGTGCAGGACCGCGACCGCCTCACGGTCGAGGCGATCGAGGTCCCCCGACACGACCGCCAGGCCGCCCAGACCAGCCTCCGCCGCCGCGAGCAGCTCGGTCAGGTCGGCGCAGCGCCGCGTGACGGACAGCCGCCCACCGGACCCCTCCACCGCCTGCACGATCGCCGACTCGGCCGCCCCGTGGACGGCGCAGAGCACCCCGACACCCATCTCAGGCTCCCGGCACCGGAACGACGTCCACGGTGCCCTCGCCCGCCAGCGCGCCCAGCACGGTCGGCAGGTCGTCGACCGGGACGAGCACGTGGACCGTGCGAGCTCCCCCGCTCGCGAAGGCACCGTCAGGGCTGCTGAGCTCGGCGACGGTGAGTGCCGCGGCGAGCTCCCGCGGGGCGGCGTCGGCGGCGCGCTCCGCGGCGAGCGCGTCCTGACGTCCGCCGGGCGTGAACCACAGGTCGACGCGGGACCCGGCGACCAACCCGCTCGGGGCCGGCCCCGACAGCGCGACGGGCACGGCCCGGACGTCGAGATCCGTCGCGGCTCCCACGGCCGCCGCCGGGACCAGCTCTCCGGCGCCGACGGTGCGCAGCAGCACGGCACCCGCAGGCAACTGCTCGTCGGCGCGCAGGTAGCCGTCGGCACGGTCGCCGAGACGCACGTCCGCGACCACGAGCGCGGCGGAGGTCACACCGACACCCGGGACCAGCACGTCACGCGCCACGTACACGGGGACGGTGCGCTGCGCGGTCGTCACGGCCCAGCTCCCGAGCGCGACGGAGGCGGCGATCAGGGCGAGACCGACGAGCAGCCGGGGATCCCGCCAGCCGGGGCGGCGCAGGCGCACGGCCGTCGGTGCGGGAAGGTCGAGCACGGTGGTGTCCACGGGAGGCTCCTGGTCAGCGGGTCAGCGGGCGGCAGCAGGGTCAGCGGGCGGCGGCGGGCCCGGATGTCCGGCCGGGTCGCGTTCGCCGGACCGCGCGGCGCCCGGTGCGGCACGAGTCTGGCGTGCCACCGGCCGCGGGCGACAGCACCGGTCGACAGCCTGTGGACAACGGTCCCGGACGGCCCTGCCGTGCGAGACTTCGACCATGGCACCGAGGTTCCTGACGCTCACCGACGTGTCCGAGATCCTCAACATCTCGGCTCCCCAGGCGTACGCGCTCGTCCGTTCCGGCGAGCTGCCGGCGATCCAGATCGGCGGCCGGATGCAGTGGCGCGTCGAGTCCGCCGAGCTGGAGCGCTACATCGAGCGGATGTACGAAGAGACACGGGCGCGCAACTCGCACGGCGCCACCTCGGAGGGCTCGGTCTGACACTGCCGGGCGCACGTCCGCCCGGACCCGCTCGACGTTCCCGACCGCCCACGCCGAGGCGTTGCGCGACCGCCCCGCTCATCGCGACACCACCGAGAGCAGGGCGTCGAACGGCACGCTGAGGCTGCGACCCGCCGGCATCTCCAGCGTCAGGTCGAGGTGGTCCGCACCGACCCGGTCGATCCGCCCGGCGTGAACCCCGACGTCGGTGCGCACGGTGACGAGGACGCGATCCCGCGCCAGGCCTCGCAGGACGTGCCCCAGACCCAGTGCCGACTCGACGCGGCCGGCAGGAGGCTCGACCCGAGCACCCAGGCCCTCGACCGTGCGGACGGCGCGCGTCGGGACGACCGCCCGTCGGCCCGCCCCCAGATCCAGCAGGACGCACTGCGCGCCCGCCTCCGCGACGACACCCTCGAACGGCTCGCCCCCGGCCGTGACGACGCGCAACCGTGTCCCCGTCGTCGCGCGCAGCCGGTCGGCGAGGGTCACCCTGCCGCGCTCGGCACGCGTCAGCTCCGCGACGTCCCACCGCGCCTGGTCCGCGCGGCCCGCCGCCAGCTGCGCCTCGAGATCCGCGAACAGCTGGCCCCACCGCGGTGCAGGGCCCTCAGGGTGCGCGCCCGTGCCGTCGCCACTCACAGACCGGACCCTACTGGACATACCCGACACACTCGACTACACCTATGGTCATCGTCCTTCACCAAACGACATCAAACTGCATCATGAAGGGGCATCATGATCGACCGGTCGACCCACCCACCCGCTCGCTCGCCGCGTCCTGCGGCCACCGCCGGCGGGCTCGTGCTCGCCGGCACGACCGCCCTCGTCGTCGCGGCCGTCCTCGGCCTGTGGGTCGTCGACCACCTGACCGCCACGGCGCTGTGGCGCGTGGAGACCGTCGTCGCGCCTGCCGTCGTCGCCGTGGGCGCCGTGGCCGGGGCGTGGGTGGGGGTCTCGGCGCTGGTGGCCGGGACCTGCGCAGCAGTCAGGGCCGCAGGAGGTGCCTGGCGCGCGGGAGAGGTCGCCGTGCAGCGGTGGGCTCCCGGACTCGTGCGCCGAGCCCTGGCGGTCGCCGTCGCGGCCGGTGTCGGCATCACCGGGGCAGCCGGTGCGCACGCCACGGTCGAGGGGGCTCCCGCGGCCGGCTCCGTCACGGTGGACCTCGGCTGGTCCCCCACGACGGGGGACGTCGGCACCGCGACGTGGCTGCAGGACGCTGCCAGCACCTCCGCGCCCGACCCGACGCCGGCACCGACAGCCCTGCCCGAGCTCCCCGGGGTGGCTCCGCAGGCTCCCGCCGACGTCGTGAGCGACACCCCGCCGGCGGTCACCCCCACGACCACGCCCGACGCCGGTGGAGCGCAGAGCGCGCCCGACGCCGGTGCGGCACAGGGCGCGAACGACACCACCAGCGAGCCGTCCGGCGTGCGGACCGCCCCGGTCGCCCTGCCCGTCGCCACGCCCCTGCCCCCCGCAGCGCACGCCGCGCCGCCCGCACCTGCCGCCCCCACCGCCGGCACCGTCGAGGTGCGACCCGGTGACACCCTCTGGGGTCTGGCAGCGAAGTCCCTCGGTCCGGACGCGTCCGACGCGGCCATCGCCGCCGAGTGGCCCCGCTGGTACGTCGCGAACGCGTCGACGATCGGGCCCGACCCCGACGTGCTGCGCCCCGGTCAGGTGCTGGTCGTGCCCGTCGCGACCGACGGGGGCACCCGATGACCACCCGCCCGCACGACGACGTCGCCGCCTCCGCCCTCGAGGACGCCGTCGCCCTCCTGGACGCCGCAGCACCGCAGCCCTCTGCGGGGAGGACGGAGCGACGCCTGGCGTCCGTCGCCACACCGACCGCGCTCGTCACGGACGAGGCCGTCGGGCGGCGGCCCGAGCACCGCGCACGGTTGCGGCTGGTCCGGGCGCTGCCGACCGCTCCGCCGGCGGCAGCCCCGGGACCGGGCGCGCCCCCGCTCCTGCGCGAACGCGTCCGTGACCTGGAGGCGAGAGCCCGGCTACGCGTGCCGGAGTCCGAGGACGATCGCGGGGCCGCGCCCAGCACCGACGCCGGGCGGTTCGCGCACGGCGTCGGGCTCGCCTGCGTCGAGGTCGTGCTCGGGCGCCGCCCCTCCCCTCAGCTCGCGCGATGGGTGGCACCCGACGTCCTGGAGTCGCTCCAGGAGAGCGCCGACCTGATCCGGCGGGCCGGGGTCCTCACCCACTCACGGCGCCCCGCCGCGCGGCGCGTCCGGGTGTGCCCGATCGACCACCACACCGCGGAGGCGTGCCTCGTCGTGGACGACGGCGTCCGCGTCCGGGCCGTCGCGCTCAGGATCCAGGCGCACCGCGGCGCGTGGCGTGTCACCCGGCTGGAGATCGGCTGACGCACACAGAACCCGGCGACGCACGTGCAGGAGGTGGTGTCCCGGTCCGTCGCGGATCGCGGCGGACCGGTGACACCACCTCGCGGAGCTCAGCGCTTGCGCTGCTTGGCCTGCTTGCGCCGGTCGGCACGGTTCGTGCTGCCGGACGCGCCCGCGGCCGAGCGTGCCGGCGCGCTGCCGCCCTCGGCCTGGGTGACCACGGCACCGTCACCGTCGGCCGACGGCGCCGAGTACTGCAGAGGCGTCCGCTGGGTGGGCCCGTCGAGACCCTTCCCCACGAGCACGCCGGGCGCGCCCTCCCCCTGGTCGGAGCGGGAGTCCGCCGCTGCGGCACCGGCCGAGCCGGCCGCGGCAGCAGCGGAGTCCGCGCTGACCACGGGGGCGTCCGTCGGCTGCGCGACCTGCACCTCGAGGTTGAAGAGGTACTGGACCGACTCCTCCTTGATGGCGTCGGTCATCGCGGTGAAGAGCTGGAAGCCCTCGCGCTGGTACTCGATCAGGGGATCACGCTGCGCCATGGCGCGCAGCCCGATGCCCTCCTTGAGGTAGTCCATCTCGTACAGGTGCTCGCGCCACTTGCGGTCGAGCACGGACAGGACGACACGCCGCTCGAGCTGGCGCATGTTCTCCTCGCCGAGCTTCTCCTCGCGCTCGGCGTAGGCGTGCTCGGCGTCGGAGAGCACCTCCCGCGTGATGAGCTCGGCCGACAGCCGCGTCGGACCGCCCGCCTCCTCGACGACCTCCTCCGGCGTGATGGAGATCGGGTACACCCCGCGCAGGGCCGTCCACAGCGCCTCGAGGTCCCAGTCCTCGGGTCGCCCCTCGGCCGTCGCGTGCTCCACGTACTCCGTGAGCACGTCGGAGCGGAAGTGCGTGACCTGGTCCTGGAGGTCCTCGCCGTGCAGCACCCGGCGACGCTGCTCGTAGATGACCTCACGCTGACGGGACATCACGTCGTCGTACTTGAGCACGTTCTTGCGGATCTCGAAGTTGCGGGCCTCGACCTGCGACTGCGCCGACTGGATGCCCCGGGTCACGATCTTCGACTCCAGCGGCATGTCCTCCGGGAACCCGGCGCGGGTCATCATCGACTCCGCCAGGCCGGAGTTGAACAGCCGCATGAGGTCGTCCTGCATCGACAGGTAGAACCGGGACTCGCCCGGGTCGCCCTGGCGGCCGGAGCGGCCGCGGAGCTGGTTGTCGATGCGGCGCGACTCGTGGCGCTCGGTGCCCAGCACGTACAGGCCCCCGAGCTCGGTGACCTCGTCGTGCTCGGCCGCGACGGCGAGCTTGGCCTTCTCCAGGACCTCGGGCCACGCGGCCTCGTACTCCTCGGCGTTCTCCGCCGGGTCCAGGCCCCGCTCGGTCATCTCCGAGACGGCCATGAACTCCGCGTTGCCACCGAGCATGATGTCGGTGCCACGGCCCGCCATGTTGGTGGCCACCGTCACCGCGCCCTTGCGGCCCGCCTGGGCCACGATCGACGCCTCACGTGCGTGCTGCTTGGCGTTCAGCACCTCGTGCGGGACGCCCTGCTTCTTGAGCTTGGACGACAGCAGCTCCGACTTCTCGACGCTGGTCGTGCCGACGAGGACGGGCTGACCCTTGGCGTGCCGCTCCACGATGTCGGCGACGACGGCGTCGAACTTGCCCTCCTCCGACTTGTACACCAGGTCCTTGCCGTCGATGCGCTGCATCGGCCGGTTGGTGGGGATCGGGACGACGCCGAGCTTGTAGGTGCCCTGGAACTCCGCGGCCTCGGTCTCGGCGGTGCCGGTCATGCCGGCGAGCTTGTCGTAGAGGCGGAAGTAGTTCTGGAGCGTGATCGTGGCGAGGGTCTGGTTCTCGGCCTTGATGGCCACGCCCTCCTTCGCCTCGATCGCCTGGTGCATGCCCTCGTTGTAACGCCGTCCCGCCAGGATGCGACCGGTGTGCTCGTCGACGATGAGCACCTCGCCGTTCATCACGACGTAGTCCTTGTCGCGCTTGAACAGCTCCTTGGCCTTGATGGCGTTGTTGAGGAAGCCGATGAGCGGGGTGTTGAGCGACTCGTAGAGGTTGTCGATGCCCAGGTAGTCCTCGACGCGGGCGATGCCCGGCTCCAGCACGCCCACGGTGCGCTTCTTCTCGTCGACCTCGTAGTCGCGCTCGGGCTGCAGCCTGCGCACGACCTTCGCGAACTCGCCGTACCAGCGGTTCGCGTCGCCCGACGCCGGGCCCGAGATGATCAGCGGCGTGCGGGCCTCGTCGATGAGGATCGAGTCGACCTCGTCGACGATGGCGAAGTGGTGGCCCCGCTGCACGAGGTCCTCGACGCTCCACGCCATGTTGTCGCGCAGGTAGTCGAAGCCGAACTCGTTGTTCGTGCCGTACGTGATGTCGGCGGCGTACTGCTCGCGACGCTGGGCAGGCGTCAGCTGCGAGAGGATCGTCCCGGTCGTGAGCCCCAGGAACCGGAAGACGCGGCCCATGAGGTCGGCCTGGTACCCGGCGAGGTAGTCGTTGACGGTGACGATGTGGACGCCCTCGCCGGTCAGCGCGTTGAGGTAGGCGGGCAGGGTCGCGACCAGCGTCTTGCCCTCACCGGTCTTCATCTCCGCGATGTTGCCCAGGTGCAGCGCCGCGCCGCCCATGAGCTGGACGTCGAAGTGGCGCTGCCCCAGGGTGCGGCGGGACGCCTCGCGGACCGCGGCGAAGGCCTCGGGCAGCAGGTCGTCGAGCTTCTCACCCTCGGCGAGACGCGCCTTGAACCGGTCGGTCTCCTCGCGCAGCTCGGCGTCGGAGAGCGACGTGAAGCTGTCCTCCAGCGCGTTGACCTGGGCCGCGACGCCGGACAACTTCTTGAGAATCCGCCCCTCGCCCAGCCGGAGGACCTTCTCGAGGATCGCCGTCACGCAACTCTCCCGACGTCGTTGGCGCCCGTCCGCTCACGGCATCGGGGCGTGCGTGTCGCCCGACCGCTCGGCCGGGCCCGACCATCGTAGGCGAGGCGAAGGACCTACGGCGTCGCCGTTCGACCTGCGGCGGTGGCGACCTCGCGCCCGAGCGGGCCCGCGAGACCTCCGGCCGCGTCCCGGTCGACGTGGACGTCGGACAGGCCGAGCCACCCCGCCAGGGCCCACAGCTCGGTGGCGAGCTCGTGCGCGACTTCGGCGTCCCCCGGTGCGCCTGTGGCCGGGTCACCCGCCGGACCGGGCGTGCGGTGCACCGCCGGGACCCGCAGCACGCCCGCGCGGCGGTCGGCCTTGAGGTCCACGAGGGCGACCATCCGCTCGCCGAGCAGGAACGGCAGGACGTAGTAACCCCAGACCCGCGACGCCGCCGGCACGTAGATCTCGATGCGGTACCGCAGGTCGAACAGGCTCTCCGTGCGGGTCCGCTCCCACACCACCGGGTCGAACGGGCTGAGCAGCGCCCGGCCCTGCGCCCGTCGCGGCACGCGGGCGTCGCGGTGCCGGTAGAGCGGGCCGCGCCACCCCTCGACCTCGACCGGCCGGAGCACACCCTGCGTGACGAGCTCCTCCACGACCTCACGCGTCGGCTCCACCGCCGTGCGCCAGTGGTCGGCCAGGCACCGCACGCTCGCGACGCCGTGGGCACGCGCGGCGATCTCGACCAGTCGGCGCCTGGCGGTCCGCTCGTCGAGCTGCGGCGCCGCGAGCACCTCGGGTGGCAGGACGCGCTCCGGGAGGTCGAAGCGGCGCTCGAACTGGGCGTTGCGGCCCGCCGTCGTGAGCTCTCCGACGAGGAACAGGTACTCGAGGGCGCGCTTGGCGTCGGTCGAGGACCACCCCCACGCCTCCGAGCGCCGCCCGCCGCCACCGAGGAGCTCCTGCGCCTCGCGCGCGGTGACCGGTCCCCTCTCCTCGACGATGCCGCGGACCGCGGCGACCTCCGGGGAGCGCCCCACCGGGACCCCGTTGAGCTCGTCCCCGCGCCGCTCCACCCGCGCCCGGTAGCCCGCGTGCTTGAACGCGAGGGCACGGAACGTCGACGGCGGCACGAGCGACGCCTCGTGGGCCCAGGTCTCGACCAGTCGGCGTGGCGGTCGGGCGGTCGCGCGGTCCAGCGTCGTGACGTCCCAAGCACCCACACGCGAGTAGACCGGCATGAGGTGGGCGCGCGCCAGGACGTTGACCGAGTCCACCTGCAGGAGGCCCAGCCGGTCCACGACCTGCTGCAGCTCGCGGGTGCCGCCGGGCGCCTGCCGGGTGCTGCGAGGCCGGTCGAGACCCGACGCCCGCAGGACGGTACGGCGTGCCTGCGAGCGCGTCAGCCTCTCCGGGCGGATGTCGAGCATCCCCCGATACTGCCCGCACCCTCTGACATCGCCGCACACCCGACCGCCGTCGGCGGAATCGGAGCGATAGTTTCGACCGCGAGGGCCGCTGACCGGACGGCGCGCCGTCCGCCCACGTGCCGAGACGGGCCCCCTCCACTGCTCGTCGCGACCCTCTGCGCGTCCCTGCAGGACACCGGGCCGCTCCCGCGCGGTCCGAATCTTTTCAGCGCGCGGGCGCGGTCTCGAAAGTTTTCCGAAAGGTTCCCGCAGCACTTGACGCACCCGTGCCGCGCGGCGAACGTCGTGTCTCGCGACCGCTGGACGCTCGGCACGCCGGCGGTCACGACCAGCTCCCGGTGCCGGACGGACCGCGCCGTCCGGCACCGGGGCCTCACCGGCGGGGCAGGAGGCACCTGTCCGCACGCAACGGGGGCGGCGGGCCCGTCGGCCCGCCGCCCCCGTTCCCAGCCTCAGCTGACGGCGCGGTTCGTTCCGCCGGTCACGACCGGCGCGTCGAGCTTGATGACGCCGTAGCTCCAGCCGCGGCGGCGGTAGGCGACCGCGGGCTGCGCGGTCTCCGCGTCCACGAACAGGAAGAAGTCGTGGCCGACGAGCTCCATCTCGTACAGCGCGTCGTCCACCGTCATCGGCTCCGCGCGGTGCACCTTCTCGCGGATGAGGACCGGGGAGTCGCCCAGGACGGTCTCCGTCACACCGTCCTCGCCGGGCTCGGGCTCCGACGGAGCCGGCGGCTCGGCCGCCGGCGGGCGCACGTCCACGGGCGTCAGCGGAGTGTGGTTGCGGTGGTCCTTGCGCCGGTCGCGCGCACGGCGTAGACGCTCGAGCAGACGGCCGAGGGCCACGTCCAGGGCTGCGTAGGCGTCGTCAGCGCACGCCTCCGCCCGGATGACGGGTCCCTTGTCGACCACCGTCAGCTCGACCCTCTCGCTGATCCCCGCCTGGCGCGGGTTCGATTCGTGCGAGACGAGGACGTCAACGCGCTGTGCGCGTGGGGCCAGCTGCTCGATCTTCGCGAGCTTGCTCTCGAGGTGAGCGCGATACCGCGGGGACACCTCGGTGTGCCGGCCTGCAACCACGATCTCCATGTGGGCCTCCTGGGAGGTCAGGGGCGAGCGGAGCCCGCCCGGACGAAACGTGCGTCTGCGGCCCCACGACGGGGGCGAGCGGCATCACCTCCTCGGCCGCTCGTCACCCGCTCGACTGCTGCAGGAGACCTTCGCGGCGTCCTGGCCATGATCTCACGCCCGGTGGTGTCCGGGGGCACGCGCGCCACGGCGCTGCTCCGGACGGGCGACCCCCGGCAGCGGCGCGCCCGAGGGCGACGGGGTGGCGGCGAGCGCCACCGCGCCCAGGACGACCGCGCCCGCGGCGAGCAGCGCCGCGTGGCAGGCCGCGAGCGTCGCGCCCGTGGTCAGCACGTCGTCGGCGAGGACCACGCACCGCCCGTGGAGGTCCGCTCCCCGGCGCGCCCGGACCCTGCCCACGAGCGCCGCACCCCGCGCCCGGGCGGTCAGCCCGGCCAGGTCGGGGCCGGCCGACCTGCGCAGCACGCGGGCACGGGCAGCCGGGACGCCGCCGTCCCGCAGCCCGGCGGCCGCCGCAGCGGCCAGCACGTCGGTGGGCGCGCGACCCCGGCGACGACGTGCGAGCGCCGTCGAGGGCACCGGGACCACGAGGACGGGCGGGGCACCCGGGTGTCCGCGGGAGCCTGCGTGCAGGTAGGCGGCCACCGCGGCACCCGCGCGGCGGGCCGCCGCCCCGAACGGACGGTCGAGATCGGTCCGCCCTCCGTCCTTCCACGCGGAGACGGCGTGGCGCACGGCTCCGGCGTACACGGCCGGCGCCCACACCGGCAGCAGCGTGCGGCCGTCCAGGAGGTCCAGCCGCCCGGCGTCGTGGTCGCGGCGGACCGGGACGCCGTGCAGCGTGACGGCGCACGACGCGCACCACGCGGCGTCGGGCCGTCCGCAGCCTCCGCACGCCACCGGCACGAGGAGGCCGACGAGGTCGTGCCACGCGGCGACGACGAGATCGAGAGCGCGTGCGGCGACGAGCAGCGAGCCTCCGGGGACCGGTCGAGTCGTGACGGAGGTGGGCGCGGGGCGTCGTCGGGCGGGCGGCACACGGGCAGCCTGGTTCCCCGGCCGGGTCCCGTGCGGTCCCGCACGGACCTCGGTGGACGCGGCCTCTCCCGTGCGCCCCTGTGGTCGGCTCGGCGGTGCGTGCGCCCGCCACGACGCCGTCACCCGGGGAAGGCGGCCCCCGCGACCTCGAGCGCGCCGGTGACGCCGGGCACGGGCACCCACGTGCCGCCCTCGTGACGCCGCAGGTCGCCGTCTGCGGTGACGACGTAGAGCGAGCGGGTCCCCCGGTCGGCGGCCAGCTCGACCGCGTCCGCGACCGCCGCCAGCGGCGTGCTGCCACCCGCGACGGGGACGAGGTAGGGCGTGGCGCCGGCGTCACCGTCGGCCAGCACGCCGAGCGTGACGTCGTCGACCCACACGATCGACGCGCCGGCGACCGGCGTGAGGGACGCGCCCGCGCCCACACCGGGCCCGACCAGCAACGGGACGTTGCCGCCGTCCCGCACGACACCGGCCACCTCCAGCGTCACGCCGTCGGGGCCGCGGGACACGACCGCCACGCGCGTGCCGTCCCGCGACACCCGGACCGCCTGCACGGTCCGTCCGGCCAGCCAGTCCGCGGTCACCTCGACCGACATGCCGTCGAGCCGCACCGCGTTCAGGTGCCCACCTCCCGAACCGCTCGCGGTCCACACCCACGCGAAGCGGTCCACGGACGGGGCCACCAGGTCGGGACCGGTCAGCAGCGTCCGCTGCGCGGTGCCGTCGACGGGCACCGCGACCAGCGTCGAGGGGTCGGCGAGCGCGACGCGCACGGAGCCGTCCGCGGACCGCGCCGCGCCCGACGGACGTGCACCCTGCACCGGGAGCACGTCGGCCACCGCCACGGGCGCCGCACCGACCAGTCGCAGCGCCTGACCGTCGACGAGGATCTCCAGCTCACCGGGGTCCGGGCTGGGCAACCGGTCGGGCGTGCCCTCGAGCGGGGGCCCACCGGCCCCGGCCCGCACGACGAGGGTCGTCACCCCGAGCGGACGCAGCGACGCCTCGAGCTGCGCGAGCAGGAGCCCGCGGTCCGCCTCCTGCACGGCCCGCGCCGGCTCGAGCGTCATCTCGGCCACGCCCCCGCTCTCGAAGGAGACCGCCTCGGGCTTGAGCTCGGTCCCCGGGGGGAACGCCGACGTCACCGAGTCCTGGAGCCAGGTCGAGGGTCCGGCGAGCAGCGCGCGCACCACGGCCGTCGGCACGCTGCGGTCACGGAAGTACCGGACCTCGGGCACGAGCATCTTCTTGTCGGGAGTCAGGAAGTACAGCGACGTCTCCCGGAACTGCTGCTTGAACCGCCGCGAGTTGACGACGAGGACGTCCGGGGCGTGCGAGATGCGCCAGGCGCCACGTGCGTCCTGCACCAGCTCGTAGCGCAGCGTCTCCAGCGCGTCCGCCGGCACCTCCACGTAGCGTCCGTCGGCGTCGACCTTGGCCTTCACCGTGAGGGACACCGTGACCTGGGCGTCCCCCGTCTGCTCGACCTGCGTCGCGCTGGCGACGATCGTGTCGGCTCCCGGGTCCCACTCCGTGCGCTCGTCCGCCGCGAGGAACTCACGCGTCACGTCGAAGTCGCCGGTGGCCTCGGCGTCGGACGCGAGCAGGAAGCCCTCGACGATGCGGGCGGGATCGGCGTCGGACTGAGGACCCTGGGCCAGGACGTCCACCCGGTCCAGCTCGCGCACCTCCTCACCGCGGCCCACCGTCACGGGGCCTCCGGTGGGGATCGCGACGCACGCCGTCAGCGCGAAGGCCACCGAGGCGACGCAGACGACGGCTCGCGCCCGGACCGCGCGCGTCACGACCGCCTCCGGGCGGCGCCGGCGGTCGGTGCGGCGTCGTCGGTGCGGACGTCGGTCCGGACCGGGTCGGTCGGGTTGCTCACGATCGCGATCTCCCCCGTCATCGGCGGCAGGTCCGGCAGCGCCGCGGGGTCGGTGTTGCGGAGCGGTCCGGTCTCCGCGACGGACGGCTCGTCATCGGCGGGCGCGAGCGGCAGCGGAGACCCGTCCAGCCGGATGCCCGCGCGCCGCGGCAGCGTGAGCCGGAAGCACGCGCCACGGCCCGGCCGACCCCACGCCTCGAGCGTGCCCCCGTGCAGGTGCGCGTCCTCGAGCGAGATGGCCAGACCCAGTCCCGTGCCCCCGGTGGTGCGTGCCCGCGCCGGGTCGGCGCGCCAGAAGCGGTCGAAGACGTGCAGCGCCTCGTCCTGCGTCATGCCGACGCCGTGGTCGCGCACCGTCACGGCGACGGCGGTCGCGTCGACCCCGACGGTGACCTCCACGGCCGACCCGTCGGCGTGCTCGATGCCGTTCACCAGCAGGTTGCGCAGGATCCGCTCGACGCGTCGCGGGTCCACGTCGGCGTCCGCACGGACGTCGGGGAGGTCGACGTGCAGCCACGAGCCCCGCCGCTCCGCGAGCGGCGTCGCGTTGTCGACGGCCTGCAGCACGATGCCGCGCAGGTCACGACGCTCCGCGTCGAGGACCGCGGCACCCGCGTCGAACCTGCTGATCTCGAGGAGGTCCGCCAGCAGGTCCTCGAACCGGTCGAGCTGCGTGGCCAACAGCTCCGCCGAGCGCTTGATCGAGGGGTCGAAGTCCTCCCGTGCGCCGTGGATGACCTCTCCCGCCATGCGGATGGTCGTCAGGGGCGTCCTCAGCTCGTGGGACACGTCGGAGACGAACCGGCGCTGCAGCATCGAGAGCTCCTCCATGCGGTGGATCTGGTCCTGCAGGCTCTCGGCCATCTCGTTGAACGTGCGGGCGAGCGTCGCCATCTCGTCCTCGCCCCGCACGGCCATGCGCTCGGAGAGGTGACCGTCCGCCAGGCGCTCGGCGACGTGCGCCGCACGGCGCACCGGGTGGACCGTGCGTCGGGTGACGAGCCAGGTCATCCCCGCGAGCAGCCCCACGACCGCGACCGCCGCGACCGCCAGCGTCCGCAGCAGGAAGTCCAGCCGGTCCTGCTCCGCCTGCAGGCTGTAGAGGAAGAACATCTGGTAGGTCCCGGCCATGGGCACGTCGACGTTCTGCCCCACGACGATCCCGGGCTCCACCTGACCGCCGCCCACGGGGATGGCGACCGACTGCCAGTGCTGGCGGTCGTCCACGACGGCCTGCTTGAGCTCACGGCTCACGAGCTCCACGAGCGAGCGGTCGGTGGCCGTCGCCCCCACGCCGACGCCCGTCTGCCCCGGGGCGCGCAGCAGGAACACGTCGCGCTCCCCCGAGCCGCCGTTGCGCTGCGCGGTCGTCACGTCCTCGAGCAGCAGCGCCACCCCCGTGAACGTGTCCGCCGCGGACGCCGAGAGGAACTCCTGCGCCTGCTGCGTGCTGCGCGTGGCCTCGGACAGCAGCTGCTCCCGCCGCTGGTCGAAGAGTCCGTCGCTGGTGAGCTCGCCGACGTACATCCCGATGGCCGCGAGCGCGACGAGGCCGATGGTCAGGGTCGAGGCGAGCACGCGCAGCTGCAGCGAGGACCGCCACCGTCGGGCCAGCGCGCGTGCCGGCCGGCGCGCCCGCGCGCGTCCCAGCCGCCCCCACGCCGTCAGCCGGGGCACGTCGTGCCCCGCTCGCGCGCGGGCGCCCGGCGCACTGTCGTCACGTGCCTGCGACGCCCGCCTTGTAGCCGACGCCCCGCACGGTCACGACGATCTCCGGACGCTCCGGGTCCGTCTCGATCTTCGAGCGCAGGCGCTGGACGTGGACGTTGACCAACCGGGTGTCGGCCGCGTGGCGGTACCCCCAGACCTTCTCCAGCAGCACCTCCCGCGTGAAGACCTGCCACGGCTTGCGTGCGAGCGCCACGAGCAGGTCGAACTCGAGGGGCGTGAGCGAGATCGAGCGACCCGCACGCTCCACGCGGTGCCCCGGGACGTCGATGGTCAGGTCCCCGATCGTCAGGTGCTCGGGAGCCGGCTCGTCGCTGCGGCGCAACCGCGCACGCACGCGCGCCACGAGCTCCTTGGGCTTGAAGGGCTTGGAGATGTAGTCGTCCGCGCCGGACTCCAGCCCGAGCACGACGTCCACGGTGTCGCTCTTCGCCGTGAGCATCACGATGGGCACACCCGACTCGGCCCGGATCTGGCGGCAGACCTCGGTGCCGTCCTTGCCGGGCAGCATCAGGTCGAGCAGCACGAGATCGGGCTGGGTGGCCCGGAACGCGCCCAGTGCCTCGTCGCCGTCCTCGCAGAAGACGGGGTCGAAACCCTCGGAGCGCAGCACGATGCCGATCATCTCGGCCAGGGCGGTGTCGTCGTCGACCACCAGTACGCGTCCCTTCATGTCGACGATCCTCTCATCGACCCGGCCACCTGCGGAGCGACCGCGCCGCGCAGCCGGGTGACGGGTGCGTCCACAGCCGGCGCTCACCTGCGTCGTGGCACCATGGGACCCGCCGACGCGCCGACGCGCTCGGGCCTCAGCACGCCAGACACGAGGAGTCCGACGCATGACCTCCCCGCAGGACGACGGCTCAGGTCCCGTGCCGTGGGCGCACCCCGCAGGCCCGTCCGCGGACGCCCCGGGCACCGCCGCGCCGCCCTCGCCGCCCGGCCCTGCCGGTGGCACGGACGCAGGCGCGTGGGGTCAGCCGTCCGCCCCTGCCGGGTGGGGCCAGCCGTCGACGCCTCCGGGGTGGGGTCAGCCGTCCGCCCCTCCCGGGTGGGGCGCCCCGCCGGCGGACGCTGCTCCCGCGTGGCACCTGCCCGCGCTGCAGCCGGGGATCATCCCGTTGCGTCCGCTAGGTCTCGGCGAGGTCCTCGACGGCGCGATCCGGGCCGTGCGCGCGAACCCCGCCGTGATGTTCGGGCTCTCCGCCGTCGTGGTGACGGTCGCCGTCGCGCTGCAGACCCTCGTCCAGCTCTACGTGAGCGGCCTGATCGGTGCGGCGCTGAGCGACCTCGAGCTCACCAGCACGGTGTCGAGCACCGACACCATGCTGGTGGAGATGCTGTCCACGAGCGGCGGGCAGGCCCTGACGCTGCCGCTGCTGGTGCCGGTGACGTCCGTGCTCACCGGGCTCCTCATCGTGTCGGTGAGCCGGTCCGTGCTGGGTCAGCGCGTCGCGCTGCGCGAGGTGTGGCGCACCCGCCGCGTGTGGCTGCTCGTCGGCTTCGGGCTGCTGCAGCTGTTCGTGCCCTTCCTGCTGGTCGCCGCGTGGGGCGGTGCCGTCGTCGCGCTCGTCGGCGCCGGTGCCGACGAGGCGGCGCTCGTCGTCGGCCTGGTGGGTGGCATCGCCCTGGGCGTCGTCCTGGTGTGGCTCACGGCGCGGACGCTGCTCGTCCCGCCGGCGCTCATGCTCGAGGGTCGGCGGTTCTGGCCCACCGTGGCGCGCGCGTGGCGGCTGACCCGCGGCAGCTTCTGGCGGCTGCTCGGCATCTACCTGCTCTCGAACCTGCTGGTCTCGGTGCTGATGTACCTGTTCCTCGTCCCGGCCTCCGTCGTGGCGGGCCTGGTCACGGCGACCACCGGCTCGGACGACCTGACGGTCTTCGTGTCGGCCTTCGGGCAGGTCGTCGGGCTGACGCTGTCCACGACGTTCCTCGCGGCGGTCGTCGCACTGCTGTACATCGACGTGCGCATCCGTCGCGAGGGGCTCGACCTCGAGCTCGCGCGGGCGGCCACCGGTGCCGCATGACGGGTGCGGGATGGCCGGCCGTGCACGTCGTGACCGGGGTACCCGTCGAGCCCGATGCCGCCGAGGCGCGTCGGTGGCTGCGTGAGGAGCTCCTCGACCCCGCGTACCACCGCCCCGAGTCGCTGCTGCAGCGGGTACTGGCGTGGCTCGTCGAGCAGCTCGACAGCATGCCCTCGCTCGGCATGTCGAACCGGACCGCCCTGCTCGTCGTCGTCGGCGTGGTCCTGCTCGTCGTGCTCGTCGCGCTGCGCATCGCCGGGCCCGTCCGCGCGACCGCGCGCCGTCGCCGGGTCGGCGTCCTGCACGCGGACGACCGGCGCACGGCCGCGGAGCTGCGCGACGCGGCCGACGCCGCCGCCCGGGCCGGCACCTGGTCGCTCGCCGTCGCCGACAGGTACCGGGCGGTCGTCCGCGACCTCGAGGAACGCGGGCTTCTCGACGAGCGCCCCGGCCGCACCGCGCACGAGGCTGCGCGCGTCGCCGCCGTCGCGCTCCCCCAGCACGCGGACCTCCTGCGGGACGGCGGCGACCTGTTCGACGACGTCGTCTACGGCGAGCGCACGGCGACGGCCGACGACGACGCTGCGGTGCGAGCCCTCGACGACGCCGTCCGCGCAGCACGCCCCGCGGCGGTCACGACGTGAGCGCGTCCGTGCACGTCGACGAGGTCCTCGGTGACGGGTCCACGGGCCGCTCACGGGCCGCCGGCCGCTGGCGGCGCTCCCGACCGTGGCTCGTCGTGCTCGGGGTCGTGCTGCTCGGAGGCCTCGTCCTGACGCTGCCCGCCCCGCCGACGAGCAGCACGCCTGGCGCACCGGACAACCCCGGGGGCACGGGTGCCCGGGCCGTGGCGCGCGTCCTGGAGCGGCAGGGGGTCACCGTCGAGCACGTCACGACGACGGCAGCCGCCCTCGAGGCCGCCACCGGGGACGGCACGGTGCTCGTCGTGGGCGACCAGTGGCTCACCCCGGAGCAGGTGGACGTGCTGCTGGAGCTCGACGACGACCTCGTCCTGGTCGACGCCGGGTGGGCCCTGTCGACGCTCGCGCCCGACGTCGTCGCGGCGGGGACGGGAAGCACCCGGTCGCTGCGGGAGGCCGCGTGCGACGACCCCGACGCACGCGCGGCGGGCACGATCACGGCCGCGGGCGGGTACGTCGACCTGGCGGGCGGGGCCACGACGTGCTTCCCCACCGACGACGGGGCGCGCGGCGGGGCGTACGTCACGTTCGAGCAGGACGGGCGCCGCGTGACCGCGCTGTCCGACCTGCACCCCCTGACGAACGCCGCGGTCGACGACGACGGCAACGCCGCGCTCGCGCTGCGCGTGCTCGGCCGTCACGACCACCTGGTCTGGTACGTCCCGAGCTTCGACGACCTCGGCCCGGTGGACGCCGGGGGCTCCGGCACGTCGCTGACCGACCTCGTACCCTGGGTGCGGCCGCTCACCGGGTGGCTGGTGCTCGTCCTCGTGGTGACGATCGTGTGGCGCGCACGCCGCCTCGGACCGGTGGTCGCCGAGCCGCTGCCGGTCGTCGTGCGCTCAGCCGAGGCGACCCGCGGTCGCGGTCGCCTCTACCGGCGTGCTCGCGCGCACGGGCACGCCGCCGCCGCCCTGCGCGCCGGGACGGCAGCCCGTGTCGCGCACCGCCTGGGCCTGCCCCGCTCGGCAGACGCGCCGTCGCTCGTGGACGCCCTCGCGCGTGCCACCGGCCGGCGCCCACGCGACGTGGAGACGCTGATCTACGGTCCGCCACCCACCGACGACGCGGGCCTGCTGCGGCTCGCCGACGACCTGCACCACCTGGAGAGCGAGGTACACCGACCGTGACCGACGAGACGCCGCGACCCCCGAGCACCCGGGGGGTCCCGCAGGGGCAGGCCGCACCCGCCGCCGAGCCACCGACCACCGCGCCCGGGTCGCCCACCACCGACGCCTCCCCGGGCTGGCCCGCGGCCACCACCGCGGGCGCCGACCTGCGGACGTCCCTCGCGGCCGTGCGCACGGAGGTCGGCAAGGCGGTCGTCGGCCAGGACGCGGCTGTCACCGGCCTGATCATCGCGCTGCTGTGCCGTGGGCACGTGCTGCTGGAGGGCGTCCCGGGCGTCGCGAAGACGCTGCTGGTGCGGTCGCTGTCGGGGGCGCTCTCGCTGGGGACCAAGCGGGTCCAGTTCACGCCCGACCTCATGCCGGGGGACGTGACGGGCTCGCTCGTCTACGACGCCCGCACCGCCCAGTTCTCGTTCCGTGAGGGCCCCGTCTTCACGAACCTGCTGCTGGCCGACGAGATCAACCGGACGCCCCCCAAGACGCAGGCCTCGCTCCTGGAGGCGATGGAGGAGCGTCAGGTCACGGTCGACGGCGAACCGCGCGCGCTGCCGGACCCGTTCGTCGTCGTCGCGACGCAGAACCCCGTCGAGTACGAGGGCACGTACCCGCTGCCCGAGGCCCAGCTCGACCGGTTCCTCCTCAAGCTGCTTCTCCCGCTGCCGGAGCGCACCGACGAGATCGAGGTGCTGTCCCGCCACGCGGCGGGCTTCGACCCGCGCGACCTCGCCGCCGCCGGGCTGCGCGCGGTCGCGGGCGCCGACGACCTGGCGCGCGCACGGGCGCAGGTCGCGCAGGTGCAGGTCGCGCAGGAGGTCCTCGGCTACGTCGTCGACGTGTGCCGTGCGACCCGGACCTCCCCGTCGCTGGGCCTGGGCGTGTCGCCGCGCGGCGCCACCGCGCTGCTGGCGACGTCCCGCGCGTGGGCGTGGCTGTCCGGGCGCGACTACGTCACACCGGACGACGTGCAGGCGCTCGCGCACCCCACGCTGCGGCACCGCGTCCAGCTGCGCCCCGAGGCCGAGATCGAGGGCGTGACGGCCGAGTCGGTGCTGGACACGGTGCTCGCCTCCGTCCCGGTCCCCCGCTGAGCCCGTGGCCCTGACGTCGCGCGCGGTCCTGGTCGCGCTGGCCGGGCTCGTCCCGGTCGCCCTGCTGCCCGCGCCCCTGACGGTGCTCGTGTGGGCCCTCGTCGTCGTCGCGCTGTGCGCGGTGGACGTGGCGCTCGCGGCCTCCCCGCGGGAGCTCGCGGTCTCCCGACGCCTGCCCGCGTCCGTCCGGTTGTCGGGGACCGTCGCGGCGGTCCTCACGGTGCGCAACACCGGCCGGCGCACGGCACGCGCCGTGGTGCGCGACGCCTGGCCGCCGTCGACGTTGCCGGACGGTGACGCGCCCACCGGTGCCCGCACGCCGCGGCACCGCGTCGACGTGCCGCCGGGCGAGCAGCGCGTGGTGACCACGGCCCTCGTGCCGACGCGACGCGGCGACGCGGTCGCCGAACGCGTCGCGATCCGGACGCTGGGCCCGCTGGGCGTCGCGGGACGTCAGGTATCGCTCGACGTGCCGGGACGCCTGCGGGTGCTGCCGGAGTTCGCCTCGCGGCGACACCTGCCGTCACGTCTGGCACGCCTGCGGGAGCTCGACGGGCGCGCCACTGTCCAGGTCCGCGGGGCGGGCACGGAGTTCGACTCCCTGCGCGAGTACGTCGACGGCGACGACGTCCGGTCGATCGACTGGCGCGCCACGGCGCGCCGGCGCGAGGTCGTCGTGCGCACCTGGCGGCCGGAGCGGGACCGGCACGTGCTCCTCGTCGTCGACACCTCCCGCACGAGCGCGGCCCGTGTCCTGGACGCGACACGGCTCGAGGCCTCGGTCGAGGCGGCCCTGCTGCTGGGCGTGCTCGCGGCGCACGCGGGCGACAGGGTCGAGCTCATCGCGTACGACCGCCGGGTCCGGGCCCGCGCGGCCGACTCGCACTCCTCACGCGTCCTGCCGGCACTGGCCGAGGCGCTCGCCGGCGTGCAGCCGGCGCTCGTGGAGACCGACTGGCCGGGGCTCGTCGGGCAGGTGCGCTCACGACTGAGCCGGCGTGCCCTCGTGGTGCTCCTGACGTCGCTCGACCCGGCGGCGGTCGAGCAGGGTCTCCTGGACGTCGTCGGCGGCCTGACCCGTCGTCACCAGGTCGTCCTCGCGTCGGTCGCCGACCCCGAGCTCGAGCAGCTGCGGACGGCGCGACGCACGGTGGAGGAGGTGTTCGACGCCGCTGCAGCGGAGCGCACGTCGTTGGAGCGGGCGGCCGTCGGCGTGCGTCTGCGACAGCGCGGCGTCGAGGTGGTCGAGGCCTCGCCCGACGACCTCGCACCGCGGCTCGCGGACACGTACCTCGCGCTCAAGGCGGCCGGGCGCCTCTAGGTCGCGGCGGGTGTCGGTCCCGGACGCTACGTTCGACACCGTGCTGGACGACCGCTCCCTCAACCGCGCGCTCCTCGCGCGTCAGCACCTCCTTCAGCGCACGTCCGACGACGTGCCGACGGTCGTCGAGCACCTCGTCGGGCTCCAGGCGCAGAACCCGTGGTCACCCTTCCTGGGGCTGTGGAGCCGTGTCGACGGTTTCACCACGGCGGACCTGGACGCAGCCCTGACCGACCGCACCCTGCTGCGGATGGCCGTGATGCGCTCGACCGTCCATCTCGTCACGGCGCGCGACGCCCCCGTCCTCGGGGCGCTCGCGGTGCCCGTGATGGCCCGTGAGCTGCGCGGCAACTCCCGACGGCGCGGCGCGCTCGACGTCGTCGACCTCGACCGCCTCGTCGAGCGCGCAGCCGCGTACGTCCGCGCCGAGCCGCGACGGACGACCGACCTCGGCGCCCACCTCGCGCAGGAGTGGCCCGCCGCGCACCCGCAGGACCTCTCGGCGTTCGCCCGTGCGCTCCTGCCGATGGTGCAGGTGACGCCCCGTGGGCTGTGGCGGCAGTCGGCCGCCACCACGTGGACGACGCTGGACGCGTGGGTCCCCGACGCCGTCGCAGCCGCCGAGGACCTCACGGCGGCGGACGTGCGCGCCCGCGCCCTGGAGGACGTCGTGCTGCGTTACCTCGGGGCGTTCGGCCCGGCGAGCGTCGCGGACGTCCAGGCGTGGTCAGGGCTGACGGGTCTGCGCGACGTCCTCGCCGGCCTCCGCGACCGCCTCGTCGTCCTCCCGGCAGTCCCAGCACGGGCGGGTGGCAGGACGCGCGAGCTGCTGGACCTGCCGGACGCACCCCGGCCCGACGGGGACGTGCCCGCTCCGGTCCGGCTGCTGGCCGACTACGACAACCTGTGGCTCGCGCACGCCCAGCGCACCCGGGTGATCGACGACGAGCACCGCCTGCGCCTGCGCACGCCCAACGGCCGGCTGCCCGCCGCGGTCCTGGTCGACGGCCGGGTGCGCGCCACGTGGGCGATGACGCGCGAGAGCGCCGGGCCCGGCCGCGCGGGCCGGCGCGTCACGGCGACGCTGACGGTCACGCCGCTCGACCCCCTGCCCGCGGCGCGCCGCCGCGAGGTCCTGGAGGCCGCGGAGCCGGCGGTGCGCTTCCTCGCCGACGACGCCGACGCGCACGTCGTCCGGTACGCCGACTGACCAACTCAGCCGGCGGTCGCGACGCCGTACCCGGCACGGTCGGCGTCGAGGTCACCCGTGTGGCCGGCCGCGACGGCGCGGCGACCCAGGACCAGCACGTACGCCCAGAACGCAGCCAGCACGACGGCACCGACAGCCACCTTGACGGGCCACGGCAGCGACGAGCCGGTCACGAACCCCTCGACGAGCCCGGACACGGCGAGCACACCCACGAGACCGAGCGCCACCGTGAACAGCGCGCGCCCCTCCTGGGCGAGCGCTCGCCCGCGGGTCCGCGGTCCGGGGTCGACCAGCGTCCAGAACAGGCGCAGCCCGGCGGCTCCCGCCACGAAGACGGCGGTGAGCTCGAGGAGCCCGTGGGGGGCGATGAGCTGCAGGAACACGTCCAGGCGCCCGTGGTGCGCCATGAGCCCGCCTGCCGACCCCACGCTCACGGCGTTGCTGAACAGGACGTAGGCCGGCGCGATCCCCGTGATGCCGGTGCCCACGCACAGGGCCGCGATCCAGGCGTTGTTGGTCCACACCATCGCGGCGAAGCCCGCGCCGGGCGCGTAGTATTCCGCGAACGCGTGGTCGACGTACTCCCGCTGCTCGCTCGGCGTCCCCATGAGCGCCAGCGCCTCCGGGGAGCTCGCCACGAGCACGCCCGTCGCCACACCGACGGCGAGGAACGCCGCCATCACGGCGACCGTCCACCAGCGGATCCGGTAGAGCGCGGCAGGCAGCCGCAGGAGCACGAACGACGTCACGTCCGACCAGGACGGTGCGTGCGTGCCGGACAGCCTGCTGCGGGCACGCACCAGCACCTGGGACAGACGCGAGACCGTCTCGGGGTCCGGGGCGGCCGAGCGCACCGCCGACAGGTCGGTCGCCGTCGCCTGGTACAGCGCGACGAGCTCGTCGGCCTCGGCGCCGGTCAGGCGGCGGCGGCGCGAGAGCGCGTCGAGGCGCTGCCAGGTCGGCGTGCGCGCGCGGGTGTACGCATCGAGGTCCACGCCCCCAGCCTGCCATCGTCCTGCGCGCGCGCGTCACGTCCCACCGCACGTGGCGGCGGATAGTCTGCGCGGGTGACCGCCACGACGCCCCGCCCGACGCAGCTGCAGGACGGTGTCGTCATCGGCGAGGGGGTCGTGCTGGACTCGCGGCCCGCATCGGTCGCCTCACGCCTGCTCGCGGCGATCGTCGACCTCGTCGCCCTGCTCGTGCTGGTGATCGCGGCCCTGCTCGTCCTGGACAACATCTCCCTGGAGCTCGACCAGTACACGAGCCGCATCCTGCTGATCGTCGTCGTCGTGACGGTCATGATCGTGCTGCCCACGACGATCGAGACCCTGACCCGCGGCCGCTCGCTCGGCAAGCTCGTCGCGGGTGTCCGGATCGTGCGGGACGACGGCGGCCCGATCGTCTTCCGGCAGGCGTTCGTCCGGGCCCTGACCGGCGTGGTCGAGCTGTGGCTGACGTTCGGGTCCGTCGCCGTGATCTGCTCGATCTCGCACCCGCGCGGCAAGCGCGTCGGGGACGTCCTGGCCGGCACCTACGGGTCCCGCGTCCGCGCAGCGGCCCCGGTGCGCAACCCGGCCGTCATGCCTCCCCAGCTGGCGGGGTGGGCGGCGCACGCCGACGTGGCGCGGCTGCCCGACGGTCTCGCGCTCGCGGTCCGGCAGTTCCTCGGACGCGCGAACCTGCTGCACCCCGGCTCCCGCGCGGAGCTCGGCACCCGGCTCGCCGGCGACCTCCAGCCGTACGTGAGCCCGCCACCCCCGAGCGGCACCCACCCCGAGGCGTTCCTGTCCGCCGTGCTCGCCGAGCGGGGCCGCCGCGAGACCCTCGTCGAGCTGGAGCGCGTGCGCCGCGAGCAGGCGGAGTCCGTGCTCCTGCGTCGGCTGCCGCACGGGGTTCCCGACCCCGACGTCTGACGTGGGGCAGCGGGAGCCCCGTCGCGGCTCCCCCTCAGGACGCCGGTCGCGCCTCGTCGACGAGCAGGACGGGGATGCCGTCGACCACCGGGTAGACGAGCGGACGCTCCGGGTCGGTCGAGACCAGCACCGGCGAGCCGTCGTCGGACACGCCGTCGACCAGCTCGGCACCCGTGACAGGACACCGCAGGAGGGCGCGAGCCCAGGGCTCGAGGTCGGTCGCGGGTCCGTCGCTCGCCGTCATGGCATCTCCAGGGTCGTCGGGGCGTTGTGCAGGTGCGGTGCGGTCGCCGCGTCAGGCGCGCGGGAGGCCGTCGGGGCCGAGTGCACGTCCGTCCCCGTCGACGACGAACCAGGCCGTTGCCTCGCAGTCCGGGCAGGACGCGAACACCGCGGGGCGCCCGGCGGGCAGGGCGACCCGCAGCCGCGTGAGGTCGACCGCCCCGCAGGCGTAGCAGACGGGAGCGATGTCGGAGTCGTCGACGACGGGCCGGGTGATCGACCCGAGGGGCTCGTCCGCCGGCGGACGACGGTCGCGAGGGGCGCTCACGACTGCTCCCCCTGCGCCGACCCGGGCACGACCCTCAGGTGGCCACGACGGCGCGCCGTGTCGAGGGCGGGGGCAGCCACCGGCTCCAGCGTCGGGGTCGGGTCGGGGGCGCGCCGACGTCCCGCCTCCCGCACCGCCTCGGCGAGGGCGACCAGGTCGTCGTGGCTCGGCGCCGCCGCCTGGACGTCGGGGAGCAGCCGCACGACCTCCCAGCCGCGCGGGGCGGTCAGCCGGTCGGCGTGCTCGACGCACAGGTCGTAGGAGTGCGGCTCGGCGAGCTGGGCGAGCGGCCCCAGCACGGCGGTCGAGTCGGCGTAGACGTAGGTCAGCGTCGCGACCGCGGCATGCGGGCACGCGGTGCGCGAGCACTGCCGGACGGATCTCACGAGCAGACCGTACCCCCGACGTGCCCTCCCGCGTCGCGCGCACGGTCCGCGTGTCGGGTCCCCGCGGAGGTGCCGGGACGCTGGCTACAGTGGCGGGGTGAGTCCGTTCGGCCCCCGCCGCCCCGCCACCTCCGGTGACGGCACCGGCAGCCCCGCCCTGCGTCGCCGGGGGGCCGACGTCGTCGCCGCACTCGGCCCCGCCGCCCCCGCGCGCCGTCGCGACCGCCGCGGGCGCGGCCTGCGCGGCCCGGTGCTCCCGATGGGAGCCCCGGCGTACCGCACGCGCGCCGAACGGTTCGACGACCTCGTGCTCGACGCGGTCGAGGACCTGGAGCGGCGATGGGCACGGCAGCTCGAGGGCGCGGAGTTCGCGGTCGAGGACGTACCGCCGTCCAACCCCGCACCGTGGGAGCACGGCGGCGTTCCGCTCGGTCGCTACTTCCCCGCGGACGCCGGCCTCCCGCACCGCATCGTGGTCTACCGACGCCCGATCGAGGCGCGCGCCGCCGACCCCACCGACCTCGCGGACCTGGTGCGCGACGTCGTCGTCGAGCAGGTGGCGCATCTCCTCGGCCGCGGCCCGGAGGAGGTCGACCCGGGCTATGACGACGGGCACTGACGTCCGCGCACTAAAGTGACGCTCGATGACCACGCCCCCCTCCCCCGAGCCGGTCGACGTGCGAACCCCCGCGCGTGACACGGCTGCCCCGCTCGTCCGGGTCGTCTGCGTCGTGTACCACCCGGGCGACGAGCTCGCCCGCTTCGCCGCGACGCTCGCGACCGCGTCGAGCACGCCCGTCGAGCTCGTCGTCGTCGACAACGGCACCGACCACACCATCGCCGAGTCCGTCGTCGAGCAGGCCGGCGGACAGCTCGTCGTGCCCGGCTCGAACCTCGGGTACGGCGCGGCGGCGAACCGCGGCGCGGCGGGCGCGGACACGCCGTGGATCGTCGTGGCGAACTCGGACATCGAGTGGACGCCCGGCTCCCTCGAGCGACTCGTCGCCGCAGGTGAGGAGCAGCCGAGCGCCGGCTCGCTCGGCCCGATGCTGCTCAACACGGACGGCACGACCTACCCGTCCGCGCGCGCGCTGCCGTCGCTGCGCCAGGGCGCGGGTCATGCGATCTTCGCGCGGGTGTGGCCCGGCAACCCGTGGACGCGCGGCTACCACGCGCGCCAGGAGTCGACCGGCGGCTACCTCCGCGAGGCCGGCTGGCTGTCGGGCGCGTGCCTGCTCCTGCGCCGGGAGGCGTTCGAGCAGGTCGGCGGCTTCGACGAGACGTACTTCATGTTCTTCGAGGACGTCGACCTCGGCGAGCGGCTGGGCCGGGCCGGCTGGGAGAACCTGTACGTGCCCGACGTGCGCGTGACGCACGTCGGGGGCACGTCGTGGCGCGAGCGACCTGCCCCGATGATCCGGGCGCACCACGCGAGTGCACGGCAGTACCTCGAGCGCCGCTACCCGCACTGGTACCAGGCGCCGATGCGCTGGGCGCTGCGGGCGGGGCTCAGCATGCGCGAACGGGCGCAGCTGCGCGACTCCCCGCGCTGAGGGCGGGAGGGGTCAGCCGCGCGCCAGCCGCGCGTCCTGTCGGACCGCGAGCGCGGCCCTGACGTCCACGACGGGCACCGGGGCCAGGGTCGCGACCAGCGGGCCGTCGTCCTGCTGGACCGTCAGCGCCACGGCCCACGCGAGGGGCACACCGTCTCCCGGCTCTAGCTCCACGGCCACCGCGCCCTCGCCGAGCTCGGCCACGTCCCAGGCCCCCGTCGTCCCGGCGTCGACGCGCACGCGGTGCTCGGACAGCACCTCGCCGTCGCCACCGAGCACCCGCAGCGTCGCGGCGCCCTCATCGGTGTCGTCGGCGGACCGCCCGACGGCGCCGATCACGACGTGCGCCTGCACGCCACGCGGGATGGCGACGGTGCCGTGACCACCCGGCGTCGTGCTGGGCGACCACGCGCGCTCGACACGCGGCTCGTCGTCCAGCGCACCGGGCGCGCCGGTCCTCGACACGACCGCACCCGCGACGACCGGGGCGTCGGCGTCCACGACGACGGTGTAGACCCCGGCCGGCAGCCCACCGAGGGGCACGTCGGTCACCTCGCCCGCCACCAGCGGCACGCGCTGCGCGCCGGGCAGGTCCACCGGGCCGTCGGCTCCCAGGAGCGTCACCCGTGCCGTCGTGGCCGCGTCGCCGGGGGCGAGCAGCCGGAGCGCGGGCGCGTCGGCGGAGCCGACCTCGGACTCCGGCGCCACGAGGCCGGTGACCACCTGACGGGTCGAGGGCGCGACGCCGGGGACGACCAGGTCGGTGCCGGCGGGGGTGAACCCGCGCACCGCGGTGTCCTGCACGTGCGCGGCCACCAGACCACCCGCGACGGTCACGTGGACGACCACGGCCGCCTGGTCTGCGGCAGCACCCCCGAGGTCCACCACCTTGGTGGCACCGGGCGCGACGACGTGCTGCCGGGTGGTGGGCTCCACCGGGCCGTTGGGGCCGAAGAGCTCGAGCTCGACCTGCGCGGCCGTGAGGCCCGGGTTGGTGAGCACGAGCGTCGCGGTCGCGCCGACCGCGGTCGAGCCGCCGACGAACCACTCGTCGTTGCCCGGCGCCCGGCATGACGCCGCCGCCAGCCCCCGGGCGTCACCGTCGGTCACGACCGAGGCACCTGTCGCCGCGACGACCGGCGAGAGCTCCAGCGGCTGCGCGCGGACCACCAGGGGCGCGGCGACGTCGCCGAGGTGCACCGCACCACCTCCGGCCTCCAGGTCGAGCACGGCTGCCTCACCGTCCAGCGGCAGGACCGCGAGCCCGCCCGCGCCGGACCCGGCGGCCGTCACGGCACCGAGGGTGACGTCCGGCGCCACCGGTGACGGGTCGAACGCGGCGTCGCCGCGCTCGGCCCGCTGCGGCAGCACGACAGGGCCGGGGCACTGCAGCGTCACGGGCGTCGGCGCGACCTCGACCTCGTCGGCGAGCACGGGTACGGCGGACGCGACGCCGAGGTGGGCAGCGCCGGCGAGCGCACCGCCCGCCAGACCCACGACGAGCAGACCCGACGCGACGCGCAGTGCACGCCCCCCGCGTCGCTCGGGCGGCTGCGCGGCCGCGCCGGTCGCGGCCGTCGACGGAACGGTCATGTACGCACTCCTCGTCGGCGCCGCAGCGGCACGGCGAGCAGGACGGTCACGAGCGTGGTCAGCCCGAGGACGCCGATCCAGGCGGCACGGTGGGGCGCGACGTACCGCACCTCGAGCGTGCCCCCCTCGGCGCCGAGGTCGAACGCCTGCCGCCAGCCTGCATCGACGGTGGCGAGCCTGCGCCCGTCGAGCCAGGCGTGCCAGCCCGCGTCCGCCCGCTCGGCGAGGACCAGGACGCGCGTGCCGTCACCCGCCGGGACCACGGTGTCGACCGTGCGGCCGTCCGCCGGGACCACGACGGCCGCTGCGTCGGCGTCCCTCACGTCGGCGGCATCGGCCACGAGCCGGGCCCACGACGCGACGACCTCACCCTGCGCGCCACGGACGCGCCACAGCGTGCTGGAGCCCTCGTGCGTCACCCGCTCCAGCCCGGCGGTCGCGTCGAGCACGCCGACGAGGCGCGCGCGTGCGGCGCGCGCCGCGGCCGAGTCGTCCGCAGCGGCCGGCACCAGGACGTCACCGACCCCGAGCGCACCCAGGGCGGGTGCGACGTCGCCTGCGGCGCCCTGGACCAGACGGGCCGCGAGGCCACTGACCTCGGCAGCCGCCGGGTCGACGTCCGCGGCGCGCGGTGCGTCGAGCGGTCCGGTCACCGCGCTCGTCGCGACGACCGCGGCGTGGTCGACGTGCTGGTCACCGTCGGCTCGCAGCACCGACCAGTCGACCGACCCGTCGTCCCGCACGCCGAGCGCGAGGACACGCGAGGACGTCGCGGACAGCGCACCCTGCTGGCCGACGACCGGCACGACGGGGGCCGGCGAGGCGCGCAGGTCGACGGCGTCGCCCCACCGGGCGGTCCAGGCCCATCCGAGCACCGCGGAGGAGACGGACGCGACCGCGAGGACCGTGACGAGGGCGACGGCGGGCTGCCGCCAGCCGAAGGACCGCTCGACGAGCGCTCCCGCGAGGCGGTCGCTGCCGAGCAGCGCCGCCCCCAGCAGGCCGAGCGTCGTCAAGGAGACCGCGGCCCCCGTCCAGGCGGGTGCGATGAGGTCCGCCGAGGTGGTCGCGGGGAGCGCCGCGACGAGCGCTCCGGTGCCGATGCCCACGGCCGCGACCGTCCAGCACACCCGCACACCCCGGGCGATCGTGCGGTCGCGGAGCAGCGCGGCTGCCGCGAGGACCAGCAGGACGGCACCGGAGAGGTACGGCCACGCCGACGCGAGCACGTCCGGCAACCAGCCGGGGACCAGCGTCGTGGGGTCGGCCGGCACCCCGAGGGCCCGCGCGAGCGCCGACGCCGGCGCCGTCCCGGACGCAGGACCGGGGTCCGAGAGCAGCAGCCGCACACCGTCCGCGCCGCGGCTGCCGACCTCGATGAGGAACGGCGCCATCAGCACGAGCGTGGGGACGAGCACCCCGATGACCCGCACGCGCGAGCGCGGGACGGCGAGCGCCACGACGACGAGCAGCACGGCCGCGGGCAGCAGCAGCACGGGCGCGGCGGCGACTGCGACAGCGAGAGCGAGAGCGGCACCAGCCGCCGCTGCGACGGACCCTGTCGGGTCGGCGGCGCCCACGAGCGTCGGCACGTCGTCGGTCGCCTCCGCGGGCGCCCGCGTCGCGCGGGGCTCAGCCAGCAGGACCGCGCCCGACGCCGGCGCCCGGGGCGTCGGGACGGCGGGCACACCGCGGACCGGCGTCACCACGTCCGCCTCGGCGCCCGAGCGCACCGCAGGGTCCTGGGGTGCGGGTGCGGCCGCGTGCAGCCTGTGCCTCGCGCGAGCGGCGGCCCGGGCGGAACGCGCGTCGGCTGCCGCATCGGAGTCCCCCTCGCCGTCGTCGTCGCGACGCGCCGTGGACACCCCCGAGAGCACCTGGTCGACGCGCTGGACTCCGACGGCTCGGGCCAGCCCCAGGGCGACCCACGGCAGCGCTGCGTGCACCACGACGCCGCCCACACGTCCGTCACCGACCGCCAGCAGCAGCGCGGGCGCGGTGGCCCACGCCAGCGCGGCCCAGGCGCGGACCATCACGGAGCGCGTCGCAGCCCCCGCCGCGACCCACGCGCCCACGCCGGCGAGCATCACACCACCGAGCACGACCACCCCGACGGCCGCGCGCAGCTCACCACCGAGCAGCGCGGACAGCGCCGCGAGGACCGTCAGCAGGGGGTCCGCCGGACCGGGTGCGCCGAAGCCCCCGGCGATCCAGCCCGAGGTGGCAGCCGCCCACACGTCGCTCAGGTCGGTCGTCGTGCGCGCGAGGGCCTCACCCACGAGGGGTGCACCGGCGGCGACCGGGCCGACGAGGCGGCCCACCGCGGTCGCCGAGAGGAGGGCCAGCAGGCCGACGACGACCGCGAGCGTGGTGCGGCGCCGGGTCGCGGCCGCGGCGAGCTCGCGCAGCTCGAGCTCGCTGGGCGCCCGACCGGCGCGGCGCGTCTCCAGTCGTGCGAGCCGACGGTCGCGCGTCTGACGCCACACGTCGCGCCACGTCGCCTGCAGCGGGCGAAGTGTCCGGCGCGGCACGACGCTCGTCGCCCGTGCCCGCCGCCGCGCCCGGACGACCTCCCCGGCTCGCAGCAGCGCCAGGAGCGCCACCCGCAGCTCGGCCACGGCCAGCTGCGGGTGCTTCGCGGCGACCTGCCCGAGGCTGCGCACCACGGCCGCCGCCAGCGTGAGCAGGACCACGACCGGCACCAGCGGCAGCGGTGCACCCACGAGCCGCTGGTGCAGGAGCGACCGGCGGCGTGCCGCGAACGAGCGGGTCGGGTCGGCCGTGTCCGGCTCACCGTCCCCGTCGAGGTCGACCTCCGTGCCGAGCAGGTCCTGGCCCCGGGACGGTCCCCCGCGTGCCGGCCGCAGACCGTGGTACGCGGCCTGCGCGTGGCGCACGACCGCGTCCGGCACGACGACGACGCGGTGCCCCGCGAGCCGTGCCCGGCGCGACAGGTCGAGCCCGTCGCCGTACGGCCCGAGCGCCGGGTCCGTGCCGCCCAGCGCGTCCCACACGTCACGACGCACGAGCGCACCGGCGAGCCCGACACCGAGCACGTCCGTACGTCCGTCGTGCTGGCCCTGGTCGAGCTCACCGGGTTCGACGTCCGTCATCCGCCGCCCGGAGCGTGTCGTGCGGACACCGACCTCCAGCAGGCGCTCCGGGTCGGTCCAGGTGCGCTGCTTGCACCCGGCGACGACCACCGAGGGCGCGTTCGACACCGTCCGCACCAGGCGCGCCAGCGCGTCCGGTGCCGGCGCGCTGTCGTCGTGGAGCAGCCACAGCCAGGTCGTCGGGCGCTCGCCACCCGCCTGCGCGAGCATCTCCAGCCCCGCGCGCACCGCCTCACCGAACGTCCGGGCGCGCGGTGCGTGCACGGCTGACAACCGCGGCCCCGTCACCGCACCTGCGAACGCCTCGTCGAGCAGGGCGCCCACGTGCTCGTCCCGCGGGGCGACGTCGACGACGAGGACCCGCATCGGACGGCGCGTCTGGAGCGCGAGCGCGCGCAGCGTCACCATGAGGTAGCGCGTGGCGCCGCGGGTCACCACGACCGCGGTCACCGGCGTCGTCACCGGTACCGCGGCGGTCGTGATGTGGTCCACGGGGGACAGCGTGTCAGTCATGCTCGCGCCATCATGCCGCCGTGAGGGCGCGACGAGCCGCAGGCCGCCCGGGCGTGGCGCGCCCCAGGCAGCACCGTCAGACCACGCGCCGCTTCAGCTTGCGACGCTCACGCTCGGACAGCCCGCCCCAGATGCCGAAGCGCTCGTCGTTGGCGAGCGCGTACTCGAGGCACTCGGAGCGCACGTCGCACTGCGTGCAGACCTTCTTCGCCTCACGCGTCGAGCCGCCCTTCTCGGGGAAGAACGCCTCGGGGTCCGTCTGCGCGCACAGGGCGCGCTCCTGCCATCCCATGACACCGTCGTCGTCCGGCGTGCCGAAGATCGGCAGCACGTTCGACGGCTCGACGGGTGCGGTGGTGGCGACGTCGTTCGGGAAGCTCTCGTCGTCGAGCAGGTGCCACATACGTGCCTCCGCAGATGTCGTGCTCGGTGGTGCTCGTGCTCGCCGGGTGCCGCCAGGTGCGCCGTGGTCCGGCTGATCGCTGTCGACCCGATCGGTGCGGCATCCGAGCCGCGACGGTGGAGCGCGTCGATGAATCAGTTGTCTCGAATTACACGCGTGTCGTTCGCGCTCGTCAACCGGAGACGTGCTATCTGCCCGAGTTGTCCGGGTGAAACTTCTGTGACGTCGGCGTGGCGTGCCCGCGAGTCTAGCCTTGGGCCCCATGGCGACCCCGACCCCCCGCCCGCCCGCCGACGTCGAGGCCCTCCTGGCGCTCCTGCAGCGCGACCCCGGCAGGCCGCGGATCACCTGGTACGGCAGCGGTGGCGAACGCGTCGAGCTGTCCGGCGCGGTCCTCGCCAACTGGGTGAGCAAGACGACCAACCTCCTCGTCGACGAGGTCGACGCCGCCCCCCTCGTCCGCGTGCGGCTCGACCTTCCCGCGCACTGGCGCACGCTCGTGTGGGCGCTCGCGGTGTGGCGGTGCGGTGCGTGCGTCGTCGTCGACGCGCAGGACGCGGACGTCGTCGTGACCGACCGCCCCGCGCAGGCTCCGGCCGGGTCGCTCGTCGTCGCCGTCGCGCTGCCCGCGCTCGCCCGCGGGTTCGGGCCCGACCTGCCGGGTGACGCCGTCGACGGTGCTGCGGTCCTGTCGCAGCCCGACGTCGTCGTGTGGGCACCCGCGCTCGTGCCGGACGCCCCCGCCCTGGTCGCCGACGGGACGACCGTCGCCCACGACCGGTTGCTGACCACGGGGCCCGCGGAGCCGGACGGACGACGCGTGGCCATCGCCGGGGACGACCTGAGCACCGTCGTGCGCACCGCGCTGACGACGTGGGCGTCCGACGGCTCCGTCGTCCTGGTGGAGCCGGGCGTCGCCGCGGAGCTGCGGTCCGACCCCGCGCGGCGTGCGCGCGTGCTGGGCCCCGAGAACGTCACCGACGACAGGGTCTGAGCGCCCGTCACCCCGCGCACCGCGCCGGGACCAGGGGCGCAGCGGATGCGGCAGACTGATGTGCCATGCGCGGAATCATCTTGGCCGGCGGCTCGGGCACCCGGCTGCACCCCATCACGCTCGGCGTCTCCAAGCAGCTCGTCCCGGTGTACGACAAGCCGATGATCTACTACCCGCTGTCGACGTTGATCCTCGCGGGGATCCGCGACGTCCTGGTGATCACGACGCCCCACGACGCCGAGCAGTTCCACCGGCTGCTCGGTGACGGCTCGCAGTTCGGCATCTCCATCAGCTACACGGTCCAGGAGCAGCCGAACGGGCTGGCCCAGGCGTTCGTGCTCGGCGCGGACTTCATCGGCAACGACAGCGCGGCCCTCGTGCTGGGCGACAACATCTTCTACGGGCCGGGCCTCGGCTCCCAGCTCCAGCGGTTCGGCGACATCGACGGCGGCGCGGTGTTCGCCTACCGGGTGGCCGATCCCACGGCCTACGGCGTCGTGGAGTTCGACGACGAGGGTCGGGCGCTGTCGCTCGAGGAGAAGCCGGCCCGGCCGAAGAGCAACTACGCGGTGCCCGGCCTGTACTTCTACGACAACGACGTCCTGGCGATCGCCAAGGACCTCGCGCCGTCCGCGCGCGGCGAGTACGAGATCACCGACGTCAACCGCGTGTACCTCGAGCAGGGGCGCCTGCAGGTCGGCGTCCTGCCCCGCGGCACCGCGTGGCTCGACACGGGGACGTTCGACTCCCTGCTCGAGGCGTCCGACTACGTCCGCACGATCGAGCACCGCCAGGGCCTGAAGATCGGCGCCCCCGAGGAGGTCGCGTGGCGGCGAGGATTCCTCTCGGACGACGGTCTGCGCAACCGTGCCCAGAAGCTCGTCAAGTCCGGATACGGTTCGTACCTGCTCGGGCTGCTGGACGGAGAGCGCCCCTGACCTGCCGGCGGCGCGTGACGTCCCGGCGAACGGACGGAACGTGCTCGACCTGTCGGCCGCCAGGCCCGGAACAGCCCCCCGCGGGACCCTTCGTGTACTCGCCCCCGCCCCGCCGCGACGCACCGTCGTCGACCGCAGCGTCGCCCTGGGCGCCGGAGCGCTCGCCGCGACGGGCGTCGTCGCGCTGCGCGGTGCCGGGCTCCTGGAGGGGTGGGCGGCGCTCGCCGTCACGGTCGTGGTGGTGCTCGCCCTGCCGACGTCCCGACTCGGTGCCCGACGCCTCCTGCTGGCCGCAGGCCTGACCGCCGGGCTCGTGCCGGCGCTGTGGTGGGTCGACCTGCCGCTGGGCACCGTCGGACGCGCGGGCGCCCTGCTCGCCTGCGTGACGGGGGCGGTCGTCACGATCGCGACCTGGCAGGGACCGACCCGCGTCGCCGCCCGCACCCGCGACCTGCTGCTGCCGCAGTGGCGGTCCGTCGACCTGCTGATCGCGGCCACCGCAGGGTTGGCCGTCGTCACGACGCGCGGACTGCTCGCGGTGCGCACGGGGCCTGAGGCGCTGGCTCGTCTGCTGCCCGCGTGGGACTCGTCCGCACACGCCGACATGGTGCTCATGCTGCGCAGGCACGGCGCCGTGATGCCGGCCCTCGGTGCCGCTCCCTCCGGGGAGACCTGGAAGTTCGCGGACTACCCCCAGGGGTACCACGCCGTCGTGGCGACGCTCGTGGAGCTGATGGCCCCCGCCATCCGCCCGACGGGTGAGGAGCTCGTGCTGTTCGTGCACGCCCACGCGGTCGCGCTGGGCGCCGCCGCCGTCATCCTCGTCGCGGGTCTGTGCGCGCTGCCGACCGCCACCCGGCGCCCCGTGGCGCTCACCCTGTCCGCCGCCGGCGTCGCCGGCGTGTTCCTCCTGGGCCCGGGCGCCTACGCGGCGGCCGCGGGGTTCCCCAACCTCGTGCTCGCCGCCGCCGCCGCGGGTGCGGCGGTCCTCCTGGCGTTCACAGTGCCCCGCGTGACCCTCCCGTTGCCGATGGCGGCGGCGTGCGGGCTGCTCGTCGGCGTCGCCCAGAGCTGGGCGCTGCTGTGCGTCGTGGCAGTACCCGCCGTCGCACTCGTCGTCATGGGCCGCGGTCGCAGCGCGTGGCGCGGGACCCCGGCCCGATGGGCGGCGGTCGCCATGGTCGCCGTCGCGACCTGTGCGGGCGCCCTGCAGACGGCCGCGACGTTGCGCTCGCTCGACGCGACCGAGGTCCTCGTCATCCCCGGCGGGATCGCGATCCCCCACGCGGGGCTCGCGCTGGCGATCATCGCGGGGGCAGTGGCGCTGTGCCTCGCGCCCGGCGGGAACCGGCGGCTGCCGGCCGTGGCGGGTGTCGTCATGGTCGGTGTGGTGAGCGCGGCCGCCGTGGGTGCGCTCCAGCTCCTGACCGCGGGTGAGCTGTCGTACTACTTCTGGAAGCTCGTGCTCGGGCTGGCGATGATGTCCTCGGTCGCGCTGGCTGCGGCTGCGGTGCTGCGCGGTCCTGCTGCTGCGCCGGTCGTCCGACCGCGCCGTGACCGCCTGCGCACAGCAGGGGCCGTCGCGATCGGGTGCGTCGCGCTCCTCCAGGTCCACGGCGTCCTGGGACGCGCCACCGGCGCCTACCCCGCCGACCCGGCACTGGTCGCCACCGCGGCCGACCTCATCGCTGCGAGCGACGCCGCCGCGACCGCAGCCGCACCCGCCGTGTTCCTGCAGGCCTCGCCCACCCTGCACCCCGTGAACGCGCAGCAGTGGTTCCTCGCGCTGACGGGCACCTGGACCACCGGGACCGAGGCGGACGCCTCGGTCCTGATGGGTACGTCGACGCCTGACGAGGTCGCGCGCACGGTGACCGAGCGCGGCTGGCTCGTCGTCGTCGCACCCCAGGACGTGCCGGCCGTCGTGGCCGACCTCGTGGACGACGCAGCCGTCGTGTCCTGGTAGCAGCCCTGGCGTCAGCCCGCGTCCAGGACTCCTGCCAGGACCTCGTCCGCGGCGACCTGCCACCGCTCGCGCCAGTCACCGATGGGGGCGACCCCGATCCGCTCGAGGGCGTCGTGCCCGAGGACGGAGTAAGCAGGACGCGGCGCCGCCTGCGCGTACTCGGCACTCGAGACGGGCGTCACCGCGTCACGGTCGAGACCCGCCGCCGCGACGGCCTCCTGCGCGAACCCGTGCCACGACGTCGATCCCGACGCCGTGCCGTGGTAGGTGCCGGAGGGCGCTCCTGCGGCGACCAGACGGAGCACGAGGTCCGCGACGTCCTTCGCCCAGGTGGGCTGGCCCACCTGGTCGGACACCACCGTCAGCGCCCCGCGGTTCGCCATCGCCCGCACGATCGTGCGGGGGAAGCAGCCCCCCGACGCGCCGTAGAGCCAGGCCGTGCGCACGACGAGGTGGTCGGGGGCCTCCGCCCGCACCGCCCACTCCCCCGCGAGCTTGGTGCGCCCGTACGCCGAGCGCGGTGCGGCCAGGTCGGTCTCGCTGTAGGGCGCGGACGCGTCCCCGGGGAAGACGTAGTCCGTCGAGATCTGGACGATCCGCGCGCCGACCGCAGCGGCGCACCGCGCGAGCACCTGCGGCCCCGTCGCGTTCACCCCGAAGGCCTCGGACTCGCGCTCCTCCGCGAGGTCGACCGCAGTCCAGGCCGCGCAGTTCACGACGACGTCGGCGCCCTCGAGGGCACGGGCGACCGCGACGGGGTCGAGGATGTCGACCGTCGCGCGGTCGTGAGCGACCACGTCGTGCCCTGCCGCGCGAGCCGTCGCGACGACGTCCGTGCCGAGCATCCCGGCACTGCCCATGACCACCCAGCGCACGCGTTCTCCTCTGTCCCACATCGACGGCGGCTCACCTTACCCGTCGACCACCGCCGCTAGGGTGGGTACGGCCCAGACGACCATCGAGAGGGATCCGACGTGCACTACCGCGAGCTGAGCGTTCCCGGGGCGTGGGAGATCACGCCCCTGCAGCACGGCGACCCCCGAGGCGTCTTCCTCGAGTGCTTCAAGTCGGGCCCGTTCGTCGAGGCCGTGGGGCACCCGTTCGACCTGCAGCAGGCGAACTGCTCCGTCTCGGCGGCCGGGGTCCTGCGCGGGCTGCACTTCGCCGACGTGCCTCCCGGTCAGGCGAAGTACGTCACGTGCACGAAGGGCGCCGTGCTGGACGTCGTGGTGGACATCCGCGTCGGGTCACCGACCTTCGGGCAGTGGGACTCGGTCCTCCTCGACGACACCGACCGCCGCGCGATCTACCTCGGCGAAGGGCTCGGCCACGCGTTCATGTCGCTCGAGGACGACTCGACCGTGCTGTACCTGTGCTCGAGGGGGTACGCGCCGGGGCGCGAGCACGGCATCCACCCGCTCGACCCGGAGATCGGCATCGCGTGGCCGACGACGGCACGCGACGGCACTCCGCTGACACCGCAGCTGTCCGAGAAGGACGCCGCCGCGCCCTCGCTCGCCGAGGCACAGGCGGCCGGCCTGCTGCCCGACGTCGAGAGCGTCGACGCCTACCTGCGGAGCCTGCGCGCCTGACGGAGCAGGGCAGGGCGTCCCCGGGAGCGGTCCGCTCCGGAGGGCCTCAGAGCAGCCGACGCACGGCGCGCCAGTACGCGGCGAGCGCGCCCTGCAGGATCCCGGCACCGGCGGGCAGCGGCAGCACGGCAGGGTCGAACCGGGTGACCCACAGCGGCGCCAGGTCACGGTCCGTCACCGTCCGCGTCGACTGCACCCAGCGGCGGCGGGCGCGCACCCACCGGGTGTGCCGCAGGATCCAGGTCCAGCCGCGCAGCTTCTGCCGGCCCCACCCCTGGAGCGTGGCGACCAGGAGCATCGCGACCTCGAAGGCCAGGAGCGGCAGCGCGAGCAGCGCGAGCGTGCGTCCCGCGTAGGTCGTCAGCACGAACAGCAGCCGGTTACGTTCCAGCAGGTACATCTTGGCGGGATGCCGCCCGAAGGCGTAGTGGTGCACGACGACAGCACCCGGCACGTACCGGACCCGCAGGCCGGACTGCCACGTCCGCCAGCTCAGCTCGAGGTCCTCCTGGTAGGCGAAGAACTCCTCCGGGAAACCACGGAGTCGTTCCCACACCTCACGACGCAGGACGAGGCCTGCGCCGCTGCCCGAGGCGACGTCGCGCGGCTCCGCGTGCAGCGTCGCGGGGTCCCCGAGCCCGCCCGCCCAGCTGAGCCCCAGGACGTGCACGGGGTTGCCTGCGGAGTTCATGGTCGACGGGTCGTCCGCGAGGCGGATGTCACCGGACGCGATGCCGACCTCCGGCTCGGCGGCCACCGCGACGAGGCGGGCGAGTGCGTCGGGTGCGACGATCGCGTCGCTGTTGACCAGCGCGACGTACGGCGCGGCGCCCTCGGCGAGCCCGCGGTTCACCCCGCCGGTGAAGCCCAGGTTGCGGCCCGGACGCAGCAGCGTCGCACCCGTGCGGGCGCAGAGCTCGTCGAGGTCGTCCCGCGTGGTCCCGTTGTCGACCAGGACGATCCGCGGACGCACGCCCGCCGACGCCGCGACGGCGGTGAGCGCCGCGTCCAGGTACGGCTCGTCGCCGTAGGCGAGCACCACGACGTCGAGCTCCGGCCCTGCGCTGTCAGTCATGACCGACCTCCGCGGTCGTGGCGCCACGCAGCGCGACGAGCAGCGCGCCGGTGAGACCCAGCAACGCCACGGCGGACCCGACGACGAGAGCGACGGCACCCACCGTCACGGCGGGCCCGGGCACGAGTGCCGCCAGGACGAGCGCAGCCAGACCGACGACCCAGCCCAGGCCCACGGCGCGCTCGCCCGAGAGCGCGAGCAGCGCCTGGGCGGCCACCTGGGCGAGCATGAACAGCCCGCCGGACAGCGCGATGAGCGTGATCACGTCACGGCCGATCTCGAACCGCTCGCCGAACATCAGCGGCAGGAGCGTGTCGCCCCACGCCCAGACTGCGACCGTCCCCACGCCCGCGAGCGCCCCGGTCACCGCCGTGACCACGACGAGGCGGCGACGAAACCCGCGCATGTCCCCTCGGCCCCGCAGGACGGCGAGGCCCGGAAGCAGAACGGCCTGGACCGCGGCGAACACGAACAGCGGGACCCGCGCGATGACGAGGGCCGCGGTGAACTGGCCCGTGTCGGCGGCCTCCTCCGGCAGGGCGCGCAGCTGCACGATGACGGGCCCGATGTTCGCGAGGACCTGGGACGCGAGCGAGGCGACCACCAGCATCGCGAACGCGCGCCGCACGGCGCCGCGCTCGACGGGTCTGCCGGGCAGGACCAGGCCCCTGGAGCGTGTCGTGGTGACGACCGCGACGAGCGGCGCCACGACGAGGACCGCAGCGTACGCACCCACCTCCTCGACACCCAGTCCCGCGAGGACCGCCGCCCCGACGACACGCAGGACGCCGTCGACGGCCATCTGGGCGCCGTAGGCCGGGTACCGCCCGTTCCCGGCGAGCAGCCCGCGGACCGCGTACGCCACGGCCATCGCGGCGAGCGACGCGACGAGCAGCGGCACGAGGACCGCGTAGCCGTGCAGCAGCCGCGCGGTCAGCGCGGGCCACGCCACGAGCGCCAGGACGCTCACGGTCGCGAGGAGCGCACCCCCCGCGCCGAGCACCACCCGCACGGCGGCGGCGTTGCCCTGCCCACGCGCCCGCAGCGACGCCGTCGTGCGGCCCAGCTCCTGCTCGAGCGGGAGGAACAGCCCGATGCCGACGGCGTTGACGAGCGTCCAGACGATCCCCAGCGGCGCGAAGAGCTCGGGCCCGAGAGCGAGGCCGGCCAGGTTGATGAACGCGTAGCTGCCGAGGCCGTACAGCCCCAGTCCGGCGGCGACGGCGAGGAACCCCCACCGTTCACCGAGCCCGCGAGGCGCGGTTTCGGCGGCAGCCGTCACCGGGCGTCGCCGTCGACGTCCGGAATCGGGGAGACCTCCCGGACACCCGCGTCCTCGACGGCGCGCTCGAGACGCTCCAGCCGCAGCCGCAGCAGCGCCGTCTGCTCCGCCAGCGCCTGGTTCTCGTGCTCGAGCTCGCTGACCTCCGCGCTGATCTGGACGCAGACCACGAGCAGCACCAGGAGGCCGAGGAAGAAGATGAGGTTCACCGGGGTGGTGATGCCGACCAAGGTCGCCAGCCACTCGGTGATGCCGGGGAAGACGGCCGCGACCAGGACGACGAGCGCCGTGACGATCCAGAACCCCGCGTACTTCTCGCGCAGCCGGCGACGCCGCAGCAGCTCGAACATGAACGCCAGCGTGACCAGAGCCCCGAGCAGGGCGAACAGGTGGCCGTTCATACGACTGCCGCCTCCGACGGGACGAGCCGCTCGCGACGGCGGCCGAGCGAGATGACGAGAGCCAGACAGGCACGGGCGAGGTACACGGCGGCCTTCAGCGGGCTCTGGGACGGCCGGCCGGCCGACCGCTCGCGCATCGACACGCCGATCTGCTCGATGCGCAGGCCGTTGCGGGCGGCGATCACGAGCGACTCCACGGTGTCACCCAGGTACTCGGCCGGGTAGTGCAGGGCGAAGAGCTCGACGGCACGCGGGCCGGCACCGCGGAAGCCGGAGGTGGTGTCCGTGAGCCGGGTCGACGCGACGCGGCTCAGGACACCGGCGAGCACCCGCATGGCCCATCGTCGCGGCCCGCGCGCCTCGTACTCCCCCGTGCCGGCGAACCTCGCCCCGATGACGATGTCGGCGTCCGCGAGCCGCTCGACGATCCGCGGGACGTCGCGGGGGTCGTGCTGCCCGTCCGCGTCGACCTGGACGACCATCGGGTACCCCTGCTCGAGGGCGTACCGGAAGCCCGCACGCATGGCGCCACCGACGCCGAGGTTGAAGGGGAGCTCGAGGACGTCGACGCCGTGGGACCGGGCCACCGCCGCGGTGCCGTCGTGGGACCCGTCGTCGACGACGAGGACGGCCACGTCAGGCAGGTGCTCGCGGATCTCGGCGAGGACCCCCGGAAGGGACTCCCGCTCGTTCCACGCGGGCAGGACCACCAGCACGCGGGCATCAGGGGGTACGGACACGGCCGACACCTTACCGCGCAGTCGGTGGGCCCCCGGCGGGTCGTGCTCCTCGCGGCGGAGACGGGAACGGCCGCCGCCCTACACTGGCCGACGGTCGTCGGCGTCCGACGACCGCACCCCGCCCCGGGAGGACACCGCCCGATGTCTCGCAGTCACGCCGCAGACGACGCCGACGGCGGCGCACCCCGACCCGCGCGCGCACGGCTGCGGTGGCCCGTCGTCGGTGCCCTGGTCGTCGCCCTGGGCTGGTGCTGGTCGGTCGCGACCCCGCTGATGTCGTCCCCGGACGAGCCGAGCCACGTCGTGCGCGCCGCCGGGGTCGTCCGGGGGCAGATCTCCCTTCCGGACGCCGATGCGCTCGTGAGCACGGCCGAACCGGGGGTCGCCGGCATCGTCCGGCTGCCGTCCGACTACGCGGCGTCGATCGCTCTCCCCAACTGCTTCGCGTTCCAGCAGGACGTGCCTGCGTCGTGCCAGCCCGACCTGCCGCCGCCGGGAGACCCGGTCGACACGCGCACGTACGCCGGCCAGTACCCGCCGTTGTACTACGCCCTGGTCGGATGGCCGTCGCTGCTCCTGCCTGCCGAGTCGGGGATCCTGGCGATGCGCCTCCTCAGCGCGCTGCTCAGTGGTCTGCTGGTGACGTGGGGGCTCTACCGGCTCAGCCGGATCGAGGGGAACCGCGCCGGCGTGTGGGGTGCGGCCGTCGCGCTGACGCCGATGTGCTTCTTCCTCGGTGCGACCGTGAACCCGGCCGGGTTCGAGATCAGCGCGGCGTTCGCCTTCTGGGCCGCGTGCCTGGCCCTGGTCCTGAGCCGCGGACCGGTGGGCAACGGTGCGCTCCTGCAAGCGGTGGTCGCGGGTGCGCTGCTCGTGAACACGCGCTCGACGGGTCCCGTCTGGGCGCTCGCCGTCGTGGTGGTGGTGCTGATCGCCGCGCCGCCGGGCCGCTGGCGCGCCGTCGTCGCCCATCCCCGCTTCCGTTGGTACGTCGCCGCCACGGTCGCTGCCAGCGCGGCGGCGATCGCGTGGCTGCTGACGCACCCGTCGGTCGTCACCACCAAGGACCTGTACCCGCAGTTCGCGGACCCGCGCGTCGTCGTGCTCGCCGTGGTGGGCAAGGGCTCGGAGTACCTCCTCAACATGATCGGTGACTACGGGTGGCTCGACGCGCCGTCGCCCCCCGTGACGTTCATCGCCTGGTACGCCATGGTCGGGGCAGTGCTGCTGCTGGCGTTCTCGGCGGCCCGCCCGGCACGTCGGCGGGGCGCGCTCCTGGTCCTCGTGCTGGGCGTCGCGTTGGCCCCGGCCGCGCTGCAGGTGCCCACCGCCGTCGACGTCGGCATGGTGTGGCAGGGTCGCTACGCGCTGCCGCTGGCGGTGGGTGTGCCGCTGCTGGCCGCCCTGGTCGTCGGCGTCGAACGCACGCCGGAGGGTCAGCTGCTGCGTCGTGTCGCCCGTGGCGCGGTGCCCGTCGTGCTCGTCGGTCACGTGGCCGCGTTCTACTGGGCCTCCCGACGGTACGCCGAGGGGCTCAACGGCCAGGTCGTCACGCTGCAGCCGGACTGGGCGTCGCCGATCGGCTACCTCACGGGGACCGCCCTGTACGCCGCGCTCGCGACCGCGCTCGCCTGGTTCGCGTGGTACTCCTACCGTCCGGCGGGTGGGACCGTGGCGACGGTGGACGACGGCCCCGTCGGGGCGCACCGCGATGACGCCCCGGACGCCGGAGCCGAGGAGGTCGCCGTCGGCCGGACGGCGGCCGACGGCGCCGCCCGGCGGCCACCCGTCCCGGACTGACGACCAGGGGTCCGTCCGGTCAGCGCGCCGTTTCCAGAGCCGCCTCGTACGCGGCGAGGTGGGCGCGCGCCGCACCGTCCCAGTCGAAGTGGGCCGCGCGCTCGACGGCCGCCGACGCGAGACGCCCTCGGCGTGCCTCGTCGTCGAGCAGGGACCGGAGCTCGCGGGCGATCGACGCCTCGTCCGTGCCGCAGTAGGCCACCGCGTCTCCTCCGACCTCCGGGAGCGACAGCTCGCGCGTCGTCAGGACCACCGCGCCGCAGGCCATGGCCTCGAGCACGGGCAGCCCGAAGCCCTCCCCCAGGCTCGGGTAGGCCAGCACGGTGGCACCGGACAGGAAGCCGGGAAGGTCCTCCAGCGGCAGGTAGCCCGGGAGCTCCACCTGCAGGTGGGGGTGCGCCGCCCTGACGGCAGCCACCGTGGGCGCGACCTGCTCGTCCCAGCCCGCCCCACCGGCGAGCACGAGCGCGGGCGCCTCGGGGAGGTCACCCACGGCACGTGCCCACGCCCGGACGAGCGCCGGGACGTTCTTGCGCGGCTCCAGGGTCCCGAGGAAGCCGATGTACGACCGCCCCTCGAGGCCCAGGGACCGGGCCACCCGCGCCCGGTCCTGCACGTCGACGCGGTGGAAGAGGCTCGTGTCCACCCCGTGGTAGGCCACGTGGAACCGCGCCGGGTCCCCGCCGACGTGACGCTGCACCTCGCGCGCGGTCGCCTGCGACGGCATGACGAGCGCCGCGGCGCGAGCGACCGCGCGCCGCGTCGCGGCCCGGAAGAAGCGGGCCTTCACCGCTGAGTGCAGCTCGGGGTGGGAGAAGAACGTCGCGTCGTGCAGGGTGACCACGACGGGCAGCCCCGGCCGCAACGGCATCGTGTAGTGCGGGCTGTGCAGGAGATCCGCACGGACACGGCGCGCGATCCGGGGAAGCGCCACCTGCTCCCACGCCAGGCGTGCCGGTCGCCGCGCGATCCGGGACGACGCGACCACGACCTCGGCCGACGGCACCAGTGCTGCGAGCAGCGCGGCGTCGCGCGGCTGGCACACGACCACGAGGTCGACGCCCTGACGGGCGAGCGCCGGGAGCAGCGCGTCGACGTAGCGTCCGACGCCGCCCCTGTCCGCCGGGACGGCTGTCGCGTCAAGGAGGATGCGCATCGGGCCACCCTAGGGGCTCACGCGGACGCGTGGCTCCGGTGCCGCGACGGCGGCGCGCCGGCCACGCCGCACGCGGCACGTCGCACCGGTCAGCCCGCAGCGCGCGCCGCGGCCGCCTCCCGGTAGACACCGACGTGGGCGGCAGCCGACGCCTCCCACGTGTGCTCGGCAGCGAGCCGCCGCAGCGCAGGACCGGCGTCCGAGGCGACAGCACGTGCGAGCCCGGCCGCGAGGTCCTCGAGGTCCGTCGGCTCGACGAGCTCCGCGAGGTCACCGGTGAGCTCGGCCATCGAGCTGCCCGCCGAGGTGACGACCGGGACACCGTGCGCCATGGCCTCGAGCACCGGCAGCCCGAACCCCTCCCACAGCGACGGGAACACGAACGCGCTCGCGCCCGCGTAGGCGGTCTGCAGATCGGCAGCCGAGAGCCGGCCCAGGAGCCTCACGCTGCCCGGCCGGACCGCGTCCACGGCGCGGGCGACGTGCTCCTGCTCGGCCCCCCATCCCCGGGGCCCGACGAGGACGAGATCGTGCTCCAGCCCTTGTGCCTGCGCCGCGGCGAACGCCGCGACGACACCACGCACGTTCTTGCGAGGTTCGAGGGTGCCGCACCACAGCACGTAGGGCCGCTCCACGCCGGTCCGGCGCCGCCACCCGGCGACGTCCTGCGGTGACACGTCGGCGGGGTGGACACCGTGGCGGACGACCCGGATCCGGTCCGCCTCGATGCCGTGGGTGATGCAGTCGTCGCGTGTCGCGTCCGACGGCACGACGACGAGCGCGGCCTCGTCCCGCACGATCTCCAGCGCACGTCGGAACCAGGCGTTGCCACGGGCCGTGAAGTGGCGTGGATCCCGCAGGAACGCGAGGTCGTGGACCGTGACGACGAGCGGGCACCGCGTCCCGGGCACCGCCCACGTCGTGGCATGCACGACGTCCGCCGGCGCCGCGGACTCGGCCAGCGGCCGCCGCCACCGGCTCCACGCCTCGTACAGCACGACGCGCGGCAGCGCCGACGTCACGGTCCGCCCCGCCGGCGCCGGGTCCGGCACCGCGTCCCTGCGATGGCGCGCGGCCAGCCCGGTCACCTGGACGTCGTCTCGCGCGACGAGCGCGCGCGTCAGCTCGGCCACGTACGATCCGGAGCCTCCGGGGACCGGCTGCCAGCACTGCTCGACGGTCAACGACACCTGGAGCGGATCCACGGCGCCAGACTACGTGCCGGCACCCCGAAGGCGAGGACCCAGCGAGCGCGGCTAGAGTCAGCACCCGTTGCGGCCGCGACGACGCGGCTCGCGAGATCGAACACCACGTGGTGCGGCCCGTCGGGCCGCGGAATCGGAGCCCGCACACCATGAGCAACCCTGCCCGGCGTGCCCTCGCGACACTCATGCCAGGCCTCGCCGCCGGCCGCCGACGTCTGCTGCAGATGACCGACGACGTCACGCACCTGCGCCAGGACGTGGCCCGGGTCGACCGCGACCTCGCAGCGGCGAACGCGGCGCTCGTCCACGCGCAGGCCACGCTGGACGCGATCCACGAGACGACCCGCCAGCACGACGACCGGCTCGACGTGCTCCGCAGGCTGGTGTCGAAGGTCGAGCACTACCAGCCCCTCTACGGCGTCGCGGGGATCGTCGAGGAGCCGGCGCGCGAGTCCCAGGAGAGGGCGCGGCTCATCGCCGAGGCCCTCGAGCCGGTGCGTGGACGTCGCGTCCTCGACATCGGCTCGTCGCTCGGCTACATGTCGTTCGCGCTCGCGGACCGGGGCGCCCACGTCGTCGGCTGGGAGTACAACGCCGACAACGCGGAGGTGGCTCGCCAGGTCGCCGCGATCAACGGGCTACCCGTCACGTTCCTCGTCAAGGAGCTGACGGTGGAGTCCGTCCGGACGATCCCCCACGGACAGGTCGACGCCGTCCTCGTCCTCGCCGTGCTCCACCACGTCATCCACTACCAGGGCCTCGAGGCGGCGCAGGAGATCGTCAGGGAGCTGCTCGACCGGGTCCCGGTCCTGGTCGTCGAGCTGGCCACCAAGGGTGAGGACCCGGACCTGTTCTGGGACGCCTCGCAGCCCGAGGACCCGCTGGAGGTCCTGGCGCTCGTGAAGGACGACGTCGACGTCGTCCCGATCGCCGAGGTCGGCACCCACCTGTCGACCCGAACCCGCCCGCTCCTGAGGATCTCCCGCCGACAGAGCGTCACGGTGGGGGGTCGGTCCTTCACCTTCGACTCGACCTCCTACGAGGCGTACGCCGGCTCGCCCATCGCCAACGGACCGTGGCGGCGACGCTACTTCCACGGCCGTGACCACATCGTCAAGGAGTACCTGTTCTCGCAGGACGCGCCCGACAACTGGTCGCAGATCATCGGCGAGCTCTACACGTACTCGACGCTCGGCTACCACAGCCCGATCCACCACATGATCGAGCTGGTGGCATCGGACATCGACCACCGCGGCGCCCGCCTCGCACTCGCCCGCGTCCCGGGCACCCTGCTGTCGGAGGTCGGGCGCCCGGACGACCAGGTGCTGGTGACCGTCGTGCGCGACGTCCTGCGCACGCTCGCCGACCTGCGCGACCACGGCTTCCGCCACAACGACGTGCGTTCCTGGAACATCATCGTCAACGACCGGGGAGCGTGGCTCATCGACTACGGCCGGGCCGCGCACACCCCGCTCGAGGACGACGTCGTCGCCCTCGCGTGGGCCGTCTCGTCCGTCGCGCGTGGCACACCCGAGCCCACCACGGACCTCAAGCGCGACCTGCCCGACCTGTCGGGCCTCACCGGGACGCCGCTCGAGCCGTGGGCCGACGCACTCGCGCAGGGCGAGCGCGACCCCGGGACGCTCCTCACCACCCTGCCGACGGCCCCCGAGGCAAGTTGAGGCAGGGCTAGACTGTCCGCGCCCTCTCGCCGGGCAGATCCCCCACCGCCAGGAGCACCACTCGCATGACCAGCATCAGCGAGGAACGAGAAGCCCGTCTCGCAGCACTGCCCCTCACGGAGTCCGGGCCTCGGCCGGGCTTCGCAGCAGGCACCGTCCAGCAGATCCGTGACATCTGGGCCCACCGTGAGCTGCTCGACATGCTCGTGCGTCGCGAGCTGAAGGCGCGCTACAAGGACAGCACGCTCGGCTTCGTGTGGAGCCTCATGCGGCCGTTGGCGCTGCTGCTCATCTACTGGCTCGCCCTCGGGAAGTTCCTCGGCGCCGCCCGGTCCATCCCCGACTTCGCCGTCTTCATCTACACCGGTCTGACGGCGTGGGGACTGTTCTCGGAGATCGTGACTGCGGGGACCGGCTCGATCGTCGCGAACAACGGCCTCATCAAGAAGGTCTACCTCCCGCGCGAGATCTTCCCGTTGAGCAGCGTCGGGTCCGCGATCTTCAACTTCGGCATCCAGCTCGGCATCCTGCTGGTGGCGACGGCCGCGCTGAGCGAGATCCCGACCGGCGCCAGGTGGGGGTACCTGCCACTGGCCCTCGCCGTCATCCTCGTCATCGGCACGGCGTGGGGAATCTTCCTGTCCGCGGTGAACGTCTACCTGCGCGACGTCCAGTACCTGGTCGAGATCGTCATCATGATCGCCTTCTGGACGTCACCGATCGTCTACTCGTGGGCGCTCGTCTCGGGCGAGCTCAGCCCGGCGCTGCAGCAGGTGTACCTCGCCAACCCCATCACCCTGGCCATCATCGGGTTCCAGCAGACGTTCTGGGTCGGCGGCGACGGCCAGCCCGTCCCCCCCCATCTCACCGAGGGCCTGCTCGTGTGGTTCGCGATCGGGCTCGTCATGCTGTGGCTGGCGCAGCGCGTCTTCGTGCGCCTGCAGGGCAACTTTGCGCAGGAGCTGTGATGACGACGACCGTGATCGAGGTCCGTGACGTCTCCAAGCGGTTCGTCATCCGCAAGGAGAAGTCACTCAAGGAACGCGTGGTCAACTTCGGCCGGTCCAACCTCCACAAGGAGGACTTCTGGGCACTGCGCGACATCTCCCTCGACATCTCGTCAGGGACCACCGTCGGTCTCATCGGACCGAACGGCTCTGGCAAGAGCACGTTGCTCAAGATGATCGGCGGCATCCTGCAACCGACCAGCGGGCGCGTCCGCACCCGGGGGCGGATGGCCGCTCTCCTGGAGCTGGGCGCCGGCTTCCACCCCGACCTCACCGGCCGGGAGAACGTCTACCTCAACGCCTCGATCCTCGGCGTGAGCTCCCGCGAGACGACCCGCCTGTTCGACGAGATCGTCGAGTTCTCCGGCATCGCGCCGTTCATCGACACCCAGGTGAAGTTCTACTCGTCGGGCATGTACGTGCGGCTGGCCTTCGCGGTGGCCGTCCACGTCAATCCCGACGTGCTGCTCGTCGACGAGGTGCTGGCCGTCGGTGACGAGCCGTTCCAGCGCAAGTGCATGGACAGGATCGCCCAGTTCCAGGCCGAGGGCCGCACCATCGTCCTGGTGTCGCACTCGCTGTCCCAGGTCGGTGAGCTCTGCGACCGCGCCATCGTGCTGCGTGACGGCGCGATCGTCGCCGACGACCTGCCCCGGGTGGCGTTGCGCGTCCTGCGTGAGGACTACGAGGCCGCCCGTGTCTCGGAGGAGTCGACCCAGACCGTCGAGGAGCAGCCCGTCGCCGTCGTCGAGAAGGTCGCGGTCGTCGACGAGAACGACCGCCCTGTGCAGGAGATCCCCTCCGGCGGCGCGCTGCGTATCGCGGTGACCTACCGGTCGGACGAGCCGATCGACGACTGGCGGGCGGGCATCCGGATCGAGACCGCCCTGGCACAGGTGCTCTACGGGACCAACACGGTCTTCGCCGGCGTCGAGCTGCCTCCGCTCGACGGCGAACGCACCGTCGTCTTCACCGTCCACGACGTCAACCTCGCGTCCGGTCAGTACTACGTCGCCGGCGCGATCGGCCGGCGCGACGGCACGCCGATCCACCAGGTGCAGCAGGGGGCGATGTTCTCCGTGACCTCGACCTCGCAGTCGTTCGGCGTCATGGACCTGGCGCCCACGATCACGGCAGTCTGACGGTGAGCCCGGGTCCGGGCGCCCTCGCCCGTGTCGTCGTCGTGTCGTGGAACGGTGCACACCTGCTGCCCACCGCGCTCGACTCCCTCGAGCGCCAGACGGTACGGGACCGCCTGGACGTCGTCGTGGTGGACAACGGGTCGACCGACGGCACGGCCGAGCTGCTGGCGACGCGCTACCCCGACGTCCGGCGCCTGGCGTCCGCGAGCAACCTCGGGTTCGCCGGCGGGGCCGCTCTCGGGATGGCGGACGCGCGCTGTCACGTGGTCCTGCTGAACAACGACGCAGCCTTCGCCCCCGACGCGGTCGAGCACCTCCTCCGCGCCCTGGAGGCGCCTGGGGTCGGGGCGACGACGGCGAGGGTCCTGCTCGCCGGCACCGACCCCGTGCTCGTCAACTCGACCGGCAACGTCGTCACACGCACCGGGAACGGCGCAGACCGCGACTGGAGGGCGCCCCTCGGGTCGGAGTCGACCGACCCTGACGTGTTCGGCTTCTACGGCGGTGCCGCGGCATTACGGCGGGAGATGCTGGACGAGGTGGGGGGCTTCGACCCCTGGCTCTTCCTCTACTACGAGGACACCGACCTGTCGTGGCGGATGCGAGCGGCCGGCTGGACGGTGCGCTACGTCCCCGAGGCGGTCGCGCACCACGAGCACGCGGCGAGCTCGGGCACCGACACCCCCGTGTTCCGGTACCACAACACGCGCAACTCCCTCGTGGTCGCGACCCGCCACGCCCCCCTGCGCGTCGCCGCGATCTCAGCCGCCCGCCAGAGCGCCGGATGGTTGCGTGCCGCGCGTCGCGGCGGCTGGGCGTCGCCGGACGCCGTGGCGCGACGACGCGGTCTGACCGCCCATCTGCGACGACTCCCGCGCACGCTCGGGGAGCGCCGCCGCATGTGGCACGCAGCCCGCGTGGGCCGGCGCGTGGTCGCCCGGTACATCGGCCGGGACGCGCCGACGTCCTGATCGCCGCAGTCTGTTCGCCGCGAGTAGTCTCATCCCGCACCCCTCCCCGGAACGGTGGTCCATGCACGTCGTCGTCGTCAGCGCAGCGCTCTGCGCGGCCCAGGCCCGCTCGACCGTCGAGGACTGCGTCCGGGTGATGCCGGACGCCACGACTGTCGTGCTCGACCTCGACGGCTCGTACGTACCCGTGGGCGTCGAGCAGGTCGTGACCACGAGGGATCTCGACGTCCCCGACCAGGCGATGCACCGTCTGGCCGCCACGCTGTCCGGCGCCGAGCTCGTCGCGGCCGCCCGGCCCATCGCCCTGACTGCGCTCGCAGGCCGACGGCAGCCAGACGAGATCCTGCTCTCGGTCGAGGCAGGTGTGCTTCTCTTCGCGGCGCCCGACGCGCTCGTCGCGGCCGCGGGACGCAGCGGAGCGGCCCTGGTGGTGCGCTCCGCGTTGCCCGTGCCGGACGACGACCGCAGCCCCAGCGCGGCCCAGGTGCTCGACGCCGGAACCTGCTCGACGGCGATGGTGGCGGTTCGGGTGGACCGTGCCGACGTCGTCGCGACGTGGTCGGCCGCCACCAGCCCCGGGGGCATCGGCGGTCGTTGGGTCGACGCCCTCGGTGGCGGCGCGACGCGTGTGGACGATCCCGCACTCCTGCTCTCGGCGTGGTCGCTGGAGCCCGGCCACTCGCTGACCGACGGCGAGCCACCTGCGCTGGACGGGCGCCCCCTCGTCGCGGTCGACCTCAGCCGACTCGACCCGGACCACCCGTGGCTGCTCGACGCCAGTCTGCCGGGCGACCCTCGCGGGCGTCTCAGCGACCACCCGGTGCTCGCCCGGATCGCCGCGGAACAGGCTGCGAGGTGGGCGGCGCAACCCACCGCCACGGCCTCACGCCTGTGGGACCGCACCGCCGACGGCATCCTCCTCGATCCGGCGATGCGTCGCCTCCTCGCGGCGCCGGGCGCACCCGACCCGTTCGACGAGTCGCGCACCAGCGAGCTGATCTCCTGGCTGACCGTGCCCACCACCGACGGCGGGATCGGGCGCTACCTCCGCGCGCTGCACGACCGCCCCGACCTGCGCGCCGCGTTCCCCCGCGTGCCCGGCCCCGATCTGCCCGGGTTCCTGTCGTGGGCCCGGACGCACGCCGTCGACGAGGGCTCACCCCCTCGTGTGCTCGAACCGGCGCTCGCGGCCGTCAGGCCGCGTCCCGTGCAGCCCGGACGCCCGGCGCCGGGCGTCAACGTCGTCGGCTTCATGCGCGGTGAGCTCGGGATCGGGGAGTCCGCCCGCCTCCTCGTGTCGGCGCTGGAGGCCGCTGATGTCCCGTACTCGACACGGACCGTCGACCGGCACCTCCTGAGCAGGCAGCGAGCGACGCACGGGGCGGACACCGCCGGCACCCGGTACGACACCACTGTCGTGTGCGTCAACGCCGACCTCACGCCCACGGTGCTGGCGTCGGCGCGCGACGTCGTGGACGGCACCTACCGCATCGGCATGTGGTACTGGGAGGTCGAGGACTTCCCGGAGTCGCTGCACCCGAGCTTCGCCGCCGTGGACGAGGTGTGGGTCGCCTCGCAGTTCGTCCGGGAGGCCATCGCCGCCCACTCCCCCGTCCCGGTGCACGTCGTGCCGCCTCCGTTGCCGCAGCGCGGGCCTGCCCCCCGCCTCGGGCGGGCCGAGCTGGGGCTGCCCGACGCACCGGTGGTGCTCTTCAGCTTCGACTACCTCAGCACGATGGAGCGCAAGAACCCCCTCGGTGTCATCGAGGCGTTCCGGCGCGCGGTCCCCGCCGGCAGCGGCCCCGTCCTGGTGCTCAAGTCGATCAACGCCCACCTGCGCCCGCTCGAGGCCGAGCAGGTGCGGCTCGCCGCATCGGACCGGCCGGACGTCCTGCTGCTGGAGGACTACCTCTCGGCCGAGGCCCGCGACGCGCTCGTCGCCTGCTGCGACGTGTACATGTCGCTGCACCGGTCCGAAGGACTGGGCCTGACGATCGCCGAGGCGATGGCCTGGGGCAAGCCGGTCCTGGCCACCGGCTACAGCGGGAACCTGCAGTTCATGACCCCCGCCAACAGCTACCTCGTGCCGTGGACCCCGACCCAGGTGCCGCCGGGGGCCGAGCCGTACCCGCAGGGGACCCGGTGGGCCGAGCCCGACGTCGATGCTGCCGCGGCCCTCCTGCGCGCGGTGCTCGACGACCCGGCCGACGCGGCGCACCGTGGTGCACGGGCCGCAGCGGACATCGCCGCGCTGCACTCGGCCACCGCAGCGGGTCGCGTCGTCGCCGGACGGCTCGCCCAGCTGAGGTCGACACGGCGTGGCCGTCCCCGCCGATACGAGCTCGCGCAGGCCCGGCAGCGGGTGGCAGCCATCCGCGCCGCGCTCGGCTGACACCGGTCGGCCTCGCGCAGAGGCACGCGGTCGCCCGGCGCACCGCGCGTGGTCTCAGCCCCCGCCCACCACGCGGCGCACCCGTCCCACGACGCGCCTCGACAGCTCTCGGGGACCACCCGCGGACAGGTAGTCCTTCGCGAGCCCGAGGTCGTCGCGCAGGCTCGGGCGTCGGCGCGTCCGACGCGACTGCCGCTCGTCCGCGCCCGCCGTGGACGGCACAGCGAGGTCGACGGCGCGGCGTGGCTGACGGCAGAACGCGACGAGCGGCTCGAGCACCCGCTGCCAGCGGTACTCCTGCGCGAGCGCGACGACGGCCTCACGGGCCGCGGACGCCGCCTCCTCGTCGAAGAGCATCTCCTCGAGTGCGCGCTCGAGCCCTTCGACGTCCTCCGCCTGCACGGCTCGTCCGAGTCCGCGTTCGCGGATGAGGCGCCCGAACGTGTCGCCGTCCGTCGCGACGAGCGGGAGCGACGCCCACATGTAGTCGAGGATGCGGGTCCGGAAGCTGAACTCGGTCTCGATGTGCTCGAAGTGCGTCGACACGCCGACGTCGGCGTCGAGCAGGTAGTCGGCCCGCTCCTCGTACGGCACCCAGCCCTCGTTGAAGAAGACGTGCGTCCCCTCCAGGCCGAGCTCGCGGGCCAGCTCCTGGACCTCCCAGGCGACGCGCATGCGCGGCACGCCCGGATTGGGGTGGGACATGCCCATGAAGAACAGGCGGACCTCGGGATGCCGCTCCGCGAGCCGTCCGACCGCGCGCACGAGGGTCAGCGGATCGAACCAGTTGTAGATCCCGCCGCCCCAGAGGATGACCTTGTCGTCGGGTCCGATGCCGGGCACCGCGCCCTTGATGCCGTGCTTGCGCTGCACGGGCGGGTGGTCCTCGATCCCGAACGGCACGACCGCCAGGAGGTTCTCCAGTCCGGCGTCCTCGTCGTAGACGGCGGGGCTGACTCTCCCCTGTCCGGCGAGCTGGCCCAGCCAGAAGTCCCGCTGCTTCGACGACGCGCACATGAGGAAGTCCGCGCGACGCAGCTGCTCGTTGAGCGCGTACGTCGTCTCCGCCACGGCCCGCACCCGCTCCCGCGGCTCGAGGTCCTTGGCCTGCTCGAGCTGCTCGAGGTGCATGGGGTCGTAGATGTCGGCGACCACGATCTTGTCGCTGTCCTTGATCCACGGCGCGGTCTCGAGCAGGAAGCCCTGGAAGATGATGACGTCGGCCCACTCGGTCGGCTCACGCAGGCCGGCACCGGCTGCGTACTCGACGGAGAAGTCGGGGCTGGTGCGCCGCGCGCCGCCGGTCGAGACGAGCCGCACGTCGTGGTCGGGAGCCAGGGCGCGAGCGATCTCCCACGCACGGATCGCGGGCCCTGCCATCCGCTCGAGCAGCGGTTCGCCGGTGACGACGAGGACGCGGTGACGGGCGGTGAAGTGCTCCTCGATGCCGAACGCGCGCACGAGGACCTCATGGGCCTCGAGGTACGAGGGCATGCCGTACGCAGGCTCCATCGCCTCCCGGAACAGCGGGAAGAGCTCACGGTCGCTGCGCCGCCGCCGGGCCTGCAGGTCGCGGCGCGTCTCGATGAGGGAGGGCAGCTGCTCGACGAGGTAGTCGATCGCGAAGGTCCCGGTCAGGCCCATCTTCGGCACCTCGAGGATGCCGACGTCGTCCCCGCCGGGTGACCGCTGCAGGTCGAGCGCGGTCGCGTCGACACCGGCCCGCGCGAGCGAACGGCGAACCGACAGCGCCATCGCAGCGGGCAGCGCGCGGGCCAGCGACTCGTCGTCGTAGTTCTTGTAGATGCTGAGCAGCGCGTTCCGCTCGAGAAGGTAGCTCTCGCGGAAGTCGCCGAACTTCTTCATCGTCACGTGGTGCTTGTGGAACGCGACCGAACCCGGCACGTAGCGCACGCGGTGGCCGAGGAGGTTCAGGCGCCAGCCGAGGTCGACGTCCTCGTAGAACATGAAGAACCGCTCGTCGAAACCACCGACCTCGCGATACAGCTCGGCCCGGACGAACATCGCGGCCCCGGTGCCGAAGAGGACGTCCTTGGGGGTGTCCCACCGGCCGGTGTCGGGCTTCTCGACCTCCCGCTTGTAGCCCATGCCGAACCACGTGAGCGACCCGTCCACGTAGTCGACGAGCCGTCCCTCCCAGTCGAGCACCTTGGAGGCGACTGCCCCGATGGTCGGGTCCTGCTCGAGCACCTCGACCGCCGCGGAGACCCAGCCCCGGTCCGGGCGCGCATCGTTGTTGAGGAACGCGACGTACTCCCCCGTCGCGTGCTGCACGCCGAGATTGCAGCCGCCCGCGAAGCCCAGGTTGCCGCCGGACTCGATGACGCGTGCTTCCGGCACGGCGGCGCGGATGCGGTCCGCACTGCCGTCTCCGGAGTCGTTGTCGACGACGAGGAGCTCGAGGCGGTCCGCCGCCCAGTCGACGTCACCGAACGCCCGCAGCGCGGTGATCGTGTCGTCCGCACCGCGGTAGTTGACGAGAACGACGGAGACGACCCCCGGTCGCAGGGTCGGCACCAACGCGTCGCTCATCCGTTCCTCCGTAGCAGCTCCAGGTCGTGGTCCACCATCCGTCCGACGATCTCGCTGAACGGGACCGTGGGTGACCAGCCCAGCTCGGCCAGCGCCTTCGAGGCGTCGCCCACCTGCTCCGCGGCCTCGGCGGGCCGCACGAACGAGGGGTCCACGCTGACCCGGTCCCGCCAGTCGGTCACCCCCGCTCGCTCCATGGCGGCCGCCACGAACTCCTCGACGCTGTGCGTGCGGCCGGTCGCGATGACGAAGTCGTCCGGGCGTCCGTGACGGATCGTTCGGACCATCGCGTCCACGTAGTCGGGCGCCCACCCCCAGTCGCGTCGCACGCTCAGGTCGCCGAGGACCAGGGTCCCGGCGCCCTCGTGCGCGATCCTCGCCGCGGCGGCGGTGATCTTGCGGGTGACGAACGTGACCGGACGCAGCGGCGACTCGTGGTTGTAGAGCACGACCGTCGCGACATGCAGGTCCCGGCTGCGGAACACGGCCGCCATCTGGTGCGCGTACGCCTTCGCCGCCCCGTAGGGGGACAGCGGTGCCACCCGCGTGGACTCGTCCTGCGGCGTGCGGTCCGGGTTGCCGAAGATCTCGGCGCTCGAGGCCTGGAGGACCCGGACCGGACGGCCCGTGCCGTCCTGCAGGCGCCGCGCGGCCTCGAACACGTTGACCGCACCCAGACCCGAGACCAGCCCGGTCTGCACGGGGTGCTCCCAGGAGTACGCGACCGAGCTGATGCCGGCCAGGTTGTAGACCTCGTCCGGCCTGACCTCGGCGAGGAGCTCGGAGATGCGCTCGCCATCGGTCAGCTCACCGACGTGCAGCGTCACCCCCCCGGGGAGGGCCGGGGCGTGCGACGCCGCCTCGTCGGCGGAGCGCACGAGCCCGTGCACCTCGACCCCCTGCCCGGCGAGCACGCCGGCAAGGATCGTGCCGTCCTGCCCGGAGATGCCGGTGATGAACGCCCGTGTCACCTGATCACCGACCAGCCAGAGCGCGCTGCTCCTCCAGGTCGTTCTCGATCATCATCGTCACGAGGCCGACGAAGTCGACCTTGCGCTCCCAGCCGAGCTGCGCGTGCGCCTTGGCAGGGTCGCCGATGAGGAGGTCGACCTCGGCGGGCCGCATGAACCGCGGGTCCTGCTTGACGAGCGGGGCCCAGTCGTCGATGCCGACGTGGCGGAAGGCGATGTCGAGCAGCTCACGGATCGAGTGCGTCTCGCCGGTCGCGACCACGTAGTCGTCCGCCTCCGGCTGCTGCAGCATCCGCCACATGGCCTCGACGTAGTCACCGGCGAAGCCCCAGTCGCGCTTCGCGTCGAGGTTTCCGAGGGTCACGTGCTCCTGCAGACCGAGCGAGATGCGGGCCACGGCCTGCGTGACCTTCCGGGTGACGAACTCCGGGCCGCGGCGCGGCGACTCGTGGTTGAAGAGGATGCCCGACGACGCGTGCATCCCGTACGACTCGCGGTAGTTGATGGTCATGTAGTGACCGAAGACCTTGGCCACGCCGTACGGCGACCGCGGCCACAGCAGCGTGCTCTCACGCTGCGGGACCTCCTGCACCTTGCCGAACATCTCCGAGGACGAGGCCTGGTAGAAGCGCACCTTCGCCGGGTCGTCCTGCGAGTAGAGGCGCACGGCCTCGAGGATGTTGAGCACGCCCTTGCCCGTCACCTCGGACGTGAGCAGCGCGTTCTCCCACGAGTACGCGACGAACGAGATGGCGCCGAGGTTGTAGACCTCGTCCGGCTGCGCGACGTTGAGCGCGCGGATGAGGCTCGACATGTCCGTGAGGTCACCGGTGACCAGCTGCACGCCGGGAACGACGCTCCGCACGAGGTCGTACTTCGGGTTGTTCTGTCCGCGGATCAACCCGTAGACCTCGTAGCCCTTGCCCAGCAGGAGCTCCGAGAGGTACAGGCCGTCCTGACCAGTGATTCCGGTGATAAGAGCGCGGGGCATGATTCCTCGTCGACGTCGGGGAGCGGTCACCCCACCCTAGCGTCGTCCGCGGGCCGGGCTGCACGGCGGTGGCACGTCCTATGATCGTCCGGTGCCTGACCTGCCCGCCACGCCCGACCTGCCCGCGAACGACGAACGCGAGACGCTCCGGCGCCAGGTGGTGCAGTGGCGCAGGTTGGCGTTGACGACCTGGGCGGACGCCGTGGCCGAGGCCCGGTACGACGAGGACGGACGACCGTTGCTGGACCAGAGCGCCCGACTGGCCGCCGAGCTGGCCGCGGTGCACTCGACGCTCTCGTGGCGTGTGACCCGCCCCCTGCGCGCGGGCCGACGCGTTGTCGCGCGCCTGCGCGCGCGCTCGTGAAGAGGACGGCGGCGGGCGCGCTGCTCACGGCGCTCGACCAGCGCGTCGCCGCGGTCGCCCGCGCGGTCGGTGTCGACGTCGAGGAGTCCAGCGATCCCGGCGCCACGGCCGCCACGCTCCTGCCGCTGCTCGTCGCCCGCGCGCGCCAGGCCCCGCGACCGGACGTCGCCTGGCTCCTGCTCACGGCCGTCCGGGCGGCCATGCCGAGCTCCGCGGACGTCCTGGCCCTGCGCCGCGACCTCGAGCTGCTCGACGACGAGGACGCCACTGCCCGGCTGCTCGCCGACGTCGTCCGGCACCCGCTCCGCGGCGCGCTCGAGCTCGAGCTCGACGTCGTCCAGGGCGTCGTCGTCAACGCCGACTTCTGCGCCCGGCACGACATCCACACGGGAATCCACCGGGTCGTGCGCGAGACCCTGCCGCGCTGGTCGGGCGACTTCACCGTCACCGCGAACGTCGACGAGTACACGGCACTGCGGACGCTGGCACCCCGGGAGGTCGAGCGGGTGCTGCGCTACGGGCAGGAGTCGCAGGTCGACCCGGCCGCGGAGCGCGCCTACCGTGCACGCCTGGTGGTGCCGTGGCGCGGCGTGCTCCTCGTCCCCGAGATCCCCGACACGGCGTTCGGTCCAGCGCTGGCGGCCCTCGCCGAGCACTCCGGCAACGCCCTCGTCCTCATCGGCTACGACATGATCCCCGCGGTGAGCGCCGACCTGCGTCCACCGGTCGACGCCGTCCGGTTCGGTGCGTACCTCACGGTCGTCAAGCACGCGGCGTCGGTCGCCGCCATCAGCGCGTCCGCGGCCGCCGAGTTCGCGGGTTTCGCGCACGCCGTCACCGCCCAGGGACTGCCCGGCCCCCGGGTGCACGAGGTGGTCCTGCCGGCGGACGTCCCCGTCCCCGTCGACCCGGCGCAGGACGGCGCCGCGCCGGGCGGACGCCCACGGGTCCTGTGCGTGGGGAGCCACGAGCCCCACAAGAACCACGACACCGTCCTGCACGCCGCCGAGCGGCTGTGGCGTGCCGGTCACGAGTTCGAGCTCGTGCTCATCGGTGGCCCCGGCTGGCGCAGCGAGGAGTTCTCCCGTCGGATCGAGCACGTCCGCTCCCTGGGCCGACCGGTCACGCACCTCGGCCGCGTCACCGACGACGAGCTGTGGCAGGCGTTCCGCGACGCGCGCTTCAGCGTGTTCGTCTCCCTCCACGAGGGTTTCGGACTGCCCGTCGCCGAGTCGTTGGCGTGCGGCACGCCCGTCGTCACCTCGTCCTACGGGAGCCTCGCCGAGCTCGCGCGCGACGGCGGGTGCCTGACGGTCGACCCGACCGACGACGACGCCGTGACGGAGGCGATGCACGCTCTTCTCACGTCACCCGACCTGCTCGAACGCCTGCGGGGCGAGGCGCGGCAGCGCCCCCGGCGGACCTGGGACGACTACGCGAGGGACCTGTGGCGCACCGTGACGACCGCACGCGAGGAGCAGATGTGAGCCTGCTGTCACGGCGTGCTGCGCCGACGAGCCTCGTCCCGACCTGGAACGCCCGGTTGCGGACGCTGTCCGACGCGCTGGGGGCGTCCCCGACGCCGCACTGCCGAGGGACGAGGGACCTCGTGCGCGCCGTCGAGGGCCTCGTCGAGCCCCGTGACCGCGGGCAGGTCTGGCTCGCGCTGGCAGTGCTGTCCGGGGTGCTCCCCGAGGACGCCACCGTCGTGCGGACCGCTCGCCGGCTCGAGCTCGACGGCCCCGGCGCCCTCTGGCGTGAGGTCGAGAGCGCCGCGACGGCTGCCTCGATGGCCGCCGACGTCCGGGTCGTGGTCGGCGCCCACGTCGTCGACGTCAACCACACCGTGTCCACCGACCTGGCGACCGGCATCCAGCGCGTCGCCAAGGAGACCGCCCGGCGCTGGTCCGCGACGCACGACGTGCTCCCGGTCGCGTGGACCGACGGGTTTCTCGCCATGCGCGAGCTGGACGCCGTCGAGAGCGCACGCCTGACTCCCGGGCGCGACCCCGCGTCGCCGGGCATCGTCGTCCCGTGGCGCTCGACGGTGCTCGTCCCCGAGCTCGCCGCCGAGCACAGTCGCTCGCACCGGCTGCTCTCGCTCGCTCGGCACTCCGGCAACCGCACGGGCGTCATCGGCTTCGACTGCGTCCCGCTGACGTCGGCCGAGACCACCGCGACCGGGTTCGCCTCGGTCTTCTACGGGAACCTCGCAGCCGTGCGGCACTTCGACCGCGTGGCGGCGATCTCGGACGCCGCGGCCACCGAGTACGAGGGCTGGCGGCGGATGCTGGCCGCCGTGGGGTCGAGCGGGCCGGACATCCGCGCGGTGGCCCTGCCCGCCGTCGCACCGGCACCGACCGCGGACGACCTCGTCGCAGCCAGGGACCGGTTCTGCGTGGGTGACCTGCCGATGGTCCTCGTCGTCGGCAGCCACGAACCCCGCAAGAACCACCTCGCCGTGCTGCACGCCGCAGAGCGGCTGTGGCGGGAGGGCGTCGAGTTCAGTCTCACCTTCATCGGCGGGAACGCCTGGGGGTCGGACGAGTTCGCCGGACGGCTGGCCGCTCTCGAGCGCGCCGGGCGCCCCGTCGAGTCGGCGTCACGCGTCCCCGACCCCTTGCTGTGGGCCGCCTACCGCCTCGCACGGGTCACGGTGTTCCCCTCGCTCAACGAGGGCTTCGGGCTGCCCGTCGCGGAGTCGCTCGCCGCGGGCACGCCGGCGATCACGTCGGCCTACGGGAGCATGCGTGAGATCGCGGCCGACGGCGGCGCGCTGCTGGTCGACCCGCGCGACGACGACGACCTCACCGACGCGCTGCGCCGGGTGCTCGCGTCCGACGACCTGCACCGCGAGCTCGTGGCGGCCTGTGCCGCCCGGCCGGCGCGCACGTGGGACGACTACGCCGACGAGGTGTGGGAGCTCCTCACCGCGCCCGTCGGCGACTCGCTGTAGCGCGTCGCCCGGCCGTCAGGGGAACCTGGCCTGCGCCCGGTTCCAGTACTCCTGGCTGCCACCGATCATGCCCGGGATCGTGAAGTCGCCGCGCCCCGACATGGCGGGCAACCAGCTCGCGATCCCCGACGGGTCCAGGCCCCGCCCGAGGAACCGCTGGTAGTACGCCAGCAGCCGCTGCGTGCCCGCCTCCGGTGACCGCGCGATGCCGGCCACGGCGGCCCCACGCCCCTGGCGCTGGGCGACTGCTGCCCACTCCGCCGTCTCCGCCGCGGAGGCGGGTCGACCCAGGAGCGCCGCGTACATCCCGGCGACCCACGCCCTGGTGTCGCCGCCGCCGAGCACGTTGAGGGACTCCTGGCTCGCGAAGATGCCGATCTGCAGGTCCGACACCGTCGCGCCGCGCTCCATGTAGCCCACCCAGTTCGCGAGGCCCTCGGGCTCCGGACCGCGCCGCAGGGCTCGCACGTACTCGGTCGTCACGAGAGCCTGCAGACGCTCCTTGGAGTTGACGATGCCGTCGGCGACGAGCCGCGGGTTGTTCGTCGTCGCCACGACGTTCGTCCAGTTGGCCAGCCCTGCGGGCTCGGGCTCGCGCCCCAGGACGTCGTTGTAGAGCGCTCGGACGACGGCCTCGGCCTCGTTCCGCGCTCCCTGCCCCGTCACCGTGAACCAGTCGCTCTTCAGTCCGAGCCTGCTGCGGACCGTGTCACCCGAGAAGGTCGAGGTGCGACCGGCGGTGTCGACGACCACCACCTGCTGCACGCGGCCGCCGTCGGCACCGAGCCCGCTGCGTGCGTTGACGGCGATCGAGCGGATCTGCCCCGTCCCGAGCGCACTCGCGACCCGGGACGCCGCCACGGAGACCGTCCACGAGCGGTTGGGGTTGGACGACGTCGCGTCCCCGAGGTCCTCGACGGCGGGGAAGACCCCGCCCGCCGTCCAGCCCCCGGTGGACGAGCTGTACTCCGCGCGTGCCACGGCCCCCGCGGCCGTGCGCATGACCTTCCCGGAGGTGTCGGCGACGGCGGTGTCCGTCCGCGCGTCCTCGAGCACCTTCACGGCCTTGCCGTAGAACTGCTCGGCGTGACCGCCGTACACCTGGCAGGCGGTCGTGTCGCACGTCGTGGCGCCGCTCGTCGGCCGTGAGGACGCGAGCGCGTAGCTCCGGGCCGCGACGGCCTGCGCGCGCAGCCCTTCCGCCCCGCGCCCACCACCCAACCCCGCCCACGACGCCGGGACCTCCCGCGGCAGGACCCCGCGCAGGTAGTCGTCCACGGAGACGTCGTTGAGCAGGTACGAGGTTCCCGACCGCTCGACCACGCGCAGCGAGCCGCGGTACATCGTCCACCGGTCGGCCTCGCAGACGGTCGGTGCCCCGTTGGCCGTCGCGATCACGGCTCCCGACTCCACCCCGCTCTTCCACAGCGTCCACGGACCGCCGCAGGAAGGACCGGTCCTGACGTCGAACCGCCCGCCCCCGGTCCGCTCCACCAGCACCGCGCGTCCCCCGGTGACGACGCCACCGACCGCGATACCCGGCCCCTCCACCACGACGCTCCTGCCGGTGTTGCGGGTCAGCTCGACCGACAGCGCCGGGTTGCCGGCGTCGCGGGCCAGCGTCGCGCCGCCGTAGTAGTGGCGCAGGATCCTCTCGTGGTCCCAGCCCAGGTCGACGGCGTATCCGAGGGCGCCGTACTGGCCCATGCCGCGCCCGTGGCCGAACCCGCGACCCGTGAAGGTGACGGTGCCGGGGTCTGCGGCAACGGCGGGCGTGACCGCCACCGGGCCGACCACACCCGCCAGCGCGACGGCGACGGCGACGGCTGACGTCCTGACCCAGGTACGCATGATCCTCCTGCTCGGCCTTCTGCTCACCAGTGGACCACGGCGAGGCACGTGCGCAGCACCCCGCACGCGGGGGCTTCGTCATCTGCATCGGCCGTCTCGGCACCGACTTGAGCCTCCGGTAGGATCGGACGTCGCCTACCGTGACGTCACCGAGAGCACAACGGCGCCCTGCCGTGCGGTGAGCGCGGGACGACGCCCGTGGCCTGGCTCACCGCGAGCCCGGCCGGCACCCTTCCACCACAGTGACGCCACGGGCGCCGGCGCGCCACACACGGCCTCCGTCCGACCACCTGAGCGAGCAGGAGCCCAGCAGCACATGAGCACGCCGCAGACGCTGCCCGAGGACCTTCGCGACCCCTCAGAGCCCACCGCTGCGGCGGCGCCCTCAGCAACCGAGCCCACCGCCGCCGCCCCCGCGGCGGCCGAGCGTGCGCCGTCACGACGTCGCACGATCGCCCTCGAGCTCGCCTGGGCGGCCGGGGCCGCGGCCGTCGCCCTCGCCGGCGCGGCCCTGACGTTGCGACTGTGGCGGGCCCACCTCAACGTCCCGTTCTCCGGCGGCGGCGACGTCATGCTCGCGCTGATGACCGTGAAGAACATGGAGACCGGCGGCTGGACACAGTTCGGTGCGGGGCTCGGCGCACCGTTCGGCCAGGACCTCGCCGCCTACCCGAGCTCCGTGGGCGACCTGTGGCACCTCCTCACCCTGAAGCTGCTCTCGCTGGTGCTGAGTCCCGCCGCGACGGTCAACGTCTTCTTCGTGGGCGGCTTCGCGGTCATCGCCCTCTTCGCCTACGCCGCGCTGCGATCGCTCACCGTCTCGCGCCCGCTCGCCTGCGCACTCGCGGCCGTGTACTCGTGGCTGCCGTACCACTTCCTGCGCGGGGAGTCCCACCTGTTCCTCTCGGCGTACTACGCCGTGCCGGTCGCGGTCGCGCTCGCCGTCGCCCTCTACGCGGGGCGGGTGGACGTGTGGCGTTCGCCGCGCCGGTGGCGGGTGCGTGAGTGGGGCGTCATCGTGTCGGCGGTGCTCGTCGCGGGGACGGGTCTGTACTACGCGGTGTTCTCGGTGGTGCTCGTCGTCGCGGCCGGCCTGCTCGCCGCGATCGCCCACCGCAGCTGGCGCCCCGCCCTGACGGCCGGTGTCCACACCGGAACCGTGCTGGTCGTCCTCGCGCTCGCCGCGCTGCCCAACCTGCTGTACGAACCCGAGCCCGGCAGCGGGTTCGCCATCGACGGCCGCTCGTACGGCGCGACGGAGTTCTACGGGCTGAAGATCGCCAACCTCCTGCTGCCGCTCGGCCGGCACCGGATCGCCGAGCTCGGGTCCCTGCGCGGAGCGACCGTCGACTCCCCGATCCCTGGTGAGGGGTCCGAGACGCTCGGCGCGCTCGGCGCGCTCGGTCTGGTCATCGCCGTGGTGGCCCTGCTCGTGCCCATCGGCGCACGGGCCGTCGCCCCGCTTCTCGCACGCCTGCGCGCGCTCGGTGCGCTGACCGTCGTCATGGTGCTCGCCGCCACAGTGGCAGGACTCAACAGCGTGCTCGCCGCTCTCGGCTTCGCCGAGCTCCGCGCGTGGAACCGCGCCTCCGTCGTCGTCGCGTTCCTCGCCCTCGCCGCGCTGGGGCTGACGCTCGACGCGCTGCTCACCCGGGTCACCCGTGAGCGCGCCCGCCGTACCGCGGCGGCCGTCACCGTCGCCGCGGCGGGGCTGGTCGGCGCGGTCGGGCTGTACGACCAGACCTCCGACGCGATGGTCCCGGACTATGCGGGCACCGCCTTCGGGTGGAACAGGGACATCGACTACTTCCGCGAGGTCGAGGCCAAGCTCGGCAGCGAGGCGATGGTCTTCAACCTGCCCTATGCGCCGTTCCCCGAGCACCCGCCGATCGTGAACATGGCCGACTACAGCCACCTGCGTGGCTACATCCACTCGAACCTCTCGTGGAGCTACGGCGGAGTGAAGGGCCAGGAGGCCGAGTGGCAGCCCACGGCGCTCGGCGACGGCATCACGGCCGCGTTGCCGCGGCTCGTCGCGGCGGGCTTCGACGCGGTCTACGTCAACCGCCTGGGCTACGCCGACCGGGGTGCCGCCATCGAGGCGGAGATCCGCGCCGAGACCGGGTCCACCCGGCCGGTCGTCAACTACGACGCGACGCTGGCCACGTACGACCTACGCGCCTACGGCGAGCGGCTGCGGAAGGCCGACGCACTCCCGGACCCGGACAGCGTCCTCGAAGGGCCGCGGCTCGTGATCGGCGAGGGCGTCTACGGCGTCGAGGAGGTCGACGGGACCCGGTGGAACTGGGCGGAGCAGCAGTTCCAGGTCGGGATCACCAACCCCGGGGACGAGGATGCCCGGATCCGGCTCACGGGCGAGATCGTCGTCGCGTCGCCCGGTGCAGAGGTCGCCTTCCACGTCGCGGGGCGCACCACCGCGGTCGTCGCCGGTGCCGACGGCACCGCGAAGCTCGACCTCACGGTGAGCGTGCCCGCGGAGTCCCTCGTCGAGGTCGACGTCAGCACCGACAGCATGCCCACGCCGGGCTCACCCGGTGACGTCCGCAGTCTGTACGTCCGTCTCGTCGAGCTGGACGTCGCCCCCGCCTGAGCAGCACGACTTCGGCCCGGCGCCGAGGCTCACAGCTATGCTGAGTGCCGCCCACCACCTGAGGAGCTCTTCGCAGTGAACGACGCGCTCGCGGCCCGCCGCGACAACATCCTGGCCGACGTCCGAGCCTTCGCGCAGGAGGCCCTCGCAGCACGTGAGTTCGTCCCCGGAGAGTCGAGCGTCCCGGTCTCGGGCAAGGTGCTGGACGCGGACGACATGGTCGCCCTGGTCGACTCGTCCCTCGACGGCTGGCTGACGGCCGGCCGCTGGACCAACGACTTCCAGGACCAGCTCGCCGCCTACGTCGGCACGCGCTCCGCCCGATTCGTCAACAGCGGCTCGTCCGCCAACCTCGTCGCCCTCTCGGCCCTGACCAGCCCCAAGCTGGGACGCCGTCGCCTGCAGCCGGGCGACGAGGTCGTGACCGTGGCCGCCGGTTTCCCCACGACGCTCAACCCGATCATCCAGAACGGCCTGAAGCCGGTCTTCGTCGACGTCGAGCTCGGGACGTACGACGCCATCGGGGACCAGCTCCGGGAGGCGATCGGGCCCCGCACCCGCGCGATCATGATGGCGCACACGCTGGGCAACCCGTTCGACCTCGACCTCGTCCAGGAGCTGTGCAAGGAGAACGACCTGTGGCTCGTCGAGGACTCGTGCGACGCGCTCGGGTCGACGTACCGCGGCCAGCGCACGGGTTCCTTCGGCGACACCGCCACGGTGTCGTTCTACCCCGCCCACCACATCACCACCGGTGAGGGCGGCGCCGTCTTCAGCAAGAACCCTCTCGTGACGCGTCAGGTCGAGTCGTTCCGCGACTGGGGCCGCGACTGCTACTGCGAGACCGGCCAGGACAACACGTGCGGCAAGCGGTTCGGGTGGTCGCTGGGCGACCTGCCAGCCGGCTACGACCACAAGTACACGTACAGCCACATCGGCTACAACCTCAAGGGCACCGACATGCAGGCGGCGCTGGGCGTGACCCAGCTCGCGAAGATCGACACGTTCGTCAAGCGGCGCAAGGAGAACTTCGCCTACCTGCACGAGCGCCTCAGCGAGGTCGAGGGCCTCATCCTGCCGGTCGCCACGCCGAACTCCGACCCCGCGTGGTTCGGGTTCCCCATCACGCTCGGCGCCGACCTCGACGTCGACCGTGAGGAGCTCATGCGCTACCTCGAGTCGAAGAAGGTCGGCACGCGCCTCATCTTCGCCGGCAACCTGCTGCGCCAGCCCGCGTACCGCGGGATCGACCACCGTGTCGTCGGTGACCTGCGCAACTCGGACGTCGTCATGAACCGGTCGTTCTGGCTCGGTGTGTACCCCGGACTCACGGAGTCGATGATGGACTACGCCGTCGACTCCGTGATCGAGTTCATCGAGGAGCAGGGCGAGGGTCTCTGATGCACTACCTCGTCACGGGCCACACCGGCTTCAAGGGTGCCTGGCTCGCGCTCCTCCTGCACGAGCTGGGGCACGAGGTGTCGGGCCTGGCGCTGGATCCCGCGCCGGGTTCGCTGTTCGAGCGTGCGCGCGTCGGCGAGCTGCTGACGGCCGACCACCGGGTCGACATCCGTGACGCTGCCGCCACGCGCGACGCGCTCGCCTCGACCGCGCCCGACGTGGTGCTGCACCTCGCCGCCCAGCCCCTCGTCCGCGAGTCGTACCGCGACCCCCGGACGACGTGGGAGACGAACGTCAACGGGACGTACAACGTCCTCGATGCCGTCCAGGCGGCGGGCGGCGTCCGCGCCACCGTCGTCGTGACGACCGACAAGGTCTACCGGAACGTCGACCAGATCTGGGGATACCGGGAGTCCGACCCCCTCGGGGGGTTCGACCCGTACTCGGCGTCGAAGGCCGCCGCGGACCTGCTCACGCAGTCGTGGATCGTCAGCTCGGGGGCGGCGACACCGACGGCGATCGCCCGCGCGGGCAACGTCATCGGGGGCGGCGACGTGTGCCCCGAGCGCCTCATGGTCGACCTCGTCGCCTCGTTCAGCGCCCGCCAGCCCGTGCGGTTGCGCTACCCCGATGCCGTGCGTCCGTGGCAGCACGTGCTCGACTGCCTGCAGGGCTACCTCGCACTCGCCGACTCCCTCCTCGCGGGCAACCACGCCGGAGAGGCGTTCAACTTCGGGCCGGGCACCAGCTCGTTCGTCCGGGTCGGCGACATCGCGGCGTCGGTCGCCAAGCTCTGGGGTGACGACGCCCAGGTGGTGGTCGACCGCGGCGACGGTCTCCACGAGGCAGGGCTCCTGGCCCTCGACTCCCGCAAGGCCGAGCTCGAGCTCGGGTGGAGCGACCGGCTCACCCTCGACGACGCCCTGGCCTGGACCGTCGAGTGGTCCCGGGACGTGCTCGACGGGGCTCCCGCCCGGGAGCGGACCGTCGCCCAGATCACCGAGTTCCTGCAGAGGGGAAGACAGCACGCATGAAGAGCGAGGACGTCCTGACGCACCACCGCGGGAGCGACATCGTCATCGTCGGTGCGGGTCCCGCCGGGCTCTTCGCCGCGTACTACGCCGGCTTCCGCGGCCTCTCCGTCACGGTGGTCGACGCGAACCGTGAGCCCGGGGGGCAGGTGAGCGCCCTCTACCCGGCGAAGATCATCCACGACGTCGCCGGGTACGTCGGGGTGAGCGGCGCCGACCTCGTCACGGGGCTCGTCGAGCAGGCCGCCGCCTACTCCCCGACGTTCATCCAGGACGCGAGCGTCGTCGACCTCACGCGCGACGAGCGCACGGGCATCCTGTCGGTGTCGCTCGCGGACGGCCGGACCCTTGACGCCCGAGCCGTCGTCCTCGCGACCGGAGCGGGCAGCGTCCGCCCGCGCGCGCTGCCCGCGGGGCACGGCTGGGCCGGCCGAGGAGTCACCTACGTCGTCACGGATCCGCAGGCGCACGCCGACGAGGACGTCGTCATCGTCGGCGGCGGCGACACGGCGCTCGACTGGGCGATCCAGCTGAGCCCCATCGCCCGCTCGGTGACCGTCGTGCACCGGCGTCGGCAGTTCCGCGCGCACGGCTCGCAGATCGCACGTGCCGAGTCGCTCGGGGTCGCGCTGCTGACCGAGAGCGAGGTCCAGGCCATCAACGGTGACGACGTCGTCCGTTCCGTCCTCGTCCGGGACGGCGAGGGCGCGGAGCGCGTGCTCCCGGCCGACACGGTCATCGGGGCGCTCGGTCTCGTGACCGGCCCCTCCCCGTTCGCGTCGTGGGGCATCGACCTCGAGGAGCGCAAGATCCTCGTCGACGCCGGTATGCAGACGAACCTGCCCGGCGTGTACGCGGCCGGTGACTGCACGACGTTCCGCGGCAAGGTGACACTCATGGTCACAGGGTTCGGCGAGGCTGCGACGGCCATCAACAACGCGGCGGTCTACGTCGACCCCGACCTGTCCTTGATCCCGGGGCACTCGACCGACGAGTGAGCACCCCTGGTCGTCCCCGCGTCACGGCGCGGGGACGACCGTCACGGCGCGGCGACGACCGTCACGGCGCGGGGACGACCAGGACGCTCTCGAGTCGGTCGCGCACCCCGTCGGCGACAGCGGACCAGTCGTAGGCGGCCTCGACGGCCCGACGCGCGAGCTCCGACCGGCTGTCGGCTGTCGCCGACCGGGCCAGCACCGCACCGATCATCTCCGGGAAGTCGCCGAGGGCCGACACCTGGACCGTGCCCTCTGGCATGCGCAGGCCCCGCAGGCCGACCGGCGTGCTCACGACCGGCACCCCTGCTGCCAGGTACTCGACGACCTTGAGATTCGTGCCGGAACCGGTCATCAGGGGCGCGAGGGCGACGTCCGCGGCCGCCAGCATCGTCAGCTTCGCGGCGTCGGACACGACACCGAGCGGGAAGACGTTCGGCGGCGTCACGCGACGCCGCAGCGCACCGGTGTGACTCCCCAGAAGCACGAACGCGGTGTCCGGCACCTCGGGGGCCATCGCGCAGATCGCCTCCGCCGCCTCGATGTTCGGCAGGTGCCACGACCCGACGAACATCGCGACGTGCCGCAGGTCCGAGCCGGCGCCCAGCGCGCGCAGGCGAGCCAGCCAGCGGTCCCGCTGGACCACCCGGGCCGCCATCGGGGTGTACGGGACCGAGCGCAGGTCGACACCGTTGGGCGCCGCGGCGAACTTCTCCGCCGGCGTGCCGTAGAGCGCACGCAGCTGGGCCGCGTCCTCCTGCGAGACGGTCAGGACGAGCGACGCAGCATCGCAGGCTGCGGCCTCCACCCGGCGCACCTCGTCGAGGAGCTCGTCACGGACGGTGGTGTGCGGCAGCATCTGCGTCTTGAGGTGCAGCTCGCAGTTGTAGGCGTCGTAGATCACCGGCACACTTTCGGGCCGCACGTCGGCGACCACCGGGTACATGAACGGGTCCGCGAGCAGGACCGCAGCGGCTCCGCGCAGCAGGTCGGCGAGCGTGCGCGCGTACTCGGGGGTGAGCGCCGACAGCCGCCCGGCGACGATGTCCGTCACGGGCAGGGCCGCGAGGTCGGTGATCCGCTGCTCGGCGTCGTGGTGCTCCCGTGTCCGGGGGACGACGTGCTCGGTCATCCCGGGCGCGATGAGCCGCGCCGACGGAACGGTACCCGTCGCAGCCTGGCAGACGATGTGCACGTCGTACTGGTCCGCGAGCTCGCGGTAGAGGTGGTAGGCGCGCAGCTGTCCGCCGTTGCGGGGCGGCCAGACCGGGAACGTCGAGGTGACGACGAGACGCGGACGCCCGTCCCCGCCCGACGCGCGGTCGGCGTGGTGCGCCACCGGTCGAGCAGGCGGCGCGGTCAGGGCGTCGGCGACGTGGGACCACGAGATGTGGGACACGGCGCGTCGCGCCAGCTCCGCGGTCCGCGGGCTGCCCGCGAGGCGTTCGATCTCGGCGAGCCCTCTCCCGACCGCGCGAGGCGTCGGCTCGACGACCGCGCCGTTGAGACCGGGCCGGACGAACTCCGTCGGACCTCCGGAGTCGCTCGCGGTGAGGACGGGCTTGCCGGAGCGCATCGCCTCGTAGGTGATCAGACCCAGGTCCTCGTCCACCGGGATGAAGGGCACCCCGATCGCCCGGGCGTAGTGCGTGACGAGCTCCTCCTGCGACACCCGCCCCACGAGCTCGATGCGAGGGTCACCGGCCGCGAGCTCGGCGAGCCGCGGGGTCTCCGGTCCGGTCCCGGCGATGACGAGCCGGCGCGAGCCCGGGTAGTGCGCCATCGCACGCACCAGCAGGTCGAGCCGCTTGGGCGCGTCGTGCCGCGAGGCCGTGAAGAAGTACTCCCCCGGCTCCTCGTGCAGCCCGGTGAGATCCGAGGGCGGATGCACCACGCTGACCTGCGCACCTGTCGGGAAGTAGCCCTCACGCTCCGCCACGGTGCGGCTGATGGCCAGGTAGCGGGACGCCTCCGAGAGCCCGACGCGGTCCAGGGCGTGCACGAGCGATCGTGCCAAGGGCCCAGGGAACCGCAACGCAGGGTGCGCAGGGCCGAGCTCGCGCACGGCCTCGCTGAACTGGGCGAAGAGCGCCGGGACCGTGCTGCGCCGCAGGGCGGCGGCCGTGTCGACGAGAGCGCGCACGCGCGGGTCCGGGTCGTCGACCGTCGTCGGCTCGCCGAAGTAGCGGTAGCTGTCGTACAGGCCCCGCAGGGGGTGGAGCATGTAGACGACGTGCCGTGGGTGCTGCACCATCCAGGCGGGGTACTTGCCGGTGATGACCATGTCGAAGTGCGTGAGGTCGAGCGAGGTGAACGACTCGTACGCCGCCATGACCTCCGGGAGGTCGGTCTCCCGCACCGGCACCTTCAGGAGCTCGACGTCGTGCGGGCTGTCCGCGAGGAGCTGGTGGTAGAGCCCTGCCCACAGGGCCTCGGCGCCCCCGGGTCCGAACGGCACCGGGCTGGGCGCGACGATGGCGATCCTCACCGACTCAGCTCCGCTGTGCGCTCGACGGCGTCGAGGAGCTGCCTGCGGGCCCGCGCCTCCGTGAGCGTGCGAGCCTTCTCCTGGCCCGCGCGACCCAGGCGCGCAGCCAGGTCGGGGTCGCCCGCCAGCTCGGCGACCGCGGCGGCGATCGCGGCTCCGTCCGGCTCGACGACCAGTCCGTTGACGCCGTGCTCGACGAACGCGGTCAGACCGCCACCGTCACGACACACGACGACCGGTCGGCCGTACGCCATCGCCTCCCGCACCGTGAGGCCGTCGTCCTCGTCGTAGGCGGGTGCGACGACGCACAGCGCGTCGCGGTAGAGCCCGTCGAGCGTGGCGTCGTCGACGCGTCCGAGCAGGCGCACGTGCGGGGCGGGGGCCGGGTCCTCGTCACCCGCGGGCAGACCGAGGTTGAGCCACAGGTCCTGCGGTGCGACCGCCACGGGGTCGAGCGCACCGGTGGCGAACCGCGCGGCGAGGTCGCGCACGTAGGGCAGACGCCCGCCGTCGCCGACCAGCACCCCGGGGACGTCGCCCAGCGCCAGTGCCTGCACGGTGAGCTCGGTCCGCTTCGTGAACTCGTGCCGACTGACCGTCAGGACGTGGCTGCCGCCGCCGGCCTCGGCGTCGACCACCGGCGCCGCAGCCTCGTACAGGCTCATCGACAGGCCCGGACCGTGGAACTCGCCCAGCCGCTCCTGGACCCGGCGCGACCCCACGAGGAAGTGCCCGACGCCGGCGATGTCATCCGCCTCCGCGTGGCGCAGCAACGCGGAGGCCGCCCGGTGCAGCGCCGCGTCCGCGCGTCCGGCGGCGACCCAGACGTCCTCGAGGTCGTAGAAGGCGCGCTGGTGGTGGTAGAAGAGCGCCAGGTGGCGAGGGTGGCGCACCGCGTAGGACGGCGGCTGCGTGGACACGACGACGTCGTAGTCCGACAGGTCCAGCGCACGGAAGCGCTCGACGAGTGCCATGTGCGTGAACCACTCCGGGGCCTGTGCCCACACGAGCGGGTCGACCGACGCGCCGAAGGGCGTCCGTCCCAGCTCGGCCACGGCGACCTGCACCACGTCGACGTCGTGGCCGGCAGCCGAGAGGTCCCGGACGACCCGGTCGACGACGACCTCGAAGCCACCGCGGATCCCCCAGTCAGGCTTGACCAGTCCGATCCTCATGCGTCGTCCCCCTCGACCTGCTGCCGGTCGACGGCGGGCGTGGCGTTCAGCGCGCGGACCGAGGCGAGCTCCGCCTCGAGCAGCCGGACGCGGGCCTCGAGGGACGCGGTCGCGGAGGACGCGGTCGCTCCGTCGCCGGACGCGGGCCCGGTGGAGCCCGCGCCCGCAAGGCCGTCGAACTGGTCCTGGAGCGCGAGTTCCGCGGTCGCCAGCTGTGCACGCAAGGCGTTCGCCTGACGCTCGAACTCGTCGAGTGCCTCGTTGTGCACCTGGAGCAGGGTCTCGACGGCGTCGGCCAGCTCGGATCCCGCGGCCACGATGCGGTGCGTGAAGAGCCGCGACCCGCGCAGCAGCAGGCGCTTGGGGAGCGCGAACCGCGTCCCGGTGACGACGGGCTGGGAAGCGAGCAGCTGCCTGGCGTGGTGGATGTGCCCGAGGCTGTGCTGGGCAAGCTCACCGACGCGGCTGCCGACGGTGACGGAACCGCCCGCCGCAGGGACGTCCGCACCTGAGGCACGGAGCGTGACCTCGGTCATCACACGGAGCGCCTCGACGTCGGTGGTCTGCATCGCCGCGTTCTCGCGGGGGGAGTTCATGTGGCTCGTTCCATCTTCCGTCGTCATGTACGAGATCTCGGGTGCCGTGCGGGGGCGACGGCTGCGGGAGACTGCAACGGTGCCCCACGACGTCGGACCTGCGGATCTGCTTCGGCTGTGATCTCCCTCACCGGCACGGGCGACCGGTCCGGCCGAGGGGACGAGTGCGCCTCATCCCCGGACCTCTTGCTTGCGTGCGAGCCACGGCGCGTCCGCAGGGCGCAGGGCGCCTCCGACCCGCCGCCAGGCGGCCACGGCCGTGACAGCCGCCACGGTGATGCCGTTCTCCACCGTACCGTCGAGACACCCGCGGAGGACCTCGTCAAGGCCGCACCACCGGCGCTCGAGCTCGGCCTCCTCGTCCGGTCCGCTGAACCACTCGTCCGCGGGGACCGCCTCCAGGTCGCGCGCGAGGAGGATCCGGATCGTCTCGTCCGTCGACCCCGGCGACGTGAGGACGTCGACGAGCGTGTGCCAGGAGCGGGCACGCAAGCGCCCCTCCTCGTACAGCTCCCTCTCCCCTGCTTCGCGCGGCGCCTCCGTGGTCGAGTCGAGCAGCCCCGCCGGGACCTCCCACAGGCGCCGGCCGACCGGGTGCCGGTACTGCCGCACGAGAAGCACCCGGTCGTCCTCGTCGAGCGCGACGATTCCGACCGCTCCGGGAAGCTCCACGACGTCACGCTGGGCGGAACCGCCGTCCGGCATCTCGATGACGTCGGAACGCAGCGCCGTCACGCGGCCGCGAAACACGGGCGCACTGGAGAGGACCCGGTACCCGTGCTGCCCCGTCACGAAGTCCCCGCAGGCACGCGACCGGCGAGCCAGTCGGCCGTGGCACGCACCAGAGCCGGCAGGTCGCGCAGCTCCAGACCGGCGCCGGCCGCCAGCTCGTCCATCCGGCGCTGGTCTCCGGTGTAGACATCAGCCGGCGCGGACGGGTCCCAGGTCCGCTCGACGTCACCCGGCCCGCGTCCGACCGTCGCCGCCACGACGCCGGCCAGCTCCCCGACCTCGACGGTGGTACCTCCGGTGTCGAACACCAGGTCCTTGCCCTGGGCCGCAGCGAACAGCGCGACGGCGATGACCTCGTCCACACCGCAGAAGGACCGCACGACGGGACCGGTGGCGCGCACCTGCACCGGGCTTCCTGCCTGCGCCGCGAGCACCATGCTGCCCAGCGCGTACTTCTCGGGCTTCGTCATGCGCGGTCCGGCGACCGAGAAGACACGCGGTACGACGCACGTCGCCCCCACGTCGGCGCACGCGGTGCGGAACGCCAGCTCGTCGAGGTGCTTGAGCGCGCCGTAGGGATCGTTCTCGACGTCCGTCACCAGTGTCCGATCAGCGCGGTACACCGCCCCGGAGCTCGTCATGACGACCCTCCGGGGCCGGTGCCGCGCGATCGCGTCGAGAACGACCTGCGTCAGCGTGAGGTTGGCCAGCACGTACGGACCGACACCGAGGTCAGCAACGCGGTCGCGGGTGAGGTACCCGAAGTGCAGCACCGTGGTCGGTGCCGGCACCTGGGTCGGGAGCTCCGCCAGCGGGCGGACCTCCACCTTCCGGCCGTCCGCCACCGTCACCTCACGCCGCCTGCTCGCGTAAGCCGTCACCCGGTGTGGCGCGTCCGGGCCCAGCACCTCGAAGAGCAGGTCCAGCGCGGTGGCACCGAACCAGCCCGTCGCACCTGTCACGGCGACGTGCTCGTCGGCGTCCAGCGCGTCCGCGACGACCCCGTGCAGGCGACTCACTTGCTGAGGACCTGCCAACGGCTCTCGAGCATCTCGATGCGCTTCGCGTCCTCGCGGTGGATCGCCCCGTAGTACTCGCGCTTGTTCAGGAGCCACAGCAGCTCGAAGTGCACGGCGTTCAGGAGACCGGGCTTCACCGCGTCGGTCTCCGCGGCAGCGCCGTGGAAGACGACCTTCCGGGTCTCGAAGCGGGTGAGGTGCACCTCGCGGATGCGCTTGATGACGGGCAGCGAGTCGATGGACACGGCACCGCCGACGACGAGGTCGAGACCCTTGTCCTTGGACAGCTGCGCGACGTCGAGCACGTGCTCGGTGATCTTCTCGGAGTTGATGTCGTCGCGGCCCAGGCCGAGGCTGCCGGCGAAGTCGACGCGACCGAACACGATGCCGTCGACGCCCGGGGTCCCGGCGGCAAGGGTCGTGACCTCGTCGCGGTGCTCGTAGCAGGTGATCGTCTCCATGTTGAACAGGAAGTCCGTGTCCTCCTGCTCCTCCGCCGTGTACACCTGGTTCTTGGCGGCGATGTACTTCGACAGCGCGTAGGGCGTCTCGACCATCGGCGCGACGATGTAGCGCACACCGATCTGCTTGGACTCGAGCAGGTCCCGGATCGCCTCGCAACCGCCGATCTTCACGGTGAGGGGCAGGCCGGCGGCGTGCGCGATCTCGACGAGGCGCAGGAGCTCGTCCATGCGCGTGCCCTCGGCCTCGAACTCGGCCTTGACCGCGGCGTAACCGAACTCCTCCCGGCCCTGCCGCAGGATCTCGGTCATCTTGCGCTCGGTCTTGTTCATCGCGAGAGCTCCTTCTCATTGGTCGACAGGTGCCGCAGCACACGGGAAGCCATCTCCGCCGGGAGTTCCGGCGACATCAGGTGCAGGGGGTTGGACTCCATACTGCCCGAGGCGGTCACCCGTGAGGTGATCTTCGGGAAGTACGTCTGCTCCGGGTCGATCGGCACCACGAAGGCGGCCGGCCCGGGAGCGTCGAACAGCTCGTCGAAGCCGGGCGTGCCCACACCCGAGGCGTCCAGCTCCAGCAGGGGGATGCCGTAGGAGCGGAACAGCAGGTCCCAGTCGGGGAACCCCAGGCCGGTGCGGGTGTCGCAGCCGAGGTACGCGCCACCGAAGTAGCCCTTCTGCGTCATCCGGATCGACGCGTAGCCCTCGTTGCTGAACAGGAAGATCTTGACCGGCAGGTCCCGCACGGCCACCGTGGCCAGCTCCTGGCTGTTCTGCATGAAACCGCCGTCCCCCTCGAGGAGGACGGTGCGACGGCCACCGGCGGCGATGGCCGCCCCGATCGCACCCGACAGCCCGTATCCCATGCTCGCCAGTCCGTGGTCCGAGATCATCGTCTGGCCGGACTTCTGCTCGAACGCCTGGAGCGTCACGGTGAACGCACCGCCGCTGCTGCACGGGATCACGACGTCGTCCGACGCGCAACGGGCCGCCAGCCCCTGGACGAACCGGTAGGGGTCGGCGTACCCGGGGGCCGTGACGTTCGACTCCTCCGCGATGGGGAGCAGCGCCCGCACCTCGCGGCATTCCTCGAGCCAGGGCGTCCAGGCGGGCAGGTCCGCGGCCAGGACGTGCTCGAGGGCCTCGTCGGCGTCGGCGTGCCAGGGGATGTCGACGCGCGGGTGCCCCTTCTTCAGCTCGGCGACGTCGATGTCGACCTGGGCGACGACGGCGAGGGGGGCGAACTGCTGCCAGTTGAACCCGGTCTGCTGGAGCCCGAGGCGGGTGCCCACGGCCAGGACGAGGTCCGCCTGCTGGAGCAGGACGTTCGCCGATCGCTGACCCCACGTGTTGGGCCGACCCGCGTACACCCGGTCGTCCGCGCCGAGGCGGTCGGCACCGTTCCACGTCGTCATCACCGGGAGGTCGAGCTCGTGGAGACGCGGCAGCGCACGCCGGACGGCCTCGCGGCTGACACCACCACCCAGCAGGAGCACGGGTCGCCGGCTGGCGCGCAGCGCGTCGACCACCGCGGCGACGTCGCCCTCCTGGACGGCGGGCGCGGCGGGAGTCGGCTCGACGACCGCGTCCTCGAGGTCGGCGGGCTCCACCGGGGCACCCTGCACGTCGAGGCACATCTCGATGAGGACCGGTCCCGGACGACCTGTGGACCCACGGAGCACCAGGTCGGTGAAGTGGCTCCGCGCGACCGGCACGTCGAGACGCTCGGCAGCGACGCAGACCGGCGCCGCCATCGAGACGCCGTCGATCTCCTGGATGCCGCGCTGCCGCACGGCACCGCCCGCGATGTCGGTGGACTTGACCTGCCCCCCGATGACGAGGAGCTCGCGGCTCTCGAGATACGCACCCGCGACGGCCGTCAGCAGGTTCGTCAGCCCGGGCCCGGCCGTGACGAGGGCGAACGCACGGTCAGGGCTGCCGTCGGCCCGCGCCTGCTCGTTGAAGTACTCGACGGCGATACCGGCGGCGACCTCGTGCACCACCGGGACGCACGTCATCACCTGCCGCGCACCATCGAGCAGGTGCATCGAGTTGCCGCCGGCAACGAAGAAGCAGTGGGTGTACCCCAGCTCGCGGAGCCAGGTCATGGTGAGGTCGGAGTACTTCATTGCCGTCCCGTCAGGGTCGCGAGAATGTCGGTGGTGAGGTCGCGGATCACGCGCCAGTCGTCTGGACCGTTGCCGACCGACACCTCGGCCACCCCTCCCCCGGGTGCGGGGAGGATGAGCCGGAAATGGTGCTCGTCGTGCTTCTTGTCGGCGCGGAACGCCTTCTCGTACCGCTCGTGGTCGAAGTCCGCCAGGCCCTCCGCCACACCGCCGGCCGAGGCCAGCAGCGAACGGCAGTGCGCGACCAGCCGGTCGACCTCGGGCCCGCGCGCCGCTTGCGGATGAGCGGCGGCGCACAGGACCCCGATGCTGACGGCGAGGCCGTGGGGGACCCGGTGCGCGACCGCGGACTCGAGCGCGTGCCCGAACGTGTGGCCGAAGTTGAGCAGGCGCCGTTCCTTGCGGTCGTACTCGTCGACCTCGATGAACCACTTCTTGCACCGCAGCACGTGGTCGATGAGCTCGAGCGGCTCAGCGCCGAAGCTCTCGTACGTCTCCAGGTACCGGTCGAATGCCTCCGGCCCCCGGCAGAACGCGATCTTCACGGCTTCCGAGAAGCCGCACCCGAGGGCTGCAGGGCCGAGCGAGGGCAGGAAGCGGGGGTCCACGGCGACCGCCGTCGGGGGGTAGATCCCTCCGACCAGGTTCTTGACGTCGCCGACGTTGATCGAGCTCTTGCCCCCGATGCACGAGTCCGCCATCGCCATGAGCGTGGTGGGGACGTACGTCCAGTCGATGCCACGCATGTACACCTGGGCGACGAACGTCGCGACGTCCTGGACGACGCCTCCCCCGACGGCCACGAGGTGCCCGCTGCGACGGACACCGCTCTCCCGCAGCGCGAGGATCACGCGCTCGCACCCGGCGAGGGTCTTGGCGGACTCGGAGGCCTCGATCTCGACGACCGGCACCGCGAGCGGAGGAAGCTGGTCCACGAGTGCCGCGTCGACCAGCACGACCGACGCGGATGCGAGAGCCGCGTCCAGCTCGTCCCGACCGATCCGCACCTCGTACGAACCACCAGAGGTCGAGACGACGAAGTCAGAGAACGCGACCAACGGAGAACCCCAAATCAACGGTGACGGACTGCCCGGACATGCCCGAGCTCGCGGCTGAGAGCAGGAAGCAGACGGCACCGGCGACGTCGCGAGGCGCGACCATGCGTCCCGCTCCCGTCGCGCGCTCGACGCTCGCCACTTGTTCAGTGGAGAGCATCTCACGCGACATCGGGGTGTCGACAACCCCTGGCAGCACACCGTTGACCCGGATCCGGCGGGGAGCCAGGTCCAGCGCCGCGGCACGCACGAGCCCGCCCACGGCGGCCTTCGTCACGGTGTACGAGAACTTGCCGGGCCGTGCGAGCTGCTCCCAGATCGAGCTGACGACCACGACGCCTGCGCCCTCCGCCAGCGTGCCCGTGGTGACGAGCGCGCGCAGCTGCGAGGCGACCGAGACGACGTTGACGTCCAGCAACCGCGCCAGGTCCGCGTCGTCGAAGCTGTCGACGGAGTCGTTGACGTTGACTCCCTGCGCCCACACGACCGCGTCCAGCCGGGGCAGGTCGGCGGGGAGCGCGTCGCCGTCGATGACGACCGCACGCGGGTCGTCCGGACGCGCCGAGCGGGACGAGCGCAGGACGTGCCAGCCGCCGGCCACGAGCTCGTCGCTGATCGCGGAACCGAGTGCTCCGTACCCACCGACGACCAGGGCGGTGCCCGCCGTCACTCGACTGCCGAGACGTCGCGGGCGCCCGGACGCCGGAAGGTGAAGAGGCGGTGCACGGTGAACGTGCAGACGGCGCTGAGTGCCATGAACAGGCCCTGAGCGACGAGCAGCGACAGTCCGACGACGTCGTGGAGCAGGGGCAGCACGACGAGGTTCGCGACGAGGACGACGACGTAGACGCCGGAGAACCGCCACAAGTCACCGAGGAACCGGTCGCGCACCTTGAAGACGACGTACCGCTGCATGAGGAACGCCTCGAGCACGGCGAAGACGTGCGAGACGACCGTCACGAGCAGGTAGTGCCACACCTGCCCGAGCGTCGCCTGGAGCAGAGCGAAGAGGCCGAAGCCGAACAGGGTGTTGACACCACCGACGAGGACGAAGCGCACGAACTGCGGCGTGAGAAGCGGCCGGACGCGGTCGACGACACGACCCCGCGCGCCGGCCGCCGTCCGGTCCTGTGCTGGCTCCATCGCGAGGGGGGCCCCGGTCACAGACCCACCTTGCGCCTCACCACGAAGTTGGGTCGTTGCTTGACCTCTTCGTAGATGAGGCCGACGTACTCGCTGAGGATGCCGATCATCGAGAACAGCACCCCGAACAGCAGGAGGATGAAGCCCACGAGCGTGCCGTAACCGGCGAACGGCACACCGGTCGCGACGAAGCGCACGGCGAAGACGACGAGCACGAGCAGCGACAGCGCGGAGACGGACAGGCCCGTGATCGTGATGAGGCGGAGCGGGACGTAGGAGTGGGCGAAGATGCCCTTGAAGGCCAGGTCCAGCACCTTGAGCGAGTGCGCCTTCGACTCGCCTCCGAACCTCGGAGGACGCTCGTGCTCGATGCCGATCGAGTTGTAGCCGGCCCAGGCGAAGAGCCCCCGGATGAACCGGTTGCGCTCCTGCATCGTGTTGATGGTCTCGTACACACCGCGGTCCACGAGCCGGAAGTCGCTCGCGTTGCGCGGGATCGCGCCGGCCGTCAGCTTGCCCGCGACCCAGTAGAAGGCCTTGCTGTTGAACGTCCGCACCGGGCCGGTACCCTCGCGCCGGCTCACGACCATGTAGATGTTCTCGTACCCGTCCTCCCACTTGCGCAGGAAGGCCGGGATCAGCTCGGGAGGATCCTGGAGGTCGGCGGTCATGACCACCGCGGCGTCGCCCGTCGCGTGCGCCAGTCCGGCGGTCAGCCCGCCGTCCATGCGGAAGTTCCGCGCGAGCTGCAGGATCTTGAACCGCGGGTCGCTCTCACGGATCTTGCAGAGCTTCTCCCAGGTGTCGTCGGTCGAGCCGTTCTCGACGACGATGACCTCCCAGTCGTAGGTCGACTCGGAGTCCATCACCGCCGCCATGCGTGTGGCGAGCTCGTCGACGCAGTCGGACTCGTTGTAGGCCGGGATGACGACCGAGATGAGCTTGCGCCCGGTCGGCACGTCGTCGCGCGGCATGATCTCGCTGGACCCGGTCACGCCCACACCTTCCACGGCGCCTCTCCGCCCTCCCACATCTCGTTCAGCAGCTGCGACTCGCGGTACGTGTCCATGGGCTGCCAGAACCCGTCGTGACGGTACGCAGCGAGCTCGCCCTCAGCAGCGAGGGCGGCCAGCGGCTCGTGCTCGAGCATCTTCTCGTCGCTGTCCCGCAGGTAGTCGAACACGTCCGGCTCGAACACGAAGAACCCCGCGCTCACCCAGTCCTCCATCTGCGGCTTCTCGCGGAAGCGCGTGACCAGCCCGTTCCCGTCGACGTCGACCAGCCCGAACCTCGACAGAGGGCGCACCGTCGTGATGGTCGCCTTGTGCCCGTGCCCCTCGTGGAAGGACTGCAAGGCACCGAGGTCGATGTCGGCGAGCCCGTCACCGTAGGTCACCATGAAGCGCTCGCCCTTGACGTAGGGCTCGATGCGCTCCACCCGCCCGGCGGTCAGGGTGCCCTGGCCGGTGTCGACGACGGTGACCACCCACTCCCGCTCGAGGTGGTCGTCGTGGAACTTCACGTCACCGGACCTGCCCAGGGTGATGGTGAAGTCCGTGTTGTGAGCGGCGTAGTTGAGGAAGTACTCCTTGATCTGCTCACCCTTGTAGCCGGCGCAGATCACGAACTCGGTCACGTCGTGCGCCGCGAACACCTTCATGAGGTGCCAGAGCACCGGCTTGCCGCCGATCTCGACCATGGGCTTGGGACGGAACTCGGTCTCTTCGCGCATCCTCGTGCCGAGTCCGCCCGCCAGAAGCACAGCCTTCATAGTCGTGTGATCCACCTTCCGACGGTGTGACGCGGGTACCGGTCCAGACCGTCGTGAGGATCCGGTTGAGCGCGCCAAGTATAGGCAGAGCTGTGGGCGCCGAGGACGTCGATTGCGCCTGCGCGCGAACGTCGACGGCCCCGTCGTCCGGACCGATCGACCGCTAGAACAGACGCACGGACCGCGCGAGGTACTCGTCGCTGCCGATGATCATCCCCCGCAACGCGTCCTCCCCGTTCGCCTGCCAGTAGGGGCCCCAGGTCGCCAGCCCTGTCGGGTCCGCCCTGCGGTCGAGGTACACGTCGAAGGCCTCGTGGACCCGGAGGTTGGCACTCTCCAGGGAGCGCCAGATGCCGGCGTTCACGATGCCGCGTCCCCCGCGGGCGATCTCACGCACCCAGTGGTCGATCTCGGACTGCGCCGCGTCGCGCCGCAGGATGTCGCGGTAGAGCTGCGCGACGAAGGCACGGTCGTTCCCGCCCGAACGCTGGTAGTACTCCTGGCTCGAGACCAGCCAGCCGCGCAGGTCCTCGATCTTGACCCGTCCGGACATCACGCGGGTGGTCCAGTCCTCCAGGCCGGGGCCGTCCGGCTCGCGGCGCAGGATCTCGCGGTAGGCGGCCGCGACGCGTGCCGAGGCGTACTCCCGGCTCCGGGCGATGTTGTCACCAAGGGTGGACGCGGGGGCGCCCGACAGGAGCAGACCGGTCCAGGTCGCCAGGCCGGTGGGGTCGACACCGCGCCCGAGCATGTCGGCGTACAGCGCCTTGACCAACGGCTCGGAGTAGGCGATCTTCTGCGCCCTCGACCGGATGGCGGGGAGCGCCGCGTAGCCGGCGTTGCCGGGGCACGCGGTGTACGCCGTGTCCCGGTGCCCGAAGACCACCGGCAGGTTCACCGTGGTGCCGGCGGCGAAGCGCGAGTTCTCGCCGCCGAGCGTGCGGTAGGGGACGGTGCCGGCGGGGTTCTTGCCGTAGGCCCCGAGGCGGTACCCGATGATCCGCGAGACGGACTCCTGGGTCGCCGCGGACGGTGCGGTCGCCCCGTACTCGCCGAGCATGGACACCCCGACCGTCCCGGTGTTGAAGCCGCCCGCGTGCACACCGATGACCGGCTGGGTCAGGCTGCCGGCACGCCCCTCGTAGATGTTTCCCCACTTGTCGACGATGAAGTTGTAGCCGAGGTCGCACCAGCCCCGGGCGTCCATGTGGTAGGCCTGGTCGTTCCGGATCTGCTGCATCGCCTGCGCTGCCGACGCGTACGAGTTGCTGCCGGCGGTGTGGTGGACGGCAGCGGCGACCAGCCCGCCGGCCGCGAGGTCGAGCGCGCACTGCTGCGGCCGGGCACCCCACTCAGCGCGGGAGATGACACGTGGCGCGGCGGCGGCCGCTGCGCGCACCGCGGCGGGCTGACCGAGGACGGCCGCGTTCACCACACGGGCTCCGGAGCGGTCGGACCTCGTGCCCGACGACGTCGTCAGGCTCGCGGTGCCGACGTCGGCACCGCCGTACGCCGACGGGACCGTGACGCCGTCGGCCGGCACCTCGGACCCGACGAGCGTCAGCCGCAGGTCGTCCGGACCTCCTGCCGTGGTCGCGACGAAGGAGAGCTGGACCGCCTCCGCGTCACCGATCCACAGCGAGTCGGTGCCCGCGCGCAGCGCGTGCTGGGCGTCGACGCCGCCGGCGTCGGGGTGCACGTCGGAGACCTCCAGGTCCTGCCACGCCGTCCACGTGCCGTCGGTCATGGCGCGCACCTTCGGCGCCAGGCCGGCGGCGTCGGTCTCGTCGGGCCAGGTGACGCCGATGGTCTGCACGGCCGAGGTGTCCACGGGCGGCGTCTGCACCCGGCCGTCGACCGGGGCGTCGGCGACCACGGGTTCGGTGGCAGGGTCGACGACGTCCTGCGACTCGGCTGCGTCCGCCTCCGCGGCGGGGACGACGCGGAGGTCGACCTCCTCGACGACGACGTCCCCCGTGACCTCGCCGGGCACCACGACGGAGGTGGCCGACGGAGTGGGGTCCGGGAGCGCGACGGTGCCGAACAGGGGGGCAGCGAGCGAGAGGGCGAGGGAGCTGACGATGAGACTCTGAGGCATGGGATGTCCTGGGCCGATACGGCTGGGGCACACGCGGCCGGAGAGACCACGAGTCACGACGTGTTCGATCCAGAGTCGACGCCAACACGAACGGGGTCAAGGACCGCCACGCCCCGTGCCCGATTTGTCGGCCGCGCGGCGCGAGAGCCAGAACGGCTGCCGGTTCTGGTTAGGCTGGCCGTCCAGACACTGCGGAGGTAGTCGACGTGCGCGTCCTCGTCACGGGTGGAGCAGGCTTCATCGGGTCCAACTTCGTTCACCAGACCGTCCGGGAGCGGCCCGACGTGCACGTCACGGTGCTGGACGCCCTGACGTACGCGGGCGACGAGCGGAGCCTCGACCCCGTGGCCGACAAGGTGACGTTCGCCAAGGGTGACATCGCGGACCCGGACGTCGTCGACCGCCTCGTCAAGGAGTCGGACCTCGTCGTCCACTTCGCGGCCGAGTCGCACAACGACAACTCGCTGCACGACCCGTGGCCGTTCGTGCGGACCAACGTGATCGGCACGTACCAGCTGCTGGAGGCGGTCCGCCGCCACGACGTGCGCTACCACCACGTGTCGACGGACGAGGTCTACGGCGACCTCGAGCTGGACGACCCGGCCAAGTTCACGCCCGAGACGCCGTACAACCCGTCGAGCCCGTACTCCGCGACGAAGGCGTCCTCCGACCTGCTGGTCCGCGCCTGGGCACGCAGCTTCGGCGTGCGCGCGACGATCTCGAACTGCTCGAACAACTACGGGCCCTACCAGCACGTGGAGAAGTTCATCCCGCGCCAGATCACGAACGTGATCGACGGGGTCCGCCCGAAGCTGTACGGCACGGGCGAGAACGTGCGCGACTGGATCCACGTGGAGGACCACAACTCCGCGGTCTGGTCGATCATCGACAAGGGCAGGCTCGGCGAGACCTACCTGATCGGTGCGGACGGCGAGAAGGACAACAAGACCGTCATCGAGCTCATCCTCCAGCTCATGGGGCAGTCGCCCGACGCCTACGACCACGTCAACGACCGACCCGGCCACGACCTGCGGTACGCGATCGACGCGACGCGGCTGCGGACCGAGCTGGGCTGGGAGCCGCAGTACACGACGTTCGAGGACGGCCTCGCGGCGACGATCGACTGGTACCGCGCGCACGAGGCGTGGTGGCGGCCCCAGAAGGACGCCACGGAGGCGAAGTACGCGGTCCTGGGTCGCTGACCGGGCCACACACCTCCACGATTCCTCTACGCATCCCGTGCCGGGCACCCCCCGGCGGGAAGGGCTGCGCCGCCTACGATCAGTCCGTGACCTCACGCCATGCCGCCGGTCGGCGCCTCCGTGCCCCCCGACACGCCCGGAACCTCGGGTCGCACGGGGCCATGCGTGCGGTCGCGCTCGCGGTCACGACCGTGCTCGTCTTCGGTGCCGCCGGCGGTGTCGCCGTGGCGGCGCGGATGACCGGCAACGTCAACGAGCTGGACCTCGACGGGCTCGTCGACGCGGCGCCGAGTCCGGAGCAGGCTCCGGACCCGTCCGACGCCCACGCCGGGCAGCCGGTGAACATCCTGGTGATGGGCTCCGACCAGCGTGACGGCGTCAACGCGGACATCGGTGGCGCGGAGGAGGGCATGCGGTCGGACACGACCATCCTGCTGCACGTCTCCGCGGACCGGACCCGGGTCGAGATGGTGTCGCTGCCGCGGGACTCCCTCGTCGAGATCCCGTCGTGCACGCTGACCAACGGCAAGACCACCAAGGCCCAGAAGCGCGGCATGCTCAACTCGGCGTTCGCCATCGGCTGGGACTACGGCGGCGACCTCGAGTCGGCGGCGGCGTGCACGGTGAACACGGTGCAGGCCAACACGGGTGTCCCCATCACCAACGCCGTGATCGTGGACTTCGCCGGCTTCCAGGCCATGGTCGACGCCATCGGCGGGATCCCGATGTGCTTCGCCGAGGACCACTACGACAAGTACACGGGCCTGAACATCACCGCCGGTGAGCACGTGCTCGACGGCGTCACCGCCCTGCAGTACGCGCGTGCGCGCCACGGGACGGGGTTCGACGGCTCGGACACGATGCGGGCGGGTCGCCAGCAGACGCTCGTCGCGAAGATGGCGAACGAGGTGCTCTCCAAGAACGTGCTCACGGACGGCGGGCAGCTGCTGCAGTTCCTCAGCGCCGCGACGCAGTCGGTGACCACCAACCTGTCGGTCGGCGACCTCACCGGCCTCGCGTTCAGCCTGCGTGGCGTCAGCCGTGAAAGCATCACCTTCATGACCGTGCCCTGGGCGCCCGCCAGCAGCGACAGGAACCGGGTCGAGTGGACGTCCGCGGCCGACGAGCTGTGGGCGAACATCGCGAACGACGTCCCGATGCTGGGCGTGCCGGACGTCCCCGAGGTGCCGCAGGCACCGGAAGTGACGGCTCCCGGCGGCCAGGCCCCGGCCGCACCGCCCGCTGCCCCGCCGGTTCCGACGACCCCGACCGAGGCGAAGACACCAGGTGTCGACGCGTTCACGGCCGCAGACGCGTCGACGACCTGTTGAGCGGGCGGATGCCTGGACACGGCGACGAGGACGCGACCCCTCCTCCCAGCTTCGCTCCAGCCCCCGGACGAGACCGTCCCGGGGCTGACGACGCACGCGTGGTGGGCAGGTCGACCGCCCGACCGGCAACGCCGGCCCGGGTCGCACGTCCCGCGCGCGGCGCTTCCGCGCCGGGCGAGACACCGCCACCGTCCGTCACGCGCAGCAGCACGCCTCCACCGACGACGCGCGCGCCCCGCGGCACCCCGCCACCCGCACCGCGCAGCGCCTCCGCACCGCGCAGCACCTCCGCACCTCGCAGCACCTCCGCACCCCGCAGCACCTCCGCACGCCGCAGCGGCGCGGCGGACGCGACTCCCCCCGGGCCGACCACGCCTCCCTCGTCCGGAGCCCCGGCCTCGTACGCTCCCGCTGGCGGGAACGCCCGTGGCGCACACACGCCGGCCGCACCCGGGCAGGCGGCACGCCGGACCACCGTCGCGCGTCCCGCGCCGCGCGTCGCCGGCCCGCCGTCCCGCCCCGGCGGGATCGCGCCCGGCGCGACGCCCGTGGCCCGGCGACGACGGCTCCCCCGCGCCCGCCTCGTCGTGATCGTCCTGCTGGTGGCGCTCATTGCGTGGCCCATCGGGCTGCTGATCTGGGCGAACGGTCTCCTGCAGCACACGCCGGCGCTCTCCGGGGCGGCCGACACGCCTGGCACCACGTACCTGCTCGCCGGCACGGACGCCCGCGGCGACGAGGGCGGCATCCCGCAGGACGGCACCGAGGGTCAGCGCACCGACACGATCCTGCTGCTGCACGTCCCGGAGAGCGGCCCGACCGCGATGATCTCGCTGCCGCGGGACACGTACGTCGAGGTCCCCGGGCACGGCCCGGCCAAGCTCAACTCCGCGTTCGCCTGGGGCGGGGCACCGTTGCTGGTGCAGACCGTCGAGGGCCTCACCGGGCTGACGATCGACCACTATGCCGAGATCGGCATGGGCGGCGTCTCGCACCTCGTGGACGCCGTCGGAGGTGTCAACCTCTGCTACGACGGTGACGTCAACGACCCCGACTCGGGCATGGTCTGGACCGCCGGCTGCCACGACGTCGACGGACAGGCTGCGCTGTCGTTCGCCCGCATGCGCAAGGCGGACCCGCAGGGCGACGTCGGTCGGGCCCTGCGGCAGCGGCAGCTGATCGGCGCGGTCATGGGCAAGGTCAGCCCTGGTTCCCTGGCGTTCGACCCCGGCGCGCAGGTCGCGCTGGTCGACGCGGGGACGGGGGCCCTCACCTTCGACGAGGACGCCGGCGTGCTGGACGTCGCGCGGCTGGCGCTGGCGTTCCGCGCCGCGAACGCCGAGGGCGGCATCACCGGCACGCCGCCGATCGTCAGCATCGACTACCGACCCGGCAACATCGGTTCGACGGTGCTCCTCGACGCGGACGCCACACCGGACTTCTTCGCCGCCATCCGCGACGGCTCGCTGCCGCCGGGGCCGGTGGGCGGGGTCCCCGGCTCGTAGCCCGCGGCCGCGCGCACCCGGGCGCGGATCAGGCGGAGAACCCCGTCGCGGGTCGGGTGGCTCGCGCGCGCAGACGCTCGCCCTTGGCGTCGGCCTGCGCACGCAGGCCGTCCTGGAAGTCCCGCATGGCCCTGCGCAACCGGTCGGCCTCCGGTCCCGAGCCGGAGGCGAGGATGCGCACGGCCAGCAGGCCCGCGTTGCGCGCACCGCCCACCGACACGGTCGCGACCGGCACACCCGCAGGCATCTGGACGATCGACAGCAGGGAGTCCATGCCGTCGAGGTGCGCGAGCGGGACGGGGACGCCCACGACAGGGAGCGGGGTGACGGCGGCCAGCATGCCGGGCAGGTGCGCGGCTCCCCCGGCCCCCGCCACGATCACGCGCAGCCCGCGGTCGGCCGCCTCGCGGCCGTAGGCGACCATCTTGTCGGGCTGCCGGTGCGCCGACACGACATCGACCTCGACGGCCACGTCGAACTCGGCGAGCGCGTCCGCTGCGGCCTGCATGACGGGCCAGTCGGAGTCCGAGCCCATGACGATGCCGACCTGGGTGCTCCCCGGTGTGGTGCCGCTCATCTCGTCCCTCAGTCCTCGGTGCTCTCGCCGCGCAGCCGCGCGACCGCCGCGCGCGCACGCGCACGGACGTCGTCCAGGTCGTCACCGGACACGTTGACGTGCCCGAGCTTGCGGCCCGGGCGGACCGCCTTGCCGTACAGGTGCACCTTCGCGCCCGGGTCGGCGCCGAGCACGTCACGCAGCGCATCGGTCGGGTCGTCGAGCGCGCTGCCGAGGAGGTTCACCATGACCGTCCACCGGGCCACGGGTGCGACGTCACCCAGCGGCAGGTCGAGCACGGCCCGCAGGTGCTGCTCGAACTGGCTGGTGACGGCGCCGTCGATGGTCCAGTGCCCCGAGTTGTGGGGACGCATCGCGAGCTCGTTGACGAGCACACGCGGCGCACCTCCCGCCGGGTCCGCCACCTCGAAGAGCTCGACGGCCAGCACTCCCGTCACGCCGAGGCCGTCGGCGACGGCCCGAGCGATGCCCTCGGCCTGGGCAGCGGTCTGCGGGTGCAGCGCGGGGGCGGGCGCCACCACCTCCGCGCACACCCCGTCCTGTTGGACCGACTCGACGACCGGCCACACGACGCAGCGCCCCGAGGGGGTGCGCGCGACGAGGACGGCCAGCTCACGGGTGAAGGGCACGAGCTCCTCGGCCAGGAGCGCCGGGCCGGTGCGGTCGGCGGCGGCCGAGCACCAGGACGTCACGTCGTCGGGGAGCGCACCGTCGCCGACGACGCGCACACCCTTCCCGTCGTACCCGCCCCGGGTGGTCTTGACGACCGCCCGCCCGCCGACGGCGGTGCGGAAGCGCTCGAGGTCCGCCACGTCGCCGACCGGCGCCCAGCGCGGGCAGGGCACGCCGAGCTCCGTGAGACGCCGGCGCATCACGGCCTTGTCCTGGGCGTGCACGAGTGCCGCCGGGCCCGGGTGCACCGGCACGCCGCGCACCTCGACCGCGTCCAGGACCTCCGCCGGGACGTGCTCGTGCTCGAACGTGAGCACGTCCGCCCCGTCGACGAGCGCGAGCACCGCGTCCACGTCGGACGCGGCGCCCACGGGCGAGTCGGCGACGGCCTGCGCCGCCGAGGCGTCCGCCGCCTCGGACAGGACGCGCAGGTGCAGACCCAGTGCGGTCGCGGGGCCGGCCATCATCCGGGCCAGCTGGCCGCCGCCGACGACGGCCACGATCGGAGGTGTCACGGGCGTCGAGGGTAGCCGTTGACGGTGCGTGCCCGTGGTGACGCCCACGGGCGCACAGTCCTCACGGCACGGACGCCTGGATGACCCGCCCCTCGCCGGAGGCACGCAGGGCCCCGTCGGACGCGGGGACGAAGGCAGCCTGTCCCGACGCGATCTCGAGGACCTCGCCCGCCTGCGTGTGCAGGGTGGCACGCCCTTCGAGGCAGAGCACGATCCGGGGGCCGAGCCCGGGCATCCGGCACCGCACGTCGGACAGGCGGGTGACGGACAGCTCGAAGTCGTCGACGGGCACGTAGTACACGTCCGTGGCGTCGTACACGTGCTCGGGCGCGATGCGGATCGGCGGGGCCGCGACGCACTCGACGATCCGCAGCAGCTCGGGGACGTCGACGTGCTTGGTGGTCAGACCGGCCCGCAGGACGTTGTCGGAGTTCGCCATGAGTTCGACCGCGAAGCCGTCGAGGTACGCGTGCACGGTGCCGGCCGGGACGAAGAGCGCCTCGCCCGGTCGCAACGACACCGGGTTGAGCAGGACGGCCGTCACCGCGCCCGGGTCCCCCGGGTAGGTGCGCTCGAGGAGGTCGACGGCACGGTCCGTACGGGGCGAGGGCGACCCGGCTCGCAGGCGTGCCCGGAACGCGTCCGCCAGGTCGTGGACCTCGTCGGGCCCCGGTCGCGTCGCCTCGCTCACGAGCAGGGTGAACGCCTCCTGCATGCCCGTCGAGGTGGGGTCCGAGGTCACGACCTTGTGCAGCTGGCGGGCTGTCGGGTGGTCGACGCCGTCGAGGATCTCCGCAGCGCGGCGCGGCGCGCGGAAGCCGACGAGGGCCTCGAACGGCGAGAGCGCGTACACGAGCTCCGGCTTGTGGTTGCGGTCCCGGTACGACCGTCGCGGGTCGTCCACCGGGACGGCCCGCGCGTCCTCGCGCTCGTACCCCTCGCGCGCCAGCTCGATGCTGGGATGCACCTGGAGGGACAGGGGGCGCGCGGCCGCGATCAGCTTGAGCAGGAACGGCAGCCCGGGGCCGAAGCGCGAGACGACGTCGTCCCCGAGGTGGGACACGGGGTCGGACGCGATCGCGCGGTCCAGCGCCTGCACTCCCGCGCCGACGAGCCGGGAGGGCGCGGACGCGTGTGCGCCGAACCACGCCTCTGCGACCGGCGAACCGTCGGCGGGGCGACCGAGCATCTCCGGGATGGCGGTCGACGATCCCCAGGCGTAGCCCTGGAGCGCCGGCTCGAGAACCTGCACGGCTTCCTCCTCGCGGACGGATGTGGTCGAAGCCTAGCCCGGGCGCCGGTCCCGACGGGACGTCCTCACCACCGGCGGTCGCGGCGCACCGAGATCACGGCGCCACGAGGCAGCACGACGTCAGGCCGCAGCGACGCCGGGACGCCGGACAGGAACAGCGCAAACACCGCAGGTCGTCGCTGTGCGAGCTCGAGCCGGCCGCCGTCCGCGCTCGCGAGGTCCCGCGCGAGCGCCAGTCCCAGACCCGTCCCCGCACCGGACGTGACGTCACGCTCGAAGATGCGTGGCGCGAGGTCGTCGGGCACACCCTCACCCTCGTCCCCGACCTCGACGACCACGGCGCGCGACGAGCCGCCGGCGCGCGAGCGCACGGTCGTGGTGCCCGCGCCGTGCTTCAGGGAGTTCTCGATGAGCGTCGCCAGCACCTGGGCCAACGCGCCCGGCGTCGCGAGCACCTGCGTCGTCGGGTCGACCTCGACGACGAGCCGGCGGCCGGCGGCGGCGAACGTGGGTGCCCACTCCTCCTCCTGCTGGTGCACGACCTCCTGCAGGAGGATCGCCTCCGTCGTACCGCCCTGGGCGCGACGCGAGCTCGCGAGCAGGTCGTCCACGACGCGCACGAGCCGTTCGACCTGCTCGAGCGAGATGCGGGCCTCCTCGCGCACCTCCTCCTCCCCGGCGGTGAGCATGATCTCCTCGAGCCGCATCGACAGGGCTGTCAGCGGCGTCCGCAGCTGGTGCGAGGCGTCGGACGCGAACTGGCGCTCGGCGGCGAGCCGCCCCGCCATCCGGTCGGCGCTGCGGGCCAGCTCGGCGGCCACGAGGTCGATCTCCTCGACTCCCGACGGCTCCAGCTGCGGCCGGACCTGTCCCGACCCGAGCTGCTCCGCCGACGCCGCGAGGTACACCAGAGGCGCGGCAAGCCTGTTGGCCTGCCAGATCGCCGTCGCGATGCCCGCCGCGAACGCGACGACGGCGGCGACGACGACGAGGGCGATCACCTGCGTCGACATCCAGAAGACGTCCCACCACGACACGTACAGCAGCACCGTCGCGCCGGTGCCGGACGTGGTCTCGACCGTGAGGCGCCGCTGGTCGAACGTCGGGCCGGCCCGGTACGTCTCACCGGACGGGGTCCGCACCACGACCGTCGCCTCGAGACCTTCGCCGGGCTCATCAGGGGACTCGGCGCCCGTGTACGGCTCGAGCATGCGGTCGGACAGCGCGATCTGCTGCTCGACCCGGAAGTCGACCGTCCGCGCCACGGACTGCGCCCGGACCCCGAGACTGTAGAGCGCGTTCTCCCGCACCAGCTGTGCACCGAGGAAGGCGAGCGGGAAGCCCAGCAGGACGACCGCGACCGTGACGGCGGCGATCGTCGCCTGCAGGACGCGACGTCGCACGCGTCAGACCCTGTCGAGCGGCCCCGACGCCACGTCGGACGCCGTGGCAGCGTCGGAGGCGCTCCCGGTCTCGAAACGGAAGCCCATGCCGCGCACGGTGGAGATGTACCGGGGTGCGTTCGCGTCGTCGCCGAGCTTGCGACGCAGCCACGACACGTGCATGTCGAGCGTCTTCGTCGAGCCGGTCGGGTCCGAGCCCCAGACCTCGCGCATGAGCGTCTCGCGCGAGACGACCGTCCCCGCGGCCGCGACCAGGACGCGCAGCAGGTCGAACTCCTTGGCCGTCAGGTGCAGCTCGCGCTCCCCCTGGAACGCGCGGTGCGCGGCGACGTCGACACGCACGTTCTGGGCGTGCAGCTCGTCCTCCTCAGCGGGGTCGCCCACGGTGCGGCGCAGCAGCGCCCGGACCCGTGCGAGCAGCTCGGCGAGACGGAACGGCTTGGTGACGTAGTCGTCGGCACCCGCGTCGAGGCCGACGACGAGGTCGACCTCGTCGGCGCGCGCCGTCAGCACGAGCACGGGCGTCGTCAGACCCTGGCTGCGGATCGCGCGGGCGACGTCGAGGCCGTCCATGTCCGGCAGACCGAGGTCGAGGACCACGAGGTCGGCGCTCGCGGCGCCGTCGATCGCGCCTTGACCCGTGCCTTGCACGCGCACGTCGTAACCTTCACGCCCGAGCGCCCGGGCCAAAGGCTCGGCAATCGCGGGGTCGTCCTCCGCCAGCAGCACCTGGGTCATTCCGCCATGTTAGGTCACGAACTCGCCCCCGCCGCCAGCCCTCGGTCCCGGACGCGCCGGAGATCCACCGATCGCCGCGGACCACCCCGGGTGCACGGCCACCTGCACCCGGGGGCGGACGGGGCCGGTGGTCAGGTCCGCCCGCAGGTGCACGCCGACGGCGGACCCGCCACCTAGGCTTGCAGGATGACGTGGTGGGACCGGCTGTGGCAGTGGGAGGACACCCACCGCCAGGGCGTCGACATCACCATCACCGCCCTCCTGACCCTCTCACTCGTCCCGGCGTCCGTCCTGGCCGTCGCGGGCCAGGACGCGGGCAGCAGCGCCGCGCTCGTCTCGCTGTGCGTGCTCGGCGTCGTCGTGCCCCTCGCATGGCGCCGCACCCGCCCCGCAGCGTCGGTCGCGCTCGTGTACACCGCCGCCCTGCTGCACGTCGTCGCAGGCTTCCCGCTGCTGCCCGTCGACGTCGTGATCCCGTTCTCCCTGTACTCGGTGGCACTGCACGGCCCGCGCTGGGCCCACCGCACGGGCATCGTCACCGCGATGGTGGGTGCGGTCGTCGTGGGCGCCGCCGTGGCCATGCCGTACGACCGCGCCGGCGCCCTGATCCTCATGGTGCTGATCGCGAGCATCTTCCTGGTCGCGTGGGCGTTCGGCCTCGTGCGCCGCAGCCGCCGGGAGCACCTCGAGGCGCTGCTGGACCGCGCGGAACGGCTCGAGGTCGAGCGGGACCAGCAGGCGATCATCGCGACCGCGGCGGAACGCGCGCGCATCGCACGCGAGATGCACGACATCGTGGCCCACAGCCTGTCCGTGATGATCGCGCAGGCCGACGGCGGACGGTACGCCGCGGTGCAGGACCCCGACGCCGCGAGCCGATCGCTCGGCACGATCGCGGAGACCGGACGCGCGGCACTCACCGACATGCGCCGCCTGCTGGGTGTCCTGCGCGACGCGCCGGGAACGGGCGGGCCGGGACGCGCGGCACCCGGGGTGCTCGCCGACGGACAGACCGGGACCGACGCCGCCGTCACGTCGGTCGCCACCACCACGCCGCAACCCGCCGTGGAGGACGTCGAGCAGCTGGTGGCGCAGGTGCGGGCCAGCGGCGTGCGCGTGTCGTACGTGCGCCTGGGGACGCCCCGGCACCTGCCCCCTGGCGCCGGTCTGACCGTCTACCGCATCGCCCAGGAGTCCCTGACCAACGTGCTCAAGCACGCGGGGCCCGACCCGGGCGTCACCGTCATGCTCCAGTGGCAGCCGGCCGCCGTGACCCTGGAGGTCAGCGACGACGGGCGCGGCGCCGCCGCCGCCGCCGACGGCCTGGGCCAGGGCCTGGTAGGCATGCGCGAGCGCGCGACCATGTTCGGGGGCACGGTGACCGCCGGCCCGCGCCCCGGTGGCGGGTTCCGCGTCCGCGCGACGCTGCCCACCCCGGGGTCGGGTACCGCTGCGGAAGCGGACGACGCCGGCACCCCGACGCGCACCCCGACCCTCGACCCCTCTGGAGGAACCCCCTCGTGACCGCACCGACCACCGACGCGACGACCGTCCGCGTCGCCCTCGTCGACGACCAGCAGCTCGTCCGTGCCGGGTTCCGGATGGTCATCGACTCCCAGGCCGACCTGGAGGTCGTGCTCGAGGCCGGTGACGGCGCCCAGGCCGTGCGTGCCCTGGACCCGGCGGCGCAGACCGCGACCGGGCCCGTCGACGTCGTCCTCATGGACGTGCGGATGCCGACGATGGACGGCCTCGAGGCCACGGAGCGCATCGTGTCCCGCGCGACCCCGCAGGCCCCCGCTCCGAAGGTGATCGTCCTGACGACGTTCGACCTCGACGAGTACGTGCTCGCCGCGATCCGTGCCGGTGCCAGCGGCTTCCTCCTGAAGGACGCGCCGCCGGAGGAGATGCTCGCGGCGATCCGCACCGTCCACCGCGGCGATGCCGTCATCGCACCGTCGAGCACCCGCCGGCTGCTCGAGCACCTGGTCACCGCGCTCCCCGACGACAGCCCGTCGGCCACCGACCACCCGGCGCACCAGGCGGTGGCCCAGCTCACCGAGCGTGAGCGCGAGGTGCTGGTCCTCATGGCCCGGGGCCGCTCCAACACCGAGATCGGCCAGGACCTGTTCGTCGCCGAGGCCACCGTCAAGACGCACGTCGGGCGCATCCTGGCCAAGGTCGGCGCGCGCGACCGCGTGCAGGCCGTCGTCGTCGCCTACGAGGCAGGGCTGGTGCGGGCCGGGTCCTGACCGACGTCCCGGCGGTGTACCGACGGGGCGAGCGTGTGCGGCCACGGGATGACCCGGGCACCGGCAGGACCCACCCGGGGCGGGACGCGTGGGACCGGGTTCACGGGTGAACCTGGTGGCACACCTCGAGACAGGAGCACCCGTTGCCCACCACCGCACCACTCCCCCACGACCGGTCCGCGGCCGGCGACGCCGCACCCGTGTCCCGCGCCCGCGCGCTGACCAAGGTGTACGGGTCCGGAGCCGCAGCGGTCCGCGCGCTCGACGGCGTCGACGTGGACTTCGCGACGGGAGCGTTCACCGCGATCATGGGCCCGTCGGGGTCCGGCAAGTCGACGCTGATGCACCTGCTCGCCGGCCTCGACGACGCGACGTCCGGAACAGCGCACCTCGGCGACACCGAGATCACGTCCCTCGACGACGACGCGTTGACGCGGCTGCGCCGGGACCGCGTCGGCTTCGTCTTCCAGTCGTTCAACCTGCTCCCGATGCTCACCGCCGAGCAGAACGTGCTGCTGCCCCTCGACCTCGCGGGCCGTGCTCCGGACCGCGCGTGGTTCGACACGCTGGTGACGACGCTCGGGCTGCAGGCGCGGTTGACGCACCGGCCCAGCGAGCTGTCCGGCGGGCAGCAGCAGCGCGTCGCGATCGCGCGCGCCCTGATCGCGCAGCCCGACGTCGTCTTCGCCGACGAGCCCACCGGCAACCTGGACTCCCGCTCGGGCGCCGAGGTGCTGAGCTTCCTGCGGCGCTCGGTCCGCGAGCTGGGCCGCACGATCATCATGGTCACCCACGACCCGACCGCGGCAGCGTACGCCGACCGCGTGGTCCTGCTGGCGGACGGCCGGATCGCCGGTGACATCGCCGACCCGACCCCCGAGTCGGTGCTCGCCGGGCTCGAGGGCCTGCGCGTGCTCGAGGCCCCGGCAGGAGCACCGACGGGCGCGATCCCGGCGGTCGACGTGACGTCGGGGGGCCTGCGCTGATGCTGCGGCTCACCCTCGCCCAGATGCGCCGCAGCCTCGGACGCCTGATCGCGGCCGGCGTCGCGATCCTCCTGGGGTCGGCCTTCGTCACGGCGACGCTCACCGCGGGCGACGTCATCGAGCGCGGCGGGTACGACGCGATGACCGCGCTCTACGGCGACGCCGACCTCATCGTCTTCCCCTCGCCGGACGCCACGCCGTCCGACACGCTGGCCGCCGCCCGGGGCACGGCGGGCGTGACCACCGCCGATGCGCTCGTCATCAGCTGGGTGTCCTTCGAGAGCGGTCGGCGCTCCTCCAACGAGGGCGTCATCCCGGTGCCCTCCGACCCCTCCCTGGCGTCGCTCGACGTCGTCCAGGGCCGCGCGCCCGCGTCGCACGGCGAGGTCGCGCTGCCCGCCGCCTCGGCGGAGCGGCTCGGTGTCGGCGTCGGCGACACCATCCGCGTCTCCTGGACGGTGTGGCCCACGTACTCCGCCGAGGACGTCGCCGAGGCGACGGGCGACGTCGACACGTCGCCCGAGCCCGAACCCGAGCCCACGGAGAAGACGGCGGACGTCACGCTCGTCGGGATCGTCGAGGACCCGTCGGGAGCCTGGGCGAGCTACGGCGGCGCCGGGTTGGCGACGCTCGACGCGGTCGTGGAGTGGAGCGGTGTGTCGACCCTCGACGAGATGGCCGTCGGGGAGGTTCTCGTGGCCGTCGACGGTGACGTCGACCCCGTGCGCGCCGAGCTCGCGGAGCGGCTGGACCGGGACGAGGTGCTGACGCGGGACGAGGCCGCGGCCCGGAGCGTGGAGTCGTACGGCGCCGGGAACTTCCTCGTCATGATGGTCCTCGGGTTCGCTGCCGTCGCCCTGCTGGTCGCGGCCCTGGTCATCGCGAACACGTTCCAGGTGATCGTCGCCCAGCGCACCCGGATGCTGGCACTGCTGCGCTGCGTCGGCGCACGGCGCGGCCAGCTGCGCGCGTCGGTGCTGCTCGAGGCGTGCATCCTCGGCGTGGTCGCCGGCGTCGCCGGCGTGCTCACGGGGCTCGGTCTCGCCCAGGGCATGCTCAGCGTCCTGTCGCGGGTCCAGACCGGTGTGCCGCTGCCCCCGGCGGTGCAGCCCACGCTCCGCAACATCCTGGTGCCGGTGCTCGTGGCCGTCGTGGTGACCGTCGGGGCCGCGCTGCTGCCCGCTCGTGCGGCGACCCGGGTGTCACCGGTGGCCGCGCTGCGGCCGGCCGACGCACCGACGGTGCGGGCACGACCCGGGAGGGTCCGGCTCGTGCTCTCGATGCTGCTGACGGTCGGCGGGTTCGCGGCGCTGGCGGGCGGGGTCGCGCTCGCCCGTGCGGGGACCGGGATCGACTCGATGCTGCCGCTGGGCATCGGTGTCCTCGGCGGTGGGACGTCGTTCGTCGGCCTGCTCGTCGGCTCGCCGCTGTGGGTGCCGCGCATCGTGTCGTCCGTGGGACGTCCGATCGCCTCCATCAGCACGAGCGCCCGTCTCGCCGCGGCCAACACGCTGCGCAACCCGCGGCGGACGTCCGCGACGAGCACCGCTCTGGTCATCGGCGTCACGCTCGTCGTCATGATGAGCACCGGAGCGATCTCCGCGCAGGAATCGCTCGCCCGCGAGATGGACGAGCGCGGGCCCGTCGACCTGCTGGTGGTCGACTCGTCCGGCGAGGCGATGAGCAAGGCTGTCGCGGACGACGTCACGTCCCTCGACGGTGTCGAGACGGTCGTCGTCGCCCGGGCCGGACTGGTGCTGAACGCCGAGGGCCGCGAGCGCCAGGCCTACGTCGTCGACCCGGCTGACGCCCACGTGATCCGGGACGAGGTCGCGGCCGACGCCCTCGCCGCGGGTCGCAGCGTCGTGCCGGAGGGCTGGTCGGGCCCGGTGTCCACGCTGGAGGTGACCGCGCAGGACACGGCGCCCATCGAGGTCCTGCCCCGCGGCACGAAGACGGCGCTCCTGACCACCGACGCGGCCGACGCGCTCGGGATCGACCGCGCGCCCACGACGCTCCTGGTGCGGCTGAGCGGCGGTACCGACGCGATCGAGACGCTGCGGGCGGTCCAGGACCTGGTCGCGGACGACACGATGCACTTCGAGAGCACGGCGGCACAGCGGCAAGGCAACGAGGAGATCATCGACATCGTGCTCGCGATCGTCATCGGCCTGCTGGGCGTGGCCGTCGTGATCGCGCTGATCGGGGTGGCGAACACGCTGTCGCTCTCGGTGATCGAACGTCGCCGGGAGTCGGCCACGCTGCGCGCGGTCGGGCTGTCCCGGCGTGGGCTGCGGTGGATGCTCGCGACCGAGGGCATGCTCATCGCCGGCGTCGGCGCGCTGATCGGCACGGTGCTCGGTCTGCTCTACGGCTGGGCGGGCGCCGCCACGGTGTTCGGCCCGCTCGGCGACGTGCACCTGTCCGTCCCGTGGGCGCACCTCGGGGCCGTCCTCGCCGTGGCGCTGCTCGCGGGCCTGGTCGCCTCGGCACTGCCCGCTCGCGCCGCCGCCCGCACGCCCCCGGTCGCCGCGCTCGGCGTCGACTGAGACCACGGCCGCGGTGCGGCGCGGAGGAGGGCCCGCCGCACGGTCGAGCCGACCACAGACCCGGGGCCGGGAGGTGTCACCCACACCTCCCGGCCCCGGGGCGTCATGACGCACCCCGCGGGCCGATGCTCGCGGGGTGCGCCTCACGCTCCCCTCCCCCGTCCTGCCCGGTCGGCTCCTCGACGTCGAGGTGGAGCCCGGTGTCCCCGCCGGCGTCCTGCGCCGTCGGCTCGCGGTGCTCACCGGTGACGTGCGCTGGGCCGCGCCGCGAGCGCTGCTCCAGATCGCGGGCAGCAGGCTCGACGACGACCACCCGGCCGGCGCTCCGCCGCTGCTGCCCGGCGCGCACCTCGCCCCGGGTCCCGCGCCGGACGACGACGTCCTGGCCGCCGTCGCTGCGGGGACCCACCTGGCCGTGCTCAGTGGTCCGCGCGCCGGTCGGCTCGTCGCGCTGGAGGACGGCGCGCGCGTCCGACTCCCCCTCGCGTCGGCGAGCGGGTCGGAGCGTCTGCGTGGCGCGACGCCCGCGTGCATCGACGTGCGCCGGCGGGGCCGTCGGGTCACGGTCCGGGTGGTCGGTGCACGCGGGACGATGACCGCCCGCCCGGGGCGCGGGCCGGGGCACCGCATCCTGCGGGCCGCGCAGGGCGCGCGACGCCTCGGCCGGCGGGCGCGCGCGTGGTCACCGCGCGACGAGGTCCGGGTCGACGGGACCACGCTGGAGCTGCGGGACGCGGCGGGCGCCCGCCCGCGCGGCAGGTGGGCACCCCCGGGACCGCCATGGGCGTGGACCGCAGGCGCCTCGGCGTGCGCGGCTCTCACCCTGGCCGTCGCGCTGCGCCAACCGATCCTGCTGCTGACCGCCGTGACGGGCCTGGTCGGGCTCCTCGGCCTGCGGGCAGCGCCCGCACCGGGCGCGCCCACCGAGCCGGGTGCGGGCAGCCCGGCCCCCGCGCCGCTCCCGGACGTCGGCGCACTGCGCCTGGCCACGCGGCTCCGCCTGCGTGACCACGCGGGTCCCGTCCCGGGGGACGACACGCCGTGGCCGGCGGACCGGACCGTTGCCGTGGTCGGCCCTCGCGACCACGCTCTGGCGGTGGCGCGCGCGCTCGTGCTGCGCACGCTGGGCGCGGGCACACCGACACGCCTCGTGCTGCGGTCCGACACGGGCGCGGACTGGCGGTGGACCCGCTGGTGGGCCCCCTCCGGCCGGCTCCCCGGGGCGGACGAGGACGAGGTCCTCGTGGTGGCCGACGGCGGCGACCCGACGTTGGGTGCCTGGCGCCTCACCTCGCCGCGTGCCCGGCTCCTCCTCGTCGTGCCTCCGGGGACGGCCGTGCCGGCCTGGGCGACCACGGTCCTGCACACCGGTGACGACGTGGCACCGCGCTCCAGGCCCGAGGCCGTGGACGCGGACGTGGCCGACGCGCAGGCGAGGTCCGCGGCCGCACTCGCGTGGTCATTGGCGACGGACGGCACGGTCATGCCGCCCGCCCCGGCGTCGACGTCGGCGCTGGGCGAGCTGCCCGGGATCCCCGCACCCGCCGCGGCCGCCGTGGCGCGGGCATGGCATCCGGCAGGGACGCGCACGCTGGTGACGCCCGTGGGCACGGGACCCGGCGGAACCCCCGCCGTGCTCGACCTCGTCCGTGACGGCCCGCACGCCCTGGTCGCCGGGACCACCGGCGCCGGCAAGTCCGAGCTGCTGACCACCGTGGTCCTCGGTCTCGCGCTGACACACCCACCCCGGCGGCTCGCCGTCCTGCTGGTCGACTTCAAGGGCGGCACAGGCCTGGGTCCGCTCGCACGGCTGCCGCACGTGGTCGAGCACGTCCACGACCTCGACCTCGCGGCAGCGCGGCGCACGCTGGTGGGCCTCCGGGCAGAGCTGCACCGCCGCGAGCACGTGCTGGCCCACGCGGGTCGGACGGACGTCGCCGACCTCGACCCGGCGGCACCGACGACCCCCGCACGGCTGCTCGTCGTCGTCGACGAGCTGCGCGCCCTCGTCGACGACGTGCCCGACGCCGCCGCCACGCTCTCGCGCCTCGCGGCGCAGGGACGTGCCCTCGGCGTGCACCTGCTGCTCGCGACCCAGCGCCCGGCTGGCGCGGTGCCGGCGGACCTGCGTGCGAACCTCGGGCTGCGCATCGCGCTGCGCGTCGCCGAGGAGGACGACTCACGCGACGTCGTCGGGTGCCCGGACGCCGCCCACCTCGACCCCGCGAGCCCTGGCCGCGCACTGGTCCGCATCGGCTCGCGGCCGGTGACGCGCGTGCAGGTGGCGCGTGCCCGTCACCGGCGCCCGACCGCACCGGTGCGTCTGACCCCGGTGATCCCGTCACGGGCCGGGCCGGGGTGGTGCGTCACGTCGACGGGCGACGACGACGTCCCGGACTGGGTGGCCGCGTGCCGGCAGGCGGCGAGCGGCCTACCGGGCACCTCGGTGCCGTGGCTCCCCGCGCTGCCGGACAGGGTGACCGCGGACCTGGTGGCGCCCGCCGCCGACCCCGACGGCCTGCTCGTCGCGGTGGGCGACGTCCCCGACGAGCAGCGCCGCACCCCCGTCCGGTGGGGGCCCGCGCACGGTCCCCTCCTGGTGCTCGGCGGGCCGCGCTCGGGCCGGTCCACGACCCTCCTGGTGGTCGCCACGCACGCGCTCCTGGACGGTGCGCACGTCCATGCCGTCGGCCTGCCGGACGCGGACCTCGCGCGCCTGCGGCCCACGGCCGGACCGCTGCTGGGGACGACGCTCCCGGTCGACGACGTGCACCGCGCGCTGCTCCTGCTCGACCACCTGACGTCGCCCCGGGCACAGGACGCGCCTGACGTCGTGCTCCTGCTCGACGGGCTCGACGCACTCCTGGACGGGCTCGCGACGCACGCCCGTGGAGCGGGCGTCGACCTGCTCACGGCGCTGCTGCGGCACCCTCCCCCGGGGGTCCGCGTGGCCGCCGCAGGACCGATCGTGCCTGCGCTGTCCCGCCTGCTGGGCGCGTTCGGGCTACGTCTCGTCCTGCCCGTGCCGGACACCGCGCTCGACGCGCAGGCCGGCGTCCCGCACGGCATGGTCGCCGCCCGGACGGTGCCCGGTCGCGCGGTGGCGTGCACCGCCGAGGGCGCGCTCCAGTGCCAGGTGGTCCTGCCGTCCGCCGCCACGGGGGCGCTCGCGGAGGTGCGGCGGTCGGGAACCGCACCACCCGCCGCGCGGATCGGCGTCCTGCCCGAACGGTCGGCACCCGCACCCGGGCCGGCTCGTCGGGGCGCAACCGTCGCGGAGAGGATCGAGCTCGGGCTAGGCGGTGAGAGGCCGGACCCGATCGACGTCGACCCCACCAGGCCGCTCGTCGTGGCGGGCGCGCCCGGGACCGGGCGGACGACCGCGTTGCACGTGCTCGCCCGCGGATGGGCGGCGACCGGTCGGCACGTGACGATCGTCGCGGCGCACCCGCAGTCGACCCAGGCGCGGGTGGTCCTGCCCGGCGTCGTCGTGGTCTCCCCCCACGACGCACCGGCCTTCCTGGAGGACGACGCGCGGCCCGAGTGCGCGGGCGACGGCACCGCCGGAGGGGTCCTGCTGGTCGACGACGTCGACCTTCTCGAACGCAGCGCCCCCCAGCTCGCCGAACGCCTGGAGCGCCTGCTCGAGCGCCGGGGAGGTGGGCCCCGGGTCGTCGCGCTCGCCACGACGACCGAGCACGCCGCCACGGGCTATCGCGGGCCGGTCGCCGCAGCTCTGCGCGCCCGCCAGGTGCTGGTGCTCGACGCCTTCGGGCCTGCTGCTGCCGATCTGCTGGGGCCCCGCGGCGCGTTGCACACGGACCCCGCGGCGCGCCCGCCGGGCCGCGGGGTGCTGCGGCGAGGTCGCGTGCTGGCCCGGGTCCAGGTGCACGACGTCGTCGCACCGCAGCAAGAGGCCGCAGAACGGGACACGACGCGCCCCGGGTCAGGAACCCGCATCGCGTCCCTGCGAGGTGGCGGCCACGACGCGGGGACTGAGGACGGCCACCACGACGACCAGCGCGACCAGGCCGACCGTGAGCGCTCGGACCCCACCGTCGACGCCCCACCACGCGGCAGCCGTCACGATGAGGAACGCCTGGGCGGTCAGCACGGGTGCCCGGCCCCAGCGGCGCCCTTGCCACAGGCCGCGCACCGCACCCGCGAGGAGCGCTGCGGTACCCAGCGCCAGGACGACGAGGAAGACCACGGGTCCCACGTCCTCCCCGCCGGCGAGGGCGACGACGCCGACGACGGCCGCCGCCACGAGCAGCACGGCCTCCACGAGCACGGCCGCGCAGGCGACGAGGAGCAGCGGCGGCCGTCCGCCGGTCGAGCCGGGCCGGGGGGTCTCGGGTCCGGTGACCGGCCCGCGGCCGGCGGGTGTGCTGGGCATGGGACGACCCTAGGCGGCGAGCGGCGCCTCGGGTCCGGAACGGACGCTGCTGCGCGCCCTTACCAGAGACCGGAAGCGCCTGCGACCACGTGCCCGGCGGCCTGAGTGGCGCAGACGGCGCCACACGGCCGCGTGAGACATGTCACGCACCCACGGGGCACGGAGCACAACGCCCTCGCCGTTCAGAACATCGCCACGGAGGGCACAGCGATCTCCCAGGTCAGAGGCCTAGCGCGAGCGGGAGTCCGCTGACCTGGACGTTCGACCCACGGCCGCTGGGTGCGGCCTGGACGCACGACGGGACGACTCGGACGGAGGAGCGGGCGATGTGATCAACGCCTCAGTCGTTATCGACATGAAACGTTGCCGTAACCCTTGTGCGTCGAGGTGCCGGGGTGTGACGCTGGGTTCAGCACGTTTCCCCCCACCACTGATCCCATGCACTGCCACGCGCGCTTCGGGCGTGCGGGCATGCGTGTGCCAAGGAGAGCCCCCATGGATTGGCGTCACCGCGCAGCCTGCCTCGACGAGGACCCCGAGCTGTTCTTCCCGATCGGGAACACGGGCCCCGCGCTGCAGCAGATCGAGGAGGCGAAGGCGGTCTGCCGTCGCTGCGACGTCGTCGACACGTGCCTCAAGTGGGCGATCGAGACCGGTCAGGACGCCGGCGTCTGGGGCGGCCTGTCCGAGGACGAGCGTCGCGCACTGAAGCGCCGCACCGCGCGCCAGCGCCGAGCCGGCTGAGAGCCGAGCAACCCAGCACCTGCCGGCGGCCATCCGCCGAGCGCCCGACGGGGGCCGCCGACCACGGCGGCCCCCGTCGTGACGTCCGGGATCGTGACGTCCCGAATCTCGACGTCCGGGTCCCTCGGCCCGTCCCGCCGGCCCGACGCACGCGCGTCGGGCGCGGCATCACGCGACGGTGGCCGCGTCCCGACCCTGCCGTAGCTGCACCTCGATGACGACGGACGTCCCGCCGCCCTCGCGGCCGTGCCAGGCGATCGAGCCGCCGAGCTCGTTGCGCACCAGGGTCGAGACGATCTGGGTACCCAGCCCCGTGCCCTCCCCACGACCCTCCGGCAGGCCGCCGCCGTCGTCGGCGACCTCCACCCGCAGCCTATGACCGGACCGCTCGACGACGATCTCGACGGTGCCCTGGTCGCGCCCGGCGAGCCCGTGCTCGACAGCGTTGGTCACGAGCTCCGTGAGGATCAGGGCCAGCGCGGTCGCGTCCTCGGCCGGCACGGCGCCGAACGACCCCCGCACCGTTGTCCGCACGTGGGCACCGGCGGTCGCGACGTCGGCCGCCAGCCGCAGGCTCCGTCCGACCAGGTCGTCGAACGGCACGCTCTCGTCGAGCGTCTGCGACAGGGTCTCGTGGACCAGGGCGATCGTGGCGACACGGCGCATCGCCTCGGCCAGCGCGTCGCGGGCCTCCGGCGAGCTCATACGGCGCGACTGGAGCCGGAGGAGCGCGGCGACCGTCTGCAGGTTGTTCTTGACCCGGTGGTGGATCTCCCGGATCGTCGCGTCCTTCGTGATCAGCTCACGTTCGCGCCGCCGCAGCTCCGAGACGTCGCGGCACAGCAGGACGGCACCCGTCCGCTGGCCCTGCTCCGTCAGGGGGACGGCACGCAGCGAGAGCGCCACGCCGCGGGCCTCGACGTCGACCCGCCACGGCGCCCTGCCCATCAGCACGAGGGGCATCGACTCGTCGACGGTCGCGTCCTGCTCGATGAGGTCCGACGTCACCTCGATCAGCGACCTGCCGACCAGGTCACCGAGCACGCCGAGCCGGTGGAAGCACGACAGGGCGTTGGGGCTCGCGTAGAGCACCTCGCCCTCGGCGTTGAGGCGCACCAGACCGTCGCCCACGCGGGGCGCACCGCGACGCGGGCCGGTCGGCGCGTCCGGTGCGGGGAACTCGCCGCGCGCGACCATCCCGACGAGGTCGTCGGCCGCCTCGACGTAGTTGAGCTCGAGTCGAGACGGCGTGCGCGCACCACCGAGGTTCGTCTGACGTGCGAGCACGGCGATCGAGCGCCCACCGCGTACGACGGGCACGGCCTCCTCGCGGACCGCGTAGGAGCCGAACCAGCGCGGCTCGCGGGAACGCTGCGGTGCCTGCTCCTCGAGAGCGCGGCGCAGCTGGGCGACCTGCCCCTCGGGGGGCCGGGAGCCCACGACGTCGTCGTAGTGCACGGTCGCGCCGGTCGAGGGCCTGCACTGTGCAACCGCGACGAACTCCCCGTCGACCGTGGGCAGCCACAGCACGAGGTCGGCGAACGCGAGGTCGGACACGACCTGCCAGTCGCCGACCAGGAGGTGCAGCCACTCGACGTCTGCCGGATCGAGCGCACCATGACGCGTGACGAGGTCGCTCAGCGTGGGCACATGCCCAGGGTACGCAGCGGCGGCTACGCTCGACGACGACGGAGGTGCCACGGGCGGCGTCCGTCACTGGTCCGCGCGGCCGCTCGGACCAGAACCCATCCACCACAGGGGTCCACGGTGCAGCTGCACGTGACGATCGACCTTCCCACCGACGTGCACACCGCTGCTCGCCTGCTGGCCGATCCTGCCTACGTGGACGCGAAGGTGCGCGCCTCGGGCGCGGTCGAGCAGCAGGTCGACGTGACGGGGACCGCCGCCGGCGCGTTCACGGTGACGACGCGTCGTGCCGTGCCCACCGAGCAGATCCCCGCCCACATGCACGCACTGGTGGGCGCCCGCATCGACGTGCGGCAGGTCGAGGCGTGGGAGGCACCGCTGGCCGACGGCTCGCGCACGGGGACGGTCGTCGTCGAGATCGCGGGTGCACCGGTACGCGTGACCGGTCGCACGTCGCTGACTGCCGCGCGACCCGACCTCGCGCGCGTGGCGTACGACGGCGAGGTCCGTGCGGCCCTCCCGCTGTTCGCCGCTGCCGTCGAGGAGGCCGCCGGGGCTGCGGTACGCACCGCGCTGCGCGCCGAGCAGGAGGTGGCCGCCCGGTGGCTCGCGGACCCGGACGCGAGGCACGGCGGCACCGAGGCCGCCCGCTGAGGTCGTCGCTGACGTCGACGTCCCGCGGAGGGGCTGCCGGCCGCCGCCCACGGCACGGCCACGACCTGTCACGGCGCGCTCAGGCGCGCTCCGGCCATTCGCTCGAAAGGGGCACGGCGAGGTCTCCGAGCCGTAACGATTGAATAACGTGGGAAGCATGGGAAATCGCTCTGACCAGCAGGGATGCCCCTGTGGGACCGCTACCACGACACTCCTGCCCGTCCCCGTCCTTGACACCTGCCCATCTCCCGGACAAAGGTGTCCCGCAGTGCGTGGGAACGCTCCCGCGAGATGTCACGGGAGCGCACCCACGTCGGGGCTCGACAGCCCCAGCGCGCGACGCCCGCCCCAGCCGGAAACGGCCGGCGGGGGGGACGCGGACAAGATGTACGGCGACGTAGCCGTCCGACTGACAAGGGAGTCATTGTGCGCAAGACCACACGCAAGGCGTGGGCGCTCGCCGCTGGCGTCATGAGCATCTCGCTGCTCGCCACCGCCTGCTCCGGCGAGAGCAGCGAGGGCGACGACGACGCAGCGAGCGGCGACAGCAAGGTCACGCTCACCGTCGCGACGTTCAACAACTTCGGCTACACCGACGAGCTGCTCGCCGAGTACACCGAGGCCAACCCGAACGTCACGGTCAAGCAGACGCGCGCCGCGGAGTCGGCCGACGCCCGCACGAACCTCACGACGAAGCTCGCGGCCGGCGGCGCCGGTCTCGCCGACGTCGAGGCCATCGAGGTCGACTGGCTGCCCGAGCTGCTCACGAGCGCCGACGCCTTCGAGGACCTGACCGACCCGTCGGTCGAGGGCCGCTGGGAGGCCTGGAAGCAGGAGGCCGCGACGTCCGAGGACGGCCGCCTCATCGGCTACGGCACCGACATCGGCCCCGAGGGCATCTGCTACCGCGCCGACCTGTTCGAGGCCGCGGGCCTGCCCACGGACCGCGCGGAGGTCGCTGAGCTGCTCGGCGGCGAGGGCGCCACGTGGGACAAGTACTTCGAGGTCGGTCGCACGTTCACGGCCGCCTCGCCCGAGGTCGCGTGGTTCGACTCGGCGTCCGCCACGTTCCAGGGCATGGTCAACCAGATCGAGAACCCGTACGAGGAGAGCGACGGCACGCCGAAGTCCCTCGGTGACAACTCGGACATCAAGGCCCTGTTCGACCAGGTGACCGCAGCGTCCGCCGACCTGTCGGCCGGTCTGACGCAGTGGAGCCCTGACTGGGACGCCGCGTTCCAGAGCAACGGCTTCGCGACGATGCTGTGCCCCGCCTGGATGACCGGCCCGATCGAGGAGCGCGCGGGCGGTGTCACCGGTTGGGACGTCGCCGACGTCTTCCCCGGCGGTGGCGGTAACTGGGGTGGCTCGTACCTGACGGTGCCCGCCTCGGGCAAGAACGTCGAGGAGGCCAAGAAGCTGGCCGCGTGGCTCACGTCGCCCGAGACGCAGGTCAAGGCGTTCGCGAACGCCGGCACCTTCCCGAGCCAGGTCGAGGCGTGGGAGGCCGAGGACCTCAAGTCCGCCACGAACGAGTTCTTCAACGACGCACCGGTCGGTGAGATCTTCGCCAACCGCGCCGCAGCGATCTCGGTGACCCAGTTCAAGGGCCCGAACTACTTCCAGATCCACCAGACGGTCACCGACGCGCTCGCCCGCGTGGACGTCGACAAGAGCGAGGACGCCGCGACCGGCTGGCAGGGCGCAGTCTCCGCGTTCGACAGCCTGGGTCTCTGACTCAGTCTCTGACTCAGTCTCTGACTCAGTCTTGACTCACCCGGACCGGCCGGGGACGTCCACGACGTCCCCGGCCGGTCCTCAGGTCGCGGCACACGATTGCCGCCACCGACGTCCGAGGGCCGCCGGCAGGACGCGGCCCTGAGTCCCGGCTCCCCACGCGAGGTCCGTCATGTCCGTCCAGTCACCCGCGCCCACGCGGTCCGCGCCACACGGCGCGCCACGTGCGCCGCGACGGGTCGGCTTCTCCCAGCGGCTCTCCCGCTGGGACTTCAAGCTCTCCCCGTACCTGTACATCTCCCCCTTCTTCATCATCTTCGCCATCACCGGCCTGTTCCCGCTCATCTACACGGCGTTCGTGTCGGTGTACGACTGGAAGCTGCTGGGCGGTCAGGGCGACTTCATCGGGATGCAGAACTACACCGACGTGCTCAGCCAGGCGACGTTCTGGAAGTCCCTGCGGAACACGTTCTCGATCTTCGCGCTGTCGTCGGTGCCGCAGGTGCTGGTGGCCATCGTCCTGGCGGCTCTCCTGGACCAGAACCTGCGCGCCAAGACCTTCTGGCGCATGGGCGTCCTGCTCCCGTACGTCGTCGCCCCCGTGGCCGTGGGCCTCATCTTCGGGCGCATGTTCGCCGACCAGTCCGGCCTCATCAACAGCTGGCTCGGGGCGTTCGGGGTCGACCCCATCCGGTGGCACGTCGACCCCCTCGCGAGCCACGTGGCCATCGCCTCGATGGTGAACTTCCGCTGGACCGGCTACAACACCCTCATCTTCCTCGCGGCCATGCAGGCCGTCCCGCGCGAGCTGTACGAGGCCGCGATCATCGACGGCGCCGGCCGGGTCCGTCAGTTCTTCTCGGTGACGGTCCCGCAGATCCGCGCCACGGTGATCTTCGTCATCCTCACCTCGACCATCGGCGGACTGCAGATCTTCGACGAGCCGCGCGTGTTCGACGCCGCGGGTCGCGGCGGTGCGTCCCAGCAGTGGATGACCACGACGCTCTACCTCTACGACGTCGGCTGGGGCACCCAGCGCAACCTCGGCAGGGCGGCAGCGGTCGCGTGGCTCCTCTTCATCGTCGTCGTCATGATCGGGTTGCTGAACTTCGCGGTCACGAACCGGATCTCGTCCGCAGGAACCGGCCGTCCATCCCGTCGACAGCGCCGTGCCGCTGCGCGTAGCTCGAGGAGGTCGGCATGAGCTCCGTCCCCGTCATCCGTCAGACCGCCGGCCCGCGGGCGGCCAAGGCCGCCAGCAGCCGTCGCGGGAAGACCGGCGGTTACAACCGGCGCCCGGGCGTGGTCACGTACGTGCTCCTGGGTGCTGCCGTGCTCATCGGCATCGGCCCGATCTACTACACGCTGCTCCTGGGATCCTCCGACCCCGTGAGCCTCGCGCAGAGCCCGTTGCCGCAGCTGCTGCCCGACGCGAGTCTCTTCGACAACTTCTCGAAGGTCGTCAACTCCGACGCCTTCGACTTCTGGAAGGCGTTCCGGAACTCGCTCCTGGTCTCGCTGATCACCGCGGGCGCCACGGTGCTGTTCTCGACGCTCGCCGGGTTCTCGTTCGCGAAGCTGAACTTCCGGGGGCGTGGTCCGCTGCTCGTGTTCGTCATCGCCACCATGGCGGTGCCGACGCAGCTCGGTGTCATCCCGCTCTACATCATCATGGCGAAGATCGGGTGGATCGGGACGCTGCAGGCGGTCATCGTGCCGGCGCTCGTCACGGCGTTCGGCGTCTTCTGGATGACCCAGTACCTCCAGGAGGCACTGCCCTACGAGCTCATCGAGGCAGCCCGCGTCGACGGCGCGTCGATGCTGCGGACGTTCTGGTCGATCGCCATGCCCGCGGCACGGCCGGCCATGGCGATGCTCGCCCTGTTCACCTTCGTCACCCAGTGGACGAACTTCTTCTGGCCGTCGATCGTCCTCAACCCGGAGAACCCGACGCTGCCGGTCGCGGTCCGCCTGCTCCAGGCGAACTACTTCGTCGACTACTCCCTGGTCATGGCGGGCGTGTTCCTCGTGACGCTGCCGCTGATCGTGCTGTTCATCTTTGCCGGACGCCAGCTGGTCGCCGGGATCATGGCGGGAGCCGTGAAGGGCTGATGCCCTGCACCGTGGTCGGGCGCACACTCCCGAGCGCCCGACCACGGCCCACCAGCTCGGCACCGGGTAACCTGCGCATCGTGCGCGGTAGCTTCACGGTGCCCCGGGCCGCAAGAACGTCCACGCTGCCCGGCAGCCACAGGAGGGGATGACCAAAGGTGGTCGACATCGTCCCGACCCACACCGACCTCGCACGCCCGAGCGCGCCGACGCTCGAGCAGGTCGCCGAACGCGCCGGCGTCTCCCGGTCGACGGCGTCACGCGCCATCAACGGCGGCCTGCGCGTCTCCCCCGAGGCGCTCTCCGCGGTCGAGGCCGCGGTCTCCGACCTCGGCTACACGCCCAACCGGGCCGCGCGCTCGCTCGTCACGCGACGCACCGACTCGATCGCGCTCGTCGTCCCCGAGCCGGACGAGCGCGTGCTCTCCGACCCCTTCTTCGCGGGCACACTGACCGGTCTGAGCACGTCGCTCGCCGACTCGGACATCCAGGTCGTGCTCGTCATCGCGCGCCCGGGCGAGAGCGAGCGGACGATCCGCTACCTGCGCAACGGGCACGTGGACGGCGCGATCGTCGTGTCGCACCACCGCGACGACGAGCTCGACCGGGCGCTGCTCACGTCGCGGGTCCCGAACGTCTTCGTCGGGCGTCCGCTGTCGGCCTCGGACGAGGGCGTCCAGTACGTCGACACGGACAACACCGAGGGTGGGCGCCTGGCGACCCAGCACCTCATCGACCGCGGCTGCCGCCGCATCGCCACGATCGCCGGACCGCAGGACATGTCCGCCGGCATCGACCGGCTCGCCGGGTGGCGGCTGGCGATGGAGGCCTCCGGCCTCGACCAGTCGGCGGTCGTGCACGGGGACTTCACCATCGCCTCAGGTGCGCACGCAGCGCGCGACCTGCTCACGCGCTTCCCCGACGTCGACGGGATCTTCATCGCCTCGGACCTCATGGCGACCGGGGCCCTGGGCGTCCTCGCCGAGCTCGGGCGCGACGTCCCCGGCGACGTGGCGATCGTCGGCTACGACAACCTGGGGGTGGCCGCGTCGACGACGCCGCCGCTGACGAGCGTCATCCAGCCGGTCGTCGCGATGGCGCGCGCTGCCGGTGCGCGCCTGCTCGACCAGTTGCACGGAGCGCCCGGCAGGGAGCCGCTGATCTTCGCCCCGGAGCTGGTGGTCCGCGCGTCGGCGTGACCGGCCGAGCCTGTCACCGGAGCCAGTAACTCCCCTCTCTGACACAGTGCCGTCAGTTCTTGACAGCACTGTGGCAGGCACGCCATGGTGGGCACGGCGCCGCACAACGGAGTGCGACGCTCCCGCCAGCGCCACGGCGGGAGCCGAGAGGAGACGCCATGCTCCGCACGACCCGCCCTTGTCAGCACGACACGACCGCACCGGCGCTTCACCCGGGACACGAGACAGCCCACACCACGCGCCGCGAGTGCCTCCGTGCCGCGCGCCGACGCCGCGCGCACCGCCGGGGCCGGCTCGCCCTCGCGGTGGTGGCCGCCGCGGCAGCCGCCCTCCCGACCGCCGCCACCGCCCGTGACGTCGGACCCGGCGTGTCGACCGCGCGCGGCGCGCGCATGGCGGACCGGGCGTCCGTGCCGGCGACGGACCGGGACGCGGCCGGGAGGTCGGCCGCCATCGAGGACGCGGAGGCATGGTGCGACCACGTCTCGTCGTACTACCTGGCGTTCCCGTCGCCGTGGTCGGCCCGTGTCGTCAACTGCCGCTCGACCGACCTGTCCGTCGCCCCGGTGCGCGCTGACGGCTCCCTCGGCTCCTGCGTCCTGGTGCCCGCACAGCACAGCCGTCACCTCGGCGGTGACATCATCCGGTGGGTCACAGACATCCAGCTGTGTTGACGCCTCAGGCGCGGGTCGACGTGCCAGGGTGGGGCATGGCCCTCCCCTCCTCTCCCCCGACGCCCGACGGCGCGACCGCCCAGCCCGACCCCGGAACCGCTCCCCTGGCGACCGCACAGGCCCAGCTGGCGCGCGCGGTCGAGATCCTCGGCTACGACCACGACCTGCACGAGGTGCTCGCGACCCCACGCCGTGAGCTGCGGGTCGCCGTCCCGCTGCGACGCGACGACGGCCGCGTGCGGGTCTTCACGGGCTACCGGGTGCAGCACAACATCTCGCGCGGTCCCGGCAAGGGCGGGCTGCGCTACGCGGCCGGTGTCGACATCGACGAGGTCCGCGCGCTCGCGATGTGGATGACCTGGAAGTGCGCGGTCGTCGACGTCCCCTACGGCGGCGCCAAGGGCGGCGTCACGATCGACCCGCACGCGCACTCCGCAGCCGAGCTGGAACGCGTCACCCGCCGCTACACGAGCGAGATCATGCCGATGATCGGGCCCGAGCGGGACATCATGGCGCCCGACATCGGGACCAACGAGCAGACGATGGCCTGGGTCATGGACACGTACTCGGTCAACCAGGGGTTCACGATCCCCGCGGTCACGACGGGCAAGCCCCTGGCCGTCGGCGGCTCGCTCGGCCGCCCGACGGCCACGTCGCAGGGTGTCGTCCACACCGCACGCGCGGCGCTGCGCGCCGACGGTGTCGAGCTGTCCGAGGTCAGCGCAGCCGTCCAGGGGTTCGGCAAGGTCGGGTCCCACACCGCACGCCTGCTGCACGAGGCCGGGACCCGCGTCGTCGCCGTCAGCGACGAGCACGGCGGCGTCCGCCGCGACGACGGGCTGGACGTGCCGGCCCTCCTCGAGCACGTCGCGGGTACGGGCTCCGTCACCGGCTTCGCGGACGCGGACCCGCTGACCAACACGGACCTCCTGGCGCTCGACGTCGACCTGCTGGTCCCCGCCGCCGTCGAGGGGGTGCTGGACGGCACGACGGCGGCGAACGTCAAGGCGCGCTGGGTGGTCGAGGGCGCCAACGGGCCCACGACCAGCGAGGGCGACCGCATCCTGGCGGAGCGCGGCATCGTCGTCGTGCCCGACATCCTGGCGAACGCCGGCGGCGTCGTGGTCAGCTACTTCGAGTGGGTGCAGGCCAACCAGGCGTACTGGTGGACCGAGGGCGAGATCGCCGAACGGCTCGAGCAGCGGATGCTCGCGAGCCACGCGGCGGTGTCGGCGCTCGCCCGCGCCGAGTCCGTCACGCTGCGGGAGGCCGCGATGACGATCGGCGTCCGCCGCGTGGCCGAGGCGCACCTGATCCGCGGCTTGTACCCCTGAGAGACCCCGGGTCTCAGACCCGCCCGTGCGGCTCGGCGCGCCGCACGGGCTCGTCGGCGTCACCCGGTGCGCGCACGAGGTCCGCGGTCCGCCCCCCGGCGGTCCGCAGCGTGAACGCGTCGTCACCGGGCGTCACCGTGGCACCCTCCTGGAGCACGCCGAGGACAGCCCGCTCGGTCGCCGTCGCCTCGGGCGGCCCCGCCATGAGCGTCGCGACGACCGGCCCGAACGTCAGGGACGAGCCGTCGAGCCGCCACGTCCCCCGCACCCGGTTGACCCCGGCGTGACCGAACACGACGCCGTCGCCGTCGAACGTGAGCCACGGCTGCCCCTGCGTGCCGGCGCCCGGGACGAGGCCGTCCAGGCGGACCACCCGCCATGTCCCGTGCAGCCACGGGGCGTCCGGGACAGCACCCGAGGGGTCGAAGGACGTCGGCTGGTCGTGCCCGTCATCGCGCATGCTCGATCATGGCATCCCGCGCTCAGGCGCGCGGCAGACGCTGCGCCCACTCCTCGAGCTCGACGCGCGGGCCGGTGTAGAACGGCACCTCCTCGCGGACGTGCAACCGGGCCTGCGTGGCGCGCAGGTCGCGCATGAGGTCGACGATGCGGTGCAGCTCCGGCGCCTCGAACGCGAGCAGCCACTCGTAGTCCCCCAGAGCGAACGACGCCACGGTGTTGGCCCGCACGTCGGCATAGTCGCGCGCCGCGGCGCCGTGCTCGTGGAGCATGCGCCGGCGCTCCTCGTCGGGCAGCACGTACCACTCGTACGACCGCACGAACGGGTAGACGCACACGTAGTCGCCCGCGGGCTCGCCGGCGAGGAACGCGGGGACGTGCGCGCGGTTGAACTCGGCAGGGCGGTGCAGCCCGACGACCGACCACACGGGGGTGAGGACCGCGCCGAGGGCGCTCGCACGCAGCCGGTGGTAGGCGCCCTGCACCTGCTCGACGGTCTGCGCGTGCCACCAGACCATCAGGTCGGCGTCGGCACGCAGGCCCGCCACGTCGTACCAGCCGCGCACGACCAGCCCTTCGTCGGCCGCGACCGCACGCAGCGCGTCGTCGACGACCTCGGCACGGGCCTCGTCGTCGGCGGGCAGCGGTCCGTCGACGGCGAAGACCGACCACATCGTGTAGCGGATCGTCGTGTTGAGGGCATCGGTGTCGGGCGCGGTCGCGTGCGTGGTCACAGGGTCTCCGTCGTGGGGTGGGGCGGGACGTCGAGGACGTCAGGTCCAGGGGTCGGTCGAGCAGGCCGCCGGGCGGCCCGAGTCGACGCCGTCGCGCATCCGGCAGCATCCGGGTGCGCACACCGAACGGAACGGCGGCAGCTGGCCGACCGTCGCCTCGGCGGGGCGCGGCAGACCGGCGTCGTCGGCCCGCGCGATCGCGGCCCGCTCGAGCAGCAGGTCGGCGAGGCCGCGCACGAAGGGCTCACGCACGCCGACGGAGTCCGCCCGCACGGCCGTCATGCCGAGCTCCCGGGCCGTCTCGAGCGCCTCGGTGTCGAGGTCGAACGCGACCTCCATGTGGTCGGAGACGAACCCGATCGGCGAGAGCACCACGGACGTCGTGCCCGCGGCAGCGAGCACCGCGAGGTGGTCGTTCACGTCGGGCTCGAGCCAGGGCTGGCTGGGCGGACCCGAGCGGGAGCAGTACGCCAGGTCCCACTCGACCCCACGGCCGAGCCGCTGCCCGGCGGCGTCGGCCACCGTGCGTGCGACGTCGAGGTGCTGCTCGCGGTACGAGGCACCGGCGACCCTCGAGGCGTCCTCCATCGTGTCGGGGATCGAGTGCGTGACGAACACGAGACGCGGCCACGCGGCGTCGGCGGGGGTGCCCTCGTACGCCTCGACGACCGCGTCCACGTTGGCCTGCACGAAGCCCGGGTGGTTGAAGTAGGAACGCGCCTTGTCCACCACGAGCGGCTCCCCGTCCGGGGTGGCCACCTCGTCCAGCGCCGTCCAGAGGTTCTCGCGGTACTGGCGGCAGCCGGAGTACGACGAGTAGGCCGACGTCACGAGCGCCACGATCCGACGCGCGCCCGCGGCACGGGCCTCGGTCAGCGCGTCGCGCGTGTAGGGCTCCCAGTTGCGGTTGCCCCACACGACCGGGACGTCGAGACCGCGGCGACGCAGCTCGTCCTGCAGGGCCGCCCGCAGCGCGAGGTTCTGCTCGTTGATGGGGCTGCGTCCGCCGAAGTGGTGGTAATGCTCGGCAACGTCGGCCAGGCGCTCGTCCGGGATGTTCTTGCCCACGGTCACGTTGCGCAGGAACGGCAGGACGTCGTCCGGGCCGTTCGGACCGCCGAACGAGAACAGCAGCACGGCGTCGTACGGAGCAAGGCCGGCGGACGTGTCTGCGGACAGATCGGTCGCGGGTGGCGTCACGGGAGGCACCCTCCGATCATCCCATCGTGCCCGCGCAACACCCTGCCCACGCGGTCGTCGACGACGTGACGTTGTCACGACACCGTGTCACCTCGGGACGTATCCCCCTCGTTTGCCGTTTCCGTGTGCGGCCTCCCGGCGACGGCTCTACGGTCGTCATGGCGCGACCCCCGCGCGCCGCGACCCGAGGAACCGGAGCACGAGCGATGAGCAAGCTGTGACGCGCGCCGGACGGCACGCCGCACCCGAGCTGGCGCGGCGCTACGTGCTGGCCGATCGCCTCGGCGAGGGCGGATCTGCGCAGGTGTACCGGGCGATCGACACGCGCCTCGACCGGCACGTCGCGATCAAGCTGTTCCGGCTGGCGGGCGCCGACCCCGCGCAGGTGCGGCGCTACGCGCAGGAGGCCAGGGTGCTGGCCGACCTGTCACACCCCTCACTCGTCGCCCTGCTCGACGTCGGGGCGGACGTGACGCCCGACACGGGCCCTGTCGCCTTCCTCGTCATGGAGCTCGTCGAGGGACGCACCCTGCGCGAGCTCGTCGCGGACGGCCCGCTGGACGCGGCGACGACCGCGGACGTTGGGCACCAGCTCGCGCAGGGCCTGGCCCACGCGCACCGCGCCGGCGTCGTGCACCGTGACGTGAAGCCCTCGAACATCCTCGTCGCCGACACGGCGCCCGCGTCGGGCCGGCGCGATGCGCCTGCGCTGCCGGTCGTGCTCGCGGACTTCGGGATCGCGGCGTCCGACGCCGCGTACCTGGCGAACCGCACGGACGACCGCGCCACGGCGAGCTACCAGAGCCCCGAGCAGGCGCTCGGCGAGCAGGCCGGGCCTGCGAGCGACGTGTACTCCCTCGGTCTGGTCCTGCTCGAGTGCCTCACGGCGCGTCGCGCGTTCCCCGGTGACCCGCTCACGGCGTCTCTCGCCAGGCTGCTGCACGCGCCGAAGATCGCCGACGACCTCGACCGCGACTTCGCGGCGCTGCTGCGCGCGATGACCCGCACGGACCCCACCCAGCGGCCCACGATGGTGGCGGCCGCCGCCGAGCTGCGGGGTCTGCGCCGTCAGCGGGAACGGGCGCTGCGGGTCTCCTGACCCGTCACGCCCGGACGGCGCGGCTCCGCTGATCCGCCGCGACGGGCCGGTTCGGGGCCGCGTCGGGGTCGAGCGAGTCCGCGATCTCGTCCGCCCACGCCGCGACCGCCGCCATGTCGCGGTGGTCGCCCTCGCGTGCCCGGCCACCGGCGATGATCGCCCGCTCGGTGAAGGACAGCACGGACCGGTCGAGGCGACCGCGGAAGCTGCGGTGCGTGCGCGCACCGATGCGCTCGCGCAACGCCGCGACCTCGAGCGGGGAGTTCGCCGAGTTGGCCGGCTGCGTCGCCAGCCCCGACGAGAAGATCCAGACCGGGCGCGCACGCAGCTCGTCGGCCAGTCGCTGGGCCAGGTCGCGTGCCGCGGCCAGCCAGTGCGCCGTGTAGACGGCGGAGCCGATCACCACCGCGTCGTGGTCCGCGAGGCTCGTGACGTCCTCGGGCGCGCGCTGGTCGACCTCGTGACCGCGCTCGCGCAGCCGCCGCGCGATCACCTCGCCGATCTCCCACGTGCCTTGGTGGCGCGACGCCACCGTCACCAGGATGCGCATCGTCCCCTCCTCGCCGTCCCCGCACGGGCGTCGTGCCCGCGGGATCCCATCGTTGCCGGGGGGGTGCCTGCCTGTCGTGGGTCGGAGGTCCCCGTACGCACGTCAGACGTCGGGCGGGCCGTCGTCGGTCAGGCCGACGGGGTCGGGCAGGTCGGCCTGCGCGAGCCGGAGCCGGGTGCACAGCCGCTCGAGCGTCGCGAGCTCGTCGGCGTCGAGCGCGCCGCCGACGAGGGCGTCGATCGACCGGGCGTGGCGTCGTCCGATCTCACGCTGGCGTCGCCGACCCTCGGCCGTCAGGCGCACGGCCGTGCCACGCCTGTCCCCCTCGACCGGCGCCCGGTGCACGAGTCCCTCGTGCTCCAGCCGGTCGACCAGCCGCGACAGGCTGGGCTGCGTCAGGAGGCTGGACTGCGCGAGCTCCCGCAGCCGCAGCCCCTGCTCGTCCGCGCCCGACAGGGCGTACAGCACGTCGTACTCCCGCATGCTCAAGCCGCCCCACACGTCGTGGCGCGCGAACCTGCGCACGAGGGTGACCTGGGCCCGGAACAGCGCCTCCCAGGCGGCCACGGACGCACGGACGTCGGTCGGGGAGGACGGCCGGCTCGCGTCGACGTCGTGGTCGGGCATGGCGGTCCCCTTCCTGGTGCGAGGTCGCGCCCCGCAGTCTCCAGCGTCGACGTCGGAGCCTGCCGACGACGCATCATGTCACCACGGAACCCGGGCCGCCGCGGCCCGTCTACCCTGGTGCGATGAGTGAGACGGGCACCACCTACCTGCTGGTCGACGGCGAGAACATCGACGCCACGCTCGGTTCCTCGATCCTCGGCGGACGGCCGACGCCGGAGCAGCGTCCGCGCTGGGAGCGGGTGCTGAGCTTCGCGCAGCAGACGTGGGACCAGCCGGTCAAGGCGCTGTTCTTCCTCAACGCGTCGAACGGCTCGCTGCCGATGTCCTTCGTGCAGGCGCTCACCGCGATCGGGTTCGTGCCGATCCCGCTGTCGGGCGAGTCGTACGAGAAGGTCGTCGACATCGGCATCAAGCGCACGCTCGACGCGATCTCCGACCGGGACGGTGACGTCCTGCTCGCGAGCCACGACGGTGACTTCGCTCCCGAGGTCGCGCAGCTCGTGGACGCGGGACGCCGCGTGGGTCTGCTGGCGTTCCGGGAGTTCACGAGCCAGTCGCTCGCCGGCCTGACGGCCCGTGGGCTGCAGACGTTCGACCTGGAGACGGACGTCTCGGCGTTCAACGTGCAGCTTCCGAGGCTGCGGATCATCCCCCTCGAGGAGTTCGACCCGCTGCGCTACCTGTGAGCGGCGCCTGACGCGACGACGGCCGCACCGGAGGTCCGGTGCGGCCGTGCGCGGAGGGGCGGAGGCGGGTCAGGCGCCGAACCCGGCCTCCAGCGCATCGTCGATCACGTTGCGCACGTGGTCGGCGTGGTAGCTGTCGGGGCTCATGAACTCGATGCCGTGCAGCGTGCCCGACACCTCGGTGACGATCGACGTCTTGTCGTTGCGCGGGACCTGAGCGCTGTCGGCCGCCGGCACCTGGGGGTCGTCGGTGGAGGAGAACACCTGCAACGGGCCGGCGAACTGGTTGGCCTCTGCCCGCGCGTCGACCTCGCCGTACACGGCCGGGGGGCTCAGCGCGACGACGGCGACGGCTCCCAGGTCGTCGGCCATCCCGGCGGCGAGCGTGCCGCCGGCGGACGCGCCGACGAACGCGACGCGCTGCGCGCCCGTGGCCTTCAGGACGTCCAGGGCGGCCTGGAACCCGACCTCGCCGGACGCGCCCCAGTCGTACGTGGCCACGAGGTAGCCGGCGCCCGCGAGCCGCGCGAGCTCGCCCGACCACTGGCAGACGTCACCGTCCACCTGGGGCGCGAACAGGACGCCGCGGTCGCCGGACCCGGCCCACGCGACCGTCGACGCGGCGGCGTCCTTGCCCACGGTGGCGTAGGCGACGCCCGCGGACAGGCACTCGGGCGGCTCCATGGCCGCCATCTCGACCGGTGCGCTCTCCAGCATCGTGGGGGTCTCGTCCGCGGTGATCTGCGCGGCGTCGCCGGTCTGGGGCTCGGTGCCGGCGGAGCACGACGCGAGCAGGCCGAGCGCGAGGGCGACGGCGGCAGCGGACCTCACGCGCGCGGTCGTCGGACGGGTGGGCACGGGGACGGGTTGCAGACGCACATGCGATTCCTAGGCCGTCATCGGCGCAGGAACAAGACTCCCGTCGAGGCGTAAACGTTTCAGGAGCCCTCCGGAGGAGGACGCGCTACGGTGTGGCCCATGCCGACGCTGTTCACCCGCATCATCGACGGCGAGATCCCCGGGCGCTTCGTCTGGGCCGACGACCGCGCGGTCGTCCTGCTCACCATCGCCCCCATCACCGACGGGCACGCCCTGGTGATCCCGCGCGCCGAGGTCGAGCAGCTGACGGACGCCCCCGACGACCTGCTGGCCCACCTCATGTCCGTCGCCGCGACGATCGGCCGCGCACAGCGCAGCGCGTGGGACGCGCCGCGCGCCGCACTCCTCGTCGCGGGCTTCGAGATCCCGCACCTGCACCTGCACGTGCTGCCCGCCTGGGACGAGTCGAGCCTCTCGTTCGAGCACGCGCGCCACGACGTCCCCGCGGCGGCTCTCGACGCGGCGGCCGAGCGCCTGCGCGACGCGCTGCGCGCTGCGGGGCACGGCGCGCACGTCCCCACGGACGCGTCGTCGCCCGAGGTCTGACGCCGGGCCGGGACCTGACGCCGGGCCCGCCGGCCTGAGGCCAGAGCCCCGCGAGCCGTGGGCCGCGACGGGCGGTCACGTCACACGGCCGGGTCGTCCGGCCCCCAGGTCGCCAGCCGCAGCGTCCGGGCGTCGGTCGCGACGATGGCCTCGGCGTGGTCGCGCAGGGAGGCGACCGTGTCGACGCCCGCACGCACGAAGCGCCCCGACAGCGCGTCGAGGTCACCCGCCGCGAACCCCAGGACCAGGGCCGCCACCTCCTGCGGCGACGTCCAGTCCGTGCGCTCGGCGTGCACCGGCATCGCGGCGGTCATGTCGGTCGCGACGACCCCGGGCGCGAGGTCCAGCACGCGGATGCCCGCGTCCGCGTACTGGCGGTGCAGCTGGGTCGTCAGACGCGCGAGCGCGCCCTTGCTGATCGCGTAGCCCGTGTACGAGGTCATCGCGCGGTGCCCCGCGCCGGAGTTCATGTTGAGCACGCGGCCCCCGCCTCGCGCGAGCATCCCCGGCAGCACCGCGTGGGTCGCCAGCAGCGGACCGCGCACGTTCGTCTCGACCACGCGCCACACGTCCTCGACGTCGTCCGCCGCGAACGGCAGCTCGGCGTGCTCGATGACGCCGGCGTTGTTGACCAGCAGGCCGATGCCGCCCTGCGAGGCCAGCCCCGCCTCGACGCGCGCGACCGCGTCCGCGACCGCGGTCGCGTCGACCAGGTCCGCCGCCGCCACCGTCACCGGCGCACCGAGCGCCCGCGCCTCGTCCGCGACCTCCTCGAGGCGCTCGCGCGTGCGGGCCACCAGTCCCAGCGCGTAGCCCTCGCGCGCGAGGGCGAGCGCGAGCCGGCGGCCGATCCCCCGACCGGCGCCGGTCACCAGAGCCGTGCGCGGGACGGGAAGCGGGGTGGGCAGGTCGGGCGCGGCGGTCACGAGCCCATCGTGGCCCACGGTGCCCAGCATCGCCCACCCGGGCCCACGCGCGTCACGGCGTGTCGACGACCGCCCGCAGGTCCTCGAGCGTGATGCGGCCCTGGTACGGCACGCCGTCGACGACCAGGGTCGGCGTGCCCGGGACGTCCAGCTCGATGCCGCTCTCGTAGTCGGTCTGCACCGAGCGCGCGTACCGGTCCGCGGGCGCGCCGACGATCTGCTCGGGGTCGAGGCCGAGCTCGCGCGCGTAGCCCACCAGGTCGTCATCGGTGAGGGCGTCCTGGTGCGCGAACAGCAGCTGCTGCATCGGCCAGAACTGCCCGTGCGCCCCCGCGGCCTCGGCCGCGAGCGCCGCGGCGAGGGCGTGCGGGTGCACCTGGAAGAGCGGGAAGTGCCGCCACACCAGCCGGACCCGCCCTCCGGACTCCTCGACGAGGCGGCGCAGCACCGGCTCGGCGTCGCGGGAGTGCGGGCACTCGAGGTCGCCGTACTCGACGATCGTCACCGGCGCGCCGGGCTCGCCCAGGACGTGGCGGTCGGGGTCGGTGCTCACCTCGGGGAGGTCGGGCGACGTCATGCGCCCAGCGTGCCGTGTGGCGACGGTCGTCGCACCCCGTCGCGTCAGGCGCCGCGGGCCCGCAGGGGTGGGCTCGCCGTGCCGCTGCCATCCGCGATCCCCCGGACGACCTCGTGCAGGGCCTGCGCGCCCGTGAACCGCGGGCGCCAGTCGAGCTCACGCTCCGCGCGCGTCGTGTCCAGCACGGGCGCCGACGTCCCCAGGTCGAGCCACCCGGGACCCACGGGCACCACCCGCGCACGCCACCCCGCGGACACCGCGGCACGCGCGAGGCCGGCCGGCACCTCACGCAGGCGCCCGGCGGATACCAGCGCGGCGACGTCGGGGCCACGCAGGACGCCCGGTCCGGCGACGTTGAAGCCGCCACGCACCTGGCGGACGACGGCCTCGCGGAACGCGTCGGCGAGGTCGTCGGCGTGCACGGCCTGGACGCGTACGCCGCGTGGCCAGGGCAGGACCGGGACGCGCCCGTCCAGGACCCGCCCGGGAACGAGCGGGCCGAGGAAGTAGCGGGCGATCTCGTGGCCCGCGTCGCGCTGGAAGACCAGCGCCGGGCGCACGCGCGCGACCACGAGCGACGTCTGCGCCTCCGCGCGGTCCAGCAGCGTCTCCACCGCGGCCTTGTCGACGCTGTACTGCGAGGACGGCACGCCGTCGGTCGGCCAGGTCTCGTCACGCGGGACCTCGTCGCGCGACGGCGAGTACGCACCGACCGAGGACGCGACGACCAGGTGCGGCACCCCGGCCCGCACGGCCGCGCGCACGACCCGGTGCGTCCCCACGACGTTGGTCGCCAGCAACCGCGCACGGTCGTGCGTGGGCTGCAGCGCCCACGCCAGGTGGACCACGGCGTCGGCGCCGGCGAACGCGTCCGCGAGCGCCACGACGACCTGTCCCGCCGCGTCGTCGGCGCCGATGTCGCACGCCACCCACGTCGCCACGTCGTAGGACGGCGGCGGGCGGTCCTGCGGGACCCGGCGCGCGACGGCGACCACCGAGGTCACGGTGGAGTCCTGCGCGAGGCGACGCAGGACGGCCGTGCCGACGTTGCCGCTCGCCCCGACGACCACGACTCTCATGGGTACCTCCCGCAGGGTGCGGCGTCGCTCACGACGACGGGTCGAGGACGACCTTGATGCAGCCGTCGGCCTTGCGCTGGAACACGTCGTACGCCTGGGGTGCCTGTTCGAGCGGCACGCGGTGGGTGCGCAGGTCCGCCACGGCGAGGGGGTCGGACGCGTCGGTGACGAGCGGCAGCAGGTCGTCGTACCACCGCCGCACGTTGGCCTGCCCGAAGCGGAGGGTGAGCTGGCGGTCGAACACGTCCATCATCGGGATCGGGTCCAGCGCGCCGCCGTACACACCGACGACCGACACCGTCGCGCCACGGCGGGCGACGCCGATCGCGGTGTGCAGCGCCGCCATGCGGTCCACGGCCGCCTTCTCGATGAGCGGGCGCGCCAGGGTGTCCGGCAGGAAGGCGGCGGCGCGCTGCCCCGCGGCGGCGAGCGGCGAGCCGTGCGCCTCCATGCCGACGGCCTCGACGACGGCGTCCGCTCCGCGCCCGTGCGTGCGGTCCCGCACCGCGCCGACGACGTCGTCGGTGCGGGCCGCGTCGAGGACGTCGACGCCGTTGCGCGACGCCATGAGCAGCCGCTCGGCGACGATGTCGATCCCGATGACGCGCTCGGCCCCGCGGTGCAGCGCGATGCGCGCAGCCATCTGCCCGATGGGCCCCAGCCCGACGACCGCGACCGTGCCGCCCGGGGGCACGTCCGCGTACTCGACGGCCTGCCACGCGGTGGGCAGGACGTCGGACAGGTAGAGGTACGTCTCGTCGGGCCGACCGTCGTCGGGCACGACCAGGGGCCCGTACTGCGCCTGCGGGACGCGCAGGTACTGCGCCTGCCCGCCCGGCACGCTGCCGTAGAGCGAGGTGTACCCGAACAGCGCCGCGCCCTTGCCGGCACCCCGCACCTGGGTCGTCTCGCACTGGCTCTGCAGCCCCAGCGCGCACATGTGACAGGTGCCGCACGCGATGCCGAACGGGACGACGACCCGGTCGCCGACCTTCAGGCGTCGGCCCGCCTCCGGGCCCACCTCCTCGACCACGCCCATCGCCTCGTGGCCCAGAACGTCACCCGGCTTCAGGAACGCTCCGAGGACCGAGTACAGGTGCAGGTCCGACCCGCACACCGCCGTCGACGTCACACGGATCACCGCGTCGGTCGGCTCCTGCACCCGGGGGTCCGGGACGTCCTCGACCCGCACCTGCTCGCGTCCCTGCCACGTCAGTGCCCGCATCGGCCCACCGTCCTCTTCGCTCGTCCAGGTCGTCAGCCACCGTCGCACCGGTCCGCCCGGCCCGCATCCGCAAGGTGTGGCCCCCCGTCGCCGGGACGTCCGCGGGGCGAGCAGTTCACGCGACCGCTCCACATCCAGGACGCGAGCCGCGTTTCCACGGTGCACGCAGTCACCCGAACCTGGAGGAGCCACCATGAAGCCGACCCCCACCCCCACCCGGCGCCACCGCCGACTCGTCGCCGTCGGCGCTCTCACCGCGGGCATGTCCGTGGCCTGCGCGGGAGGCGCCCTGGCCGTCGCACCCGAGTCGGCCCTCTCGCGCACGGTGTCGGGCGCGCTGCAGAGCGTCGGCATCGAGTGGCAGGGCATGCCCGAGGGGTACACGCCCGACCAGTACGCCGCCTTCTGGGACGCCGGCTACACGTGGGGCGACGCGCAGCACCTCTCCGAGCTGTGGGACCTCGACATGATCGAGACGAAGGCCCGTGCCGGGCAGCTGCTCGTCGACGGGCAGGCCCTGCCGATCACGCCGGGCACCTACCCCGAGGCCGGTGCCGACGCCACGTCCGTCGCGTTCGACGCGCTGTGGTCGGCCGGGTACACGTACGAGGACGTCCAGGCGCTCTCGGCCCTGTGGAGCACCGACGACGCCGAGACCAAGGCCCGGGCCGGGCAGGCGCTCGTCGACGGGCAGACGCTGCCCGTCGCGCCGAGCGGCACCGCGACCGCGGGGTCCTGACCCGATGACGTCCGGCATGCTGGACCACCTGCACCGCGAGGAGACGACCATCGAGACGGACGGCCTGACGCTGCGCACCGGCGTCGAGATCGAGCTGCTCGCACCCGTCGGGTCCGACCGGCAGGCCCTCGCGGACGTCCTCGCCGCCCGCAGCGGCGGTGCGGTGCGGCGGTCCTTCCACACCGACAGCGAGCCGTCGGCCGTGCCGGGCGTCGGCGTCTTCCGCCACCTGTCCCCCGCCTTCGACGTCGTCGACGGGCGCGGCCGGCCGCTGGCCCGGCTCGTCGACGACGTCACCATCGAGGCGGACCTCGCCCCGGTGCCCGGCAGGCGTGACCTGCCGGGGCACCGGGGCTGGTACCGGGTGCTGTGCGACGACCCGCGCCTCCTGCGGCTCGTCGAACGGCACGCGGACCCGGACGCGCCGCTCGCGGACGTCCTGCGACCCGTCGCCGACCTGTTCGGCGCCACGGTCGAGGTGTTCCCCGGTGCCGCGCGCGTCAACGACGCGACGGGGGCGAGCATCGCGGTGGCGATGGCCCTGCCGCCAGGACGTGAGCGCCCGTGCGAGGTCGTGACGCCGCCGCTCGAGCGGGCCCACGCCCGGGCGCTGGAGAACCTGCTGGCCCCGGCCCGCGACCTCGGGTTCACCGTGCCGCACGAGGCCGCGGTGCACGTGCACGTCGACGGCGGGCCGTTCCGGGACCCGGCGGCGTTCGCGAACCTCGTGCGGCTCTTCGCGCACTGGCGCGAGCCCCTGTGGGAGGCGCTGGGCACCAACCCCGCGTGCCGCCGGCTGGCGCCGCTGCCCGGAGCGCTCGTCGACCTCGTCGAGCGCGACCACCCGCGGACGCCCGAGGGCTGGGCGCGGCTGCAGCGCGACGCGCACGCGGTCGGGCTGACCAAGTACGCCGACGTCAACCTCACGCAGCTCGTCAGCCCGCGGCCCCTGCGCGACACGGTCGAGGTGCGGGTCCTGCCCGGCTCGATCGACGGTCACGACGTGGTCCGTCGGGCACGCGTCGTCGAGCGGCTGCTGCTGCGGTGCCTCGACGCGCGCCCCGTGCCCTCACCGGGAGCCGACGCCGTCCACGACCCGGGCCGGGCGCTCGACGCGCTCGCGGGCGGGCACCGGGAGGTGACGCGATGAGCGTGTGGACCCAGACGTCCCGCCCCGACAGCGCCGCCGTCCCGGTGGTCCGACCGCTGCACGCCGTGACCGGTGCAGTCGCGAGCGGCACGCCGGAGCACCACCTCGACGAGGTGGTGCGGGCCCACCTGCCCGCACTGCTGCGGTACGCCACGGTGCTGACCGGCGACGGGCACACCGCGGCCGACCTCGTGCAGGAGGTCCTGCTGCGCGCGCACGTGCGCTGGACCCGCATCGGCCTCATGGAACGGCCCGACCTGTACCTGCGCCGCATGGTCACCAACGAGCACCTGTCGTGGCGGCGGCGCTGGCACGTGCGCACCGTGCACCCGTCGAGCGACGACGTGCTCGCGGCGCATGCCGACCCGGCGCACGACCACGCGCACCGCGTCGTCGAGGACGACGCCCTCTGGCGGCGGCTGTCCGAGCTTCCCCCGCGCCAACGCGCCGTCCTGGTGCTGAGGTACTACGAGGGCCTCGCCGACCTGGAGATCGCCCAGGTCCTGGGGACCTCCGCCGCGACCGTCCGCTCCCACGCGTCCCGCGCGCTCGCCACGCTGCGGGTCGCCGACCTCACCACGGAGTCCTGATGACCGAGCACGTGCGACCAGTCCCCGGTGCCCCCGACGGCGACGGGCCGTCGCGGACGACCGACGACCCCCACCGGGACCTGCTGGCCGAGCGCATCGCCCGGTCGCTGCGTTCCCGCGACGCGTCCGCGCCCGACGCCGGCGAGGTGGCGGCGCGCGTCGAGGCACGGCTGGCCGCACAACCGGCGTCGCACCGCGCGGCTGCCCGTCTGAGGTCCAGCCGCGGTGCGCGCATCGCCGCCGTCGGGGTGGTCACGTCGAGCCTGGCCGTCACCGGCGCCGGCGCCGCCGCGGCGGCGAACCCGTACTCGCCCATGGCGCAGACGGTCGAGAACGTCGTCCGCGCCGTCGGCCTCGAGTGGAGCGCGATGCCGTCCGGCTACACGCGCGAGCAGCACGACGCGCTCTGGGGTGCGGGGTTCGAGATCGAGGACGTCACCGCGCTCGAGGAGCTGTGGGGCACGGACACGACCCAGACCAAGGCACGTGCCGGGCAGATGCTGCTCGACGGGCTGGCGCCGCCCGTCGCGCCCGGCTCGATGACGGCGGACACGACCACCACCCAGCTGGAGGCCCTGTGGGCCGCGGGGTACGTGTGGGAGGACGCGCTCGCGCTGGCCGAGCTGTGGGGCGTCGACGTGAGCGAGGCCAAGGCACGCGCGGCGTCGACGGTCCACCAGGGGCAGGCGCTGCCGCTGCCGCCGTCGGGACCCGTCGGCGGCCAGGGCTGAGCGGCCTCAGGACGTCTCGTCGGCCATCCGCGCCAGCGTGGTCACGGTGCGCCAGTTGCGCGACGTGCCGCGCGGGCCGCCGCGACGGGAGAGCCGCGCCGCGAGCTCGCTGCGGCCGATGCCCTGCGGCAGGTACAGGTAGAGCTCGCGGCCGACGGCAGCCAGGTCCTCGGGTCCCGTGACCTCGACGTCCGGGACCCGCGCGACCTGCGTGCCGGGCAGGAACACGACGTGGTGGTGCGTCGGGTCGTCGTCGCGGTCGAGGAACGGGTTGGCGCCGACGACGGCGTGCAGCTCCTCACGCGTGCGGACCACCACGTCGGGGGCGAGGTCGAACGCCTCGGCGAACGCCGCACGCAGCACCGTGGCGACCTCCTCGGTGTCCGTACCGCCCGTCGTCAGCAGCACGTTGCCGCTGTTGACGTAGGTGCGCACGGCGCCGTAGCCGACCTCTGAGACGACGCGCCGCAGGTCGGCCATCGGGACGCGGGTGGCGCCACCCACGTTCACGCCGCGCAGCAGCGCCACCATCACGGTCATCGTGCGTCCTCCCTCGGTGCGGCGCTGCCCTGCTCGTCGTCCCCCACGCCCGTCAGAACAGCGTGCCCGTGCCCGACGCGACACGCGCCTCCAGCGCGAGCAGCACGCGCTTGCGCTCGACGCCTCCCGAGAACCCGGTGAGCGTGCCGTCCGCCCCGATCACGCGGTGGCACGGCACGACGATCGGCAGCCGGTTCGCGCCGTTCGCGGCGCCGACCGCCCGTGCCGTCGTGCGCGGGTCGAGCCCGAGCGACGTCGCGAGGGCGCCGTACGTCGTCGTCGTGCCGTACGGGACGGCGCGCAGCCCCTCCCACACGCGCTGCTGGAAGTCGCTGCCGCGGTAGCGCAGCGGCAGGTCGAAGTCCCGGAGCTCACCCGCGAGGTACGCGGCGAGCTGGTGCACCGCGGTGGCCAGCACCGGGTCGTGCGCCGGGTCGACGCGCTCCCCCAGACCGTCCGTGGCCGCCGAGCCGTCCGCGTGCGGGAACCGGACGTCCGTCAGCGCGCCGTCCGTCACCCCGACGGCCACCGGCCCGAACGGTGCGGGTACCACCGCGTGCGTCGTCACGGACGCCATCCTGCCGCGGACCACCGACACGCGGGGTCCCCGCTACAGCGCTCCGTGCGGGGCCCGTCCCCCCGCGGGAGGACGTCGGGGACGCGCCCGGGCGCAGGTCACGCACATGCCCTGACACGACCGGTCCCGCCCCCGGCGCAGGGAGCGGGACCTGGCGGAGAGCCGTCTCGCCGGCACGAGGCGTGGCGGTCTCTCTGACCCCGGAGGGCCGGCCCGGCTCTCGCCGGACCCTTGCTACGTGCGGAATGACGTGGGTGTCGGACCCGCAGGTGGCCGGTCGCGGTGGTGGCGCGAACGGCTGTTTCCAGAGGATGGCACTCCCACGTGACCTCCGCATCTCGAACATGCGACCAGTTCGCGACCAGGACTTTGCCGTCGTGTTTCGGCAGGCAGCGACGCCGGGGCCTGCCCGAGGACCCGGAGCCAGCGTGTCGTCGTGCGCGTGCCCCTGGAGCCCGGACCAGCCCTCACGTCGATCGCGGCGCGCGCCGTGCCCGGCGTCGAGGAGGTCGACGTGGCTGCGGGCACGGTGCGGCGCCTCGTCGACCTCGGTGCGGGTCCGGTGCCCGTCACCGCCCATCTGACGACCGCCGGGGTCGAGGTGCACCTCGACGGACCCGGTCGGCCACGGGCCGCTCCCGGCGGCTCCACCTGACGAGGTCCGCGCGAGCCTCCTGGCGATCCCGGGCATCGGCCCGTGGACGGCCGACGTCGTCGCGCTGCGCGCGCTCGGGGACCGCGACGCCTTCCCGTGGGGGGACCTGGTCCTGCGTCGGGCGCTGGACGTGCCCGACGCGCGCGACGTCGCTGCCGCCGGCCGCGCGTGGTCGCCGTGGCGCGCGTTCGTCGCGACGCACCTGTGGTCGGCGGTGGGGTACGCGGACTGAGGACGACCCCGGGACGGCGGAGCCGGGGCGGACCCCGGCCAGGGCCGGACGGGTGAGCCGGGCCTCGGAGCGGGCGCGATCCGGTGACGAGACGGTCACGATCCCGGTGTTCCGGTCCCTGCAAGGTGTCCCGCACCTAGCGTGCGGCCATGACGCACCGCACCCGCACCCTCGTGGCCACCGTCGCCGTGCTCGCCGCTCTGACGGGGTGCAGCGCCGACGGCAGCGCCGACGGCATGACCGACCCGGCCGCGGCCGACGACGTCGCCGCGCTCAGCGCCGAGGGCGGCCAAGCCGTGGTCGGGGACGACACGGCCCAGGACACCGAGGGCGAGGACGGGCAGCAGGTCGTGCAGACGGCCCACGCCACCATGACCGCTCCGGATCCTGTCGCGGCGGCCCGTCAGGTCGTGGTCCTGGCCACGCGGCTCGAGGGACGCGTCGACGCCCGCTACGAGTACTCCGGGGCGGGTGAGGACGAGCCCGGCAGCGCGTCGCTGACCCTGCGCATCCCGTCGAGGTCGATGGCGGATCTGCCCGAGGACCTCGGCAAGATCGGCGAGGTCAGGGAGTTCCAGGTCGCGACCGAGAACGTCACGAACGCGGCCGAGGACCTGGACGCGCGCATCACGGCGACCGAGCTCTCGGTCGAGCGAATGTCGGGCCTCCTGGGTCGTGCGTCGACGACCAGCGAGATCATCGAGGCCGAGAGCGCCCTGACCGACCGGCAGGCCAACCTCGAGCGCCTGCGGTCCGAACGCGCGCGCCTGGCGGACCGGGTCGCGCTGTCCACGGTGGACGTCGAGATCTACGCGCCCGAGCGCGCACCCGAGCCGGTCGAGGAGGGGCCCAAGACGTTCCTCGACGGTCTCGAGACAGGGTGGACGGCCTTCACCGCCGCAGTCCGCGGGTTCCTCGTCGTCGTCGGCGTGCTGCTGCCGTGGCTGGTCCTGGGTGCGCTGGTCGCGGCCGTCGTCGTGGTGACACGCCGTCGCCGCCGGGCCGCCCTCACGACCACGTCGCCGACCGGCACGACCTCGCCGCCGCCCGCCGACCCGGCCACGGTCTCACCTGCAGCCTCACCTGCAGCCTCACCCTCGGCCCCGTCGGGAGGGTCGCCCGCGGGCCCGTCCGGGAACGCCTGACACCCGCCGCGCGGCACCGGACCGACGTCCGGCGCCCTCCCATATGCCCGAAGGTCCTGTCGCCCGCACAGCCGCCAGTCGTAATCTCTTGGCAAAGGACAGGTCGCGACGCTCGTCGCCACGGCCTGCCCGCCGGGTGCTGCCTCGACGAGCGCGCCCGGTCCACAAGGCGAAGGAGCTGCCATGAGCGTCACCGTGACCGGTCCCCTGGCGGGCGTGTCTCTTGCACCCGACGTGCGCGCTGCCCTGGAGGCCAGTCCCCGGCTGGTCATCCCCGCGACGCGCGAAGACCTCTACCAGCTGGCACTGGGCCCCGAGGGTGGCCCCGTGTTCACGGTCGAGTACGACGTGAACGGCGAGATGATCCCGGAGGCGACGGTCACGCGGTGCCGCAACGGCGTCGCCGTGAACTACCCCGAGGACTACATGCGCCGGCGCGACCCGGACTGCATGCGGATCGCCGACGACCTGCCGACCGACAAGCCGCGCTACCGCGACGTCTTCGGCGAGGAGTTCGACCCGACGCGCGCCGAGACCCTCGAGTGGCTCGGCACGCAGGAGCTCGTGGTCGTGCCGTTCAAGGCCGGTGGCCCCCGGTTCGGCTACCCGTCCCTGGCGATCATCCCGCTGAACAGCGCCTTCTTCGCCCTCACGCTGGTCGACCTGCAGGGCTGGGTGACGTTCGACGAGATCGGGCCGTTCACGCCCCGTTCCATCCTGTACGTGGCGCCCCCGTTCCGGCACACGCACTTCGACGGGCGCCAGGTGGTCGTCCACAACCGCTCGCGCGAGCTGCACGAGGTGTGGGCGTACAACCTGTACCCGGGGCCCAGCGCCAAGAAGGGCGTCTTCTCGGTGCTGCTCGACATCGGCGAGCAGGAGGGCTGGCTCACGGCGCACGCGTCGAGCGTGCGCGTGACGACGCCGTACGAGAACGAGACCGTGATCATGCACGAGGGCGCCTCGGGCGGTGGCAAGTCCGAGATGTGCCAGGAGATCCGGCGCGAGGACGACGGCCGCATCCTCGTGGGGACCAACGTCGTGCGCAACGAGCCGTACCACATCACCCTCGGCGAGACGTCCGCGCTGGCGCCCGTGACCGACGACATGACGCTGTGCCACCCGTCAGTCCAGAAGGGCAACGGCAGGCTCGTCGTCGCCGACGCGGAGGCGGGGTGGTTCGTGCGCGTCGACGGCATGACCCACTACGGGGAGGACCCGGCGTTCGAGCGCGCGGTCATCCACCCCAAGGAGCCCGTGCTGTTCCTGTCGATCGACGGTGTCGCCGACGCGACCGCGCTGCCGTGGGAGCACACGCTGGACTCGAACGGCAAGCGGTGCCCCAACCCGCGCGTCGTCATCCCGCGCTCGTTCATCAAGAACGTGATCAGCGAGCCCAAGGAGGTCGACGTCCGGACGTTCGGCGTCCGGATGCCCCTGTGCACGCGGGAGAAGCCCAGCTACGGGATCATGGGGATGATGCACATCATCCCGCCGTCGCTGGCGTGGGTGTGGCGCCTCATCGCCCCGCGGGGGGACAAGAACCCGTCGATCGGCGAGAGCAAGGACGTCAAGAAGGCGCTCAAGCACGGCGGCATGGTCGCCGAGGGCGTCGGGTCGTACTGGCCGTTCTCGACGGGCACCAAGGTGGCCGCCGCGAACCTGCTGCTGCGCCAGATCGTCGAGAACGACCGCACGCGGTACGTGCTGGTGCCCAACCAGCACATCGGCGCGTACAAGGTCGGGTTCTCCGCCGAGTGGCTCACGCGGGAGTACCTGGCCCGACGTGGCGGCGGGCGCATCCAGCCCGACCAGCTGACGCCCGCGCGCTGCTCGCTGTTCGGCTACCGGCCCAAGGACGTCAAGCTCGACGGGCAGCAGATCCGTCCGACGCTGCTGCAGCCCGAGTACCAGTCGCAGGTCGGGCTCGAGGCGTACGACGCCGGCGCGCAGATCCTCACGGACTTCTTCTGCTCCGAGCTCGAGCAGTTCATGACGGACGAGCTCGACCCGCTGGGGCGGCAGATCATCGAGCTGGTGCTGCGGGGCGGCACCGTCGAGGAGTACGAGGCGCTCACACCGCTGTACGTCTGAGGCGCGCACCGGGGCCGCATCCTGCACGTCAGGGTGCGGCCCCGACCTGTGTCGCGCCACCCCCTGGCGTGCCACGATGCGAAGACGTCCGGCACTGCCACCCGACCGAGGTGACGCATGACGAGCACGGCACACGACCACGTCCGACGCGGCACGGACCCCGCCGTCCAGGACGGCGTCGACGACCTGCCCTACGCCCAGGAGCCGGACGAGGTGCTCGCCCGGCTCGGCACGACGCGCTCCGGGCTGGACGCCGGCGAGGCGGCAGGCCGCCTGCAGGCGGTCGGACCCAACCGGCTCCCCACGGCGCCGCGCCCCTCGGCGATCCGCCGGTTCCTGTCCCACTTCGACGACGTGCTCATCTACATCCTGCTGGCCGCCGCCGTCCTCAAGGCGTTCCTGGGCGACTGGGTCGACTTCGGCGTCATCCTCGTCGTCGCGCTGGTCAACGCGCTGGTGGGGTTCCTGCAGGAGGGGCAGGCCGAGCGCGCGCTCGACGGGATCCGCACGATGCTCTCGCTGACCGCGACCGTGCGGCGCGACGGACGGTGGACCGAGGTCGACGCCGAGACGCTCGTGCCGGGTGACGTCGTGCGCGTGCGTTCGGGCGACAAGGTGCCCGCCGACGTGCGGCTCGTGCGTGCGACGAACCTGCAGGTCGACGAGTCGGCCCTGACGGGCGAGTCGGTGCCGGCCGTCAAGGACGTGGCCCCGGTCGGCGCCGACGCGGGCGTCGGCGACCGCTCGAGCATGCTCTTCTCGGGCACCATCGTCGCGGCCGGCACGGGCGGCGGCGTCGTGACGGCCACCGGTGCCCGCACCGAGATCGGGCGCATCCAGGCGCTGATCGCGGGTGTCGACCACCTCGACACGCCGCTCACGCAGCAGCTCGGCCACCTCGGCACGCTGCTGTCGCGCGGGATCCTCGGCATGGCGTTCGTCATGCTCGTCGTCGGTCGGGTCGTCCACGACTTCGCGCTCCCGGACCTCGTCTCCGCCGCCATCGGGTTCGCGGTCGCGGCCGTCCCCGAGGGTCTGCCGGCCCTCGTCACCATCACCCTGGCGCTCGGCGTCCAGCAGATGGCGCGGCAGCACGCGATCACCCGCAAGCTGCCCGCGGTCGAGGCGCTCGGCTCCGTCACGACGATCTGCTCGGACAAGACCGGCACGCTGACGAGGAACGAGATGACGGCCCGCACGGTCGTCACCGCGGAGCGCACGTACGCCGTCGAGGGCCTGGGCTACGAGCCGACCGGGAGCGTGACGCTCGACGGCTCCCCCGCGTCGCTCGCCGAGCACACGGACCTCGCCGCGCTGGTCCGCGCGGGTGCGCTGTGCAACGACGCCCGGGTGACGGCCGGGGACGACGGCCGGTGGACCATCGTCGGGCAGCCGACCGAGGCGGCGCTGCGCACGCTCGCCCTCAAGACGGGTGCCGACACGGGGGGCACGCAGCGGCTCGCGGCCGTGCCGTTCGAGTCCGCCCACAAGCTCTCCGCGACGCTCGACCGCCTCGCGGACGGCACGCTGCGCCTCCACGTCGTGGGTGCGCCGGACCGGCTCCTGGACCGCTCGACCACACAGCGCGGCCCGGACGGCGCACCGGTGCCGCTGGACCGCGCGCACTGGGAGCGCACGATCGACGCGCTCGGCGCGCAGGGCCTGCGCGTGCTCGCCGCCGCGGAGCGCCCGGCGGCACCCGGCACGTCCGCGCTCACGCTCGAGGACGTCGAGACCGGGCTCACGTTCCTGGGCGTCGTCGGCATCGTCGACCCCCCGCGGCCCGAGGCGGTCGCCGCCATCGCCGACTGCCACCGCGCGGGGATCGCGGTGAAGATGATCACCGGCGACCACGCGGGCACGGCCGTCGCCATCGCGCGCGAGCTCGGCATCGTCGCGCCGGGCCACGACGTGCAGGCACTCACGGGTCCCGAGCTCGAGGCCATGAGCGCCGAGGACCTGCGCCGCCGCGTGCAGGACGTCGACGTGTACGCGCGCACGAGCCCCGAGCACAAGATCCGCATCGTGCGGGCGCTGCAGTCGCACGGCGAGGTCGTCGCGATGACCGGCGACGGCGTCAACGACGCGCCCGCCCTGACGCGCGCCGACATCGGGATCGCCATGGGGATCAAGGGGACGGAGGCGACCAAGGAAGCTGCCGAGATCGTCCTGGCGGACGACAACTTCGCGACCATCGAACGGGCGGTCGAGGAGGGGCGGCGGATCTACGACAACATCCGCAAGTCCGTGGTGTTCCTCCTGCCGACCAACGGCGCGCAGTCGCTCGTGATCCTCGTCGCCGTGCTGCTGGGACTGGCCCTGCCGCTGACGCCGGTGCAGATCCTGTGGGTCAACCTGGTCACCGCGGTGACCCTCTCGCTGGCGCTCGCGTACGAGCCCGCGGAGCCGGGGATCATGGACCGGCCGCCGCGCTCGAGGAAGGAGGCGGTGCTGTCCCGGCCGTCGCTCGTGGTCGTCGTGTGGGCCTCGCTGCTCATCGGCGGTGCCACCCTGGCGATCTACCTGGTCGAGAAGGAGCTCGGTGCGGACGACGCGGTGGCCCGGACCGCCGCCGTCGCGATGCTCGTGCTGGGCCAGATGGCCTTCCTGTTCTCCTGCCGGTTCCTCAACGGCTCGAGCCTCACCTGGCGCGTCCTGACGGGCAACCGTGTGGTCTGGATCGCCGTGGGGTCGCTGCTCGTCCTGCAGCTGGTGTTCACCTACGCGCCGTTCATGCAGGCGTGGTTCGGGTCCGCCGCCATCGCCCCGCGCGACTGGGGCCTGGCGCTGCTCGTCGCCGTGGGCGTGTTCCTGCTGTGCGAGGTGGGCAAGGTCGTCGCTCGCCGCATGCGGCCATGAAGCGCCCGCGTCTCACGCGGGCGTGCGCTCCGGCGGCACGAACCAGCTGACGGAGCGCGCGACGTCGCCGGCGCGCAGCCAGGTGTGCCGTTCCGAGCGCGGGTCGGCGTCGTGCTCGCGCCACGCCACCATGACGTGCGTGCGCGTCCACCGGATCGCCCGCGCAGCCCGCCACTCCTCGCCACCGTCCGACCAGACCAGCCGCACGACGACCGCGACATCGCCCTGCGGACGGGTCGGGATGCCGTCGGGGACCTCGCAGTTGGCGACGTCACGCGCCGGGGGCCGTGGAGGGAGCGGTGGTCCGGACATGGTGCCAGCCTAGTCGAACACGTGTTCGAAGGATCCGTCGCGGCGGCGGAATCACCCGCGCGAGGGCGACCTGCACACCACGGCGTCGCTCAGCCCAGCTGGTTGATGCGGACCATGTTGCCGGCGGGGTCGCGGAACGCGCAGTCGCGCGTGCCGTAGGGCTGGTCCATCGGCTCCTGGACCACCTCGGCGCCCCCGGCCTGCACCCGCTCGAACGCCGCGTCGACGTCGGTCGTCGCCAGGACCACGGACGCGTAGGAGCCCTTGGCCATGAGCTCGGCGATCGTGCGCCGCTCGTCGTCGGTGATCCCCGGGTCGGCGGCGGGCGGGTGCAGGACGATCGACGTCTGCGGCTGCGCGGGCGGGCCCACGGTGATCCAGCGCATGTCGCCGTAGCCGACGTCGTTGCGCACGTCGAAGCCGAGCACGTCGCGGTAGAACGCGAGCGACGCCTCGGGGTCGTCGGTGGGGAGGAACGTGTAGTGGATGAGGAGGTCCATGCCCGCCACGCTAGGAGGACGCGCGCGCCGCCCGCTTCTCGGATCCTGACCGATCACGGCGCGGCCGCATCACCTGCTTGGCCTCGCAGCTGGGGATGCCCGCGCCGTCGTCCGCGGCGGTGCGCCGGTACTCCGACGGCGGGATCCCGACCAGCTCGGAGAAGCGTGTGCTGAACGTCCCGAGCGACGAGCACCCGACCGCGAAGCAGACCTCCGTCACCGACAGGTCCCCGCGCCGCAGCAGCGTCATGGCGCGCTCGATGCGGCGCGTCATGAGGTAGGAGTACGGCGACTCCCCGAACGCGGCCCGGAACCGGCGGCTCAGGTGCCCGGCCGACATGTGTACGCCGCGGGCCAGCGCCTCGACGTCCAGCGGCTGCGCGTAGTCCCGGTCCATGCGGTCGCGGACCCTGCGCAGCAGGCGCAGCTCCTGCAGGCGCGCGTCACCGGCCGTCGTGCCGGTGGTCGTGCCGGTGGTCGTGCCGCTCGCCATCCCGACAGCCTGCCGCGTGGGACGCCGGATGCCCAGTCCCCGGAGGGTGGCCGCCGCGCGCACGCTCGTCGTGACGCGACGGCGGCGACCGGGTGAAAACCCGGCCGCCGCCGCCGTCCCCAGGCCCCGGACGGGTGAGAGTGGTGACGTGCACACGGGTGACGACGTCGACGACAGCCCTGAGCGAGCGCCGTCGCTCGCGTCCCACCCGTACTTCGACGACCCCAGCGGCGTCGTCGCGCTCGCGCACCGCGGGTTCGCGCTCGACGGGCGGGAGAACTCGCTGACGGCGTTCGCCGCCGCCGTGGACCTGGGCTTCCGGTACGTCGAGACGGACGCCCACGCGACGTCCGACGACGTCGCCGTCGCGCTGCACGACGAGACGCTGGACCGCACGACCGACGCGGAGGGGCTCGTCTCCGAGCTGCCGTGGTCGGTCGTCGGGCGTGCGCTCATCGGCGGGGTCGACCCCGTGCCGCGGTTGGAGGACGTGCTGGGCACGTGGCCGGGCCTGCGCGTGAACATCGACGTCAAGAGCGAGCACGCGATCGTGCCCGTGGCGCACGCGATCGAGCGGACCGCGTCGCACGACCGCGTGTGCGTGACGTCGTTCTCCGGGTCCCGCCGGCGCGAGACGCTCGCCCGGCTCAGCCGGCCGGTGGCCACGTCGGCGGCGTCGGCGGAGGTCGCACGGTTCCTCGTGTCGCACCGGGCCCGAGCGGGGCGCCTGGCGGCCCGCGCGCTGCGGGACGTCGACGCGATGCAGGTACCGGTCGCACAGGGGCGCCTACGCGTGGTCGACGCGAGCACGGTCGCCGCGGCGCACGCGGCCGGCCGTCACGTGCACGTGTGGACGGTGAACGACCCGGCCGAGATGCACCGCCTGCTCGACCTGGGGGTCGACGGTCTGGTCACCGACCGCGCGGACCTCCTGCGTGACGTGCTGCGCTCGCGCGGCGCCTGGACCTGACCCCGCACGAGCGGGGCGCGGTGCAGACCCAGGCTGTGGACAGGGACTGCGGTGTCGGCGCGGTTCGCTAGCGTGCGACGCGTGACGACGACGGGGCACGCACGGGCGCACGGCTCCCCCGGCCTGTTGCGGGTCCACACGTCCGAGCGCACGGACGTGCTGGTGGACGCGCTCGCCGACCTGCTCGCCGACGTCCCGCCGGGCACCGACCCGTTCGCGCGCGAGGTCGTCGCCGTGCCGACGCGCGGCGTCGAGCGCTGGGTCGCGCAGCGGCTCTCCCACCGCCTCGGGGCCGGACCGGGCGGCGAGGCCGGGGTGTGCGCACGCATCGACTTCGACCCGCCCACGCGGCTCGTGCGCGACACCGTGGCCGCTGCCACGGGAACGGCACGCGACGACGACCCGTGGGAGCCCGAGCGCCTGGTGTGGCACGTGCTGCGGGCGGTCGACGACGCGGTGGCGTCCGGGACGGCGTGGGGTGCGCCCCTCGCCCGGCACCTGCAGGACGAGCCGGGTGCGCGCGACGCCGTGCGGGCCGGGCGACGGCTGCGCCTGGCGCAGCGGATCGCGGGAGCGTTCGCCGCGTACGCGACGCAGCGACCGTCGCTGGTCGTCGCCTGGGCCGCCGGGCGCCAGGAGGACGGCGCGGGCGCGCCCCTGCCCGCGGACGTGGCCTGGCAGGCGCCGCTGTGGCGCGCGGTACGGGCGACGGTCGACGCGCCGAGCCCGGCCGAGCTCCTCGCCGACGCGTGCCGGGTGCTACGCGACGACCCGGACCGGTGCGACCTGCCGCCACGGCTCTCCGTGCTGGGCCCGACACGGCTGCCGCAGGCGCACGTCGACGTGCTGACCGCGCTCGCGGTGCACCGCGACGTGCACCTGTGGCTGCCGCACCCGTCGCCCGTCCTGTGGCAGCGCGCGGCGGCGGTGGGTCCGGGGCCCTCGCTGCCGACGGCACCACGCCGTGCGGACGTGCCGAGCGTGGCCGTCCACCCGCTGCTCGCGTCGGCCGCGCGCGACGCGACCGAGCTCGGGGTGCGGCTGGCCGCGACGGGCGCGCAGGTCACGCACCACCCGGCCCCGCCGCCGCCGTCAACGGTCCTGGGAGCGCTGCAGGCGGCGCTGCGCGCGGACGAGCGGCCGACGACCCGCGCGGCTGCCGCCGAGGACGACCGCACGGTCCAGGTCCACGCGTGCCACGGCCGCGGCCGGCAGGTCGAGGTGCTGCGGGAGGCCGTCCTGGGGCTCCTGGCGGACGACCCCACGCTGCAGCCGCGCGACGTGGTGGTGCTGTGCCCGGACGTCGAGGCGTTCGCGCCGCTGGTCGTCGCCGCGTTCGGCGCCGCCGCGACGCCGGGCGAGGCGGACGACGCGGGCGCGGCGCGGGGTGCCGCACGCCCCGCCGTGCACCCCGGCCGCACGCTGCGCGTCCGCGTGGCCGACCGCGCGCCGGCACGGACCAACCCGCTGCTGCGCGTGCTGTCCGCGCTGCTGGCGCTCGCGGGTTCCCGCGTCACGGCGTCGGGCGTCGTGGACCTCGCGGGCCTGCCCGCGGTGCGTCGGCGCTTCGGCTTCGACGACGCGGACACCGAGCGGCTGCGCGCGTGGGCGCTGGAGTCGGGCGTGCGGTGGGGCGAGGACCAGGACCGCCGCGCGCGGTACGGCCTGGGCGCGGTCGCGCAGGGGACGTGGCGCACGGCGACGGACCGCCTGCTGCTGGGTGTCGCGATGGCCGAGGAGGACCACCGGTTCGTCGGGTCGGCGCTGCCGCTGGACGACGTGGACAGCACGGACGTGGACCTCGCAGGCCGGTTCGCCGAGCTGGTCGACCGGCTGACCGCACTGCTCGACGAGCTCGAGGGCGTCCGCCCGGCCGCGGCGTGGTTCGACACGCTGGAGCGCGCGCTCGTCCTGCTCGCGGCCGCCGACCCGACGGAAGCGTGGCAGGAGGTCGAGGCGCGCCGGGTCCTCGCCGACGCGCGCGCGTCGGCCGCGGGGGGCGACGTGCCCCTGCGCCTGCCGGACGTCGTCGCGCTGCTCGAACCGCGCTTGGAGGGCCGCCCGACGCGCGCCGGCTTCCGCACCGGCGCCCTGACGGTCTGCTCGCTGGAGCCCATGCGCGCGGTACCCCACCGCGTCGTGTGCCTGCTCGGCATGGACGACGGCGTGTTCCCCCGCACGGGCGCGCCCGACGGTGACGACGTGCTCGCGCGCGACCCGCTGGTCGGTGAGCGCGACCGCCGCGCGGAGGACCGGCAGCTGTTCCTCGACGCCGTCATGGCCGCGGGCGACCATCTCGTGGTGGTGCACAGCGGCGCCGACGAGCGCACCGGCGCGCCGCGTCCCCCGGCCGTGCCCGTGGGTGAGCTGCTGGACGCGGTCGACGAGGCCGTCGCGCTGCCGGCCGGCCGCACGGCGCGCCAGGCGCTCGTCGTGCACCACCCGCTGCAGACGGTCGACGAGCGCAACTTCGTCCCCGGGGCCCTGGGGCGGCCGGGGCCGTTCAGCTTCGACGACGTGGACCGCCGCGCGGCGGCCGTGGCGCGCGAGCCCCGCCGCCCGCGACCGCCGCTGCTCACGACGCCGCTGCCCCCGCTCGACGAGCCGGTGGTCGACCTCGACGACCTCGTGTCCACGCTCGAGCACCCGGTCAAGGCGTTCGTGCGACGCCGGCTGGGCGTGCTGGTGCCGGGCGAGACCGAGGACCTCGACGATCGCCTGCCGTTGACGCTGGCACCGCTCGACGGGTGGGCCACGGGCGACCGGCTGCTCGCGGCGGTGCTCGACGGCGTCGACCTGACCAGGGCCGCAGCGGCCGAGCGCCGCCGCGGCAAGGTGCCGCCCGGCAACCTCGGGGGCGCGGCGCTGGCCGACGTCGCGACGCGCGTCGCGGCGGTCGCGGACGCCGCCGTCCCGGTGCTGGCGGTCCCGGCCACGACCGTCGACGTCACCGTCGCGCTGCCGGGCGGACGCACCCTGACCGGCACGGTGCCCGGCGTGCACGGGGACGTGCTGGTCCGCGCGGTGTACGCGCGGCTCGGCGCCAAGCACCGGTTGCGCGCGTGGGTCCGGCTGCTGGCGCTGGCCGCGAGCCCGGGGGCGCCTGCGGTGCGGGGTGCGGCGACCGTCGGGCGGGGCCCGGGGTCGCGCGCCACGGCCGCGACCTCGTGGCTCTCACCCCCGTCCGTCGAGGACGCCCGGCGCCTGCTCGCGGACCTCGTCGCCGTGCGTGACCGCGCGATGTGCGCGCCGCTCCCCCTGCCCGTGGCCGCCGCGGGCACCTACGCGCAGCGCCGCCACGGGCACGACGACCCGGCCGGTGCGCTGGCCGACGCGGAGCACGCGCTGCGGGACCGCTTCGAGCACACCGACGAGTACCACGTGCTCGCGTGGGGCGACGGCTTCACGCTCACGGGCGTGGCGGGCGACCCCGGGTCGGCGGACCGTGCGGCGTGGCCCGAGGAGCCCACGCTGTTCGGTGCGCTCGCGCGCACGGTGTGGGACACGCTCCTGACGCACGAGGGGCGGGGGCCCGCGTGAGCCCGACGACCGGCCCGGACGTGTTCGACGTCTGCGGCCCGCTGCCTACGGGGACCACGGTCCTCGAGGCGAGCGCGGGCACCGGCAAGACCTTCACGATCGCGGCGCTGGCCGCCCGGTACGTCGCCGAGGGTCACGCGCGCCTGCCCGAGCTGCTGCTGGTGACGTTCGGCCGCATGGCGACGAGCGAGTTGCGCGACCGCGTCCGTGCGCGGCTCGTCGACACCGAGCGCGCGTTGCGCGACCCCGGGGCCCGCACCAGCGACGACGTGCTGGTGCGGCACCTCGCGGACGTCGACGACGCCGAGCTGGTCCGTCGGCGCGACCGGCTGACGGTCGCGCTGTCCGAGGTGGACGCGGCCACGATCACGACGACCCACGGCTTCTGCCAGCAGATGCTGCGGGCGCTCGGCACGACGACGGGCGGGGGCGTCGTCGAGCCCGGCGCCGCGCTCCTGCCCGACGTCGCGGACCTCGAGGCGGAGGTCGTCGACGACCTCTACCTCGCCGCCTACGCGGGGGCGGAGCGACCCGTCCTGACGGTGGCCGAGGCGCGGGAGGTGGCGCGCGCCGCCGTGAGCGACCACGCGGCACGGCTCGCGCCGGACGACGCACCCGCGGGCACGCCCCCGGACCACCGGTTCCGCCTCGCGCGGGCCGCGCGGCGCGAGATCGTCCGGCGGCGGCGCGCCGCGCACGTGGTCGACTACGACGACCTGCTGACGCTGCTGCACGCGGCCCTCACGGACCCGACGACCGGTGCGGCCGCGGCGGAGCGCGTGCGCGCGCCCTACCGGGTCGTCATGGTCGACGAGTTCCAGGACACCGACCAGGTGCAGTGGCAGATCCTGCGGACCGCCTTCCACGGGCACCGCACGCTCGTGCTCATCGGCGACCCCAAGCAGGCGATCTACGCGTTCCGGGGCGCGGACGTCCACACCTACCTCGAGGCCCGCGACGTCGCGACGACGTCGACCCTGGGCCGCAGCTGGCGCGCCGACCCGCCGGTGCTCGACGGGCTGTCGCACCTGTTGGGCGGCGCGGCGCTCGGTGACCCGCGGATCGTCGTGCACCCGGTCGAGGCCGCGCGCACCGGGCGCCGGCTCGACGGTGGCCCGCCCGTCGTCGTGCGGCGCGTCACGCGCCGGGCGGTGAACGCCGGCAGCGCCGCCCCCCGCGTGGACGTGGTGCGCTCGCTCGTGCACCGCGACGTGGCCGCGCAGGTCGTCCGGACGCTGCGTGGCAGCCGGCTGCGCGACGGGGACGCGTGGCGTCCCGTGCTGCCCGGTGACGTCGCCGTGCTCGCACGACGCAACGCCGACGCGCTGGCCGTGCGCGAGGCGCTGGTGGACGCCGGCGTGCCGGCGGTGGTGTCCGGGCTGTCGAGCGTGTTCGCGACGTCCGCGGCGCGGGACTGGTTGCTGCTCCTCAGCGCGCTGGCGTCGACCGGTGACCCCGCGCGCGTCGCCGCGGCCGCGCTGACGCCCTTCGTCGGCTGGGACGCCGCGCGCCTGGCCGGCGCGAGCGACGTCGAGCGCGAGGACCTCGCGGACCTGCTGCGCGGCTGGTCGCACGTCCTGGCGGGTCAGGGCGTGGCCGCCCTGCTGCAGGCGAGCGCCGCGGCGGGGCTGCACGAGCGTCTCGCGGCACGCGTCGACGGTGAGCGCGCGCTCACCGACGTGCGGCACGTGGGCGAGGTGCTGCACGCCGCCGCGCGGGACGCGGGCCTGGGCGCGACGGCACTGACGGAGTGGCTGCGCGCGCGCATCGACGAGGCCGCCGGCGACTACGCGGAGGAGCGCAGCCGGCGCCTGGAGACCGACGCGGCCGCCGTCCAGGTCGTCACCGTGCACGCCGCCAAAGGCCTGGAGTTCCCGGTGGTGATGGTCCCGTTCGCGTGGGACCGGTTCGTCCCCCGCATGCCGAACGTGCTGCGGTACCACGACGCGGACGGCACCCGCCGCCTGCACGTCGGCGGACCGGCCAGCCCCGGCTACGACGACGCGCGGGCCCGCCACCAGGCGGAGGAGGCGGGTGAGGACCTGCGGCTGGCGTACGTCGCGCTGACCCGCGCGAGCAGCCAGGTCGTCGTGTGGTGGGCGCCCAGCACGGTGTCGGCGTCGGGCGCGGTGGGCCGCCTCGTGCTCGGGGCCCGCGACGCGCAGGGGCTGCCGCCGGCCACGGTGCCCGTGCCGCGCGACGACCAGGCGGCGGCGGGCTTCGACGCCCTGGCGGCACGCTCGGGCGGGACGGTCGTCCACGAGACGGTGGACGCGCCGCCGCCGGCCGTGCGGTGGGAACCGGCGCGCGGTGACGCCGTGCCGCTGGAGGTCGCGCGCCTGCGGCGGGGCGTCGACACGACGTGGCGGCGCACGTCGTACTCGGGGATCACGGCCGCCGCGCACGACGCGGGCCCGGCCGGGCCGTCGGCGCCGGACCGCGTCGGCGTCGCGGACGAGCCGGAGGAGCCGGGGATCCAGGACGAGGCGGACGGGCCCGTCCCGGTACCCCCGCCCCACGCGGGGTACGGCGACGAGCCCGACCCCGAGGTGCTCGCGCGCACCACGCCGGACCCGGTCGTCGTGGCGACGCTGCGCGCCGTGCGGTCGCCCCTCACCGACCTGCCGGGCGGCACGGCGTTCGGCACGCTCGTGCACCACGTGCTCGAGCGCGTGGACACGTCCGCCGACGACCTCGTGGGCGAGCTGCGCGCACGCTGCGTCGAGGCGGCCGGGCACGGCGGCGGGCTCGGCCTCGACCCCGACGTCCTGGCGGACGCCCTGCTGCCCTCGCTGCACACGCCGGGTGGGCCGCTGCTGGGCGGGCGCACGCTCGCGCAGGTCCCGCCGCACGACCGGCTGGCGGAGCTCGACCTCGAGCTGCCGCTCGCCGGGGGTGACCTGGACGGGTCCGGGCGGCGTCCGGCGACCCTGGGCGACGTCGCGGACCTGCTGCGCGTCCACCTTCCGTCCGACGACCCGTTCGCGGCGTACGCCGGCCGGCTCGACGCGCTGCACGCCGACCCGGCGACGCGGCCCGGTGCCCTGCGCGGGTACCTCACGGGCAGCATCGACGCCGTCCTGCGCGTCGAGGTCGACGGCGACACCCGGTACGTCGTCGTCGACTACAAGACCAACCGGCTGGGCCCGCCCGACGAGCCGCTGACCGCCTGGCACTACCGTCCCGAGGCGATGCGCGTGGCGATGCTCGACGCGCACTACCCCCTGCAGCTGCTGCTGTACACGGTCGGGCTGCACCGGTTCCTGCGGTGGCGGCTGCCGGGGTACGACCCGGACCGGCACCTGGGCGGCGGGGTGTACCTGTTCGTGCGCGGCATGTGCGGTCCGGCCACGCCGGTCGTCGACGGGTCACCGTGCGGTGTGGTGTCGTGGCGGCCACCATCGGCGCTGGTCGAAGGGCTCTCGGCGCTCCTCGACGGGAGGACGGGACGATGAGCACGGACACCGGGACGCACGTGCGGTCCGCGCTGCCGGGCGCGGACGCCGACCCGGGCGACCCGCGTCGGCCCTGGTGCGCGGGCGCGCTGCTCGCCGGGTTCGCCGCCGCGGGCGTCCTGACGTCCGCCGACGTGCGCGTCGCCGAACGGCTGGGAGAGCTCACGGGTGAGGATGACCCGACCGTGCACCTGGCGGCCGCGCTCGCGGTGCGCGCCGTGCGGGCCGGGTCGGTCTGCGTCGATCTGGCCGACGCGCCGACGCTCGCGGCCGAGGGCTCCGGCGACGAGCCCGACGCTCCCCCGCCGGACGTCGCCCTGCCGTGGCCGGACCTCGTGGAGTGGACCGCAGCCGTGCGGCGCAGCCCGATGCTCGCCGACGGCGTCGACGGCCCGGCCGACCGGCCGGTGCGCTGGGTGGACGGACGCGTCTACCTCGACAGGTACTGGCGCGACGAGCAGGTGGTCCGCCGCGACGTCGACGCGCGCCTCGTCGGGCTGCTCGACGTCGACGACGCCGCTCTGCGCGCGGCGGTGCACGCGCGGTTCGGCGGACCGCAGGACTCCCGCCAGCGCCTGGCCGCCGCGACCGCGGCACTGTCCCGGCTCACCGTCCTCACGGGCGGCCCCGGCACGGGCAAGACCACGACCGTCGCTCGCCTGGTCGCCGTCCTGCGCGACGTCGCGGGCCCGGGCCTGCGGGTCGCGCTCGCGGCACCGACGGGCAAGGCGGCTGCACGCCTGCAGGAGGCCGTGAACGCCGAGCTCGCGCGATTGGCGGGCGAGACCGCCGACGCCGCCGCACCGCTCACGGCGTCGACGGTGCACCGCCTGCTGGGGTGGCGCCCGTCGAGCACGCGCTTCGCGCACGACCGCACGCACCGACTCCCGCACGACGTGGTCGTCCTCGACGAGGCGTCGATGGTGTCCCTGCCGCTGCTCGCCCGCGTGCTCGACGCGCTGCGTCCGGACGCCCGGCTCGTCCTCGTCGGCGACCCCGACCAGCTCGCGTCCGTCGAGGTGGGCGCGGTGCTGGGCGACCTCGTCGCGCGTCCGCCGGCCCGCCGGATGCTGCCGGCTCGGCTGGCCGCCGTGCTGCCCGGCGACGTCCCGGGCGGCTCCCCCGCCGACGTCCGCGACGCCGCCGCCCTGCACGGCGGTGTGGTCCGACTCGTCGTACCCCACCGCTTCGGTCACGACCTCGGCGCGCTCGCCGACGCGGTCCGCCGCGGCGACGGCGACTCGACGCTCGCCCTGCTGCGCGCGGGCGGTCCGCACGCCTCCCTCGTCGAGCCGGCAGGGGTCACACCCGCCGACGACGAGGTCCCCGGCCTGCGGCTCGACGTCGGGTCGACGGGCGCTCTGGTCACGGCTGCCGCGCGCGCGGGTGACGCCGCCGGTGCGCTCGAGGCGCTGAACGCGCACCGGCTGCTGCTGGCGCACCGCCGCGGACCTGCCGGTGTGAGGCGCTGGGCCGCGCTCGCCGAGCGCTGGGTCGCCGAGGCGACCGGTGACCACGAGCACGGCCCGTGGCCGGTGGGCCGCCCCCTGCTCGTCACCGCCAACGACCGCACGACGGGCCTGTCGAACGGTGACACCGGCGTGATCGTGTCCGACGGCGCCGGCGGTGTGGTCGCGGCATTCGGCGAACCGCGCGCGGTGCGTCTGGTGCGCCCGCACCGCCTGCCCGCCGTCGAGCCCGTGCACGCCATGACGGTGCACCGCGCCCAGGGCAGCCAGTTCACGGGTGTCACCGTCCTGCTGCCACCCGCGTCGTCGCCCCTGCTCACGCGCGAGCTGCTCTACACGGCTGTCACGCGTGCGCGCGAGCACGTGCGCGTCGTCGGATCGGCCGACGCCGTGCGGGCGGCCGTGGAACGGCCGGTGCGTCGCGCGAGCGGTCTGCGGTTCGCGCGGTAGCCGGCGCCGGGCGCGCGAGGGGCCCGGACCCGGGCGGCTCTCGCCTACCCCGGATCCGGGCCCGTCGCCTCAGCAGCAGCTCTCGTGCGCCACGCGCTCGCGCGCGTCGTCGCGTGCCCGCCACCACTGGGCGCGGGTCAGCGGCGGGTGGTCGCCGTGGCGGGTGGCGTGCGCTGCGACGTACCGGTCGTACGCCGCCTCACCCGTCATCTCCCGCACGTACCACCGCACGGCACGGAGCACCTTCCTCATCTCAGTGCGACCCTCCTGCCATCAGCTTCGGGTCGCCGACCACCGCGTACTCCGCCTCGACCTTGCGCTCCAGCGGCGTCGGCACCAGCAGGCCGGACGGCGCGTAGAAGTGCGACGGCTCGTCGGGGTCCTCGCTCGTGTCGACCTCGTCCCCGCGTGCCGCGCCGGCCTTCAGCGACTTGACGACCGCCACGACGGCCGTCGCCATGAGCAGCCCGACGAGGACGACGAACAGGATCGACAGCGTTCCCTGGATGGCGGTGTTGCGCACGGTGGCCTCGGCGTTCGCGAGCGCCTGCTCGTCGAGCCCGCCGGCCGCGATCTTGTCCTTGGTGGCGTTGTGCAGCGCCCAGTAGCCGATCGCCAGGTCGCTGGAGAAGATCTTCTGGTAGGACGCGGTGAACGTGGTCGCGGTGTCGAACACGAGCGGCACCAACGGGATCCAGGCCCACTTCACGAAGCCCTTCTTCACGACCATCACCGTGACGATCGTCAGCGCACTCGCAGCGATGAGCTGGTTGGCGATGCCGAACAGCGGGAACAGCGTGCGGATACCGCCGTTGGGGTCGGTGACGCCCATGAGCAGCAGCGATCCCCACGAGGCCACGACGACGCCCGTCGTGAGCCACGACCCGAGACGCCAGCCCGGGTCCCGGAACTTCGGCAGCAGGTTGCCGATGGCATCCCCCAGCTGGAACCGCGCCACGCGGGTCACCGCGTCCACTGCGGACAGGATGAACAACGCTTCGAACATGATCGCGAAGTGGTACCAGAACGACATCATGGCTTTTCCGCCGACGACGCTGTGCATGATGTTCGCCATACCGACTGCGAGCGTGGGTGCACCGCCCGTGCGGGACACGATGGACGGCTCGCCGACGTCCTTGGCGACCTGCTCGAGAGCAGCGGCGCCCGTGAGCGTGACTTCCTCACCGTCGACGACGGAGTCCCACGTGACGATCGGCTGGTCGCCGGCCGGGTCCGAGACGCCGAGGTTCGCGATGGCGGCCGCAGCGTTCTCCTCGGCCGTGCCGTCGGCCGAGTACTGCTCGCCGGCCGTCTGCTCGATCGACGCCGGGGACATGTTCATCGAGAAGTAGATGCCCTGGTTGAGGGAGACCGCGGCGGCCAGCGCCATGATGGCGACGAACGACTCCATGAGCATGCCGCCGTACCCGATCATGCGGACCTGCGACTCCTTCTGGACCATCTTGGGGGTGGTCCCGGAGGAGACCATCGCGTGCATGCCGGACAGGGCGCCGCAGGCGATGGTGATGAACAGGAACGGGAAGAGCGCCCCGGCGAACACCGGGCCCTCCGAGTTGAACGCGAACTCGGTGACGTCGGGCATCTGCGCGATGGGCCGCACGACGATGATGCCGACGGCGAGCAGGAGGATCGTCCCGACCTTCATGAACGTCGACAGGTAGTCGCGCGGCGTGAGCAGCAGCCACACGGGCAGCACGGCGGCGAAGAACCCGTAGATGACCATGCACACGACGAGCGTCGTCGGGGTGAGGTGGAAGAAGTCACCCCACGAGGACTCGGCGACGTAGCGTCCGCCGATGATCGCCGCCAGCAGCGCGACGAACCCGATGACCGACACCTCGGTGACGCGGCCCGGGCGCAGGTACCGCAGGTACAGGCCCATGAGCAGCGCGATCGGGATGGTGCAGCCGACCGAGAAGACGCCCCACGGGGACTCGGCGAGCGCGTTGACGCAGACCAGCGCGAGCACGGCCAGGACGATCATGAGCATGACGAACACGACGATGATCGCGACCGTGCCGCCGAAGCGCCCGATCTCGTCGCGCGCCATCTGGCCCAGCGACCGCCCGCCGCGACGCATCGAGTAGAAGAGCACCAGCATGTCCTGGACCGCGCCGGCGACGACGACGCCGAGGATGATCCACAGCGTGCCGGGCAGGTAGCCCATCTGCGCCGCGAGCACGGGCCCGACGAGCGGCCCCGCACCGGCGATGGCGGCGAAATGGTGCCCGTAGAGCACGCGCCGGTCGGTGGGGTCGAAGTCACGGCCGTTGTTGATGCGCTCGGCGGGGGTCGCCCGCTTGTCGTCCGGGCGCATGATCTTCCGCTGGATGTACAGCGCGTAGAACCGGTACGCGATCGCGTACGTCGACACCGCGGTGACGACGAACCAGATCGTATTGACCTCTTCGCCGCGGACCACCGCCAGCATCATCCAGCCGCACGCGCCGACCAGGGAGATCGCGACCCAGAGGGCGATCTTCGCGGGGGTCCACCGTGGCTTCTCGACGACGCCGACGGGTACCCCGGCGTCGTCACGCAGGATTTCGGCCTGTTCCTCGGGCGTGTACTCGGGCACGCGCGGCTCTTGCGTGGTCGTCATGTCAACTCCGTTGGTGACGGTGATGCGGCCATCGTTGCCCGCCCGACAGCCCTGAGCAGCACCATCGTGGACGTCACCTCCGGGCCGTGTACAGGACTCATGGCACTCGTTATTCACCCGGATTCGTGCTCACGAATCATCGCGTCGGCCACGGCGCCACGTTTGCGCCATTTGCCGTGCTGCGCGACCTCTCTTGGCTGGTCAACGACCGTCCGCGGCCGGCGGGAGCGCGGGCCGGGGGGACGTCCCGGTGCGGTGTGCACATCCCTTCTCACCCGGTCGACGTCCGCCCGCGGTCGCTGCCGCCGGTCGGCGGGCAGTGCGAAGCCCCTACGGACGTGCACCCCAGGGACGAACGACCTTTCCAGCGGGGGCCCGTGGCCCGAGACGCAGCCGCGTCGTCGGGTCGACGAGGTCGGCCACGACAGCGAGGACCGCCGGGTCGTCCAGCGGCGGGACGGACCTCCCGTCGTCCAGCTCGCGACGGGCCTGCCCGACGCCGGTCGGACCGAGCACGACGTCCGTCGACCCACGGCACGTACCGTGCGCAGGTGCACGGCGTTCGAGCCGTCGGGGGTCCGTGCGCATCCCGGAGCTGCTCGGTACGAGGCCCGCGCGCGGCGCACCTGGGTGCAGAGCCCGTCCACGCTGCCGTCGGGGTGCGGTGTCGTCGACCGTAGACCTGGCCTCCAACCCCAGTCCATCGCCAGCGACAGGCGCTAGATCGGTCACTCCGCGAATACCCACACAAAGAACAGCCCCAGGAAGACGACCAGCGACACCGACCGCAGAGCCGACGGGTTCGCCCACGCCTCCAGCACTGTCTGGTCGGAGGTGCGACGCTTCACATCCACGAGCGTCAACACCACCATGATCGCGCCGGCGCCGATCACTGCATACTCCATCCTTGACTCAACCCCTCGTCGCGTTGTAGCCAATTCCGAGCTGAGCGGCTGAGCGCCAGATCGTCCGACCGGGACGTACCGCGAGGTTGCCTCGACAGGAACGGCATGCGTTCCGGAGGGAGCCAGAGCCATTGTATGGAGCCACGTGACGGCCCGTCGAGGTCGTACGCGGAACACCTGCCCCGCCAGACCAGTCGCGTTCTTCTCGTGCTCTGCACTTACCCCCGCGCGGCAAGCAGCACAAGCGCGAGCCCGGAAACGATCAGAACGAGAGGCGCACCCACTCGACTAAGGAACCGGGGCGGCGGGCTCATCTGGCGGTACACATGCCCTGCGGTGCGACGCCTGACCCAGTCCGAGTACGCCGGACCGCACCACCTGAACGCCACACCAGCCAACACCATCGCTAGCCCTATCACCCCGAGGGCGGGCTGCCAGGGACCGCCTCCTGGTACGGGCCATTCATCGAGAGCGACGACGCCAGCGACGATCCCCCCGACACCGGCGATTATCGCAACAAGTGCGATCAGGAGCCGCCATGGCCCCCACTGGTAACCCGCGACACCCTTCCCATAGAAGAATCCAAAACCGAGAACCATGACGATCCCCGGTAGACCCAAGGCGAACAAGACAGCGACTGCCATTACTTCCACCTACCCGTGACCGAGTGGTACCCGGCGTCAACATTGAACGCCGTCCGCGATGCGCTCCTCATCGGACGATATCGAAAGACGTGTCGCAACTTCACGGTGTAACGCGACAAGTCCGCGTGGCGCCCCGTCCCCGCACCGGCCACCGGCAGGTTCACCGTCACCCCACCGGGCAACGACAGCACCCGCCCGGTCGACTCTCCCGCGACTGCCTGCGTGCGCTGCACGATCCGATCCTGACGTCGGTGAGCACGACAGCGCTCGCCCGTTCGACGTACGGCGTCGCACCGACCTCGCGGCATCGCCGCTCGACACCGACTGGCGCACCGCAGCGTCCGCCTCACGAGCCGGGGTCGCAACCGGGAGGAATTCTCAACTACGGTGTCTCGTTGAGAACGCACCGGGCACGGCACCCGGCAGGACGCTTTCGGAGGTGTGGGGATGATCGGCCAGCGTGTCACGCGGCAGCGGGTGGCGATCGCGGCGCTGCTGGAGGACGTCGAGGAGTTCCGCAGCGCGCAGCAGATCCACCAGATGCTGCAGGAACGCGGGCAGGAGATCGGCCTGGCCACCGTGTACCGCGCGCTCAACGCCATGGCGGAGCAGGGCCAGCTCGAGGTCTTCCTGCAGCCCACGGGTGAGCACACGTACCTGCGCTGCGAGCCACGCGCCGAGCACCACCACCACCTCGTGTGCCGCGTGTGCGGCCGCACGGTCGACGTCGCCGCCCCCGAGCTCGAGCAGATCGTCGAGGCCCTCGCGGCGACCCACGACTTCACCGACGTCGAGCACTCGATCGACTTCCTGGGCACCTGCCGCCACTGCGCCGGCACCTGACGCCCCAGGCCGGACCGCGCCGCGTCGTCGAGCGCCCGTCAGCGCGCGACGCGCTCGAGCACCTCGCGGAACGCGGTGACCGCGGGTGACCCGGCCGCCGCGGTGCGCTGCGACGTGAAGACCGTCCGGTGCGGGTCCCCGGTCAGCGCAACGAGCCGGCACGTCGTCGTCCGCTCGCGCCACACCAGCCCGGGCAGGATCGCGACGGCGTTGCCGGACTCGACGAGCCGGATCTGCGTCTGCAGGTCGGCCGTCTCGTAGCGCACGTCCGGCTCGAACCCGGCCGACCGGCAGGTCTGCTCGGCGAAGTGCCGCGACGCGGTGCCGCGCGGTTCCATCACCCACGGCACGTGGCAGGCGTCCGCCAGGTCGTGCACCGTCATGCCCCCCACCCCGACAGGCGGCAGCGCGAGCTGCAACGGGTGATGGCGGCGATCAGCGCGAGGACCCCCATGACCGACACCTCCGTGACCCGCCCGGGCCGCACGAACCGCAGGTACAGGCCCATGAGCAGCGCGATCGGGATGGTGCAGCCGACGGAGAACACGCCCCACGGGGACTCGGCGAGCGCGTTGACGCAGACCAGCGCGAGCACCGCCAGCACGATCATCAGCATGACGAACACGACGACGATGGCGACCGTGCCCCCGAGCCGCCCGATCTCGTCGCGGGCCATCTGCCCCAGGGATCGCCCACCACGGCGCATCGAGTAGAAGAGCACGAGCATGTCCTGCACGCCGCCCGCCACGACCACGCCGAGGATGATCCACAGCGTGCCGGGCAGGTAGCCCATCTGCGCCGCGAGGACCGGCCCGACGAGCGGCCCGGCGCCGGCGATCGCCGCGAAGTGGTGCCCGTAGAGCACCCGCCGGTCGGTCGGGTCGAAGTCGCGGCCGTTGTTCACGCGCTCGGCCGGGGTCGCGCGGGTGTCGTCGGGACGCATGATGCGCCGCTGGACGTACAGCGCGTAGAAGCGGTACGCGATCGCGTACGTCGCCACCGCGGTGACGACGAACCAGATGGTGTTGACCCGCTCCCCGCGGACGATCGCGAGCATCGTCCAGCCCAGGGCCCCGACCAGCGAGATCGCGACCCACAGCGCGACCTTGGCAGGCGTCCACCGCGGCTTCTCGACGACGCCCACGGGGACCCCGCGGTCGTCGCGCAGGATCGAGGCCTGCTCCTCGGGCGTGTACTCGGGCAGCTGCGCGTCGCGCGTGGTGGTCATGTCAGCTCCGTCGATGCCGCGGGGCGACCAGCGCCGGTCCCCCCGACGGCCCCGTCCCTCGATCATGGCCCGGCTGCGGTCACTCGGCGCGTGACGGACCCCCGGCGTGTCGTGACGACGTGCTGTGGGACGACCCGCAGGCGCGTCTCGGCGAGCTCGTCGGCTACCTGCAGCTGGAGGCCATGCAACGCATCGACTACGCACTCAGCGGCCTGCTCGACCTGCCGAACCACCAGCGCTAGCGGCACGACCGCGCGAGGGCTCCCCGGCCGCCCGTGCCAAGATGCGGTCGTTGCCCAGATCATCGACCCAAGGACTCCTCGCCGTGCCTCTCGTCTCCCCCGGACGCCCCGGCACCGTCCCGCCCGCCAGGCCGGGCGCCGCCCTCCTCCTCGCCCTCGACGACGACGTGGCGGTGGCCGTCGGCGACGTCGCAGCGGGCGCGTCCGTGGCGGTCGGCGACACGGTCGTGACGGCCACGAGCGACGTGCCGCGCGGCCACAAGCTCGCGGTCCGGGCCCTGCCCGGCGGCACCCAGGTGCGCAAGTACGGCCAGGTCATCGGTCGCACCACCGCCGACGTCGCGGCCGGCACCCACGTGCACACCCACAACCTCGGCATGGACGGTGTCACGCACGACTACGAGTTCGGCACCGCGCGCATGAGCCTGCCGCCCGCGACAGTGGCGCGCACGTTCGAGGGGTTCCGTCGCGCGGACGGCCGCGTCGGCACCCGTAGCTACGTCGGCATCGTGACGTCCGTGAACTGCTCGGCGTCGACGGCCCGCATGATCGCCGACCAGTTCCGCGGTCCGGTGATGGACGTCTGGCCCCACGTCGACGGCGTCGTCGCCCTCACGCACGACTCCGGGTGCGGGCTGGTGCCGGAGTCCGAGGGCGGGCAGGTGCTGCGTCGGACGCTGCGCGGGTACGCCACCCACCCCAACGTGCAGGGCCTGCTGGTGCTCGGCCTGGGCTGCGAGATGCTCACGGTCCAGGGGCTGCTCGCCGACCTGCCGGCATCCCCGGACACCCTCGTGGAGCACCTCACCATCCAGGAGTCCGGCGGCATCCGGGCGACGGTCCGTGCGGGCGTCGAGGTGGTGCGCGCGATGCTCGACGACCTCGAGACGCGCCGCCGCGTGCCCGTGCCGGCCTCGGAGCTGGTCCTCGGGCTCAACTGCGGCGGCTCCGACGGCTACTCGGGCATCACGGCCAACCCCGCGCTCGGGCGCGCGTCGGACCTGCTGGTGGCCCAGGGCGGCACCAGCGTGCTGGCCGAGACCCCGGAGGTCTTCGGCGCCGAGCACCTGCTGACGCGGCGGGCCGTGAGCGAGGACGTCGGCCGGCGCCTGCTGGACCGCATCGAGTGGTGGCAGGACTACGTGCAGCGCGGCGGCGGCACGCTCGACAACAACCCGTCACCGGGCAACAAGGCGGGCGGCCTGACGACGATCCTCGAGAAGTCGCTCGGAGCGGTCGCCAAGGGCGGCACGGCCGAGCTGACGGCGGTGTACGAGTACGCCGAGCCGGTGGTCGACCGGGGCTTCACGTTCATGGACACCCCGGGCTACGACCCGGTCTCCGTCACCGGAATCGTGGCCGGCGGCGCGACCGTCGTGGTGTTCACGACGGGCCGTGGGTCGGTGCTCGGCTCGAAGCCCGCGCCCTGCATCAAGGTGGCCACGAGCACCGAGATGTTCGAGCGCATGCGCGAGGACATGGACCTCGACGCGGGGCGCGTCGTCACCGGAGGGGCCACGCTCGACCAGGTCGGGAACGAGATCCTGGACCTGGTGCTGGACGTCGCCTCGGGGCGTGCCACGGTCAGCGAGGAGCTGGACCTGGGGCGCGACGAGTTCGTTCCCTGGCAGCTCGGGGCGGTCACCTGACGCCGCGTCAGGCGAGGCTGCCAGCCCTGCCCCGCACACTCCCCGGCGGCTTGCCCGTGGCCCGGGTGAACGCCCGGCTGAACGCCGCCGCCGACTCGTAGCCGGCGGCGGCCGCGGCCTGTGCGACGCCGTCGCCCCGCGCCAGCCGGTCGGCGGCCACGTGCATGCGCCAGGAGGCGACGTACGTCATGACCGGTACGCCGACCACCTGCGTGAACCGGGCCGCGAACGCGGACCGCGACATCGCGGCCTCCCGGGCCAGCGTCGCGACGGTCCACGGACGGGCCGGGTCCCGGTGCACCGCCGCGAGCGCCGCACCGACGTACGGGTCGCGCAGGCCGCCGATCCACCCGGTGACCGGCTCCTGCACATCGAGCCACGCGCGCACCGCCTGGATGACCAGGACGTCGGCGAGCCGGGTGAGCACGGCCTCCCCGCCGGGGCGGACGTGCGCGAGCTCGGCGGCCATGAGCTCGAGGGTGCGGACGAGCCACGGTGTCGCCGTCGGTGACGCGGGCACGTGCACGACGGCGGGCAGCAGGTCCAGGAGCGGGCGCGCGGCCGGTCCGTCGACGGTGAGCACACCGCACACGAGGTCGGCGCGGGGCCCGTCGCCGTCGTGCCGCAGCACCGAGTAGCTCTCGGTGACGTAGTCCTGCGGCAGCCGGTCGACACGGCCGAGCGACGGTGCGGCCAGGTCGCTCGCGAGCAGGTGCCCGCGGCCGTGCGGCACGAGCGCGAGGTCACCGGCCCGCAGGTGCACCGGGGCGGCGCCGGGGACGGCGACCCAGACCTCCCCGGCCGTGACGACGTGGAAGGTCAGGCAGTCGCCGAAGGCCGGCATGTCGACGGCCCAGGGGCCCGCCGCCTCGGTGCGGCAGTAGAAGACCCCGGACACGCGCAGCCGGTGCAGCGCCTCCCCGACCGGGTCCGGCGCCGGGCGAGGCGGGACGACGACGCTCATGCGGCCCCCAGAACGCTGGACGATCAGTCATGTTCAGACGACGCACGAGCATAGACCGTCCAGACCCTCGGTGGTTCGCTGGAGCACAGCGGAGGTCGCACCGACCTCCCGAGACCTGGAGGTCACCATGCACGTGCTCGTCGTCGGAGCCACCGGAGGGTCGGGCCGCGCGGCCGTCACCGAGCTCACCGCCCGCGGCCACACCGTCACCGCGCTGTCCCGCCACGCGTCCGCCCTCACCGGTCCCGGCGTGCGCGGCATCGACGGTGACGCGACCGACGCCGCGACCGTCGACCCCCTGGTCGCCGGCCACGACGCGGTCGTCGTCACGCTCGGCATCAGCGAGGACCCGGTCCGCGTGCGACTGCGCGGCCCGGCGCGGACGGTCGCCGACGTGCGGTCGCGGGGCACGCGCACGGTCGTCGCCGCGATGACCCGTCACGGCGTGCGCCGGCTCGTCGTCCAGACGTCGTACGGCGTGGGCGCGACCCGCCCGCTGCTGCCCGTGTCGACGCGTGTCGTCTTCGCCCTGCTGCTCGCGCCGCAGATCGCCGACACGCAGACGCAGGCGCGCATCGTCCACGCGAGCGGTCTCGACTGGGTCGAGGTGCAGCCCGTGAACCTCGTCGACACCGACCTGCCGGGTCCGGCGTTCGCCTCCGTGACGGGCGACCGGCGCGGGATGACGGTCTCGCGCGCCCAGGTCGGCAGGTTCCTCGCCGATGCGGTGCAGGACGACGCGCACGTCGGCCGCACGGTCTCGCTGTCCCACGACCCCGCAGCCGCACCCGTCCCGCACGGGGCCCGGTGATCCCACGGCCTCCCGCGCGACGGAATTCTCAACTACGGTGTCCGGGTTGAGAACGTCAGGCGGCACGCCGAGGAGGTGCGCGGATGATCGGCCAGCGGGTGACGCGGCAGCGCGTGGCGATCGCGGAGCTCCTCGAGAGCGTCGACGAGTTCCGCAGCGCCCAGCAGATCCACCAGATGCTGCAGCAGCGCGGCCAGGAGATCGGGCTGGCAACGGTCTACCGGACGCTCAACGCGATGGCCGAGCAGGGCCAGCTCGAGGTCCTGCTGCAGCCCACCGGGGAGCACACGTACCTGCGCTGCGAGCCGCGCGGCGAGCACCACCACCACCTCGTGTGCCGCACGTGCGGTCGCACGGTCGACGTCGCGGCCCCGGAGCTCGAGCAGCTCGTCGAGGCCCTGGCCGCCCACCACGACTTCACGGACGTCGAGCACTCGATCGACTTCCTCGGTACCTGCCAGGACTGCGCCCGCGCCTGAGGAGGCACCATGACCGAACCCGCGACCCACGCGGACGCGGTCGTGGCGCTCGTCCGCCGGTGGCTGGCGGTCGCGGCCGAGCAGCCCGTCGACCCCGCGGCCCGGAACCTCGCCGGCCTGCTCCGCGAACCGGACGGCCTGGCGTTCGCGGTCGGGTTCGTCGACGGCGTCGTCCGCCCCGAGGACGACGCCGTCGCCGCCCGGCGGCTGCGCGAGCTCGCCGCCCACCCACCCCGGTTCCTCCCGGTGCCGCTGCGCGCAGCCCTGCGCGCGGGGGGCACGCTCGCTCCCGCCCTGCCGGGCGTCGTCGTGCCCGTGGCCCGTCGCGTGCTGCGGCACATGGTCGGTCACCTCGTCGTCGACGCGACGGACCGCCGGCTGGGCGCCGCGATCGCACGCCTGCGCCGTGACGGCACGCGCCTCAACGTCAACCTGCTGGGCGAGGCCGTGCTGGGCCGCAGGGAGGCGGCGCGCCGCCTGGCCGGCACCCGCCGGCTGCTGGCGCGCGACGACGTGGACTACGTGTCGGTCAAGGTGTCGGCGGTCGTCGCGCCGCACGCGCCGTGGGCGTTCGAGGAGTCGGCGGCGGACGTCGTCGACCGGCTGGTGCCGTTGTTCGAGCAGGCCGCGGCGTCCCCGACGCCGAAGTTCGTCAACCTCGACATGGAGGAGTACAAGGACCTCGACCTGACCGTCGAGGTGTTCACGCGCCTGCTGGACCGCCCGTCGCTCACCGGGCTGGAGGCGGGCATCGTGCTGCAGGCGTACCTGCCCGACGCGATGCCCGCGATGCAGCGGCTCCAGGAGTGGGCGGCACGACGACGGGGCGCGGGCGGTGCCGGCATCAAGGTGCGGCTCGTCAAGGGCGCGAACCTGCCAATGGAGCACGTCGAGGCCGAGCTGCACGGCTGGCCCCTGGCGACGTGGGGCAGCAAGCGGCAGACCGACGCGCACTACAAGCGCGTGCTCGACTGGGCGCTGCGTCCCGAACGCATCGCGAACGTCCGCCTCGGTGTGGCCGGGCACAACCTCTTCGACGTCGCGCACGCCTGGCTGCTGGCGGGCGAGCGCGGCGTGCAGGACGGTGTCGAGATCGAGATGCTCCTCGGCATGGCACCCGGGCAGGCGGAGGCCGTCCGGCGGGACGTCGGCAGCCTGCTCCTGTACACCCCGGTGGTCGCGCCGCAGGAGTTCGACGTGGCGATCGCCTACCTGGTGCGCAGGCTGGAAGAGGGCGCGTCGGACGACAACTTCATGTCGGCCGTGTTCGACCTCGCCGACGACGACACGCTGTTCGCCCGCGAGCGCGACCGGTTCCTCGCGTCGCTGGCGGACGTCGACACGCCCGTGGCCGGGCGGCACCGCGTACCCGACAGGCACGCTGCCGTGCCGCCGTCGGCACCGGGCGCGTTCGCGAACACCCCGGACACCGACCCCTCCGTCCCGGAGCACCGGGTGTGGGTGCGCGAGATCCTGGCGCGCGTGCCGGACTCGACCCTCGGCGCCGGCATCGACGACGCGCGAGTACACGACGCCCCCACCCTCGACACGGTCCTGCGCGACGCGCAGCGCGCCGGCCGGGCCTGGGGCGCGCGGCCCGCAGCCGATCGTGCCGCGATCCTCGACCGGGCCGCCGGCGTGCTCGAGGCCCACCGCGGAGCCCTCCTGGAGGTCATGGCGTCCGAGGCCGGCAAGACGATCGACCAGGGAGACCCGGAGGTCTCCGAGGCGGTGGACTTCGCCCACTGGTACGCCGAGCTCGCCCGCGGCCTGGACCACGTCGACGGCGCGACGTTCGTGCCGGACGCGCTCACGCTCGTCGCTCCCCCGTGGAACTTCCCCGTCGCGATCCCCGCAGGTTCGACGCTCGCCGCCCTGGCCGCCGGGTCGGCCGTCGTCCTGAAGCCGGCCGCCCCGGCCGAGCGGTGCGGCGCGGTGCTCGCCGACGCGCTGTGGGAGGCGGGCGTGCCGCGTGACGTGCTGCGGCTCGTGCAGGTCGACGAGGGCGCGCTCGGCCGCGAGCTCGTCGCCCACCCGTGCGTGGACCGCGTCATCCTCACCGGTGCGTACGAGACGGCCGAGCTGTTCCGCTCGTTCCGACCGGACCTGCCGCTGCTGGCCGAGACGAGCGGCAAGAACGCGATCGTCGTGACACCGAGCGCCGACCTGGACCTCGCGGTGCGGGACGTGGTCGCCTCCGCGTTCGGGCACGCGGGTCAGAAGTGCTCAGCGGCGTCGCTCGTGGTGCTGGTGGGGGCGGTCGCGACCTCACGACGTCTCCGGTCCCAGCTGCTCGACGCCGTGTCGTCGCTGGTCGTCGGGGACGCGGATGACGCCCGCACGCAGATGGGTCCGCTCATCGAGCCCGCGAGCGGCAAGCTGCTCACCGGTCTGACCGAGCTGGAACCGGGGCAGGCGTGGGCGCTGGCGCCGCGGCGGCTCGACGACGCCGGCCGGCTGTGGACCCCCGGCGTGGTGACGGGGGTCCGGCGCGGGTCCCGCACGCACCGCACCGAGTACTTCGGCCCGGTGCTCGGCATCATGACGGCGGCGACGCTGGACGACGCGATCGACCTGGTGAACGACGTGGACTACGGGCTGACGTCCGGCCTGCACAGCCTGCACGCCGACGAGATCGGCACGTGGCTGGACCGGGTGCAGGCCGGGAACCTCTACGTGAACCGCGGCACGACCGGCGCGATCGTGCGGCGCCAGCCGTTCGGCGGGTGGAAGCTGTCGGCCGTCGGCCCGGGCGCCAAGGCGGGTGGCCCCAGCTACCTCGTCGGGCTCGGCTCGTGGACGTCGACGCGGGCGACGACGCGTGCCGAGATCACGCACCCCCGGGTCAGGGCGCTGGTCGCCGCAGCCCGCGCGGCCCTGCCGTCGGACGACGCCGACCGCGTCGAACGCTCCGCGCGCAGCGACGAGGCCGCCTGGCGGGACGTGTTCGGCGCGCGCGACCTCAGCGCGCTGGCCTGCGAGCGCAACGTGCTGCGGCACCTGCCGGTCAGCGATCCGGTGCTGGTGCGCCTGTCCGCCGGGGCTGCGCGGGCGGACCTGGTGCGGGTGGTCGCCGCGGCGTGCCGGGCGGACGCGCCCTTCGTCGTGTCGCTCCCCGAGGACCTCCCGGCGGAGCTGACGGGCGAGGTCGCGGGGCTCGGGCCTGTGCACGTCGAGGACGACGCCGCGTGGGCGGCCCGCGTCGCGGCGCTCGGTGGCGGTCGGGTCCGCCTCGTCGGGGCGACCTGCGCGTCCCACGCCGGGGCCACGCGAGGACGTCCCGACGTCGCGGTGTGGGACCACCCGGTCACCGAGGCGGGCCGGGTGGAGCTGCTGCCCTTCCTGCGGGAGCAGGCGGTCAGCGTCACGGCGCACCGCTTCGGCACGCCGCATCCCCTGACGGACGACGTGCTGCGGGCGTCCACGGCGGCCGCAGCCACGCCCGACGCCTGATGCCTGATGCCCGGCGCCTGATGCCCGGCGCCTGACGAGCAGGGTCAGGCGCCCTCGTCCTTCGCCACGAGGTAGACCCGACCGGACGCGTCGCGCACCCGCTCGAACCCGGCCTGCAGCTCACCCTCGCGGGCGCGCTCGGCGTCGGTGGTGCCCCGGCCGGGGACCCGCGGGTCGGTGACCTGCGCGGGGCCGACCAGATGACGCGCGAGCCATGCCGTCGCGTCGAGCCTCTCCTTGCGCTCCGCCATCCCCGCTCCGTTCGGTTCCGCCGTCGTCACACCGACTCTACGTCGCTCCTCGTGCGTGACCGCACCGGCGCCGGTCCCCACCCGCGGCGGCACCCCGGCCGTACGGGTCAGTGCGCTGCGGCGGCCGCGTCGTCCCCGGCAGCGTGCGGGTGGCGGCGCTTGTGCACCTGGTGCATGACGAGCACGACGACCGCACCGACGACCAGGCCGATGAGCGCCGAGGCGAGCGTGTTGACGAGCCACGCGAGGAACCCGCCGACGCCGGCGACACCGTGCACGGCCTCCTCGAGGTGGTGGACGACGTCGTACAGGCCGTGCCACCCGAGCTCGTCGACACCGACGAGCAGGATGTGACCGCCCACCCACAGCATCGCCGCGATGCCCACGGTCGACAGGACCGCCAGCACCTTCGGCATGGCGTTGACCAGACCACGCCCGAAGCCGGCGACGAACCCGTGGCGGGTCGCCGCGAGCCGCACGCCGACGTCGTCCATCTTCACGATGAGCGCGACGATCCCGTACACGACGGCGGTGATCGCCAGCGCGACCACCACGAGGATGATGGCGCGGGACAGCAGGAGCTCGTCGGCGACCTCGTTGAGCGCGATCACCATGATCTCGGCCGACAGGATGAAGTCGGTGCGGATCGCGCTGGAGACCATGCGTGCCTCGGCCTCGGGGCCCTGCTCCGGTGCGGGGAGGGCGGGCTTGTCGTGCTTCTTGCCGCTGACGGCCTCCCACAGCTTCTCAGCGCCCTCGAACGCGAGGTACGTGCCGCCGACCATGAGGATCGGCGTGAGGAGCCACGGCAGGAACTGGCTCAGCAGGAGGATCGCCGGGAGGATGAACAGCAGCTTGTTGCGCAGCGAGCCACGCGCGATCTTCCAGATCATCGGCAGCTCGCGGTTCGCCGCGGCGCCCGCGACGTAGCGCGGCGTCACCGCGGTGTCGTCGATGACGACGCCCGCAGCCTTCGCACTCGCACGGCCCGCGGCCGCGCTGACGTCGTCGACCGACGCCGCAGCGAGCTTGGCGAGTGTCGCGATGTCGTCCAGGAGCGCAGCCAGACCGCCTGCCATGAGCCACCTTCGTCCGTGCCGGAGCGCCGGGCCGGGCGGACCGCGCACAGGAAAGGGTAGGGCCATCCGCGGCGCCTTCGCCCGGCGTCAGGCGGTGAGGTCCCGGCGCCGCAGCGCCGACGTCGCCGCGGCCGCGAGCACCCCCGCCACCGCGGTCGTCAGGACGAGCGGCAGCACCGTGACGGCCTCGTGCGGTGCGTGCGGCACCAGGGCGAAGGGGGCGACGTCGACGACCGCGTCGGGCAGCCCGAGCAGCGGTCCGTACAGACCGACGAGGATCGAGGCCACGAGCAGGGCCCAGACCCACCACGCCCCGGTCCTCAGGCCGTGCGCGAGGGCCGCCAACCCGGCGAAGCACAGGACGACCGGCAGGTGGACGAGGCTCGCGACCGTGAGCTCGGCGACCGTGCCGGCGTCGCCCGTCGCGGTCGCTGCCCCCAGGCCCAGACCGAGTCCCGAGGCGAGCAGCAGCGTGACGGTGCCGGCGATCGTCACCAGGAGCGTCCCCCACAGCCATGCGGGGCGGCTCACGGCTCCGGACAGCACGACGCCCGTCCGCCCCTCGGCCTCCTCCCGGGCGAGGCGGTTGACGGAGACCACGCCGTAGACGGCGACGGCCATGGCGAAGAACCCGAGGAACGCCGACAGCGTCGCCCCCAGGACGTCGCCGCCGCTCGCGCCGCCGATGACCGCGGCGAGCTCGGGCTGGGTCTCGACGGCGTCGACGACGCCCTGTCCCATCGACCCGGTCAGTGCGGCGAACACCAGCAGCCCGACGGCCCACCAAGCGATCGAGACCCGCTCGAGGCGCAGGGCCAGTCCTGCCGGGCTCAGCAGCCCGCGCCGGGCGTCCGGGCGCCCACGGCGTGCCGGCAGGAGCCCGGCGCCCGCGTCCCGCCGCGCGGTCAGCGTGAACCCCACGAGGACCAGGACCCCGACCAGCGCGAGCCCGAGCAGCAGCGGCCACCACCGCAGGTCGACGAACGCCCGGGTCTGCTGCGCCCACCCGATGGGCGACGCCCACGACAGCGCGTTGCCACCCCGTTCCGTCGCGTCACCGACGCCGCGCAGCACGTAGGCGAGCCCGAGCAGGCCGCCGGCCGCGCCCGAGGCCGCTCGCGCGTGCTCGCTCAGCTGGGCGGTGACCCCGGCCACGCCCCCGAACACGAGGCCCACGACCGCGCAGCCGGCGGCGACGGCCAGGGAGTCGGGCAGCGCGAGGCCCGCCGCGAGCTGTGCGCCGAACAGCACGAGCGCGACCACCGCGTTCGCGACGACGAGGACGACGAGGGCCGCCGCCAGCGGGGCGTCACGGCCCACGGCACCGGCACGCAGCAGCTCCGTACGTCCCGCCTCCTCGTCGGCACGGGTGTGGCGGACCACCGCAAGGATCGACATCACCGCGACCGCGACCGCGACCATCCCGAGGAGCTCGTTGGCGAGCAGCGCGCCGAACGTGTAGTCGTCCAGGCCGTACCCGGGCCCGGTCATGAACGCGCCCGACGGCTCCTTCATGATGGCGGCGCGCGTCTGCAGCGCGGCGGCGTCGGGGTACGCCACCGGGATGGCGGCCGCGAGGTACCCGACCAGGCCACCGACCGCGAGCGCCCAGCCAGGGATCCGCAGACGGTCGCGCCGCAGCGCCAGGCGGACGAGCCGGGCGGTCCCCGCCCACGCGGTGCTCGACCCCGTGGCGCTCGTCGCGCGTTCCCCGGGTGCCCGGTTCGGGCGCGCCCGGGTGGTCGTCGTCATGACGCACCGCGCGTGGCACTCGTCGCGGCGACGCCCGCCGCGGGCGTGCCGTAGTGGTGGACGAACAGCTCCTCGAGCGTGGGCGGGGTGACCACGAGCTCGCTCATCCCGGCCGCGGCCAGCACCGCCATGACCGAGGGCAGCCCCGCGTCGTCGACCGTGAAGGTCAATCGGTCGCCGTCCGAGGCGACGTCGTGGACCCCCTCGATCTCAGCGAGCGCCGCAGGCTCCTGCGGTGTGACCACGCGCACGGTGCTGCGCGTGAGGTGCCGCAGCTCGTGCAGGGTGCCGCTCTGCACGGTCCGACCCGCGCGGATGATGGTGACGCGGTCGCAGAGCTTCTCGACCTCGGCCAGGATGTGGCTCGAGAGCAGCACCGTCGTGCCGCGCGCGACCGCCTCGCGGACGCACTGCTGGAACACGAGCTCCATGAGCGGGTCCAGGCCCGACGTCGGCTCGTCGAGGACGAGCAGCTCGACGTCGCACGCGAGCGCCGCGACCAGCGCGACCTTCTGCCGGTTGCCTTTGGAGTAGGTCCGCGCGCGTTTGCCGGGGTCGAGGTCGAAGCGCTCGAGCAGCTCGGCCCGGCGGGCGCGGTCGACCGGGCCGCGCAGGCTCGCGAGCAGGTCGATGACCTCACCGCCCGTGAGCTTGGGCCACAGGTTGACGTCGCCCGGCACGTACGCGAGGCGCCGGTGCAGCGTCACCGCGTCGGACCACGGGTCGCCGCCGAGCAGCCGGACCGTCCCGGCGTCGGCGCGCAGCAGCCCGAGCAGGACGCGGATCGTCGTGGACTTCCCGGAGCCGTTGGGCCCGAGGAACCCGTGGACCTCACCGGCCGCGACCTGCAGGTCGAGCCCGTCCAGCGCCCGCACGACGCCGAACGACTTGGCGAGGCCGCGCACCTCGATGACGGGGGACGTCGTGTGGTCGGTCGCCATGGCTCCACCCTTCGGGAGTGATCGGCGGGATCGGTGACGGTCAGGCGCTGCCGTCGGTCCCGTGCCCTTCGGGGGCGTCGTCGACGTAGCGCAGGTACGCGTCGAGGATGCGGTCGTCGGTCATGAGGCCGTAGGTGAACAGCTCGACCGCGGGCAGCATCATCCGGTCGCGGTAGCGGTGGAGGATGCCCACCACGTCGGTGGGGTCGTCCGGCGGGTGCAGCGTCATGTCGAGCAGCAGCGCCCCGAGCCCCTGCACGGTGAGGTAGCGGGCGCGCGCCTTCTCGTCACGGCTGGGGCGCATCGAGCCGGCGGCGACCGCGTCGGCGATGTAGACCTCGGCATCGGCGACGAAGTGCTCGACGAACTGGCGTGCGGGCGCTCCCCCGGCCTGCATGCTGCGCAGCGCGTACGCGAGGAGAGGCGCGTACTGGTCCATCGACGCCAGCTGCAGGAGCAGGTCCTGCGCGCCGCCGGTCATGAGCAGCCGTTCCTTGCCCTCCCGGACGAGGCGCAGGACGTGGGTGTCGCACGCGGCGCGCAGCCCGTCCTTGGAGCGGAAGTGATGGAGGATCAGCGCCGCGCTCACCCCGGCGTCCTCGGCGACCGTCCGCAGCCCGACGCCGAAGCCCTCCCGCGCGTACCGGGCGACCGCGGCGTCGCGGATGCGCGCGCGGGTCGTCAGGTCGCGGTGCGGTGGCGGCACCGCCACCGGGGGTGAACCCATGTTCAAGATGCTAAACGCGCGTTCAGCGGAGGGCAAGGGTGTGCGTGGACCACTCTTCCGTTGCGGTAGATTTGGCCGCATGACCACGACCGAGGGCACTGCGTGAGCGCCGCCCACAAGCAGATCGGCGAGGTCGCCGAACGGACGCGGTTGTCGTTGCGCACCATCCGCTACTACGAGGAGGTCGGGCTGGTCGTCCCGTCCGCACGCTCCCAGGGCGGGTTCCGGCTGTACTCCGAGGTCGACATCGCACGACTCCAGCTCGTCCGCCGGATGAAGCCGCTGGACTTCTCCCTCGAGGAGATGCGTGAGCTGCTCGAGACGATCGACGCGCTCACCGACACCGCGACTCCCGGCCCCGAACGCAGCACGCTGGCCGACCGGCTCGAGACGTTCCGCATCGCCGTCGACGAGCGCTGCGCGAGCCTGCGGCAGCAGCTCGAGAACGCCGAGGCCTTCGCGGACGAGCTGCGCACCGAGCACGCACGCCACCAGGTCGGGACGGAACCGAAGAGTTGAGCACTGATCCTCAGGACGTCGCACCTGCGCCCCGTCGCAGCATCGCCGTCATCTCCCACCCTGACGCGGGCAAGTCCACCCTCACCGAGGCGCTCGCGCTGCACTCGCACGCCATCGCGCGCGCGGGTGCGGTGCACGGCAAGGCGGGCCGCGGCGGGGTCGTGTCCGACTGGCAGGAGATCGAGCAGAAGCGCGGCATCTCGATCTCGTCGGCCGCCCTGCAGCTGCGCTACGGCGACACGGTGATCAACCTGCTCGACACACCCGGGCACGCCGACTTCTCCGAGGACACGTACCGGGTGCTCACCGCGGTCGACTGCGCCGTCATGCTGCTGGACGCGGCGAAGGGCCTGGAGCCCCAGACCCTCAAGCTGTTCGAGGTGTGCCGCACCCGCGGGGTCCCGGTGCTGACGTTCGTCAACAAGTGGGACCGGCCCGGCAAGGACGCCCTCGAGCTCTGCGACGAGCTCGAGCAGCGGATCGGCCTGGTCGCAGCACCCGTGACCTGGCCCGTCGGCGAGTCGGGCAACCTCCGTGGGCTGCTCGACCCGCGGACGGGGGCCGTGACGACGTACCACCGCGCCCCCGGCGGGGCCACCCTCGCGCAGGAGGAGCACCTGGCACCGGACGAGGCGGTCGACGTCCTCGGTGCGGACGCGACCGACGCGATCGACCAGGCGGGTCTACTGCCCGCCCCCGACGTCGAGTCCTTCCTCGCCGGGCGCACCACGCCCCTGCTGTTCGGCGTGGCGCTGACGAACATCGGCGTGCGCGAGCTCCTCGACGCCGTCCTGCGGTTCGCGCCCGCGCCCGGTCCGCGCACCACCGCGGACGGCTCGGACCGCGCCGTGGACGACCCGTTCAGCGCGGTGGTGTTCAAGGTGCAGGCCGGCATGGACCGCCAGCACCGCGACCAGGTCGCCTTCGTCCGCGTCGTGTCCGGCGTCTTCGAGCGCGGCATGCCTGTCGTGCACGCGCAGACCGGACGCTCCTTCGCCACCAAGCACGCGGCCACCGTCTTCGGACGCGACCGCGAGATCGTCGAGACGGCGTACCCCGGCGACGTCGTGGGCCTCGTCAACGCCACCGCCCTGGCGGTGGGCGACACCCTGTACGACCCCGAGGGGCCTGCGACGAGGTTCCCCCCGATGCCGTCCTTCCCGCCCGAGCACTTCGTCACCGCGCGCGCTGCCGACCCCGGGCGCTCCAAGCAGTTCCGCAAGGGGATCGCCCAGCTCGCCCACGAGGGCGTCGTCCAGCTGCTGATCTCCGCGGACCGGGGCGACGGGGAGCCGATCCTCGGCGCCGTCGGGCCCCTGCAGTTCGAGGTCGTCACGTTCCGCATGGAGCACGAGTTCGGCGCACCCGTGCGCACCCAGTCCCTGTCGTACGGACTCGCCCGCCTCGCCACCGACGAGGACGTCGCCGCCCTGGCCGGCGCCCGTGGTGTCGAGCTCGTCACCCGCACCGACGGCACCCGGCTCGCGCTCATGCGTGACCGCTGGGTGCTGCAGGCGCTGCGACGGGACCGTCCGACCCTCACCCTGCCCGAGCTGCTCGTCAGCGCCGCCTGACCTGTCGTCACCCGATGCGCGCACTGCCGAGCCCTGACCTTCCCGTGGCCGTGCCGGCCACCGCTGTGTAGAGGAGAACCATGAAGCGAACACCTCAGAACCGGCTGCCCGCCCTGCCGCCGCGCGGACTGCGCATCACGCCGCTCGGCGGCCTGGGCGAGATCGGACGGAACATGACCGTCCTCGAGTACGCCGGCCGGCTGCTCGTCATCGACTGCGGCGTGCTCTTCCCGGAGGAGGACCACCCCGGTGTCGACGTGATCCTGCCGGACTTCACCTCGCTGGCCGACCGCTGGCAGGACATCGACGCCATCGTGCTCACCCACGGGCACGAGGACCACATCGGCGGTGTGCCCTACCTCCTGCGGGAGCGCGCGGACATCCCGGTCCTGGGGTCCCGGCTCACCCTGGCGTTCCTGGGCGCGAAGCTCACCGAGCACAAGATCACCCCGGCGACCGTCGAGGTCGCGGCCGGTGACCGGCTCACGATCGGTGGCTTCGACCTCGAGTTCGTCGCGGTGAACCACTCGATCCCCGACAGCCTCGCCGTCGCCGTCCGGACGCCCGCCGGCATGCTGGTCAACACGGGCGACTTCAAGATGGACCAGTTCCCGCTCGACGGTCGGCTCACCGACGTCCGCCACCTGGCCCGGCTGTCGGACGAGGGCATCGACATGTTCCTCGTCGACTCCACCAACGCCGAGGTGCCCGGCTTCACGATCTCCGAGCGCGACCTGACGCCCGCGATCGGCGAGGTATTCGCCAACACGCCGCGCCGCGTCGTCGTGTCCAGCTTCGCGAGCCACGTGCACCGGATCCAGCAGGTCGTCGACGCCGCCGTCGCGCACGACCGCAAGGTCGGGTTCGTCGGCCGGTCGATGGTGCGCAACATGAAGATCGCGCAGGACCTCGGCTACCTGACGATCCCCGACGGGGTCGTCGTGGACCCCAAGCAGCTCGAGCGCATGCCCGACCACAAGGTCACCTACGTGTGCACCGGGTCGCAGGGCGAGCCGCTCGCGGCGCTGTCGCGCATGGCCCGCGGCGAGCACCAGATCGAGGTCGGTGAGGGCGACACCGTCCTGCTGGCGTCGTCCCTCATCCCCGGCAACGAGACGGCGATCTACCGCGTCATCAACAGCCTCACGGACCGCGGCGCACGCGTGGTGCACAAGGGCAACGCCCGCGTCCACGTCTCCGGGCACGCGAGCGGCGGTGAGCTGGTGTACCTCTACAACACGCTGCGCCCGCGCAACGTCATGCCGATCCACGGTGAGTCGAAGCACCTGCGCGCGAACGCGGACCTCGCCGTGCGCACCGGCATGGACGCCGCGAACGTCGTGGTGGCGCGTGACGGCGACGTCATCGACATGGTCGACGGCCGCGCGACGATCGTCGGGCGCGTGCCGGCAGCCGAGGTGTTCGTCGAGGACGGAGTCGTCGGACGCACCGACGAGCGCCTCCTCGCGCAGCGCCGTGAGCTGCGCGACGGTGGCGTGGTGACCGTCGTCGCGGTCGTCGACTCCGACGCGGCGACGCTGGCCGAGCCGGTCGAGCTCATCTCGACCGGTGTCGCGCACGCGACGGCCTCCCAGGTGGCCGTCGACGGGGCGATCCGTCAGGCGCTCTCGCAGGCGCCTGCCGCGACGTTCACCGACCCCGACGCCCTCGACACCGTCGTGCGCCGGGCGGCCGAGCGCGTGCTGCGCCGTCGCGGTGGCCCGCAGCCGGTCGTCGTCGCGGTGACCGTCGAGGCCTGACACCCGAGGCGAAGGGCTCCGCGACACGGTCGCGGAGCCCTTCGCCGCGTCAGGTCAGTCCGCGTCCTCGTCGTCCTCGACGAGCTCGCCCTCCCACGCCTCGCGGCCCTCGTGGACGGCGAACCCCGCGATCACGAACGCGGCGACCGGGTCGAGCCACACGGCACCCGTCAGCGCGTGCAGCAGCAGGCCGGCCAGCGTCGAGATGCTCAGCAGGACGCAGATCCTGGTCTCGGCGGCGTCGGCCAGGATCAGGTTGTCCTGCAGCCGGCGGCCCACCCGGCGCTTCATCGCCGCCAGGACGGGCATCACGACGATCGACGCCGCCAGCAGGCCCACGGCCACCGGCGAGCTGTCGGGCTCCTCGCCGTCGAGGAGGCTGCGGACGCCCTCGACGGTCACGTACGCCGCCAGGACGAAGAACGTCACGGCGACCGCCCGCAGCGCGACGCGCTCCTTGCGCTCGTCGGCCTCGCCGTGGCGCAGGCGCGCCGACAGGCGCAGTGCGACGAGCACCGCGGCGACGGACTCGATGCCCGAGTCGACACCGAAGCCCACCACGGAGACGAGCCCCGCCAGGAGCCCTGCCGTGATCGCCACCGCGCCCTCCACGACGTTGTAGGCGATCGTGACCTGCGCCAGGCGCAGGCCCCGGCGCGTGAGGCGCTCGATCTCGTCGTCCGTGAGCTCGCCGCCGGCGCTCACTCCCATCTCTCCCCGGTGCGTCACATCGCGATGCTAGACACGGGCGGGTACCTCACCTCCCGGACCGTCGGCCCCGTTGCGCACCGTCCGCCTGGCTCGCGCGGGCGCCGGCACCACCCGAGCCACCATGATGGGCGGCATGCCGACACGGACCCTGACCACGGCGCTCGTCGCGACGCTCGCCCTGCTCGCCGGCTGCGGCACGTCCGCACCCGACGTCGACGCGGACGCACCGGCCGGTGCGAGTGCCGCGACGGCGACCGACGCGGCCGCCGACACGCAGGCCGTCCTGGCCGAGCTGGGACTCGACGGCCTGACCGGCGAGGAGATCGTCGCGCGGCTCGACCCCTCCACCGACCCACGACCTCTGGACCTCACCGCGTCGGTGCGGCAGGACGAGGTGCTGGTCGGTGACGGGACGACGGAGGTGGCCGTCCCCCTCGCGGGCGACGACTTCTACGTCTCGATCGCCCCGTACGTCCGCAGCACGCACGAGTGCTTCTTCCACAGCCTCGCCGGCTGCCAGGGCGAGCTCGTCGCGGAGCCGGTCGAGGTGCGGATCACGGCCGCCGACGGTCAGGTCCTGGTGGACGAGGCCGCCACGACGTACACCAACGGGTTCGTCGGGTTCTGGCTGCCGAAGGACGTCGAGGGCACGATCGAGGTGCGCCACGCCGGCCTGCGCGGTGCCGTGCCGTTCAGCACGACGGACGGCAGCCCCACCTGCGTCACGACGCTCCAGCTGACCTGACGCGGCGCCGCGCACCCGCAGTCGTCAGCCCACGAGCCCGAGGACCCCTGCCACCGCCCCGAGGGCCGCGCACACCCCCGGCGTGCGCAGCACCGACCAGCGTGCGCTGCATGACGGCGATCTGACGCGCCGGGCCGCCGAACGTCTGCAGGGAGACGGTTGCGGTCGCGGGAGAAGATCCCCTCCGTGGGCATTTTGTCAACGCCGTGTCGACAACTTATCCTCGAAGGAGGCCGCAGCGGCCACGCACGAGGAGCACGAGATGTCCGAGCAGACCGAGCACACCCCCATCAGCCGCCGTCAGTGGCTCGCCATGGCCACCCTGTCACTGGGCGTCTCGCTCGTGATCATGGACGCCACGATCGTCAACGTCGCGCTCCCGGTCGTCATCGAGGACCTCGGCCTGAACTCCGCGGGCGCGCAGTGGATGAACGCCGTCTACTCGCTGGTGTTCGCCTCGCTCATGCTCACGGTCGGGCGGATCGGCGACCTCTACGGGCGCCGGCGGCTCTACGCCGTCGGCCTCGTGGTCTTCATGGTCGCCAGCCTGGGCGCGGGTGCCGCCACGACACCCGCGATGCTCATCGCCTCGCGCGTCGTGCAGGGCCTCGGTGCCGCGATGGTGCTGCCCAGCACGTTGTCCACGCTCAACGCGATGTTCACGGGACGCGCGCGCGGCATCGCGTTCGCGATCTGGGGCTCCACCATCGGTGGCATGGCCGCTGTCGGCCCGCTGCTCGGCGGCTGGCTCGCCACCGACGTGTCGTGGCGGTGGGCGTTCTGGCTGAACATCCCCTTCGGGATCCTCGCGCTCGTCGGCATCGCGCGCACCCTCGACGAGACCCGTGACACGAGTCTGCAGCGCGGCACCGACGTGCCGGGCGTGCTGCTGTCCAGCCTCGGGCTCGCCGGCATCGTCTTCGGGCTCATCGAGGGCGGGTACTACGGCTGGTGGCTGACCGACGCGGGCACCCTCTCCCCCGTCCCCGTGGCGCTGGCCCTCGGGGTCGCGCTGGTCGCGGCGTTCGTCGTCGTCGAGCGCCGGCGTGTGCGCGCCGGGAAGGTCGCGCTCGTCGACCTCGGTCTGCTGAGGATCCGCACGTTCCGGTTCGGGATGATCGCCGCGCTGATCGTGGCCCTCGGGGAGTTCGGCCTGCTGTTCACGCTGCCGCTGCTCCTGCAGGGCGCGCTCGGGTACTCCGCGCTCGGCACCGGCTGGATCGTGCTGTGGCTCGCGCTGGGGACCTTCCTGATCTCCGGCGGCATCCCGCACCTGGCCGAGCGGCTGGGCCAGACGGCGGTCGTGCGCACGGGCCTGGTGCTCGAGGCCGTCGCGATCGGCGGCCTCGCCCTGACGCTGAGCACGTCGGTGTCGGGAGCCGTCGTCGCGGCCTGGCTGTTCCTGTACGGCCTGGGCGTCGGCATGGCCACCGCGCAGCTCACGAGCGTGATCCTGGCCGACGTCCCGGTCGCCGAGAGCGGCCAAGCGTCGGGATTCCAGACGACGGTGCGTCAGCTCGGGTCCGCGCTCGGTGTCGCGCTGCTCGGCGGCCTGCTCATCGCGACCATGACGACGCAGACGCAGGCACGGCTCGCGGACACCGCCCTGTCCCCGGCCGAGCAGGAGCGCGTCGTCGAGCTGGTCCACGACTCCGCCGGCGCGGGCATCCCGGCACTCGTCGCGGACCCCGCGACGTCCGAGGCCGCCGCGGCAGCGCAGACCGCGCTCGTCGAGGCGAGCCGCATCACCACGGGGATCGCCGCGGGCGTGCTCCTGCTGGGCGTGACGGTGACGTTCGCACTGCCGGGCCGCCGCCGCGCGGCCACGGCACCCCCGGTCGCTACGCTCGACGCATGAGCCGGATCTTCACCACCGCCTTCGGCGCGGTGTACCCCCTCTACGTCGCCAAGGCGGAGAGGAAGGGCCGCACGCGCGCCGAGGTCGACGAGGTCGTCACGTGGCTCACCGGCTTCGACGAGCCGACGCTGCGCGAGCACGTCGAGGCGGGCACGACCTTCGCGGACTTCTTCGCCGCCGCACACCTGAACCCGAACGCCACGCTCATCACCGGGTCGGTGTGCGGCGTGCGTGTGCAGGACGTCGAGGACCCGCTGATGCGGCAGATCCGCTACCTCGACAAGCTCGTCGACGAGCTGGCCAAGGGGCGGCCGATGGAGAAGATCCTGCGCGGGTGACGCAGTGGGGCGCAGGCCCCAGGATGAGTGCATGGAGCAGAGCGTCACCGTCGACGTCGCAGCACCGCCGGAGCGGGTGTGGCAGGTGGTGAGCGACGTCGAGCGCTGGCCGGCGTGGACGCCCAGCGTCACGACGGTGCACCGGGCGGACGACGGGCCCCTGCGAGCGGGGAGCCGGGCGACGGTCCGTCAGCCGCGCCTCCCGGAGTCGACGTACGTCGTCACCGAGCTCACGCCGGGTCGCTCGTTCACGTGGGTCGCGAGCGCGCCGGGGGTGCGGACGACCGCCCGGCACGACGTCGAGCCGCTCGGCGACGGAGCACGCGTGCGGCTGTCCGTGACGCAGTCCGGCCCGCTGGGCACGGTGATGGGACGCCTCTACCGCGGGCTGACCGATCGCTACCTCGCCGAGGAGGCCGGCGGCCTGAAGGCCTGGTGCGAGGGCTCTCCGGCACCCTCCTGATCGCCTGGCGGCGACGGGCCGACCGACCCGCGATGTCGACGGCCTGACGCCGACGCCGGGCCCGCGTGCCCCCGCGCCCTGGTGCTGGGGTGCGCGGTACGGCACGGTGGTCGCTCACCCCACCGACCCGCTGGAGGCCCCGGATGTCCACCACCGTGAGCGACCCGACCGTCGCGGCCTTCGTCGCCGCCACCAACGCCGCGGACGCCGCGGGCCTCGTTGCCCTCTTCCTGCCCGGCGCCGTCGTGACCGACAACGGCGTGGAGTTCACCGACCCCGCCGCGATCGCCACGTGGATCGCCGACGACGTCGTGGGCTCACGCATCACGCTCCAGCCCGTCGACTTCACGGGCGGCGCAGCCCCCGTCCTGGTCGCGGACGGCGACGGCGACTTCCCCGGCGGCGTGCGCGGACCGATCCGGTTCGAGCTGACGTTCCTGCCGCAGGACGGCCGCATCGCGCGCCTGGACATCCGGCCGCTGCGTTGACACCTTGCATCAACGACGAAGGCCCGGACCATCCGGTCCGGGCCTTCGTCACTTGTAGCGGGGGCAGGATTTGAACCTGCGACCTCTGGGTTATGAGCCCAGCGAGCTACCGAGCTGCTCCACCCCGCGTCGGTGGCTCAACAGTACGTCAGGTCGGCCGAGCGTCCAAATCGGATCCTTCGCCAGGTGTCGTGACGGTCGTCACGGCGGCTGCGGACGGGGCCGCGGGGTCGGCCGGAGTGGGCGCGTGGCGGCGTCCGCCGCGCTGCGCGACGACGACCCCCAGCACCACGACCAGGCCGCCGACCGGCTCGTACCAGTGCAGCTGCTCCCCCAGCACGACGATCCCGAGCAGCACCCCGACCAGCGGCGTCAGGTACGTGACGGTCGAGGCCCGCTGCGGACCCCAGGCGTCGATGATGCGCGCCATCCACACGTACGCCAGCCCCGTGCCGAACGCCCCGAGCCCCAGCATGGAGAGCACCACGGGCCACGACAGGTGTACGGGGCCCGTCGCGACCAGCGGCGCCGCGAGCATCAGGAGCAGCGCACCGGCACTGACCTGGCCGGCCGCCACCGTCTCGGGCGGCAGCCGCAGCGGCACGACGAAGCGCCGCTGGTACGTCGTGCCCAGCCCGTAGCAGGCGGTCGCTCCCAGGCACGCGAGCACCGCGGGCAGGGGCGCGGCCGCGGTGACGTCCGCGAGGTACGCCCACGGCCCCACGACCACCACCACGCCGACCGCACCCACCGCCAGGCCGAGACGCTGCACGGCCGTGAGCCGCTCGACGGGCAGCAGCACCGCGACGGCGGCAGCCGTCATGAGCGGCGTCGTCGCGTTGAAGATGCTCGACAGACCCGACGCGAGGTGCTGACCCGCCCAGGCGAACAGCAGGTACGGGACCATGCAGAGCAGCACGCCGAGCACCGTGAGGTGCCCCCACGTGCGGGCGTCCCGCGGCCACGCGCGGCGTGCCACGGTCATGACGACGACGAGGGTCGCCGCCCCCAGCAGCAGGCGCGACAGCGCGACCTGCGCGGGTGAGAGGCCCTCGAGACCCACCTTCATGAACAGGAAGCTCGAGCCCCACACGAGCGCAGCGGCCAGGTACTGGGCGACGACGCGGTTGTCGGCGGTCACATCCCCGAGGGTCCCCTACGGCACTGACACGCGACAAACGAGTTGTCGTCGCCAGGTACGACGTCGCCCGCCACCAGCGCCCGCGAGGGCGCCGGTGGCGGGCGACGAGGGTGGGTCAGCCCGCGAGCCGCTCCTCCGCGGCGATCGCGTCGGCGATCGCCTGGTCGAGGCGGTCCTGCGCCTCCCCGTACGCGGCGAAGTCCCGCTCGGCGAGGGCCGCCTGGCCCTCGATGATGGCCTGCTGCGCACGCTGCAGCGCCGCGTCGAGCGCCGCCCGCGCGTCGGGGTCGGCCGATGCGGCCGGATCCGGCGTCGCCGCGTCCGTCGGGGCAGCGGTCGGCGCATCCGTCGGCTCGTCGCCGGGGTCCTCGGCGCCCGGGCTGGGCACCGGTTCGGCACCGGCGTCCCCGGCGTCCGCACCCGAGTCCCCGCCGAACACCTGGTCGAGCGCACCGTCCAGCGTCTCGGCGAACCCGATCTCGTCGCCGAACGACACGAGCACGCGCTGCAGGAGCGGGAACGTGGTGCCGCTGGCGGCCTGCACGTACACCGGCTGCACGTAGAGCAGCCCGCCGCCCACGGGCAGCGTGAGCAGGTTGCCGCGCCGCACGATCGAGTCCCCGCGCTGCAGGATGTTCAGCTCGTTCGACACCCGCGGGTCGGCCGTGAAGTTGGCGCTCGCCTGACCCGGTCCGGGCACCGTGGAGTCGCGCGGCAGCTCGAGCAGGCGGATCTTGCCGTACGACTCGGAGACCTTCCCCGGGGTGTTCCCCGCTTCGGCGTCCACCGCGAGGTACCCCGTCAGGACGTTGCGGGCGTTGCCACCGCCGGGGATGAAGGTGGACATCAGCGAGAACGTCGCCTGGTCCTCCCCCGGCATCTGCAGCGTCAGGTAGTACGGCGGCTGCGGCACGTCGGAGTTGGTGGCCGTCGGGTCCCCCGGGTTCTGCCAGAAGTCGTTCCCGGAGAAGAAGCCCGCGGCGTTGGTGACGTGGTACTGCCCCAGCAGCGCCCGCTGGACCTTGAACAGGTCCTCCGGGTACCGGATGTGGCTCATGAGGTCACCCGAGATGTCCGACATGGGCTGCAGGGACGTCGGGAAGACCTTCGTCCACGCCTGCAGGATCGGGTCCTCGGTGTCCCACGCGTACAGGTCGACGGACCCGTCGTAGGCGTCCACCGTGGCCTTCACGGAGTTGCGGATGTAGTTGACCTGCTTGGGCAGCAGCGCCTGCACCGTGCTGCTGCGCTCGGTGAGCGAGTCCGTCGTCGCGTCCTCGAGGGAGCGGACGGCCGCGTAGGGGTACTGGTCGGACGTCGTGTAGCCGTCGATGATCCACTTCACGCGGCCGTCGACCACCGCCGGGTACACCCGCCCGTCGAGGTCGAGGTACGGCGCGACCTTCGCGACGCGATCGCGGGGGTTGCGGTCGTACAGGATCTGCGAGTCGTCGTTCACGCGCTCGGAGAACAGGATCTGCTCGTCGCCGAACTTCAGCGCGTACAGGATCTTGTTCCACAGCCCGCCGACGCTCGGACCGGCCGAGTCCTTCTCGGTCGGGAAGCGGAACGGCACCGAACCGGTGCCCGTGCCGTCGTCCGGGTAGTCGAACTCCCAGCCGTCCGTGCCCGTGGGCCCGCCGACGATCGAGTACTCCGGGGACGACTGCCCGAAGTAGATCCGCGGCTCGTACTCGCCCAGCTGACCCTTCGAGGGGATGCCGCCCTCCCAGAAGGCCGGCGCACCGCGCGCGCCACGGGTGTTGCCGTACGCGGCCACGACACCGAAGCCGTGCGTATACACCGTGGTGTCGTTGGTCCAGTTGCGCTGTCCGGCGTTCAGGCCGTTGAGGTCGAGCTCGCGGACCGCGATGACCGTGTCGCGGCTCTCGCCGTCGATCGTGTACCGGTCGACGGACAGCGAGTCCGGGAAGTCGTAGAAGCCGCGGATCTGCTGCAGCTGCTTGAACGAGGGCGAGACGATGTTCGGGTCCAGGAGGCGGATGGACGCGGTCGTCTCGGCGTTCTCGCGGAGCGCACCGGGCTCGGCCGTGACCTTCGCCTCGTACTCGCTGAACTCGACGTCGTCGAGGCCGTACGCAGCGAGGGTCGCGTCGATGTTGCGTTGGATGTACTCCGACTCCGCGTCCTGCTGGTTCGGCTGCACCTGGAACCGCTGCACGATCGCCGGGTACACGCCTCCGACGACGACCGCGGCGACGACCATGAGGCCGACACCGATCGCGGGCAGCCGCCAGTTGCCGCTGAACGCGGTCGCGATGAAGGCACCCGCGACGACGACGGCCGCCACGGCCAGGATCGCCTTCGACGGGATCACGGCATGCACGTCGGTGAAGCCGGCGCCCTGCCACCGCTGCTCACCGGTCTGCTGCTTCGTGAGGATCGAGTAGCGGTCGAGCCAGTAGCTGGCCGCGATCATCAGCAGCACCAGCGCGCCCAGCACGGACAGGTGCACGCGCGCCGCGCGCGTGGTGCGCGGGCCCCCGGCGCCGCCCCCGATCCGCAGCCCCCCGTAGAGGTAGTGCGTGGCCACCGCGGCGACGGCCGAGAGCACCAGCACCGCCATGAGGAAGGACACGACGAACCGCAGCCCCGGCAGCGTGAACAGGTAGAAGCCCAGGTCGACGCCCCACTGGGGGTCCTTCACCCCGACCGTCTCACCGTTCAGCCACAGCTGGACGGTGCTCCACTGCTGGGACGCGGCGCCACCCGCGAACAGCCCGAGGACGACCGGCGCGACCACGAGGACGAGGCGGCGCAGCGGCTCGATGGCCTCGCGGTACTGGTCGAGGTTGGCCTGCTCCGGCGTGGACGGCGCGTACACGGGGCGCGCGCGGTAGCCGTAGCTGAGCGAGAACCCGACGCTCGCGGCCATCACCGCGAACCCGAGGACGAACAGCAGGCCGCGCGTGACCCACTCGGTGCGCAGGACCTCCGTGAACCCGAGCTGGGAGAACCACAGCACCTCGGTCCAGACCTGCGCGAGCACGAGCAGCAGCACCACGAGCACGGCCAGCGTGATCAGCGTGGGGACCAGTGGGCCGCGGCGGCGCGGCGCAACAGGTCGAGGGCGGGGCGGGGAGGCGAAAGTCACGGCGTTGCGGTCCTCGAGTTTCGGCTGGCGGCGGGCGCGACGTGCGCCCTCGTGCTGACGAACGGGCGCGACGGGTCCCAGGTTCCCACACGGGTGGGACGATGGGGCCCGTGAGCACCACCCCCACCCCGCCCCCCGACGACCGCACTCCCGAGGCGCGCGCGCGCCGAGCCCTGGCCGACGCCGTCCGCGAGGTCGAGCACCACGTCGCTGCCGCCGGCTGGGACGCGCCCGTCCGCGTGTTCGCCCTCGTGCGCACGCAGGCGGCGCTCGCCGCCGAGCCCGGGCTCGCGGAGCAGCTCGCTCCCGAGGTCCTCGCGGCGGCGCGCGCCGACGACCAGCACCTGACGTCCGTGGAGCAGGAGGGACTGCCTGCCGCCGACGACCTCGAGGCGCTGCTCGGAGGGCTGACGTGGCCGCCCACGGTGGACGGCGCCGCGGTCACCGTCGAGCGCGTCGTCCTGCCGCCGGGCGCGGAGGACGACCTGCCGGACGACCCCGAGGCGGCGCTCGCAGCGCTGCTGGCTCACCCGCAGCGCCAGGACGTGCGGCTCGCCGTGGCCGTGCTGCGCGACGGCCCGGCGTGGTGTGCAGTCCGCACCCGCGCGCACGACAGCGACGACGCCGTCGGCCTGGGCCCGGACCTCGTGCCGGGCCTCGTCGACGCGGTGCGCGCGACCCTGGAGTGACCCGCCGCGTCAGTCGGCCGTGCAGGTGGGCAGGTCCTGCGTCTCGCCGGCGCCGATCGCGACCATCGCCTCGCGCGCCTCGCTCAGCGTCCCGACGCTGACGACGCGCAGACCGTCCGGGACGTGGCCGACGACCTCGTCGCAGTTGTCCTCAGGGGCCAGGAACCACGACGCCCCGTCGCGCACGGCGCCCGCGAGCTTCTGCCGGATCCCGCCGATCGGGCCGACGGCGCCCGTCACGTCGATGGTGCCCGTGCCCGCGATCACCTGCCCCGCCGCCTCGTCCTCCGGCGTCAGCAGGTCGACCAGACCGAGCGCGAACATCGTCCCGGCGCTGGGACCGCCGATACCTTCGATGTTGATGCTCACGTCGACGGGCATCTCGAACGACGGGTCGACGAAGACACCGATCTGCGCACCGCCCCCCTCACGCTCCCCCGTCACGACGGGCACGTCCACGGTGCGCGAGTGGCGCGTGACGGTCAACGTCACCGTGTCACCCGGCTCGACCTCCGCCAGCCGCGATACCAGGGACTGGTAGTCCGGCAGCGGCACGCCGTCCATGGCCGTGAGCACGTCCCCCTCTTCCAGCTTGTCGGCGGCGTCCGCGCCCTCGACGGTCCCGGCCACGACGAGGGTCGCCGGGACGTCGTAGCCCAGCTCCGTCAGGGCCGCGACCGTCGCGTTCTCCTGCGACGAGACCATGAGCCCCGCGTTCGACTCGTCGATCTCCTTGCGGGACACACCCTGCGGGTAGACGTCCTCCGCGGGGCGCGCCACCGACGACGGGGACAGCCAGCCGCGCAGCACGTCGAGCAGGTACGCCGGGTAGCCGGGTCCACCGACGCCCGAGATCGTCGTCAGACGCAGCTCGCCGGTCGACGGGTACGTGGGCGCGCCCTCGACCTCGATGAGCGGGTCGCCGTCGACCTCGCCCAGCACGTCCGCCGTGGGGCCGGGCCCGTTGACGGCGTACGGCGCGGGCATCACGGCCAGCACGCCGACGAGCACGGACGCGGCGAGCATCCCGAACGACTGCACGACGGCGCGGGGCGTGGGGCGCGGCGCGGGTGGACCGTCGTCCGTCCCCCCGGTGTCGTGCTCCTCGGGGTCGCGCGGGCGCGGGTCGTCGGCGCTGTCGTCCGCCGGGGTCTCGTCGAGCACGCGAACGATCATCCCTCAACCGGCGGCGGACCCCGCGCCCACCCCTGTGCGCCGTGAGCGAACCGGGGCCGCCCGCCCGTCGCACCGCGTCGTGACGTGGTTACCGTGGAGCCCCCCGGCCACCCAGGAGGCCCGCATGACTCCCGACGTCCCGCCCACTGACGGTCCCGGCGGAAGCCCGCAGTGGGAGCAGATGCTCCGTGCCATGCTCGGCCCGGCGGCCGACGACGCGATCCGCGAGATGCGCGAGATGGGCGTCGACCCCGCGGCGATGGCTGCGGCGTCCGGCCTGCCCGCGGACCCGGTCGCGCTGCAGCAGGCGCTCGCGCAGGTGCAGCAGATGCTCGCGAGTGCCGGGGACGAGACCGTGAACTGGCAGATGGCCCACGACCTGGCCCGCCAGCAGGCTGCCATCGGCGGCGACCCCGCCCTGTCGCCGGGACGCGTCAAGGAGGTCCGGGACGCGTTGTCGGTGGCCGAGCTGTGGCTCGACGCGGCGACCGACCTCCCGCCGGCCGTCGGCACCTCGCACGCCTGGAGCCGTGCCGAGTGGGTGGAGGCGACCCTGCCGGCGTGGCGCACGCTCACGGAGCCCGTGGCGTCGTCGCTGGCGACCGCGCTGGCCGACGCCCTCGGGCCGGCGATGGGTGAGATGGGCGGTGCGTTCCCCGGCGTGTCGCCCGCCGGTGGCCTCGGGGGCGACCCCGCGCAGCTGCTGCGGGGTCTGGGCTCCGCGGTCTTCGGACTGCAGGTCGGGCAGGCCGCGGGCACGCTCGCGCGGGAGGTCTTCGGCACCACCGACATCGGGTTGCCGCTGCTCGAGCGGCCGGTGCCGGCCCTCGTCGCCGCCAACGTCGACGCGTTCGCCGAGGGGCTCGACGCCCCCGTCGAGGAGGTACGGCTCTACCTCGCGCTCCGCGAGGCTGCCGCGAGCCGGTTGTTCGCCCACGTGCCGTGGCTGCGCGCGCACCTGCTCGACGCGGTCGCGGAGTACGCCCGCGGCATCGCGATCGACGTGGACCACCTCGAGGCGGCGGTCTCGGCGATCGACCCGACGGATCCCGCCGCGCTGCAGGAGGCGCTCTCCGGTGGGGTGTTCGCCCCGCAGACCACGCCCGCGCAGCAGGCGGCGCTCGCACGGCTCGAGCACGCGCTCGCGCTCGTCGAGGGGTGGGTCGACGAGGTCGCGACGACCGCCGCAGCGCCTCATCTCCCCCATGCGGCGCCCTTGCGCGAGATGGTGCGTCGGCGGCGTGCCGCGGGCGGTCCCGCCGAGCAGACCTTCGCCAGCCTCGTCGGGCTCGAGCTGCGTCCGCGCCGGCTGCGCGACGCGGCGACGGTCTGGGCACACCTGACGAGCACCCGTGACGTCGCCGGACGTGACGCCGTGTGGGAGCACCCGGACCTCGTCCCCACGCCGCAGGACCTGGACGACCCCGCCGGCTTCGACGCGCGGCGCCAGGCCGAGGTCGACGAGTCCGCGGACCTGGACCGCGCGCTCGCGCAGATCCTCGGCGATGGCGAGCCGGACGGTGCGACGGGCACCGCAGGGACGACCGACGACGCGACCGACGACGAGGGCACCTCGGGGGCACCGACCAGCTGACCACCCGGCGCCCGGCGCCCGGCGGGAGGTGCGCGGTGGGTCAGCCCTCGCGGTCCGCGGGCTCCACGTCGTCCCCTGCCGGTTCGTCGGGCACGTCGCTGTCGTCGGTGCCGTCGCGTGCGAACGCGTACCCCTCGAGGAAGCCCCGGGCGCGCTGCGTGTGCGGGTAGGAGACCATCTCCGCCCAGAACGCCTGGCCGTGCCCGGGCTGGAGCAGGTGCGTGAGCTCGTGCAGGAGCACGTAGTCGAGCACCCACCGCGGCATGCCCTGGACCCGGTCGGAGATGCGGATCGTGCCCTCCGCGGGGGTGCACGAGCCCCATCGCCGGCCCTGGTTGGACGACCACCGCACGCTCGTCGGCACGGCCCGTCCGCCGAGGTACCGCCGGGACAGCTCGGTGGCGCGGGCGACGAGCTGCGCGTCGGACGGGCGACGACGGCGCTCCTGCGCGGCCAGCCGCTCGACCATCCGCCCGACCCACTCGCGCTCCTGCGCCCGGGTGAACCGCGCGGGGATCGCCACGATGGTCCGTGGACCCTCGCGCCACGCGCTCACGGTGCGGGCACGGCGCCGTGAGCGCCGCACCTCCACGGGCGGCTCGGCGCCGGCGGAGCGGTCGTGCGGCAGCGACCCCAGCGTGGTCGCGTCGGGGCGTGCGGGAGTGCGCGGCGTCGCCTCGTGCGATGTCGGCACCTTGGCACGCTAGCGCGCCGACCGGGCGGCTGCGCGCAGGACACCCCGCTTCACCCGCTCGGGCCGCACGACGCGGGCGGGTGCGTCCGTGTGCGCAGGCGGGGGGCGCACTACTGTGTGAGCGCACGGAGGCCGTCATGGTCCCTGCCCCGGGTGCGATGCCACCGCCCGGTGAGGAGCACGAGGAGGGACCACATGGCCGACACCTGGGCAGGCGAGTTCTACTGCGTCAAGTGCAAGGAGAAGCGGGAGACGGAGGGCGAGGTCGTCGTCTCGGAGTCCGGTCGACGGATGGCCAAGGCCGTCTGCCCGGTCTGCGGCACCAAGCTGAACCGGATCCTCGGCAAGGCCTGACGCACCCCCTGGTCCGGACCCGTTCGCGGTCCGACCACGACGCACCACGAGGGCACCGTCGCACGCGACGGTGCCCTCGGCGCGTCCGCAGGCCACGGTCCCCCAGGGACGGGGTACCTGTGGATGGCGACCGACGCCCGGCGCAGCGCGATGCCATCGTGGCGCGATGACCGCACCGACCCGCGAACCCGTGCTGCTGCGACCGGGGCTGCTTGTCCTGCCGCGTGCGGACGACGAGGTGCAGGTGGGCACCGACCCACGCTGGGCGGTGCGCCTGGTGGGCCTCGCGCCGGCGGAGGTGGACCTGTGGACCCAGGTCGACGACGCGACGGACCTCGCGCTGCTGCCGACGCGGGCACGCGCCGCAGGGCTGGACGGGACAGGGGTGGCCGCGACGGTCGACGAGCTGCGCCGGGCAGGGCTGACGCGTGCTCGCCCCGAGAGGGTGACTGCGGTCCACGGCCCGACCGCCGCCGACGCCGCGGCGTGGTCCCTCCTGCGGCCGGACGCGACGGGCGACGCCGTGGTCGCCGACCGGGCGGACGCCGTGGTGGGCGTCGTCGGGCTCGGGCCGACCGGGTTGGGCGTCGCCCGGCAGCTGGCGGTCGCCGGCGTCGGCACCCTGCTCCTCGACGACGAGGCCCCCGTGCGCTCCCCCGACGTGGCCGCGGGCACGCACCGCTGGGCGGACGTCGGGACCGCCCGTGCGGTGGCCACGCGCCGGTTGCTTCGTGAGGCCGCACCGGGTGTACGGACCGACACCGACGACGCCCCGCACGTCGTCGTCGTCGTGGAGCGCGAGGCCGCGGACCCGCTGCGCGCCGTGCGCCTGATGGGGGACGACGTCCCGCACCTGTCGGTCGTCGTGCGCGCCGCCGACGCGCTCGTCGGCCCGTTCGTGCGTCCCGGCACCGACCCGTGCCTGCGCTGCCTGGACCTGCACCGCACCGACGCCGACCCGGCCTGGCCGACGGTGCTGGGCGCGCTGACGCGCCGCGGCGGCCACGGCGTGACCGCACCGGGCGAGGTCGGCGTCCTCGCGGGCGCGTGCGCCGCGCTGGCTGCGGCGCAGGTGCTGGCGTTCCTCGCCATGACGACGCCATCACTGTGCGGGACCACCGTCGAGATCGCGCTGCCGGGCCTCACCGCTCGGGGCCGGCGCTGGTCCGCCCACTCCGCGTGCGGCTGCCGGGTGCCGCCGCGGACGACGGGGGCCGGGTCGCGCGAGGGGTGAACCTCGCGCGACCCGGCCCTGCCGTCAGGCGGCGGTCGCGTCCTTCCGCGGCCGGCCACGGCCACGCTTGGTGGCCACGACCACCCCTCCGACGAAGACCTGACCGCCCCAGACACCCCACGGCTCGGCACGCTCGACGGCGCCGGCGAGGCAGCCCTCGATGATCGGGCACTCGCGGCACAGGGCCTTCGCCCGCTCCACGTCGGCCTGGCGCTCGGCGAACCACAGCTCGGCGTCGTGGGACCGGCACGGGATGAGGTCCGCGACCATCCGGTCGAACTGGTCGTTCGTCGTCGCGGTGCTGCTGGTGGGCCAGGCGCCGGATCCGCCCTGGTTCACGTTGTCGAGCAGCGTCGTGAGCCGCACGATGTCCTCCTGGTGTCCTTGCGAGGGTGAGCTGTGATGCCGGATCGGGCCGCTCGCCCCCGGTGGACACCGGAGAAATGAGAGAGGCCGCGGATCCGAGTTCGGACTCCGCGGCCTGCCTGCGTGATGAGGCTGGTGCTACGGAGTCCTGTGACCGAGATCGATGCCGAACGTCACGGGACGCGGGCGCCGCTTGAGCCCGGACATGGGCACAGCGGTCCCCTGGAAGGTGCCGGCGGCGGGTGCGAGGGCGTACGTGTACTCATGACGCCACGACGACTTCACGATCGAGTTGCTCTCCACGGTGCAGCACCTCCTCTCCAGGGACGGGTCCCGCCTCTTCGGCAGCACCCCGCGAACAAGGACGTGACCACCCTAGGGCGGGCCGTCACGACGTCACAAGCAATTAACGCAACTTCCTCCGGGTGGCTCTCCCGGAGGGTTGCGCCCCCTCCCCCGCGACCACCCGCAGGAGGTCGTCGCCGTACTCCCGCAGGCGTGTCTGGCCGAGTCCCTGCACGTACCTCAGGTCCGCGGCCTGTGCGGGCATCGCCGCCGCGACGGCCTCGAGCGCAACGTCGGGAAGGACACGGAACGCCGGGACGCCACGGTCCTCGGCGACCTGCGTACGCCACTGCCGCAGCCGTTCGAGCACGGCCGGGTCGGCCGCGGCCGAGGCACGACGGCCCGCACCTCGACCGGAGTCCTCGCCGGGCCACAGACCGGCGAGGAACCGCGAGCGCGAGCGCGAGGCGCGCGACCCGGGCGTGCGCGCGGCCGCGAACGACATCTCGAGGTTCCGGCGGGCGCGCGTCACCCCCACGTACAGCAGGCGCCGCTCCTCGGACACGGCCGCCTCCGTCTGTGCCAGGGAGATAGGCAGGAGACCGTCGGAGAGGCCGGCGAGGAAGACCGCGTCCCACTCCAGGCCCTTGGCCGCGTGCAGGGACGCCAGGGTCACGCCGTCGACCGTGGGGGCGTGCTGCGCGGACGCGCGGTCGTCGAGCTCGGCGACCAGGTCCGGGAGCGTGGCCTCCGCGCGCAGCGCGACCATGTCGTCGGCGAGCCCGACGAGCGCCTGCATGGCGTCCCACCGCTCCCGCGCGGCGCCGCGCGCGGACGGGGGCTGCGGGGACCAGCCGACCGAGGTGAGGATGTCGCGGACGGTCTGTCCCAGCGGGACGTCCGGATCGGCGGACCGCGCGCCGCCGCGCAGGAGCACGAGCGCGTCGCGCACGTCGCGGCGGGCGAAGAACCGGGTGCCGCCCCGCACCTGGTACCCGACGCCGGCCGCCGCGAGCGCCTGCTCGAAGGCCTCCGACTGCACGTTGGTCCGGTACAGGACGGCGATCTCGCTCGCGGGGACCCCTGCGGCGACGAGCCGTGCCGCTCGCGCCGCGATCCCGGCGGCCTCGGCCTCGTCGTCGTCGTACGCGGTGAACCGCACCTCCGGACCGTCCGGCTGCTGGGCGACCAGGTGCAGCGGCACGGGGTCACCGGGCCGGCGCGTGGCCGTGAGCACGCGGTTGGCCAGGGAGACGACCTGCGGTGTCGAGCGGTAGTCGCGCACCAGACGCACGACCCGCGTGCCCGGGTGCTTCGAAGCGAACGTCAGCAGGTGATGGGGTGAGGCGCCCGCGAACGAGTAGATCGTCTGGCTCGGGTCACCCACGACGCACACGTCGTGCCGGCCGCCCAGCCACTGGTCGAGCAGGTACTGCTGCAGCGGGCTGACGTCCTGGTACTCGTCCACGACGAAGTGCCGGTACTGCGCCCGGACCTCGTCGGCGACCTCGCCCCGCTGCGCGAGCATGGCCGCGAGCAGCAGCAGCACGTCCTCGAAGTCGATGACGCCGCGCTCCGTCTTGACGTCCTCGTACGCCGTCAGCAGCCGGGCGACCGCCTGCGCGTCCTGGCCCGCCGGTGCCGGGCGACGCACCGCCTCGGCTGCCCGCTCGTAGTCCTCGGCCGTGACCAGCGACACCTTCGCCCACTCGATCTCCGCGGCGAGGTCCCGCACCGTGACCCGGTCGACCCCCACGCCGACCCGACGACCCGCCTCGGCGACGAGCGTCGCCTTCTGCTCGACCAGTCGGGGGGGCGCGCCGCCGACGACCCTGGGCCAGAAGTGCCCGAGCTGGCGCAGCGCCGCCGCGTGGAACGTCCTGGCCTGCACGCCGGTGGCGCCGAGGTCGCGCAGACGCACCCGCATCTCGCCCGCGGCGCGGGCGGTGAAGGTGACCGCCAGCACCGACGCCGGACGGTAGACGCCGGTGCGCACGCCGTAGGCGATGCGGTGCGTGATCGCGCGGGTCTTGCCCGTGCCCGCGCCTGCGAGCACGCAGACGGGACCCGTGAGGGCGGTCGCGACAGTGCGCTGCTCGGGATCGAGCGCGTCGAGGAGGGAGTCGGCGGACATCGGGAACAGTCTCCCAGCCCCTACCGACAGCGCGTGCGAGGATCTGTGGAAGGAACGACGGCGAGCACCTGCGAGGAACCATGACGACCCCCACACCCGCACCGGGCACCGTGACGATGTACTCCACGACGTGGTGCGGGTACTGCCACCGGCTGCGCAAGCAGCTCGACTCGGCCGGCATCGCCTACGACGTCGTCGACATCGAGCAGCAGCCCGAGGCTGCTCAGCTCGTCGAGACCCTCAACGGCGGCAACCAGACCGTCCCGACGATCGTCTTCCCCGACGGGTCCGCCGCCACCAACCCGTCACTCGCGCAGGTGCGCGAACGCCTCGGGGTCTGACGCCCCCGCGCCCGAGGCTGTCACGCCGGCGGTCGCCGCCACCACTGCTCGACGAGGGCGCGGGCGATCGACGCCCCTCCCGGCAGCAGCACCTCGCCCGATGCGACCGCGGCGGTGAGACCGTCCCGCGTGAACCAGCGGGCGTCGGCCATCTCCACGCCGTCGACCCGGATGCGGGTGCTCGTCGCGCGCGCCCGGAACCCCAGCATGAGCGACGCGGGGAACGGCCACGGCTGGCTTCCGACGTACTCGACGTCGCCCACCTCGACGCCCGTCTCCTCGAGGACCTCGCGGCGCACCGCCTGCTCCGCCGACTCGCCCGCCTCGACGAAGCCCGCGAGCGTCGACCAGCGCCCCGCCGACCAGGCTGCCGCGTGCCCGAGCAGCAGCCGGTCCTCGTCGTCGACGACGGCCATGATCACGGCGGGGTCCGTGCGCGGGTAGTGCTCGGAGCCGTCGACGTCGCACACCCGCGACCACCCCGCCTGGGCGACACGCGTCGTCGCGCCGCACCGCGGGCAGCGCGGGTGGCGGTCGTGCCACGCGTCCAGCGCGACCGCGGCGGTCGCCAGGCCGGCGTCGTGCGCGTCGAGCGCCGCACCCACGGCCCGCAGCGACCCCCACCCGCCGCGCTCGACGGGACCGTCCGGCAGGTGGACCAGCACGTCCGCCGGCTCGCCGCCCGACGTCAGCGGGTGCTCGTCCGGCAGGCGCACCGCCAGGACCCGCGTGCCGTCGTCACGCGCACCCAGCAGGAGCCAGACGTCGGACGCCGGGTCGACCGCCGGGGCACCGGCGGCGGCGGGACCGACCGTCGCGGCACCGTCGGAGGTGCCGCCCGCCTCGAGCAGCGCGACCGCCGACCGCGGGTCGAGCCAGCGCACGCCCCCCTCGACCGTGAGCAGCAGGCCACCGTCGCGCACCGCGAGGACGCGCGTCGCCGGGTCCGCCAACGCGTCGGCGACCACGTGCGGCGCGTCCCGTAGCTCCGCCGCGCGGGGCACGGTCGATCGGGCGAGCGGCAGGCCGGACAGGACGTGGTGGGTCACGCGCGCCACGCTACGCGGCGACCGCGTCGAGCGATCACCGGCAGGGCGTGCGGGCGGCAACGCAGGACGAACCGGACGCCGACACGCCGCGCGAGGCGTCGGTGACGCGGTGCGTTGCACCTACGCTTGCGGTCGTGAACCGTTCGCCGCTCGCGCTCGCCGCTCTCGCGACCGTCGCCGTCCCCGGTCTGGACGCGTACGACGTGCGGCGCCCTGTGCACCCGGGATCGGACTTCGACGTCGCCGTGGTCGTCGACTCGGTGCGGCAGCGCTGGGTCGTCCGCGCACCGCAGCACCCGGCAGCGGGCGCGGTGCTCGAGGCGGAGGTCGCGCTGCTCGAGGCGCTCGGGCCGTTCGTCGACGACGGCAGGCTGCCGTTCTCGATCCCCCGGCCCGCCGGGTTCGCGCACCTGCCGGAGGGGGGACGCGCGAGCGTCCACCGCGAGGTCCCCGGCCGCCCGCTGCAGCTCGAGACGCTGCGCCCGGGCCCCGGGCTCGCAGCCGCCGTGGGTCGTGCCGTCGCCGCCATCCACGAGCTGCCGACCTCGGTCGTCGAGAACGCGGGTCTCCCCGCGTACGACGCCGCGGGGTATCGCGAGCGCCGCCAGGCGGAGGTCGACGAGGCGGCGCGTACCGGACTGGTCCCGCCGTCGCTGCTGCGCCGCTGGGAAGAGCTCCTCGAGGACGTCGCGATGTGGCGGTTCCGCCCGACGGTGGTCCACGGTGACCTGTCGAGCAACCACGTGCTCGTGGCCGACGGCGCGGTGGGCGGCGTGCTCGAGTGGGGTTCGACGATGGTCGCGGACCCCGCCGACGACCTGTCGTGGCTGCTCGTCGCGGCGCCGCAGGACGCGGTCGACGCCATCCTCGAGGCGTACCTCCTGCGCCGGACCGAGCTGACCGACCCCCACCTGGCGGACCGCGCCCTGCTCGCCGGCGAGCTGGCGCTCGCGCGGTGGCTGCTGCACGGCGTGCGCGCGCAACGCCAGGACGTCGTCGACGACGCGGTCCAGATGCTCCGCGACCTCGAGGAGCACACCCTGGTGGACGAGGCCGCGGGCCAGTACAGCTAGGGCGTGTCGCCTTCACTTCCGTGTAGCGCGCGTGGTGCTGGTGTGGTGTCTCGTCGCGGGACTTGGGACAACGTCCTCACCCAGCTTCTTGCCCATGCCGACGCCGCGGGGCAGATCGACTGGGCGGTGAGCATCGACTCCACGACCAACCGCACTCATCAGCACGCCGCGACCCTGCCTCGCACCACGGGGGGCGCAGATGAATCACATGAATCAGCGACTCGAGCCGGCTGACCATGCGATCGGCCGTTCCCGTGGAGGGCTCTCGACCAAGATCCATCACGCCGTCGACGGCAGAGGTCGCCCGCTGGTGGTGCTCGTCGGCCCCGGGCAGGGAAGGGGTGCACCGATGTGCCTGCCGATCCTGGACGCGATCCGGGTCCCGCGCGTCGGGCCGGGCCGACCCCGACCCGCTACGACGAGCTCGCTGTCATCGACCGCGGCGGAGCGGTCCTGGCCGCCCTCCTGGCCTGGCTCCGCACGCCGTAGAGATGGCCCGCCCTACTTGCCCCTGGCGCGAGCTCGCTGCCACACACCCTCGAACGTCTCTTGATCGACGAGCTCGATCAGGAACTGGGGGTCCTGTGCGATCTCTCCAGGCGCGGGGACGGGCATTGCCCCCAGCAGGGTGCTATCCGCCTCGTTCTCGCCGTCAGCCCAGACCAGGTGGCCGTCGACAAACTCGTCGACCTTCCGCACCTCCCACCCATCGACGATCTCGGCCCAGAGCAGTACTGGATCGTCAGGTTCGCGATGGAGCCATCGGACGCGCTGGTAGTACCGGGTCGTCACACCGCGATACTCCCGCGTGCCTCACACGAACTTTGAGAGACACGCCCTAGTTCCCTGGCCGCGGTGCGGCCCGGCCCGGCCGTCGTCCGCGTGACCGGCGGACCGTCGGCGGTGCCCCGCCTCCGGGCGTCCTGCCCGTCGCGCCCTCGGCCACGCTCGAGGCTGCCGGCGCCGCGTCCGCCAGCAGACGCGCCACCTCGTCCTCCCCTGGAAGGCGTTCGGGCAGGACCGTGACACCGGCGCCGACGTAGCAGAAAGCCGCGCGGACCAGGTCGGGGTCCGTCCCCGTCAGCCGCGCCCAGGCGATGCGGTAGACCGCGAGCTGGAGGTCGCGCGAGGCGCGCTGCGCCGAGTCCCGCGGCGGCGAGCCCGTCTTCCAGTCGACGACGACGACGGCGCCGGGCACGTCGGGCCGGTCGGGGTCGGCGAAGACCGCGTCGATGCGCGACCGCAGGACGTACCCACCGATCGTGGTCTCGACGTCGACCTCCACCGCCACGGGTGACCGGTGCGCCCACGGGGTGCGCAGGAAGGCGGCGCGCAGCTCGGCCTGGTCCGGGTCGCCGGGCAGCACGTCGTCGTCCGCCCCGGGCAGGTCGTCGACGTCGACGAGCGTGGCCTGCCCGTACCAGGCCTCGACCCAGGCATGGAAGGCCGTGCCCCGACGCGCCTGGGGGGACGGTTCGCGCGGGACGGGCCGCCGCAGGCCCAGGGCGAACTGGTCCGGCTGGGCATCCAGACGCACGAGCGACGACGCCGAGAGGTGCGCCGGCAGCGCGACGCGCGCGTCACCCCGCCGACGCGCTGCCTGCTCTGCGAGCAACCTGTCCGCGAGCACGTCCCAGTCCTCGCTGTCGCCCGGGGCGGCCGCGGCGGGGGTGGCCGCCGGCTGGTTCGCCGCAGCGGCGCGCACCGCCTCGGCGGCTGCGACGACCGCCGCGCGTCGCGGTGCCGCACCGTCCCGGGTGAAGGGGTCGACCGGCCAGACCGCGGTCGGCGTCAGCGCTGCTCGGGGGTTCGGGCTGCCCGGCTCGGGCTCGTCGGCACGTCCGACGACCTCCGCGAGCCCTGCGTCGAGGAGCTCGGTGAGGAACGGCGAGAGCTTGCGCGGAGCCTTCGGCTCACCCCAGTACGCCGCCGACAGCAGGAGGGCCTCGCGCGCCCGGGTCAGCGCGACGTACGCGAGCCGACGCTCCTCGGCGACCTCGTGGTCGCCGGCGTCCAGACGGAACCGGTCCAGGCGGTCCGCGAGCTCCTTGGGCGACTCCGCACCCGCGCACTCGAGTCGCGGCAGGTCGTCGGCGTCACCGCGCAACGGGTACGGCAGGACGCCGAGACCCGTGAGCCAGGCGGAGTCCTTGGGACCGTCCTTGCCGAGCATCGCCGTCGCGGGCAGTCCTCCGTCGACCATGCCGGCGACCGCGACCGCGTCCCACTCCAGCCCCTTCGCGGCGTGCACGGTCGTGACCTGCACCGCGTCGGGGTCGGGCTCGGTCACGGGGAGCTCGAGACCGTCCTCCCGGGCCTCCGCGGCCTCGAGCCAGGCCAGGAACGCGCCGAGCGTCGGGCGGTCGGCACCGCGCGCGAACTCCGCAGCCACGTCCGCGAACGCGTCCAGGTGCGCGCGTGCCCGGCCCGGTGCGACGTCGGCACGGGCCTGCACCTCGATGTCGAGACCGAACAGCCGCTCGGCCTCCCCGACGAGCTCGGGCAGCGACAGGCCCTGGTGCGCGCGGACGGCGCGCAGGACGGCTGCCAGGTCCACGAGGCGGCGTCGCCCCTCGGGCGTCACGACGCGACCGGCAGGGCTGCGCCACCCGGGCGGCGGCGGGTCGTCCAGCGCGTCGACGAGGCTCCTCTCGTCGACGACGTCCGCCTCGACGCCGTCGCGCCCGGGCACCCGCCCCGCGGCCGGGCGCGCACCCTGACGCGCCCACTCCCCCAGTGCGTGCAGGTCGGCCGCACCGAGCCGCGTGCGCGCCCCCGTCAGCAGCCGGACGACCGCGTCGCCCCGCGTCGGGTCGTGGGCAGCCTGCAGCACGGCGACGAGGTCGACGACCTCCGGGGTCGCGAGCAGACCACCGAGTCCGACGACCTCGACGGGCAGACCCGCCGCGCGCAGGGCACGACGCAGCGGCTCGAACTGCGAGCGCTTGCGGCACAGGACGGCCGCGGTGCGTCGCCCGGCCGGGTGGAGCCCTGGGCGCCACCGCTGCGCGACCCACGCGGCGACCTGCTCGGCCTCGTCCTCGACCGTCGCGGCCACGATCGCCTGGACGACGCCCTCGCCCGCACCGGGACGTGGCGCGAGCCGCGGGACGTCGACCTGCGCAGCACCGGTGCGCAGAGGCGCGGCGACCGCGTTGGCGGCGTCGAGGACCGCGACGTCGTTGCGCCACGACGTCGACAACGGGACGACGTCGGCACGGCGCCGGTTCGACTCGCGGCCGTCACCGTCCCGCTCGACGACCGGGAACGCCGCGGGGAACCGCGCGAGGCCGCCCGGGCTCGCGCCGCGCCAGCCGTAGATCGACTGGTGCGGGTCACCGACCGCGGTCACCGGGTGCCCTGCCGTGAAGAGCGCCTGCAGCAGGACCAGCTGGGCGTAGGAGGTGTCCTGGTACTCGTCCAGGAGCACGACCCGGAACCGGTCGCGCTCCCCGGCGCCGACCTCCGGGACGTCGCGCGCGATGCGCGCCGCGAGCGCCACCTGGTCGCCGAAGTCGAGGCTGTCGGCCGCCCTCTTGCGCGCGCGGTAGTCCGCGACGAGGTCGAGCACGCGCGAGCGCTCGCCGAGGGACGCGACGAGCTCGCGGACCTTGGCGTACGGGGCGCGCGGCGGCTCGCCGGCGGGTGTCGACACGAGGCTCTCGACGAGCGCCTCGATGCCGTGGCGGGCGGTCGCCGGGTCGAGCAGGTGCTCGTCCAGGGCGCCGGACAGCGCCAGCACCGCGTCGACGACGGTCGACGTCGCGGCCGACGTGTCCAGGTCACCGGCCCACGACTCGACGACCTCCGACGCCAGCTGCCACTGCGCGGCCTCACCGAGCAGCCGCGCGCCGGGCTCGACGCCCAGGCGCAGCGCGTGGTCCGTCACGAGGGACGCCGCGTACGCGTGGTACGTCGACACGTGCGGTCGCGCGAGCTCGTCGACGACGTCCGCGCCGGTCGGCAGCGCGACGCCCTCGGCCGCGGCCGCACGCACCAGCCCCCGCAGCCGGCGCCTCACCCGCTCGGAGAGCTCACCGGCGGCCTTGCGCGTGAAGGTCAGGCCGAGCACCTGGTCGGGGGCGACGAGTCCGTTGGCGACGAGCCAGACGACCCGCGCCGCCATGGTCTCGGTCTTGCCCGAGCCGGCGCCGGCGACGACGAGCGACGGCCGCAGCGGGGCCTCGATCACCGCGCGCTGCTCGTCCGTCGGCGGGTGCTGCCCCACGAGCTGGGCGATCCGCACGGCCGACAGGCCCGCCACGACCGGGGCGTCGGTGGCGGTCACGCGACCACCTGCCCGCCCTCGCCACGCAACGGGCACGAGCGGCGCACCGGGCAGCGGGTACACAGGTCGTTCGCGCGCGCCTCGAAGCTCGACGCCGCCATGCGGTCCGCGACGTCGTCGACGAGGGTGCGCGCCCAGCTCGGGGCGCCCTCCTGTGGTCCCAGCCCGTCCTGGCGACGTTGCGTGGCACCTCCGGAGCCCTGGGCCAGGTGGACGAGTCGCGCCGCTGCGCTGTAGGTCCCCGGCTCGAGCCCCGGGACCGCGCCGGCGTCGACCGCGAGCTGGTAGGCACCGAGCTGGGGGTGCTCCGCGGCCTGCGCAAGAGTCGGCACGCGGGAGCCGGTCTTCAGGTCCACGACCTCGACGGCGTCCCCGGCGCCGTCGCCCTCGGCGACCGCACGTTCGACGCGGTCGATCGACCCCCGCACGACCGCGCGGTCCGTCTCGAGCGAGAAGGGCGCCTCGACGAGCAGCGGCTCTCCCGCGTCGCGCAGGTACGCCGCGAGCCGCTCGACCATCGCGTCGGCCTTACGGCGTGCCGCGACCGACGGCCAGCCCTCGCCCAGCCCCAGCTCGTGCCAGCGACGGTCGAGCTCGGCGCGCAGCGTCGGCAGGTCGGCCGTCGGGTGCTCCTGGGCGATGGCGTGCACGAGCGTGCCGAGCGACTGCTGGGCGGAGGACGCCGGTGTGCCGCCGGCCGACTCCAGGGCCCAGCGCAGGGCGCACCGCTGGGCGGTCTCCAGCCGCGAGGGTGAGACCGGGACCTTCGCGTCGGCCGGCCACAACGGCGCGTCGCTCGACGGTGCGGGCAGCCCGAACCAGGACGCCGGGTCCGCACCGGGGACGCCGGCGGCGGCCAGCCGCGCGAGGGTGCGTGCGGCCGCCGTGTCCGTCCCGCCCTGCGCCGCCGCGCGCTCGAGAGCGGAGCGCAGGCGCGCGACGAGCCCGCGCAGGTCGAGCGGCGCGGGGGCGCTCGTCCGACGCGGGTCGGGCCCGTCGTCGTCGGACCCGGGCTGCACGAGGTCGAGGAACGGCGACGGTGTCGTGTCCTGGTCGTCCACGGCCGTGACCAGCAGGACCGTGCGAGCGCGCGAGCAGGCGAGCGCGAACGCGCGCAGCTCGTCGGCCAGCACGGCGGCCCGCGCCGCCCGCGCGTGCTCCTCCCCCGGCCCCCCGGCGGTCTGACGCCCGGCCAGGAGGTCGACGAGCGACTGCGCACCCAGCAGTGAGTCCCGCAGCCGCAGGTCGGGCCAGACGCCCTCCTGGACGCCGACGACCGCCACGACCTCCCACGACCCGCCCGCGGCACCCGCCGGCGTGAGCACGCTGACCCCGGCCGCGCGCGACGCCGGCGCCAGGGAGTCCGCCGGGAGGTCCTGCGCCATCACCCAGTCGACGAACGCGCGCGGCGTCGCCTGCGGCACGCGCTCGACGAAGGTCTCGGCGGCCCGGAAGAGCGCCAGCACGGCATCGAGGTCACGGTCGGCGCGCTCGCCACCCGATCCACCGGCGAGCGCCGCCTGCCGCCACGGCTCGGCGAGGCCGGCGCGGTCCCATACGGCCCACAGCACGGCCTGCACGTCCGCGCCGGGCGAGGCAGCGGCGTCACGTCCCGCCTGCAGCAGCCTGGCGAGACGCTGCACCGGACGCCCCACGTGCGGCTCGAGCGTGGCGGCCCGGTCGGGCGCACCGAGCGCCTCGACCAGGAGCACGTCGCTGGAGCGGCCACCGCCCCCTGCGAGCTCCTCGGCCCGCAGCGCCCGCCGCACCCGCCGCAGACCCACCGCGTCCAGACCCCCGAGCGGTGAGCAGGCGAGCCGAGCGGCGACGTCGGCGTCCAGCTCGTCGGGCTGCAGAGCGACGCGCACCGCGTCGAGGAGGGGCCGCACCGCGGGCTCGTCGCGCAGCGGCACGTCGCTCCCGACGACCCGGACGGGCACACCGGCCTGGGCGAGCGCGCGGCGGACCGCCGTCACGCGACCACCGGCACGTGCGAGGACGGCCATCTCGTCCCACGGGACGCCGCCCTGCAGGTGGGCGCGTCGCAGCCGGTGCGCGACCCAGGCGGCCTCCTGCGCGGCGCTGGGCAGCACAGCGACACGAGGCGCAGGGCCCTCCGCCCGGTCCTCGGGTACCAGAGCCCGCCGGTGCGCGACCGTCCCGGACGCGGCGACCCGCTCCGTGATCCTCGCCGTCACCTCCCGCAGCGGCGCACTCTGCCGCCAGACGGTGCGCAGCACGACGTGCTCGGCCGCCGGCTCCCCCGGCCCTCCGGCCGTCGCGCGCGCGACGAGCGACGGCTGGGCACCGCGGAAGGTCTGCACGGCGACGTCCGGGTCGCCGAGCAGCAGCAGCCGGGCCCCGTCGTCCGCGAAGGCCCGCAGCAGCCGCGCGGTGGCCGCCGTGCTCTCCTGGTAGTCGTCGACCACCACGAGGCGCCGACGCGGGCACGGCACACCGGGGACCTCGTCGTCCCAGCCGCGCAGCGCGGCAACGGCGGCGTCCACGACGACCGCCGGGTCGAGACGCTCGCCGGCGTCGGGCGTGCCCGCCGCGAGCGCCATGACGTCGAGGTACTCCTCGTAGACGCGCGCCGCGGCGACCCAGGCGGGGCGCTGCTCACGCCGGCCGAGCGCCGCGAGGTCGGTCGGGGCGAGCCCTCGCTCGGCGGCTCTCATCAGCAGGTCGCGCAGCTCGTCACGGAACGCGCGCGTCCCCAGCGCGGCCTCGGGGACGCCGGTGGGCCACCGCGGCCCCGGCACCTCCCCGGCGGCGTGCCCGGCGAGCAGCTCGGCCAGCGCCAGGTCCTGCTCGGGCCCCGAGACGAGCACCGGCGGCGGCTCACCGAGCGCGCCCGCCCGCGCCCGGAGCACCGCGAACGCGACGGCCGCTGCGGTCTGGACCAACGGCCGACCCGCGGTGCGTCCCAGGCGCACCGCCAGCCGGTCACGCAGGTCGGCTGCGGCTCGGCGGCTCGCCGCCAGCACCAGCACGTCGTCCGGAGTGAGGCCCGCCGCCACCGCGGCGGCGGCGGCCTCCAGCGCGACGGTCGTGCGGCCGGTCCCCGGCGCTCCGGTGACGAGCAGGGCGCGATCGGCCCCGGAGGCCACCCGCTCGACCACCTCGCGCTGCTGGTCGTCCAGCACCGGACGGGCCGCTGCGCCGCGCGCCGCACGCTCGACGAGGGGCGCCGCCACGAGCCGGGTGGTCGATGCCGTCGTCACGGGCCAGATCCCATCACGTCCCACCGACATCCCCGTACCGGAACGCGCCGTGCGGGGTGAGCGCCCCGTCACGCCACGAGGGCGACCCCTGCCCGCAACACACCCTGGCTACGATCTGCGGGTGACCGACGCCCAGGACGCCACCGGACCCCGAGCTCGCGGGCTGCGGATGGCACGCGCCGAGCGCAGGTCGCAGCTTCTCGCGGTGGCCCTCGACCTGTTCTCCACCGAGGGGTTCCACCACGTCTCGATGGACGACATCGCCGACCGTGCGGAGGTCAGCAAGCCCGTCCTGTACCGGCACTTCCCGTCGAAGCTCGACCTCTACCTCGCGGTCGTCGACGAGCAGGGCGAGGCTCTCCTGTCCGCCGTGGAGCGTGCCGTCGCGCCGATCGAGGCGGGCCCGATCGGCCGCGGCGAGGGCCGCGCGGTCGTGGCCGCCGTGGTGCACGCGTACCTCGCGTTCGTCCAGGTGGCCGGCGAGTCGTCCACCCTCCTGTTCGAGTCCGACGTGACGCACGACGCGCAGGTCCGCGTCCGGGTCGAGCACGCGGCCGCTGAGGCGACGCGTCGCATCGCCGACGTGCTCGCCGCCGTCACCGGCCGGGACCGGGCCGACGCCGACGTGCTCGCCTCGGCACTCGTGGCCACCGCCCAGGGTGCCGCGACCTACTGGCTGCGCCGCGGCGACGGCCAGGGCGTCGAGCGCGTCGTCGAGCTGGTGACGGACCTGCAGTGGCGGGGCCTCGCCGGCCTGGTGCGGCCCGACTTCCCGTACGGGGACGCCTAGGATCGGTGGCGACCAGCCCGGCGCCCTGCGCCGGGTCCCGTCCGATGAGGAGTGCCCGTGGAGATCACGATCGGCGTGCAGCACCACTCGCGCGAGCTGACGCTCGAGTCCGACCAGTCCGCGGACGAGATCGTCGCGGCCGTGCAGGCGGCGGTCGACGGCAGGACGACGACGCTGGACCTGACCGACGTCCGCGGCCGTCGGGTCGTCGTGCCCGCCGCCGTCCTCGGCTTCGTGGAGATCGGCGCCGAGACCAAGGGCCGCGTGGGCTTCGGCCAGCTGTGAGCACGCCCCGGCGTCCGGCTCGCGCCGGGCGCCGGGCGCGTCAGCGCTGAGGGCTGGGCGCGTCAGCGCTGAGGGCTGGGCGCGTCGGCGCTGGGGGCCGGACCCGGTCGTGGCGCGCCGGCTGCCGGGCCGTCAGGCCGTCAGGTGCAGGCGCGACATGCGCCGCGTGTGCTCGGCGGTCAGCTCGGTGAAGACGCCGGGAGCAGCCTGGGGCGTCGCGTTCCCGGCGGGCGCGTCATGGGGCGTCGCCGCTGCGAGTCCCGCCCGGTCGAGCACACGGGCGACCTCGGGACGCTGGGCCACGCGCTGGACGACGCCCAGCGCCTCCCCGACCAGCCGCCGCCCCCACAGGGCCAGCCGGGACGACAGGACCTCGTCACCCGCGCACGCCCGGTCGAGCTCACGCACGGCGACCTCGCTGCGTGACACGTCGCCCAGGACGTCGGCCACCAGACGCGCCGACTCCTCGTCCAGACCGCGTGCGGCGAGCCGGCAAAAGTCGTCGGTCACGCCGTAGCCCACGTACGCCTTGAGCAGACGCTCCGCCCACGTGCTCGAGGGCGTGCGCGCGTCGAAGTCGGCCAGCACGACGTCGAACCGCGCGAGGGCCGCGGGACCGTCCCCGCCCAGCTCCTCGATGCGGGCGAGCACGCGGTCGCGACGCTCGATGCAGCGGGCGGACAGGCGGCTCAGCACGAGCGACTGCTCGAGGCACGGCGCCTGGCGGCTGTCGTCCGCGAGCCGCGCGAACGCCTGGTGCTCCAGGCCGGCCACCAGACCGAGGACCTCGACCGCGTCGCCGACCCGGAGATCCCCCACGGTCCCGACGTCCGTACCGCCGCGGTTCGCCGACCGCTCGTCGGCGGCGGCGTGCTCGGGACGCAGGGGGCGGGCGCTGCCGGCGCTGGAGGTCATCCGGCGATGGTAGCGCCGGGAGGCGCGCCGCCCCCGGGACGACCAGGTGTCCGGGACGTGCGTCCGATAGACTGGGTGCGTACATCCCGTACATCGGTTGCCCGTTCGTCTCGGTTTCCCGGTCCGGCACCATGCCAGACCCTCCCCGCACGACGCGCACCGGCCGCCGTCCGCAGGGCTCGACGCCCGCAGACGCGCCGGCAGGGTGCGCCGCGCGGGGTGACTTCTACGATCGGCTGCCGGCCAACCCGCGTGGCGCAGCCCGCTGTCGCCCGGGGCGGACGAGCGCACGCCGCGCCGCCGGCCCCTGGCGCGCACCGTGAGCCGCCACCCTGGCAGTGAAGAGCCGCACGTGACCACCGACCAGACCGTCGACCAGGAGCCGCGCACCGACGCCGCCGTCGACACCCCCGTCCTCGACACCTCCGACATCATCCGTACCGCCGCCGACGCCGTCCCGACCGAGTCGCCGACCGGTTCGCGCCGCGCCGCCTCGGTGCAGGCCGTCGACGCCTCGTTCGCGGACTTCGACGTCCGGCCGGAGATCGTGGCCGCGCTCGCCGCGGCAGGGATCTCGCAGCCGTTCCCCATCCAGGCGATGACCCTGCCGGTCGCGCTGGCGGGCCACGACATCATCGGCCAGGCCAAGACGGGCACCGGCAAGACCCTCGGCTTCGGCGTCCCGCTGCTGCACCGCGTCATCGCACCGGGCGAGGAGGGCTACGAGCGGCTCGCGGCGCCCGGTGAGCCGCAGGCGCTGGTCGTGGTGCCGACGCGTGAGCTCGCCGTCCAGGTCGCGGGCGACCTCGCCATGGCGTCGACCGGCCGCAAGGTCCGCATCGTGCAGGTGTACGGCGGGCGCGCGTACGAGCCGCAGGTCGAGGCGCTCAAGCGCGGAGCCGACGTCGTCGTCGGCACGCCGGGCCGCATGATCGACCTGCTGAACCAGCGTCACCTCCGCCTGAACCACGCCACCGAGGTCGTGCTCGACGAGGCCGACGAGATGCTCGACCTCGGCTTCCTGCCCGACGTCGAGAAGCTGCTCGCCGCGACCCCCGCGAACCGCCACACCATGCTGTTCTCGGCGACCATGCCGGGCGCAGTCGTCGCGATGGCCCGCCGATACATGTCGCAGCCCACGCACATCCGGGCGTCCGCCCCGGACGACGAGGGCCAGACGGTCAAGAACATCAAGCAGGTCGCGTACCGAGCGCACGCGCTGGACAAGGTCGAGCTGCTCGCGCGCATCCTGCAGGCACGGGGCCGCGGGCTGACCATCGTCTTCGCGCGCACCAAGCGCACCGCCGCGAAGGTCGCGGACGACCTGGTCGAGCGCGGGTTCGCCGCCGGCGCGATCCACGGCGACCTGGGTCAGGGCGCGCGTGAGCAGGCGCTGCGCGCTTTCCGCCACGGCAAGGTCGACGTGCTCGTCGCCACCGACGTCGCGGCCCGCGGCATCGACGTCGAGGACGTCACGCACGTCATCAACTACCAGTGCCCCGAGGACGAGAAGACGTACCTGCACCGCACCGGCCGCACCGGCCGCGCGGGCAACAAGGGCACCGCCGTCACGTTCGTGGACTGGGACGACCTGCCGCGCTGGGGCCTGATCGACAAGGCGCTCGGCCTGGGCATCCCGGCCCCCGTCGAGACGTACTCCTCGTCGCCGCACGTCTACGCGGACCTCGACATCCCCGAGGGCACCAAGGGCCGGCTGCCGAAGTCGCAGCAGACCCGTGCCGGCCTCGACGCCGAGGTCCTCGAGGACCTGGGCGAGACCGGCAAGCGCGGCGGCGGAGCACGTCCCGCGCGCTCCGACGAGCGGTCCGGCGGCGGACGCCGCGAGGGATCGCGCGACGGCGGCCGCGGGGGTGCGCGCGACAGCGGCGCGCGTACCCGTGGGGCCGACGCCGCCCCCTCCGGCACGGCACCCTCCGCCACGGCGACCTCCGGCACCGCGACCTCCGGCACCGCGACCTCCGGCACCGCACCCTCCAGCACCGCGACCTCCGACGCCGAGGGCGAGGGCCGTCGCCGTCGCCGCGGTGGCCGCGGCCGCGCAGGTGGGGACGGCGCCGCACGTACCGAGCAGGGTGCGTCGCGCGCGGAGCAGCCGGTGTCCGCCGAGGCACCGGGTGCCGACGCCCCCGCGGGCGGGGAGTCCGACGGCACGCCCCGTCGCCGTCGCCGTCGCCGCTCGCGCGGTGGCGCCGCCGGCGCCCCGTCCGACGCCGCCGCACCCGCCGGCTCGGACGCCTGACCCACCGCGACGCTGGATCGCCCTCTCACCACCAGGTGAGGGGGCGATCCCTTTCCACCCCCACCCCCCACCCGCGCGAGAGCGCGATCCGGCACCCCACCACCCCGGCGAGGGTGCGATCCAGTCACCCACCACCCGGCGACAGAGCCCGGGCGGGGCGTCCGCACCGCCGTGGTGCCGCGGCGTCAGATCTCGCGCGCGAAGGCCAGCACGGCGTCGGCGAGCAGCTGCACCGCGATCGCGGCGAGCAGCAGGCCGGCGATGCGGCTGACGAGCATCGTCCCGGAGTCCTTCAGGATGCGGTGGATCGCGCCCGCGAACCGCATGGACAGCCACAGGCACACGTGTACCAGGACGACGCCGAGGGCCAGGGCCACCCAGTCGGAGGGCTCGGTGGACTGCTGGACGTAGACCATGGTCGCGACGATCGCGCCCGGTCCCGCGAGCAGGGGGGTGCCCAGCGGCACGAGCGCGACGTTCCCCTGCGTGCCCTCGTAGCCCTCGCTGCTGTCCATCTTGCCGGTGAGCAGCTCCATCGCGACGAGCAGCAGCAGCAGACCTCCCGCACCCTGCAGCGCCTGGACGGACACGTGCAGGTAGTTGAGGAGCGACTGGCCGAAGAGCGCGAAGCCGACGATGACCCCGAACGCGACGAGGATGGCCTGCCGGGCGGCGCGCGCCCGCTGGTGACGGGTCATGGACCCGGTCAGCGCCAGGAACAGCGGGACCGTCCCCGGGGGGTCCATGATGACGAACAGGGTCACGAAGACCGAGAGGAACAGCTGGACGTCCAGGGCGTTGCTCACGCCGTCACCACTTCCGTCGTCCCCTGACGGACGATCTCGTCGAGCACGTCCGGGGCGGTCAGGTTCTCCCCCAGAAGGTTCAGCTTGCCGGTCCCGTGGTAGTCGCTCGAGCCCGTGACCAGCAGGTCGAGCCGGTCCGCGATCGCCAGCAGCCGCTCACGCTGCGCGGCAGAGTGATCGCGGTGGTAGACCTCGAGCCCGGCCAGGCCGGCGTCCGCGAGCTCGTCGAACACCCGGTCCGGGACGATCCGGCCGCGTGCGTCGGCGGCTGGGTGCGCGAACACCGGGACGCCCCCGGACGCGCGGATGGCAGCGACGGCGACCGGGGCCTCGGGCGCGTAGTGGTCGACGTGGTACGGGCCGTTCGACGCCAGCAGGTGGGCGAAGGCCGCGTCCCGGTCCGGGACGACGCCGCGCGCCACCAGGGCGTCCGCGATGTGGGGGCGTCCGACGACGACCGCGTCGCGGGCCTGGTCGAGCACGTCCTGCCAGGTGATCGGCACGTCCCGCGCGAGCCGCTCGACGATGTGCCGTGCACGGTGGACACGGGACTCACGGGCGCGCGCGAGCTCGTCGGCGAGCGCGGGGTGCTCGGGGTCCTGCAGGTAGCTCAGCAGGTGGACGCTGACGCCGCGGGCACGTGCCGAGACCTCGGTGCCGCGCACGAGCGCGATCCCGACCTCGCGTGCGGCGGCCGCTGCCTCGCCCCAGCCGGCCGTCGTGTCGTGGTCGGTCAGCGCGACCACGTCGAGGCCCGCAGCACGCGCGGCGGTGACGAGCTCGGCGGGAGTCTGCGTGCCGTCCGACGCGCGGGAGTGCGTGTGGAGGTCGATGCGCACCCGCTCACGCTATCCGCTCCGCACCACCGCCCTGCCCCCGGGTGTGCAGTCGGTGCCAGACTGGAGCGGTGAGCACCGACGACGACCTCCAGAACCTCACCTCCGAGACCGGGAGCCCGGCCGTGGCCGAGGGCGACGAGCAGCCACTCGAGGAGCGCGGATCGAATCGGTCGCACCGCCCGCAGTCGCGCCGGTTCGTGGAGTTCGTGACGTCGGGATGGGGCGAGCGCCCTGCGTCGACGGCCGTGCGCGCCGCCGTGGCGGACCGGACCGCGGAGCGCCGCAGCGCGCTGTCGGCCCAGTTCCCCGGGGTGCGGCTCGTCGTCCCGGCCGGTTCGTTCAAGGTCCGCTCCAACGACACCGACTTCCGGTTCCGACCGCACGCCGCGTTCGCGCACCTCACGGGCCTCGGCACGGAGCAGGAGCCCGACGCCGTCCTGGTGCTGCACCCGGTGGCCGACGGCACGGGCGACGACGGCAGCGCGCACCGGGCGGTGCTGTACATGAACCCCCTCGCGGGCCGCGACACCCCCGAGTTCTTCTCCGACGCGCGCTACGGCGAGTTCTGGGTCGGCGCGCGCCCCACGCTCGACGAGGTCGCGACGACGACCGGGATCACCACGGCGCACGTGGCGGACCTGCGCGACGCGCTCGCGAAGGACGTCGGCGAGGGCGGGGTGCAGGTCCTCGTGGTCCCGGGTGCGGACCTCGCGGTCGAGGAGGTCGTCGCGCAGATCCGCGGCGAGGAGGAGTCCGGTGAGGCCGACGCGCGGCTCGCGGAGGCGCTCTCCGAGCTGCGGCTGCTGAAGGACGCGTACGAGGTCGAACAGATGCGGCTCGCGGTGGACGCGACGATCGCCGGGTTCGAGAAGGTCGTGCGCGCGTTGCCGCGTGCTGTCGGGCACCGGCGCGGTGAGCGTGTCGTCGAGGGGACGTTCATCGGCCACGCGCGCGAGGAGGGCAACGACGTCGGCTACACCACGATCGCGGCGGCCGGCGAGCACGCCACGACGTTGCACTGGACCGACAACGACGGGCAGGTCCGACCGGGCGAGCTCGTGCTGGTCGACGCGGGCGTGGAGGTCGACTCCCTGTACACCGCCGACGTGACGCGCACGCTGCCCGTCGACGGCACGTTCACCGACGTCCAGCGCCGCGTCTACCAGGCGGTGCTCGACGCCGCCGACGCGGGCTTCGCCGCGGCGGTCCCCGGCGCACGGTTCCGCGACGTGCACGACGCCGCGATGCGCGTCCTGGCGGCGCGGCTCGAGGAGTGGGGCCTGCTGCCGGTCACGGCCGAGGAGTCCCTCGCGCCGGACAACCAGCACCACCGGCGCTGGATGGTCCACGGCACGTCGCACCACCTGGGCCTGGACGTGCACGACTGCGCGCAGGCCCGCGCTGAGCTGTACCTGGACGGTGTGCTGCAGCCCGGCATGGTGTTCACGATCGAGCCCGGCCTGTACTTCAAGTCGGACGACCTGCTGGTCCCGGCCGAGTACCGGGGCATCGGCGTGCGCATCGAGGACGACGTCCTGATGACGGCCGACGGCAACGAGAACCTGTCGGCCGCGCTGCCGCGGGACCCCGACGCGGTCGAGGCCTGGATGGCAGCGCTGCGCGAGGGCTGATCCGCGCCGTCGGCCTCAGAGGGTCGGCGGGGCGGGGGGCGTCGGCGGGGCGGGGGGCGTCGGCGGGGCGGGGGGCGTCGGCTGCTCGGGGGGCGTCGGCTGCTCGGGGGGCGCGGGCCGGACCGGCTCGGGCCAGCCCGACACGACGCCGCCGGTCTCCGCGAGGAGGTGGCGCGCCTTGTTGGCGTGCTCGGCCAGGCAGAGCACCGAGTAGGACGTCGCGACGATCTGGCTGGACGACGCGAAGTCGCGCCGTCCGCGGGTCAGGGAGTACCCGATGACGGAGAAGAGCAGCCCGAACGCGCCGCCGAACAGCACGGTGGGCAGCATGATGCCCGCCCCGCCGGACGAGAACATCGTGAGGATCAGTCCCACGAAGAGCCCGAACCAGGCGCCGGACAGGAACCCGCCGAGCGCGGCGCTCGGGTAGGACAGCCGCCGCAGCACCCGCTCCACCATCCGCAGGTCCGTGCCGACGATCGTCACGGAACGCACGGGGAACTGCTGCTCGGCGAGGAGCTCGACCGCCTTCTGCGCCTGCAGGTAGGTGCCGTACGTCGCGACCGTCTCCCCCGTCGGCAGCGTGGGGGTCGTCGGGATCCGCTCGGACTGCTTGAACGACATGGCCTGATCCTCCCGCACCGCACGGGACACCGCCAGGCTGGGTGCCGCCCGCCCGCGGGACCACCCTCTCCCGCGATTCGCACCGAGCCGCGCCGCCGACCGCCGTCTAGGCTGACCGGCGTGAGCAGCGTCGGGGCCAGGGTGTTCGTCGCGCGCCTCGCCGGCACCGCCGTCTTCGACCCCATCGGCGACGAGGTCGGCAGGGTGCGTGACGTCGTCGTGCTCGTGCGCCTCAAGGGTGCGCCCCGCGCGGTGGGCCTCGTGGTCGAGGTCCCCGGCCGACGACGCGTGTTCCTGCCGCTGACGAGGGTGACGGCCGTCGACGCCGGCCAGGTCATCTCGACGGGCCTGGTCAACATGCGGCGCTTCGAGCAGCGGGTGTCCGAGACGCTCGTGATGGGCGAGCTGCTGGACCGGACGGTCGAGCTCGCGGACGGCTCCGGCAGCGCGCGTGTCGAGGACGTGGCGATCGAGCTGCAGCGCAACGGCGACTGGCTCGTCACCAAGGTGTTCGTGCGACGCACCGACCAGCGCGGAGGGCTGCTGCGGCGACGTGGCGAGACGCTGCTGGTGTCGGTCGAGGACGTCCGGGGCCTGAGCCTGCCGACCGCGGCGCAGGGCGCGCAGCTGCTGCTCGCCCAGTACGAGGACCTCAAGCCGGCCGACCTGGCCGACGTCCTGCACGACATGGGGGTCACGCGCCGCCTCCAGGTCGCGACCGCGCTCGACGACGAACGCCTCGCCGACGTGCTCGAGGAGCTGCCCGAGGACGACCAGGTCGAGATCCTCGGCGGCCTGGAGCGTGGGCGCGCGGCCGACGTCCTGGAGGCGATGCAGCCGGACGACGCCGCGGACCTGCTGGGTGAGCTGACCGCCGAGCAGGCCGCCGAGCTCCTCTCCCTCATGGAGCCCGACGAGGCCAAGGACGTGCGCCGGCTCCTGGCGTACGCGGACAACACGGCCGGCGGCCTGATGACGACGGAGCCGGTGATCCTGGGCCCGGAGACGTCGATCGCGGCCGCGCTCGCGCACGTCCGCCGTCAGGACCTCAACCCGGCGCTCGCGTCCGTGGTGTTCGTTGCGCGCCCCCCGCTGGAGACGCCGACGGGGCGGTACATCGGCATCGTCCACCTGCAGCGGATGCTGCGGGAGCCGCCGCACGAGGCGATCGGGCAGATCGTCGACACCGACCTCGAGCCGGTCGCGGTCGATGCCCCGCTGCTGACGGTGACCCGCCAGCTCGCGACGTACAACCTGCTGGCCCTGCCGGTGGTCGACGAGCAGCGGCGCCTGCTGGGTGCCGTGTCGGTCGACGACGTCCTGGACCACCTGCTGCCCGACGACTGGCGCGAGACGGACGACGTGCACGCCGGCCCGCCGACACGACCCACGCCGCTCGTCCGCGCGCCCCACGGGGGTGACCGTGGCTGACCGCCTCGACCAGCCCCGTACCCGGGGGCGCTCGCTGCTGCCCCGCATGCAGGTGGAGGCGGACGCGTCGGGCCGGGTGTCCGAGTCCATCGCCCGCTTCCTGGGCACGCCGCGGTTCATCGTGTGGCTCACGGTCTTCTGCGTCGTGTGGCTGGCGTGGAACGCGTGGGGGCCCGTCGAGCTGCGGTTCGACAAGTCCGCGAACGGCTTCACCGCCCTCACCCTCATGCTGTCCCTGCAGGCCTCGTACGCCGCCCCGCTGATCCTGCTCGCCCAGAGCCGGCAGGCGGACCGGGACCGGGTGGCCGCCGAGCAGGACCGTCAGCGCGCCGAGCGGAACCTCGCCGACACGGAGTTCCTGGCCCGCGAGATGGCGTCGCTGCGCATCGCGCTGTCGGAGGTGGCGACCCGCGACTTCGTCCGCTCCGAGCTGCGCAACCTGCTCGAGGACCTGCAGGCCGAGCAGGCGGACGACGAGGACGGGGCGCCTGGCGCACGGCCGTCACCCGACGGGACCCGACGAGGGGCCGTCGAGCGCTGACGCCGGCGCCGCTGGGATGGCCCGCGGCGTCGCCGTCGCGGCGACCTACGATGGTCGGGTGCCGCCCGTCGAGACCCCCGCCCCCGTCGATCCGCTGCTCGAGGCCGTCCGCACGGCGCTGAGCACCGTGCAGGACCCGGAGATCCGCCGCCCGATCACCGACCTCGGGATGGTGCGCTCGGTGTCGCTCGAGCCGCGTGACGCCGGGTCGTTCGTGGTCGTGGGGCTCGACCTGACGACGCCGGGCTGCCCGATGAAGGAGACCCTGACGCGGGACATCACGGCGGCGGTGGCGCCGCTCGACGGTGTCGCCGGCGTCCGCGTCGACCTCGGCGTCATGTCGGCCGAGCAGCGCGCCGCCCTGCGCACGATGCTGCGTGGCACCGACGCGGAGCCGCAGATCCCCTTCGCGCTGCCGGGGTCGTTGACCAAGGTGATCGCCGTGGCGTCCGGCAAGGGTGGCGTGGGCAAGTCGACCGTGACGGCGAACCTCGCGGTGGCGATGGCCGCCGACGGGTTGCGCGTCGGCGTCGTGGACGCGGACATCTACGGCTTCTCGATCCCCCGCATGCTGGGGGTCGACCGGGCGCCGACCAAGGTCGACGACATGCTCCTGCCGCCGGTCGCGCACGACGTGAAGGTCGTCTCCATCGGCATGTTCGTGCCGGCGGGTCAGCCGGTGGTGTGGCGCGGCCCGATGCTGCACCGGGCGCTGCAGCAGTTCCTGGCCGACGTGTTCTGGGGCGACCTCGACGTCCTGCTGCTGGACCTGCCGCCGGGGACCGGGGACATCGCGATCTCGGTGGCCCAGCTGCTGCCGGGCTCCGAGATCGTGGTCGTCACGACGCCGCAGGTGGCGGCGGCGGAGGTCGCCGAGCGCGCGGGCGCGGTGGCGGCGCAGACGCGTCAGCGCGTCGTGGGTGTCGTCGAGAACATGGCGTGGCTCGAGCAGCCGGACGGGTCGCGGCTCGAGCTGTTCGGGGCTGGTGGCGGGCGCCGCGTCGCGGAGAACCTGACGCGCCTGACGGGTGCCGACGTCCCTCTCCTGGGTCAGGTGCCGCTCGACGTCGAGCTGCGGGAGGCGAGCGACGGCGGCACACCGGTCGTGCTCGCGGCGCCGGCGTCGCCGGCCGCCGTCGCGCTGCGTGCCGTGGCGAGCACGCTGGCGGCACGTCCGCGCAACCTGGCGGGCCGATCGTTGGACCTCTCCCCCGTCACCCGCTGACGGGGTCCTTTCCGATAATTTCGGAGGGCTGCGGTCACGCTCCCACCGCACCACCACGCCGTCCTGTGATCCAGATCACAGGACGGCGTCTGTTTATCGATACATCGCCCCCTCCGGCGTCGTCGGCCAGCGCCTAAACGATTACGAGCGCATCGAAACCTCCCGAAACCCGCCCTGGCGCATTGACGTTAAACCTGGACGGACGGGACCGTGTCCTGCCGGCTTCCCCCGGCTCACCACCCTTGAGGAGGGATCGATGACGATCACACGTCACCGCCGCCGTCGAGCGCGCGCTGTCAGCGCCGTCGCCGTGGCGGCCATGGCCGTGGGCATGGCCGTGCCGCTGGCACTGCCGGCCGCGGCCGCAGGTAGCACGCTGCAGGCAGCCGCCGCTGAGTCCAACCGGTACTACGGCGCCGCCATGGCCGGCAGCTACCTGAACAACTCCCAGATCACCGGCATCTTGCAGCGTGAGTTCAACATGATCACGGCTGAGAACGAGATGAAGATGGACGCGACGGAGCCGAACCAGAACCAGTTCAACTACACCAACGGCGACCGGATCGTGAACTGGGCGCTGCAGAACGGCAAGCAGGTCCGCGGGCACGCCCTGGCGTGGCACTCCCAGCAGCCCGGCTGGATGCAGAACATGTCCGGCCAGTCCCTGCGCAACGCGATGCTCAACCACGTCACGCAGGTCGCCACGCACTACAAGGGCAAGATCCACAGCTGGGACGTCGTCAACGAGGCCTTCGCCGACGGCAACTCCGGCGCCCGGCGCAACTCGAACCTGCAGGGCACCGGCGGCGACTGGATCGAGGCCGCGTTCCGCGCAGCCCGCGCCGCGGACCCCGGCGCCAAGCTCTGCTACAACGACTACAACACCGACGACTGGTCCCACGCCAAGACCCAGGGCGTCTACAACATGGTCAAGGACTTCAAGGCCCGCGGCGTGCCGATCGACTGCGTCGGCTTCCAGGCGCACTTCAACTCGGGCAACCCGGTCCCGTCGAACTACCACACCACGCTCGGCAACTTCGCCGCACTGGGTGTCGACGTGCAGATCACCGAGCTCGACATCGAGGGCTCCGGCACCAGCCAGGCCGAGCAGTTCCGCGGCGTGCACCAGGCCTGCCTCTCGGTCGCACGCTGCACCGGCATCACCGTGTGGGGCGTGCGTGACAGCGAGTCGTGGCGCTCCTCGGGCACCCCGCTGCTGTTCGACGGCAGCGGCAACAAGAAGGCGGCGTACAACTACTCGCTCGACGCCCTCAACCAGGCGAGCGGCACCGTGCGCGCCACCCCGGGCGGTCAGAACGGTGGCCAGCAGCCGACGCAGCAGCCCACCCAGCAGCCGACGCAGCAGCCGACGCAGCAGCCGACGCAGCAGCCGACGCAGGACCCGGGCAACGGCGGCGGCACCGGCAGCTGCACGGCGACGTACTCCGAGGGCGAGAAGTGGAACGACCGCTTCAACGGGGTCGTGACGATCCGCGCCAACGGCAACATCAGAAGCTGGACCTCCACGGTCACGCTGCAGAACCCGCAGCGGATCATCGCGACCTGGAGCGGGTCACCGACGTGGCCCTCGGCCAACGTCATGGTGATGCGTCCGAACGGCGGCGGTGCGCTGTCGAACGGGCAGACCGCGTCCTTCGGGTTCACGGTCCAGCACGGCGGCAACTGGACGTGGCCGTCCGTGAGCTGCGCAGCGTCGTGACGACCTGATCGTCCACGGCTGATCGGCGCCCCGACGGGCCGGTCGCAGTGACACAGCGGGCGTGGTGCCACACGGCACCACGCCCGCTGTGCTCGTCCAGGACCCGCTGTGCTCGTCCAGCGCCCGTCGACGACGGTGCAGGTCGCGCCGACCGCTGGTGGATACTGTCGCCGTGCTCGCGTCCCCCAGTCACGTGCGTCGCACGTCCACCCACCTGGCCGACGGCCGCGAGCTGATCTACTACGACGACTCCGAGCCCTACGTCTCGGGCGCGGCGACGCGTCGGCTCGACGACCCGCGCCCCCTGCCCGACCGCTTCGCCCCCGTGGTCGACGCGCACGGCGTCGCACACGCCGTCACCGGCCCCGAGCTCCGGCTCGACCCACTGACCGGCGAGTGGGTCCCGATGGCCGCGCACCGCATGAACCGCACGTTCCTGCCGCCCGCGGACGCGAACCCGCTGGCGCCCGCGAAGCCCGGCGCGGCGTACCAGGACGGCGAGGTCCCGGACACCGACTACGACGTCGTGGTGTTCGAGAACCGGTTCCCCTCGCTGCTGGACGTCCCGGGGGCCGAGCCCACGACCGAGCTCGTCGACGGCGAGCCGCTGTGGCAGCGGCGCCCCGCGGTCGGACGCTGCGAGGTCATCTGCTTCTCGTCCGATCCCACGGCGTCGCTCGCCACCGTCAGCCCGCGGCGCATGCGCACCGTCATCGAGGCCTGGACGGACCGCACGCGCGAGCTGTCGCTGCTCCCCGGCGTCGAGCAGGTGTTCTGCTTCGAGAACCGGGGCAAGGAGATCGGGGTGACGCTCCACCACCCGCACGGGCAGATCTACGCGTTCCCCTACGTGACCCCGCGGACGCGGACGATGCTGGAGCAGGCGCGCGCCCACCGGACCAGGACGGGGCGCGTGCTGCTGCGGGACGTGCTCGACGCCGAGCTCCGGCACCGCGAGCGGGTGGTCCTCGAGTCGGAGCACTGGGTGGCCTACGTGCCGTACGCGGCGCGCTGGCCCGTCGAGGTGCACCTCGCTCCGCGCCGCGACGTGCCGGACCTCCCGGCGCTGACGGACGCCGAGAAGGCCGACCTCGCGACCGCCTACCTCACCCTGCTGCGCCGCCTGGACCAGTTCTTCGTCGACGGCGACGGCGCCGCGATCCCCCTGCCGTACGTCAGCGGCTGGCACCAGGCGCCCGTGCGCGAGGGACGGGACGTGTCACGGCTGCACCTGCAGCTCTTCTCGGTCCTGCGCGCACCGGGCAGGCTCAAGTACCTCGCGGGCGTGGAGTCCGCGATGGCGTCCTGGATCTCGGACACCACGCCCGAGCGCATCGCCCGGCGGCTGCAGGAGCTCGCATGACCGCCGTGTGGACCGAGGCATGGGGGCGCGCGGACGGCACCCGGCGGGTCCGCGACCTGTTCGCGGCGACATACGGGTCAGCGCCCCAGGTCGTCCGGTCGGCCCCCGGCCGCGTCAACCTCATCGGCGAGCACACGGACTACAACGGCGGTCTCGCCCTGCCGATCGCGCTGCCCCACCGCACCTACGCCGCCCTCGCCCGTCGCGACGACGACGTCGTGCGACTCGTGTCCGCGCAGGAACGCTCCGAGGTGCGCGAGGTGCGGCTGGCTGACGTCGCGCCCGGGACGGTGGGCGGCTGGGCGGCGTACGTCGCGGGGGTCGCGTGGGCGCTGCGCGCGGCCGGGCACGACGTGGGCGGCTTCGACGTCGCGATCGACTCGTGCGTGCCGTCCGGCGCGGGCCTGTCGTCGTCGGCGGCGCTGGAGGCGTCCGTCGCCGTCGCCCTCGACGCGCTGCACGGCCTGGAGCTGGCCGGTGACGTCGACCCTGCCGGCGCACCGACGCACGACGCGAGCCGCGCGGTCCTGGCCGACGTGTGCGTGCGGGCCGAGAACGAGATCGCCGGCGCACCGACGGGCGGCATGGACCAGGCGGCGTCGCTGCGCGCCCGCGCAGGCCACGCGCTGCTGCTCGACTGCCGCGACGGGTCCGCGCGCCACGTCCCGTTCGACCTCGCGACGCACGGCCTGGCACTGCTGGTCGTCGACACGCGCGCCGCGCACTCGCACGTCGACGGCGAGTACGCGCAGCGTCGGGCGGCGTGCGAGGGAGCAGCACGACGTCTGGGGGTCGCGTCGCTGCGGGACGTCGCCGACGACCCGCACGGAGACGGCCCCGCGCTCGCGTCGCTCGCCGGGGAGCCGGACGGTGACGTGCTCGTCCGACGCGTGCGGCACGTGACCTCCGAGATCGCACGGGTGCAGGCGTTCGTCGACGTGCTGGCCACCGGCGACGTGGCGGCCGTGGGCCCGCTCATGGACGCGTCCCACACGTCGTTGCGCGACGACTACGAGGTCTCCTGCGCCGAGCTGGACCTGGCCGTGGAGGCCGCGCGCGCCGCCGGCGCGCTGGGCGCGCGCATGACCGGCGGCGGGTTCGGCGGGTCGGCGATCGCCCTGGTCGAGGCGCACACCGTCCAGCACGTCGCCACCGCCGTCACCGGCGCCTTCGCCGCCCGCGGGCTCGCCGCACCCGCGTTCGCCGTGGCAGTCGCCGGACCACCCGCAGGCTGACGCTAGGCTGCGGCGCGTGTCGGGACGACGGGCGTCGGTGCGAAGGCTCGCTGCCACGCTGACCCGCGTCGTCGCCGCCGCCGCGGTCCTCGGTGCGTGCTCGTCCGGGCCGAGCCACGACGAGCCGGCGACCGCGGGCCCGTTGACGGACTACACGTCGGAGTTCGCCGCGCGGGTGCTCGCGCAGGCCGAACGTGAGCGCGTCGCCGGTGCCGAGGCGGTGGCCGCCTGCATGCACGCGCAGGGGTTCGACCACGCCCCCTTCGTCGATGCGTGGTCGGTGACGACCGCGACCGTCCCCCCGGAGCGCAGCACCGCGCAGTGGGCGCAGGAGCACGGGTACGGGCTGGTCGACGGCAGCGCGTCCGGGCCGGACCTGGAGGGCGCCACCGACCCGAACGCCGATCTCGTGGCGGAGATGAGCGCGGCGGAGCGGACCGCGTACCTCCTCGCGCTGCACGGCCCACCCGACGCACCGCAGGACGGGTGCCTCGCGCGAGCCCCGGACCCGGCCGACGCCTGGAGCGACGAGACGTACCTCCACCACGTCGAGGAGGCGGCGCGCCTCGAGGAGGATGCCCGCGCGGCGGCCGCGGTGGTCACCGCCCGGGACGCCTGGCGCACCTGCATGGCCGACGAGGGCGTCCCGGGGTACGACTCACCCGACGCCGCCGTGCGCGACGTGACGGAGCGCGTGCAGGAAGCCGAGCGGAACGGCCCCGGGACGGTTCCCGAGCCGACCCGCACGGGGCTGCTGGAGCTGGAGCGCACCGTCGCGACGGCGTCGCGACGGTGCGAGGACGTCTCGGAGCTGCCCCGGCGGCTCGCCGCGGCCGTGCGCGACGCCCAGGTCGCGTACGTCGAGGAGCACCGCGCGGAGCTGGACGCGTGGGCGCTGACGTGGCCGGACCCCACGAGCACAGGTACGACCGGGGGTTGACGCGGCGCCGCCGCGCGCGGCGCTAGCCTGCCGTCGTCAGACCGAACCGCACCGCACCGCGCGACCCGCGCCGGCGCCATCGACACGAGGAGCAGGCGCAGTGGTCCGTCGTTACGTCTTTCCCGCACTGCGGATCCTGATCTGGGCCGTCATCGCGGTCGCGCTCGTCCGCATCGCGTTCGCGGGTGCCGACATGAGCGTCGACGCCGGCGGCGCGGTCCCGACCGGGCAGGTCGTCGAGCCCACGGTCGAGGTCACGGCGGCGACGATCACGAACGCCGTCACGGTCCGTGCGTCCGTCGTCGCGGACCCCGCCGTCCCGGTGCGCGCGACGCTCGCAGGCACCGTGTCGAAGCTGTTGGTCGAGAACGGGGCCCGTGTCGAGGTGGGCACGCCCGTCCTGGAGATCCGGCAGGAGACGCCGCAGGACCCCCTGACGAAGACCGATCCGGAGACCGGTGAGGTCACGGTGACCGAGCGCAAGCCGAAGGTCGTGGTCGAGACCGTGAAGGCCCCCGTCGCCGGGACGCTGAGCCTGCCGACCCTCAAGGACCAGATCCTCTCCGTGGGTGACACGGTCGGCCAGGTCTCCCCCGGCACGCTGTCGGTCTCGGGAAACCTGACGCCCGACCAGCAGTACCGGCTCGTCGGCGCGCCCACCGAGGCGCAGGTGACGCTCAAGGGCGGGCCGGCACCGTTCACCTGCACCGGGCTGCGGATCGGTGCGGCGGCACAGCCGGCCGCACCGGCCGAGCCGGAGCAGGAGGGCGGCACCGCCCCGTCGGGCACGGTCGTGTGCGCCCTGCCCGGCGACGTCACGGCGTTCCCCGGCCTGGGTGCCGACCTCGAGATCGTCAACGGCACGGCCGCCGACGCGGTCGTCGTCCCCGTCACGGCGGTCCAGGGCACGGTGCAGCGCGGCAACGTGTGGGTCGTGACGTCCGAGGGCGCCGAGCCCGAGCAGCGTCAGGTCGGGCTCGGGCTGACGGACGGCGAGGTCGTGCAGATCACCGAGGGCCTCGCGCTCGGGGACCAGGTGCTCGAGTTCATCCCGGTACCCGACGACGGCAAGGACGAGTGCGAGGACCCCGCGACGTACGACCCGGCGGTGTGCGGCGGATGAGCCTGCTCGAGCTGACCGGCGTCACGCGGTCGGTCCGTCTGCCGGACGACCGGCTGCTGGAGATCCTGCGGGGCGTCACGCTGAGCGTCGACACCGGTGAGCACGTCGCGGTCGTGGGCCGTTCCGGCACCGGCAAGTCCACGCTCCTGAACATCCTCGGGCTGCTCGACGCACCCACCGACGGCCAGTACCTGCTGGAGGGCGTGCCGATCGGGCGCCTGTCGGCCGGCGAGCGCACCCGGCGCCGCGGCCGCGACTTCGGGTTCGTCTTCCAGCAGTTCAACCTGCTGCCCGGCCGGACGGCGCTCGAGAACGTGGCGGCGCCCCTGATGTATGCCTCCGGGCGGCAGTTCTGGCGGCGCCGCGCGCTCGCGACGCAGATGCTCGAGCGGGTCGGGCTCGGCGACCGGCTCGACACGATGCCCGAGAAGCTGTCCGGCGGGGAGCAGCAGCGCGTCGCGATCGCGCGTGCGCTCGTCCGCGGGCCCCGGGTCATCCTCGCGGACGAGCCGACGGGCGCCCTGGACGTCGAGACGGGGCAGGAGGTCATGGGGCTGCTCGACGAGATCGCCTCGATCACCGGCGCCGCTCTGGTGACCATCACGCACGACCTGGCCGTGGCCGCGCGCGCGCAGCGGCACTACCGGCTGGCCGACGGCGTGCTCGTGCCCGTCGACCTCGGTGGTGCGGGGCACGAGTGGGTGGGCGACGTGCCGACCCTGCCCGGTGTCGGCCGGCTGCCTGCCGTCGCGGGCGGCGTCCCCGGGGTGCCGGAGCTCAGCCGGCCCGTCCCCGCGCGGGTCGAGCCGTGACCGGCGTGGTCGGTGCCCTCGTCGAGGCCTGGGACGAGCTGCGGCTGCACAAGATGCGTGTCCTGCTCGCGCTGATCGGCGTCGCCGCGGCCGTGATGGCGATCACCGCCGTCACGGCGGCCGTGCAGATGCTGACCCAGGCGTACACCGAGACGACCGAGCGTCAGATGGGCCGACAGATCACGTTGGCGATCGACGCGTACCCGATGAGCGAGCAGGCCGGTCCCGCCACCCAGCTCGACGCCGCCTACGAGCTCGCCCTCCAGCGGTACGACATCACCTGGGCCACCCGCGACTGGTACACGCAGGTGCCGTTCCGCTTCCCCGACGGCACCCGTCCCACCGAGGTCCGTGCGGTCGACCCCGACCTGGGGACCATGCAGCGCGTGGACGTCGTCCAGGGCCGGTGGTTCACGGACGCCGACACGGACGCGTTCGCGCCCCTCCTCGTCGTGAACGACGTGTTCCTGGAGCAGCTCGGGTTCACCGGGCTGGACCCGCGCCCGACCGTCCTGCTCGGGGACGAGACCCCGGTGCGGGCCACGATCGTGGGTGTCACCCCGAGGGCCTGGCCTGATGAGGGACCCTCGGCGATGGTGCTCTACGACCAGCTCGCGCGCTGGTACACACCCGACGCGGCGGGGGGCTGGGGTCAGCCCGTGCCGACGCTCAAGGTGTGGGTCCCTCCCGACGCCGCCGCCGACCTGTCGGTCCGCCTCGAGCGTGACGTGGCCGCCGCGCTGCCCGGGTGGGAGGTCCACTCCTACGACAACCGCAGCGGCGGTCTCGGGATGATGGACGGCGCCGCTCGCTGGGTGGCGTTCGGCGTGGGCGGCTTCGCCCTGCTGCTCGGTGGCCTGGGGCTCGTCAACATCGCGCTCGTGACCGTGCGTCACCGGATCCGCGAGATCGGCATCCGACGCTCGTTCGGTGCCACGTCAAGCCGGATCTTCTTCGGCGTGCTCATGGAGTCCGTGGTCGCGACCGCGGTGGCCGGCCTCGTCGGGGTGGTGCTCGCGGTGGCGGTGATCAAGAACATCCCCATCGACGTCGTGTTCGGCAGCGGCCTGCAGGACCGGCCGCCGTTCCCGGTGTCCGCCGCGCTGGTGGGGATGGCGTGCGCGACCGGCGTCGGCGCCCTCGCCGGGGTCATCCCCGCGACCGTCGCGGTCCGCGTCAAGGTCATCGACGCGATCCGGTACTGAGCAGCGCCCGCCGGGTTCGCCGATGGACTCCGTCGAAAACCCTCCCTGGGTACCCCAACCCTCCGGCCCACCTCATCCTGCCGAGAGCACAGGGTCATCCCGAAGTCGGACCCGGGGCGGGTGCGGCTTCGCTATCGTCGCGTCTGCGCCCTGGTCGAGGGCGCACTGACTTCTGTCATCGACATCCTCGAAAGGCACGCCGATGCGCCGCTCCCCCGCACTGCCCGTCCTCGCCGCCACGGTCGTGGCGCTCGTCCTGGCGGGGTGCAGCGGCGACGGCACGTCGTCGGCCTCGGACGACGAGATCGGCCCGCTCAGCGCGTTCTTCGAGAAGGTCGGGGGCTCCTACGAGGAGGACGACGCCGCGAAGCAGCAGCGCGAGATGGACGAGATCATCGCCGCCTGCATGGCCGAGCAGGGCTTCGAGTACACCGCCGACGAGTCGATGACCATGGGCATGGCCGCTGACGAGGACATGCCGGAGTGGAACAGCAAGGAGTACGCCGAGGAGTACGGCTACGGCGCGACGACCAGCGGGGGCATGGACGACGGCGAGGAGTGGGTCGACCCCAACGCCGACTACCTCGCCACGATGTCCGAGGGCGAGCAGGCGGCGTTCTACGAGGCCCTCTACGGCGCGGAGCCCGAGGTCGACCCCGACGCCGACCCCGACGCGGCGGTCGAGTACAACTGGGAGGACGGCGGCTGCTCGGGCAAGGCCTCGCACGAGGTGTACGAGCAGGGCCAGCTCTGGGAGGACCCCGCCTTCGAGGCGATGTTCGAGGAGATGAACACCGTCTACGAGGAGCGTCTGGACGACCCGGCGGTGCGCAAGGCGCTGACCGAGTGGTCGTCGTGCATGGCGGAGGCCGGCTACGACTTCGAGGACCCGCAGGCCGCGCAGAACAGCATCTACGACGAGATGAGCGCCCTGTGGGAGGCCCCGGCGGACCCCGAGGCCGAGCTGGATCCCGAGGCGTCGTTCGAGGTCGACGAGGCCGCCCTGGAGGAGCTGAAGAAGAAGGAGCTCGCGCTGGCGCCCGTGGACTTCGCGTGCAAGGAGGCCTCGGGCTACGAAGAGGCGGAGAAGGTCGCGCAGCTCGCGCTCGAGAAGCGCCTGTGGGAGAAGTACGGCGACCAGCTCGAGGCGGCTGCCGCGAAGCACACGCCGGCCAAGTGACGCAGGAGCCTGGGACGAGGACGACACCGTGAGCAGGATCTCCACCCACGTCAGCGGCGGACGCCGCACCATCGGCGTCATGGCCGTCGTCGCGGTCGTCTGTCTGGCGGTGGGGCTGCTGCTGTCGCGGTTCATCGTCTCCCCTGGGCAGGCGGCGGCGAACGCGGCCCCGCCGACCGCGGGCCCCATCACGGTGCCCGTCGAGAGCCGGGTCATCGGCAACGAGGTCGTGCTGCGCGGTGACGTCGGCTACGACGACGCCGTCGCGCTCTCGATCGAGACCGGCGACCTCGGCGGCCCTGCGGTCGTCACCGGCCAGGTCAAGGAGGTCGGCGCGACCGTCGAGGCCGCGTCGGTGGTCCTCGAGGTCGTGGGCCGGCCGGTCATCGCCCTGCCCGGTGAGCTGCCCACCTACCGCACGCTGCGCGCCGGGGTGTCGGGGCCGGATGTCCAGCAGCTGAAGGCCGCGCTGCGCGCCGTCGGCCTGGACGGCGGGGACCCGGCGGGCGCGACGTACGACGCCGCGGCCGCAGCGGGTGTCCGCGCCCTGTACCAGAAGGTCGGGTACGAGCCGCCGACCGGTGGCGAGGAGGCCCAGGGCGCGGTGAAGGCCGCCCAGGAGTCCGTGGCCGCCGCCCAGGCGGAGGTCGGCGCGGCCGAGGCCGCGCTGGGGAGCGCCGCGCGGTCGTCCGCCGGGGCGTCGTTGACCGAGCTCGACGGCCAGGTCCGCGTCGCGGAGGCGCAGCTCGCGTTCCTCGCGGAGCAGTGCGCGAAGCCCGTCGACCCGGAGGCGGGGCCGGCCGTGGACTGCACGCCGCCCGCGCGGGTGCAGGCCGAGACGCAGCTCGCCACCGCACGTGCCGCACGGGCTGCGGCGGACGTCGCGCCCGACACGAGCGCGGAGCGCGCGAGCATCCGGGCCGCCAAGGACCGGCTGACCGCCGCCCGGCAGGCGCTCGGTGAGGCGCAGGCCGCCGCGATGACTCCCCTGCCCGCGACCGAGATCGTGTACCTGCCGTCCTTGCCGCGGCGCGTCGACGCCGTGTCGGTCGAGCGCGGCGGGACCGTGCAGAGCAAGTTCATGAGCGTCTCCGGCGCGACGGTCCAGATCACGGCGTCGGCGTCACGCGCCGACGCGGAGCTCATGGCGCCCGGAACGGTCGGCCAGATCAGCGTGGACGGCACCGACGTGCCGGTCACCGTGGCCGAGGTCACCGAACCGGACGCCGCCGAGGCGGACGCGTCCGGGGAGGCCGCCGCCGAGAAGAAGCCCGCAGGTGACCGCCGCAAGGTCGTCTTCACCGTCGGGGAGCTCACGGCGGAGCAGATCGCGGCACTGCAGGGCAGCAACGTGCGGGTGCGCGTCCCTGTCAGCTCCACCGACGGCGAGGTGCTCGCTGTCCCGCTGGCCGCGCTGACCGCCGGTCCCGGCGGCGAGAGCCGGGTCGAGCTCGTGGAGGACGGCACGAGCCGCCTCGTCGAGGTCACGACGGGCCTGGCAGCCTCGGGCTTCGTCGAGATCACCGGGTCGAAGGAGCCGCTGGAGGCGGGCGACCTCGTCGTCGTCGGCATCGCCTCGACGGAGGAGGAGACCGCCGAGGACGCGGCGACGGACGACGCGGAGGAACCCGCGAAGGACGAGCCGACGGAGGCGGGCGAGTGACCGTGCTCGATCTGCTCGATGCGCCGCAGGGGGGCGCGCCGGGCGACCCGGAGCAACGACCTCCGGTCGTCGAGCTCCGGGCAGCCGAGCGGCAGTTCCCCGGGGAACCGCCCGTGCACGCCCTGTACCCGGCGGACCTGCAGGTCGGGGCCGGCGAATACCTGTCGGTCGTCGGGCCGTCCGGCTCGGGCAAGTCGACGCTGCTGAACCTGCTCGGGCTGCTCGACCGCCCGTCGGGCGGCGAGTACCTGCTCGACGGCATCCCGACCGCGCGCGCGGGCGAGCGGGAGCGGGCCGCCCTGCGGGCGCAGCACATCGGGTTCGTGTTCCAGGCGTTCCACCTGCTGCCGCACCGCACCGTGCTGGAGAACGTGCAGCTCGCGACGATCTACAGCGGCGTGCCACGCGCCGAGCGACGTGATCGCGCGGTGGAGGCGCTCGACCGCGTGGGCCTGACGCACCGGATGGACTTCCGGCCCACTGTGCTGTCCGGCGGCGAGCGTCAGCGCACCGCCATCGCGCGTGCTGTCGTCTCCCAGCCCCGCGTGCTGCTGGCCGACGAGCCGACGGGCAACCTCGACTCGGAGAGCTCGGCCGCCGTGCTGGAGCTCTTCGACGAGCTGCACGCCGGGGGCCTGACGCTGCTGGTCATCACGCACGAGGACGACGTCTCGGCACGTGCCCAGCGGCGCGTGCGGATCATCGACGGTCACCTGCGGGAGATCGCGTGACCGCCGTCGCGCAGCACGTGCCGCGCGCGGACCGGTTCGGTCCGGCCGACCTGCTCGCCGAGGCGGCCGCGGGCATCGGGGCTCGTCCCGGCCGGCTCGTGCTGACGATCCTGGGGACCGTCCTCGGGATCGCCTCCGTCGTCGTCACCGTCGGCCTCGCGCAGACCGCCGCCGGGCAGATCAACAAGCAGTTCGACGCGGTCGCCGCGACCCAGGGCGTGGCGAAGCCTGCGACGAGCGACGGCTTCGGCGGCAACGAGCGGCCCCTCGGCACGCTGCCGTGGGACGCCCCCGACCGCGCCGAGCGGCTCAACGGCGTCGAGGCAGCGGCGCTGATCTCCGAGGTCGACGTGGGTGACCTCGACGTGACGGCGGTGCCCGTCCACGACCCGTCGGCGCCCCGCCTCGCCAGCCCTGCCGTCGTCGCCACGAGCGCCCACGCCCTCGAGTCCCTCGACGGGCACGTCGTGCAGGGCCGCTTCTTCGACGCGGGCCACGACGAGCGGGGCGACCGCGTCGTGGTCCTCGGTGCGGAGGCCGCCAGTCGCCTCGGCGTCACCCGCGTCGACCGGCAGCCGTCGATCTTCATCGGCGACCGTGCCTACCAGGTCATCGGCGTCATGGACGGTGTGGTGCGACGCACGGACCTGCTGTCCGCGGTGATCATGCCGAACGGGACCGCGCGGACCGACCACGGCCTGACGGCGCCGCAGGAGCTCCACCTGCACCTGAGCGTCGCCGCCGGGCCGGTGGTGGGCTCGCAGCTGCCGACCGCGCTGTCCCCGAACAGCCCGGAGACGGTGAAGGTCCAGGTGCCGGCGGGACGCTCGTCGGTGCGGGAGAACGTCCAGGCGGACATCAACGCGATCTTCCTGGCACTCGGTGGAGTCGCGCTCCTGATCGGTGGCGTCGGTATCGCCAACGTGACCCTCCTGTCCGTGCTCGAACGGGTCGGGGAGATCGGTCTGCGCCGTGCCCTCGGTGCGACGCGACGGCAGATCGCCGCCCAGTTCATGGTCGAGTCGGTGGTCGTCGGCATGCTCGGCGGCCTCGTCGGTGCTGCGCTCGGCGTGGCGGTCGTGGCGATCGTCTCGGCGGCGTCCGACTGGACGCCGATCCTGGACCTGCGCATGGTCGCCGTCGCAGCCCTGTCCGGAGGGCTCATCGGCCTGCTCGCGGGCCTCTACCCGTCACTCAAGGCGGCGTCGATCGAGCCCATCTCCGCCCTGCGCGGCGGCGTCTGAGCACGGCCGACCGGGTCAGAGGTCGTACTCGACGACCAGGGGCGCGTGGTCGCTGAACCGCGCGTCGTAGGTGGCGGCACGGTCGACGGTCGCTGACCCCGCCAGCACCGCCAGGGGCGGGCTGGCGAGCTGGTAGTCGATGCGCCAGCCGGCGTCGTTGTCGAACGCCTTGCCGCGCCACGACCACCACGTGAACGGGCCCGGCCCCGGGCCGCCCAGCTGACGGCCGAGATCGCGCCACCCGAGCTCGTCGAACCACCGGTCGAGGTAAGCGCGCTCCTGCGGCAGGAACCCGGCCTTCGCCAGGTTGCCCTTCCAGTTCTTGATGTCGACCTCGCGGTGGGCGATGTTCAGGTCCCCGGCGACGACGACGAGGCCGCCGGACGCGACGAGCGCGGCCAGCCTGTCGGTGACGTGGGCGAGGAAGGCGTACTTCTCGTCCATCGAGGGCGTGCCCACCGTGCCGGAGTGCAGGTAGGCCGAGGCGACCGTGAGCGTCCGCGCGGGGCCGTCGCCGTCCGACGGCACCTCCAGATCGGCCTCGACCCAGCGCCCGGCGTCGCCCGTGACGCCGGTGCCCAACCCGATCCGCACCGCGCTCATCGGCAGGCGCGACGCGATCGCGACGCCCGCACGCCCCTTGGCGTGCCCGGCCTCGTGCGCGAGGTGCCAGCCGCCCGGCGGCAGGTGGTCGGCGAGGATCTCGTCCGACGCCCGCACCTCCTGCAGCAGCAGGACGTCCGGCTTGCGGACGTCCAGCCACTCCCCCATGCCGCGGCGGAAGGCGGCGCGGATCCCGTTGACGTTGACGGTGGCGACTCGGAGCACCGAGCCATCCTGCCGCACACCGCCGACGTCCCCGTGCCACGGTCCGCGCCGCCGGGCGGGCGGCGCCCGACTCACTCCCCCGCGTACGCGGCCTCGAGCGGGGCGATCTCGAGCTTGCGCATCTGCAGCATCGCCTGGGTCGCGCGGGCGACCCCGGCTGCGTCCGGGCGCGACATGATGTCGTCGAGCGCCTTCGGCACGACCTGCCACGACACGCCGTACCGGTCCTTCAGCCAGCCGCACTGGCTGGGCTCCCCGCCGTCGGCGATCAGCGTCTGCCAGTAGTGGTCGACCTCCTCCTGACCGTCGACGCTCAGGTAGAACGAGAACGCCTCGTCGGGGGTGAACGACGGACCCGCCGTGAGGATCGTCACGGCGTGCCCGTCGAGCTCGAGCTCGACGATGAACGGTGTCCCCTCGGGGACGTCGGGCACGCCGGGACCCGCGTCCACGACCTTCGTGATGCGCGAGTTCGGGATGACGGACACGTAGAACTGCGCGGCCTCGTGACCGTCCCTGGCGAACCACAGGTGCGTACGGACCATGCCCATGGTGGGCTCCTCTCCTCGGTGGTCCCCCGTACCGACCACCGACCCACCGGGAACTCACCGGGCGGACGCACGAGGGCCCCGGGTCGCGCGACCCGGGGCCTCGTGGCTGCTCGGCGTCAGCCGGCCTGGAGCTCCGCCGTGCGGACCACGTTGCTCAGGAGCATCGCGCGCGTCATCGGTCCCACGCCGCCGGGGTTGGGCGACACCCAGGACGCGACGTCCCAGACGTTGGGGTGGACGTCGCCGACGACGCGGCTCTTGCCCGTGACGGCGTCCAGCTCCCGGGAGACGCCGACGTCGACGACGACAGCACCGGGCTTGACGATCTCGGCCGTCACGACGCCGGGCACGCCGGCCGCGGCGATGACGACGTCCGCGTTGCGGGTGTGCTCCGCCAGGTCGACCGTGCCCGTGTGCGTGAGTGTGACCGTCGCGTTGACCTCGCGCCGCGTGAGCAGCAGACCGATCGAGCGCCCCACGGTGACACCGCGCCCGACGACGACCACGTCGGCGCCCTGGAGCGGGACACCGTACCGCTCGAGCAGCTCGATGATGCCCGCCGGGGTGCACGGCAGCGGCGACGTGACGGGGTCGTTGACCCGCAGCACGAGGCGCCCGAGGTTGGTCGGGTGCAGACCGTCCGCGTCCTTGTCCGGGTCGATCAGCTCGAGGACGCGGTTCTGGTCGATGCCCTGCGGCAGCGGCAGCTGGACGATGTACCCGGTGCACGCCGGGTCGTCGTTCAGCCGCTGCACCGCAGCCTCGATGTCGGCCTGCGAGGCGTCGGCGGGCAGCTCCGCACGGATCGAGGCGATGCCCACCTCGGCGCAGTCCTTGTGCTTGCCGTTGACGTACGAGCGTGAGGCCGGGCTGTCGCCGACGAGCAGCGTGCCGAGCCCCGGCACGACGCCGCGCGCGGCGAGCGCGGCGACGCGAGTGGTGAGCTCGGCCTTGATGGCAGCCGCCGTGGCGGTGCCGTCCAGCTTCTGGGCGGTCATCGGTTCCTCTCCGCTCAGTACTGCTGCAGGCCGGGGTACAGCGGGAACGCCTCGGTGAGCTTGCGCACCCGCGCGCCCAGCGCCTCGACGTCCGCCGACGTGCCCTCGACCAGCGCGGTGGCGATGATGTCGGCGACCTCGGTGAACTCCGCGTCGCCGAAGCCCCGCGTCGCCAGGGCGGGCGTGCCGATGCGCAGGCCGGACGTGACGCGCGGGGGGCGCGGGTCGAACGGGACGGCGTTGCGGTTGACCGTGACACCGGCGGAGTGCAGGAGGTCCTCCGCCTGCTGGCCGTCGAGCGTCGAGTGGCGCAGGTCGACGAGCACGAGGTGCACGTCGGTGCCGCCGGTGAGGACCGAGACGCCGGCCGCGGCGACGTCCGGGGCCGTCAGACGGTCGGCGATGATGCGGGCGCCGTCGATCGTGCGCTGCTGGCGGGCCTTGAAGTCCTCGGTCGAGGCGACCTTGAACGCCACGGCCTTGGCGGCGATGACGTGCATGAGCGGGCCGCCCTGCTGGCCCGGGAACACGGCGGAGTCGATCTTCTTGGCGTACTGCTCCTTGCTCAGGATGAAGCCCGAGCGGGGGCCGCCGATCGTCTTGTGCACGGTCGACGACACGACGTCGGCGTGCTCGACGGGGTTGGGGTGCAGGCCCGCGGCGACGAGGCCCGCGAAGTGCGCCATGTCGACCCACAGCTTCGCGCCGACCTCGTCCGCGATCTCGCGGAACGCAGCGAAGTCGAGCTGGCGCGGGTAGGCGGACCAGCCGCCGATGAGGACGTCGGGGCGGTGCTCGAGCGCGGCCTTGCGGACGGCGTCGTAGTCGACGCGGAACGTGTGCGGGTCCACGCCGTAGGCGGCCACGTCGTAGAGCTTGCCCGAGAAGTTGATGCGCATGCCGTGCGTGAGGTGGCCGCCGTGCGCGAGGTCGAGGCCGAGGATCTTGTCGCCCGCGTTGATCAGCGCGTGCAGCACCGCGGCGTTGGCCGTGGCGCCGGAGTGCGGCTGGACGTTGGCGTGCTCGGCGCCGAACAGGGCCTTGGCGCGGTCGATCGCGATGGTCTCGGCGATGTCGACCTGCTCGCAGCCGCCGTAGTAGCGGCGGCCGGGGTAGCCCTCGGCGTACTTGTTGGTGAGCACGGAGCCCTGCGCCTGCAGGACCGCGCGCGGCACGAAGTTCTCGGAGGCGATCATCTCGAGGGTGTTCTGCTGGCGGGCCAGCTCACCGTCGAGGACCGCCGCGATCTCCGGGTCGAGCTGGGAGATGTTCTGGTCGAGCACGTTCTCGCTCATACGAAGGGCTCCTGTCGCAGTCAACTGTGCGGGCGGCGTCCGGCGCACCGCACACGTCGGGTGTGGGGCGACCGAGGGCCCAGGCGTCCGACCCGTTGGTCCAGCTGCTGCGTCGCTCCCCGGTGGTGACCCACCTGCTGCGCCAGTCGCGACCCCGACAGCCTAGCAACCGCGCGGCGGGCGTCGGGTGCACGTCCGGGCCGCGGACGCGTCAGCGGGACGAGCAGACCTCAAGATGGTGGTCGACCCGCTCGGGCACGACGATGCCGTCGGGCTGGGTGCGTGCGCGCTCGACGACGACGACGACCGGGGCGCACCAGCCGCCCTCCGGTCGGGTGCGCGCGGAGCCGAGGTCGACGTCACGTGCCGAGACCCACCCGGACACCAGGTCGGCGGGGGCCGTCTCCTCCCAGGAGATGCCGCCGAACCCGGTCGACCACCCGTCGCCGAACGCGAACCCGCCCTGGCCGTCCCGCTGCTCGGCCACGGCCTGCGGACCTCTCCCCACGGCGCCGACGACCGCGTGGAACCCGGCCGCCTCAGCGCACGCGGCGTCGACGTCGAGCCGGACGCTCGTCCCGGTGACCGTCCTGCCGGACCACCGCGCGACGAGCAGCCCGCGTCGCACCGTCCAGTCGAGGTCCCCGGAGAGGGTGACGCTCGTGCAGTCCTTCACGGCGGACGGACCGACGACGACGGGCTGCGTCCCCGCCTGCGCCGGCGCCACCGGGCCGACCAGGACGGTGACCGCGAGCGCGGCCGCGAGCACCCCCGCCGCTCCGAGCGTCCTGCGTCGCACGTCGACCTCCACTCCCGTCGGACACCCGGACCGTATCGGACCGCGCGGGCCCCGGGGGCGGGTTCGAGGAGCGGGTTCGGGCGGGCGTCCTCGTCGTGCTCGCCGAGGCACCCGGCTGCCGCCCGTCACCGGCGGTGACGGGCGGCAGGGGGCAGAGTCGCAGGTCAGCAGGTCGCCCAGTCGAAGCACCCGGTCGTCTCGACCGTCGGCTCCACGGGCACGTCGTCCACCGGGCGCTGCTCGAGGTAACGGGTGTACGAGCCCTCCTCGGGGCTGCTGTCCTCGAGCAGGAGACCGGACGCGTCCCGGACGAGCTGGTGCAGCTCCCCGGCCGAGTCCCTGTACCGCAGCACCTCGCCCGCGCGGCCCAGACCGTCCTCGCCCTGGCCGACCTCGGCGCCCGGGAGCGACGCCGCGACCGCCCACAGCGCGGACCTCAGGTCCTCGGCCCACAGGCCTCCCTCACGCAGCGCGGTCCGCACGACCTCGTACACCTTGTCGTCATCCGTGCCCGCACCCCGCCCTTCCTCCAGGCTGTCGCGCACGACCTGCGCGAGCTCGTCGCCGTCGGTGGGCAGAACGGTGGGGTCGGTGAGCATCTCGTGCCGCTGGCCCGCCACCACCCAGGTGCCGAGGACCACGGACGGCCCCGTGCCCATGGCCGCCTCGAGGTCACCGTCCGAGACCAGCAGCCCGGGACGCTCCCGGCTCCTCCACGACTCCCCGCGCTGCGTCTCGGGGGGCATCAGCACCCCGTCCTGCCACGCCGGGTAGCTCGCCTCGGTGAGCTGGTACCAGTACTTCGCGTCCCCGTCCCACGGGTCGCCCGGGACGCCGGTCACCGTGCCGTCGGCCGCGATGACGGCGACCCCGGGCACGGTCGGACGCCGCGTGGGTACGGACGGCGCCACCGGCTCCGAGGCCGCCGGGGGCTCCGCACCCGACGTCCCGGCCGGCGGGATGGGCTGCGGCGCGGCGCCGCCGAGCGCGGACCCGGCGAGCGACCCGACGCCGAGCACCAGCGCCAGCGTGCCCGCCGTGAACCCGCCGCGCACGACGGCCCGCCGCCGGCGCGCACGGGGCACGACCCGGTCGACATCCACCTCGACCGCCGGCACGACGGCCGCCGCCCGCTCCCGCAGCACCTGCGCGTAACGCTCGTCCTGCGTGCTCATCGCACACCTCCGTCCCGCACGCCGGCAGCCGGCGTCGCGGCGTCGTCGCGGTCGTGGTCGCCCATCGCCTCGCGCAGCCGGGCGAGCGCCCGGGACGCGGTCGACTTCACCGTGCCGACGGAGATGCCCAGGTCGTCGGCGACCTCCTTCTCCGTCAGTCCCTCCAGGTGGCGCAGGACGACGACGCGGCGCTGGCGTGCCGTGAGCAGCGCGAGCGCCCGGACGAGCTGGTCCCGGTCCGCGTGCAGCTGCTGGCCGTCGTCGCGGCCGCGCTCGGGGAGCTCGGACGTCGCGAGCAGGACCTCGCGGCGTCGCCGTCGCCACGTCGACACCCGCTGGTTGGCCAGCACCCGACGGGCGTACGCGAGCGGCTCGCGCTCTCGCGCCCGGTCCCAGGCGAGGTAGGTGCGCACCATGGCCTGCTGCACCAGCTCGTCGGCCTGGTGCGTGTCACCGCAGAGCAACCAGGCGTCCGCGCGAGCGACGGCACGGCGGTCACCATGAACGCGGCGAACTCCTCGTCGCGGCCACGGCCCGGCGGCAGCACCGTGGCCAGCGGTTCGCGCGGGCCTGCGTCGTCCGGCGGGTCGTGCTGCTGCGCCCCGTGCGGTGGCGTCGACGTCCTCATGCCCTCTTCACGCACGACGCCCCACGAAGGTTGCGTCGCGGGGCGTCGGGATCGTTCCGGGATCAGGCCTGGACGACTTCACCCTCACCCAGGAGCTTGCGCAGGTACGCGTACGTGAGGTCGCCGGCGGTCTGGTCGTGCTGGTGCTCGTAGCCGGCCTTGTTGTACAGGGCGATGTTCTGCAGCGAGTCGCGGCCCGTGAAGACCCAGACCTCCTCGATGCCGTCCGGCAGCGTCGGCAGGATCGCGGAGAGCAGCTCGGTGCCGATGCCCTTGCCCTGCAGGTCGGGGGCCACGGCGAACCGGCCGAGCGTGGCCTTGCCGCCCTCGACGAGCACGCGGATGGAGCCGACCAGACGGTGACCCCACCAGGCACCGAGCGTGATGACGCCGTCGGCCTCCAGGTCGGCCTTGAGCTCCTTGAGCGTCTGCGTCAGCGGCGGGATGTTCGGGTCGCCGTACTGCTGCGCCTCGGTGACGAAGGCGGCGCGGCGCAGCGTGAGCAGCTCACCCGCGTCGTCCACGGTCACCGGGCGGATGTCGAGGGCGGTCATGGCGCCATGGTGTCAGCCCGCGGCACCCGCGCACTACTCTCAGACCTCGTGTCACACACTTCGCCCGTCGACCCGACGCACCTCGTCCTGACCCTGTCCTGCCCCGACCAGCCCGGCATCGTCGCGGCCGTCGCCGGTCTGCTGGCCGAGCACGGGGGCAACATCACCGAGTCGCAGCAGTTCGGTGACCCGTTGTCCGGGTTGTTCTTCATGCGCGTGCAGGTGACGACGGACGCCGGGGACGACGTGCTGCGGGCGGGCCTGACCCGGCTCGCGGACCGGTTCGGCATGACGTGGCGACTGGACGTCGCGGGCCGACCCGTCCGCACGCTGGTCATGGTGTCGACGACGGCGCACTGCCTCAACGACCTGGCGTTCCGGCAGCGCTCGGAGAACCTGCCCGTGGACCTCGTCGCCGTCGTGTCCAACCACGACGTGCTGCGCCCCATGGCCGACTTCTACGGCATCCCGTTCCACCACGTGCCGGTGACGGCGGCGACGAAGGCGGCGGCCGAGGCGCGCCTGCTCGAGCTGGTCGAGGAGCTCGATGTGGAGCTCGTCGTGCTCGCGCGCTACATGCAGATCCTGTCCGACGACCTGTGCCGGCGCCTGCAGGGCCGGGTCATCAACATCCACCACTCGTTCCTGCCGTCGTTCAAGGGCGCACGCCCCTACGCGCAGGCGCACCAGCGCGGCGTCAAGCTCATCGGGGCGACGGCGCACTACGTGACGGGCGACCTCGACGAGGGCCCGATCATCGAGCAGGACGTCGAGCGTGTGGACCACACGCACGCGGTCGAGCACCTCGTGGCCCTGGGTCAGGACGTCGAGCGCCGTGCGCTGGCACGCGCCGTGCGCTGGCACGCCGAGCACCGCGTGCTGCTGGACGGCACCCGGACGATCGTCTTCCGCTGACCGCGTCGCGGCGGGGCTCCCGCCGCGCGTGTGGTCGGTCCGGCACGAAGCGTTTCGCCCCGTGCGGTCGCGCGCGCCGCGCGACATGCTCGGCCTGACGGTGCGGCAAACGTTCCCCGCCGTCGAGGAGTGCCGGTGCGCCGTCGCGCCCGGCAGGGCGAGGAGGGCACCACCATGAGACTGTTCCGCACCCGCGGTCGCGGCGCCGTACGTGTCGGCCTGCTGGGCACTGTGGTCGCGCTGGCGCTGGCGGGAGCTGCGCAGCTCGCCGGCGCACCGGCGGCGCAGGCCGCCTCGCTGGTCGAGGTGACCGGCTTCGGCACCAACCCCGGCGGCCTGCGCATGTACCAGTTCGTGCCCGACCGCCTGCCCGCCAACCCCGGCGTGCTGGTCGTCGTGCACTACTGCACCGGCAGCGCGCAGGCGATGTACAGCGGCCAGCAGTTCGACGAGCTCGCCTCCCAGCACGGGTACATCGTCGTGTACCCCAGCACGAACCGGCCGGGCAACTGCTTCGACGTCTCGTCGTCGGCCGCGATGACGCGTGACGGCGGCTCGGACCCGCAGAGCATCGTGCAGATGGTCCGGCACGTGCAGCAGCGCTACACGACGGACACGTCGCGCGTCTTCATCACGGGGACGTCGTCGGGTGCCATGACGACCCAGCTGGTGCTGGCCGAGTACCCCGACGTCTTCGCAGCCGGTGCCGCGTTCGCCGGCGTCCCCGCCACGTGCTTCTCGACCGGTGGCGCGAAGCCGGGCACGACGGCGCAGGCCGGCTGGAACAGCGACTGCGCCCAGGGCCGGCGCATCCTGTCCGCCCAGCAGTGGGGCGACCTCGCCCGGGCCACGTACCCCGGCTACAGCGGCAAGCGCCCCCGCGTCCAGCTGTGGCACGGCAGCAACGACGAGACCCTGAGCTCGCAGAACCACACCGAGGCCGTCAAGCAGTGGACGAACGTGATGGGGATCAGCTCGACCCCCGCCTCGACCGAGACCATCGGCAACCGCACGCGCGCCCGCTACGGCGGTACCGGCACGCAGGCGCTGCTGGAGGCCAACCTCCTGCAGGGCGTGACGCACAACCTGCCGGTCGACGCTGCCGCGGCGATCGCGTTCTTCGGCCTCGACCAGACGAGCACGACGCCCACCCCGACACCCACGCCCACCCCGACACCCACACCCACGGCGACCACCACACCCACACCCACACCGACGCCGACGCCGACGCCGACGGTCACCCCGACCCCGACCCCGACCCCGACCCCGACGCCTACCCCGACCCCGACGCCCACCCCGACGACCGGCGCCCCGGCCGGGACGTGCTCCGTCGCGTACTCCGTCAACCAGTGGAACACCGGTTTCACGGCCAACCTCACGATCGCCAACACGTCGTCCAGCGCGATCAACGGGTGGACCCTGAGCTGGGCCTTCCCCTCCGGCCAGCAGGTCACCCAGGCCTGGAGCAGTGAGGTGGAGCAGTCCGGCAGCCGGGTGACGGCGCGGAACGCACCGTGGAACGGCACGATCCCGGCCGGCGGCTCGGTGCAGATCGGCTTCAACGGGTCGCACTCCGGCACCAACGCGTCACCGTCGTCGTTCACGCTGAACGGCGCCACCTGCACCAACGGCTGACCGCCCACCCGCGCCGTGAGTGAGGCGGCGGCTCCTGCGACGCGGGAGCCGCCGCCTCGCGCGGCGCGGGGCCACGCCGCGCGATGTCACACGGACGTGACCGACGTGACTGAAGTCCGACAAATCGTTTTGCCGGGTATCTCCTTGAGAATTCACCCACCACGGTGGGGCCAGCCGGGGCCGCCGAAGGCACCGGCACCGTCCGACCGAAGGGGAACCCCATGTCCGCCGATGTCGCACCCAACGCCACACCCGTCAGCACCCCGTCCTCGACGCCCCCCGCACGCCGGGCCCACCTGCTCGGCACGCTCCTGACAGCACTCGGGATCCTCATGGCCCTCGCCGGTGTCGGCACCTGGGCGGGCATCGCGCAGGGCCTGGCGCAGGAGGAGATCACCGTCTCCGAGGACGCGGCCGCGTTCGCCGGCCAACCCGTCGTGACGCCGTGGGCCGCCTGGGCGCAGACCGAGGTCATCCGCGCGGACCTCGCCGAGATGACCGGGGGCCTCACCTACGCGGAGATGGACCGTGAGGACCCGCAGCGTCCCGCAGTCGCCACCGGGACCTTCCTGCGCGCCTCCCTGATCACGTCCGTCATCGCGTTC